>NZ_MLJI01000001.1:1497478-2994957 GCF_002095535.1 Pantoea cypripedii
CTGACGCACATGGATGTGATTGCTGTTTTTTTACCAGGTTGTTAAAAAGAGAGTGCTTATGTCAGAGAAATTACTTTCCGTCATCGTCCCAACTTATAACGTAGATAAATATATTGTTGAATGCGTGGATTCTCTGTTGCTGCAAATATCCGCGCCCAATGAAATCATCATCGTTAACGACAGTTCTACCGATGACACGCTGCATCTTCTCAACCAGCATTATGCCAACCTGCCACAGGTGCAAATTATCACTGTGCCCAACGGGGGAGCCGGGTTAGCACGTGACAAAGGTATTGAGCTGGCCCGGGGAGAATTTCTGTTTTTTTGTGATCCGGACGATCGCGTCGCTCCGGGGCTGGTCAGCGAGCTACAGCAAGTGGTACAGACGCATCCTCAGGTGGAGTTGTTCTGTTTTAATTCAATCATATTTGACCATGACCAGCCGCATCGCACCTCAAAAAAGGTGAGGCATGAACTGTCTGGCCTGCAATCCCCACTCCAGGTGTTTTCCTCTTTATTACGTAATGGCAGCTATACTTCCGCCGCATGGAACTACCTGCTGAAACGCTCGGTTATCGATAAATATCATCTGCGTTTCCAGCACCGGGTGCATGAAGATCACTGTTTCAGCCTGGGGGCTTTCCTGAAGAGTCACCATGCCTGGGTTAGTAATAAAAGTTATTATCAGCAGCGTGTCCGCCAGGGGTCATTAACCCATGGGCATAAAAATAGCGATTATTTCTTGCAGCGTTACCATGCGTTTCTGCAGGCATATCATGACCTCATCATCACGCTAGGGAAAAATAAATGGCGCAGTCAGTTACAAAAAGAATATTTGTTACATTCTTTCCGGCTAATGATTTATCTCTCGCTTTATAACCGCACGCCGGTGCCCTATTACGTGATTAATGCTATCCGTTTTCTGGGGCGTGAAATCAAACCTGCCGGATTAAAAGAGTGGTTGCTGCTGAATTATCCAGAGTTTTTTATCCGCATGCAAAATTACAAAGTGATTAAAGAACTGAAGAAAAACCGCCTTATTCCGAAAAGTGTTCCGGTGGTTTGATTGCACCAGGAATAAGTGCGAAAGTCATTGCTGGTATGAGCATTAAGGTTGTTGCGTCATGGCAAAAACACTCGATAAGAGTTTAGTGATTAATATTTTATCTTTGCTGGCCTATCGGGGAGCGTCATTTCTCTTTCCTTTAGTCACCTTACCCTATCTGGCGCGGATACTCGGCGTCAATCAAATGGGGGTGCTGGCGCTGGCTATCGCCTGCGTACTTTATTGCAGCACCATTTCAGATTGGGGTTTTAACGTTTATACCACCAAGGACATTGCTCACCATCGTGAGGATAAAGTCCGGGTGACGCAGATATTCTGGTCAACCTTCAATGCAAAATTGATGCTGATGCTCTCAACCAGCGGTGTGCTGTTACTCGCGACCTGGTTGAATCCGTCCTGGCATTTCCTGTTCTGGATAGTGCTGGCAAACTGCACCACGCTGCTGGGATCGCTGTTCTCCTTTGGCTGGCTGATGCAGGGCTTTGAGAAGCTCGGTAAAACGGCGGTGATTGCCACCTTTGGCAATTTCTGCGCTATCCCGCTGACGTTTCTGCTGGTGAAAACCCCGAGCGATACCTGGCTGGCGGCGATGATTCCGGGTGTGGTGTCGATTATCAGCGCGCTGATTACGCTGCGGTTTGTGCTGAAGATGAAGGTGATAGGTCGCTACCGCTTCGAACCCAGTGAAATCATGCAGCGCCTGAAAGACAGCGTGCACGTCTTTATCGCTATCGCCGGTGCAAATTTGTTTAACAGCGTCAACGTGGTGATTCTGGCCGCCTTTACCTCGCATTATGCCATCGGGATCTATAACGGGGCCGACCGTCTGCGTAAGGCGGCGAACTCGGTGCCGGAACAGATTGGCAACGCCTTTTTTCCACGCGTCAGTTATCTGTTTTCGCGTGATAAGGCAGCAGCCATCGCGGCGACGCGTAAGAGCTTGCTGATCTCGTTTCTGCTTAGCTTCGGTATTGTGATCTTCACGTACTTCTTCGCTGATGAAGTGGTCCGTATTTTGCTCGGCCCGGAATTTGTTGCCTCGGCTGACGTGCTGCGTGTGTTTGTGTTGTGTTTCCTGTTTGGCAACATTGCTTACCCGGCTGGTTTACAGGTGTTGATCCCGCATGGTCTGGCGCGTCAGCGTATGCTGGTGATGCTCGGCCCGGGCGTTATCAATATTCCGGTCTGTGCCTTCCTGGCCTGGAAATACGGTGCCATTGGCGCGGCATGGTCGATGGTGATTGCTGAGTTCCTTGTCTGCGTCGGGATTTTCTGGGTGATGGCACGCCACGGCATTCTGCGTGAGTATCTGCGTAATCCCGCTGCCACCACCACACCGATGAAAGACGCCGCAAGCTAATGATGACGCAGGTCAATTCGACCTGCGTTTCCTCGCGCTGCAATTTACTTTTGTGCCAGAGGCCATTACCATTCTGGCGCACATTTTCCCGTGCCCCCCGACTTTCACGAAGCTTCCGCCATTCAGGAGAGTGCATGTTATATCCTATCGTCCGGCCGGCGCTGTTTAAGCTCGATCCAGAGCGTGCGCACGAACTCACCCTGCATCAACTGCGTTTTATCAGCGGCACCCCGCTTGAAGGGTTTATCCGCCAGTCGTTACCCGCGCGTCCGGTTAACTGCATGGGGCTGACATTTCCTAATGCCCTTGGACTGGCCGCCGGTCTCGACAAAAATGCGGAATGCATTAATGCCTTTGGTGCGATGGGTTTTGGTTTTGTCGAAGTGGGCACCGTCACGCCGCGCCCACAACCAGGTAATGATAAGCCGCGTATGTTCCGCCTGGTGGAAGCGGAAGGGATTATCAACCGGATGGGATTTAATAATCAGGGCGTCGATTACCTGGTGGAGAACGTTAAAAAGGCGCGTTTTAAAGGAATCCTTGGTATCAATATTGGTAAAAATAAAGATACGCCGGTCGAGCAGGGGAAAGATGATTATCTGACCTGCATGGAAAAGGTGTATGCCCACGCCGGTTATATTGCCATCAATATTTCCTCGCCTAACACCCCAGGATTACGCACGCTGCAATATGGTGAAGCGCTGGATGATCTGCTGGCAGCCATCAAATTAAAACAAAAAGAGTTGCAGGAACGGCATCTTAAATATGTTCCCGTGGCGGTGAAGATCGCGCCGGATCTTTCTGAGGAAGAGTTGATCCAGATTGCTGACAGTTTAGTTCGCCACGAAATTGATGGTGTGATTGCCACCAACACCACCCTCGATCGTTCACTGGTCAGCGGCCTGAAATACGGTGAAGAAGCAGGTGGTTTAAGTGGCCGTCCGGTGCAGAATCGTAGCACCGAAATCATCCGCCGCCTGTCACAGGAGTTGCAGGGTCGTCTGCCCATTATTGGTGTGGGTGGTATTGATTCGCTGGTGGCGGCACGGGAAAAAATTGCCGCAGGTGCCACGCTGGTCCAGATATACTCCGGATTTATATATAAAGGACCTGGCTTAATTAAAGATATCGTGACCCATCTCTAAGACATTTCCCACATTCCCGCGCCAGGGGGTTTATTTATCCCTCTGGCTCGTTTATATTTTGTCCTGCTGGTGTATTTTTCAGCTTTTTCCTTAGCGTTATTTTCCTTTTGCTGTGAAGCGTAATTTTGCGCAGCGATGAACCACAGGGCACATCATGAAAATCAAACCCGATGACAACTGGCGTTGGTATTTTGACGCGGAGCATGACCGGATGATGCTTGATCTGGCCGATGGCATGTTATTTCGCTCGCGCTTCTCACGCAAAATGCTGACCCCGGATGCCTTTAATGAAAGCGGTTTTTGCGTTGATGACGCCGCGCTTTATTTTACCTTTGAAGAACGTTGCCGTCAGAGTGGTTTAAAAAGCGATCACCGTGCCGAGCTGGTATTAAATGCGCTGGTCGCCAGCCGTTTTCTGAAACCATTAATGCCGAAAAGCTGGCATTTCACCAGTCACGCCCACAGCTGGCAACCGGTCGCAGGCGATATGGTGGCGGTGACCCTCGCAGACAGCGGTGAGCAGGCGCAATTGCTGGTGGTGGAAAGCGGAGAAAATGCGGCGCTTTGTTTGCTGGCACAACATGCGCTGACCGTAGCCGGTAAAGGCATGGTGCTGGGGGATGCGATCAAAGTGATGAATGATCGTCTGCAACCTTGTAAGCCCGAATCTTCCGCCCAGTTTGCCCGGGCGGTGTAACGCGTTACGCCAGCTCGATATCACCAGCCGGAATACAGCTACAGCTCAGGATGGTGCCATCCTGACGCACTGCGCTTTTCTTTAAGGCTTTCACTTCACCTGATACCAGCGTCATTTTACAGCTGCCACAGATACCGGCGCGGCAGGAGTAGGGAATGCGAAAACCTTGCATTTCAAGCTGTTCCAGCAGCACCTGCTGATTATCTCCGGTAAATTCGCTGCCCTGATAGCCAATGGTAACGTTGCTCAGATTGCTGGTTACAGGGGCCAGGGTTTCCACCACCTGACCGGCACCGTAGGCGCGTGCAGGCTGTTTTTCCACGATTGTCACCTGATCGCCAACGCGGATCACGCCACTGTTCAGGGCGATCAAATTCAGACCAAAATCGATATCGCCGCTGCCATCCTGGGCGCTACGGAAACGTTGCAGCGTGGCCAGCGGTTCACCCTGCGGATGTTTTTGCCCGCTTTCGGTGCCGACGGTGGTAAACACGCAGCGGCTACAGGGCTTCGGCATCTCAAAAGTAATATCGCCAATGGTTAATTTCTTCCAGCTGTCTTCTTCCCACGCCTGCGCGCCGCTGACCACCAGGTTAGGGCGGAACTGTTCGACACGAACGCTGGCCGGGCAGCGTTGTTGCAGATCCTGCAAGGACGCCATATTGACCAGCAGATAAGGAAAGCCATCCGCAAAGCTCAGTGGCACCTGATCAAAGCGTTTTACCCGGCGGGTGGGCTGTGATCCGGTCCAGCGCAGTTGTACCGGGCGGGGGAAAAAGTCGCTCAGCCAAAGGTTTATCTCTGCCGGGGCGATGCGTGAGGTAAAGTGGTTACCCCAGACCTCGGTCGGTGCGTCAGTGGCGGCAAAATCAGCAAAGCGGATTAACGCCTGGCTGCCGTCCGGTGCCTGCAAAAACAGGCCATCGGGCAGCAGCGCCGGGGTGAAGCGCACCATTTCCGGATACTGACGGGCAGTGATAAAGGTGCCATCGGTTTCGGTAACCATAAAGATGCGGTCAAAGGCCAGGCCGCTTTCCAGCACCTGGGCATGCGACAGTTGCAGGCCGCGCATCGATTTTACCGGATGGATAAACAGACGGGACAACGTAATCATCACTACTCCCTGAAAGCCGTCATGCAGGACAAAAAGAAGCTAACTTTATGACATAGGACGCTGATTCGCTATAATGCGCAACAATTTTATCAGGAGTAGAAGTGACGATATGAATTCTCTGTTTGCCAGTACGGCGCGCGGGCTGGAAGAACTGCTTAAAACTGAGCTGGACGCGCTGGGTGCGCAGGATTTGCAGGTGGTGCAGGGCGGTGTCCATTTTGAGGCCGACGACCGCGTGATGTACCAAAGCCTGCTGTGGAGCCGCCTGGCTTCACGTATTTTACTGCCGCTGGGAGAATTCGGCGTCTGGAGCGATCTCGATCTTTACGTCGGCGCCCAGAGCATTCCGTGGTGCGACATCTTCGACAGTGATACCAGCTTCGCCATCCATTTCAGCGGCACCAACGAGGTGATCCGTAATAGTCAGTTTGGCGCGTTGCGTATTAAAGATGCCATCGTGGACAGCTTTACCCGCCAGAATTTGCCGCGTCCGAATGTGGATCGCGAGCAGCCGGGGATTCGTATCAACGCCTGGCTGAATAAAGATCGCGTCAGCATCGCGCTGGATCTGAGTGGCGATGCCTTGCATCAGCGTGGTTATCGTCAGCAAACCGGTCAGGCTCCGCTGAAAGAGAATCTGGCGGCGGCGATTGTGCTGCGTTCTGGCTGGCAAAACGGCACCCCGCTTGTCGACCCGATGTGTGGTTCCGGTACGTTGCTGATTGAAGCGGCGTTGATCGCCTGCGATCGCGCACCGGGCCTGCTGCGTTCACGCTGGGGTTTTAACAGCTGGAAAAAACATAATCAGCCGCTGTGGCAGGAACTGCGTAGCGAAGCGATGCAACGAGCCCGTGAGGGAACGGCAGCGACCAGCGCTCGTTTCTTTGGTTACGATAACGACGGCCGCGTGCTGGAATGGGCGCGAGCCAATGCGCGCCGCGCCGGTGTGGCCGATCTCTTTACCTTTGCCCAGCAGGACGTGCTGAAGCTGCATAATCCGCTGTCGGGTGATGTCACCGGCACGGTGCTGAGTAACCCGCCGTATGGCGAGCGTCTGGAAAGCGAGCCTGCGCTGATCGCGTTGCACAGCCAGCTGGGCCGCATCATGAAGCAGCAGTTTGGTGGCTGGAACCTGTCGTTGTTCAGTGCCTCGCCAGAACTGCTGAGTTGCCTGTCATTGCGCGCCGATCGTCAGTTCAAAGCGAAAAACGGTCCGCTGGAATGTGTGCAGAAAAATTATCAGCTGGCGGCCAGCAGTGGCGAAAGTTCGGCACAGATTGCTGATGATTATGCCAACCGCCTGCGCAAGAATGTGAAAAAGCTGGAGAAGTGGGCGCGTCAGTCAAATATTGATTGTTATCGTTTGTACGATGCCGACCTGCCGGAATATAACGTTGCGGTGGATCGTTATGGCGATTGGGTGGTGATTCAGGAATATGCGCCGCCGAAAACCGTTGATGCGAACAAAGCGCGTCAGCGTCTGTTTGATGTGATCAGCGCCACGCTCAGCGTGCTGGAGATCCCGGCGAATCGTCTGGTGTTGAAAACCCGTGAACGTCAGAAAGGCAAAAACCAGTATCAGAAACTGGGTGAGAAGGGCGATTTCTTCGAAGTTCAGGAATTTAACGCGCGCTTCCTGGTTAACCTGACGGATTATCTCGACACCGGCCTGTTCCTCGATCACCGCATCGCACGTCAGATGCTGGGTAAAATGAGCCAGGGTAAAGATTTCCTCAATCTGTTCTCCTACACCGGCAGCGCCAGTGTGCATGCCGGTCTGGGTGGGGCGAAATCCACCACCACGGTGGATATGTCGCGTACCTACCTGGAGTGGGCAGAGCGTAATTTACGTCTCAACGGTCTGACAGGGCGTCAGCATCGCCTGATGCAGGCGGATTGCCTGAGCTGGTTGCGCGAAAGCGACGAACAGTTCGACCTGATCTTTATTGATCCGCCCACCTTCTCCAACTCGAAACGGATGGAAGACGATTTTGACGTGCAGCGCGATCATTTGATGCTGATGCAGAACCTGAAGCGTCTGCTGCGTCGCGGCGGTACCATTATGTTTTCAAACAACAAGCGCGGCTTCAAAATGGATCTCGACGGGTTGCAACGTCTGGGCTTACAGGCTCAGGATATCACCCAGAAAACCCAGTCGCAGGATTTTGCCCGCAACCGTCACATCCACAACTGCTGGCTGGTCAGCCACGCCGGTAAGGAATAAGTTTTATGTCACTGATCAGTATCCATGGCGCTTACCTGTCGTTCAGCGATGCGCCGCTGTTGGATAATACCGAACTGCATATTGAAGAAGGCGAGCGCGTCTGTCTGGTGGGGCGCAACGGTGCCGGTAAATCCACGCTGATGAAAATCATCAACGGCGAACAACCGCTGGATGATGGCCGCATTATTTATGAAACCGACCTGGTCGTGGCGCGCCTGCAACAGGATCCGCCACGCAATATTACCGGTTCGGTGTATGACTTTGTTGCTGAAGGGGTGGAAGAACAGGCCGAGCATCTGAAGGCTTACCACGCCATTTCTCATGTGGTGATGGAAGATCCGAGCGAGAAAAACCTCAACGAAATGGCGCGTCTGCAGGCGATTCTAGATCACCAGAACCTGTGGCAGCTGGAAAGCCGCATCAATGATGTGCTGGAAAAAATTGGTTTGCAGGCCGATACCGAGTTGTCGTCGCTGTCGGGCGGCTGGCTGCGTAAAGCGGCGCTGGGGCGCGCGCTGGTCAGCAATCCGCGTGTGCTGATGCTGGACGAACCAACCAACCACCTCGATATCGAAACCATCGACTGGCTGGAAACTTTCCTCAAAACCTTTACCGGCAGCATCGTGTTTATTTCGCATGACCGCTCCTTCATCCGCAATATGGCGACGCGCATTGTCGATCTCGACCGTGGCAAGCTGGTCTCGTGGCCGGGGGATTACGATCAGTATCTGCTGGGCAAAGAAGAAGCGCTGCGTGTAGAAGAACTGCAAAATGCCGAGTTCGACCGCAAGCTGGCGCAGGAAGAAGTGTGGATCCGTCAGGGTATCAAAGCGCGTCGTACCCGTAACGAAGGCCGTGTTCGCGCCCTGAAAGCGCTGCGTCGTGAGCGTTCTGAACGCCGTGACGTGATGGGCAAAGCCAATATGCAGGTGGGTGAAGCCTCACGCTCCGGCAAAATCGTCTTTGAACTGGAAAATGTTGACTACGCCGTCGATGGAAAAGTGCTGGTGAAGGATTTTTCTTCCCAGGTGCAGCGTGGCGACAAGATTGCGCTGATTGGTCCTAACGGCTGCGGTAAAACCACGCTGCTGCGCCTGATGCTGCAACAGCTGAAGGCAGACAGTGGTCGTGTGCATTCAGGTACCAAGCTGGAAGTGGCATATTTCGACCAGCATCGCGCGGAACTCGATCCGGACCGGACCGTGATGGATAACCTGGCAGAAGGTAAGCAGGAAGTGCTGGTGAACGGCAAGCCACGCCATGTGCTGGGCTATTTGCAGGACTTCCTGTTCCACCCGAAACGAGCCATGACGCCGGTACGTGCGCTGTCGGGCGGTGAACGTAACCGCCTGCTGCTGGCGCGCCTGTTCCTCAAGCCCAGCAACCTGATGATTCTCGATGAACCGACTAACGACCTCGATGTGGAAACGCTGGAGTTGCTGGAAGAGTTGATTGATGGCTATCAGGGTACCGTGCTGCTGGTCAGCCACGATCGTCAGTTTGTGGATAATACCGTCACCGAATGCTGGATCTTTGAAGGTAACGGTGAGATTGGTGCTTTTGTTGGCGGTTATCATGATGCTCAGCAGCAGCGTGCGGCGTATAAGCAGCTGAAAACCGCATCAGCGGCGAAAGCCAGCGCCAGCGCTGAAAAAACGGCTGAGAAAAATGATGCCAACAAACGTGGCGCAGGCAAGCTAAGCTATAACCTGACGCGCGAGCTTGAGCAGTTACCGCAAAAACTGGAACAGCTGGAAACGCGTATTGGCGAGCTGCAGGCGCAGATGAGTCATCCGGATTTCTTCAGCCAGCCACATGATAAAACGCAACCAGTGCTGGATGCATTGGCGCAGACCGAGCAGGAACTGGAAACGGCGTTCGAACGCTGGGAAGAACTGGAAGCGCTGAAAAACGGCGCTTAATGCAGAAGGAAACCGGCATGTGTGCAGCGGATGATGCGCAGTCGTGGATACTCTGTCCACAGTGCGATTTAACGGTAAAACTGCCAGTTGTGCCGGTTGGCAGCCGGGCGCGTTGCCCGCGCTGTCACACCACATTAACGGCTAACTGGCATGAGCCGCGTAAGCGGCCAACCGGTTATGCGATCGCGGCTTTGTTTATGCTGGTGCTGGCCAATCTGTTTCCTTTCGTCAATATGCACGTTGCTGGCCTGAGCAGTGAGATCTCACTGCCGGAAATTCCGAATGTCATGGTGCGCGAGGACTATAGCAGCCTCGCGACCCTGTTCCTGCTGTTTGTGCAGGGCATTCCGGCGTTTTGCATGGTAACCATCATTCTGCTGGTGAATAAGGTCAGAATGCCGCATCACCTGCGGCTGGTGCTGGCGCGCATTTTGTTCCAGTTACGTAACTGGGGCATGGCGGAAATCTTCATGGCAGGGGTGCTGGTCAGTTTTGTCAAACTGATGGCCTATGGCGAGATAGGTTTTGGCAGCAGTTTCTGGGCGTGGTGCCTGTTCTGCGTGCTGCAACTGCGCGCCTTCCAATGTGTGGACCGCCGCTGGGTCTGGCAGCGTATCGCGCCGTTGCCTGCGCTACCGCACGCACCAAAGGCGGGTATCAGTGGTATCCAACAGGGGATGCGCCGCTGCCCGTGCTGTACCGCCATCATGCCCGTCGAGCAAAAGGCGTGCAGCCGTTGTGGTGTCGTGGCACACGCCCGACGTCCTCACAGCCTGCAATGGACGCTGGCGTTGCTGGTAACCTCCCTGCTGCTATACCTCCCATCGAATATTATGCCGATCATGGTGACGGAGACGTTGGGCACGGCGTATCCCTCCAACATCATGGCAGGGGTGATCTTGCTGTGGAGTGACGGATCCTGGCCGGTGGCGCTGGTGATTTTTATCGCCAGTATTATGGTGCCTTCGCTCAAAATGCTGGCGATTGGCTGGTTGTGCTGGGATGCCAGTGGACGCGGGCAGCATGACAGCGAGAAGATGCACCTGGTTTATGAGGTGGTGGAGTTTGTTGGTCGCTGGTCAATGATAGATGTGTTTGTTATTGCCGTTCTCTCCGCGCTGGTACGCATGGGACGGTTGATGAGTGTTTACCCGGCGCCAGGCGCGCTGCTGTTTGCCATGGTGGTGATTCTCACCATGTTTGCAGCGCTGACTTTTGATCCGCGTCTGACCTGGGATCGTGTACGGAAAACCGAACGTAAGGAGCCGCGTCTTGACGGACAATCATCAGGGAATTGCTAACGTCGATCAGATTAAACGCTGGTCCCCGGTCTGGATTGTACCCATTGTCACGCTGTTAATCGGCGGATGGATTCTTTTTTATCACTTCAGCCATCAGGGGCCGGAAGTGACACTGATTACCGAAAATGCCGAAGGTATCGAAGCGGGTAAAACCACCATTAAGAGCCGTAGCGTGGATGTTGGTGTGGTGGAGAGCGCGGTACTGACTGACGATCTGCATCATGTGGAGATCAAAGCGCGGCTGAATTCAGGCATGGATAAACTGTTGCACGGCGACAGCGTGTTCTGGGTGGTCAAACCCCAGATTGGACGGGAAGGGATTACCGGCCTCGGTACCCTGCTATCCGGTGCTTATATCGAGCTACAACCGGGTACCAAAGGAGATAAGCCGGAAAGTTATCAGCTGCTGGATGCGCCGCCGCTGGCACCACCGGATGCCAAAGGCATTCGTGTCACGCTGGATAGCAAAAAAGCCGGGCAGCTTAATCCGGGCGACCCGGTGCTGTTCCGTGGTTATCGTGTCGGTACGGTCGAAACCAGCACTTTCGACACGGAAAAACGCATGATGACCTATCAGCTGTTTATCTCCGCGCCTTATGACCGGCTGGTCACCACCAATGTCCGTTTCTGGAAGGACAGCGGAATTGCGGTGGATATGTCATCTTCCGGGATGCGCGTGGAAATGGGGTCACTCACGACGTTGTTCAGCGGTGGCGTCAGCTTCGATGTGCCAGATGGCTGGGAACTGGGGCAGGCGGCAGAGAATAAAGCGGAATATCATCTGTTCGATGATCAGCGCAGTATCCAGGATTCGTTGTATACCAACCATATCGATTTCCTGATGTTCTTTACCGATTCGATCCGTGGTCTGCAAGTCGGTGCACCGGTGGAATTCCGGGGTATTCGTCTCGGTACGGTGGCGGAGGTGCCTTATACCATTCCTGGTGTTAACCAGGCACTGAACACGGATTATCGTGTACCGGTACTGATCCGCATCGAACCCGATCGCTTTATCAGCCGTCTCGGTGGTGATTTCAATCTCGAACAGCATTTGCAGGATGGGAAAAAACGCGGTCTGCGTGCCACCCTGAAAACCGGCAACCTGTTGTCGGGGGCGTTGTATGTCGATCTGGATTTCTACGACAACGTTGCCCCTTATCAGGGACCGGACAAAGTCGCGGGTCTTGAAGTGATCCCGACGGTGAGCGGTGGTCTGAGCCAGATTCAGCAAAAACTGCTGGCCGCGCTCGACAAAATCAACAACCTGCCGCTCAATCCGATGATTAATGAGGCAACCGGCACCCTGAAGGAGAGCCAGCGCACGCTGCAGCAATTGCAGAAAACGCTCAACAACCTCAATCAGATCACCGGCAGTCCGGCGATGAAGACGCTGCCAGCGGATATGCAGCAAACGCTGCGTGAACTGAATCGCAGCATGAAAGGGCTGCAACCGGGATCGCCAGCCTACAACAAGCTGGTAGGCGATATGCAGCGGCTGGATCAGGTGCTGCGTGAATTGCAGCCGGTGCTGAAGACCTTGAATAGCAAGAGCAACGCGCTGGTGTTTGAAGCCAAACCGGGTCAGGATCCACAGCCGAAGAGGGCGAAACAGTGAAGAAAGGGCTGATGATTGGGGCGATGCTGCTGCTGGCAGGTTGCAGCAGCACCATTGAAACCACTTACTATCAACTGCCTGCGGGTGCCAGTATGGCTCCTGTCAGCACCGATGCCAGCAGTGGGCAACCGATGCTTTGGGTGCAGCAGGTCAGTGTTCCGGATTATCTGGCGGGTAATGGCCTGGTGTACCAGACCAGCGACGTGAAATACGTTATTGCCGCTAATAATCTGTGGGCCAGTCCGCTTGACCAGCAATTGCAGCAAACGCTGGTCAATAATCTGAGCCGCGCATTGCCAGGGCGTCTGGTATCCGGTACACCATTGGGTGAAACGCACGACACGTTGACGGTGAATGTGACCGGTTTCCAGGGACGTTACGATGGCAAGGCAATTGTGAGCGGTGAATGGGTGCTGCAACATCAAGGACGGCTTATCAAACACGGCTTTAATCTGACGTTGCCGCAAACGGAAGACGGTTACGATGCGCTGGTGCGCATATTGGCACTCGGCTGGCAGCAGGTTGCACAGCAAATTGCGAATAGTGCGATCACGCCAAATTAAGATTTGTTCGAAGCTTATGCTAAGTCCCTGATTTGCCATCATCGTGTGGCAAAAATATCAGGGACTTTTTTATTGCCTAATCAGCCAGATAAGCGATTTTTCTGAAAATTTACCTCATTCTGTGATGTCGGTTTCAGGTCAAATTTATGACATTGGCGTGAATATTGCGCATTGATCTTTTCCGCGGCTGGAGTTAGAACGTTAGAGTGGTTGAACATTAATTCGCCACTCTATCTTTCCACCAGATTCCACCAGACCTGAAATGAGGGAAACGAGGTATGAAGAGACAGAAAAGAGACCGCCTGGAACGAGCACATTCACGTGGCTATCAGGCCGGCATTACGGGACGCTCAAAAGAGATTTGCCCGTACCAAATGATCGACGCACGGTCTCACTGGTTGGGAGGTTGGCGACAAGCCATGGAGGACAGGTCGGCGGTGGCCTAGCACTGCCGGATGTTCATCGAGTAAGGAACAAACCTCCGCTTAGTGCGGAGGTTTTTGTTTTCCCCGTAATACTTCAGGCTGCATGGGCGTTGGCTTTACTGCAACTCGAAATATTCAGGGGAAGTCCGGAGGACTAAAAAGCGGTGGTGTCTTTGAACAGGCCCACTTTCAGGTCTGTGGCGGCATAAATCAGGTTGCCGTCGACAAACACTTCACCATCAGCCACGCCCATCACCAGTTTGCGGTTGATGACACGTTTGAAGTGAATTTTGTAAGTCACTTTTTTCGCTGTCGGCAGTACCTGTCCGGTGAATTTCACTTCACCCACGCCCAGTGCGCGGCCTTTACCTTCAGCACCCAGCCAGCCCAGATAGAAGCCAACCAGCTGCCACATAGCATCCAGACCCAGACAGCCCGGCATCACCGGGTCACCGATGAAGTGGCAATCAAAGAACCACAGGTCAGGGCGGATATCCAGCTCGGCTTCGACAAAGCCTTTATCGTATTTACCGCCGTCTTCGGTCATTTTGACCACGCGGTCCATCATCAACATATTGCCTGATGGAAGCGGCGGTCCGTTTTCGCCAAACAGTTCTCCGCGACCTGAGGCAACCAGGTCTTCTTTGCTATAGGATTCGCGTTTATCTACCATGTTCTCAATAAGCCTTATTTAGTGAAGCCCGAATATTAGCGAACAGTTGTACGCTGGGCAATGCTATCAGCTGTGGTTAAACCAGTTAAGCCAACGTAATGGCCACGGACGCTGACGTGTTTCATGCTGGTTAAGCAGAGCGATACGTTCCTGAATGGTGCTTAGCAGCGAATCACCGCTCTCACTTTGCCACTCCACGCCTGTCAGCAAGGGCAGGGCTTCGTCTACACGCTCAATTGCCCAGATGTGGAACTGGCCCTGTTCTACTGCCTCAACGACTGCGGCATTCAGGCTCAGGTGGCGCACGTTACTGGCGGGCAAAATCACGCCCTGCTGACCAGTGAGACCGCGTTCGTGACAAATGCTGAAGAAACCTTCAATTTTCTCATTAAGGCCGCCTACCGGCTGCACATTGCCGAACTGGTCCACAGAACCGGTAACGGCGATCTGCTGGTTCAGTGGCTGATTAGCCAGTGCACTGATCAGGGCGCAGAGTTCGGCAAGAGAGGCGCTATCGCCATCGACCTCAGAATAGGATTGTTCAAACACCAGCGAAGCAGAGAAGGGGAGTTGCTGTTCCAGCTCCAGTTCTGCAATCAGATAGGCCTGCATGATCATCATGCCTTTCGCATGAATATTGCCACCCAGCTCTGCTTTGCGTTCGACATCGGTGAATTCACCGTCACCCGGATGCACCACACAGGTAATGCGGGAAGGTTCGCCCCACGGACGCGGATGACCCGGAAATTCAATCACCGAAAGACCATTGATCTGACCTACCACTTCACCTTCTGTCTCGATCATGATCTGATTGAGCAGAATTTCATCACGCATACGGTCGGCGAGGAAACTTTCCCGCCAATGACGCGCTTCCAGTGCGTCTTTCAGCGCTTCGGCATTGAGCACTTCACCGTGCAATGCCGCTTCCTGCATCTGACGGCGCAGCCAGCGTGGACAAAGTGGCAGCGTATCCTGATCGCCAGTGTTGCGTACTGCCTCGTTGATCAGTAGCGGCCAGAAGTCCTCTTCCGGATCGGGCAGACCGGCCTGACGCGCCAGGTTCAGTGTCCACTGGCACCAGGATGTCATGTCTTCTTCATCCAGCACCTGAAGGTTTTCTTCAAACTCACTGTAAAGCGCCATCTCATGCGCTTCTGTGTCCAGCGCCTGAAAATCAGCCAGTGCATCACGTTCACCACACAAAATCAGGCGCAACTGAAGGGGCAGAGGCGGGATGGCGACGGGCAATGGCTGGCGCTCATCCTGCGAATACCAGTCAAAACGGCCTGATTCGATGCTTTTTTTCAGGCGTAACCACATCAATGGCTGTGCCAGTAGCGTGGTTACGCTCAGAATAAGCGTGCCACCGTTAGCACGATGCAATAACCCCGGCTCCAGCTGCACACGATCTTTATACTGACGCACGCAACCGAAAAGCTGTTCAAATTCAATCCAGTCGGCATAATGCACGCCGCCCTGGCTGGTAAAAGGTCGGCTGCTGTCAGTCGGCGGCAGCAGACTGACATTGTCGCCCATAACCAGATAATCGCCGCCCGAAAGGGTTGCCGTTTCTGGCTGGAAACGCTGCGCAGCACTGGCAATCCAGGCGAGGTAATCGTTATTTTCCTGGCTGCGTAACAACAGCAGTGGTAACCCTTGTTGCTGATGATGCAAATGCGCCAGCGCATTCAGCAGACGCGGCTGGACCGCGGCCAGACTATCGCTATCTTCCAGTGAGACGTCAGAGAAAATGGATTGGTAGCGGGTGCTATCCGGCTGCAGGGCTTGCCACGTGAGTTGAGAGCTGGTCAAAATATTCCATTCGTCAGATTCGGGAAAAGCGCGATTATACAGGAATCAACCGGGTTAAGCACTGCGGAGTTCCGGCCCGAATTGTGACGGTTGCAACATGTTTTTCCTTGCTGCATCCGGGAAAAAAGCTGTTATTCTTAGTTTGTTACGTGATCACGATGAGATTCCGATGAAATACCAGCAACTCGAAAATCTTGAAAGTGGATGGAAGTGGAAATACCTGGTGAAAAAGCATCGGGAAGGTGAGTTGATCACCCGTCATCTGGAACTGAGCGCAGCCCAGGTCGCGGTGGATGCCTTGCTGTCGATGGAAAATAGCCCGGTAGAGGTCAATGAATGGATTGCCCAGCATATTCATCCCGATCTGGATAATCGTCTTAAGCAGACCATCCGGGCACGTCGGAAACGCCATTTTAATGCGGAACATCAGCATACCAGGAAGAAATCCATCGACCTGGAATATCTGGTGTGGCAGCGTCTGGCAGGGTTAGCACAACGTCGTAGCAGTACCCTTTCTGACACTATTGTGCAGCTGATTGAAGATGCAGAACGCAAAGAGAAGTATGCCAGCCAGATGTCTACGCTGAAGCAGGATTTACAGGCAATTCTGGGAAAAGATGGCGCAGAGAACGAATAGCTTTCATTCCTGTTAAACAGCTATAAAAAAACCCCGCCGAGGCGGGGTTTTTACTGCGTGTGAACTTAAGCCTGCGGCTGAGTTACCACGTCTTTGATACCTTTCACGTCGATTTCAACGCGACGGTCCGGCGCCAGGCAGTCGATCAGGGCATTGCGGCCTTTCACGCTGTCACAGGTGTTGCCAGTAACCGGGTTAGATTTGCCCATACCACGTGCAGAGATCTTGTTGGACGGGATACCTTTAGAAACCAGGTAATCGACAACAGACTGAGCGCGTTTTTCAGACAGTTTCTGGTTGTACTGCTCTGAACCGATACGGTCGGTGAAGCCCAGAACAACGACTGAACCATCTTTCGGGTCCAGTGAGCTCAGCTGGCTGTACAGCTGATCCAGAGCCTGCTGACCTTCTGGTTTCAGGGTAGCTTTGTTGAAGTTGAACAGGACGTCAGACTTCAGGGTGAAACGCTTGGTTTCAACAACCGGAGCCGGGGCCGGAGCCGGAGCGACAACCGGTGCAGCAGCTTCATCCTGACCGAAACGGTAAGAAACACCGACGCTCAGCATGCTGTTGTCAGGGCGTGCGCCAACGGTGCCAGCATCGCCGATGTTGTTAACCCACTGGTAGTCCAGACGAGCAGCCCAGTTTTGGGTCAGTGCGTATTCAACACCAACAGCAGCCAGCGGAGAAACGCCGGTGTCGTGATCGCTGATGCGAACGCCGTTGTTGTTCTGAGTTGAATCAGCACGCCATACCATGCCGCCCAGACGGGTATAAACGTCCAGATCGTCAGTGATTGGGTAGCTCAGTTTAGCAGCCAGCTGAACGCCTTGTGCTTTGAATGCGCCATTGATGTTGTTGCCTTTGTAAGGCATACGGCCCAGCCAGTCATAGCCCAGCTCGAAGCCCAGGTACGGGTTAGCCTGGTAACCCAGGAATGCGCCTGCACCCAGCTGATCCTGATGGGTCGGACCGTCGTTGTTCACGTAACCGTTACCGTAGTTACCTTTGTCGTGGTACTGAGACCAGCCCAGTTTAGCACCGGTATACCAGGTGTTATCTTTAGGAGCGGCCTGCGCTACGGTAGCGAAGCCAGCCAGTGCCACTGCAATTGCGATAGCTGTCTTTTTCATTTTGCGCCTCGTTATCATCCAAATAGGCAATGAGCAAAAATGTTTGCTCTTGGTTGTAATCCAATCCTTCGCCGGGTCAACATGCTCGCTTATGACTCTACCGAAAAAAACGGAGGTTATTGAGCACCCTGGCGAGGTAAAGTCTACAACGAGATTGGAAACTTACAAGTATGATGTGACGCCAGGCGATAAAAAAACAGGGGTTTATACACACATTTTAACAATTGACATGGCATAATCTTCGTGATCAGAAATGAAAAAAACGGCTAAGCCATTGTCTAAGCTGGCTGGACAAGAATCAGTGGCTTAGCGTTAACTTCCGCAAAAAACGTTGTGAGAAAAATCTTAATTTTACTTAATGAAACAAATCTGAGGGAATTTTTGACGCAGACGGTTGTCTCGACAAAACGGCTTCGTACCCTTGCGGACGCATAACCAGCCCCAAAGCTTCACCTTCTGCTGCTGCCTGTTTTAGTTCCCAGCGTTCTTCATCATTAAGCTCGTACGGAATCCATGCCAGAACCACGCTATAGTTCCCGGTACGCAGGGCTTTGACCATACTTTCTACCGTACTGTAACGTTCACTTTCGGTGATATGCATACTCTTTTCCAGCGGCAAACCTGACTGCTGCAGCCACTGGCGATTCAGTTTGTGCGCTGGCGTTAACCACAGTTGCCAGCGTGATTGCAGGCTCAATTGTTGCAGGACTGGCAGCAGCAAAAGCTGCATCATGCCAGGTTGTTCACTGTAACGCAGCTCTGTAATGCCACCCAGAGTAGGTTGCGCTACACCTGAAGTTGCAAAACGGTGAGAACGATCAGCGGTGCCAGAGAATTGAGTACGCATAATTTAATCACTCAGTAATGAACTGTATGAATATACAGTAATGGCTTCCTGGATAAAGATCAACCTCAATTTCTGAAAACGTCTCGCAAATTCAGCACATTTTTTGCTCTGATTGCATTTATTCATTGAACAGCCAGATCGTTTTTCATATCTTCTAACTCGATGAATAAATGGATGTTTATTAGGATTTTTCTGGTAAAAGGACTTCAGGAAGGTGTCAGCATGAAAAAAACTCATCCGGTTGTTGAGCAATCAAAAGTGCGGCTGGCGGCACTGGGAAAAATTGAATCTCGCACGCAGTTTGGTGGCTACGCGCTAACCGTGGAAAAGGTGGTCTTTGCGTTTATCAATGACGATTCACTCTACTTACGTGCCTGTGAAGCGGTGGCGGATTATGCAGTGGAACGACCCATGGAGCCGCTAATTTATCGCAAGCGTGGCATACCTGTGGTCCTGAATTATTTCAAAGTCGATAACTGGCTTTGGCAGGAGCCAGAACGGTTGATGCGGTTGTCTGCCAGTGCTTTACGGGCGGCGCGCGATGAGCTTGAGACCAAATATGTCTCGCTGCGGTTAAAAGATTTACCCAATCTCAGCATGCGCATGGAGATGCTGCTGCATAAGGTGGGTATTTGTTCGGTAAACATTTGTATGAAATCGGCGCGAAGCAGAGTTGGCTGAAATTGCGGACGGTGAATAAGCATATTGGCCTGAAAACACTGCTGGCGTTACAGGGAGCGATTTCCGGGCATCATGAGGCGGCGCTGCCGAGTGAGGTACGAGCAGAGCTTTGCGCGTGGTATCAAAAAACGCTCCGCTAGTGACATCGCAGAGCGTTTTTCGTTTTTAAGCCGCCACGAGGATACGACGCAGGCGCGCTATTTCCGGCAGCAGGGCGATGAGTAACCCCAGCTGTTGCAAAACTAACGGTGCCTGCGTTTCCGGGCTGGCTTTCATCCCGGCCAGACGATGGAGCAGGGCCTGCTGCATCCGGGCGGCCTCAGCATCGCTGACGCGCTCAATTTGCAAAACATCTTCAACAAAGCATACCGCATCATCCAGCAACGCCAGTAGCGTCGGGTCGCTCAGCCCGACACGATGCGCGCCGAGTGCTGAAATATAGCTGAGAAAAGAGTGATTCAGGCACAGTAGCCGAAAAGCATTTTCACGTAATGACTGCTGGTAACGGGCTTCACTGCTCATATTGGAAACCACCGAAGCCAGTTCTGCATCGGCGTTGTGTGCATCGCGGCGAGCCACACGGTAAGCCAGACGGTTATCTTTGCCCTGATGATATTGCTCCATAATGGCATCAAGGTAGCGACAGTTGGCATTCAGGGTGCGTTCGGCTACGGCGGGTAACTGACGGAAGTGCCAGTCCGGCCAGACGAAGGCGACAGCCAGCCATGCCAGACCACAACCCAGCAACGTATCCATGACACGCGGCAGTGCGACTTCAAACCCTTCACCCAGCAGATTGAAGCACAGCAGCACCAGCAGAGTAATGAACAGTGTCGCCTGGGCATATTGTATTTGCCGAAAGGCAAAAAACAGCACACCACTGAAGACGATCAGTATCAACTGTCCCTCTATTGAAGGCACCAGCCACAATACCGGTAAACCGATAGCTATCCCCGCCAGCGTGCCACCAATGCGCAGTGCGAGGCGACGTCGCGTGGCATTGTAGTTCGGCTGGCAGACAAACAGGCTGGTGAGCAGAATCCAGTAGCCACGGTGTAGGCCCGTTAGTTGAATAAAGCCATAACCCACGCATAACACCAGCGTCATTCTGACTGCGTGTCGGAATAGCGCTGAAGTCGGTGTGAGATGGCGGCTAATACGCAAGCGGATATCCGCCCAGCCGCTTAACTCATCGCTGGAAAGGTTGTCATCGCTTGAAGCAGCGGGTTGCGCCAGCTTTTGTTCTGACTCAATCGACGCCAGTTGAGCGTCCATGGCACGCAAATTCCGTAACAGCCAGAACAGGGCGCGGATGTTGGCTTCATCGGGAGCACTTTGCTGCAAGCGTGCCAGCGCGGTTTCCAGCCGCTCAAAGGCGCGTTCAAAGTGTGCATCGTGGTGCCATGGCTGGCGCAATAAAATATTCTCAGCCAACTGACGACAGGCGTGCGCCTGCATATTCAGCAAACGCTGAAAACGAAACAGCACTTCGTTGTAGCGCCAGTCGTCACGTAGTTGATGATATTGCAGATGCGACGAGCTGGCGCGTTCATGGATATCCTGGGCGACAAAATAATAGTGCAGGCTGCGTCTGGTACTGCGGGAACCCCGGTCGCCACGTAATCGGCTCTGAATGGTACTTTTGGTGAGGTTTAGCTGGGCCACCAATTGGCTGTTCGCCATGGCGGTGGCGATCAGTGCAGCATCATCCTGCTCGCCACCATCAGGATCAAACAGGGTGGCTTTGGCATCCAGGTAGCGTGCCAGCTGGGAAAAACTGGCTGCTAATTGTTCCTGAACCGGGCGTACCGGAAAGATCAGATGGCCAATTAAGGTCAGCAGGTTGTACCACAAGGCTCCCACTAACAGGAGGGACGGTTGCATCCACCATTGGTGAAACAGACCCGTGCCGAGCATGGTATAGACGGCGATAAGCAGGGCACCGAAGGCGATGGTGGCGTAACGCTGCCCGAGCGCCCCCAGCAAAATAAATCCCCAGGTTGACAGTGCCAGACCGATAACAAAGGCCCAGGGATAGGGGAACAGCAACTCGACCGATACCGACGCGATGCAAAAACAGATTAGGGTAATCAGCAGATTACGCAGGCGTCCTGCCAGACGATCGTCGAGATCGGCCAGTGCTGCTGCCACGACACCCAGGGTGAGTGGGATCGTCCACTCAATCTGCTGTAGCCACCAGGGTACGGCGGCGCATCCCGCAAGGGCGAAAAAAATACGCAGTAAGTAACGCAGGCTGCTGTTAAACAGATAACGACGCCAGCCAGGTAAAGCATCATATATCATGGTGCAGCCTTAGTAACGACGGCGGGCATTGGCTTCCCGCGCTGCCTGAGCTTCTTCCACCGACACCACGCGACGTCCCACCGGCCACAAAGCGATGGCAGCAATCTTGAAATTGGCAATGCCAACAGGAATTCCGATAATCGTCAGGCACTGTACGATACCGGCAGAAATATGCATCAGGCACAGCCACCAGCCAAAAAACACCAGCCAGAAGATGTTGAGAAAGGTGCCACCCGCGTTCATCACCTGGTTTTTGCTGTCCGGACGCAGTACATCAATGTGCACCGCCTCATTACCAAATGGCAGCAGCGAGAGTTTGGTTATCTCCCAGCAGGAACGCGTTAATGGCAGCGTAAAGATAAGAATGATGCTGATCAGGGTCGCCAGCAGCCAGCTAAGGGTGGTAAAAACGCCCCCCAGCACAAAGTTGAGAATATTGAGCACGGTGCGCATAACACGATTTTCCTTTTGCAATCCGCAATATGTGTCGCCAAGTTTAGCCTGTTTTAAGGCTGGAGCGTCAAGGGTCTGGCAGGTAAACTGCGCGATAATCCTATTCCTGAAGACGGTGCAGACATGGAACTGAAAGCAACATCAATGGGTAAACGTCTGGCACAGCACCCTTATAATCGCGTGCGTCTGCTGGCTGCAGGGGTTGAAGTCAGCGGCGATCGTCATGAATACCTCATACCTTTCAATCAGTTATTAGATATCGTTTGTAAGCGAGGACTGGTATGGGGCGAGCTGGAATTTTTGTTGCCTGAAGACAAAGTGGTGCGACTACATGGCACCGAGTGGCAGGAAACACAGCGCTTTTTTCATTACCTGCAACAAGCCTGGCAACGCTGGAGCCAGGAGATGAGTGAGGTCTGTGTTGAGGTGTTGACCCACTTACAACAGGAAATCTTTGCCTTTACCGGACAGGACCGCTGGTTGAAACGCAGCGAACTCAATGCGGTGAAGGAAAATATCACCCGGCAATTCTCCGCGTTACCTTTGCCAACATCACGTCTCGAAAAGTTCGAAAATTGCCGTGAATTATGGCAATTCTGCCAGCAATGGCTGGAGCAGGGTGATGCCGCTATTCGTCAGCGTAATCGTGAATGGACCGCAAAAATTCTGCAGGAATATCAGGAATTCTTTTCCACGGTTGAGACGACCCCACTGAATCCTTCGCAATGCGAAGCCGTGGTTAACGGTGAAGATGCGTTGCTGGTGCTGGCGGGGGCCGGCAGCGGCAAAACCTCGGTGCTGGTGGCGCGTGCTGGTTGGTTATTAAAACGCAAACTGGCACAACCGGAACAAATTTTGCTGCTGGCCTTTGGGCGTCAGGCGACAGATGAGATGAACGATCGCATTCAGGCGCGGCTCGGCGAAAGCGCGATTCAGGCGCGTACCTTCCATGCGCTGGCGTTGCATATTATTCGTGAGGGCAGTAATAAGCAGCCGGTTATCAGCAAACTGGAAAGTGATAGCAAAGTCCGCCGTCAATTGCTGATTGAGGCCTGGCGTGAACAATGTAACGGTAAAAAAGCGCAGGCCAGCGGCTGGCGTCAGTGGCTCCAGGACGAGCTGGAGTGGGACATTGCCGAAGGGCCGTTCTGGCAGGATGACAAACTGGCGCAGCGTCTGGCTTCTCGTCTGGAACGCTGGCTGGGACTGATGCGGATGCACGGCGGTGCTCAGGCCGCGATGATTGCGGATGTGCCGGAAGAACAGCGCGATCAATTTAGCAAACGTATTAAGTTGATGGCTCCGATCCTGAAGGCGTGGAAAACCGCGCTGAAGGAGGAGGGGGCTGTCGATTTCTCCGGCCTGATCCATCAGGCGATTGCTATCCTGGAGAAAGGGCGATTTATCAGCCCGTGGAAGCATATTTTGGTGGATGAATTTCAGGATATCTCCCCACAACGTGCCGCATTGCTGACCGCATTACGTCAACAAAACAAACGTACGGCGCTGTTTGCTGTGGGTGATGACTGGCAGGCAATTTATCGCTTTAGCGGCGCGGAGATGAGTCTCACGACGGCCTTCCATCATTATTTTGGCGAAGGTGACCGCTGCGTGCTGGATACCACGTATCGTTTTAACGATCGTATTGGTGAGATTGCCAATCGTTTTGTGCAGCAAAACCCACATCAGCTGCGCAAACCACTGAATAGTCTTACCAAAGGGAATAAGAAGTCGGTTACGTTACTGGCACAGGAACAACTTGAACCATTACTCGATAAGTTAAGTGGTTACGTGAAGCCGGATGAACGAGTTCTGCTGCTGGCACGCTACCATCATTTACGTCCGGCGTTGCTGGATAAAGCCAAAACTCGCTGGCCAAAACTGCAACTGGATTTTATGACGATCCACGCCAGCAAAGGGCAACAGGCGGATTATGTGATCGTGCTGGGCTTGCATGAAGGGCGTGATGGATTCCCGGCTGCGGCGCGGGAATCCATCATGGAACAAGGGCTGTTACCGCAACCAGAGGCGTTCCCGGATGCAGAAGAACGTCGATTAGCCTACGTGGCGCTGACGCGTGCACGTCAGCAGGTTTGGTTGCTGTTCGATAAGGATCGGCCTTCCGTATTTGTCGGGCATTTCCGCGATTTAGGGGTGCCGCAGAACCGGAAAGCCTGATGTATTACGCTTTCAGGCGATCTGCCAGATAACGAGGGTAATCAGGGATCTGAATCTCCACTTCACGGGCAAACAACGGCGACTGGATGAGGAAATCCGCGGTGGAGCGGTTAGTCGCCACCGGGATATTCCAGACTGTCGCCAGGCGTAGCAACGCTTTAACGTCCGGATCGTGCGGTACGGCGTTAAGCGGGTCCCAGAAGAAGAACAACACATCAATTTTACCTTCCGAAATCAACGCGCCAACCTGCTGATCGCCGCCCAGCGGGCCGCTCAACATGGCGTTCACGTCCAGACCGGTATGACGATTGATGAGATTGCCGGTGGTACCGGTGGCGTACAACACATGTGACTGCAATGCGCTTTGGTTTTTCTGCACCCAATCCAGCAATGAGGCTTTGCAGTGATCGTGAGCGACGAGGGCGATATGTTTCTGAATATTGAGGGTACGAACGGTTTGCTCCATGGGGCTTCCTGATTCTTAGCGGTCGATGTAAGTAATACATCGAGTTTACCCCTGGCGTTTCGTTCCTATCAACTTGCGCGTAAGGTTTTCATCCAGCTGAGAAAACGCAAACGGGTGGCAGCATCAAAACGCTCAAACCAACGTTGTAATAAAGGCAGATCACTGACGTCCTGCCAGGCGAAATCTGCGTTTATCTGAGTGTCAGACAGGCTGCTGGTTTGCACCGCAAAGCGCGGCACGGAAGCGGCCTGACCATTACGGTTATACTTCAGCATTGCCTGTTCCAGATCGCCACCATCCGGCTGTGGCAGACGGTCACGAATGCTGGCGATTTCTTTGCCCTGCTCATCGATCAGCTGGAAATTGAGTGTTCTGTCGAAGGTGGAACGCTCACGGCGGTTGTCCAGCGCGGGCAGACGAATAGCGACGCTTTTGGCTGTGGCGGTGAAGGTCACAATCATCGGCACGGATTGATAATGCGGGTTGTTGCGAGGTGATGAGTCCGGTGATTTTTCCACGCGAAACAAAAACTGGTGCTGTCCGCGTTCCAGTTCCAGGCTGTCCGCCCCTTTCAGCAGTGAACCGGAAATTTTGCGCCCATCCAGCACCAGAAGATCGATTTCCGGATCAAGTTTCAGGGTAATGGCATGGCAGGATGCTGATACGAGTAGCATGATCAAACCCGTAACAGTCAAAAACAGCTTCATTTCAACTCCCGTGAGCTGGGCGCAAATCAGTGATGTGTAGCAAATTATTACATTATGGCAGTTAGTTTACATTTTAACATACTTATTCGTGCTGCCGCGCAAACTTTTCCGCTATGGAAAAGGGCGCGGTCAGCTGATGCCATTTACACTCAGGCGAGTGAAAAAAGGAGAGATGCATGAACGATCAAACCATTCGTGATGTTTTGACTCACGCCAAACGTATTGCGCTGGTGGGTGCCAGCGATCGTCCCGATCGTCCCAGCTACGGCGTGATGAAATTTTTGCTCGATCAGGGCTACGACGTGGTTCCGGTCAGCCCAAAACTTGCCGGTCAGCAGCTGTTGGGACAGACAGCCTACGCTACTCTGGCCGATATTCCAGGCAACATTGATATGGTGGATGTGTTTCGCAATGCCGAAGCGGCGTGGGGAGTGGCACAGGAAGCCATTGCGATTGGCGCGAAGACACTCTGGTTGCAACTCGGCGTGATCAATGAACAAGCCGCGGTGCTGGCGCAGGATGCGGGATTGACGGTGATAATGGATCGTTGCCCGAAGATTGAGATACCGCGACTGGGCATTTCGCAACCGGTGCATTAAAACAAACGGCGACCTGAGGTCGCCGTTTTTGATCAATGACGCAGGCGTGGTGCCTGTAGCTGCTGCCGAATCGACGCGGCCAGTTCGTCCATGGAAGGTTGTTCCGGGTGTTCAAATGAGGTTTCACCAGCAAGCTGGATTTCAGCGACATAGGTATGAACCTGCTCGCCTTCTTCATCTTCCATCACCACATGATACCAGGGCGCTGCACGCAGTTTCTCTGCGGCACCCACTTCTTCCAGCTTAGGTTCGTCCAGCGAATACTCCGCATCGACATCCACAATCACGCCGAGCACCCCGGAGAGACGGTGTCGGACCTGCTGTCCAATTCCAAATTTACTGGCAATCATAGTGACCTCCCAAAATACTGCCCTGCTCAAGATATGGAGGCAGAGGCAGCTTTTTCAAGTCACAGTGCGCGGCAGGCGAAACCTTTCAGATAAAGCCCTTCAGGATAGCTGGCGATCACCGGGTGGTCGGCTGCCTGACGGAACTGCTCAATAAATTGTACATCACGACCGGCATCGACGGCGGCATCAGCAATGATTTTCTGGAACAAATCAGTCGCCATCAGTCCTGAACAGGAGAAGGTCATCAGAAAACCGCCGGGGTTCAGCAATTGCATCGCCAGCATATTGATGTCTTTATAACCACGACAGGCACCGGCCAGTTGATTTTTGTTCTCAACGAATTTCGGCGGGTCCATCACGATAAGGTCAAACTTTTCACCGCTATCACGGTAACGACGCAGCAACTTAAACACATCATCACGCAGGAACTGGGCACGGGAGACATCCAGGCCATTAAGTTCCACGTTCTGTTTTGCTACATCCAGGGCATCCTGCGAGGTATCAACGCTAATCACTTCACGGCAACCGCCCATCAATGCCGATACCGCAAAACCACCGGTGTAAGAGAAGCAGTTCAGCACGCGCGCATTATCGGCATAACGGCGAGTGGCAAAGCGGCTATCACGTTGATCGAGGTAATAACCGGTTTTATGGCCGCCCTGAATATTCACCAGCAATTTCATGCCATGCTCGGTAATCGGCAGCAGCGGTGGTGGAAGCTCACCACACACCGGACCTTGTGCCAGCTCCAGTCCCTCTTTTTTACGTACTGCCACGTCGGAACGATCGTAAATCGCGCATTCCGGGAAGCATTGCTGCAGGGCGGAAACAAGGGTCGGGCGCTGATATTCAGCACCGGCAGACAGCAGCTGCAGCACGAGGAAATCACCGAAACGGTCAATGGTCACGCCAGGCATGCCATCAGATTCACCGGCAATCAGACGATAGCTATCCAGGCCATCGCGCTGTGCCAGCCAGCTACGCCACTGCTGTGCCTCGGTAAAGCGGCGGACAAAGAAGGCAATGTCGATTGACTCATCCTGTTGCCAGCTCCAGACGCGCGCCCGAATCTGCGATTGCGGTGAATAAGCGGCACGGGCCAGCCATTTGCCATTGCTGTCACAAATATCAATGGTTTCCCCGGACTGGGCTTTACCTTCCATGCGGGCAACGGCACCCGAAAACACCCAGGGATGGCGGCGGAGAAGGGATTTTTCACGTCCCTTAGCGAGAATCAATCGAACTGTCATAGTTTGCTATGCTTACCTGAAAAAATGAGGCGCCATTTTCCGGTGGATGGCGGCAAAATGCAATGAACAGTGACGGGAGAGCACAATGGCCACTACCTGCTTCAAAATCTGGGTGCACGGTCTGGTGCAGGGCGTTGGATTTCGCTACAGCACGCAGGCGCAGGCCAGACAGCTGGACGTGAAAGGTTATGCCCGCAACCTGAGTGATGGCAGCGTGGAAGTGCTGGCCTGGGGCGAGGAAGCGCAGGTCACGGCATTAATTGATTGGTTAAAGGCGGGTGGCCCGCGCAGCGCACGCGTAGAAAAAGTGCTGGTGGAACCCCATCAGCCGGCAGAACCGCCCAGCCGTTTCACCACTGGCTGATTACAGACACTTCGCCGGTTTTGGCAATCCGGCAATTTTCGTCGCCTGCTTTGCCGGGCCTTCCGGGAACAGGCGGAACAGATAGCGGCTGTTGCCTTTCTCCTCGCCATATTTTTGCGCCATTGCCTTTACCAGCATACGAATTGCCGGTGAGGTATTAAATTCCAGATAGAAAGCCCGCACAAAGTGCACCACTTCCCAATGCGCTTCGCTCAGGGTGATGTCCTCGGTTGCGGCAATGGCTTGCGCCAGGGGCTCGCTCCAGTCCGCGCTGTTTTTCAGATAGCCTTCCGCATCGGTGGCGATCTCTTTACCGGCAAAAATCACGGTGACTCCTCAGATTCAGTTTGCGCGTATTGTAGGGCGGGGCGGCCAGAAAAAGCAAAAACCCCGCCGGAGCGGGGTTTTATGACGAACTGACTGACGTTAATCGCGGCTGGCAAAGCCCAGCAGGCTAAGCAGGCTGACAAAGATGTTGTACAGCGATACATACAGGCTCACCGTGGCGCGAATATAGTTGGTTTCGCCGCCGTGAATGATGTTGCTGGTTTCCCACAAAATGGCACCCGCTGAGAACAGGATAAACAGCGCGCTGATTGCCAGGTGCAGGGCAGGCAGCTGCAGGAACAGGTTAGCGACAACCGCCACCAGCAGCACCACAAAGCCCGCCATCATCATGCCGCCGAGGAATGACATATCGCGACGGGTGGTCAGGACGTAGGCCGAGCAGCAGAAGAACACCAGCGCGGTTCCGCCCAGCGCCATGCCAATCACATCCCCCATACCCGCCGAGAGGAATGAGTTAAGAATTGGCCCCAGGCAGTAACCAAGGAATCCGGTAAAGGCAAACGCTGCCAGAATACCCGTTGGGCTGTTCGCCAGGCGGTAAGTCAGGAACATCAGGCCATAAAAGCCGACCAGCATCAGAATCAGACCCGGTGCAGGCAGGGCGAAGACGGTGCTGAGTGTGGCGGTAACGGCGGAGAACGCCAGTGTCAGGCCAAGTAAGAAATAAGTATTGCGCAGCACTTTGTGGGTGCTGATTAGCGACTGCCGCTGCGACGACGTAATAATTCTATCCATCATGCGCTCCTTAAATTGAAAGAACACCAAATCTGCGGAAAGAATACGCAGCGGTGCTGGGACAGAAAAGGCGTTTTACCCTTCTTTACGCGATAAATTGCTGTTTCCCTGAGCGGAATGGCGATTATGGCAGCGAATAAATAGTTTTTGGCTGTTTTTCAGGCGAATGAATCGCAGCAGGCTTTACATCTTCGGGGGGGATGTTTATAGTGCGCGTCATTGCGGAGGGGTGGCCGAGCGGCTTAAGGCAGCGGTCTTGAAAACCGCCGATGGGAAACCATCCGAGAGTTCGAATCTCTCCTCCTCCGCCACTTAACCTGCTCAGGGTTAAGTATTTGTTTTATCAGGAGGGATGGCCGAGCGGCTTAAGGCAGCGGTCTTGAAAACCGCCGATGGGAAACCATCCGAGAGTTCGAATCTCTCTTCCTCCGCCAAATTAAAGAAGCCCGCAGCGATGCGGGCTTTTTGCATTTCTACTTCAGAGATTCTGAAAAACATCCCGTTGCTTTTCAATCTGCTGCCTTAAGCCTACGGCGAGGCTCTGGTCTGCTATAGTCCATTCACGGTTTTTGCAAACATCTGGCGATTTTCCCAGGCAAGCTGGGTTACACTGTGGGGCAATTCGCTCTGTGGCCGAGCTAATCGTTTGAATGCCAGAGTGTTTCACTGATGAATTATGGAATAGGCACAATGATCAAGAAACTGAGTCTTTGCGCGTTGTCAGTCATCGCTGCATTACCGATGGGCATGGCAGCGCAGGCTGCGGAAGGGGACATGCAGCTGCAGCAGGTACTGATGCTGAGCCGTCACAATCTGCGCGCACCGCTGGCGAACAACGGCAGCGTGCTGGAGCAATCAACGAAAAAAAGCTGGCCGCAATGGGATGTGCCCGGTGGGCAGCTCACCACCAAAGGTGGAGTGCTGGAAGTCTACATGGGTAACTATACCCGTCAGTGGCTGGCTCAGCAGGGCCTGGTTGAAAACGGCGTCTGCCCGGATAGCAGCAACGTGTTTGTCTATGCCAACAGCCTGCAACGCACCGTAGCAACGGCTCAGTTCTTCGTGAATGGTGCTTTCCCTGGATGCGACATCGCCGTGACGCATCAGGATGCCATGGGGACCATGGATCCGGTGTTCAATCCGGTGGTGACTGATGGCAGCGACGATTTCAATAAAAAAGCCCTGACGGCGATGACCGCGGCCAATGAAAAGCTGGCGTTAAAACCCGCTTACCAATACCTCGAAAAAATTGTTGATTACAAATCCTCGCCAGCCTGCAACGGCAAGAAGCAGTGTGATTTGAGCAGTGGCCAGAACACCTTTAGCGCCGACAATGGTAAAGAACCGAACGTCAATGGCCCGCTGAAGGTTGGAAATTCGCTGATCGATGCTTTCACCCTGCAATATTACGAAGGTTTCCCGCTGGATCAGGTTGCCTGGGGGCAGATCAAAACGCCTGAGCAGTGGAAAGAGCTGGCAGCGATTAAAAATGATTATCAGGATGCGTTGTTCACTTCACCAGATGTGGCACGCGAAGTGGCGGCACCGCTGGTGGATTACATCCGCAGCCAGCTGATCGATCAGGACAAAGCCAACGCGCCGAAAGTGACGTTGATGGTGGGACATGACTCGAATATCGCTTCGCTACTCAGCGCGTTGCAGGTGAAGCCGTATGAGCTGCCGGGCAACGATGAGAAGACGCCGATTGGTGGCCAGGTGGTATTTGAACGCTGGCACGATGCGAAAAACAACAAAGACCTGCTGAAGGTGGAATATGTCTACCAGACCAGCGATCAGCTGCGTAACGCTGATGTGCTGAGCCTGAAGAATCCGCCGAAACGTGTCACGCTACAACTGGCGGGTTGTGATGCCGATGCCAATGGGTATTGCAGCTGGGATCAATTCGCCAGCGTGCTGAATGCCGCCTTGCAGGGCACGCCGTTGCAGCCTGCTGCTCCGGCACCGGCTGCTGCGCAACCAGAACAAGCTGCCGCGCCAGCGACGACCAGCGATGATGCGCAGGTACAGGCAGATCAAGCCGCTGCTGACAAAGCCACCGCAGATAAAGCGGCGGCGGATAAAGCTGCTGCGCAGAAAGCGGCAGATGCCAAAGCGGCAGAAGAGAAGGTGAAAGCCGACAAAGCTGCGGAAGCGAAGGCGAAAGCTGAGAAAGCGACAGCCCAGAAAGCAGCGGAAGAGAAAGCGAAAGCAGATGCGGCGGCGGCAGAGAAGGCCAAAGCGGATGCGCCAGCTAAATCAGACAAGAGCGAAGCGCCTGCCCCGGCGGCCAGCAACTAAGCTGCCAGCAGTGAAAAACCCCGCCGAGGCGGGGTTTTTTATTTATCCGGCCACCACCACCAGTTTCTGGTTGGCGAATTCTTTCAGACCGAGATCAGACAGCTCCCGTCCATAGCCTGAGCGTTTCACGCCACCAAAAGGAAGTTCTGCGGCGGTATCGCTTTGTGAATTGATAAACACCATACCGGTTTCGATTTGCGCTGCCATTTTACGCCCGCGGGCAATATCCCGCGTCCATACCGAGCCACCGAGGCCATAATGTGAGTCATTCGCCAGCGCCACGGCAGCACTGTCGCTAGCCACCACATAGACCTGAGCCACCGGGCCGAAGAATTCCTGATAATAGGCCGGATTATCCGGCGTCAGGCCGGTGAGAATCGTCGGCTGGAAATAATTGCCGACGCCGTCGATGACACGCCCGCCTATTTCGACCTTAGCACCCTGTGCAATGGCCTCATCAACCTGTTTGATTAAACGCTCACGCGCATCCTGTGACGACAGCGGACCGAGAGTGGTTTTCTCATCCAGCGGATCGCCAGCGACAGCCGATTGCAGCGCAGCGCTGAATTTTGCCATAAAGGGCCCGGCAACCTTCTCATGTATGATAAAGCGCTTCGCCGCGGTACAGACCTGGCCACAGTTGCTGAGGCGTGCCTGCGCCCCCTGGCGCACCGCCTCATCGAGGTCGGCATCGTCCAGCACCACAAACACATCGTTGCCACCCAGTTCCAGCGTCGATTTCTTCAGATACTTACCGGCCTGCTGCGCTACCGCACTGCCTGCCCGTTCGGACCCGGTGAGCGCCACGCCCTGCACACGGTCATCGGCGATCAAATCCGCCACCTGATCATTCGAAATATACAGATTGGTCCAGGCTCCAGGAGGTGCGCCTGCCTCATGGACCAGTTTTTCGAAGGCATCGGCGCAGTGCGGCACAATGTTGGCGTGTTTTGCCAGCACCGGGTTGCCGAGTGCCAGGTTGGGAGCCAGCACGCGCATCAACTGGTAATAGGGGAAGTTCCACGGTTCCACCGCCACAATCACGCCAACCGGATGATATTCCAGCCAGGCATCACCCACATCGCTGGGATAGGCTTGCGGTTGCAGCAGCGTTGCCGCGTGTTCGGCATAGTAGCGGGCGATTTGGGCACAAATTTTAACTTCGCCACGGCTTTGACCAATCAGCTTGCCCATCTCCTGGCTGGCGATGGTGGCCAGTTGTTCAACGCGCGCATCAATCAGATCTGCCAGACGTTTCAGCACCTGCAGTCGCGGTTGGATATCTCCTTTGCACCAGTCGGAGTGGTAAAGACGATCGGCAGTTTCCAGCGCCTGCTGCACATAAGCGCCATCATGCGATGGCCAGCTCTTCAGCAATTGGTTATTGGCGGGATTGATACTTTGGTAGGAAGACATACAACGCTCCTTGGTCAATTAAGACGACAAAGGCGGGACTGGCCCGCCTGAGATTCAGATGTTTTTACGCTCAACCGTCTTATCATCCCACGTCAGGACGTCCTGATCGGTCTTATCAAAGGCGCGAAACAACACTTCATCGCTGCCCTGTTGACGCCAGATTTCTTCTGCCAGGCGTTCGTCATAGTTAGCAACCTCAAATATCGCTTCTGCGATTTCTCTAGAGGTGTGGCGTAGTTTGGCCCATTCGCCCACGTGGTGAGCCTTAGACTGTTCTGTTGCCATAAAGGTCTCCTGTTGTGGATTTATCCTTTCAGTTTTACCGCCAGACCGGCGACATGTTCGCCCTGAAAACGGGCGATATCGAGTTCTTCTGCAGAAGGCTGGCGCGATCCATCGCCCCCTGCAATGGTGGTGGCCCCGTAAGGGGTGCCGCCGCGTACATGGGAGATATCGAAAAGTTCTTTGGTGCCATAACCGATGGGAACAATCACCATGCCGTGGTGGGCGAGGGTGGTCCAGACTGAAGTGATGGTTTGCTCCTGGCCGCCGCCGGTGCCGGTGGAGGCAAACACACTGGCAATTTTGCCGTACAGCGCGCCTGAGGCCCACAGTCCGCCAGTGCGGTCGAGGAAGTTACGCATTTGCCCCGCCATATTACCGAAACGTGTGGGGGTGCCGAGGATGATGGCATCGTATTGCGGGAGATCTTCGGGAGTTGCTTCAGTAGCTGGCTGATTGACCTTGCCGCCGACCTGCGCGAAGCGTTCGGCGTCCATGGTTTCCGGCACGCGTAATATCGTCACTTCTGCACCGTTCACACGACGTGCGCCTTCTGCAATGGCCTGCGCCATGGTTTCAATATGTCCGTACATGGAATAATAAAGCACCAGAATTTTCGCCATCTTTTTTCTTCCTGCGGGGTTTGAACACGTAATCTGAAGTATAGAAGAGCCTGCGTGACCTGCCGCTGAACAGCACAGCCGCTCACCTGCGGCTTCGCTTAATACTCCGCTAAGCGCTTGTCATCTGGCGTAAAATGCCGAGTTGATGAAAAAATAAAGAGGAATATGTGTTTCAAAGTATAAATATCAGCCATAAACGCAACGCTATTGGCTATTCTTTAATCGGGTGGCCCGGAAAACGAGCCACCTAAGCTTTTCACCCTTGCATGTGAAAAGTCCTGACCACAGATGCGAAAAACTCTCTCGGAGGAAATGATGGCCCAACATCGTGGAGGATCGGGTAATTTCGCGGAAGATCGCGAAAGAGCCGCGGAAGCAGGCCGTAAAGGCGGTAAGAATAGCGGCGGGAATTTCAGAAACGACCCGCAGCGCGCTTCCGAAGCAGGTGAAAAAGGGGGACGCAGTCGCGGTAAGAAATAATCCGGCTGTGCAGTAATTCCCTCCGCCGCCGGGAGCGCCCGGCGGTGACAACGCCTTCTGACTCTGCGAAAATGGCGCCCGAATTCACATCCTGGTGCTTTATGTCTTCAGCTTCTTCTCGTCTTTCCCTGCGCCTGACGCGCCAGGAACTTGTTTTGATCTTCATTACCATGGTCTGGGGCGGCACCTTTCTGGTGGTGCATCGGGCGATGGCTCACTCCGGCCCATTCTTCTTCGTCGGTCTGCGCTTTGCGACGGCAGCGCTACTGTTGGCTTTTTTCTTCCGCCGTTACCTGAAGCAAACCACCTGGCTGGAGTGCAAAGCGGGGGCGTTGATCGGTGTGGCTATCGCCGGAGGCTATGGCCTGCAAACCTGGGGCATGCAAACTATTTCCAGCAGCCAGTCCGCCTTTCTGACTGCGCTTTACGTGCCCGTGGTGCCGCTGTTGCAGTGGCTGTTTTTACGTCGTCCACCCGGATTGATGGCGTGGCTGGGGATTCTGCTGGCGTTTATTGGCTTGTTGCTGGTGGCGGGTCCGCAGGATGGCCGTTTCGCCCTAAACGCCGGTGAAATTGCCACCCTGCTGAGCACCCTGGCGATTGCCGCTGAAATCATTCTGATCAGCCGGTTTGCTGGTCAGGTTGATGTGCGTCGTGTGACGCTGATCCAGCTGGCCGTGGCATCGGCCTGTGCTTTCGTGTTGATGATCCCCAATGGGGAAACGTTACCGACATTCAGTACGCCGCTGGTGCTGAGCGCGCTGGGACTCGGTGCCGCAAGCGCGCTGATTCAGGTCACCATGAACTGGGCGCAGCGCAGTGTCTCGCCGACGCGCGCGACGGTGATCTACGCCGGTGAACCGGTGTGGGCCGGGGTAGTCGGACGGCTGGCAGGTGAGCGTTTACCGGCGGCGGCGCTGCTGGGCGGCGCGTTAATTGTCTGTGGGGTGATCGTCAGTGAATTACGTATCCGGCGTAAAAAAGCGGTGCCGGAGCTGGCACCGCAGGAGATGCAGGAGCCTTAACTGTTTTGGCGTGCCGCCTGGTTTTCACCCAGGCTGGCACCGCGACGGCGCAGAATCGCGTTAAGAATGATGGCACCAAAAGTGGCGGTGCCGATGCCGCCCAGGGTGAAGTTACCGATTTTTAGCGCGAAATCCCCGGCACCCAGCACCAGCGTGGTGGCCACCATAATCAGATTGCTGTTCTGGCTGAAATCGACGTTATTTTGCACCCAGATACGCGCACCTGCCACGGCAATCAGGCCAAACACCACAATCGATGCTCCCCCAATCACCGGACCAGGAATGGTGTGGATGAGTGCGCCAAATTTGGGTGAAAAGCCCAGCACCAAAGCAATCAACGCCGCTGCGACAAAAGCCAGCGTAGAATAGACTTTTGTTACCGCCATCACGCCAATGTTTTCCGCGTAGGTGGTCACACCGCTGCCACCGATCGATCCCGATAGCATGGTCGCCAGGCCATCACCAACAAAAGCTCGCCCCATCCAGGGATCAAGATTGCGCCCGGTCATCCCCGCCACGGCTTTAATATGCCCAAGGTTCTCAGCCACCAGAATGATGGCCACCGGTGCGATCATCACGATCGCCTGCATATCAAACACCGGCGTGGTGGTATGCGGCAGGCCAAACCAGGCGGCGTTGGCGACACCAGTGAAATCGACCGGCTTGCCAAACCCCAGGACATTGGTCAGCAGGGCGTAAATGGCCCAGGCGGCAATCAGCCCCACCAGGATCAACAAACGCTGCACCATGCCGCGGGTAAACACCGCCACCAGACCAATACACAGCACCGTCATCACCGCCATCCAGCTATCGAACATTGACGATGACACGCTATGTACCGCAATCGGTGCGAGATTCAGCCCAATTGCCATGACAACCGCACCAGTGACCACCGGTGGCATCAGCCTTTCGATCCAGCCCGTACCCACTTTCATCACCACAAACCCAATCAGCGTGTACAGAGCACCACAGGCGATCACCCCACCGAGCGCCAGCGCCAGGTTGGGGTTGAGTCCCTGACCATTGAAGCCGGTGACGGCGATAATCACGCCGACAAAGGCCGCACTGGAACCGAGATAGCTGGGCACGCGCCCCCCGGTGACGACAAAGAACAGCAGGGTACCGATCCCGGAAACCAGAATTGCCAGATTTGGGTCCAGCCCCATCAGCAACGGCATCAACACCGTTGCGCCAAACATTGCCACAGCATGCTGCAGGCCCAGAATCACGGTCTGCCCGAGCGGCAGCGTTTCATCCGGTGCAATCAGCCCATTTTCAGTCAAGGCTGACTTTTTCTGCCAGCGGGGAAACCAGGAACTCGCCATCGTCTTCTCCAGAGTGTCTGTGGAACCGGACCGCACAGGGCGGCGTTAGCGGGCTTCCTGCCGTGAAAAGTGATGATATCCGCGGTCAAACCAGGCGAGGCCGTGCGGCTCTTCATTTCGCACCAGCGCGGCTGCCTTCCAGCCATTGCAGCAACAGCGCGTTGAAGTTTTCCGCATCGGTCACGCTCATCGCATGCCCGCCCCAGCTCATTTCGATCAGGCTGGCATTGGGGAGCGCGGCCGCCAGTTGCGGAGAGCAACTCCACGGCACCAGCAGATCATCCTGGCTATAGATCGCCAGTACCGGCTGGGTGATACGTGCCGCACAGGGGCGGAAATCGGCACTTTTCAGCGCATGTAAGCGGCGTAACAGGTTTTCCATACCCTGGAAATGCTTCACGTGATGGGCGTCTTCCGCTTCAATGCGCGACTGATGGCGTGCCAGCCATTCAGCCGGATAAAGAAACAGCGGCTGGGCGCGGACAAAAGCCTCAACCCCCACATTGAGCAGCAGATCCTGGCGTACCTGGAAACAACGTCCGGTGTGGGCATCGAGTGACAGCCAGCCATTAATCACCACTACGCGTCCAACACGTTGCGGATAATCGAGCGCCAGTTGCAGGCCAATCAGCCCGCCAAGTGCATGGCCGATCAGATCAAAGCGTTCGATTCCCTGCTGCTCCAGCGCATCTGCCAGCTCGGCGGCCATCATCGCCATGCTGTAGCCTTCAGGCAGTGTATCCGGGCTGCGGCCGGTGCCGCGCTGGTCGTAGGTCACCACGCGATAATGCTGCCCCAGCGCCGCCAGCTGGGGTTGCCAGAAACCGGCAACGCCCCCCAGGCCGGAGGAGAGCACCAGCGTCGGTGCATCCTTCGTCTGTAAACCCTGAATCTCCAGATGCATTACGCCTCCTGTTTGCCGATGTGTGCCACGGTGGCAATCTCGACCAGCGCATCCGGCTTCACCAGCCCGCATTGAATGCAGTAGCGAGCGGGTTTATCTCCAGGGAAGTATTCGGCATACACCTGATTAATGGCGGCGTAGTTACTCCAGTCAGTGAGGAAGATGGAGTTGAAGGTGACGTCATCCATGGTGCCGCCCGCCGTTTCAATCACCTTTTTAATGGTTTCCAGTACGTGGCGGGCCTGAGCAGCCGCGTCGCCAACATGCACCACATTATTTTGCGCGTCGAACGGCAGGGTGCCAGAAACGTAGACCACGCCATCGGCGAGGGTACCGGGCACAAAAGGGGCGATAGGTGTGGTGGTGCCGGGCGGAATAATGACACTTTTAGGCATGGCTTGATGTTCCTTTTCGTGGTTTTTGCAGGTGATAATGATCGTAATTTCAGGATGTTAGCGTTTCGCAGAAGGTGTCGGTGTCGCTGACCCAACCGAAAAACGTTTCGATATTGAAGATTGCCGCCTGCTGCGCAAACGGCGGTCCGGCCTGGTAAGTTGCGTCTTCCAGTACCACACCGAAATATTCCAGAAAGAATCCGTCGCGCAGCGTCGATTCCACGCAGACATTGGTGGCAATGCCGGTAAAAATCAGGTGGCGAATGCCGCGACTGCGCAACATGCTGTCGAGCGGCGTGTTGAAGAAGCCGCTGTAACGGGGTTTGGGCAGGACAATGTCACCCGGCTGCGGCACCAGTTCATCCACCAGCGCATAATCCCAGCCGCCTTTCGCCAGCAGCGTGCCCTGCAGTTCGGGGCGCTTACGCATGGTTTTCAGGGCATTGGATTTATGAAAATTGGGCGATCCGGCATCACCGGCTTCGACATATTTATCGTCCCAGCCATTCTGGAACCAGATGATTTGGATACCGGCGGCGCGGGCGGCCGTCACGGCCTGGTGAATTTTGGCGATCACCGGTTTGGTGGCAGAGACGTCAAAACCGGCCAAATCGAGATAGCCGCCCTCGGTGGCATAGGCATTTTGCATATCCACCACAATCAGGGCGCTTTGCGCGGGCGGAAAGGCAATGGCTTCCGGGCGTGCGGGCAGGGTGACCTGCGCTAAGGTCGATGTATGGGCGCAAACAACGGCAGTCATCAGGCAACCTCCTTCTGCGATTCAATCAAAGCATGACGGCACTGCATCAGCGGCTGAATATGTTGACCAAAGTCCTCGATCCCCTGCAGGAAATCGTCGAAAGTCAGCAGCACGCCCTGCGTACCTTCCACCCCAGCAACTTCATCCAACATTCGTGCCACATTGGCCCAGGAACCCACCAGCGTACCCATATTGATGTTCACGGCGGAGGTGGGATCGGCCATCTGGCGTACGTTGGTGTCGCTGCCGGATTTGGTGTCCTGCTGACTTTGGGTGGTCAGCCAGGCGAGCGCCTCTTCATCGGCACCGGCTTTGTAGTGCTCCCATTTGGCGCGTGCGGCTTCATCACTCTCGGCGGCGATGATCATAAACAGCACATAAGAACCGACATCCCGACCTACATTGTCGGCGGCTTGTTTCATGCGTGCGGCGGTGGGGGCGAAGGCGGTTGGTGTGTTCACGCCTTTGCCAAAGCAGAAGTTGTAATCGGCGTGTTGTGCCGAAAACGCCATACCGGCATCACTTTGCCCGGCGCAGATCACCTTCATCGGCCTTTGCGGCTGCGGGCTGAGGCGGCAATCGTTCATGGTGAAGAATTCACCTTTGAAATCGCTTTGGCCGTTGCCCCACAAATCGCGCAGCACGGTGACGTATTCGGTCAGGTATTGATAGCGGCTGGCGAAGTAGTCATCACCGGGCCACAGGCCCATCTGTTCATATTCCGGTTTCTGCCAGCCGGTCACCAGGTTGACGCCAAAGCGGCCGTTGGAGATAGAATCGATGGTCGAGGCCATGCGCGCGACAATCGCGGGTGGCAGCGTCAGAGTGGCGGCGGTCGCGTAAATTTCGATACGCGAGGTGACCGCAGCCAGCCCGGCCATCAGGGTGAATGATTCGAGGTTATGGTCCCAGAATTCGGTTTTCCCGCCGAAGCCACGCAGTTTGATCATCGAAAGTGCGAAGTCGAAGTGGTAATGCTCAGCTTTTTGCACAATCGCTTTGTTCAATTCAAACGTCGGCTTGTACTGCGGGGCATGGGTGGAAATTAACCAGCCATTGTTACCAATCGGGATGAAGACGCCAATTTTCATGTGAAACCTCTCAGCAAATAACGGGTTTGTTTCACGCGCTGCGCTGCGTCCTGCTCGCTCCCTGCTGGCGGCGCTCCGTCACAATTTTGCAAAGCCTGTGCCACATTTTTAAATGTCTTATACAACATGGTGTTAAAAAAACAGGGTAAGAAAAAGCGGAGTAAATGGTCCGTTTTGGACCATTTGGTAAAAATAAACTGCACATTTTTCATGCGTCAGTGGTCAAAAAAGGTGCAGGGGCGGTATTAGGCAGGAGCGGGGGGCTTTGTTATGATGCGCGTACGCACAATGGATGAGGTAACAGTGTGAAAAGTGATGAAAAAAAGCCAACGCGTCGCTCTCGTGCGGTGGCAGCAAAACGGGCAGCGATTCTGGAAGCGGCGCTGACCTTCTTTTCGCAATTTGGTATTCACGGCACCAGCCTCGATAAAGTGGCGGAGCGCGCCGATGTGTCAAAAACCAATCTGCTTTATTACTACCCTTCGAAAGAGGCACTGTACATTGCGGTGCTGAAAGAGATTCTGGATGTCTGGCTGGCACCGTTACGCGCACTGCGTCACGATCAGGAGCCGCTGACGGCCATCCGCCGCTATATCCGCCTGAAACTGGAAGTTTCACGCGATCATCCTCAGGCATCGCGTCTGTTCTGCCTTGAGATGCTGCAGGGAGCGCCTTTGCTGAAGGGAGAACTGGCGGGAGATCTTAAAACGCTGGTGGATGAAAAGGCGGCGATCATCGAACAGTGGATCGATGAAGGGCGGCTGGCGGGCGTACGGCCCCAGCATCTGTTTTTCCTGCTGTGGGCCACCACCCAGCATTACGCCGATTTCGCCTCGCAGGTTGAGGCAGTGACCGGGCAGACGCTGAATGACCCGGCGTTCTTTGAACAAACGGTAGATAACGTGCAGCGCATGATTATTGAAGGGATCCGCGTGCGCTAATCCCTTCCAGGCACAGGAGTTTGCATGGATTCGCTTTCACAACTGGCATTAGGTGCATCGGTAAGCGTGGCGGTGATGGGCAGGCGCGTGCCGGTGTGGCAGTCAGCGCTGGTCGGTGCGGTGATCGGCACTTTACCCGATCTGGATGTATTTATTGATCACGGCGACGCCATTCGCAATATGACGCTGCATCGCAGCGAAAGTCATGCGTTGCTGTGGCTTACCCTGGTCGCACCGTTGCTGAGCTGGCTGGTGGCGGGATTACTCCGTCAACGCCAGCATTGGGTTGCCTGGTGGCTGGCTATCTGGCTGGCGCTGATCACCCATCCGTTACTTGATTTGATGACGGTCTATGGGACGCAGCTCGGTCTGCCGTTGACGGATTGCCCCTATGCTGTCGGAAGTATGTACATTATCGACCCGTTGTATACGTTGCCGTTGCTGGTTGCGCTGGGTGTGGCACTGGGGCGGCGCGACAGGATCGGCTTGCGCTGGAATCAGGTCGGGTTGGTGGTGAGTACACTGTATCTTGGCTGGAGTATGGTGGCGCAAAGTATGGCAACGCAGCATATTGGCCAGCAGCTGGCTCAACAGCGGGTGCAACCTGAGCGACTGCTGGTGACGCCCACCGCGTTTAACACCCTGGTATGGCGTACGGTGATCATGACACCGGAACGTTATGGTGAAGCTTACTGGTCGCTGCTGTCACCGAATCGTCCGCTGGAGATTCACTGGTATGATCGCCAGCCAGCCTTGCTCACACCGTTCAAAGGTCAATGGCTGGCCGAACGCGTCGCCTGGTTCAGCCATGGTTTTTATGCCATGCGCCAGCAGGGGGGCGAGACACTGATTACCGACTTGCGTATGGGCGAGGAGCCGAATTACACCTTTACCTTTAATCTCGGCGCGCCAGATGCACCGGATGCCGCCCCTACACGGGAACCGTCGTTACGGCCTACGCTGGCAGAAGCGTGGAGAAAATTACGCGAAAGGATATGAAAAATAAGGCCCTGTAATGGGCCTTATGTTTTTAGAGCGGTCAGGCTTTACGTCGACGCAACAGCCAGCCCATGGTCAGAATCATAAACCACAGCGGTGTGACCATCAGGGCATGACGGGTGTCATCCTGCAGGGTCAACAGCACCAGGACAAAGGCGAAAAACGCCATACATACCCAGCACATAAATTTACCCAGCGGCATCTTAAACGTTGACTCCGCGTGACGCTGCGGATGCTGTTTGCGGTAGGCCAGATAGCTGCACAGGATGATGGTCCAGACGAACATAAACAGAATGGCTGATACCGTGGTGACCAGCGTGAACACGGTCATCACATCCGGGATCAGATAAATCAACGCCACACCGCCGAGCAGGCACAGGCAGGAGAAAAACAAACCGGTGGTCGGTACGGCACGGGCCGACAGTCGGCCAAACGCCTTGTGTGCCACTCCTTGTTCTGCCAGACCAAACAGCATGCGGCTGGTGGAGAAAATGCCGCTGTTGGCAGAGGACGCCGCGGAGGTGAGCACCACAAAGTTGACGATGCTGGCGGCGGCAGGCAGGCCGATCATCACAAACATCTCAACAAAGGGGCTGCGGTCGGCCAGCACCTGGTTCCACGGGGTCACCGCCATAATCACCATTAGCGCCAGTACATAAAACATAATGACGCGCAACGGAATGGCGTTGATGGCACGCGGCAGCACTTTGTGCGGGTCGTGAGTTTCTGCGGCGGCAGTTCCCACCAGTTCAATGCCCACAAAGGCAAACACCGCAATCTGGAAACCGGCAAAAAAGCCGCTCAATCCTTTCGGGAACATACCGCCATGACCCCAGATATTGCTCAGCGAAGCCGTACCGCCACCCGGTGAAGGGTAATGCATCGTCACCAGTACGACGCCGGTGATAATCAGCGCGACGATGGCGACAATTTTGATAATCGCGAACCAGAACTCCATTTCGCCGAACATCTTCACGGTGGCGATATTCAGCGTCAGGAACACCACGACACACAGCAGGGCGCTCATCCAGATGGAGAAATCCGGGAGCCAGAGCTGGAAGTAAGCACTTATCGCCACCACGTCGGCGATGCCCGTCACGACCCAGCAGAACCAGTAGGTCCAGCCAGTGAAATAACCGGCCCAGGGGCCAAGAAGGTCAGCGGCGAAATCGCTGAAGGATTTATATTCCAGATTGGAGAGCAGTAACTCCCCCATGGCACGCATCACGAAAAACAGCATAAAACCGATGATCATATAAACAAAGATGATCGACGGTCCGGCCAGACTGATGGTTTTGCCGGATCCCATAAACAGCCCGGTGCCGATAGCACCCCCAATGGCGATAAGCTGGATATGGCGGTTGTGGAGATTGCGCCGGAGCTTTTCCGGTTGCTCCGTTGTGAGGAGTGCCTCTTTGGATTGATCAACCATAACGATTTCTTTCCTGTTTCGATGTTGTGTCAGCTCTGCTGGCTGTTAATTAACCTGCTGTTGTACAGGGCAAGTGGCATAAGATAGTGGAATAGCACTGGCTCTCGGTAATTGTTTTTTAACATCTGCGACCTTTTGCATGCTTTGCGCTGTCAGTAAATATTTACATGGCGCAATCTTTCACCAATGCGGTTGAAAACTAAGCAGTTTCAGCAGGGAGGGGGCTTAAGCGGTAATGGGGTAAAGGTGGCGAAAGGGATGAAGATTGCGGTTAGCCCTGGTCCTGATGGCAGTGCCGCACATGCCCGTCATCTTCATTTCGGCATGTGCGTTCGCGGCCAGGGACGCTGAGATTATACTGCCGGATTGAGTCCGCGTTTGATGAGGAAATGGTTAGCGGGCCAGGAGAAGAGAAAACCTATTATCATGGCGAGTTGAAGCATGAACCAGAATCCGACCAGCAGTGGATTGATTTGCTGATTTAAAACGAATTTTAGGGCCAGACCCATGAAGAGAAAGATTCCTGCCTGATAAATCAGCAACGGGAAAATTTCAGTTTTCAGCGCTAATAATAATGCGTTGCCGAATGAACGTTTTTCACGTTGGCGAATTGCCAGGAATTGGAAAAATAACCCCACTAATAACGAAATAGCGACGCAAATAATTGCCTCGGTCCATAATGCCGGATTAATCGCAAATTGGTTTAGCAGGGTGATTATCGGGAGTGTCATTATGTCGCCGAATATACAGGCAGCGGCGGATAATGAAGTGGAAATAAAAATGGTTTGCCAGCCAGCGTTACGATGTAATTTTTGCGGAACCAGCAGGGCAAGTTTTACCTGACGTGAGGGTTTTCTTCCCAGATACCACCAGGCCAGCCAGCCAATGAATGGCATATATAGCCCGGTTAATGGCCAGATTATATTCATCACCGCGACCGGATGAGGGTGACGGAAGAGGTCTTTTAAAATCATCAGGGCGGTACAGCCACCCAGAACAAGGAAGGGTAATGCCAACTGGTTCAACATAGTCAGTCCCGCTTAGCTTCTCGAATACGCGCGACAATGCGGTCAGCCCGGCTGCGGCATTGTCTTCCCCTGCAAATCACCGTTGCGTGTTACGCCGCTCACTGCTAAGAGTAGCTGGAAACCTGCCTGACGGGAATCACTGCGAGGGGTGAAAAAGTGAACGGGTGGCAGAAATAAATGAGATAAAGAATAAGGGTAGGCGGAAATGTGGCATAAATTAACCTGGAGGGTGAGGTTAAAACACTGTAAAGAATAGATTTCAGTTAATGATGATGCTGAATACTTATCAAACTATTGAAAATTTTCGATGGTCAGAGAGATTGAAACGACATAAGAAAAATCCTATTCTAATCGTCAGCATCAGTGAAAATTGTGATGCTGTTAACAAAGACGATATGCCCAATCCATTCCATTACGGTAACGCATTGACAACCGGATGTTTATGATTGTGATCTGACGGCTTGAACTCTTTTCCATCAATATTTTTTCTCTAACTAATTTAATTTTTGTGTTAATCAGTTCGAATAACAAGGTGCAAGAGCGTTAAACCGCGCTGAGGCAATAATGACGACCGATAATTATTTCGTCTGGCGAGGCGAGACCGAAATTCAATTTCAGACTGTTACCGCAGTGATGCAATTGAAATCGCTCATACAAAAACACGTAGAAACACTGGGATTTGATTACTTTGCCTTTTTGATCCAGCATCCGGTGCCTTTTACCCGACCGCGGATCTTTTTGTTTAGCACTTATCCTGAAAACTGGGTCAGCCGGTATGAAAGTGAGAACTATTATGCTGTCGATCCGGTGCTGTTACTTTGTCAACGCCCTGGCCACGGGGTGGAGTGGACGCATGACCTGTTTAGCGGGGCCGGCAACTTATGGGCCGAAGCCAACGCTTACGGCTTGATGAGTGGTTTTTCCTGCTCCGCAATGGCATCAAATCGTGCCATTGGTATATTATCTATTGCGTCTAAGCAACAGAGTAAGACCCGACACTTACGCGTTGAGCTGGAGGTAAAACTTCACTTCCTGGCGGGACTGAGTCTGCGTGCGCTGGGGCGTCTCAATGATAGCTCCATGGCAGTTTTATCTAATGATTTTAGCCAGCGCGAGCTGGAAATTCTGAAATGGACGGCGGAAGGAAAAACCTCTGCGGAAATTTCACTTATTTTAGCGATTTCGGAACACACGGTGAATTTTCACCAAAAAAATATGCAAAAGCGCTTTAATGTTTCCAATAAAACGCAAATTGCCTGTTATGCCGCAGCAATTGGTCTGATTTAGCGAAAAGGCAACTACTAACTTTAGTAGTTCCCAGCCCGAAGCCAGTTGTCTACCCTGCGCCGGAACTTTGCCAGGCTGGCGCAAATAAATCATTGCAAACATGGGGATGTCAGGGGCGCATGATGAAAATAATTCAAACCCAGTTAAAGGATATGCCGTCCTCACTGCTGGCGGAATTGGGGACTTATCGCTACAGCGTGTTTGCGCGTGGTGAAGGATGGTCCATTCCACCTCGATTAAGCACCCCAGGTCAGGAGTATGACCGTTTCGATCGTTCGGATGTCACCTGGATGATTGCCTGGGACCCTCGTCGCGGGATTTGCGGCTGTTCCCGACTGATGCCGTGGCAGGAACCTGAAGTCACCGAAGGTTTGGTGTTACCTTTCAGCCATGAAAAGGTTTGGGAGATGTCACGTTTCTCTGCCCGACTGGAAGTGGATGCGGAACTGCCGCTCAACATTCTGTGGCACTCGGTGCAGCTGGCAGAATTAAGTAATATGGAGTTTTTGATCAGCTCCGCTACGCCGATGCTGGAAAAGATGTTTGAACAGCATCAGGTGGTTTATGAACCGTTGTCGCCAGGATTGATTCAGTCTGAGGATAATCTGTTCGCCATTCGCATCCCGGTGCACCAACCGGCGCTGGCTGATAAATACCGCGGTACGCGGCGGTTTAGCCCGGAAGAAGTATTGCCGACATTGGGTGTTTCGGTTAACTGGCAATCACACAGCTAATGTCCCCGCGCGTGCGGCGCGGGGCAGGCCGCTTACTGACGGTAGGCGGTTTTGATTTGGCGAATGGTATTGCTGAATACTTCCGCCTGCGGTTTTTCCCCTAACGTTTGCACATAGCGTTCCATATTGATGATCACTTTCCCGGCATCCGCCTGACCCATTCCCTTCAGAATCAGTGTGACCATCATTTTCAGGCAGGCAACTTCATCTGCCAGCTTCTGCGTTTCCTGCGAGGTTACAAAGTCTTCATCACTCATAATCGACTCCCTGGTTGTGTTACATGATCCAGGCACATTCTTCCTGTGCGCAAAAAACAGAGTATATCATATGGTTGTCAGAGCAATTTATTCGCGCTGAAATCAGAAATTCATGCTAAAAACGAAATAATAAATTGCTGTATTTATCGTCAATAAAAAATGACGGGAAGCATTATTTATTTTACATGTTATGAGCATAAAGCGAGACGTGTTATAAATTATAACTTAATGATATTGATGGTTATTTTACTTTTTTATTCTCGCGTGTTATTGCCGGATACTAAAAATGAGTGGTCCATACCCTCTATTTGATTTGTATCATTTGAAGCGGGATTTATCTGCGGCGGGCGATGTTCTTTGCCCAGAAAACCCGGTAAGATAAGCCTCCTGAAAATATATTCCCCATCACTAACCTGCGGAGTACGTCCCGTTGATCAGCTTGCTTCTTGTTGATGACCATGAACTGGTACGCGCCGGCATTCGTCGCATACTGGAAGATATGAAGGGACTGGTAATTGCCGGGGAAGTGGCTTGTGGTGAGGATGCGGTGAAATGGTGCCGTAACCATCCGGTGGACGTCGTGCTGATGGACATGAACATGCCCGGCATTGGCGGCCTTGAAGCAACGCGCAAAATTGTGCGTTACAACCCGGATATCCGCATCATCATGCTGACTATTCATACCGAAAACCCACTGCCTGCCAAAGTCATGCAGGCAGGTGCTTCGGGTTATCTCAGCAAAGGTGCCGCGCCGCAGGAAGTGGTAAGTGCTATCCGTTCGGTACATGCCGGGCAACGCTATATTGCCTCTGATATTGCGCAACAGATGGCGCTGAGCCAGATTGAGCCGCAGAAAGCCGAATCACCCTTTAGCTGTTTGTCGGAAAGGGAATTGCAGATTATGCTGATGATCACCCGGGGGCAGAAGGTGACGGAGATTTCCGAGCAGCTTAGTCTCAGCCCCAAAACCGTTAACAGCTACCGCTATCGTATGTTCAGCAAACTGAACATCAGTGGCGATGTGGAGTTAACGCATCTGGCCATTCGACATGGCCTGTATAATGCGGAGCCGTTAATCAGTAGTGAGTGACGTTTTCAATTCCAAAGCCTTTCTCAGCACCGTGACCAGTCAGCCCGGCGTCTACCGTATGTATGACGCGACAGGCACGGTGATCTATGTTGGCAAAGCCAAAGACCTCAAAAAACGCCTCAGCAGCTATTTCCGTTCCCAGGTCGGTAGCCGTAAGACCGAAGCGCTGGTCAGCAATATCCAGCAAATCGATGTCACGGTCACCCATACCGAAACCGAAGCGCTGTTGCTGGAGCATAATTACATCAAGCTATACCAGCCGCGCTATAACGTGCTGCTGCGCGATGACAAATCTTATCCTTACATCTTTCTCAGCGCCGATACCCATCCGCGGCTGGCGATGCACCGTGGGGCCAAACATGCCAAAGGCGAATATTTTGGCCCGTTTCCGAACGGTTATGCAGTACGTGAAACTCTGGCGCTGCTGCAGAAAGTGTTCCCGATTCGTCAGTGCGAAAACAGCGTTTATCGCAATCGTTCACGGCCATGTCTGCAATATCAGATTGGTCGTTGCCTCGGTCCCTGCGTAGCCGGTCTGGTCACTGAAGAAGAGTATGCGCAGCAAACCGATTATGTGCGGCTCTTTCTGGCGGGTAAGGATGACCAGGTGCTTAATCAACTGGTCAAAAGAATGGAAGCCGCCAGCCAGGATCTGCGTTTTGAAGAAGCCGCACGGTTACGCGATCAAATCCTGGCGGTGCGTCGCATTACCGAGAAGCAGTTTGTCTCCAATCAGGGTGATGACCTTGATGTGATGGGCGTCGCCTACGATGCGGGTATGGCATGTCTGCATGTCTTGTTTATCCGTCAGGGTAAAGTGCTGGGCAGCCGCAGCTATTTCCCGAAGGTTCCGGCGGATACGGAACTGGCGGAGGTGGTACAAACCTTCCTCGGCCAATTTTATTTGCAGGGCAGTGAGGCGCGTACTTTACCGACCGAGATCCTGCTGGATTTCAGCCTGCCGGAACGCGAGTTGCTGGCTGAATCGCTCAGCGAGCTGGCCGGGCGGAAGGTGAATATCCAGAGCAAACCGCGTGGCGATCGCGCCCGCTACCTTAAGCTGGCACGAACCAATGCCGCAACCGCGTTGACCACGCGACTTTCGCAGCATTCGACGATACAGCAGCGATTAGCTGCACTGGCAACGTTCCTCGAACTGGACCAGATCAATCGTATGGAGTGTTTTGATATCAGCCACACCATGGGGGAGCAGACCATTGCTTCCTGCGTGGTATTTGATCGCAATGGTCCGTTGCGTAGCGATTACCGCCGCTACAATATCGAGGGCATTACCCCCGGCGATGATTATGCAGCGATGAATCAGGTATTACGTCGGCGCTACGGTAAAGCGCTGGAAGAAGATAAAATCCCTGACGTTATCCTGATTGATGGCGGTAAAGGGCAGCTGGCGCAGGCCAAGCAGGTATTTGCCGAACTGGATGTGCCATGGGACAAAGACCGTCCTATTTTGCTCGGCGTGGCGAAGGGGAGCGATCGTAAAGCGGGTCTTGAGACGCTATTTTTCGAAGCGGAAGGGGAGGGCATCTCACTGCCACCGGATTCGCCAGCGCTACACGTCATTCAACATATTCGTGATGATTCTCACAATCATGCGATCTCAGGCCACCGGAAAAAAAGGGCCAAAGTTAAGAACACCAGTGCGCTGGAAAGTATCGAAGGTGTCGGGCCGAAACGCCGTCAACAGCTGCTGAAGTACATGGGTGGCCTGCAACCATTGATGAATGCCAGTGTGGATGAGATAGCGAAGGTTCCGGGCATTTCTTTCGCGCTGGCAGAAAAAATCTTCTATTCACTGAAACACTAGCATTGAAACAGGGGGGGCAATGTAGGAACATACGTTAAATTCTACCCATACCAGACAGTTACTGGCATATGCAATTTAACATTCCTACATGTCTTACTTTGTTTCGGGTCGTGCTGATTCCTTTCTTTGTGCTGGCTTTCTATCTGCCATTTCATTGGGCACCTTTTGTTACGGCGTTCATTTTTGTGGTTGCAGCAGTTACTGACTGGTTCGATGGCTTTCTTGCGCGTCGCTGGAAACAAACCACGCGTTTTGGTGCGTTCCTTGATCCGGTAGCCGATAAGGTGATGGTGGCGATAGCGCTGGTGCTGGTGGCGGAGTATTTCCACGCCTGGTGGATTACACTGCCTGCAGCCACGATGATCGCTCGTGAGATCATTATTTCTGCGCTACGTGAATGGATGGCGGAAATAGGTAAGCGCAGCAGCGTAGCCGTCTCCTGGATTGGTAAAGTGAAAACCACAGCGCAAATGCTATCGCTGGTGGCGCTATTATGGCGTCCAGATGCCACGGTGATTGGCGTGGGTGTGGTTGCTTTATATATCGCGGCAGTGCTGACCTTCTGGTCAATGTTCCAGTATTTGAACGCAGCGCGTGGTGATTTGTTCGAACGGTGATCGATGCGATTCAAAAAGCAGCAAACGGACGCACTGTGAGGATAATTTTATTGACTCATTGCGCCAGTTCAGTAGAATGCATCGCATCGAACGGCAGCGTGTCTGCAAAAAGCTAAATAAAATCAGCAAGTTCGATGATAATGCGGGAATAGCTCAGTTGGTAGAGCACGACCTTGCCAAGGTCGGGGTCGCGAGTTCGAGTCTCGTTTCCCGCTCCAGATTTAGCACTCTGTTCGTAACGGAATGCACATCAGATTGAAAGGCGCGTTGGCAGAGTGGCCATGCAGCGGATTGCAAATCCGTCCACCTCGGTTCGACTCCGGGACGCGCCTCCACTTTACACCCTGCCCGGGTGGTGAAATCGGTAGACACAAGGGATTTAAAATCCCTCGATCGTAAGGTCGTGCGGGTTCAAGTCCCGCCCCGGGCACCATATTTATCTGCCGATAAAACCGAATAAAATCAAAGCAATAAGCAGTAATGTCGTAACCGCCCAAGGGCGGTTTTTTTGTTTCTCTACCTCGTTTTCCTAATATCCTTTCCTAATATACTTCGCTCTATTTTTGACCGCCGACCACAGGGACAACTGCAATCTTGCGATTGTAGCGCGCAGTTTGCTCAACATTTTTGTGCCCTGATATCGCCTGCTTCTCATATAAATTCCCATCTAGATCCGAAATGCCTTTAGCCTTCAGATCGTGGAAAGTGAAATCGAAGGTCATCTCTGGGAATTTCTCTTTTGCTTCCTTCTTCGCTTTCAGCCAGCGGCTGTTAAAGCCATCACGGGTATATTTCGCACCTGATGGCTGGTGGATCACATAGATGCTACTCATCCCTGTTTTTAACGGCAGGCATGAGGCATCCCTGATAATTTTCTCAAGGCGAGGAGACCAGCCTTTAATCTGAGACACCGAAGTTTTGCTCTGTTTGATTAGTATTCCTTCGTCAATCAATTGGCTTTTCTTCATTTCGAGAACATCACCCTGACGAGCACAACACAGGTAAGCCAATTCCATGGCAATCTGAACAACGTCAGGTGCAACACTAAACAGGGCAGCATATTCAGCATCTGTCACATAGCGATCTCTGGCCTTCTCTTTGAACTGTTTTACGCCTTTTGTCGGATTGCGCTTCACAATACCTCGCTCATACCCCCAACGATAAATACGCGACATGAAAGCCTTTTCCCTGTTAGCCTGGGTGCGACTTTTCAATCCGCGTTTATCCATGTATTTGCGGATATGCTCAGGTTTAACTGCATCAGAAGGCATGGAGCCAAAGACAGCCAAAACGCTTTTAGAATATTTTCTGTAATCTTTCTGGGTTTCGGGTGCCAGCTCAAAGAAATCTGCTGACTTGAAAAAGCGATCAGCCAGTGCAGCAAGAAGGCTGTCATCAGGCAATTCGTTCAGTAAAGACTCATATGCTGCCCACACCTGAGACTGAGGTGCGTCAAGGCTGCAAAGCCTGATTGCTCCACCATTTTTGGGGTGAAACTCAAACGCTGATTTGCCCCGGTAAACACGGGGCGGCATCCAACTGTCTTCTTTATTTTTTCTGGTCCGGGCCATTAGTCGAGTGCCCCAAAGTTAGGTTCAAATGCATCCGGCATCACTGTCTTACGGTGAGTGATGGGATCGTTGAAATGTTGCCAGGTTGTGCGAGGACGTCCATCGCGACGAACCACGAAGAAAACCCCAGCTTGCTTTAGACACTGGCATTGTTTAGACGGGATTTTGTACCCGGTGATTTGTTCAATGTCAGCATCAGAAATTATATCGTTGGTCTGCATATCCATCTCTCCATGCCTTTCCTGCTGCAACAGGTAAATTAATGACCGTGACATGTCACGGTGTGATTTTTAACCTCAGTTCATGCCAGCCGCGATTAAGCCAGCATGCTTCCTCTACATCACAAACGCATTCCGTTACCGGCAACTGATCACCACAGCGGCCACAGTTGCGTTTATTCAGTTCTGCCACCTGGCGTTTTAATTGGGCGTTATCGATACGAATAAGCATGGTGAGGTATTCGCTGATGTCGTATGGTTCGCGCCCAGGGCGACGACCGGCGCAATTCTGCGCCAGCATTTCGAGTTCCTGATTATCGAGAGTAACCTCAATAGTTTTTTCACCGGCAGCGGCCTGACGGGCGCGCTGGATGGCTTTGCGTTCTGCTGAAGTTAAAGCCATTAGCGTACCTCAACGTCCGTTGAAATTGCCTGCACCACTGGCGTGCCTACAACACGGATGTCCTGCCCATAAAATAGTTTGCTCAGCTTACCGTTCGCTTCTTCAATCGCCTGCCGATACACCTGGCTAATTTGGCAATCTGGCCCCCACATGCCGAGATTTGAAATCTCTATGGTTATCGTCACCTTTGCGCTGGTGGATGTTCTTACGATAGGCTTGCGCTGAAAACTGCTCATTTGGTTGGCTCCTTCAGAAAAAGAATCCAGTGGGTTTTGTCGCTTTTGCCGGTGCGCTGCCAGATAGTTGGTTTTTGGTCGGTCAAAGCAATAACCTGGCTAACTGGTATCTGCGTTTCGTTCCATTTAAAGATGAGAGTGCCGTGTGGCCGCAACACCCTGAACGCTTCGCTGAAACCGGCGCGGATATCATCACGCCACGTCTTCTTATCCAGTGCGCCGTACTTCTTACGCATCCAGCTATTTTCCCCAACCCGCTCCAGGTGAGGTGGGTCAAACACCACTTGAGCGAATCTGTTATCAGGGAAGGGCAACTCCCGAAAATCGGCAGTGATATCTGGCCCAATGTGCAGCGACCGACCATCGCATAACGTGTGTGATTCGCTGCGGATATCAGCGAATACAGCACGAGAGTCCTGCTTATCCAGCCAGAACATGCGAGAGCCACAGCACATATCGAGGATTGGACGCTCACGCATAGTCTTCATCCTCTTCCCGCCAGGACTTTCGTTCTTTATCAATACAGGGAAGACAAACGTCATAAACTCTACCGGAACTCCCCTCTTCAATATCCCTGTGTGGATAGAGTTGATCGGCATGCTTCCTGCACCAATCGCAGCAACCCGAACGATCTGAATTCTTCGATTCTTCGATGTGAGCCTGATAACATTCTTGGCACATGTCTAAATATTCACACCCGAATGAATCTGTTTCGCCCTGGACACGTTTTACAGCGTCTCTTTCAGGATGATCGTCACATTTAGTATTAGATGGTGCCGCTTTCGTATTTCCGGGAAGAGAAGAAACCGGACCGTTGCTAATATCTGCCATCACTCACCATCCTTAGCTGGTTCTGGCTTGATAAATTCCGCATAGGCCAATACGTCAAGATCAGACTTTTGGTAACAGTAATCAAAATCAGGGTGGGAGCAGAGGTCATGCCAGCCTTCAGGCCAGTACGGATCGCCATCAAATGTAGTCATTTCAGCGTCACAGAAGGCGTCTTCATCTTTGGGCGCAGGGCAGTTGAAGAAGAAGAGATCAGTAACATGCAATGACCCATTTTTCAGGCGGTGAGTAACCCAAAATCGCTCGTTGCTTCCTTCAGGGATGCAAGGTGATCCTGTCTTCCAGGTAACTCCTGCCGCCAGAGAATCCAGCTTCTGTTGCAGTTCATCGCCACGCACCACTGCAACATCAAGACGTGTTGAAATATCAGATACCAGCTTTGCTACTTCCATCAGAGGAGAGTCAGCGGAGAGGGCATTAGCCAAAGCATGCCCGGCTTGCACCAATTCTCTGTTTGTTTTTTGGTTAGTCATGCTGGTGGCCTCAGTGAACGGTTTTACTGGCATTGTTAAGGTGCTCCGCTGCGTTTTGCGCCGCGATAGGGTTTTTAATCACTGCGCCGTCAGGCAAAAGCCAACCGTGAAACAGGCCGCTATAGGGAAGGGTGATCATCCCGACAATGATGTGATCGTGTGGATGCTGCATATATTTCTCCATACCGATTTTTGGTTGCACGAATCCCTTGCCGTTGATGGCAATAAATTGAGAAGGGATTCATTCAAATTGACTGGCAGGTACTGCAACACCTGCCGCCGTTACTCTCCATACCTGAAAGGGTGTGTGGTGCCGGGTGCCTCCCGGTGCCCTATGTAAGCTGACAAAACACAGGGAGGTGACTTATAGAATTGACGCATCGCACGAAACGATTATTGTCAGTTTTACCGCGTGCGCTGGCCGCATTCACCACAACGGAGAGAGCACTGTCAGGACGCTTCAGGCGCTATACCCGCCATCGGCCAATGCTCTTGCCTGTTGTGTGCCGGTTTATTTATTCACGTCCGGCCCGTGTTTCCCTGCTATTCCCCAACAACAAGGAATCGGATAATCTGGATATACCCCAACAACAAAGAAGGAATCTCGGATGTCTGATGAAACTCCTGGCTATGAAGAAAGACACATGCCGGTAAACAAAAGACCACCTCCGCCGCCTAAAGATGATGATGAGTGAGATAAGCCATGACCCGACATGAATTGATTTTTGACATTACGTATTCCCATTATCTCGAAAAGATGTACGGCACCATTACTGGCCGCATTGATCGGGGAATCACATTAATAATCATTGCTGTCGGTCTAAGTGCCTTCACTCCAATCTTTAGCAAAACATGGTTTGCAGCCATCATCGGCCTGCTTTCTGTTGCTCAAATTGTCTATCAATTCGCCCGCCAATCCGGTATTTCTGAAGACTTGGCGCGGAAGTATCTTTCTTTGCTAACTGACGCCGATCTGTTATCAGATTCGGAATTGCATTCCCGATTTAAATCCCTTCAGGAGAATGATTCCAACGTATGGGGTGTACTTAAAGCCCCCGCCTATAAAAGGGCATGCATAAGTATGGGGTTAACTGACACCACCCAAAAATTGACCTTCCGGCAAAAAGCATTTGCGATGATGGCGGGAGACATAACCGATTAGGAATGCAATATGATCGATCATGCTGGTGGGCACAAACCAAATAACCCACGACCTCCAGCTCCACCCACACCATTACCTCGCCGATAAAGCACATAACTGGCGTTGTGTTGAGGTATCCAGATTTTTAAAGAGCTAAGCGTCCTGACGGGCGCTTTTTTATTTGTTCATATTGAAAACGGCACTTACTCCACGTCTCTAAAGCGTCCGAAAACACCCGTTCTGCAAATGCCATTGTCATTGTGAAAAAGGGCGGCTAAACCGGAGCAATCACCAGAGAAACCGCCAACCAACTACCTACTTAAACGAGGTTTAAAGTTCCACTATCACAACACCCTGGTCACCATCACAGATCAGCCTCGGGGAACAACCGCAAGAAGGTGAGTAAATCGGCCAAGCTGGTGTTAGCCATGTTCTTTACCATCTTCATTTGGGGTTATCTGATCGCTGTCGATGAATTTATCATAAACATTGTTTGCGATATGCGCAATATTTAAATTGCGCAATATGCAAATTGTTGCGGCGAAAAAAAATACCGCCACTGTGGGCGGTACTTGTGAAGGAGGGAGAAAGGTTAACCGTGTCGTTTGTAGGCTTGCGTCTGGCTTATCATCACCTTGCCAAAAACGTAGAAGCGATGCTCATTTTTTTCATCAATGTGCCACTCACGGTACTTAGCGTTGTCCGAAAGGACCAATATTTGGTCTGGAATGATTTGCAATCGTTTTACGTGTATTTTTTCATCAAAACCAAAAACATAGATTCCATCACCATCAACGGTGTGCACTGAAACATCGACAAAAATCAGATCGCCGGGGTCAATTGTGCCAGCCATGCTATCACCGCGAACATTAATCACCTTAATTGATGATGATGGCATTCCGTTGAAAAGTGACCGTGCATGTTCATTCTCATACTCTATGGAACGGATGATATCTATCACGTCACCTGATTTGATAGAACCTGGCCCAGCGCTGGCGCTCACATCCAAGATATCCACACGATACACAATACCGGCCTCCTGCTTTACACTTTCTTTACTGTGATTATATACAGTAATTTCAGTAGGGCCAGTAGTAAATAGATCACTTACGTTGACAGATAGCGCGTCTGCTATCTTCTTAATCGATTGTTCAGTAAATGATTTCTGCTTACCGGTTTCAAGACGTGAAATATTAGCACCGTCTATACCAACGGCTTCAGCCAGTTCTTCAATTTTGAGACCACGCGCTTTGCGCAGCTCTCTTATCTTCATTCCAATGTTCATGCGTTTATTACAAGTCTTATTTGCATGACACGCAAATCATCTTGCGCAAATCCCTTGATTGCCATAATATGCGAATTACGCAATTAAGGGGGTGAAAATGCAAAATCCGCAAACGCCATTGCGAGCCGTTAGACAGGCAAAAGGCTTAACACTTAATCAGGTAGCGGAAGCAATTCAGTTAGATGTTGGAAACCTTAGTCGAATTGAGAGAGGAATTCAGATTGCATCACTTGATGTAGCTGAACGGCTCTCGATTTTCTTCAAAGGTCAAGTCACTGAAATGCAAATTCTTTATCCAAAGCGATTTGTTCTAACTGAAGCTGAACAACGAACGAACTCACCCGGTAAGAATTAAATACTCAAACCGGAAATTACAAAACCACAGTAGCAAGGTGATAACCGTGGATCACAAACACTGGCAAGTAGAAAAACAACCAGCCTGGCTGGTGGCCGCAATCAAGAAGACGATTTCCAGTCTTCCTGGAGGCTACGCCGAAGCCGCGGAATGGTTGGGTGTAACAGAGGATGCTTTGTTTAACCGCCTGCGCAGCAATGGCGATCAAATCTTCCCAATGGGTTGGGCGATGGTATTGCAACAGGCCAGCGGCACTAAACATATCGCTGATGCAGTTTCCCGCCAATCCAACAGCGTTAACGTCCCGCTGGTGGATCTTGAAGAGGTTGATAACGAGGATATCAATCAAAAGCTGATAGAGACATTTGAGCAGCTCAGCCGTTATTCAGAGAGATTCCGCGAGGCTGTGAAAGATGGCGTTATGGATAAACAGGAGTTTGAAGAACTTAAAGAGGAGGCATATCTCGCTTCTGTGAAGCTTCAGGAACACCTGAATCTCGGCAAGCTGATTCATGGTGAGCCAGAAGAGTTGAACGCCCCAGGTTGCAGCCCGGAGCGTTCGTTTGCGATTAATTTCCGGCATGGAGAAAAATCGGCATGAGCATTGTAACCAGAAATCGGTCAATCCCTCAATTCCGCTGTTTGCCTTTGGTTGGGCGCACAGATTCATTTCGGTATGTGCAGATGATAAACGGCACATGGCAGACCATCAACCACGGCGAAATTACTCAGGCTGTGGGGCAATTCGGCCAGGCAAGAAGTTCAGGAAGGTAGCGCCATGAGTTTACTGCTTAAAGTAAAGCCGCTGGTGGTTAGTCCTGTGCTCGCCTGTCGTATTGGTCTGCCTGAAGCAATCGTGCTTCAGCAGATTTGCTACTGGCTGGAAGAGACGCCATCAGGCATCGAAAAAGACGGGCAAAAGTGGGTTTATAACACCCATGAACAATGGGGAGAGCAATTCCCATTCTGGTCAACGGACACGGTTAAGCGTGCTTTAAACAGCCTCAAAAAGCTGGGACTAATCCGCGTCGAGCAACTGAATAAATCGAAGCATGATCGCACCAATTTCTATGCGATTAACTACGAAAGCCCGTTACTTACCGATGAGTGCAAATTGCCCTCATCGAAGAGTGCAAATTCACCCTCATCGAACAGTGCAAATTTACCCTCATCGAATGGGGGAAAAATTACCTCATCGATGGGGGGTAAAATGCCCTCATCTCTTACAGAGAATACAACAGAGATTACTACAGAGAATACAGGTAAAGACTCTTGTCAGGTTGCTGCGCAACCCGACCGGGAAGTTGTGATTACAGACCTGGCTAAACAGGTTTTAACCCATCTCAACCAAACCACCAGTTCAAAGTTCCAGGTCAGCCGTGCGTCACTGGAGAATATCCGAGCCCGCCTTGCCGAGGGCTACGAACCCGATGAGCTGAAACTGGTTGTTGATTACAAGAATGAGCACTGGCGCGACACCGAGCAGGCTCAGTACCTTCGCCCGGCAACGCTTTTTATCCCGAAGAATTTCCCTGGTTATCTCCAGTCGGCGAATAAATGGGACCATGCTGGCCGCCCACCTCGCTCCGAATGGAACAACATCAAAAAGTCCATGCCGCGCGATGTTAACCAAACCGCGAGCGTTGATTACGCGCACCCGGATGGATGGAGGGGGGCATGATGAACGCTGAAACCGCAATCACCAGAATCCTGCTGGACCAGCCAGGAAAGACGGCATCACAAATCACAGAATTGTCAGGCTATACGCGAAACACCGTTTCAGAAACTCTTCGGAAAATGTCAGTGATGGGCGATGTGTGGCGTGATGCTGAATCCCGTTACTACACCGCTGAAAAAACAGACGCCAGCGATAAGCGGTATATCGAAATCGCGGAAAACGCGATGAAACTCCAGGCGAAAAACTTTTGGCATCGCGCCGCCCGTGAGTGGTTGAAGGCCCACGATGAGACATACCGGCCAGGACTGCGACAGAAGGCGATCATTTGCCGTGCGCACTGCATTGAGATGGCGAACTGGATAAGACCAAAGCCGGAACCTGAATACCCGGAAAAGCGGAGTAAGCGCCAATGAGATCAGCCATAGAGCGCCACTACCGGCGCAACGCAGATTTCTACCGTGGAAGCCGCTTAGCGGTCCTGATGATAACCGGTCTGATTATTACCCTGGCATGGGAGCTGGAAACCAAATGAGCACTTTATCTCTGGTGTACAAAGGCAAAGAGAAAAACGGTACAGGCATCACTGTAAAAAAAACCTATATGGTGCCGATTGACGAGCTGTATCTGGAGGAAGGCTTTAACATTCGGCCTCTGGACATGGAGCACGCTGAATACATGCGTGACTGCTGGATTGCAGGAGCTGATCTTCCCCCGCTTTCTGTAATCGTGACAGAGCAGGGGATCAAGGTGCTAGATGGTCAACATCGATTCATCGGTGCCAAACTGGCAGCAGAAATGGGGTATCCAATCCCACGCATTGAGTGCAAAGACTTTGTGGGAACCCCTCTACAGGCTCTTGCACATCAGGCTAAATCGTCCCAAGGCAAACCAATCAGCGCTATTGAGCGTGCGCTAGGGTATGTACGCGCGAAAAATCAGGGATATTCACTTACTGAAATTGCCAAAGAGTTTGGACGTTCAATCACTGACGTGGAAACCCATCTCCAGTTGCTTTCATCAGGACAAGAGTTGATCAGCATGGTTGAGTCCGGTGAAGTTGCACCAACAACAGCCGTTGCTTTAAGCCGTGAGCATGGTGCCAGCGCTGGCCGGATTGCTACACAGCAACTGGAAAAAGCCAAAGCCAGCGGGAAGAAGAAACTGACCCGTTCCGCAGCTATGCCTCAGTTCAGCGCAGCCAAAGCCCGCCGTCTGGTCGAGCTACTGTGTGATGCCCGTTACATGGGTGTAGTTGATGGTGAAGCAGTGCTGTATCACGATGATAAATATACTGCTGAAGTCATTTCCATCCTCAACGAATACCGCGATGCCAATGAGCAGAACGGGGAGGGCGAATAATGCCTTACCAACTCATCTACGCCGATCCCCCGTGGCCCTACAACAACAGCATCAGCAATGGTGCTGCTACCGATCACTATCAAACCATGTCGATGACTGACCTTAAGCGCCTGCCCGTGTGGGCGCTTGCCGAAGAAAACGCGGTGCTGGCTATGTGGTACACCGGCACCCACAACCAGGAGGCCAGAGAGCTGGTGGAATCGTGGGGATTCCGTGTGCGCACTATGAAGGGCTTCACCTGGGTGAAACTGAATCAGCTGGCCGAGAAGCGCTTTAACCGCGCACTGGAAGAACAATCCATTCACGACTTTAACGACCTGCTGGACATGCTCAACGCTGAAACCCGTATGAATGGCGGCAACCACACCCGCAGCAACACAGAGGACGTATTGATCGCCACACGCGGCACAGGGCTACCACGCGCCAGCGCATCGGTTAAGCAGGTTGTGTATTCATGCCTGGGCGAACACAGCGCCAAACCTTGGGAGGTGCGTAACCGCCTGGAGAAACTTTATGGTGACGTGTCACGCATTGAATTATTCGCGCGTACCGCCGCCGAGGGGTGGGATTGCTGGGGTAATCAGTGTGACAGCAGTGTGCAACTGATCGCCGGGAGGGTGGCGTAATTATGATTGCTCATTTCAAATTTATGATGGTTATCATAATCACATGGATCACTGGTTTGGCGCTTGGTTGGATGGTGACGCACGCGGAGTGGTTTCGAATTACATGCTCAATTTTGTTTTGCTGTGTAGCAGTCTTTTGGCTTTCATCATTCCTGAGCAGGAGGTTTTTGTAGGATGAAATTAACCCTGCCATTCCCCCCAACCGTAAACACCTACTGGAGAAACACCAGAAAGGGAGTATTAATCAGCGCCTTCGGGCGCTCTTTCCGTTCAGAGTCCATTGTGTCGGTCTGGAAGCAGTTGAAGCGCAAACCCAAACCGATCACCACTGATGTTCAGGTGAATGTGATCCTGTTCCCGCCATCCAGTATAAGGCGAGACCTTGATAACTACCAGAAAGCGCTATTCGACAGCCTGACTCATGCCGGTGTATGGCTGGACGATAGCCAGATTAAGCGAATCATCATCGAATGGGGGCCAGTTATCAAAGGTGGCAGGGCAGAAGTGACAATCAGTGATTATCAGGCGGTGGCAGCATGAGGGCATTACTTACCGCTGAACTGGTCCCAAACATTGGAATTGTGTTGTTAAAGCCTGGCCGTGATTTGCTCCCGTTATTCCGTGGCCGGGTGCTGATCAGCACTCCACCGGGTGAACTGGCAAACCTTCCATCGGGCTTAATCAACGACAGCAGCCAGCCATTACTGGACGAAACCCAGCTGAAAGACTTCTTCTCTGCTGACAAAGTGATCATCGCTGCTGGTGGATGGGAAGCGCATGATGCGTGGGTGCAAAAAATTAACGCCTGCCAGCGTGAGGAAAAGGAATCCTATCATCATCCGCATTACACTACCCTGCGGACCGAATCGGGCACGGTTTGCCTGTGCTATCACCATGATAATTACTGCCGGGCGAATGGTTTGCCGGAGCAGCTGGAAGAGGTTGCAGCGGGCAATCTGGCGAGGTGGATTATCGAATCAGCATGCTTGCAGATGGGGTTAGGTGTTGACCATCGCATGACGTTACCTGAGCTGTGCTGGTGGGCATCAATCAAAGACGTGATCGACCTTATCCCGGAAGCGCCAGCGCGGCGTGTTCTGCGCATGCCAGCAGAGAAAAAGGCTACTGGCGCAATGAAGGAATCGCACATCCAGCCGGAGAAGGCCGCACGGGAAGTGATTCAGGAAGCGGCAGAAATAGTTAAAGCCGTTGTTGGCCTGGCTATCGACCCTGAATCGCCAGAGTCATTCATGAAGCGCCCAAAGCGCAGACGCTGGGTTAACGAGAAGTACACACGGTGGGTCAAAGCGCAGACCTGCGCCTGTTGTAATAAGCCTGCGGATGACCCGCACCACATCATCGGACACGGACAGGGAGGGATGGGAACTAAGGCACATGATTTATTTGTGATACCGCTTTGCAGGGCGCATCACGATGAACTTCACCGGGACCCGGTGGCGTTCGAAGACAGATACGGCAGTCAGCTTGAACTGCTGTTCAGATTCCTTGATCACACGATTGCAGTCGGGGTTATCGGGACGGCGAAAAAATAAAACGGCATGGAGATAAAAGGGCATGAACCTTGAATCAGCGTTAAAGCACTTTGCCCCGAAGGGTATGAATATCAGCGATAGTTCACGCGCAACAGCGAGTGAAGCGCTAACCGGCACAGATGTTATGGGGGCCTTAGGTATGTGCCAGGCTAAATCCCCGTTGGGTTTCTCTGCTGTACTGGCTAAGGCTGGCATCAGCGAAGAAGACAAAGAGCGAGCAATTCAGCATCTGCTGGCATACGCACGCGAGAACACGCCACGACTTATCGTTAAGGGTGCCGGGAATAATCTCGGCAAATGCCTCGCCATCCTTTGCAGGTTGGCATTCGAAGAATATACCCGCTCTGCCGCAACTACTCATACCTGCCCGGACTGTCAGGGCAGAGGCGTTATTAACGGGATTGCTAATGTTCTGGTTCATCCGGGATGCGGAGAAAAAACACCGGCAAAATATCGTATCGAACCTACAGAAACGCAGTGCGTGACGTGTCACGGCAAAGGAAAGATGTCGGCTCGCTGCCGCTGTAATGGTTCTGGCCGTGTTCGTGATATTGAGCAATCCAGGATTAGAGGATGCATTGTTGAAAAGGATTGTGAGCGGTGCAGCGGAGTAGGTTTTCGCAGAAGCCCGGCAAGTAGGGCATTTAAGGTGATAAGCCACCAGCTTAAGGATTTACACATCCGCACCTGGACACGGAACTGGAAGCCATTTTTAGACGAGCTGGTAACAAAACTGGAATCAGAAGAGAATCACGCTGATCTGGTATTTAAGAAGGCGACACGTTCATCGTCATTTGCTGAATAATCGCACCATGTTATCAACAAATAGCTTGCTTTTGTCCGAAAATGGATTAATATCTTCCTCATGGTGGGCGTTCTGCACATTTACCCCAGCATCACAACGCGGAACGCACACAACTGACCCTGCCATCTGGCGGGGTCTTTTATTTTCTGCGTTTTTAAAATTAACCCTGCGGCTGACGAGCCAGGAAATTACCGCCGATGTGCGTCAGGGTTTTTCTCCATCTAGTAAACAAAAATGTTGACCAAGTAATCATTAATGCTTACCATAATCACATGTTCAACAGAATGGAGGAAAGGTGAAGCAAAGCGAGTTCAGGCGGTGGCTTGAATCTCAGGGGGTCGAAGTTTCAAACGGTACTAACCATCTGAAACTGAGATACAACGGGAAGCGAAGCGTAATGCCAAGGCATCCCGGCGCTGAGATAGCAGAACCACTGCGAAAGGCCATACTTAAGCAGTTAGGCCTGAAATAACAAACCAGCCCTTCGGGGCTGGTACTCGCGGAGATTCATCAAAACGATATGCGATACCCTATAAATCTTGAGCCATGCGACGGCGGATTTTTCGTATCGTTCCCGGATATCCCGGAGGCTTTGACACAGGGTGAAACCCGTGAAGAGGCTTTAGATATGGGGCTTGATGCGCTGGTGACGGCCTTTGAGTTCTATTTCGAAGACGGTAATAAAATCCCCGCGCCGGGGGAAGTAACCGGTGATTTCGTGGAAGTACCTGCAAGCGTGGTGGCGAAAGTCATCATGCTTAATACGTTTGTCGATTCCGGCTTAACCCGTGTTGAGCTGGCTAATCGCATGGGTGTTAAAAAGCAGGAAGTGACCAGAATATTCGATCTTCAGCATTCCACGAAAATAGACACTATCCAGAAAGCGATTTTAGCGCTCGGTAAGCGATTAGATATCGTCGCTGCTTAATTTTCGCTAACAACATGCTCAAAGGCTCACTTCGGTGGGCCTTTTCTATTTTCGCCCCTGCCAATCAATGTGACCTCACTGGATTTCCCTCAGTGGCGGAGGGCGATTTTTCTTTGTTACTACAGACAGCCACCCCAAACAGCGGGAGGTGGAGATGAAGCGCATGCCGGAAAAAGACGTTGGGTTTTGGGCCAGCCTGATCGCCTGGTTATATGCCCACAAAAACGAATCGGGTTATGCCGGTCTGGCGGGTGTTATGGCGATCCTCAGAGCAACTTACATTGGCAAAGATACGTGGCCACGGCGTTTGCTGGATGCGGCTATGTGCAGTGTCTTTGCTTTTTTTCTTCAGCCAACACTACAGGTGCTCGGCGCAGTATTTAACTGGAATTTCAGCGACGACACGACACGCGTTGCGGCTGTGTTCCTCGGCTTTCTCGGTGTTGACTGGCTTTCATCAAAGCTGCGCCGGGTTCTTGATAAGCGGTTAGGGGATAACAATGCTGACGGCCAATAAATTTCAGCTGGCAACAGGAATCTCCCTGGGAGCCGCTGCAACATGGTTTCCATCTGTCGCCGCTGCAATGGCTGATTTCCAGATCAACACCCCGTTACGGCAGGCCCACTTTCTGGCGCAGACCGGGCATGAATCAGCTGGTTTCACCAAAGTGGAAGAGGGTCTGAATTACAGCGAGAACGCGCTGACGTCAATGTTTCGCAATCGCATCACCGCAGAGCAGGCCCGCGCATACGGCAGAAACGCAATGCACGCCGCTAATCAGCCAATGATTGCCAGCATCATTTATGCCAATCGTAACGGCAATGGTGATGTTAAGTCGGGTGATGGATATCGCTATCGCGGCAGGGGGTTAATTCAGATCACCGGTAAAGCCAACTATGCAGCGCTTGTTAAGCAACTGAGCGCTGACATTGTGGCAAACCCTGATTTGCTGACCGGCTATCAGATGGCGGCAGCATCAGCGGCGGCATGGTGGAAGAATCACGGCTTAAACGAGCTTGCCGATTCTGATGATGTTGACCGCATCACCAGAATCATTAACGGCGGCACGAACGGACTGGACGACAGGAAATCCCGCTTAACCAAAGCTAAGGGGATTCTATGCTCAACGTAATCAGCTTCATCCGAAATTATTCACACCTCATCATCATTGGCCTCATCTGCGTTTGCCTGTGGGGACTCAATGCCCGTAATTCACAATTGTCTGCGACTAATGACCGGCTGGAAAAGCTAACCGACAGCAAAGACAGCCAGATTAATGACCTTCGTTCCAAGAATGATGATCTCGCCACCAGCGTGGATAACCTTGCCAAAGCAGTAGACCGGCAAAACGTCGTGATGCAGCAGGTTGCAGATCAGCGCGCCGCAACAGCAGAGCAAAACAGGAAATTGCAGGATGAAATCAAGCGTTATCTCGCAGCGGATAAATGTGCTGCTGCTGCCGTTGACAGTCGCGCTGTTGAGCGGTTGCGCGAAGCAGCAAAGTCAGCCAGTGGTGGAGTACCGGACAATCAGCCAGCCACGGCTAAACCTGCCAGTGGAACTGACAAGCCCGATTAGTGTTCCTGCCGTCCCGGACCCGATGACATTCGGGGATAGTGTCGGGCTTAACGCTCAGTTATACGACGCGCTTGGCCTGTGTAACTTACATCGCGCTGCGATACGCAACATTGAGGCAGGACAGAAATGAAATTCATTGAATGGCTGAAAAGCCTGTTTATTAAACCCAAAGAAGAGAAAAGCGAAATGCCTGATGAAAATGAAGTAGTACAAACTGAACAACCGGCAGCAACTGACATCACTGAAGTGGTACTGGCAAAACTGAAAGAGCTGGTGGTTGCTGCTGGTGATAAGGCACATACGGTGATTGATGACCTGATCGCCGTGGCTAAAAAGCTGGCGTAATCATCACAAGGCGTATTCCTGTGAATGCGCCTGATGATGATCATTCGCGAGGCCATTATGAGCAACCTGAAGATAAAAGATTGTCAGGGTGTAACGCGCTGTGTTATCAGTCAGTATCCCGATGCACCAGTAACTAAAGCGCCGTCTGAATATGAAGACAAGCAGCAAGAGGAAAGCTTGGTTGCAGCAACTGTATTCACCATGATCGTGTTGGCAATTATCTGCCTGCTTTGCCTGACACAAACAGGCAGGGAAATTTTGCAGGCGTTATGCTGGGGCATGGCAATTGGCGTGATTGTCACAATGGCCTCCCGCTAAAGAATCCTCCGACAAGGGATAACGGTTAGCCACGCTGTGAAGCGTTGTGAAACTGTTTAAATCTGCGGGAGCACTCAAAGTTGAAGTGATCTATTCGCAAAATACAAATTAGTCAACTAATCTTCTTCTAATCTATCCGAGAAGAAGATTAGCTGACTTTGAAAACTATCGATATAAATATTTTCGCAATAGAAATTAAAAAATTGGCAGCTGAGCATCAATCGGGTAGACCGCTTAGTGAAGTTAAAACTGACGTGGATGGAGTAATTCAATCGCTCAGAGTGATTATTGGTCCTGACAAGGAAGCTCAGATTGAGAATTGGTCATTCCTTCTTGAATCATTAGATGGATACCGTAATAGTAGAGCAGATCCGAAATGGAGTACGGTGATTTCTCATGCTATAAAGAGAATAAAAAACCGCAGGAGTAGCGCGAAATTCAGCCGCGGACGTTTTATTAAAAATTAATCTCAATAAGCAGCTCATTTTTTAGAGCCGCTTATAAGAGTATCCGTCAGTAGCTGTTTTTATACAGTCTATATGCTTAGGGCCGCTGGTGAATGTTGCGAAACTTTAAATTGGCTAACGACAGGGGAAAATATCACTGATTAGAGATAAATTTACCTGCCAACAGGGTATCTCTTAATGCAGAATATGTAATGCCACGCCCAATATTAAAGTCCTCTCTTGAAGGAGTAAAGACCTGCAACATTCTTTCAGAGGATTCATAAGTTGGGTAATCAGATTTTTTAGAGACTTCTTGTCTGTTAAAGCGCCCCATTCTTACAAGCATTTCTGCAATACTAATCAGCCTGCTCTCAGCCTTACTATTGAAACCAGGGAATGTAAGTGAATTCTCCGGTGAAAAACCGGGAACCTCTTTTGCCAGGAGAGCCTGCTCTGTGGATGATAGACGTTCATATGTGAATTTAAGGATGTCGTACATCACCAGAACATCGCAAACATGTTTAACCTCTGTAGGGTTGTCAGCGTTACTGGATAAAGAATCATACTCCCATTCAAGTGCCCAAAGGTTGTTAGTTTCTACAGCTTCTTTAATGAAATTCACGTCGAGACTATTTTGTATTCCAAGAGCTTTATGAATGTCACAAAGAAGTAAAATTTGAAGCTTTTCAGCCTGAGTTAAGCTCATCTGTATCTCCTTATGGATGTTGGATGAATGGTAACAGGATTATGAAGTGTAAGAATCTGATTTTTTTGAGGTGTTGATGTCGAGGTATTAGATGTCATCCAGCATCGCCATAGAAAATAACCAAAATGAAAATATTAGAGTTTCCTACAATCTTTCTGCTTAAAATACATGCAAATGAAGAACGGAACGTGAGCGAGTTACTAAATGGAGATACCTAACAAGCAATTACTGTAGTGAAGACTGGCGTACAGGACTTTGAGCAGGCTTTCCAGTTTGTGGCTGATGGTGTGGCCAAACTGGGTGCGGGTGCCAAAGACGAGCTGATAGCGCTGGCTAAAAAGTATTTATAAAATTCTGCAAAAGGCATTCTATCAGTGCCTTTGACAGAATAAACGATCTGATTAGCTGTCTGGTGGTATCGAAAATTACCGGCAGGATATAAAACCTACCAGCAGGAAACTCTGAATGGACGTTGTGATTGATGGTGTGAGATACGCGCCAGTGTCAAAGCGCGCCTCAAATATTGGCATCGCGATCACCACACATAATCGGCATGAAGTGTTATCCCGCGCGCTGGAGCATCACCTTAAATATCTGCCTGCCGGTACGCTGGTGGTTGTTATTGATGACGGGTCAGCCAAACCGGTAACAGTGCCGGAAGGTGTGAGGCTGATTCGCTGTGACATGTCACGCGGTATTGTTGCATCAAAGAATACCAGCCTTGAGGTGCTGATTGATGCTGGCTGCGAACATCTGTTTCTGTGGGACGATGACGCATGGCCAGTTGGTGGTGGATGGGAACATCCTTACATCGAATCACCTGAGCCTCATCTCGCTTACCAGTTCATGGACTTTGCGACAGGCCAGAAGCTGGGTGATATCGCGGTCCTGTATCGGGATGATAAGCATATCGCCTATACCGGCCAGCGTGGAGTGATGCTGTATTACCATCGCAGCGCGATTGAAAAAGTTGGTGGTTTTGACCCCATCTATCAGCGCGGCATGTATGAGCACTCTGATTTAGCCCTGCGCATTCACAACGCAGGGTTGACCAGCTGGGCTTTTGCCGATGTGGCAGACTCTGAAAAGCTGATTTACTCGCTGGATGAGCATCAGGCAGTTGAACGTTCCGTGCCGAAACCAGACCGCGAAGCGCAGGTTAAGCGAAACGTCACCATCCACAATAAGCGGCGTGATGATGGCTATTCAGGTTATGCGCCGTTCCGCTGCCAGCGAAACGTGGTTATCACAACCCTGCTGACCAGCCAGCCAGACCCGCAACGCAACAGCAAAATACAGCCATCGCCTGACCTGCTGACAAAGTGGGCGGCATCAATTCGCGGATGCGGGCGTATCGTGCTGGCTGATGAGTTGACAACAGCACCGGCTGACGCTGAATTGCACCGCATGCCTGACGTGAAAATGAATGTCTATTTCCGGCGCTGGCTGCATATCTGGCAGCACCTTCGGGATCATCCTGAATATGAGTTCGTGTGGTGTACCGATGGCACGGATGTTGAGATGCTGCGCGAGCCGTGGCAGGAAATGGAACCCGGAAAAGTTTACGTTGGCTCGGAACCAAAAACTTACGCTGACAGCTGGGCTGTTAAACATCACCCGGAGGCAATTTATCAGGCATTCCTGGGTGAGCATCGCAACGATGTAATGCTGAATGCTGGCCTGCTGGGTGGATCACGCGCTGACGTGATGGCAATCGCGCACGGAATTGTCAGGCTGTATTACCACCTCGAATCAATGCGCTTCTGGCAGAAAGAAAAGGCAGAGGCAGCGGTGGGCGACATGATTGCCTTTGGCATTGTGGCGCATCGCTACAGTGACAGGCTGGTGACCGGCCCGCGCGTGCATACGGTTTTTAAGTCAGACGGAATCGGTAAGGAGTGTGCCTGGTGGCAACACAAATAAAGTTTGTGGTGGTCGGCCATCACACCCGGAGCTCTGCCGCTGTGCGGCTGGCTAATTCGATTGGTGCTCATCTGCTGATTGATGATGAAAGCAGGGGAGCCAACTGGAATCACCACCGTGCTATCGAGTGGGCGGCACAACAGGATTGCCGGGTTGTCATCCTTGAAGATGATGCGCAGCCCGTTGAAGGTTTCCTGTTGCTGGTGTCCGAATGGCTGGTGCGATTCCCTGATGATCTGGTGAGCTTTTACCTCGGCACCGGCAGGCCACCGCAGTACCAGCCTGTGATAGCGCAGCGCCTGATTGAAGCAGATCGGCATCGGTGGGACTGCATCACGCTGCCGCGCCTGATTCATGGCGTCTGCTACAGTCCGCCACAGCACGCGCTGGCAGGCATCCTGACGCGCTGGAACGAAGACAAGCCAGCTGACTTTGCGGTTGGTGATGCGTATGGCGCAGCTGTCATCTACCCGTGCTACTCGCTGGCCGACCACGCTGATAGTGCAGCGGTTGAGGTGCATCCTGATGGTGAGGTCAGGCGGGAGCGTCGCCGGGCCTGGCGTCTGGCTCAGTCGGCATCAAATGCGAACGGTTCCCATTCGCACCTGCATTATTCATGATAATGAGAATGATTATCATTAACGGGTCCCTCCGGAGGGGGACCCATCCACGGGGCGGCTCACTCGCGGAAAACGGCTAGTTTTCTGCATTTCATCAGAATCATCATCATTCTGTTAACTCTCTGATATTTCAGTCGTGAGATTTTTCGCGATGTCGAAATGATTAAATTTTGTTCATCATCATGGATAACGAATTAAAGAATTTCCGACTCAATATCAACCAGATCGCTACGCTCACCGATCTGCACCGCCAGACGGTGTCCAGCAGGCTCAGTAATGTGCAGCCTGCGCCGGGGAGCAACGCAAAACTCAAACTGTATTCGCTACTGGATGTTTTGAAGGAGCTGCTGACCAGAACCACATCTGACGAGCTGGTGGATGTAGACAAAATGCTGCCGCCAGACAGAAAAGCGTGGTTTCAGTCAGAGCGTGAACGGCTGAAATTTCAGCAGGAGACCGGCGAGCTGATACCGGCATCTGAGGTAGCCAGAGAATTTTCTTCTATGGCTAAAGCAGTGGTCCAGGTACTTGAAACATTGCCCGACATCCTGGAGCGCGACTGCGCTATGACTCCGGCAGCGGTTGTAAGGGTCCAGAAAGTTATTGATGACCTGCGTGATCAAATCGCTTTGAAGGTTGAGATGGCTGATACACCCCAATACGAGGAGGATTTGCCAGAAGAGGAGTAGCCATGCGTCAGGCCACGGCAGCAGCGATCAGGAAAAATACTGCCACGATATTACGTGCGCCGCGTAAGTTACCCGTTGCGGAAGCAGTTAATAAGTTTATGCGCGTTCCTGTCGGGGTGGGTAACTCTGTCGAATGGGACCCCGATGTTGCTCCTTATATCATTGAGCCGATGAACTGCCTGGCGTCCCGTGAATATGACGCCGTGGTTTTTGTTGGTCCGGCGAGGACGGGTAAAACCATCGGCCTGATAGACGGCTGGGTTGTTTATAACGTGGTCTGTGATCCTTCTGACATGCTGGTTGTCCAGATGACAGAAGAAAAGGCGCGTGAGCATTCCAAGAAGCGCCTTGCCCGTACATTTCGCGTCAGTCCCGAAGTGGCGAAGCGACTCAGTCCGCTGAGAAATGATAATAACGTTCATGACCGGACATTCCTGGCGGGCAATTACCTGAAGATTGGCTGGCCGTCAGTCAACATCATGTCATCGTCCGATTTTAAATGTGTAGCGCTGACGGATTATGACCGTTTCCCGGAGAATATTGACGGTGAAGGCGACGGATTCTCGCTTGCCTCTAAACGTACCACAACGTTTATGTCAGCCGGTATGACGCTCGTTGAAGGTTCACCGGGCAGGGAAATTACCGACACGAAATGGAAGCGGCAGACCCCGCATGAAGCGCCGCCGACCACTGGAAGCCTGTCTCTGTATAACCGTGGCGACCGTCGCCGACTTTACTGGCCCTGTCCTCATTGTGGTGAATACTTTCAGCCTTCTATGGAGGCGATGACAGGCTACCGGGAAGATACTGACCCGGTTAAAGCCAGTGAATCGGCTCATGTCTGCTGCCCGCATTGCAATAAAGTCATCACAGCAGATAAAAAGCGTGAACTAAATAAGGCGCATGTCTGGTTACGCGAAGGGGAGAAAATTGATGCTGCTGGCAATCGTTCAGGAGAGCCGCGCCGCTCGCGTATTGCTTCTTTCTGGATGGAAGGCCCCGCAGCAGCCTATCAGACCTGGGCGCAGCTTACCTATAAGCTACTGACAGCCGAACATGAATATGAGACGACCGGCAGTGAAGAAACGCTGAAGGCGGTTATCAACACTGACTGGGGGCGTCCTTATCTGCCACGGGCAGCGACCGAAACCCGTAAAGCTGAAACCCTGATGGCGCGAGCTGAGACGGTAAACCGTCGCACTGTGCCGGATGGTGTGCATTTTCTGGTGGCAACGGTGGATGTGCAGGCCGGTAAAAATAAACGCTTTGTTGTTCAGGTGACTGGTTACGGTGCTCATGGCGAGCGCTGGATTGTTGACCGATACAATATCCGGCATTCCCTGCGATGCGGACCCGATGGTGAAAGTTTGCCAATCAATCCAGGTGCGTACCCGGAAGACTGGGACCTGCTGCGATCTGATGTGCTCGATAAGCACTGGCCTATGTCATCTGACCCTTCGGTTTCGCTCCCTTTACTGGCAATGGCAGTTGACTCTGCCGGTGAGGATGGCGTAACCGATAACGCTTACAAATTCTGGCGCAAATGTCGCCAGGACGGCGTGCACAAACGTGTGTACCTCTTCAAAGGGGACAGCGCCAGCCGCAGCAAGCTGATCACCAAAACGTTACCTGACAACACCGACAGGCCAAACAGAAGCGCTGAAGCGCGTGGCGATGTGCCTCTGTATCTGCTTCAGACAAACCAGCTTAAAGACAGGATAAATAATGCGCTTCTGCGTGATTCCCCCGGTCCTAATTATGTGCATTTCCCTGACTGGCTGGGTGAATGGTTTTATGACGAACTGACCTACGAAGAGAGAAGTACAGACGGGAAATGGCATAAACCGGGCAAAGGCGCTAACGAGGCGTTTGACCTGCTGGTTTACGCCCAGGCGCTGGTCATATTACGTGGGTATGAGCGCATTAACTGGGACAGCCCACCGGAGTGGGCGCGGTCACCGGATAAACCGTCCAACCATCCCAGAGTCCAGCAATCTCAGCCGGTGGCACGGCAAACCGAACCTGAAATAAAACAAACGGAGACACGCCAGGCAGCAACGCCTTCAGCGTGGGCACCCGCATCTAACGGAGGCTGGCTATGAATCAGGCTGATATTGAAAATATGTTACAGAAGTACATTGATGCAGAGCTGGCAGCGCTTGATGGTAAGACAGTTGAAATCAATGGGCAGTCCTATACCACTCAGGACCTGGCAACCATCCAGAAAGAGCGGGCAAACCTTGAGCGACGTTTGCAGGCATGCATTAACGCCCAGCGTCGCCGACCGCAGTACGGCCTGGCGAGGTTTCCACGATGACATTACTGGATAACGCCATCGGGCTGATTTCACCCGGCTGGAAAGCGGCCCGACTGCGTTCCCGGCTGGAAATCCGGGCCTATGAAGCCGCTATGCCGACACGTACGCACCGGGCCAGGCGTGAAAACCGCAACGCTAATCAGGTCAATCAGTTCGGTGGACGCTCAATCAGAGAGCAGGCCCGATGGCTGGATAATAATCATGACCTGGTTATCGGACTGCTGGACAAGTTAGAGGAACGAATTGTAGGCAAACAGGGAATAGTCGTTGACCCTCAACCGATGCTTAAAAGCGGGTTACTAGCTGTCGATTTCTCAAGGCAAATCCGTACCGCTTGGGCTGAATGGTCGGTATCGCCAGATGTCACAGGTAAATTTACGCGGCCTTCCCTTGAGAGGTTAATGGCGAGGACCTGGCTAAGGGATGGGGAGGTATTTGCCCAGTTAGTACAGGGTGAGGCTCCTGGCCTGAATAAACCTAATGGAATCCCTTACTGGTTAGAGGCTCTTGAGCCGGATTTTGTCCCGCTTGAATTGAATGATCCGGGCAAGTCATTAACGCAGGGAGTCTACCTGAATGACTGGGGAGCACCGACGAAATACGCTGTTTATAAAAACCTGGCCGCAAAAGGGTTACTTCTTGGCGACACTAAGGATATTGCCGCCGATAACATGCTTCATCTGAAATTCACCCGCCGATTGCACCAGGTCAGGGGGAACAGCCTTCTTACCGGCATTCTTATCCGTCTGAGCGCAATGAAAGAGTACGAAGACTCAGAACTGACCGCAGCGCGTATCGCTGCGGCGCTCGGGATGTACATAAAAAAAGGCGACGGCATGACGTATGACGACGCCAACACCTCTGGCGCGCGTGAACTCGATATTCAGCCGGGCATGCTTTTTGACAATCTTATGCCGGGTGAAGATATCGGCATGATCAAGTCAGACAGGCCTAATGCCAATCTTGAATCGTTCCGCAACGGCCAGTTACGCGCGGTGGCCGCAGGCAGTCGCAGCAGCTTTTCCAGTATTTCCCGAAACTACAGCGGCAACTACAGTTCCCAGCGTCAGGAGCTGGTGGAGTCATTCGAAGGATATGGAATTCTTCAGGATGAATTCGTGGGAGCCGTAACCCGACCGATGTACCGTAAGTGGCTGAACATGGCAATCATTTCCGGTGTTATTAAAGTTCCCGCCGAGGTAGACCCGTCAACATTAATGACCGCAGTTTACAGCGGTCCGGTGATGCCGTGGATTGACCCACTAAAAGAGGCTGGCGCGTGGAAATCAATGATCCGTGGCGGCTCTGCAACGGAAAGTGACTGGGTGCGCGCACGCGGCGCTAATCCGGGTGAAATTAAGCGCCGCCGCAAAGCGGAGATTGATGAAAACAAAGAGCTGGGTCTGGTATTTGATACTGATCCGGCAAACGACAAAGGGGCGACCAGTGGTCAGCAAAAAGAAGAGTAAAACACGCTTTTCTCCGCGTGCGTCATCCGGTGATCACAGCTGGTTTCGCATGAAAGCCAGCGGTGAGAGTGCAGCGGATATTTATATCTACGATGAGATTGGGTACTGGGGCGTCACTGCCCAGTCGTTTGCCGCCAGCCTGAAGGCGCTCGGCGACATTGATCACATCAATCTCCATATTCACTCTCCAGGCGGCGATGTGTTCGACGGCATTGCCATTTACAACCTGCTGAATGCCCATTCAGCCACCAAAACGGTTTACATCGATGGCATTGCCGCTTCGATGGCGTCCGTGATTGCAATGGTCGGCAACCCCATCATCATGCCTGAAAACGCCATGATGATGATCCATAAGCCCTGGGGAATTACCGGTGGTGATGCCAACGATATGCGTGATTACGCCGACCTGCTGGATAAGGTGGAAGCAGTGCTCATCCCGTCTTATGCCAAAAAAACCGGCAAAACCACTGAAGAACTGGCCGGAATGCTGGGTGAAGAAACCTGGATGACCGCGCAGGAATGCATTGAACACGGCTTTGCCGATCAGTTAACCCCCGCAGTGCAGGCGATGGCCCGCATTAACTCCAAACGTATTGAGGAATTCGAAGCTATGCCACGTTCTCTTAAAAACCTGCTGAATACTGCCCCGAAAGCGACTACCCCGACCAATCAGCAGTCAGCACCACAGCCCACTGCACCGGTATCACAAGCCTTGCCGGTTGCAGCACCTGATGAAGCAGCCATCCGTGCGCAGATTCATGCCGAGCAGCGCCAGCGTGCGGAAGGTATCCGAAACCTGTTTGCCAGCTTTGGTGGTCGCCACCAGGAATTGCAGACCCAATGCCTGGAAGATATCGACTGTTCTGTTGATCAGGCAAAAGATAAACTGCTGGCCGCGCTGGGTAAAGAAGCTACGCCGACCAACCGCAGCGCAGCCGCTACACACATTCATGCGAGCAACGGTAATTTTACCGGTGACAATATCCGTCAGGCACTGATGGCGCGTGCTGGCTATGAAAGCCGCGACAGTGAAAACCCGTTCAATGCCATGTCCATGCGTGAATATGCCCGTATGTCACTGACTGAGCGCGGGATTGGTGTTGCGTCGTACAACCCGATGCAGATGGTGGGGCTGGCACTGACGCACGGCACCTCTGATTTCGGCAATATTCTGCTGGATGTGGCGAATAAATCCATCCTGATGGGCTGGGATGATGCGCCGGAAACGTTTGAAGAGTGGACCAAAAAAGGGCAGCTGTCGGACTTCAAAACGGCGCATCGCGTTGGCCTGGGTGGCTTCCCGTCACTGCGTCAGGTGCGTGAAGGTGCAGAATACAAATATGTCACCACGGGTGATAAGGGTGAAACCATCGCACTGGCGACTTACGGCGAAATCTTCTCCATTACCCGCCAGGCAATCATCAATGACGATCTGAACCAGCTGACCGATGTTCCGCTGAAGATGGGCCGCGCCGCAAAAGCGACCATCGGCGATCTGGTGTACGCCATTCTGACCGGTAATCCGAAAATGTCTGATGGTAAAGCACTGTTCAGCGCCGATCACGGCAACCTCGCCAGAGGTGGTATCGATGTGACCGGACTTGACGCCGCCCGTCAGCTGATGCGCCGCCATAAAGATGGCACTTCCAAGCGTACCCTGAATATCCGTCCGGCATTCCTGCTGGTACCGACCGCACTGGAAACCCTCGCTAACCAGACGGTGAAATCTGCCAGCGTAAAAGGTGCGGATGTTAACGCCGGTGTCATCAACCCGATCCAGAACTTCGCCAGCATCATTGCTGAGCCGCGACTTGACGATGACAGCGCATCCAAATGGTATCTGTCAGCAGCCCAAGGTATGGACACTATTGAGGTTGCTTACCTTAACGGTGTGGATGCGCCTTACATCGACCAGATGGAAGGGTTTAACACGGACGGCATCGCCACGAAAGTGCGCATTGATGCCGGTGTGGCCCCGCTTGATTATCGTGGTCTGGTCAAATCTGACGGAGATCAGGGTTCCTGATAGTCAACCAGCAGTTAACCGCCCGTAAGGGCTTTTTTTATACCTGAAATCCGGCTTCCGGGCCGGATGGAGAAAGAAGATGGCTAAGAATTTCGTACAGAACGGTAACACTATTCCCTTGCTTAACTCAGGTTCAGAAGTGATTGCCAGCGGTGATCTTGTGGTGGTCGGCAATATTGTGGCGATCGCCATCACCGATATTGCGGAGCAGGACACGGGCGACGGCTTCACGGAGGGCGTTTTCCAGCTGCCGAAAGTCAGTGCGGATGCGTTCACACAAGGTGCAGCGGTGTATGTCAGTAATGGCACTGCGCAGGCCAGCGCAGTGGATGGCACCTTTGCCGGTATTGCCTGGGAAAGTGCGGTAGCTGGCACCACGGTGGTGAATGTGAAGATCAATGCAGGCGCAGCACCGGCTGCGGCGGCAAGTGGCGGCTAATCTGTTTGACCGGATGGCCGCACGCATGGATGACGTGACGGCCAGACGGTTTGGCCGGGTTGCGGCTATCAGCGGCCAGGAGGTGACAGTCGTTGAAAGTCATTTCCTGGCTGAAATGGGCGCACTGAGCGGTGACGGGCTGTCGCTGGTGGTTTTTGACGCGGTATACCGGGCCAGAACAGGTGACAGCGTTATCTATCAGGGCAATGAATACAGCGTGACACGTCACGCTGTATTTAATGGAAAGTCACAAATCTGGCTGGAGTAGCTGATGAGCATAAAAGGACTGGAGCAGGCGATAGCTAACCTGAACAGCATCAGTAAGACTGCCGTTCCGCGCGCTTCATCTCAGGCCGTTAACCGCGTGGCCGTTCGGGCCATAGGGCGAAGTAGCTCCGTTGTTTCGCGTGACACCCGCGTGCAGCGAAAGCTGGTTATGCAGCGATCTAAGCTGAAAAAAGCCTCCGTGAATAACCCGGTGGCTACCCTGCGGGTTAACCGTGGCGATTTGCCTGCCATCAAGCTGGGCCTGGCTCGTGTGCAGCTTTCCCGCCGTATCGGGCGCACGCGCGGCGCTGATAGCGTGCTGAAAATCGGGAAATTCGATTTTCCGGGAGCGTTTATTCAGCGGCTGGCAAACGGGCGCTGGCACGTTCTGCGAAGGACGGGGAAAACCCGTTATCCGGTTGAAGTGGTCAAGATTCCGATGTCCGTTCCTCTCACCACAGCTTTTAAGGACCAGCTTCCGAAGCTGATGGATACGGATATGCCAAAGGAAATGGCCGCAGCCCTTAAAAATCAGTTCAGGATAATCATCAAGCGATGAATAAGCACATTCTTATCCGAAAGGCCGTTATTGATTCACTGAATACGGCTATCACTGACGCATCAGTACGCTGGTATGACGGGCGACCAGCAACCCTTAATGCTGATGAATTACCTGCCGTGGCGGTTTACCTGACAGATGCACAGCCTACCGGCAGCGTACTTGACGCCGATGAATGGCAGGCCGTTCTGCATGTGGAGGTGTTCCTGAAGGCGTCCAGCCCTGATTCCGAGCTGGATAGCTGGGTTGAAAACAATATTTACCCTGCTTTTGCTGATATGCCCGCGCTGTCGGCACTGGCTGAAACGGTTGTTGCGGAAGGGTACGACTACCAGCGCGATGACGAAATGGCGACGTGGGGGTCTGCTGACCTGCGTCACACACTGACGTATTACCTGTGAGGATAGCATGCCTACTACATCTACTACTGATCCGGTCAAAGGTGCCGGGACCACCCTATGGATTTACAGCGGCGACGGTGACCCGTATGCGAATCCCCTTGAGGATACTGACTGGACGCGCCTGGCGAAAATCAAGGACCTGACGCCGGGAGAAATGACGGCAGATTCCTATGATGATACCTACCTGGATGATGATGATGCGGACTGGAACGCAACAGCGCAGGGGGCAAAATCATCCGGTGATACCTCATTCACACTGGCATGGAAACCCGGTGAAACGGGGCAACAGGACCTCGTTAACTGGTTTTACTCCGGTGATGTGCGGGGTTACAAAATCCGCTATCCCAATGGCACGGTAGATGTATTCCGTGCCTGGGTGAGCAGCCTGGGTAAAGCCGTACCGGCCAAAGAAATCATTACCCGTACCGTAAAAGTGACTAACAGCGGTCGCCCGTCCCTGGCTGAAACACAGCTGGCTGAATCCGGCTCATAAGGAGGTTTCATGTTTCTGAAGAAGGAAGAGTTCACCTTTAACGGTGAGTCAGTAACGGTTTCTGAGCTTTCCGCTCTGCAACGCATTGAGATGCTTGAATACCTTGCCAGAGAAGAGAGGGCGCAGAAGTCTGTGTCTGAAAATGAGCCGGAAGAGGTGAAAGCCGCAGGTCTGGTCGGGGTGAACATTCGCGCCGGTGCGCGTCTGGTTGCCATGTCGCTCTGGCATGGCACCGATAAAACGCTCTCCGTTGATGATCTGCATCAGCAGGTGCTTGAGACATGGCCCGTAGAGGCAATCGGAAAAGCTGATACGCAGGTAAAGCTGCTGTCGGGCATGATCAAGCCTGTCACCTCCGATGAGGAAGCAGCAGAGGATACCGCAGAGGAAGAGGCCGAGCCGGAATCCCTGCAAAAGTCCTGACCCGCGAGCAGAAATTTGTGATGAAGCTGGCAAGGGAGTTTCACCGGCCTGACTGGCGTGCAATGCTCGCCGGTATGACGTCCAGTGAGCTGGAGCAATGGCACGAATTTTACCAGGAAAATCATTTCTCTGATGCCCTTCTTGATGCGCATTTCGCCGCGCTTAACCTTACCGTCTTCACGCTTGCTTGCGGGGAAAATGACCTGACCCCCGGCCACTTCAGCCTGCTTTCCCCTGCCTTAACCCGTGCATTACCTGAGCCGGATGAGGACCACGATGAAAAAATGATGGCGCTCGCTGAGGGCGTTCACGGAGGTGTGCGCTATGGCCCAGTCAGTGGGTGATCTTGTCGTCAGCCTTGATGTAGACAGCACAAAATTTACTGAGCAACTGACCATTGCCCGAAATCAGATTAAGGGTTTCGGCACGGACTCGGACAGCGCGACGAAGCAGGCCGTCAATGCTTTTACCCGTCAGGAGCTGGCCGCGCAGCGCGCAGGGATTTCACTTGGACAGTATCGCGCCGCAATGCGCACACTGCCCGCACAGTTTACGGATATCGCTACACAGTTAGCGGGCGGTCAGAGTCCCTGGCTCATCCTGTTGCAGCAGGGCGGGCAGATTAAGGACTCTTTTGGCGGGCTGCGCCCGATGTTCACGGGGTTACTGAGCACCATCACCCCGACAGCCCTCGGTGTTGGTGTACTTGCCGCTGCGGTGGGCACGCTGGGCTACGCCTATTTAAAAGGTCAGAGTCTCGCCAGTGACTTTAACAAATCACTGGTGATTACCGGTTACCGGGCCGGACAGACAGCGAACAATCTGCTGTTTATTGCCGAGACGATGGAGAAAAGCGGCGCATCTTTTACGGGGGGTGTTGATGCACTGAATGCCCTGGCAAAAGCAGGAGCCAATCTCGGTACGCAATATCAGTCCGTTGCGTCATCTATTTCTGCTCTTTCTGCGGCCACTGGCACCAAAGTTGAAGACCTGGCGGCAGTATTCGGCAAAATTACCAGCGACCCGACCAGTGGTCTTACTGCAATGGCGCAGCAGTACGGCCATGTTACCGCTCAGCAGCTTGATTACGTCCAGTCTCTTCAGGATGCGGGAAAATACACTGACGCGCTGAATTATGCGAATGGTGTTGCATCAGCAGGATTTGCTGAAATGGCCGGTAACGTCCGCAACAACATGGGGTCTCTTGAAACTGCTGCCGCAGCCGTAGGCAGTGCGTTTAAATCCATGTGGAATTCACTGCTTGATATCGGTCGCGCGCAGTCCCTCCAGTCACAGCTGGCAGATGCTACCGATAAACTTTACGACCTGGATAAAGCGCTGCGTAGTTCCAGTGCGCAGGGTCAGCAGCGGGTGGGGCTGGAAAATGCCCGTGATCTTGCCCGTCAGCAGGTCGCATCACTCACCGATCAGCTGCATGCCGAGCAGCGTAAAACCGATGAGCAGCAGAAACAGGCCACACTTCAGCAAAGCTCTCTGCTGAATCAGCAGCATTTCCAGACCCTTGCCGATGCCGGTCTGACTAAAGCCGAACAGCGCACGCAGGAAGAGGCGCGACTCAACGAATACATCGAGGAGCGGCGTAAACTCGGGCAGGCGTTAAGCAATGAGGAAATTGCGCAGATTCGCAAAGGCATTGCGGAGAAGTACAAGGACCCGAAGACACCCAAAACACCCGGCGTAAAGGTTTCAGCCGGTGATCAGGCTTCTGACAGCGCGCAGGGTGAGCTGATTGCTCTGCAAAGCCAGCTGGATGTGCTTAAGCAGCATACCAGTGTTAACGATGTCATCAGTCAGCAGCGTAAGGACCTCTGGCAGACTGAAGCGCAATACAGTGTGATTGAACAGGCGTCTCAGACAAGATCGCTGTCAGCACAGGAAAAATCCCTGCTGGCACACAAGGATGAAACGCTGGAGTACAAGCGGCAGCTTGCCGACCTGGGCGATAAAGTTGCCGCCCAGCAGCGCCTGAACGCGCTTGCAGATCAGGCAAATAAGTTTGCACAGCAGCAGTCAGCGAAACGGGCAGAAATTGCCGCGCAGGAGCAGGGTATATCGCAGCGGCAGGCCGAGCGCGCCGCAACGATGCAGCGTTTGCAGGAAGCCTATTCCTATAATCCCCAGGCACTTCAGAGCGTTCTCCAGGAGCAGCAGAAAACCTACGATGCAGAGGATGCATTACGGTCTGACTGGCTGGCCGGTGCAAAAGCAGGCTGGGCAGAATACCAGGATGATGCCAGCAATGTTTTCACCTCCGTTCAGCAGATCGCACAGTCGGCCTATTCTGGTCTTGCGGATCAGCTGACAAGCCTTGAAACGACCGGTAAAGCCAGCTTTAAAAACTTCACCTCATCCATTCTGAAAATGATAGTGGAGGTTATTAACCGCCTGCTGGTGGCTTATGCCATTCAGGCGGCGATGGGCTGGATTACAGGAAGTGCAGCAACGGGTTCGGCAGCTTCAGCAGGGGCAGCATCCGGGACCGGCGCTATGGGTCTGCCGACCAGTTACACAGGGTACGACTCGGGCGGATTTACTGGTCCGGGTGGAAAATACGAGCCAGCTGGTGTTGTTCACCGTGGGGAGTTTGTTTTCACCAAAGAGGCAACCAGCCGACTCGGTGTTTCCAATCTTTACAGTCTTATGCGGGGTTACGCAACGGGCGGGCTGGTGGGTGGCAGCATGATGACGTCATCTTCGGGAGGCGGTATCAGCGTCTATGCGCCGGTCACGATTGGGCAGCAGGGCGGCGATGGCAGTATCAACACGGCCAGCACCACCAATACGGCTAATCAGTTGCAGGGTATTATCCAGACTCTCCTTACTGACAGGCTCAGGAAAGAACTTAGTCCGGGCGGAATTCTCTATAAAAGGGGCTAATGGTGACAGATACATTCAGCTGGAAAACGCGTAAATCTGCCCAGGGCACGGAATCAGTAAGTACCGTTCAGGCGCAGTTCGGGGACGGCTATAAGCAGATAGCCGGGAATGGAATCAATACGGCGTCAGAAGTCTGGAATCTCGACTGGACCGGGACGCGGGCGGATGCGGCAGCACTGCGCGATTTTCTGCGCAGCCACGTTATTTCGTCATTCTGGTGGATAAACCCATGGGGAGAAAAGAATCTTTACCGGGTTAAGTTTGACTCTATAGCGGTCAGCTTTCCTACCGGTAAAAAGGCCACGCTTTCGTTCACTTTTGAACAGGCATTCGCGCCCTGACAGGGCAGATAACTAACAGGACGCTCGGGCGTCCTTTTTTTATGGGCTAAATATGAGCTTTACAGCGGATATTCAGCAGCTGGAGCCGGGGCAGCTGGTCCAGCTTATTGAGATTGATGGCACCGGTTTTGGCATGGCAGACATCCTGAGATTTCACGCCCTCAATATTTCTTCTGAAGGCTGGGCAGCTTTTGCTGCCGGAAATCTTCCGGCCATCATCTGGCAGGGCAATCAGTATGATCCTCACCCCTACGAGCTGAAAGGGGTGGAGCTGAGCAGCACCGGGTCACAGCCAGCGCCAACGCTTTCCGTAGGCAACGTCGGAAACTATGTAACGGCGCTATGCCTTCAGTATGACGATCTGGTCAAAGCGAAGGTAAAGATACACACCACGCTGTTTAAATACCTGGATGCGGCAAACTGGACGGCAGGTAATCCTAATGCCAGTCCGGTAGATGAACGCGTTCAGCTGTTTTATGTGAATGAGAAATCGAAGGAAACCCGCAGCCAGGTTGATTTTGAACTGTGTTCTCCTTTTGACCTTCAGAGCCTGCAACTCCCTTCCAGGCAGATCACACCGGTATGCACCTGGTGCATGCGGGGCTGGTATCGCACGGGCACCGGCTGCGACTACAACGGTACGGATTACTTTCTGAAAGACGGCACGCCAACGGCTGATCCCTCCCTTGATGTGTGCGGCGGGCGGCTCAGTGACTGCCGGTTGCGATTCGGTTCTGAAAACCCGATGCCATTCGGCGGCTTCCCCGCTGGAAACCTTCAGGGCAAATAATCATGCGTGAAAAAATCATGAACGCCATACGTGAGCACGTCGCGGCAGAGTACCCGAATGAAGCATGCGGGGTGATTATTCAGGACGGTCAGTCACAGGAATACATCCGCTGCCGGAATATCTCCGATACGCCCAAAGAGCATTTCACGCTGTCACCTGATGACATGGCTGAAGCGGAAAGTCGGGGCGAGGTTCTGATGGTAGTTCACTCGCACCCGGATGTGGTGCAGCTGATACCGTCTGAGCTTGACCGCATTCAGTGTGACCATTCCGGCGTTGAGTGGGGGATCATGTCGTGGCCTGACGGGGATTTTTGCACGATTTCCCCGCGTGGCGATCGCGAGCTGGCCGGGCGGCGCTGGGTACTGGGACATGCCGACTGCTGGTCGCTGGTCCGTGATTATTTCCGGCTGGAACACGGCATTACGCTGGGTAACTGGTCCGTTGATTACGAGTGGTGGGTGGACGGCAACGAAAACCGCTACGACGATAACTGGCAGCGCGAGGGCTTCATGGAAGTCGATGCAACCGCCATGCAGCCCGGCGATGTGATCATGATGCGGGTACGGGCACCCGTGACCAACCATGCTGCCGTGTATCTTGGCAATAACAACATCCTCCATCACGCCTTTGGCAACCTTTCCGCCCGCGTGCCTTACGGCAAATATTACCGTGACCGTACCGTGCGGATAGTCCGGCATAAGGAGTTATTCAGTGCTTAAGAAAATGATCCTCACCGGTGGTCTGGCGAAGAAATTCGGCAAGGTGCATCAGTTCCACGTAGCTGACCTGAATGAAATGCTGCGCGCCATGTGTTCACAGGTTAAAGGATTCAAAAAATATCTCTCTAATGCGCACCTCAGTGGGGTGAGTTTTGCTTTCTACAGCGGCGGTAAAAATATCAGCCTGAAAGAATTTGATATGTCATCCGGCGCAACTGAGTACCGGATGGCGCAGATCATTGAAGGCAGCAAGCAGGCGGGTGTGCTCCAGGTTGTTGTGGGAGCGGTGGCGCTGGTATCTGCCTATTTTACAGCTGGCGGGAGTCTGGCGCTCTGGGGCGCGACGCTCACCGGCGCGGCGGGTGCGGCAACAGGTGCAGCCGCAGTTGCGACCGTCATGCTGAGCGGAATGGGCGTAAGCATGATGCTTGGTGGTGTAATCAGCATGCTAACACCCCAGCCCAGCTATAACGTTGGCGCATCATCCAGCGCGGATAACACGCCAAATTATGCGTTTGGCTCCCCCGTTAACACTGTCGCAATGGGTTATCCCATTCCTCCGTTATATGGCACGCGGGAAATTGGCGGCCCTATTATCAGCGCGGGCATCTACTCCAGCGACCAGCAGTAAAAAACAGAATTCAAGCCAGCCACCTCCGGGTGGCTTTTTTTATGGGTGAAATATGCGACTTCTTGACGGTGGATTAATTCAGGGCAGGAAAGCGGGCAGCAGCAGCGCCCACACGCCTGTTGAAGAGCCTGATGACTTATTATCGGTCGCCAAAATTAAAATGCTGCTGGCAATTGCTGAGGGTGAAATACAGGGCGAACTGACAGCACAGAATATTTTCCTGAATGATACCCAGCTGGCTAACGAAGACGGCACCTACAATTTTACCGGCGTTGTATGGGATTACCGCAACGGCACGCAGGACCAGACCTACATCCAGGGCATGCCGGAAATCAATAACGAGTCCTCTGTAGGCGTTGAGATAACGACCACTGCACCGTGGACCCGTCAGTTTACCGATCTGACGCTGGATGCCGTGCGCGTAAAACTGAGCCTGCCCTTGCAGTATCTGTACAAAGATAACGGCGATATGGTGGGTACGGTCACGCAGTACGCTATCGATCTCTCAACCGATGGCGCAGCCTGGGTCAATGTGGTTAACGGCAGCTTTGACGGCAAAACCACTTCGGAATATCAGCGCGATCACCGTATCAACCTGCCAGCAGCCACAACCGGCTGGTCTGTACGTGTGCGGCGTATCACTGCTGATTCAACTTCAACGAAGCTGATTAACGCCTTCAAAGTGTTCTCTTTCGCGGAAGTCATCGACAGCAAGTTACGCTACCCGAACACCGCATTACTTTACATCGAGCTGGACTCCAGCCAGTTCAACGGCAGCGCGCCGAAAATTACCTGTAAACCGAAAGGGAAGCTGGTACGCGTCCCGACAACCTATGACCCGGTAACCCGCACATATAGCGGTACATGGGCGGGTGATTTTAAGCTGGCCTGGACAGACAATCCCGCGTGGATTTTTTACGATCTGGTGCTCGATGAGATTTACGGCATGGGCAACCGTGTTGACGCCACCATGATTGATAAATGGGAGTTGTACACCATTGCGCAGTATTGCGATGAGATGGTGTCAGACGGCGCAGGCGGCACGGAGCCACGTTTTACCTGTAACGTGTACATCCAGAGCCAGGAAGATGCGTACACCGTGCTGAAGGATATCGCGGCGGTGTTTCGCGGGATTACCTTCTGGGGCAATGACCAGATTTATGTGAAAGCAGACGTACCACAGGACGATGTGGATTTTGTTTACCACGCCTCAAATGTGATTGACGGCCTGTTTACGTATGCTGGTGGCTCCTACAAAAACCGTTACACCTCCTGTCAGGTGTCATGGTCTGATCCGCAGAATCATTACTCCGACACGGTTGAAGGTGTTTATGAGCCTGATCTGGTTCAGCGTTACGGTGTCAATGAAACCCAGCTGACGGCCATAGGCTGCACCTCTCAGAGTGAAGCGCACCGACGCGGGCGCTGGGCCATTCTGTCAAACGCGAAGGACGGGACGATATCTTTTGGCGTGGGTCTGGATGGTTATATTCCATTGCCTGCTGAAATCATTGGCGTTGCCGATCCTTTCCGTGCGGGCAAACAAAACGGTGGACGCATCAGAACCGTTAACAGCCTGAGTTTCGAACTGGACCGCGAAGCGGATTATGCCGCAGGTGATCGCCTGGTGCTGAACCTGCCAGACGGCACCGCACAGACCCGCACCATTGCGTCAGTCAGCGCTGATAAGAAAACGGTAACGGTCAGCACTGCATTCAGAATGACGCCAGCAGCGGGTGCGGTATGGGCCATCGACAGTGATAATCTGGCAATTCAGTATTTTCGCGTAACCTCGATTGCGTCGAACGATGACGGCACCTTTACGATTGCTGCTGTCCAGCATGACCCGAACAAATACCGCTACATTGATGACGGCGTGAAAATCGACCCGGCACCGATCACCGTGACGCCACCAGGTGTAATGACTGCGCCACAGAATATCACCATCACCCAGGTGGATTACGTCGAGCAGGGGCTTAACGTTGCCTGCATGCAGGTGACGTGGGACGCCGTGACAAGCGCAATCAGCTACACCGCACAATGGCGCAAGGATAACGGCGACTGGGTTAACGTGGGCCAGCAGAGCGCGAAGGGCTTCACCATTTCCGGTATTTACGCGGGTGTGTATGACGTGCGCGTGCGTGCCGTAAATGCGGTCGATGTATCGTCTCCGTGGGGTTATGCGCAGTCAACCACGCTGACGGGCAAGGTAGGCAAGCCCGGCACGCCGGTCAGTCTTCTGGCCTCTGATGATGTTGTGTGGGCTATCGATATTCAGTGGGGCTTCCCGGAAGGCTCCGGCGACACGGCTTACACCGAATTGCAGGTTGCCACTACAGCAGACGGGCAGAACCCGCTGTTTCTGGCTTACGTGCCATATCCCGGCGTCAGTTACCAGCATGGTCCCATGCCCGCAGGCGTGCGCCGCTGGTATCGCGCCCGGCTGGTGGACCGTATCGGGAATGTGGGCGACTGGACGGAGTTTGTAACCGGCGCAAGCAGTGTTGATGCGACGGCGTTGTTGGGTGACATCACCGAGCAGGTATTACAGACCGATGCTGGTAAGCAACTGGTATCGAAAGTGGATACTAACATTGAAGGAATGCTCCAGAATGCCCTGGACGGTGATGCCACAGTTGATCATCAGTTCCAGCTGTACGGACAAAACCGCGCTGACATCCTCACGGTTAAGCAGACGATTGCAACCAACGACCAGGCCTATGCTCAGAAGTTTGAGCAGGTACAGGCCAGCATCGATACGAACACCGCCGCTGTGCAGCAGACATCAACGGCGCTGGCTGACACCAACGGTAAACTCTCCGCACAGTATTCTGTCAAGGTTGCGGTAGACAGCAACGGACGCCAGTACGCTGCCGGGATGGGTATCGGTGTCGAAAACTCACCATCAGGCATGCAGACACAGGTGTTGTTTCTGGCTGACAGGTTTGCAGTGATGAGCCAGGTAGGGGCAACCCCTAAAACCTTCTTCGCAATTCAGAATGGACAAACCATCATCGACACCACTTTCATCGGTGACGGCACCATTACTAATGCGATGATCGGGGCTTACATCCAGTCAACAAACTATGTTGCGGGGATTTCAGGCTGGCGACTGGGGAAAGATGGAACGTTTGAACGCAATGCGGCAAATGGTTCCGGTCGTGTAATAGATACCGGCGTGCTAAGGCAGGTTTATGATGCAAATGGCACGCTGCGTATCAGAGACGGACTTTGGTAAGGAGATTATATGCCCTGCGGACTACAATGCTGGGATGCAACGGGCAAATTGATAGTAGATATTGGTGATTACAATACGCGATATCTTGGAAGGACAACCGTCACTATTCCCGCCAATTCAAACATTGCCACCGGTTCTTTTAGCGGAATGACGGATACAGGATCATTTGTCGTCGTTGTCTCAGCAACAAGTACATCTTATTTCACTCCTGCTAATTTTGCTGCGCGGGCTTATAGCGGCGGCTTTCGTGTATTTAAACTCTCTTCATACACTGCCGCCGTTACACTCACACTGGATATGTATGGGTTTTTATGAGTGGATATCAGGTATTTAACTCTTCGGGTGCTCTTGTAATTGATTCTGATTATAAAGGTACTTATTACAAAGACACTGTAGCCTATGCCGGATTAACCGACATTGGCTATTACAATATTTCCTGCCAGTTAGGTGACTCGACTGATATGGGTCATGTAACCAACAGCGTTGCCCTTGATGACCATTTGAGATGGTTTAAGCCGAATAATAATGCAAAGATGTTTTTTACTGGGCCGGACTGGATGACGGCAAATGCCGGTTCGATGGCACGAACGCGCAGCGATATGCCAGTGGAAAGCGGATACAGGGATATTTTTAATGCGTCTGGAGAATTGATATGGTCTGCGGTTATGGCTGCGAAAATCCCACGTATTTTAGGTTTTTTCGATATACCCGCTAATTTTGACCTTGATAACAGCGTGTACTCGCAAAGTATTGGCACAAGCGTTTGGCTTCTTGTCAGTTCAGTTCCGGGTGGAAATATATCAGATGATGGTGCTGTTACTGGCTTTTCTGGTCCCTTTTTTAGATTTACCAATGGAACACTGCAATGCCAGTGGGTAAACCAGAAACAGCTTTCATGGGCTAACACCCTAAAACCTTATGGACTGCGCATTCCTTATGGGATTCTATCAAATCTAGTATGAGAGAATTAGATCATTAAGATCTATTTTATGAATTGAAATGAAAGACCATTGCCGCTTTTATACCTCTAGCTCAGGAGGATATATGCGAATAATTATCTTTGTGTTTTCAATAGTGTTATCAACAGTGGCATTTGCTAACAATATCATTACCTATCCAAAACGCGCTGAGAACCTGCGCATAGAAGGTGAGGTCAATGTGCTTTATGACGTGAATGCACAGGGAAAGACGGAAAATATCCGTATTATCAGCATGCAACCGAAGTATGTATTCAATCGCTCAGTTCAAAATCAGATAGCACGATGGAAGTATCCAGAAGGGCATGCTGAAACTGACGTACCGCTAAAAGTCATATTTAAAGCGAACTGATAAAACCAAATTATCGAAACCCGGCCATTGCGCCGGTTTTTTTTCTTGCCCGGAGAAAATATATGCCAGCAGGCACTATTACCCTGACAAACAATTCCGCAACAGTATCAGGAAGCGGTACAGCGTTAGCGTCTGAATTAAACGCTAATGATTTTCTGGTGGCTATTGTCGGCGGTGTGACTTATACGCTGGGCGTTAAGTCCGTTGAATCCGCTACCAGCCTGACTTTGATTACAGCTTATGGCGGGCCAACATCATCAGGCTTGGCCTGGACAGCTGTACCTAATGCGGCGCTGGTGGGTATTACTGCTCAGGTGGCCGCTGACGTAGCAAAAGCGATTCGTGGCCTGAATCTGGATAAAGCCAACTGGCAACAGATTTTCACTGGCACAGGCAACGTTACCGTTACCCTACCTGACGGTACAACCTATACGGGGCCAGCCTGGAACGGAATTACAACTACGCTCGCAGGTAAAGCGGCAAAAGGTGCGAACAGCGATATTACATCGCTCACAGGATTGACCACCGCCCTTAGCATTGCGCAGGGTGGTACAGGAGCTAAAACGGCGTCTGATGCCTGGGTAGCATTATTAAATGGACGAACAGCTGCAACCGCCAGAAACGATCTAAGTCTTGGCACTTCACAGGTTCCTTACTTTTCCTCTATTGAACTTTCTAGTGCAACACCATTTATTGACTTCCATTATGGAAGTGGTTCAACCGACTATAACGTCAGGTTAATAAATAGTTCAAATAACTTGTTATCCTGTTCTGGTGTATTTGATGTTGTTCAGGGAATTGCCTCAAGGGCGGGATTAGGCGGTGCAGTAGACTCTAATGTTCCATTCTTCTTTTATTGGAACTATGTAACAACAGCAACAGGATTATACGGTTTTGTTGGAAATACCGGTTTAGGGAATATTAGCTTTGTTGCTGCATCAGATAAGATGCTAAAAACAGAGCCTGTATACGCCGACAATAATGATGATGCGCTTGATCAAGTCAAAAACTGGAAGGTTGCTAGCTTTAAGTATAAGGCAAGGGGCATCATCCCCGAGAGTGATGAAAGACTTGGCTTTATCGCTAATGACATGGTTAAGTTTAGCCCGGAATGCGTTAAGGGTGATGGTTTGCCGGATGATTACGATATTGAAAATGATCCTAACAATACCGGTTATTACACCCTTGACCAGATTGCTATTATCGCCAAATTGACCCAGGCGGTGCAGGCCCAGCAGCAGCTGATTGAAAACCAGATCGAGGCTATTACTGCTTTGCAGGAACGGCTCACTGCACTGGAAGGTACCGGGTCATGATGAAAAAATTGCACAGGCCAGCCTTGAGTCCAGCCTGTGCAAAGGTCGTGTAGATAATGTCATTTTTTTAGTGGCGGAGAAAACTTACCTAAAACAGTTCATATTTTCAACAAAAAATCCCGCGCCCTAGATAGGTTCAGGCGCGGGCAATGTTGAGGTATTACTGATGACCAAGAAATCATTACTCTGATAAGTTTACTTTTTCAAAATATACAGCACGGAAAGCTAAAATCCTGACCTATGTTTCCCTGCAATAATCAATTCAGGCTGAGATATAAGCGGGAATGCATATGGAAATTGATGAAGAAAGAATGCGTATGATGGTTTCTGCGATAGGCCGTGCAGCAGTTGATTTGAAATTCAGTGGACGGCCGGTAACCGAGCAGACTATTGCAGAAAAACTGGACCAGTTCAGGCGGGCAGAGCCTGGAATCGTTGGTAAGAAAGTGTACATGGACGCTGCCGACATTATGCGATACGGCAGATTACAGTGAGAACCAGTGATCCTTCCTGTATACACGCCTTAAGTAACAAGACATAAAAAAGCCCGCGCTCTGGGTTGGAAGAACGCGGGCAAGTTCTACCATGGATATTCAGGTTGCGGCATGTCGGTGTGGCATGCCGCTATATGAGTTTAGCAACATCCGTTTGGTGTGCAAAAAAAAGCCCGCATCAGCGGGCGAAATTCGTTACATGGGATTATCCATGTAGTTTATGACCCGCTATCCCCCTAAAGGTTCAACTCTCTCCGCATTTAAATTTCCTTTCCTGACAATCCCTTCTCAGAAAGATCTGACGATCTACTTGATCGATTCTGTCGATCAATAATACTGTATGGGCATACAGTAATTATCGGGAGTTGATCACCATGCCACGCTACCGCGACATACAGAACGCCTTTCGACAGAGCATCAAGATGGATGTGAGAGGCCAGAAAACAGTTACAACGGGTGATTTCGTTGCCGAGCTGGAGCGCCATAACCATCACTGGACGCTGAAGCGCGCTAATGCCTGGATAGAGAATCAGATCAGCTATTTCATCGACATCACTCCAGACTTCAGCGAAGACAGGAAATTCAAGTTGAACAGCCAGAATGGGCCTTATTGATGGGCTTCCCGTCTCCGGCAAAGGATTATGCGGAAGGGAGATTAGACTGGAACGAGATAATGGGTGCTCACTATGAAGGCGTACTCATAGTGGAAACTGCTGATGGCCTGGTAGTAGTGGACACCTCAATCAGACCGAGGCATGGCGACACGATTTATTTTGAAGCGTGGGATATGCGGCAACTCGGCAAACTCGCCCCCACTGCGATCATCTGTGATGACGGCGACACGATAGAGGGTGAACCGCTGGAAGAGGTGGTGGTGATCGGTGTTGTCACCTGGGTGGTTACCCGGGCGTGGGATGGTCCATGCCCATAAAAAAGCCCGTGCTACGGCTCCCGAACAGCACGGGCAAATGCTTGCAGATAAACTCACCTCGCGGCATATATAAAGACACTCCGCCTTATCAGTTTATGCATCAGTAATAATGTATGTAAAAAAATGCCTGCTGAGTGTGCAGGCTTAAATACTCCAACAGGGAAAAATCTCATCGCACCACAATTGCTGTGTGCAGTGCATCTCTATAATAGCGACAGTGAAACATTTGTACACATTCACACCGATGATAAAATTTTCTCGATTTGATTAATTTTTGTTAGGTATAGTCCGAAAAGAAGCCCGGGCAGTGGGATAAGTTTGCCCGGGCAAAAGGTGTATCATGATCAATGTTAAGTTTAATCCGAGATGCTGATTATGCGAGCGTAGCGGCAGCAGCTTAACGGTTTGAATTCATCACCCGTGAAACCAGTCGTCTGCCGACTCCCAGGCATCCTGAAGCACCTTTGAGACTATTTCTCTGTCGCCTTCCTTATCTTTCGCCCGCAAAAGTGACAGCCCGTCATTGCTGGCGGTCTTAACCACCACGCTCACATCATCATAACTGCGACTCAGGCGCTTAGTGAGTTCCTCCCTAAGCGCCTCCACTGCACCCTTCGGCATTTTCCCTGCTTTCTCTTTAGCCACCATCACTTCGACTATCATATTTCCCCCCGGGTAACTGTATCGATATCCACTATCAAGTTGGATACTGGTTGCATGAACAGTTATTTTATATACTGTGAATTCATACAGTTCAATAAGCACAAGTGAAAGTCATAAGTTCTCCATTCGTAACCTGATGTGCAATATGAAAAAATAACTGTAAGTTCAGAATGTTAACTGCATTTGAAACTTTATGTTTTCGAACTACTGTTAACCTTAAGTCAAACAAATCCTTCAAATTACTACGATGAATGAAATGAGATCGAACCGAGCAGGAATGATTGGATGCGCCATAGGGGCGGCTGTAATCGAACTGACGGCAAAAGGTGTGCCGATAAACAAGAGCAATATTTTGTATGAGCTTGAGCGTATGGCTGCGTTATCTAAACAGCTGCCTGCAAAAGCGGTTGCCAGAGATGCAGCAAACCTTCTGAGAAAAGGATGTAATTAGCAGGAACACATGCCCTCCATAATGAAGAAAGACACATGCTTAATTTGCTCGTAATGATTCATGCCTGGGGTTGTCCAACCGGTCCTTTACTCATTGGACCGTTCGGAACTGATTGTTCCGTCGGCACATTTGGTCGCCCATCAGGGCCAATTGGTCGATCTGGATGGTAACATCCGGTCAAAGCGAAAAGATTCACAAGGATGATTATTAGCCAATTTAATGAACGTCTCATTTAAGCAACCCCCTGTCATGCAACTCAATGTTGCCACATAAGCATAGCGTATACCTGGTTCCCTAAGCTGAATCAGTTCGTATACTTCATCTTTTTACTCATCAGGTTAATGGTTAACGTCTGTGGTAATGTTCGGCATTATTACGTGAATAGCTACCAGTGCGTGGGACGGGGTAGGGCCGCCAATTTGAGCCACAAAAGCTGGTGGGTTTTACCATCATTTTGCCATAGTTTTACCATCGCAAAATTGAGGCAAAAAAAAAGCAGCCGTAAGAGGCTGCTTTCTTTGGAGATTTTGGTCGGCACGAGAGGATTTGAACCTCCGACCCCTGACACCCCATGATTAAGTGTTATCAGCGAGTGAGACTTATTATTGCATCTATTGCCTCGGGGAAAAGACAAAGTCTAAAATATGCATTTTTTTTACGGTAAGCATCTTTCCATGCAACAAACTCTTCTTCATCAGCTTTGCTCGCACCGAAATAATAAATATCAGATTCTGATTCGCCAATATTTTGCCAAATGTGTTTATCTGCTTGATGTACTCTGACGCCAATAATAAATATTTTTGAAGTCTCATTTATACTTTCGTTCCACATTTCTTGCTGAGCCGAAACATAGTCAGGGCAAACTGTAACTTTTTTTCCTTCAGCATACATGGCAATGGCTGGTGCGATACTGTCTTCTGTGGTCGATTTCAATATGGATTGATATTGGTTCAGTGGTTTAACCTGAGCAGAAATAGCCGCGCTAAAAGACCCAAAGAAAGAAACCCCACGGATAATGGATTTTCCCAAATCAGGCCAGAAGTTACAAGATCCATGTATTTTTAATAATCTAATATTTCTTGGTGCAAGCCGATTTGAGTAGGTGATACCATAACCTAATGAGTTAGCTGATAGCTCAAATAAAAGATCATAGTTTAAGCTGCAATATGTAAATCTTCTATTGTTTAGTGACTCTATTAATCTGATGTAGTGATTTCCTTGGAGCGGTTTAAATCTTGCGAGATAACCTGCCAGCTCTCGTTGGAAAGACATAACATTCCCATTCGCGAACTCATTGTATGCAGCCATGCCACTTTCAAAATTTTCTCTGAAAAGATCTTTCAATTCGTTTGGTAAACTGGCAGCAGTATTGCCCAGCTCTTCTAACTTAGTAAAAAGACTGTTTCCTAAAGGAGGAGCATAAGGTAAAACACTACCGCTACCGAAACTTGCTCCAGCACCCAAAAGAATCATATAGCCCATACAGCCCTCTCAGTGGTAATGATGTCTTTGATAATGATAATTAGTATCAACGTAAAATTTTCATAATATGGAATTCATTTAGCACATAACTTGCTGATTATAAAAAGGCCATTTTTGTGCTGCTGTTATGATAAGTCAATCTAACATATTGTTATTATTAACTATAAAGCCTGATTTAAAATCCCTCGATCGTAAGGTCGTGCGGGTTCAAGTCCCGCCCCGGGCACCATATTTATCTGCCGATAAAACCGAATAAAATCAAAGCAATATGCAGTAATGTCGTAACCGCCCAAGGGCGGTTTTTTTGTTTGGGATTTCCTGATATTCGCTGCTCTTTTTCTGACCACCCACCGCAGGAACTCCTGCAATTTTGCAGATCAAGAAAACTCCGCATCGCAGGGTCAGGATTTGGGGGAAAGTGCAGGAATGACATGTTGCGGATCACGTTCAATAGCGCGTAATAGCGCTTTCGCTGGGCCGGTAGGTTCTCGTCTGCCTTGCTCCCAGTTTTTTAACGTGTCAACGCTGACTGAAATCAGCTTCGCAAAACCAGATTGAGAAAGGCCACTTGCCGTACGAATAGCTTTAACCTGAACTGCGGTAACCGTGGTTTCACGAGAAGGTTCGCGGGAGCCTTCAATAATTTCATTCATTTGCGTCATGCTTTCTTTCAGACGCTCAAATAATTTTTGGTCCATTACCAGCCCTCGTTAAACGCCCGTAACTGACGCTTTTCGTCCACGGATAAATCATCCTGAACGCCTTTCTTATAGATAAGTAGCAATCTGATATGCGAGTCAGACACTTTGTGAAAGTAAATTACCCGAACACCGCTGCGTTTACCTTTGCTTTTGGCAGACCAGCGCACTTTGCGCAGGCCACCAGTATGGGGAATGACGTCTCCCCAATCAGGATTATCTGCCATAAACTGTTGAAACGCGGCGTATTCATCATCAGTCAGCAGATCCTTAACATCTTCCGTAAAAATAGGGGTCTCAATAAATAGCATCTAAGTACATCCTTTGTACGTCAATGGCGTATAGCAGAGGTGATTTTATCACCGATAAAGTATGCGTCAATGGCGTATACCCTATCTTTTCACCTGTCAGTGAATGGATTTTGATCGCGGGTGATAGTAACGAGGTCACTCCACCCCTGATCGTTGGGTGTCCAACTTTCGAGGGGCAGTTCAGCCGGAGAGCCGTTGACTGACGGTCTCTGCTCTAGCTCCCATCCAGGAGCTGGCGCAACTCAGCGATGCTCATTTCCCGTTCAGGAATAAATTCCAGTTGGTTCAGTTTGGTGAATTCCTGCCATTCTTCCGGCAGTAATTCATACCCAGGTTCATACATATCGCCCTTATCATCGTCATGATTGGCGTAAACAAGATAAAAAATATCACCTGCATCCTCTTGTTGTTCATCAACGACAATAACGTCGGTCACAATCAGTCTGACAGACGGGTCTTGCTTTGAAACATACAGGCCTGCAGAGGGGATGGTGTGTTGTGCAGTCATAAGAATTCCTTTTGCAAAATTACGTCAGGAAAGAAATGAACCGGGCAGGGCACAATCTAGCATCATGAAACAAGTCGATCACATTCGATGATCACGTTTGTCAAATGATCTGACTTCGCAAAATAGCTCATCTGGCAACCCCCCTGTGTACTGACATCGACAAAAAACCAGGAAAACGCCTAATGATTTATCAGCCTATTTCGAGGGGGGTTAGCCTGGCCTTTTTGCGGAAGATGCGGCAACAATGTTGTTACACATCACGACAAGACCATGACGTGTCACACATCGCACTGTTTCACACCAGTGATATGAGTGCTGGTATTGCTGGGAAACATGATTGACCGCTATGTGCAACTTTTGCCGGGGGAACTCAATGATTATTTCTCAGGAGAAAATGATCGTCCTGCACCGCATGCAAAAGGGAACGAAGTTCCTGTTACGCGGTGATAAAGCAATGGGGTATGAAGTCAGGCACGATATCAGAAGCCATAAACACAGGGAGGTTAATTGTCGCAGTCTGGCTCCCCTGATACGGGATGGGCTGGTGGAATTTGTTTTTTACCCAACGGATATTACGCGTTATTACGAGGTAAGACTGACGGAAGAAGGCCAAAGGTTAGTCAGCGAAGAAATCAGTTATCGCTGTGGCTGACGGCATGGTGAGAGACGTCAGCATGGCCAAAAAGGCCGCACAATGGCGGCCCGTGGTTAGCTTTTTAGCGACTGGTCATAAATATCAATGGCTGCCGTAATAATTGCACCCTGGGAAATCCCTTTCAGATTCGCGAGCGATTCTATCCGTGCGATCGTGCTCAAAGGGAGCTTATAGGTTTTGGGCTTAATACCGCGTTTTTCGTCGCTGCGTTTTTGAATATCACTGGCTGATTGAATCATGGTTCAACCCTTTGTCTTCGAGATAGAAATTGCTGAAATCGACCTTCTCACCCTGAGCGCCCATTAAGGCCGGGCGGCATCGGCTCAAAGAGTAAACAGAATGATCATACTAAGTGTAGTTCAATCCCTACATTAACTATTGTTTAGATAAGCTTTTTTCATTTCTGAGCCCCTGAATAACATCTCTGGATCCCATGGATGTCAGCCTGGTTCACTTTCGCTACCAGGAACGAAAAGCTGGCATTCCCCCCTTTACGATTTAGTATTTTCCGCCCTTATTTGCGCGCAAACCAAACCACTCAAAGGTCATACTGGCAGTGGTTACAAGCTTAACGTTAGCGCTATAGGCATCATGCCGGGCATTTACCGTCGCGATATGGTTGTTGTAGCAATCATTTTCAGCGGTTAAAACATCAAGTAACGTGCGTTTTCCCAACCGTAACCATTGCTCATAGTAAATTTTGCTAACCCTATCGGTTTCCCGACTGAGTTTTTGGTATTCGCGGCTTTGTATCTCCGCAGCGTCTCTGTTTTGGCTGAGATTGTGGATTTGATACTCCATATCCATGCGTGTTTGGGCGAACTGCGATTTCCTGGCCGATGCCCGCGCCGATGATGCCTGAATAGCGGCTTTTTCCGCTCCACCGGTGAAAGCATTCCACTGAATATTCAGTCCCGTGTACCACTGACCAGGGTTGCCATAACTGTCTTTGGCGGTGTTTTTAGCAATCACCCAATTAAGCTGTGGCAGCGTGCTGGCTTCCGCTGCCGCCACATCATGCACCGCAGATTCAGCTTCTGCCTGTGCCTTTAGCCATGAAGGGTGTTTATCTACCCGACTGATCACCAGTGAAGTGGGAATGGGTTGCATCGTCCAGTCGAAATTATCCGGTAAACTGACGTGTTCTCCGGTCAGACGGAACAGTGTGATCTCCGCTTGTCTGCGCTGGTCAGTGACCCGCTGCATGCTGGCTTCTGCCGCCAACAGCTTTGCTCTTGCCTGCACCAACTCACTGTGTCTTCCTGCATCAGTTTGGGTGATTTCCACCAGCATATTGACCAGGGTGCGCATGCGTTTCACATAAGCTTGCGTAATTTCCTGATTTTGCTGGTAGCGACTTAATTCGATAAGTTGGCTCAGCGTGTTGTAAGCAATCTGTTGTTGCTGATAATCATATTGGTACGTTGCCGCGTTAGCCTGCTGTGTGGCGCTGCCAATATTTTCGCGATTCTTCCCCCAGTCAAACAACGTGGTGGTGACATTCAGTGAGAGGCTGCTGTCATCCAGATGATTATTCCCCGTGTGGTTGCCACGGCCAAAAGAGGCCATCGGTGCCGTCGTGCCGAGCTGAACCTGGGGCCAGCGCGCACCTTTTACCCGGTCAATGTCGAAGTCGGCGGCTTGTTTGTCAGCGCCAGCAACCCGGATTTCAGGGCTGTAATCCAACGCCTGATTGACGGTTTTCGCCAGCCAGACGCGAGTCGCGTTGCTCATCGTCGTGTCGTGCGTCATGGGAGTAGTAACGGGTGCGGTGATACCCGCACGGCTGATGGTCAGCATCAATAGCGTAATCATTGCCTTGCGCATGTTTTATCTCTCCCTGAACGCTTCGCGCGCTTTTAAAACCGGCTTGAGCAGATAAGACAGGATGGTTTTTTCACCCGTTTTGATCTCTACGCTGGCGGTCATCCCTGGAATAATGGGGAAACTTTTATCTTTGACATGTAAATCCGTGCCATGGGTGCGGATATAAACCCGGTAATAGGTCGCATCCTCACGGCCCGAACGTGCTTTAGTTTCATCAATAATGGTATCGGGGCTGATACTTTCTATGACGCCGTCAAGGCTGCCATAAATGGCGAAGTCATAGGCGGAGATTTTTACCGTAGCGGGCAGGTCAGGACGTAAAAAGGCGACTTCGGTGGGTTTGATGCGGGTCTCCAGCAGCAAATTATCCTCTGACGGGATGAGAGACATAATCTGTTCGCCGCGCGAGATAACGCCATCAATGGTCGTGGCTTTGATACTGTTGATCGTCCCTCTGACCGGAGCAGTAATCAGCGCATGCTTAATCACATCTTTGCGTCCAATCAGCCGTGCCTCGACCTGGGCCAGGTCAGACTCCAGCCGGGTCAACTCGCTGTTGGCGTCGGAATGGTACTTGTTGGTGCGGTCGGCTATTTGTAGCCGGAGATCATTTGCCTGTCGCCGCAGGCGGAGGATCTCCATGTCTGATATCAATCCCCGTTTCGCCAGCGGTTCTGACAAATTGACCTCTTCTTCCGCCAGCTTCAGGTTGTGTGAAAGGGAGCTGATGCTCTCCTCCAGCAATTTGCGTCGGGTCTGATAGGCCTGAGTTTCATCCTGAATCAGAGTGTGAAAGTCTTTAATTGCCTCGGGAAAAATTAAGGTTAAATCATAGGCTTCCGCTCTGGCGCGTGCGATTGCCGCTTTCAGGCTATAGGATTTGGACAACTCTTCCTGATAATTTGCCTCTGATCGTGTTGAATCCAGTTTGAGCAGTGGCTGACCTTTTTCCACCAGGTCGCCTTCTTTCACAAACAGTGCTTCCAGTGTGCCATCCTCAAAACTTTCAATGATCTGTTCATGGCTGGCGGGGATCACTTTGGCCTCACCTTTGGTCACTTCTTCAACCACGGCGAAATGCGCCCACACCAGAGCCGTGACGACCACGAACAACAGCAGCCACAAAACCAGCATGCTTTTTGGGGTTTTCTGCAGAATAATCGCGCTTTGCAGATCGTCGAGAAACGGCATATCAGTCGGCTGGAGCTGGGTTTTCTCACGCATGGGGCGCCTCCTTACGTCCGGATGTGGCCGGTAGTGACGATTGGGAAAGCCTGGCCAGAATCGGGGCCTTGGGGCCGTCAGCCAGAATTTTTCCGTCTTCCAGTACAATGATGCGTTCAACCAGGCTCAGCACCGCCGCGCGGTGGGTCACAATCACCAGGGTTTTCTGCTGGATGACTTGCTTCAGTTGTGCAATAAACTGCGCTTCTGACGTGCTATCCATTGAGCTGGTGGGTTCATCCATCAGTAAAATCGAGGGATTAAGCAGTAAACAGCGGGCGAGAGAGACCAGTTGCTTTTGCCCGCCTGACAACCCTTGCCCCATTTCGCCAACCGGCATGTCGTACCCTGAGGGGTGACGGCGGGCGATAGCATCAATGCCCGTTAATGTCGCCACCTGTAAAAAGTGTTCGGTACTGACGGCAGGATTTCCCATAATGATGTTTTGCCGTAACGTTCCCTGAAACAGGCGATTATCCTGGCAAACATAACCACAGGCGGAACGCCAGTCGGCGGGATCGATTTGGTTGACGTCGAGGGAATCCATCGTCATTTGACCCTGGGTGGGCAAATAGAGGCGGGCGAGAATTTTCAACAGCGTCGATTTACCACTCCCGATACTGCCTAAAATGGCGACGCGTTCACCTGGTCGAATGTTGATATTTAACGGATGCAGAATGGGTTGAGGATCATGAAGACCGGTTTTGGGGTAATGAAAACCGACGTGGCGCAGTGCTATTTCCCCTTTCAGCGGCGGTGCAGGTAAAAAGTGCGCCTGTTTATCGCGCTCTGTCGGCATCGCCATCAGTCGATTCAGGGAATGTAAGGCGGTTTTTGCCTGCTGGAAGCGAATGGCGAGGCCAACCACGGCAGCCAGCGGTGATAACGAGCGCCCTGAAAGGATCACCATCCCGACCAATGCGCCCATGGTCATTTCCCCGGCATGAATCAGATACACGCCCCACAGCACGATCAGAATGGTACAGACCTGCTGCACGTAGCTGACAAAATTACTGGTCAGACTCGACAGATAGCGGGTTTTCATGGACGATGCCGCCGCCAGCGCGCTGAAATCATTCCAGCGTTTTTGCATCACCCCTTCACCTTTAGCCGCTTTAAGGGTTTCCAGCCCGACGATCGTTTCGATAACCAATCCCTGTTTCTGCGAAATCTCACTGATGTTCTCTTGCATATACCGTGACAGCGGCCACTGGATCGCGACACCAGCAATGATAATCACCGGGATTGCCAGTAAAGGAATCATCGCCAGCGGCCCTCCGATGGCAAACATGATGCTGATAAACAGCAGACAGAAGGGGAGATCGGAAAGCGTCGCCAGTGTAGCCGAAGAGAGGAAATCTCTGACCGATTCAAATTCCCGTAGCTGGTTAGCAAACGAGCCAGCGGAGCGGGGTTTGCACTCCATGCGCATCGCCAGCGTTTTGCGAAACAGCAGCGAACCCACCAGCAAATCGGCTTTTTTTCCGGCGGAATCGACCAGCCAGGTTCTTATCTGTTTCGCGATGAATTCAAAGGTAATGGCGATCAACACCCCGATTGCCAGTGACCAGAGCGTGGCATAAGCCCCGGTTGGCACCACCCGGTCATAGACATTCATGGTGAAAAATGTGGTCGATAACGTCAGCACATTGGCGAGTAGCGCAGCCAGTGCGGCACTGTAGAAATACTGGCGAAAGCGCCAGAGGTTGGAAAAGAGCCAATGTCCTGACCGATCGCTATCAGGCAAAATTTCCTGGTCGCCACGGGGCGCAGGTTGAACCTTTAACTTTGTCAGCAAGGCAAAACCTGTAGTCTCATTAGCCAATGTCTCTGGTGAAACATGGCGCAGGGTCCCATTGGTGGGCGTCAGCAGGCTGTATCGTCCCTGATGTTTTTCCAGCAGGATGACATATTCGCCGCTGGTCATGGCGAGGATGACCGGGTAGAGCGATTCAGACACGGTCAGAATATCTCTCTCTACCCATCCCGCCTGAATCCCAGCCTGTTCCAGCATCAGCATGGCAATATCGGGAGCCAGGCGTTCCCCGCGCGGCAGACCCGCATAGAGCACGTCCTCGCTGGCCGATTTTCCATGGTGTCTGACAAGCCAGGTTATAGCGCAGAGTAAGGTATCTTTTTCCTGAAGTGCAGAAGATGACGGGTTATTATTTTCTTTCATAATGAGGTTTTCTAATCCTGGATAATGGTAATGTCATCTGCCTTTATTTTTCTTTTCTATATTTTTTTATTTTTAAGTTGTACTGGCATGGGATGAAAAGATTGGCGGGGGATAATAATAGGGAGTTTGACTTTATTCCTGTGATTAATTTATGAGATCTGGATGCGATCCTGATTTTGTGATTTATATTTTTATTTTTCAGTCTGTTATCTATTTTTTGTGGTTGTTTATTAAGTTGATGGCGAGGCTTTTATCAGGACTCTTTCACGTATATAGCTGCCCCGATATATATATTTGTGTTAATTCAACATCTATCATCCTCCGAGTTGCTTGCCTTTAATAAAGCGACATTTCAGATAGACCTTAATCCTGTGCTTTAGCACAGCAAGAATGCTAAAATACAACACCGGGAAATTAATATGACATATTCATCGTCAACGGACGACTTAGTGAATCGTGCAGCGAATATTAACGCCAGCGAAAATAACGTTATCATCAAAGTTGAGCCGTTAACGCAATTAACTATCCAGTCACCACCGCATGGCCAGATTGGCATTAAAGCAGGTGCAGACATCGCTTCCATCAAAAGCCTGAAGTTTGTCCGTCATGGTGATGATCTGGAAATTTTTACCGAACAGGGTAAGCATCCCGTGGTGTTGATTGAAGATTACTATGCGCAGGAGACACCGCCGGAAATCTATGGCATAGACGATCAGGGACATCGCTATAGCTGGTCATCAGCTGGCGATGCTTCGCTGGTCAGCGCGCTGACAGAGGGTGAAAGCAGTACCCGGCAAGCGATGCCCGCTCAGGAAGGCGACAGCAGTCTCTCTGCCCAGGTGGCAGATGTCAAAGCACCCGAGCAGCAGGATGATAACGACGATAAAGGCGCTGCGGGTCTATTCGGCATGTCCGGTGGCTGGGCGGCAGCGGCAGCAGGTCTCGCCACCGCAGCCATTGCTGGCGGGGTGATAGCAGCGTCACATCATGGTAGCGGATCGGACAAACCTTCAGGCAACGACAGCAGCGATCGCCAGCCCAATCCCGCCTATGACATTGCGATCAGCGATAAGGATGGCAATCGCATCACTGGCAATACCACCAACATCGCGACCCCGACTATTCAGGGTAAAGCGGAACCCGGCATGACCGTCACCATTAAAGATGGCGACAATGTTATTGGTTCTGCCGTGGTTGATGAGAATGGTGACTGGCAGATCATCCCGGATGTCCCGCTGGCGGAAGGCGACAGCAATTTGCAGGTGGATGTCACCCATCCCGGAGGTGGCAGCACTTCATCCGATATGGCGGTCAATGTTGATACCACGCCACCTCCAGGCACACTGTCTGATCTTCAGTTGGTTAACGACAATGATCCGGGCAATCCATCGGTGATTACCCATGGCATCACTAACGACGCCACGCCGACGATTACCGGTACTGTCGCCGGTGCAGAGGCGGGTGATCGTGTGGTCATTAAGGATAACGGTACGGTGCTGGGCTATGTGGACATTGATGCCAATGGTCACTGGATCTATACGCCAGATCATAACCTGGCTGAGGGCCAGCATCAGCTTAGCGCTGAATTACAGGATGCAGCGGGTAACAGTGGCGCATCACAACAGGTCGATCTGCACGTCGATACCACGCCTCCGGACAGCGTCAGCACCATCCGCATCACCAATGATGCCAACGAGACGATTGATGGCTCAAAGCCGACTAACGACAGCACTCCGCATATCAGCGGCCACGTAGACGGTGCGCAGGCGGGGGATAAGGTGATCGTCAGGGACGACGGTAAGATCCTGGGCGAAGCCGCAATCGACGCAAATGGCGACTGGACGTTTGTCCCGGATCCCGAGCTGGGCGATGGCCCACACAAAATCACTGCGACGGTCGCCGATGAGGCGGGTAACCAAGGCACGCCATCCTTCACGGTGGAGTATGACCAGAATACTCAGCCGGAAGAGGGCACCAGCACCCTGAAGATCACCGACGATGATGAGAAGATCGTCGATCGCAACCATCCTACCAACGACAGTACGCCACATTTCAGTGGTCATGTTACCGGTGCGAAACCAGGCGATAAGGTCATCATCAAAGACGGCAAAGATCAATTAGGCGAAGTTGCCGTTGATGCCGAAGGTAACTGGACCTTTACCCCGGACAACGGTCTGGGCGAGGGGCCACACCATATTAGCGTGACCGTCACCGACTCTGCGGGGAATTTAGGTGCCACCACCGGCCCGGTGGATTACACCCAGGATACCGTTCCTCCAGCGCCAGCGACCGATATCGTGGTCACCAATGACCAGACCAACGAAGTCATTTTGGCCAATGGCGTGACCAACGATAAATCGCCGACGCTCAGCGGTACAGCGGAACCCGATTGCACGGTAAACATCCTCGATAAGGATGGCAACGTGTTGATATCGGTGAAAACAGATGATCAGGGGGCGTGGCGTACCCAGGTACCTGATCTGGCTGATGGTCGCTATGACCACATGCAGGTTCAGGTGGTGGATGCGGCTGGCAATCATAGCGAAACGGCGGTGCCGGTGTTCCATGTGGATACCACCAACAACAGCAGCACCACCATCGTCACTGACTCAGAAAAAACCGATGCTACGCCAACGTTTAGCGGGCAGGTCACCCTCAAGGATGATGACACGTACGATACAGTGACGGTCACTATTAAGGATGATCAGGGCAAGATTATTGCCAGTGACGTGAAAGTCGATCCTGACGGGAGCTGGAGCTTTACCCCTGATAAGGATCATCCGCTCGATACCGGGCCGCATCATATCAGCGCGGTGGTGGTGGATCAGGCGACTAACGAATCGGGACCGGGTTATCTGAACGGCAGTGCAGACGGTAGCTGGACGGTACTGCCCTCGGCGCCCGTAGTCCTTTTTACTGAAGAAAGAGAGGGAACCGGGGACAACTTTGGTTATGCCATTACCACTACCGAAGACTTCATTTATATCACCGCGCCCAGAGGGGGTCTGAACGGCGCTAAAGGCGCAAATTATCAGGGGGTAATTTACGCAGTTGCAAAAGAGTTTGCCTGGATGATTACCGAAAGTACCAGCATGGAAGCGCTGTTCAAAGCTCATCCGGAAATTGGCACCATTATTACCAACAGCAGTGCCGTGGCTAATGCCAATGGGGATGACAGTGATCTGATGGGTTATGGCATCAAAGCGCTGGATGGTGGCTGGGTGGCGATTTATTCACACTGGCATGACAAAGTATTTTTCGTTCATGAACCATTGCCGAATAATTTCGATCTTAAAGAGATTGCTAATGCTGAAGGTGGTCACAGTCCTCATGGCTTTATGATGACTGATACGGATTGGGGGAAATATTTTGGCTTCAACGTGGGATCCGTTGCTAACGCGAATGGTACGCTGACATTCCTGATCAGTGACATTTCCGCTCCGCGCGGTGAGCAGGGGGTGATTACCACCGTCACCTTTGATCCTGAAAGCGGAAAATGGGGGAACATTAAGCTACAACCCGACCCGACAAACGGGACTCCGCATGCTCCGTGGGTGCCGATGACCACACCGGATGGCATGGTGGTGGGTAATATCGATTATGAAGATTACACCGACGCCAACGGTTCGACCCAGAACTACAACTTCGGCTCCGATATGCAGATGCTGGGGGATATTGTCGGCGATCAACATCAGTACCTTGCCATTCAGGATGCGGAGGCCACGGTGAAGGGCGGTAGCGGGCAAGGCACCTGGTATCTGTATCAAATGCCAGAAGGGGGGTTACCTGCGAGCTTCAAAATCGCTGATGTGGATCCGAGCCAGTTGATCCGCATCCATAACATCGGTGCGGGTAAGTTAAATGAAATCAATGCACGCCCGATTGCCGATGGCGGTGGGGCTGAACAAATTCCGCACAACCATAATATTGCCAATCTTGGCGGGTTCAGTAATGGCACCGATACGGACATTGCGATTGGTTCCAGTACCGATAATTTCGGTACCACCAATGGCAAGGTATGGGTGCTGCATGCCAATAAGATTAAGGGCGATATCAATATTGGGGTCAACGGGACGGTTCAGGATTTCGATACCCAATACGGCTACGGCATCATCAGTACCAATCATCCCGGTAGCCAGCAGGGTTTTGGTCTCAACGTAGTTGGCGGTTATGACTTCAATGGCGATGGCGTCAAAGATCTGGTCATTAGCGATCCGTTGGCGGTGAATAACAACAAAGTTGTCGGTGCGGTGTATATCGTTTATGGCGGCCATGAAAAGGATTATGAGGAGGCACTGAAAGCCAACCATGGTCAGATCGATATTCAGACCATACTCGACAACGGCTGGGGGGAAGTGCATTACGGCAGCGTTGAAAATCAGTTTTTTGGCTGGTCAGTGGATGTTGTTGATATGAACAGGGATGGCCAGCCGGATTTGATTGTGGGCGCACCTTCGCAGCTGGGTGTGGCACTTACCAATAAAAATCCTGATGTACACAACGATCAATTCAATGGCCAGGTGTATGTGATTTATAACAGCCATGATGCACCGGTGGTGGACGATACCACGCCAGCGGCCCGTGCGTTCAGTGTTGATGAAGCAACCCATCACGATGACAGCGGTATTGCATTGCTGCTGGATGGCGATCATCAGAACGTTGATCTGGCCAATCTGGTGGATGCGCTGAAGGATATGCACAACATTGATATGTCCAACGGCAACAACACCCTGAAAGTGGATAATCAGACGCTGGATAAGGTGGAAGGCGAAAATCATGATGCGCTGTTCGTCACTGGCGAGAATGGCAACGTTGAACTCAGCGGTGGGGCGGATAACTGGCAGGATAACGGCACCGTCACCATAGATGGCAAGGTTTATCATGATTACCACAGCAGTGGTCAATCGGAAGTACTGATTGAAGACAGGATCCACGTCACCATCCTGTAATCACATCATAAAACGTCAGGGGCCAGCGTGGTAACACGGCTGGCCCCTGCTATTTATGCGAAAACTTACCCCAGCGTCCCCGTCAGGCGACGATGGAAATCACTGCTGCGGTTATCCAGCCCGATAAAGGTTACGGTGGCACCATGACGTTGATAGCGATATTCAATGGCGTCCAGCGCCGCGACGCTGGAGGCATCCCAGACCTGTGCATGGGTCAAATCAATCGTCACTGATTTTGGGTCGTGCGCGTAGTCAAAATGTTCGAACAGGTCGTTGCTGCTGGCAAAAAACAGCGGGCCACGCACGGTGTAATGGACCTGCTCACCGTCTTCACTCAGCTGACGTTCGGCGTGAATCACATGCGCAATGCGGCGTGCGAACAGCATCATGGCCAGGATCACGCCAACTAACACACCCAGCGCCAGGTTACCGGTCCAGACTGTCACGGCGACGGTCAGCACCATCACCAGCGTTTCTGACCACGGCATGCGTTTGAGTGTCGTGGGTTGCAGGCTATGCCAGTTCACAGTTTTCACTGCCACCACCATCATAATTCCCGCCAGCACCACCATCGGGATCTGCGCCATAATGCGGCTCAGGCCGGTCACCAGCAGCAGCAGAACCAGCCCGGCGGCCACGGTGGAAACGCGGGTGCGGGCTTTACCCAGTTCCACGTTCACAATGGTCTGGCCAATCATGGCACAACCGGCAATCCCGCCATAAAAACCGGCCAGAATATTGGCGATGCCCAGTCCCCAGGACTCGCGGCGTTTGCTGGATGGGGTGTCGGTAATATCGTCCACCAGTTTCGCCGTCAGCAGTGATTCCATCAGGCCAACAAAGGCAATGCTAAGCGCCGTCGGCCAGATGATTTGCAGCGTTTGCAGGTCAAGCGGCACCAGCAGCGTAGTGAAACCCGGTAATCCGGCGGTCATCGGGCCTTCATCACCGACATTTGGCACGCGATAACCCAGCAGCAGCGCCACAGCGGTCACCACCACAATCGCCACCAGCGGGGAGGGGACGCTTTTCAGCACTTTCGGCAGCAACAGCACAATCGCCAGCGTAACGGCGAACAACACCCACACCAGGCCAGACTGGCCCCAGACATGGGGTACCTGCGCAAAGAAAATCAGAATCCCGAGCGCGTTGACGAAGCCAATCATCACCGAGCGCGGAATATAGCGCATCATGCGCGCCATACCCGCGAGGCCAAACAGAATCTGAATCACGCCACCCATCACCACGGCTGGCAGAATATATTCCACGCCATGCGCGTGCACCATCGGGCCGATGACCAGCGCCACCGATCCGGCGGCGGCGGTGACCATCGCCGGGCGGCCACCCAGCAGGGATAATGTCAGGCACAGCACCACTGACGCCACGAGACTGACTTTAGGATCGACACCCGCAATCACGGAAAATGAGATGACTTCAGGAATCAGGGCCAGTGCCGTAATGATCCCGGCCAGGCATTCACGGGTGAGTAGGGCAGGCGAGCGTAATACGCGGCTTACCGTGAGATCTTCGGTTAGATGGCTCATAAATTGTGCAGGCTCTTTTATTATGTTGCGCTTACCGAACGGTAAGGCAGTAACCAGATGAGAAACAGACAGGGAAAGGGATGTTACCGGTCAATGCAGTAGGATGCCAGACTAAATCTGTCGTCAGGCAGGGGGATTCCATCCATGGAATCGTAATTCAGACCGAGATATCATCCGGTGTTTTATGCACGACGATCTCCAGCAACTGGCGATAAATATCCAGTTGGGCCTCATCATTTTCCTGCTCAAGCCGGGCAATCAGGGCAGAAATAATCGCCTTATTAGTGACTGGCATACCGGTTTGCAGGATTTCAGCAACGATTTGGCCAAACACGGCCATTTGCTTGTCTGCACCTTCACTCGCCAGATTGAAATAGTGCGCGATGGCCTGATCGCGGCTTATTACGGCGTTTTGCATGTGTAAAGTCCTGAATTCGGTCTGATAAGGGGTATCAGACCGGCGATGATAAAACTCTCACGCGGACAGGCGTGAAAGACCCAATGTCATCTCACTCACAAAAAAACACCTTTGGAGGTGGAAATCCACAACACCTGCAGAGGCGGCACAACGTGCATCATTCGTTACAGGACTGTTAACCAGTCCCTGGGGAATAAACTTATACAATGACCATCAATTTGTACAAGGTAAATCATGAACATTTTGTGCCATTCTTTAACTTACAGCCAGATAAATAGACGGTTACTTCGCAAAACTTATACAACAAGGCTGTACAGCTTCACTGTTTTAGTCAAATTTCGCACTACAATGATCAGCGTGAATTATTGAGGGATTCTGGCGTGTGAGTGGGTGCTTTTCATTCGCAACCGGGTCTGCGTATAATAACGGTACTGTTTAGTTAGGTACCTAACCATTAGGTAACTATCCTTTGACTGACTATCCACAACCTTTCTCCCGTTTATTACATCTCACCGCGCACGCATGGCGGCTGGCGGTTGACCGTCGTTTAAAAGAAAGCGGGCTGAGTATGAGTAGCTGGATGGCTATCGCCACGGTGGCAACGGCAAATGAACCACCGACGCAAAAAGCGCTGGCGCAACTGCTGGGCCTGGAAGAGGCCAGTGTGGTGCCACTGGTGGATCGGTTGGTGAAACAGCAACTTTTGGCGCGTGTCCAGCCCCAGGAGGATCGTCGCAAGCGCCTGCTGATGCTGACGGAGCAGGGCAACGTTGCTTTCGCCGAAGTCAAAACTCAGGCCGATACGCTACGCGCCCAGTTGCTGGCGGATATCGACCCGCAGGCGCTGGCGGTCACCGAGCAAGTGTTGCAGCAATTGCTGACGCGGCTGGGGACGTTATAACCGTGGCAAAGCGCATCATCGATCTGGGGGATGGCTGGAAAGGTTGATCATCATGCATCCGCGCTATTTTGTGGTGGATATTCCGGTTTAATCACAGACTTATCTGATATTCCGTGAGTACATTCTGATAATAAAGTGATTTATGCTTTTTTCTCTTGTTTTTGCACCATGCGGCATTACTCTCAGCGCGCCAGAGGGCGAAGGGTTTGCTCATAACAGGGGAAAAAAGGGAAATGATGATGAAAACATGGGGCGTGGCTTTGGTGGTCACGGCGACGTTGTTAACCGGTTGTGTCTCTCGTACTGCGCCGATCGCGGCGATCAATCAAACGCTGAGCCAGCGCTACAGCGACAACCAGATGAAAAACACCATTATTGAAGCGGGTCTCAGCCGTCAGTGGGTGATGACATCGGCAGGGCCGGGGGTGATCAATGGCCGCCTGACACAACGTGGCCACACCGCAGAAATCCGGGTGACCTACAGCGCACAAACTTACAGCATTCAATACGTTGGCAGCCAGAACCTGTTAGCGGCGAATGGTCAGATTCATCGTAATTACAATCGCTGGGTACATAACCTCGATCAGGACATCCAGCTGCGTTTGGCGGCACTGGCGGCACTGGCGACGCGATAAGCGCGTCTGCGTGCAGGTCTGCCACCAGGTTATAGAATTAGTCAGTTGCCCGCCTTCTTTAATCGGCAGACATCCGTCACCGCGGATGACCGGAACCAGGCAGGGAAGGGATGCCGCACCAGCAAAATCTGACCTTCCCTCTGGCTTATAAAAAGAATGCAGGTATGAAACTCGCTTACACACTCATCGACTGGCACGCTTTGGCACCTGGCCTTGATACCCTCAGCGCCTGGCAGCATTGGGCTGGCCAGGCTCCGCACATTGATGCCACTCTGCCGATGGCGAAACCCCAATTTTTGCCGATGATGACGGCGCGCCGTCTGAGCAGCGGCAGCCGTGCTGCGGTGGAGTGCGGCCTGGCGTTGCTGGCGCGTCAGCAGGTGGATGCGGTGGTGTTTACCAGCCGTCACGGTGAACTGGAGCGCAACCTGCGCATACTTGAAGCCCTGGCACAGCAGCAGGCGCTTTCCCCTACCGATTTCGCCATGTCCGTCCATAACTCTGCCGTCGGTAGCCTGACCATTGCAGCACGTCAGCCTCTGGTATCCACCTCGCTGGCGGCGGGGATGGATAGCTTCCAGCAGGGGTTGCTGGAAGTGGCGGCACTGCATCAGGCCGGTTATCAGCAGGTGATGCTGGTGGATTTCGACGGCCTCGTACCGGAATATTATCGCCCCTGGCTGGCAGAGATGCCGTTCAATGCCCCTTATGCGGTGGCGCTGTTATTGCGTCGTGGTGACGACTGGCGTTGTCAGGCTCGGCCACAACGCCCAGGCCATCCTGCATCATTGCCGCAAAGTTTACTGTTTCTGCATGGTCTGCTCGCACAGCAGTACACCGTTTGTGTGCCAGGAGAACGGCATGAATGGGTGTGGGAGCGTGCGCATGATTAAGCGCAGTGGCGGCGGCTGGAATTATTACTGGCGGCTGCTGATGACGGCCGTCAGTTTTACTTTGTTCAGCGTCGGCGGGCTGTTGCTGTCGCTGGTCTGGTTCAACCTGTTGCTGCTGGTGCAGCGTGATGCAGCGCGTCGCCGTCAGATCGCCCGGCGCAGCATCGCCCGCAGTTTCCGTTGTTTTTTGCGCTTTTGCCGCTGGGTGGGCGTCTATGACTATCGCATCGACGGAGCTGAGTTGCTGCAACAGGATCGTGGCTGCCTGATTGTTGCCAACCATCCTTCGTTAATCGATTACGTGATGATCGCCTCGGTGTTACCCGAGATGGATTGCCTGGTGAAGGCCGAGTTGCAACATAACTTCTTTTTGCGTGGCGTGATCCGTGCCGCGGATTATCTGATCAACAGCGAGGCCGCCACGCTGCTGCCCGAGAGCCAGCAGCGTCTGGCACGTGGCGATACCATTCTGATTTTTCCCGAAGGCACCCGTACTCGTTACGGCGAGCCACTAAAATTACAACGGGGCGCGGCCAATATCGCCGTGCGTGCCGGATGCGATCTGCGCGTGGTTCATATCAGCTGCACCCAACGTATGCTGGATAAGCAGAGCCGCTGGTATCAGATTCCACCGGTTAAACCGCTATTTACTGTACGCGTACAATCACGTATTGCCAGCCAGCGCTTTTATGAAGCGCATGAAGATGCGCAGCCACTGGCGGCACGTCACCTGACGCGTCACCTGCAACAGGCTCTGACTCCTGAAGAGACCAACTAAGCTATGCAAGCCATGATCAACGAAATTAAACACATGATTATCGACACGCTAAATCTGGAAGATATCAGCGTGGACGATATCGATACCGATGCACCGCTGTTTGGTGAGGGTCTGGGACTCGACTCCATCGATGCGCTGGAACTGGGTCTGGCGGTGAAAAATCGCTTCGGCGTGCAGCTATCCGCAGAAAGTGAACGGCTGCGCGCGCATTTCTTTTCCGTGGCCACGCTGGCCGCGTTTATTGAACAACAGCAAGCCTGAGAGCGGTATGCATGATGAATAAAGATGAGATTTACCAGGAAGTTGCAGCGCTGCTGACCTCGTTGTTTGAAATTGAACCTGACGACATCCGCCCGGATGCGCGTCTGTATGAAGACCTCGAACTCGACAGCATTGATGCCGTCGATATGGTGGTGCATCTGCAAAAGCGCAGCGGTCACAAGTTCAGCCCGGAAATGTTCCGCTCGGTGCGTACCGTGCAGGATGTGGTGGATGCGGTGGCACAACTGACGCGCGAAGCCTGAGGACGCAATGCGAGCGGCATTGCGTCTGCTGAACGGCATTGCGCTGCTCGCCTGGCCGTTGCTGGTGTGGCTGGCACTGACTTATCCGCAATGGCGTCTGCTGTTGTTGTTGCTGGCCTTGCTGTTTGCGCTGCGTGTCTGGAGCCTGCGTCATTCGCACGGCGCAATGGCGCGTATTGGATTACTGATGGCGCTGGTGGGCAGTGTGCTGTGCCTCGCCAGCCTGATGTTACGTGGGCAGCATCTGCTGCTGTGGTATCCGGTGGTGGTCAACGCCCTGATGTTGCTGTTGTTTGCCTCATCGCTGTGGCGCGGCATGCCGCTGGTGGAGCGCATTGCGCGCCTGCGTGAACCGCAGCTCCCGGCGCGTGCGGTGCGCTATACCCGACGGGTCACCCAGGTGTGGTGCGGCTTTTTTGTTTTCAATGGCGGCGTGGCGCTGATGACCTGCCTGCTGGCGGATCTCCGGCTCTGGACGTTATGGAATGGTTGCATCAGCTATCTGCTGATGGGGGCGCTGATGGGGAGCGAATGGTTGCTGCGTCAGCGGATGAGGAAACAGGCATGAAAGCTCAGGCCATCGCCCATTGTCTGCGCGCGGAAGATCGCGTCGTTGCCTGGCAGGGCGCGCAGCAACATCGGTTAGCCAGCATGCGGCGGCAGGTGATGGCGTTGTGCACGCGGCTGCGGGCGCTGCCGGAGCAGCAGTGGGCGCTGTGCTTTGACAACAGTTATCACTTCACCGTGGCACTGCTGGCGGTGTGGCATGCGGGGAAAACCCCGGTCATCCCTGGCCATTGTCGCGCGGCGCAGCTGGAAGAGATGACGGGCTGTTTCGACGGGGTGATCAGTGATATGCCGCTGGTCCTGACGCTGCCGCATCTGCGTTGGGATGGTGCAGAGGCTGACGCTGAACTGACGGACATCGCCCCGGATGCCGCGCTGGTGCTGTTTACCTCCGGATCGACCGGCACCCCGCGTCCTGTGGTGAAATCAATCCAGGCGCTGGACACCGAAGCGCAGTGGCTGGCGGCGTTGTGGGGGGATCGACTGCGGCTGTGCCATGTGGTGGCCTCCGTCAGTCACCAGCATCTGTATGGCCTGACGTTTCGCGTGGTGCTGCCGATGGCGCTCGGTTTACCCTTTGCCGCGCAGCAACTTTTGTACAGTGAACAGCTGGCGGACCTTGCCCCGGCGCACCGCTATGCCTTTATCAGCAGCCCGGCCTTTTTACGTCGGCTGGACCCGTCACTCAATTTGCCGCGCTGTGCGCTGATTATCTCTGCCGGTGGCGCATTAGCCTGGTCTGATGCCCGTCACACGCAACAGCGCCTGGGTTGCCCGGTGGATGAAATTTATGGCAGTACGGAAACCGGCGTCATTGCCTGGCGTCAGCTGGATGCGGAACAGGTGGCCTGGCAATGTTTTCCGCAGGTGCGCCTGCGACAGCAGGATGACGCGCGCTGGCGCGTCTTCTCGCCACTGCTGGAGCTTGCGGATGGCTGGTTGCTGGATGATCACCTGATACAACTTGAATCCGGCCATTTTCAGCTGGCGGGGCGTCAGGATCGTGTGGTGAAGATTGAAGATAAACGCGTGTCACTCAGCGAGATTGAACGCCGTTTGCTGGCTCTGCCGGAGATTGAGGATGCCGCCGCGCTGGTGATTCAGCGTCATGGACGCCAGGCGATAGGCGTGGTGCTGGCGTTAGCGCAACCGCTTGATCCGGCCATGCTGGCGCAACGTAAACAACAATGGAAACAGGCGCTGCAACCCTGGCTGGAGTCGGTAGCCATGCCGCGTTACTGGCGGGTCGTCACAACCATTCCGGTTACCGCGCAAAGCAAGCGCGCCTGGCCGCAAATTGAGGAGCTTTTTCATGTTGCCGGTTGAACTTGATGCTCAGCAGCAGGCTACCGCACTGACCCTGCGTCTGCATGTAGCTGCCGATTTGCTGTGGTTTCGCGGTCATTTTCCCTCCCTGCCGATTCTGCCTGGCGTGGCGCAACTCGATTGGGTGCTGTACTACGGCCTGACGCGTCTGGTGCCGGGCAAGGCGTTTGCGTCGATCGAGAACATAAAATTTCAGCAACCGGTGCTGCCGGACGCCGAGCTGGAACTGCATATCAACTGGCAGGCGGAGAAATCCGTGCTCAGCTTTCAATATCGGTTGTTATCCGACGACGGCACGCCGGTCGCCAGCAGTGGGAAGATCCGCCTGTGTTAAATGCGCCTTTTACCCCCTGCGTGCTGATCCCTTGTTATAACCACGGTGCGATGCTGGCGTCGGTGCTGCAACGCCTGGCGCCGTTTAATTTGCCGATCATCATTGTTGATGACGGTAGCGATGCGCAGACCCGGCAGCAAATCGACGCGCTCAAAGCCCCGCAGCTGCGTATTCACCGCTTAGCTGAAAACCAGGGGAAGGGCGCTGCGGTGATCGCCGGGATGCGTGTAGCAGCGGCGGCAGGTTACAGCCATGCGCTGCAACTGGATGCCGATGGCCAACATCAGGTGGAAGATACGCCACGGATGCTGGACGAAGCGCGTCGCCATCCGCAGTGCCTGATTTCCGGGCTGCCGCTTTACGATGACTCAATCCCCAAATCGCGCCTGTATGGTCGTTACATCACCCATTTCTGGGTGTGGATCGAGACCCTTTCCCTGTCGCTGAAAGACAGTATGTGTGGTTTCCGCGTTTATCCGCTGGAGCCGTCACTGGCCCTGTGCGATCGAAAGCCGCCAGGTCAGCGGATGGATTTTGATACCGAAATCATGGTGCGTCTCTACTGGCAGGGCACCCCAAGTCGTTTCCTGACGACGCGCGTCACTTATCCGCCGAGCGGTGTCTCGCATTTTGATGCGTTGCGCGACAACCTGCGCATCTCATGGATGCATACCCGTCTGTTCTTCGGCATGTTGCCACGTATCCCGCAGTTGCTGCGTCAGCGTGGTGAGGCGCGCCACTGGTCGTCAACACCGGAACGTCGCGGGCAATGGGGGCTGCGTTTTATGTTGTGGCTCTATCGACGTGCCGGACGGCTGCCATTTGTACTGTTGTTATGGCCGGTGGTGGCGCTGTACTGGCTTAGCGGACGACGCGCGCGTACGGCATCGCAACAGTGGCTGGCGCGGGTACGGCACTGCGCGCAGCAGCAAAATCAGGTATTGCCCGCGCCACTCAGTAGCTACCGTCATTTCCTGCGCTTTGGTGACAGCATGCTGGATAAGGTCGCGAGCTGGCGTGGTGATCTGCGCTGGGGACGCGATATCGATTTTGCGTCCGGTGCCGAAGCGGTGATCCGCGCGGCTGAAGGCCAGGGCCATCTGATCCTCGCTTCACACCTCGGCGATATCGAAGCCTGCCGCGCCATGGCAAAGCAGGTGAGCGGCCTGGTGATCAATGCGCTGGTGTTTACCGACAATGCCCAGCGTTTTCGAACGGTACTGGAAAGCATTGCGCCGCAGGCCGGTGTCAATCTGATGCCGGTGACGGATATCGGGCCAGACACCGCGATTCTGCTGCAACAGAAGCTGGACGCGGGGGAATGGGTGGCAATTGTCGGTGATCGTACTGCCGTGCATCGCCAGCGCGGCGGTGAACGACGCGTGATATGGAGCGACTTTCTCGGCCTGCCCGCCCCCTTTCCGCAGGGGCCGTTTTTACTGGCAGCAGCGTTACGTTGTCCGGTGCTGCTGATGTTTGCCTTGCGTGAACAGGGCCGATTGCGGGTGCACTGTGAAGCCTTTGCCTCCCCGTTAGTTCTGCCGCGTGCCACTCGTCAACAGGCCCTGCAACAGACGGTGGATCGTTATGCCCGACGCTTGCAGCACTATGCGTTTCTGGCCCCGCTGGACTGGTTTAATTTTTACGATTTCTGGACGTTACCGGCTGAGGAGAACCGCGATGAGTGAGATTAAGCACCGCGCCGAGGTGGAAATAGTGGTTTCATTCCATGACTGCGACCCGATGGGCGTGGTCTGGCACGGCCACTATTTCCGTTTTTTTGAGGCGGCACGTGAGGCACTGCTGCGCAGCGTGAATTACAGCTACAGCGAAATGGCGGCCAGCGGCTATGTCTGGCCGGTGGTGGATGCACGGGTGAAATACCGTCTGCCGATACGCTGTGAAGAGACCCTCCGCGTCAGCGCCGCGATTACTGAATATGAGAACCGCCTGCGCATTGATTACATCATTCGTAACGCCGTGGGGCAGGTGACCACCAAAGCGCACACCATTCAGGTGGCGGTGGACCAGACCACGCAGGAGATGTGTTTCGTCTCGCCTGCCATTCTGTTTGCACGCCTGGGAGTCCAACCTTGAAACGTTTTTTGATGACTATGTTGCTGCTGCTGTGCAGTGCCAGCGTCAGCGCGGTGACGCTCGACCAGCTACAACAGCGCTTTTCCAGCCAGCCGGTGATCCGCGCCAACTTCGTTCAGGTGCGGACCATTGCCGGAATGGCACAACCGCTGGTGTCACGCGGGCAATTGCTGATTGCGCAGCAGCAGGGGCTGTGGTGGCAGCAGAACACGCCTTTTCCCATGACTCTGCTGCTGGATGACCGGCGCATGGTGCAGAGCATCAGCGGCCAGCCGCCCCAGGTGATCACCGCCGACAGCAATCCGCAAATGTTCCAGTTCAACCATCTGCTGCGTGCGCTATTTCAGGCCGATGAGAAAGTGCTGCGGGAGAATTTCACCCTCGAATTTCAGGCGCAGGGTAAGGATCACTGGCAGCTCGGTCTGCTACCGAAAGCGGCACCGCTGAATAAAATCTTTAACCGCATCGATTTGCAGGGGGGCGAGTTTCTTCAGCAAATCCGCCTCGATGACAAGCAGGGGGATAAGACAGAAATCACCCTGAGCGATACCCGTACCGAACCCGGCCATCTGACCGATGAGGAGCGCGCGCGTTTTGCTGTGGCTCCGTGAAAAAAACCTGGCGCGGCTGTGGCTGTTGATATGCCTGGCGTTGACGATAGCGCTGGCGCTGCTATTGCCGCGCAGCCAGATCAATAGCAGCGTGCTGGCGCTGCTGCCGCAGCAGAATCTCGGCCAGGCCCCGGCAGAGATCCAGCAGGCGTTTATGCAGCGTCTTGATCGGCAACTGGTGTGGCTGGTCAGCACCGACGGTGAGGACGGTGAGGCCGCGGCAGCCTGGTGGCAGGCGCAGTTGCAGGCGCTGCCGATGCTGACTCAGGTCAGCGGTGTAATGGACGATCAGCAGATGCAACGCTGGGGCAGTTTCGCCTGGCAGCATCGTAATGGCTTGATCGATGAGACCACGCGCGCGCGTCTGCAACATGGCGGCACGGCGCAGGCGGACTGGATTCTGGCGCAGCTGTTTTCCGCCTTTGCGGGCGTCAGCAGCCAGGAATTACAACATGATCCGCTGCTGCTGGTGCGTGGGGCGCAGCTGGCCCTGCAGCAAAATGCCAGCAAAATGGTGTTGCGTAATGGCTGGCTGACGGTGACTGACCCGCAGCAGCGCCGCTGGTACTTCCTGCATGGCGAACTGGCGAGCAATGCCTTCAGCATTCAGCAAAGCCATCAGCTGGTAACCGCGCTGCACCAGCTGGAGCAGCAGCTGACAACCCGCTGGCCAGATGCCCGGTTGCTGACGCGCGGTACGGTGCTGTTCAGCAATGATGCCAGCCAGCGCGCGCAACACGATATGGAAACCCTCGGCAGCGTCACGCTGGGGGGATTGCTGTTGCTGATTTGGCTGGTGTTCCGCTCGCTACGTCCTCTGGCACTGTGCGCGCTGTCGGTGGCGATTGGCGCGGTGGCGGGGACGGTGGCGACCTTAGTGTGCTTCGGTGAACTGCATCTGACGACGCTGGTAATGAGCCTGAGCATCGTCGGGATCTCAGCGGATTACACCCTTTACTATTTGACCGAACGCATGGTGCATGGCAACCAAGCCACACCGTGGCAAAGCCTGGCTAAAGTCCGCGCCACATTGCTGCTGGCGCTTGCCACCACCGCCATTGCCTGGTTGCTGATGTTAATGGCCCCGTTTCCCGGCCTGCGGCAGCTGGCGGTGTTTTCCGCCAGTGGCCTGAGCGCATCCTGCCTGACGGTGATCTGTTTTTATCCGTGGCTGGTGCGTGGTCTGCCGGTGCGCCCGGTACCGGGTATGGTGTGGCTGGCGCGCTGGCTGGCGGCATGGCGGCGCAATCGCGCATTGATGTGGGGGCTGCCCGCGCTGGTGGCGATATATGCGCTGAGCGGCATTCTGCAACTGCGGGTGGACGATGATATTGCTCATCTGCAAAGCGCTCCGGCGCAGTTGCTGGCGCAGGATCGCCAGCTGGCGCAACTCACCGGCCAGCAGGCCGATCAAACCTGGTTTGTGGTGTGGGGCGATAATGCCCAGCAAACCCTGCAACGCCTCAGCGCGCTGGCACCAAAGCTGCAACAAGCGCAGCAACGCGGCGATATGTCCGGTTATCGCCTGCTGCCGCTCAACTCGCTGGCGCAGCAGCAACAGGATGTGGCGTTGTTGCATCAGGCGGCCCCGGCGATAGCCGCGCGCCTGCAACAGGCGGGCGTCACGCCAGCGCAGGCCGATCTGCGCGCGATGCCGGTGACGCCGGAAAACTGGCTGGCAAGCCCGCTCAGCGAGGGCTGGCGTTTGCTCTGGCTGTCACTGCCGGATGGTCGCAGCAGCGTGCTGGTGCCGGTGTCAGGGGTACGCAACAGTGGCGCGCTCCAGCAACTGGCCATGCAGCAGGAGGGAGTCAGCTGGGTTGATCGCAAAACCAGCTACGATCAGCTGTTTGCCTTCTGGCGCACCCTGCTGAGCGGTTTACTGGCGCTGGCGCTGTTGCTGATTACCCTGAGCTACCTTATCCGCCTCGGGCTGAAGGCGGGCCTGCGCAGCGCGCTACCGTCCTGGCTGTCGCTGGCGGCGGCGCTGGCTACGCTCGGCTGGATCGGTGCGACGCTCAACCTTTTTGCCTTACTGGCGCTGATTCTGGTGCTGGGGATCGGTATCAATTACACGCTGTTTTTCAGCAATCCACGGGGTACGCCGCTGACCTCGATGCTTGCGGTGACGCTGGCGATGATGACCACGTTGCTGACGCTGGGCATGCTGGTATTCAGCAGCACAGCGGCCATCAGTAGCTTTGGCACCGTGTTGTGCAGCGGTATCTTCTGCGCATTTTTGCTGGCCCCGCTGGCCGCAGGGAAAAGAAAACCATGATCAAGAAAAGCCTGATTTTACTGCTGCTCAGCCTGCTGCTCGGCGGCTGTGCGCAACAGACGGCACAACCCAACCGGCCAACCGCCTGGCTTAAACCGGGCGTCCGCGTCACCTTGCCTGCACCGGGTATTTCTCCGGCGTTTCAGCAGCAACAGCTGCTAACCGGCCATAACAAAGGTAAAACGCAATCGCTGCTGGTGTTGCTGGCGGCGGATGAGCAGCACATCAGCCTCGCCGGATTGTCGTCGCTCGGCATTCGGTTGTTCAGCGTCACCTATGACGCCAGTGGCGTCCATACTCAACAGATGATGGCGTTGCCGGAGATGCCGCCAGCCAGCCAGGTGCTGGCCGATATTATGCTCAGCCACTGGCCGATTAGCGCCTGGCAGCCGCAGTTACCCAGCGGCTGGCAGTTGCAGGATATCGGCGATCGGCGCGAGCTACGCGATCCTTCCGGCACGGTGGTGACGCTGATTCATTATCAGCAACGTGGCGGGCAACGTGACCCCATCAGCATCGAACAACGGGCTTTTGGTTATCAGATTCAGATTCAAACCCTGGACGCATCATGATTTATATCTCGGCTTACGGCATGGTCAACGCACTCGGCAACAGCCCTGCGCAGATCGCCGCGCAATTGCAGCTGGGCGCAGCGCCAGGGATGCAACCGCGCGATGGCTGGTTGCAGGCAGCTAAACGCTGCTGGCTGGGGGAGGTGCAGGGCGAGCTGCCCGCCATCCCGCAGGCGCTGGCGGCGCACAATACCCGCAATAACCGGCTGCTACTGGCGGCGCTGGCGCAAATTCGCCCGGCGCTGGAGGCCGCAATGGCGCAATATGGCCGCGATCGGGTGGCGGTGGTGCTCGGCACCAGCACCTCGGGTGTGGATGAAGGCGATCGTCAGGTCAGCGTGGGCTTAGCCGGTTATGACTACCGGATGCAGGAACTGGGCGATCCCTCGCGCTTCCTGGCCGATTTTTTGCAGCTGGATGGCCCGGCCTACACCCTGTCCACCGCCTGTTCTTCCAGCGCCAGGGCGATTATCAGCGGTGAACGCCTGATTGCCGCCGGTCTGGCGGATGTGGCGTTGGTGGGGGGCGCCGATTCGCTGAGCCGTATGCCCATTAATGGCTTTGCCAGCCTTGAGTCGTTATCGGAACGGCAATGTGCGCCATTCAGCCGCGATCGTGATGGCATCTCGATTGGTGAAGCGGCAGCGTTGCTGTTGCTGACGCGGGAACCGCAGCCGCTGGCATTGCTGGGGGTGGGCGAATCATCGGATGCCTGGCATATGTCGGCCCCGCATCCGGAGGGCATCGGCGCTGAGCGTGCGATGATCATGGCCTTGCAGCAGGCGGGTTTAGCCCCCGAACAGGTGGGCTATATCAACCTGCACGGCACCGCCACACCGCTTAACGATCAGGTGGAGGCGGCGGTGATTCATCGCCTGTTTGGCGATCGTGTCCCCTGTAGTTCTACCAAACATCTGACCGGCCATACGCTGGGGGCGGCGGGTGCCACTGAAGCTGCGCTGTCGCTGTTGTTGCTGGAGCAGCAGCTGCCGCTGCCCGCGCAGGATTTTTCACAATCCGAACGCGATCCCACGCTGCCGGATTGCGGTCTGATTAGCGTGCCGACCCCGCTGGTGCGGCCGGTGATTGCTTCCAATTCTTTTGCGTTTGGCGGGAACAATACCTGCCTGATTACAGGACGAATCGATGGCTGATTTTTTGCCGCCAGAGGCGTATTTGCCGCATCGCGCACCCATGTTGCTGCTGGATCGCGTTATCAGCGTCACCGCCGATAGCGTGATATGCCGGGTGACCATTGATCCCGAGGGCGTACTGAGCCCGTTTCTTACCCCCCAGGGTGAACTGCCTGCCTGGTTTGGTGTGGAGATTATGGCGCAGACGGTGGGGGTGTGGTCGGGGTTTCATGCCCGTGAGCAGGGCGTGACGCAGATTCGCCCCGGCATGCTGCTGGGCGGACGCGGTTATCGCGCGGCGGCGGCCACCTTTCCGGCAGGCGCAAGTTTGCAGGTGGCGATGCATTTGCTGATGCGCGATGAGCGGCTTGGCAGTTTTGAAGGAGAAATCCGCCACGGAGACCGGTGCCTGGCCAGTGGACGGCTGAATACCTGGCAGCCGGATGATGACGAATTACAACGATTATTAGCACAAGGAGAACACCATGACGCGTAGCGTGTTAGTGACCGGGGCGAGTAAGGGAATTGGACGCGCCATTGCATTGCGCCTGGCGCAGGATGGCTTCCATGTGGTGGTGCATTATCACCGTGATGCCAGCGGGGCGATACACACGCTGGAACAGATGGTCGCAGCGGGGGGATCCGGCCGGACGTTGCAGTTTGACGTGGCGCAGCGTGAAATGACACGGGACGCGCTGGAGCAGGATATTGCCACGCATGGTGCTTACTATGGCGTGGTCAGTAATGCCGGAATCACGCGGGATGCGGCGTTCCCGGCACTGACTGAGGAAGAGTGGGACAGTGTGATTCATACTAATCTCGACAGCTTCTATAACGTGATCCAGCCTTGTGTGATGCCGATGATTGGGTTGCGCCAGGGGGGACGCATTATCACGTTATCGTCGGTCTCCGGCATCATGGGGAATCGCGGCCAGGTGAATTACAGCGCGGCAAAAGCAGGCATTATCGGTGCCACCAAAGCGCTGGCGATTGAGCTGGCGAAACGCAAAATTACCGTTAACTGCATCGCGCCGGGACTGATCGACACCGGTATGGCCGGGCTGGAACCACAGGTGATTGATGAAGCGCTGAAGCTGATCCCGATGAAACGCATGGGGGCAGCGGAAGAAGTGGCCGGGCTGGCAGGTTATCTGATGTCGGATATCGCCGGTTACGTCACGCGGCAGGTGATTTCAATCAATGGGGGGATGCTGTGATTCAGCGCGTGGTTGTAACCGGAATGGGCGGGGTCACCGCCTTTGGCGAGAGCTGGCCCGCCGTGGCCGCCCGCCTGAAGCAGGGTAAAAACGCGGTGCGCCACATGCCGGAATGGCAGGTTTACGCCGGTCTGCATACCCTGCTGGGTGCGCCAGTGGATGATTTTACCTTGCCTGAGCACTACACCCGCAAGCGTATCCGTGCCATGGGACGGGTATCGCTGCTGGCGACGCGGGCCACCGAGCTGGCGCTGGAGCAGGCGGGGTTGATCGGTAACCCGGTGCTGACCAATGGTGAAACCGGCATTGCCTATGGCTCCTCAACAGGCAGCACCGGGCCGGTCAGTGAATTTGCCACCATGCTGACGGAAAAACACACCAACAATATCACCGGCACCACCTATGTGCAGATGATGCCGCATACCACGGCGGTCAATGCCGGACTGTTTTTTGGTCTGCGCGGGCGGGTGATCCCCACTTCCAGCGCCTGTACTTCCGGCAGCCAGGCGATTGGTTATGCATGGGAAGCGATTCGTCACGGTTATCAGACGGTGATGGTGGCGGGCGGGGCAGAAGAACTCTGTCCGTCCGAAGCGGCGGTGTTCGATACGCTGTTTGCCACCAGCCAGCGCAATGACGCGCCGCACACCACGCCAGCGCCGTTTGATCAACAGCGTGATGGGCTGGTGATTGGCGAAGGGGCGGGCACGCTGATTCTGGAATCGCTGCCACATGCCCAGGCGCGTGGCGCAACCATTTATGCCGAGTTGGTGGGGTTTCATACCAACTGTGATGCGGCACACATCACGCAACCGCAACAGGCAACCATGCAGATTTGCATTGAACGTGCCCTGCAAAGTGCCGGGCTGACGCCGGATCAGATTGGCTATATTAATGCGCACGGGACCGCTACCGATCGCGGCGATATTGCCGAAAGCCAGGCCACGGCGGCGGTGTTTGGTGCCAGCACGCCGATCTCATCGCTGAAAAGTTATTTTGGTCACACGCTGGGAGCCTGCGGTGCGCTGGAGGCGTGGATGAGTATTGAGATGATGCGTGAAGGTTGGTTCGCACCGACGCTCAACCTGACACAGCCCGCCGCGGAGTGTGGTGCGCTGGATTACATTATGGGTGGCGTGCGTCACATCGAGACGGAGTATATCCAGTCGAACAATTTTGCCTTTGGTGGCATTAACACCTCGCTGGTGTTTCGCCGCTGGCAGGATAGATAACCGCCAGCCCCGCACAATACATTGCGCCGTTACGAATCGCACACCACCGTAGCGGCACGATTTATTGTGCAATGATGTGCACCCTGCTGGGAATCCCCGCGCAAATCCTCCCTTACGTCTGGAATTTGTAAAGAAATGCCAGGAATTTTCTTGCATTCAGCACCGCTGTCCGCATAATCGCAAACCGCAATAATAATGATTATCAGTTTGCTTTGCATTAGGGGGTATCCATGCGCAGAATGCCTTTCAATCCCGGACTGAAACCGACGCTACTGGCTGTAATGGTCAGCGCCGGTTGTTTGCCAGTGATGGCTGCTACCACCAACACCACCGCAGATGCGGCGAAAAAAGAACAGAAAACGCTGACTGTGGTGGCGACACCACAGAATGACTTCAAACCTGGCGGGAACGAATTAGTCCCGGCTTATCTTGATGGACAGATCGCGCACGGTGGCCGTCTTGGCATGCTGGGTGAGCAGAACGCGATGGATGTTCCGTTCAACGTGATTGGCTTCACCTCGAAAGCGATTCAGGATCAACAGGCAAAAACCATTGCCGACGTCATCCGTAATGATGCCACGGTGCAAAACGTCAAAGGTTACGGCAACTTCGCAGAAAGTTACCGTATTCGCGGCTTCCGCCTCGATGGCGATGATATGACGTTTAGCGGCTTACCCGGCGTGGTGCCGCGTCAGGTGATGGATGCTTCTCTGATTGATCGCGTTGAAATCTTCAAAGGGGCTAACGGCCTGCTGAACGGCGCAGCCAGCACCGGTGTGGGTGGCCTGATCAACCTGGAACCGAAACATGCGGACGATACCCCGCTGACCCGTGTGGGGGTTGATTACACCTCGTCCTCGCAGGTGGGGGGCAGCCTCGATATTGGTCGCCGTTTCGGTGATAACAACCAGTTTGGCGTGCGCTTCAACGCGGTTAACCGCGAAGGCGAAACCGGGGTTGATGGTGAGAAAAAACGCACCACAGCGGCGTCCATCGGTCTCGATTACCGTGGCGAGCGTTTGCGCACCTCGCTGGATTTTGGCTACCAGAAAAAGACGTTCCACGATGGCCGCATGGGCGTCAATATCAGTGGCGTTGACTCGCTGCCCGCGGTGCCTTCTAACTCCACTAACTACAGCCAGCCCTGGGTGTTCAGCAATGTCGAAAACGAATGGGGCATGGCCAAAGCGGAGTATGACCTCACCGATAGCTGGACCGCGTATGCGGCACTGGGTGCCCAGCATGCCCATGAAATCGGCAACTATGCCACGCCAAAACTGCTGAATACCGCAGGTGATGTGTCGATCAACACCTTCGACACCAACCGTCGTCAGGACAATATGAGCGGTATGCTCGGGGTACGTGGCAACTTCGATACCGGGCCGATTTCGCATAAAGTGAACGTTGGCTACTCCGCGCTGACCACCAATGCGAAAAACGCCTATCGCATGTCGTTGTCTGGTTACAACTACAACATCTACGATCCGGTCGATGTGGCGCGTCCGACGCCGACCTTCGCGGGTGGCGAATTCTACGATCCGAAAACCACGGCACGCACTCGTACTCAGGGCTACCTGCTGAGCGATACGCTGGGCGCATTCGACGACACCCTGTTGTTGACGCTCGGGGCGCGCAATCAGAAAGTCTGGGTGCGTAACTACAACTACAACACCCAGGCGGAAGACGTCAGCTCGCGTTATACCGAAAGCCGCTGGATGCCGACTTACGGCATTGTGTACAAACCCTGGCAGTCGATTTCCCTGTATGCCAACCACACCGAAGCGTTGCAGCCCGGCTCAACGGCACCGACCAGCGCGGTTAACTACGGTGCGGTGACCGGTATTGCGCATTCGAAGCAGAATGAAATCGGTGTCAAAGGTGACTTTGGCCGCGTAGGGGGCACCCTGGCGCTGTTTGAAATCAAACAGCCATCGGGCATTCTCGACAGCAACAATGTCTATGCTATGAATGGCGAACAGCGCCACCGTGGTGCGGAGCTGAATGTGTTCGGTGAGCCGGTACTTGGCTTCCGTCTGAATGCCAGCGCCACCTGGATTAATCCGGAAATGGTGAAAACGGCAAAAGGCCAGTACGACGGCAAACAGGCGATTGGTGTACCGCGTTATAACTACGCGCTGGGTGCCGAGTATGATATCAAACCGATCGATGGCCTGACCGCGACCGCGTTGCTGAACCATACCGGCCCGCAATGGGCGGATTCCGCCAATACCAAACGGATTGAGGCTTACACCACGCTGGATCTGGGTCTGCGTTACCGCACGAAGATCAACCAGAATGATGTTGTCTGGCGCGTGGCGGTGGAAAACGTCACCAACGAGAAGTATTGGGCGAATATCGACTACTCAGGGACCTACCTGACGCAGGGCGATCCGCGCACCTTAAAAGTCAGCATGAGCTACGACTTTTAATCCCTCAGCGGGGCGCGATTGCGCCCCGTTTTCATTTCGCGCTGAAATAATTCTTCATCTTTGGCTGCTTTCCATTACACTCGGAGCGGTAACGTTGCTGCTGGTTTCCCTTATTTTTATTGAGTTCACATGAGTTCACCTGCTCCACCCGACGATCACGACGAACCTTTGCGCCAGCCGCTGGACGATGCGCAGTTTGCCATTGTGGTACTTGCAGTGACCTCGGTTACCCTTATAATCTTTGTCCTGATGATGACGTTATGGATGAGCTAAGGCTTGTTGCAACGGGTATCGGAAGCCTGCAAGGAGATGTCGATGGAATCCAGAGATGACAAACTGATCGCCATAATTGGCCTGCTTTCGGCCTGTCTGATTGGCGTGGTATTCCTCTTTACCATGACCTGGCTCACTGATGTGCGCCATCCTGCTGACCGTTCTCTCGATGTGCAAACCTGCGGCCCGAAAAACGCCGAAACCCAGCAATCCTAATCCTGCCGCCGCTTTTGCCACTTAATCTGCTGACTGCGTAACTCCAGCGCCAACGCTTCATGTAGCGTGCGATTGCCATTGGGATCCCCCAGACCAAATAACGGCCCCGGCGAACGACGATCGTCAGCCCACGCTGGATATTCCACCACCGGATAAAGCGAAATCCCTTCCAGCGCCACCCCCTGTTCCAGTGCCAGCATCGCTTCGGCAGAAACATGGTGCAGCCAGGGCGTACGGGCGTCGCCTTCCGCCCCAGTTTCTGCCAGCAGCAAGGGCCGCTGATAGCGCTGCCAGCATTGCAACAGCAGGCGATGCAGCGGCAGGCGTGAGGGATGGTCATCCGGCAACGGGTCACCGGGGAAAAACCAGTGGTTATCCGGGTAGTAATTCAGACCAAGAATATCGAGAAAATCTTCGCTGCCACCCAGCTCCGGCGCATCACGCCCGGCCAGCCAGTCCCAGGCTTCGAACTGCGCCTGATGCTGCGCATCGGCATAGGGTTTGCTATCGGGATTCGCGGGATTGGTCGCCACTTGCACCAGCGGATCGGTCAGCACAAAACGCGCCTGCGGATACACCTCGCGAATCGCATGCATCGCCGCCAGTGACGCCCGCACCAGCTGGCGCTTCAGCTCTTTACCCCGATCGCTGGCGTAGGGATTGAGCCACGCCACATCCGCACCGGCCCATGACCAGAACGAGATCTGATTGATGGGGGTAAAGAACGGCTGCTCCACGCCTTCATTACGCATCAGCTGCGCCATCGCGCGCGCGAAGCGTTCAAAATGATCGACAAATGAGGCATGGAAGATATCGAGATGATCGGGATAACCAAAATGCATCAGTTCCCAGATGATTTGCAGATCATGACGCGCGGCAGCGTGCACCATCGGCAGAAAAGATCGCCAGTCATATTCGCCTGGGGTGGCTTCAATCAGATACCAGCGCGCACCATCGCGCGCGGTGCGCAGGCCCTCCTGCGCCAGGGCGGCATAATCTTTATCCAGCAGCATGTCATGGCCGCTGCTGATCACCATATCCAGGCGTCGCCCACCGGCGCGACGGGCGCTGGAGCAGGGAAAACTGCCCTGAAAAAAACTGCGAAACAGCCGGGGCTGATAGCGCGGGGACGGGGGAACAAGGGGGTGTTGCGCCATTTTCCTCTCCTCACGGGGCACGCCGAATGCAGAACGTTTCGCTAAGTCTAGACTAAATTAACAGCGGGCCAGCAACTGTTACCGGACGCCTCTGATTGCGATGCGCGATGCGGCCTCCAACAATAAGAATATGATGAGTTTCAGGGATCCTGTATGAGCGAAGCCGCACCGCGTGATTCTGCGGAAAAAGACCAAAACTGGCTCAATGAAATCATTGATGCCCGCTGTGCGCCACATCCGGGCATGAGTGGTATTCATCCCCTCAACGATGGGCTGGACGCATTTGCCGCACGTTATTTATTGATGGGCATGGCCCGGCGCACGCTGGATGTGCAGTATTACATCTGGCATAACGACATGTCGGGCCGCCTGCTGTTTAGCGCACTGCTGGACGCGGCAGAGCGCGGCGTTAAAGTGCGCCTGCTACTGGATGATAACAATACTCCGGGGCTGGATGAGACCCTCGCCGAGCTGGAGCGCCATCCCAACATTTCTGTCCGGCTGTTCAATCCCTTCTCGTTTCGCACGTTGCGTATGCTCGGCTATCTGACCGACTTCGCCCGGCTCAATCGCCGTATGCATAATAAAAGCCTGACGGTGGATGGTGCCGCGACCCTGGTCGGAGGGCGTAATATCGGCGACGAGTATTTTGGTACCGGCGATGAACCCCTGTTTACCGATTTGGATGTGCTGGCGATCGGCCCGGTGGTGGAGGAGGTGGGGCACGATTTCAATCGTTACTGGCACAGCAAAGCGGTGTCGCCGTTGCACTGCGTGGTGGAAGTCGATCACGATGGACGTCAGGCGGTACGGTTGCCCACCGCCTGGCAGCACAGCGAAGCGGTGTTGCGGTATATGGCCCGGCTGGAACACTCTTCTTTTGTCAGCCAGATGGCGGAAGGGACGCTGAGTATGACCTGGGCGGCCACGCGTTTATTAAGCGATGACCCACGCAAAGGGCTGGGGAAAGCGAAGCGTTCTTCCCTGCTGCCACAGCGTATGCTGGAGGTGATTGGCACGCCGCAACAGCAATTCGACATCATCTCGGCTTATTTCGTGCCGACGCGCGCCGGGGTGGCGCAGTTGCTGGCGCTGAAACGGCGCGGAGTAAAAATCGCCGTGCTGACCAATTCGCTGGCTGCCAATGACGTCAGCGTGGTGCATGCCGGATATGCGCGCTGGCGTAAGAAGCTACTGCGGCACGGCATTGCCTTGTATGAACTGAAGCCGCAGGCCAATGCCAGCGAGGCCCCGCATGACCGTGGGTTGACCGGTAACTCTGGCTCCAGCCTGCACGCCAAAACCTTTACCGTGGATAATCGTAAAGTCTTTATCGGCTCGTTTAATTTCGACCCGCGCTCTGCGGTGCTGAATACCGAAATGGGGCTGGTGATTGAAAGTGACGAGCTGGCGCAACGTACCCATCAGCGCTTTATTCAGGGGATGCGCGATCGCGCCTGGACCTTACGACTTGATGGCTGGGGCCGGGTGAACTGGGTGGAATATCCGGAAGAGGCGGGTGAAGTGGTGCATATTCATGAACCGCAATCTACCTGGGTACAGCGCTTGCTGGTACGGCTGGTGTGGCGCTTGCCGATTGAGTGGTTGCTGTAAGTAAAACGGGCCAGCTAAGCTGGCCCGATGATTATTTGCGCTGTGGTTTCCCGGAGAACAGGAAACGCAGCAACGGAATACGCAGATGGATTTCATATAGCGCAAATGCCACGCCAAACACCATCAACAGGCCGAGGAAGAAGCCCAGGGTATCGTTGCTGATCAACGGAGTGATAAAAATGCCGTACAACAGGGTGAGCGGGTGGTGCACCAGGTAAATAAACAGTGAGGCATTCACCAGATACATGATGCGCGGTGAGTGGCTGTTCAGCAGTTTATGCCCGAAGCAGAAGCAGACGTTCAGCATGCACAGGCCCATCAGGGTCGAAATCACGTCGTCGATTTCATACAACCAGCCATCACCGCTGCTAAAGCGTTGATTCAGGCTGTAGGCGACAAACACCGCGATTGCCCCAAAGCACATCACCGGATTAAAACGGACAAATAACGCTTTGAGTGGCGGATGTTTCCAGCTCAGCGCGCCCAGCATGAAAAACGGCAGGAAGAACAGGCTTTGCATCACGGCGGTGCTGAACAGGCCGTCCATCAGCCAGTTGGGCTGGAAGGTAAAAATGAGACGACGGAACACACACCACAACAGCGCCCACGCCAGCAGGGCCAGCGTCAGTTTGCCCCAGCCAACCCGGTTGTAATCAATTTGACGGTGCTGGCTACGCAGCCAGCGGAAGGTGAGCATCCCCAGCGTGGTGAGGATCACCAACACCACCAGAAACCACAGATGGGAGATCAGGTCCCACACCAGCGCATTGTATTTCTGGTACAGGGTGAAGCTGTCCCAATCTCCTACTTTGTCCGTGAGGTTTTTTAGCATAAAAAACTGCGGCAAAGTGATGAGCGGCACGGCGGTCAGCAACGGTATGCCCACGCGCTCCAGGCGGACCTTCAGCCAGCGCTGCGGCTGATAGCGCAGATAAAGCATGTAGGAAAAATAACCAGAGATGACGAAGAACACCTGCATGCGGAAGGCGTGAATAAAATCATTCAACACCGTCAGCCACATGGAGGCATCCTGGCTATTTACTGACCATCTTTGTGTGGAGTAAATCAGGGAAACGTGGAAAGGCACGCCCAATAACATTAAATAAGCTCGAATCGAATCGAGAAAATATTCGCGTTCGGATTTTGCTGCAGTCATAAGCATCCAATTGTCTGTGTCCTGGCCGGCTTCGCCCTGAAACCGGATTATGCCGGAGTAAAATTCTACCGGCTGTAAACAGGGTATACTATCAGTAGATTCTGTATCGTTTAATAATCCGAAAAGCGCATTTTCCACTTACAAATAGAGGGAACATTCGTTTACATACGCTGTCGGAAAAACGAATAATCCTTTAAGATATGCGGGTTTGATCTAAGCACACGAAAGGGGGGGATGTGCTGAATATAGTGAAAAATAAAGCCGGACTGATGAAGATGCGCTGGGTTGGTGCAGCAGTTCTGCTGGCGTTGTACGCGAACAATAGTTGGGCGTTCAACCTTGATGATGTAGCAAAACAGGCTCAGGCCCTGGCAGGGAAAAGCTTTGAAGCGCCTAAGAGCAACTTACCCTCTCAGTTTCGTGAAATGAAATATGCTGATTATCAGCAGATCCAGTTTAACCACGATAAAGCTTACTGGGGCAAATTGCGTACACCGTTCAAACTGGAGTTTTATCACCAGGGGATGTATTTCGATACGCCGGTGAAAATCAACGAAGTAACGGCCAATACGGTACGTGAAATCAAGTACAACCCGGACTATTTCAACTTCGGCAACGTCAAGCATGACGCTGACGCGGTGAAAAACCTTGGTTTTGCCGGATTTAAAGTACTTTATCCGCTGAACGAAAAGGGTAAAAACGACGAGATCACCAGCTTCCTCGGTGCCAGCTACTTCCGCGTGATCGGGGCGGGCCAGGTTTATGGTCTGTCGGCGCGTGGCCTGGCGATCGATACGGCGCTGCCATCGGGCGAAGAGTTCCCGCGCTTTAAAGAATTCTGGATCGAGCGGCCAAAACCGCAGGACAAGCAACTGGTGATCTACGCCTTGCTGGATTCGCCTCGCGCTTCTGGTGCGTATCGTTTCGTGGTGCGTCCGGGTAAAGAGTCGACCGTTGATGTGCAGTCAAAAATTTATCTGCGTGACAATGTCGGCAAACTGGGTATCGCTCCACTGACCAGTATGTTCCTGTTTGGCGCAAATCAGCCGTCGCCGGTGAGCAATTTCCGTCAGGAATTGCATGATTCTAATGGGCTTTCCATCCACGCCGGTAACGGCGAGTGGATTTGGCGTCCGCTGAATAACCCGAAACATCTGGCGGTGAGTACTTTCACCATCGAAAACCCGAAAGGTTTTGGTTTGCTGCAGCGTGGCCGCGATTTCAGCCATTATCAGGATCTTGACGATCGCTATGACCTGCGCCCGAGCGGCTGGGTAGAGCCGTTAGGTGACTGGGGCAAAGGCCATGTCGAGTTGGTGGAGATCCCAACGGCCGATGAAACCAACGACAATATCGTGGCTTTCTGGACGCCAGAAAAACTGGCCGAACCGGGCAAAGAGATGAGTTTCCAGTATCGTCTGCACTTTACCCGTGACGAAAACCTGCTGCATTCCGACGATGTTGCCTGGGTGAAAGATACCCTGCGTTCAGCGGGTGATGTGAAGCAGTCAAACCTTGTGCGTCAGCCGGATGGCAGCATCGCCTTTACCGTCGATTTTGTCGGCAGAGCGATGAGCAAACTGCCGGAAAACACCCAGGTTGCCCCGCAGGTCAGCGTTGGTAATAACGCCGAAGTGGTTGAACAGAGCGTACGTTACAACCCGGTGACCAAAGGCTGGCGTCTGGTATTGCGCCTGCGTGTGAAAGATAACAAGCAGCCGACGGAAATGCGTGCGGCGCTGGTTAGCGGTGACAAAACATTGACGGAAACCTGGAGCTATCAGTTACCTGCCAATGAATAACTCGACTTTTACACCTCAATCTTACGTGGAAGCCCTGCCGCTCGATGCGGCAGGTCGTGCCCGCCTGAGTGCATCGCTACAAAATGCCCAGGCGTTCCACGCTATTCATACGTCACTGGGGCATGATGTTGCCGCCAGTGAGCGCCCGGATGACGCGCCGTTAAAATCGGTGTCGTCCCGTGTGCAAATGGCCTGGCCAGATTCACTGGCTGACGGCCAGCAACTGGGCAAGGATTATCTCGATCGCACCATACTGAAGGCGATGCCGAAGGTGAAGCGTTCGCTGATGTTCCCGGAAGCCTGGCGTACCAACCCGATTGCCCGTGCCTGGGATTCGATGCGCGGGCGTAAGTCTGCGCCGCGCGTCACCACGGACGAAGAGCAGAAAGTGGAAGAGAAGTGGCGTCACGTGGGTTCGATGCGTCGTTATGTGCTGCTGATTCTGACGCTGTTGCAGACCGTGATCGCCACCTGGTACATGAAAACCATTTTGCCGTACCAGGGCTGGACGCTGCTCGATCCCATGGAGCTGTTCAACCAGAACTGGTTGCAGTCGGTGGAATTAATTCTGCCGTACATTTTGCAGACCGGCATTCTGTTCCTGTTCGCCATCTTGTTCTGCTGGGTCTCCGCCGGTTTCTGGACCGCGCTAATGGGCTTCCTGCAGTTGCTGATTGGCCGTGATAAGTACAGCATCTCTTACTCAACGTCAGGCGATGAACCGCTGAACCCGGAACATCGTACGGCGCTGATCATGCCGATCTGTAATGAAGATGTGGAACGTGTTTTCGCGGGCCTGCGTGCGACCTGGGAATCGGTCAAGCGTACCGGCAATGCGGAACACTTTGACGTTTACATCCTCAGCGATAGCTACGATGCCGATATCGCTATTGCGGAACAGAAAGCCTGGATGGAGCTGGTGCGTGATGTCGGGGGCGCGGGTAAGATTTTCTATCGCCGTCGTCGTCGTCGTGTGAAACGTAAAAGCGGCAACATTGATGACTTCTGCCGTCGCTGGGGAAGCAACTATAGCTATATGGTGGTGCTGGACGCTGACAGCGTGATGAGCGGTGAATGTCTTACCGGTCTGGTGCGCATGATGGAAGCGAATCCGAAGGCCGGTATTATCCAGTCATCACCGAAAGCGTCTGGCATGGATACGCTGTATGCGCGCTGTCAGCAGTTTGCTACCCGCGTCTACGGTCCGCTGTTTACCGCGGGTCTGCACTTCTGGCAATTGGGGGAATCACACTACTGGGGCCATAACGCCATCATTCGTGTGAAACCCTTTATTGAGCACTGTGCGCTGGCACCGCTGCCGGGCGAGGGCTCCTTTGCCGGTTCGATTCTGTCGCATGACTTCGTTGAAGCGGCGCTGATGCGTCGTGCCGGTTGGGGCGTATGGATTGCCTACGATCTGCCGGGGTCCTACGAGGAGTTGCCGCCGAACCTGCTGGATGAGCTGAAGCGTGACCGTCGCTGGTGTCACGGTAACCTGATGAACTTCCGCCTGTTCCTGGTGAAAGGGATGCACCCGGTGCATCGTGCGGTGTTCCTGACCGGTGTGATGTCATATCTTTCGGCTCCGCTGTGGTTTATGTTCCTGGCGCTCTCCACCGCCTTGCAGGTGGTGCATACGCTAATGGAACCGACCTACTTCCTGCAGCCGCGGCAGTTGTTCCCGGTGTGGCCGCAGTGGCGTCCGGACCTGGCGATTGCGCTGTTCTCCACCACCCTGGTTCTGTTGTTCCTGCCGAAACTACTCAGCGTGGTGCTGATTTGGTTCAAAGGCGCAAAACCGTATGGCGGGGCAGTGCGGCTATTTTTCTCGCTGTTGCTGGAGATGTTGTTCTCGGTACTGCTGGCACCGGTGCGCATGCTGTTCCATACCGTGTTTGTGGTCAGTGCGTTCCTTGGCTGGGAAGTGGTGTGGAACTCTCCGCAGCGCGACGATGATGCTACCCCCTGGAGCGAAGCCTTCCGTCGTCACGGTTCGCAAATGCTGCTGGGTATTGTCTGGGCTGCGGGCATGGGCCTGTTGGATCTGAACTTCCTGTGGTGGCTGTCGCCGATTGTCTTCTCGCTGATTCTGTCGCCGTTCGTGTCTGTAATGTCGAGCCGTGCAACCATCGGTCTGAAAAGCAAACGTGCGAAGTTGTTCCTGATCCCGGAAGAGTACGATCCGCCGAAAGAGCTGGTGGATACCGACAACTACCTGCAATTGAACCGTGAACGTGCGCTGAAAAACGGCTTTATGCATGCGCTGTTTAATCCGGCATTTAACGCGCTGGCGACGGCCATGGCAACCTCACGCCATTTACACAGCACCTTGCTGGAGCATGCGCGCGATTGCCGGGTGGATCAGGCGTTAAGCGATGCACCAGAAAAACTGAATCGTGAACAGCGCCTGCAGCTGATTAGCGATCCGGTGGTGCTGGCGCGTGTCCATACGCGCTTGTGGGAAAGTGCTGAGAAATATCATCCGTGGGTGGAAAGCTATCAGAAGCTGAAGTTAAACCCACTGGCACTCCAGCAGCATTGATGAAGCGTGATGCTGGCTGATTAAGCCGGGAGATAAAAGCCGCTATCGTGTCGCGATAGCGGCTTTTTTTATCGTTGCAGTACGATTAACGGGCAAGACTGTTCTGACTAACGCAATCTTTACGCTGTCAGGTGTAGTTATTCACCCGCGCTGACGGTTAAAATAACGCCAGTCCATTGTGAGTAATTGTTGTGAATCGTTTCCTTAAATTAACCGTCGTCGGTGCCGCCATCATTTTGCTAAGTGGGTGTGGCAGCATCATCAGTCGTACCGTGCCCGGTCAGGGACACGGTAATCAATACTACCCGGGTGTGCAGTGGGATGTGCGTGATGGCGCATGGCGCATGCTGACCATCCTCGACTTGCCGCTGTCATTAGTGATGGACACGCTGCTGTTACCGGTGGATGCCCATCACGGTCCCTACGAATAAGGTCTACGCCCAGCGGTCAGAGTCACTGTTGTCGTCATCCCACTCAGCCGCTGCGGCTTCACCTTCTTCGGTATCCTCCGGCGGTTCGAGCTGAAATTCACCTTCATCCCATTCGTGCAGGGTATTTTCTGACTGCCATTCCTGGCGTAGCTCGATTTCCTCGAAATCACCGTCAAAAATCGCCTGAGCCGCTTCGCCACTACGAATTGGCAGACACTCGCCTTGCTCATCTTCATCAGCAAAAAATTCAGCCTGCCACATGATGTCGCCATCCTGCATGACATATTTTTGCAGGGCAAACTGGCTGACGAGCGCATCTCCCGCATCCAGCCCCGGCTGGCTGGCGAGAAACTCCTCACGCGCTGCTTCGATGGCTTCTTCTAAGGTGGTAAACATGCTCATCGCGATCTCCTTGCCTGTTGAATAGGGATTTCAGAGAAGGATAGACGAAAAATGAGCAGGGAAGGGAGGAATAACGTCCGGGCGGATGAGGTGAAACATCCGCCCGGACGGGTCAGTGCATCTTCTGTGGAAAATGCAGCACAGGGCGTACAGATTCACGAATAACAGGAGCAGAGTAACGAATACAGCATTTAATACAGGGTTTCACCTTTTTAAAATTAATACGCGCAATCGATAAAGCCTGATTTAAATTATAGAGCGTACCGATAAAAACCATATCCTCCTTTTCCGGCAGACGTTTACACTCTTTGCGGTGTAACAGGTGATAATTATCCTGATCGGTACTGACCGTCACATAATAATAGATGCCTTTATTCATATTATGGGTTCCTGCGGTATATGTGCTGTGTGTAATCTTTTTATTTTTCTTGAGCAGTTATTGAACTAACTCTCATAAATGAAACTAACTGGAATCGATTTTGCGAACAAATTCCATAAAGATATAAGGAGGGTGTATCTTTTTTAGAAACGTAATAAGTAAGGCAAGTGTTAAGATAATACCTTGTAAATTAAGTTAATTTTTCTGTATTGATTAGCGAACTCAAAGAATTCAACAATATTAAATAGGAATATGCCTGGAATCAAAAAAATTCAGATCCACAGGCCTATGATGTGATCGATAAGATTTTCTTTAGCTGTAAGGGAATAAATCAATAAGATGGAGGTGGACGCGTTTATTAATAGCCTGCGGGCTTCACCAGATGCCATCATTTTCTGGTTTTCGTTAGCTCTGACTCCAGATTTAAATGGCCTAAGAATATGCGTGAGCTTTAATTCAGATTGGTACAGTTTTCGCCAGATATTAGCGGATAATGTCATGAATTAAGGAAAATTTGATGATAAGCGAGGCGGGACACGTAGTGTGTCCCGCTTCACATTAATAGCGTGAAGGTTCACCTTCCGGGCGCGTTTTGAAACGACGGTGCAGCCACATGTATTGTTCCGGGGCCAGTAACACGCTCTCCTCAACCACCTTATTCATGCAAATTGCGGTGTCGAGTTCGTTCTCCAGCGAGAATTTGTCGCGAATATCCGGCATGATCTTCATCTCGTAACCACGACGGTTGGGCAGACGCTGTACCAGAAATGGCACCACGCTGGGATTCCCCAGGCGAATCAACATATGCGTGCCAGTAGTGGTGGCCGCATCCTTAACGGCGAAAAAAGGCGCAAAAACACTGCTGCGCGGGCCGTAATCGTGGTCCGGCGCATACCAGATGATGTCGTTGTTTTTCATCGCACGGATCATGCCTTTCAGATCTTTGCGATCCAGCATGCTTTTATTGGAACGCATCCGGCCCCAGGTTTGCAGCCAGTCGAGCAACTTGTTGTCATTCGGTCGGTACACGCCAATCCCTGGGTTGTGCATACCAAAGACGCGCGCGCCGAGTTCCAGGGTAAGAAAATGCATGCCGATCAGCAGAATGCCACGTCCGGCAGCCAGGGAAGAGTCAATATGCTCCAGCCCGGTGCAGCTGACCCATTTGCGAATGCGCCAGTCTGGCCAGAACCAGGCGATGCCGGTCTCAATCAGCCCCATGCCAACAGATTCAAAGTTGTGTTTCACCATGGCATCACGTTCGCTGACCGGCATAGCGGGAAAGCAAAGCTCCAGATTACGTTGCGCAATTTTGACGCGACGTTTCAGAAAACGCATGGCAATACGACCTAAACCACAACCGATAACGTACAAAACCGGGTAGGGCAGCAGCACCAGTAAATAGAGAAGACCGATGCCCAGCCAGGTGAGCCAGTAGCGCGGATGAAGGAGTTCACGGGAAAATTGGGGAAGTTGAGTCATTGAAATGTCAGTATCCTGCGTCTTGTACCAGAGGTACCGGTTCCTGTTATTTGCCGCTATTGTGCCATTTTTTCTCTCTGACTGAAATCAAGCATAGACCTCCAGTGGATAAGAGAAATCTGGCAAGCGCATTAAAATATAATTACCGCGCAGTTTTGCGTCACGGGTCACTCCAACTGGATATTCGCAGCAAAGGCTTTGCATTGTGATGAATTCAGGTATCATATGCGCGCTCATTTTTCCCGATTGATAACAGGAACGAACACCATGCCAGTGTTACATAACCTTGTTTCCAATAAAGAGCTGAAGGCGCGCATGTTGGCTGAAACCGAGCCGCGCACCACGGTCTCTTTTTATAAATATTTCCAGATTGCCGATCCTAAAGCGTTTCGTGATGCTTTATATATTGGGTTAACCCAACTCAAGGTGTTTGGCCGCGTTTACGTCGCCCAGGAAGGTATTAACGCGCAAATCAGCGTGCCCGCCAGCCAGTATGAAAGCATGAAAGCGTTTCTGTATGGTTTCGATCCGGCGCTGAATAACCTGCGGATGAATATTGCGCTGGATGATGATGGCAAATCTTTCTGGGTATTGCGCCTGAAAGTGCGCGATCGCATTGTGGCGGATGGTATTGACGATACCAGCTTTGATGCCAGCGCGGTGGGTAACTATCTGAAAGCTGCTGATGTTAACGCCATGCTGGACGATCCGGACGCGATATTTGTTGATATGCGTAACCACTATGAATTTGAAGTGGGGCATTTCGATAATGCGCTGGAAGTGCCGGCAGATACCTTCCGCGATCAGCTGCCGATGGCGGTTGATATGCTGCAAGATCAGAAAGACAAAAAGATCGTCATGTACTGCACCGGCGGCATTCGCTGCGAAAAAGCCAGTGCCTGGATGAAGCACAACGGCTTTGATGATGTTTATCACATCGAAGGCGGCATCATCGAATACACCCGCCGTGCACGCGAGCAGGGTTTACCGGTGCGTTTCAAAGGCAAAAACTTTGTTTTTGATGAGCGCATGGGCGAGCGTATCTCTGATGATGTGTTGTCTCACTGCCACCAGTGCGGTGTGCCTTGCGATACCCATACCAACTGCATCAATGATGGCTGCCATCTGCTGTTTATTCAGTGTCCGAGCTGCGCCGAGAAATTCCTCAATTGCTGCAGCCCGGTCTGTATGGAAGAGTCAAAATTGTCGCCTGAGGAACAACGCGCTCGCCGCGCTGGTCGCGAAAATGGCAACAAGGTCTTCAACAAGTCACGCGGTTTGCTGAATATGACCATGGCGATTCCGCTGCCAGAGAAGAAATAATCCGCGGGCAGCCTGCCCTGTGTGCAGGCTGCCCGTGTACTACTGGCGTACACCCTCAACAGAAATAATCAATTCTGCTTTTTGCGAAGCGGGTCCTAAGTCTTTATTGATATTGAATTCCTTCAGTACGATCTCCCCGCTGGCTTCAAATCCGGCACGATAACCGCCCCAGGGATCTTTACCTTCACCGATTAGGCGTGCATCCAGCGTGATAGGTTTCGTCACCCCATTAAGTGTCAGATCGCCGATAATTTTATACGCTTTGCCCTCTTTACTGACGGCAGTGGAGGCAAAGGTGGCCTGTGGAAACTTGCCGGTATTGAGGAAATCAGCGCTGCGCAGATGTTTATCTCGTTCGGCATGATTGGTATCGAGGCTATTGGTATTGATGGTGACATTGACCTTATCCGCCGCCGGATTACCCTCATCAAAGGTAAAGCTACCATCGAAATCTTTAAAACTGCCGTACAGCCAGCTGTAGCCGAGATGCTGAATACGGAACTGCACAAAAGCGTGCTGACCCTGCTTATCAAATTTGTACTCAGCGGCATTGGCCGACAGGCTGGCAGCCAGTAAAGCTGCACCCGCGAGCACCAGCCGTGTTTTCTTAAGCATGTTACTTTTCCTTTTCAGAGGTTAACGGGATGCGGTAACCCAGCATCCTTTTCAGCGTGATATCACGATCGATAAAATGATGTTTGAGGGCAGCCAGTCCGTGTAACACCGAGAGCGTCACCACCGCCCAGGCCAGCCAGAGGTGGATATCACCGGCGATGTCAGCCTGTTCAGCCGCTCCTGCCAGTAACGCCGGCACTTCAAACCAGCCAAATAAAGAAATCGGTTTGCCATCCGCAGTGGAAATCAGATAACCGCTGAGCAGAATGGCCAACAGCAGGGTATATAACAGCCAATGCGCCGCTATGGCCGAGAGACGCACCGGGATGGAGTAACTGTCCAGCGGGGCGGGCGGCGGTGATAAAAAGCGCCATGCCAGACGGATCAGCAACGCGCTAAACAACAGGATGCCAATGCTTTTATGAATTTCGGGGGCGGTATGATACCAGCCGTCGTAGTAGCCCAGCCCGACCATCCATAATCCGAGCGCGAACATGCCATAGATAGCCAGAGCCATTAGCCAGTGTAATAAGATGGAGACGGCACCAAACCGCTGTGGAGAATTACGCCACATCTTTTGAAGTCTCAAAACAGAAATAAGTAGCAATGAGAATCCATATTTTGAAATAGAAGATCAATCAGACTTACTTTTCTATAAATAAAGAAATAACTGTTCGGGATTTATGGCGTTATAACTGCCTGCCGCTCAGAAATATTGAATAACTTCATGGTGAAGCGGGTGGGTGAAAGAAGCAGGTTTAATTACTACACCTTTTGCGCTTTTATTCAGCGCGAAGATTAAACTTTTGTCAGCTTATGTCTGCGGGTGTCAATAAGGCCGCCACTGTGGCTGCGGCGGCCTAGGCCAATCAGGAAAAACGCGCCAGAGAGAAGGGGGTAATATCAAAGGAAAAGGGTTTGTCCTGGGCAAATTCACTGGCCAGTTCACCCAGCACGCTGGCAAATTTAAAACCATGCCCGCTTAAGCCGGTAATGATTAAACGGTTGGGTTCAGCAGGCAGGGTGTCAATGATGAAGTCTTCGTCAGGTGTATTGTCGTAGCTACAGGCTTCGCCATGTAAACAGACGCCGATACCCGGCAGGAAATGACGTAAAAAGCTGAAAGCTTCACTGCCATCGGCGGCGACGCTACCAAAAGGTTTACGATCGGCAGGGGTCTGCATGATCTGACCACCATCATGACGTCCTACCTTGAGTGCGTTATTGTCTGCCGGGAAACCGTAGAAATGACTGCCGTCATTCATCTCCACGGTAAAGCCAGGAAATTGGTTGTTCTCACTGTAACGACCATCAGCCTGATACCAGGCAAACACTTTGCGCACGGGCGTAACGGGTAAATCCGCCACCAGATGGCTGACCCAGGTACCGGCGCTGATCAGCAGTTTGCGTGCCCGAAACTCTCCCTCGCTGGTGGTGACCTGTTGCAGGTCGCCATCCCGACCGATTTGTGTCACCGGACAGTTAAACAGCTGAGCGCAACCTGCCTGCTCTGCCAGCTGCACCCAGCTACGTACCGCCTGTTCACATTTAAGAAAACCGGAATGGGGTTCAAACACGCCAATATAGCCATCTGGCACGGTGAACTGAGGCCAGCGTTTACGCACCTCATCTGCCTGCAGGATTTGCACATCCAATTTCCAGGCGCGTGCGCTGTCGATGACATTCTGAATAAAGGTGGACGAGATCGGGGCAAGATTGAGAATGCCACTGCGGTGCATGATGCGTTCACCACTCTGGTGTTCCAGTTCGTCCCATAATGTCTGGGCACGCAGCACCAGCGGGACATAGCGTTCACCTTCACCATAGGCGTGACGGATCAATCGCGTTTCACCGTGATGGGTGCCCTGAGTATGCGGTGGGTGAGCGCTATCGATCATTAATACCGATAAGCCCGCCTGAGTTGCATAGAATCCGGCAGCTGCGCCAACGGAACCACTGCCAACCACAATCAGATCATAAACCATACGACATCACTCCTGAAAAACGGTGAATTTTTTCAGCAGCATAGCAAAAGATAGCGCCCATGAAAAAGGCACCCTTTGGGGTGCCCTTTCACGCGATCGAAGAAATTAATGCTTTTGGTTATCGCGTTGGTATTGCTCTGTGGACTCTATCTTTGCAATGCCAGCTTCGAGTATGGAGATAAACTGTCTCGCCACATCGGTGGTTAGCCAGTAGGTAGGACCAACATCTGCGTCTTCTTCTTTCTGATCCTGCGATGATAGCGAGTGCAGGCGGATCATCATGGCGTCATAACTGTCTACAGTGCTAATGTCCCATCCGACTAATGGATGAGTCTGGATGACGTCTTTATTTCTGTCCATTATAACCTCCTTTTTACTCGTTAAACGAAGTGCTTCTTGAGGTTCAATGCGGCTGTTCTTGCACTAGCGGGATAATTATAACATGAAACGAACGGTACAATAGTTAAAAAGTGTGGTGCTCAAAATCTGCGCAAAAATAAATGCTTTTAAAATACGCTTTTAAAAAATAATAAATCGCCCACGCTTACGGGCATTTGAAGCTGCGAATGTAAAGTCGCACTAATCAGGTTATCGGCAGCAAAGTTACCTGACTTTAGGAGAACTCTGGAACCGATTAAGGACTGATTTTAACCCTGTAAATCATCTGGTTTTTCACCGCTGCATTTCTTAATTTCTTCGGCCAGATGGGCAAATTGCTGCTGTAACTGCGTGTCGTGGTTCTGGTTTTGCGCTTCAAGCAAAAGATTGTGCACCAGTAACTGGCTGGCACGATCATCAAGACAGAATGTCAGATTGGCAAAGGCATTTTCCAGCACAGTTAAGCGGCGTTGCTGTTCACCAATTAACGCCAGCAATTCGCCAAATGTCATTGCCTCTTCCGGTTTATCGTGAGTCATGGGTAAAACATCTCCTGTTAGCATGGCGGGTGCAACAATAGGGGGCGTTAATGATGATTTTAGATGCAGTGACTTTGTCTGGCGAGGGAGAAATAAAAACAAAAAAGCCGGGTGGCGAAACCCGGCAAAACTGCGCAGTGGCGGTTAATCGGTAATAAACCAGTCGTCAGCACTTTCCCAGGTTTCCTGCAAAATATCACTGATACGTTCGCGATTTTCTTTGCAGCCGCCAAATACGCTGAGCTGATTACCGCTGGCGTAACGGATTTTGACATGATGTTCGTCGTCGGGAAAATCCCGGCTGATACGGCGGGTCAGTTCGGCGCTCAGCGCATCCAGGGCGCCAGCAGGAAGGGGTTGAGTTTTTGCTACGGTAATTTCAACACGCATAAACACCTCCGGAATAATATACTGGCTATTTGTACAGTATGTTTATTCCGAAGGCAAGCATCATCACATCAGGCGGTTACGCGCCAGTTCAGGGTCTCTCCAGCAAGGAAAGGCACCAGGGTATCGTCGGCTACAGTCACGCTCTGTTCGACTGTCCAGGGTTCACGCACCAGCGTCAGTGTCCCTTCATTCAGCGGCAGGCCATAGAAGTTCGGGCCATTTTCGGAACAGAACGCTTCGAAATGCTGCAGCGCATCCAGTTCTTCAAACACCGTGGCGTAAGCGGGCAGCGAGGTTGGAGCGTTGAATACACCCGCACATCCGCAGCTGGCTTCTTTCAGATGGCGCAGATGTGGAGCAGTATCGGTGCCGAGGAACACACGACGATTACCGCTTGCGACCAGTTTACGTAACGCTTCCTGGTGGATATTACGTTTCAGGATTGGCAGGCAATACAGATGCGGACGCACACCGCCGACCAGCATATGGTTGCGGTTAAACATCAGATGCTGTGGCGTAATGGTGGCGCCGAGCAGTTCATTGCCCGCCGCCAGATATTCTGCCGCTTCTTTGGTGGTGATGTGTTCCATCACCACTTTCAACCCCGGGAACTGCTGGCGCAGCGGGTGCAACACCGTCTCAATAAAACGTGCTTCACGGTCAAAAATATCAATGTGCGCATCTGTCACTTCACCGTGTACCAACATCGGCATACCGATCTGCTGCATACGCTCCAGCACGCGGGCGATGGAAGCAATATTGGTTACGCCATGGCTGGAGTTGGTGGTTGCGTGGGCGGGATAAAGTTTTGCGGCGGTGAAGACGCCAGCACGGAAGCCCTGTTCGATCTCATCCGGGTCGAGAGAGTCGGTAAGATAGCAGGTCATCAGCGGTGTAAAGGCATGCCCGGCGGGTAAGGCCGCAAGGATACGATCGCGATAGGCCACGGCAGCATCAACGCTGGTCACCGGCGGAACCAGGTTTGGCATGACAATGGCACGACCGTTTACCGCACTGGTGTAAGGCAACACGGCTTGTAGCATCGCGCCATCGCGCAGATGAATATGCCAGTCGTCAGGGCGGCGAATCGTGATTTGCTGGGGTTGGGCTGTCATTCAAAAGGCTCCGGCTGAGTAGAAAACGAAAGGCACGTTTAGGCCGGGGAGTAAGCATAAGGATTTGGGCAACCGTTTGCACGGGATTTTATGCGTCTGAAGCAAAACCGCGCCATAGCAGGCGCGGTTACCGGGATTAATCAGTAAAAGGGATCACCAACTGGCCGGGTTTAACTTCCAGACCTTTCGCGAATTTCTTCGCCAGCGCTTCGCCTTTGCTGCGATCTTCGCTCAGCACATAAGCGGGTTTTTCATTGAAGTAACGCTTCAGCGATTCATTCAGATAGGGCGTCAGCGTTTTCATGATCGACGCCATTTTTTCCGGCTGGACCTGGGCATCCACAATCTCCAGATCATGCAGGTAAATCGCGCCCTGCTGCGGGTTAAATACCGGCTGCGCCTTCATTTTGAGCTGCATCTCGGCCTGCTGTGGGCCAAATAAAGAACTGACATTGATCGTGGCTTTGCCTGTCAGGGTGATTTTGCCCGGTTCTTCACGGCCAATCTGGCTGCTTAAATCGCTCAGCACAATATGGGCATTCACCAGCCCGGAGACGCCAACATCTTTCTCGAAGTTATTGTGCTTTTGCAGCGCCTGATTCACTTCCTGCTCGCTGATGGTGTACTGCGTTAATTGGTTACAGCCGGTCAACAGCACGGCAAACAACAGGGCCAGTAGCCCGGAAAACGCCTTCTTCATACTTTCCTCATCCTGAACGATACGGCAAACGAGGCATAGCGTGCCTGAATCAGGGGCGGGTGTCACCAGGAGAGAGATGAGAAGCGCCGGTGCGCCTCTCATTGCCAGGATCAGGCGGCGATAGAAGAGAGCAGGTTAACCTGGGTTTGCTTCGCCATATTGTCGCGATAATCGGCCACGCGGCTGGGCCATTCGATACCGGATACCAGCGTTAAGGAACGTAACAGCGGAAACAGATGGATATCATCTTCCGAAAGCTCGCCGTTCACCGCATTCGGTTTGACGATTAACTTATCCAACTGACGCAAATCGTCACTGATGTTTTTGATCAGTCCGGGGGCGTGTTTGCGCAGTTCACTGAAGTCGCCAATGTTGGCCTGTTTTTTCTCGCGGAAATAGCTACGGGCTTCCGGTGTGGCGAACTCAGCGAAGGCCGCGTCGGCGATACGGGGGAGCAGCAACTTGTTGACGTAACCATTAACCCGACGCAGCCATTCGCTGATGGCCGGATTGGCTTTGCCATTCAGCAGCGGTTCACCGTCCTGCTTGTCCACCAGACGAACAATATCCAGGCTTTCCGGCATTGCGCTGCCATCGGCTTTTTGCAGGATGGGGGCCATCTTCTGACCAATCAGTTTCTTCGGTGTGTTCTCGTCATCATTGAGCATCACCACCAGCTCGATTGGCAGATTCTTCAGCCCAAAAATCATGCGTGCTTTGACGCAGAAAGGGCAGTGATCGTAGATGTAGAGTTTCATCCCGTTTCTCCTGTGATTATCAGGGTGACTGGCGTCACCCTTTTTCTATCGGCGTGCGGGAAGTATGGGAGAGAAAGGCGGCAGGGGCAAATCAGCTGCTGAAAAGCGCCGGAGCCACTGCGCGTGGCTGGAATTGCCACCACAGGGCCAGCAGCGTCACGCCACCCACGGTACTGAGCAGCATCCAGGGTAATTCCGGCAGCGACAGTTGCTGGCCTAAATCGAACATCCAGCCACCGCCGGAATAGCCAATCAGGCCGCCCAGTGCCAGCCCGAGGCGGCTGAAACCCATATAGCTGCCGCGTGCGCGTGCGCTGGCGAGCGAGGCGCTCAGGGTCTCACGCGCCGGTTCCGCGATGATGGAGCCGAGATAGAACACGGCGATCAGGAAGAACAGTGACGGCAGGGTGGTGGTCAGGCCAACCGGTAACAGGCTGAGGGTCATCAAAAACAGCCCGGCCATCAGGCGTGTTTCGAGACGGAAACGTTTTTCACTCCAGCGCGCCAGTGGATAGAGCAGGCTGAGCGACAGCAACGCTTCGATGGCGTACATCCATTTCACCGCCGCCGGAGCACCTGCGACCTGGTTCACCATCACCGGCAACATCAGCATCACCTGCACCGCAAGAATGTAATAACCGGTCAGCGTCAGAACATACAGGCGAAAACGTTTGTCCTGCCAGACCCGCTGCATGCCTTCACGCATGGCAATGCGCTCGGTGGAGATACGCCAGGCCGGTAACCAGATGGCATTGAATAACGCCGCGCTGACGAACACCGCCGCGCCCACCCAGCACACCAGACGGAAGTCCCACGCCAGCAACCAGCTGCCAATCAGCGCACCCAGCACCGCGCCCGCGCTGTCCTGCATCATCAGCAGTGAAAAGAAGCGGCCACGTTCACGCGCTCTCACCAGCTTCACCACCATGGCGCTGCGTGGTGGATCGAACAGCGTGCCCCCGAGCCCGGACAGCAAGCAAGCCAGCCACAGTAGCCAGGGCTCATGGGCGAGGGCCATACAGGCGAAGCCTGCCGCACGCATTAACATGCCGGTGACGATCAGGGGACGTGCGCCAAAACGGTCTGCAATGGCGCCACCAAAGATGCCAAAACCCTGCTGTACAAACTGGCGCAGACCGAGGGCAATGCCGACCATCAACGCAGCCCAGCCGAGTTGTTCGACGAAGTGAATGGAAATGAGGGGAAATACCACAAAAAATCCCAACACCACCAGCATGTTATCCACTAATAAAAATGTTTTACCGAGGCGTCGTGCCCGCGCAACCCGAGACATGCTAAATCCTGAGCAAGTAAGAAAGGAAAAAGGAGACCAGTTGGTCTATTTTCTGCCGCTGCACGGCAGAAAAACAGGATTATCAGGATGATATTTTTTCATCGAAGCGGTAAGAAAATTTATCCTGATTAAGGATGAATTCCCGGGAACAGGATGCGGGGTTTTACCGCAGGCGGGGTGGCGGTTATAGTGAGATATAACGCCGCTGGCGTACTTCCTTCTTAAGCCATGGATTTCAGGAGTCAAGATGTTTGGCTATCGTTCTGCTGGGCCGCGCGTGCGTCTCACTACCGATCGTTTGGTGGTCCGTTTAGTTCATGAGCGTGATGCCTGGCGGCTGGCTGATTACTATGCGGAAAACCGCGTGTTTCTCAAGCCCTGGGAACCGGTACGTGATGAAAGCCATTGTTATCCGTCTGGCTGGCAGGCGCGTTTGGGATTGATTGCCGACATGCATAAGCAAGGTTCGGCATTCTATTTTGTGTTGATGGATCAGGAAGAACGCGAAGTGCGGGGTGTTGCCAACTTTAGCAACGTACTACGCGGTTCGTTCCATGCCTGTTATCTTGGTTATTCACTGGGTGAAAAGTGGCAGGGGCAGGGGCTGATGTTTGAAGCATTGCAGAGCGCGATTCGCTATATGCAACGTCAGCAGCATATGCACCGGATTATGGCCAACTATATGCCACACAATCAGCGCAGCGGCGATCTGCTGGCGCGACTGGGCTTTGAAAAAGAGGGTTATGCCAAAGATTACCTGTTGATCGATGGCCGCTGGCAGGACCATGTTCTGACAGCGCTGACCTGGCGCGAGTGGACCCCGGACCGCCGCGGATCATAAAAAAGGGAACAATGCGATGAAAATGGCTTTATCGGCGCAGGCGCTGCGCGTGATGGGTTGCCTGCTGGAAAAGCAGGTGACTACCCCGGATCAATACCCACTGTCTCTCAATGGCGTGGTCACTGCCTGCAATCAGAAATCCAACCGCGAACCGGTGATGAACCTGAGCGAAAGCGATGTGCAGTCACAACTGGATGAGCTGGTGAAAAAACATCTGGTCACCTCGAACAACGGTTTCGGTCAGCGTGTCAGTAAATATGAACAACGATTCTGCAACTCAGCTTTTGGCAATCTGCAACTCAGCAGCGCCGAGGTGGCAGTGCTGACATTGTTGTTTTTACGCGGTGCGCAGACCCCCGGGGAGCTGCGCACCCGCAGTGGCCGCTTGCATGAATTCAGTGATATGAATGAAGTTGAACAGACCCTGAATGATTTGCTCAGCCGGGAAGATGGCCCGATGGTGGTGCGGCTGGCGCGTGAGCCGGGTAAGCGCGAAAGTCGTTATATGCATCTGTTTGGCGGGGACGTGGTGGACACAGCCGAACCGGCAGGCGAATCAGACCATCCGGGTCTTGAGGCCCGGGTTACGCAACTGGAAGAGACCGTGGCGCTATTGCAGGCGCAGCTCGAACAGCTGCTGCACAAGGAGCATTAACATGACGTTGCGTATCGGAATCGTGGGTTTGGGTGGCATTGCACAAAAAGCCTGGCTGCCCGTGTTATCTCAGGCAGAAAGCTGGCAGCTGGCCGGGGCCTTTTCCCCCAATCAGGCCAAAGCACAGCCCATCTGCGACAGCTACCGCATACCTTATTTTGCCACGCTGGATGCGCTGGCCGCCGCCAGTGATGCGGTGTTCGTCCATAGCAGCACCGCTTCGCATTATGAGGTAGTGAAAGCATTGTTGCTGGCGGATAAAGATGTCTGCGTTGATAAGCCGCTGGCAGAAACCCTGCAACAGGCGGAAGCGCTGGTGGCGCTGGCGGAAAAGCGCAAGCGCAAACTGATGGTGGCGTTTAATCGTCGCTTTGCGCCACGTTATCAGCAGTTGCAGGCGCAGATGGCAGGTGCAGCGTCACTGCGTATTGAGAAGCATCGCGCTGACAGCGTCGGGCCGCAGGATTTACGTTTTACCCTGCTGGATGATTATCTGCATGTGGTGGATACCGCGCTGTGGCTGGCGGGTGGCAAGCTGACACGTCAGCATGGTCATATTGAGACCAATGAGCAGGGCGCCATGTTGTATGCCGAACATCACTTCTCTGCCGGAGGCTTACAAATCACCACCAGCATGCATCGTCGCGCGGGCACCCAGCGTGAAGTGGTGACGGCTGTCTGCGACGGCGATTATATCCAGATCGCCGAAATGCGTGACTGGCAGCAGGAGAATCGCACGGGCCTGCGTCTGGAGGCACCTGCCGCGTGGCAAAGTCATCTTACCCAGCGTGGATTTAGCGGCGCTGCCCACCATTTTATTCAGTGCGTGCAAAATCAGACGATGCCTGAAACCAGCGGTGAACAGGCGCTGGTGGCGCAGCGGCTGGTGGAGAAATTGTGGCGCGATGCTGAGCGGGAATAATTCCTTGTAACACTCAATGCTGGTCATTTCCCGTCGTGGCAGTAGACTATCGCCGGGCATCTGAGGATGTCCGCGCTAAGTTGCTCATTTATCCGACACTTTTCAGGATGCGCCGCCAATTATGAATTTGTTGAAATCGCTGGCAGCGGTCAGTTCAATGACCCTGTTTTCCCGCGTGCTGGGCTTTGCCCGCGATGCCATTGTGGCGCGGGTGTTTGGCGCCGGGATGGCGACTGACGCCTTCTTTGTTGCCTTTAAACTGCCTAATCTGCTGCGACGAATTTTCGCCGAAGGGGCATTTTCTCAGGCGTTCGTGCCTATTCTGGCTGAATACAAAAGCAAGCAGGGCGATGAAGCCACACGCGTGTTTGTGGCTTATGTTTCCGGGTTATTAACGCTGGTGCTGGCGCTGGTCACGGTGCTGGGGATGGTTGCCGCGCCCTGGGTGATTGTGATTACCGCACCGGGCTTCGCCGATACCGCGGACAAATTTGCCTTAACCAGTTCGCTGCTGCGCGTCACCTTTCCTTATATCCTGCTGATTTCGCTGGCGTCGCTGGCCGGGGCGATTCTCAATACCTGGAACCGTTTCTCCGTGCCTGCCTTTGCGCCAACATTGCTGAACATCAGCATGATTGGTTTTGCGCTCTTTGCCGCGCCGCACTTCCATCCGCCAGTGATGGCGCTGGCGTGGGCTGTGGTGGTGGGCGGGGTGTTGCAGTTGTTCTATCAACTGCCGCATCTGAAGAAAATTGGCATGCTGGTGCTACCGCGCGTTAACCTGCGTGATGCGGGCGTTTGGCGGGTGATGCGCCAGATGGGACCGGCGATTCTGGGCGTCTCAGTCAGCCAGATTTCATTGATTATCAACACCATCTTCGCCTCATTTCTGGTTTCCGGTTCGGTTTCCTGGATGTACTACGCCGATCGTCTGATGGAGTTTCCTTCCGGCGTGTTGGGCGTAGCGTTGGGGACTATTCTGCTGCCGTCACTGGCGAAAAGTTTTTCCAGCGGCAATCACGATGAATATTCCCGTCTGATGGATTGGGGCCTGCGTCTGTGTTGTCTGCTGGCGCTGCCCAGTGCCGTGGCGCTCGGTATCCTCTCAGGTCCGCTGACCATTGCGTTATTCCAGTACGGTAAATTCACCGCCTTTGACGCCGCCATGACGCAGCGCGCCCTGGTGGCCTATTCGGTCGGGCTGATGGGGCTGATTGTGGTCAAAGTGCTGGCACCGGGTTTCTATTCCCGTCAGGACATTAAAACGCCGGTGAAGATCGCCATTATTACGCTTGTCATGACGCAGCTGATGAACCTCGCGTTTATTGGTCCGCTGAAGCATGCGGGGCTGTCGCTGTCGATTGGCCTGGCAGCCTGTTTGAATGCGGCGCTGCTGTACTGGCAACTGCGTAAACAACAGATTTTTCAGCCGCAGCCGGGCTGGTTTAGCTTTTTATTGCGTCTGTTGATTGCCGTGCTGGCGATGGCTGCCGCGTTGCTGGGCTTGCTGTATGTGATGCCTGCCTGGGAAGAGGGGCATATGTGGTGGCGCTTGCTGCGTCTGGCGGGAGTCTGTGCCGTCGGTGGTGGGGCGTATTTTGTGATGCTGGGTGTATTGGGCTTCCGCCCGCGCGATTTTGCCCGCCGGACTCTGTAGCGGCGCGATTTATCGCGCGGGTTTTACGGACATTGCGCGATAAATCGCGCCGCCACGGGATCGTGCAGGGACACCGTGGCATAAAAAAAGCCGCCAGCGTAAATCTACGCGGCGGCTTTTTTTCCGTCCCGAACGGTTACCCTTTGCGACTCAGCGTCGCCTGACCTTTGCCCAATCCGTCCGGACCGTAAAATGCCTGGGTCTGATGGGGTTTAAGTACCGTTAACGCCTCATCAGTAAAGCGAATTTGCTGCTGCAACAGCAAGCCATTGTGCGTATTGGCATCACGCAGGCGTTGCGTATGCTGCTGAATATTGTTCCAGCGGCGAGACATATCACTGTGACCACGATAAGGTGCCTGGGTGCCGCTACTCTGCTCGGTCGTCCGGCGCATTTCGTCCAGATAGTTCAACGTCGAGAGCAGCGCGCTCTTATCTTCGGTAATGCGCTGCAACAGGTTGCCGTTAATCAGACCGGCACCCAGCTGTTGCTGCTCCTCATTGATCACTTCGCTCAGTGAGGAGAGCACTTCCTGCATCTTATCTAAGGTGGTCAACAGATTGTTCATCGGGATTAATTACCCTCTAAATACGCCTTGTTATCGGCGATCAGCGCGTCGGCGATCTTGCCGGTATCCATTTTCAGATCGCCATTGCGAATGGCGGTTTTCAGCTGCTCAACGCGAGCGGTATTGATATCACTGCTGCCTGGCTGCATCAGTTGTGACTGGGCTGCACTCAGTTTCACCTGTGAACCGCTCTCGCTGGTGCTGGTGGTCGTTGCCGTGCTGCTCTGACGCACTTTGCTGCTGTTGTCATTGCTGTCACGGGTCTGAACAGTGCTAACCGGTTGTAATGGCTGGGTTCTGTCGATGCTCATGGTCTTGCTCCTGTAAAGTCAGTCGGGGATAAGCCAACTGAGTCAGCATAGGGTAATTTCATTGTTGATTTCACTATCGGCAGAAAAACAGGGTTCTTTAGCGCTTTATAGCGATATAAGAATATTCCCATCCTCGCCAACCCGACCGCTGACGACCTGACCATTTCCCATGCGTACCCGCACCATCTGCGCAGTGGTCGCATTATTCAGTGCACGACCCTCACTGCTGGCATCAAAACCATTACCGCTGGCAACCACCAGCACATTTTGCCCGGCTTTCACCCGCCACGGCAGGCGCACCATGGTGGCGGTGACCGGCTGACCTGGCGTGATGTCACGCATCACAATGGCATCACTGACGCTCTCCGCACTGAACAGGGTGCGTGCCGGCAGGGAATCGAGCCGTCCGGATTGCAGACGGAAATCACTGGCACTGACGCTGGTACCCCGCATCAACTGATGATTTGCCACCAGATATTGCCCGGTAACCTGCACCTGAACCTGTAAATAGCGCCGGTTCTGTCCGCAATTGGTGGCGATGCTCATATTACCCCACTGACGGCTATTGCCGGGTAACAGAAACTGCGGCGCATCACAGGCTGGCCACTGCTCTTTTGGCGTGCGAATCACCACATTGATGCCTGCCGCGTGCTGCGGATCGCGCGCCTTGAAGAATTGCGTCAATTGCGCATCAAGCTGCGCGGCATGACCAGGCAATGCCAGCACCAGTAAAAGTGAGGACAGTAAGGTTGGAAATCTGCGCATCACACGCCTCCTGACTGAAGATGGCCCTGAGTCTACTCCTCGCGCGAAAAATTCAATGTCAAAAATAGCCCGTGTTTTTGGCGCTATTCAGACGATAGCCCTTGCTTTTACCCAATTAAGCTGTCAGCTCGAAATTCTCATTCGCGGAGGAAGCATGCTCGACAAACTCGATGCCGCGCTGCGATTTGGTACAGAAGCCCTCAACCTGCGGGCGGAGCGTCAGGAAATCCTGGCATCCAACATTGCCAACGCCGATACCCCAGGCTACCAGGCCCGGGATATCGACTTTGCCAGCCAGCTCAGCAAGGTGATGGAAAATGGTCGCGCTGATGGCAGCAGTCTGGCGCTGAATGTGACATCGGCACGTCACATTGAAGCCCAGAGCAACGCACAGCCATCAATGGACCTGCTGTACCGCATTCCCGATCAGCCTGCCGCGGATGGCAACACCGTGGATATGGACCGGGAGCGTACGCAGTTCGCCGATAACAGCCTGAAATATCAAACCGATCTCACCCTCATCAGTAGCCAAATTAAAGGCATGATGAGCGTTCTGCAGGGGCAATAAGTATGGCATTGCTAAATATTTTTGATATCGCCGGGTCGGCTATGACGGCGCAATCGCAGCGCCTGAACGTCAGCGCCAGTAACCTGGCCAACGCCGACAGCGTCACCGGGCCGGATGGTCAGCCCTATGTGGCGAAACAGGTGATATTCCAGACGGATGCCGCTCCGGGTATGGCTACCGGTGGCGTGAAAGTGGCCGGCGTGGTGAACGATCCTTCCCCGGCGAAATTGGTGTACGACCCGGGCAATCCGATGGCCGACCAGAAAGGTTACGTCAAGATGCCCAATGTGGACGTGGTGGCCGAGACCGTGAACACCATGTCAGCTTCACGTAGCTATCAGGCCAACGTTGAGGTTCTGAACACCGTGAAATCAATGATGATGAAAACGCTGACTATGGGTCAGTAACGGAGAAACACAATGGGTATCGCGGTAGGCGTTAACGAAAATCTGGACCCCACAGTCCTCAGCTCCTCCAGTAGCAGCACCGGTAACAGTGCGCAGGATTTACAGAACCAGTTTCTGACCATGCTGGTGACGCAGTTACAGAACCAGGACCCGACCAACCCGATGGATAACAGCCAGCTCACCACACAGCTGGCACAGATCAACACCCTGAGCGGCATTGAAAAACTCAATACCACACTGGGTTCCATCTCCGGGCAGATCAGCACCAGTCAGAGCCTGCAAAGCTCCACGCTGATTGGTCATGGCGTGATGGTGGATGGCAGCCAGATCCTGGTGGGCAGCGGGACAACCACGCCGTTTGGTGTGTCACTGACCACGGCTTCAACCGCCACCACCGCCACCATTAAAGATTCAAGTGGTGCCACGGTACGTACCATTGACCTGGGTGCGCTGTCTTCCGGCGTTCACACCTTCTCATGGGATGGCACCTTGACCGATGGCTCTACGGCACCGGACGGCAAATATACCGTTTCCATTGCCGCTAGCAATGGCAGCACCCAACTGGTGGCTCAGCCGCTGAATTACGCCTACGTCAGTGGCGTCAGCACAACGGATGACACCGCAACACTGGACCTCGGCACCATGGGGACCGCGACCCTTGATGATGTTCGTCAGATCCTCTGATAAACCTGTAACCAGGAGCAATTAATATGTCTTTTTCCCAAGCGGTGAGCGGCCTGGGTGCTGCTTCCAGTAACCTTGACGTGATTGGTAACAACATCGCCAACTCTGCCACAGCGGGCTTTAAATCCAGTACCATCGCCTTTGCCGACATGTTTGCCGGTTCTAACGTGGGCCTGGGTACCAAGGTGGCGGCGGTGATCCAGAACTTCAACGACGGTACCACCACCACCACCAGCCGTGGTCTGGATGTGGCGCTGAGCGGCAACGGTTTCTTCCGTATGACCGACAGCAGCGGTGCGGTGTACTACTCACGCAACGGTCAGTTCACCCTGGATGAAAACCGTAATCTGGTGAATACCCAGGGCCTGTTCGTGACTGGCTATCCGGCGAGCGGTTCACCGGCAACGATTCAGACCGGTGCTAACCCGGTGGCGCTGAGCATTCCTACCACGCAGATGTCAGCAAAAGCCACCACCACCGCAACGCAGGTGGCGAACCTTAACTCCACCAGCACCACGCCGACCGTCACCACTTTTGACGCGTCCAACGTCGACAGCTACAACGCCAAAAGCACCATGACGGTATACGACTCGCAGGGTAACGATCACACCCTCGATATGTACTACGTCAAAACCGGTGATAATGCCTGGACCGTGCACGCAATTGACTCCACCACTGGCACTTCAGCGGGTGATTTTGATCTGACCTTTGATACCAGCGGTAACCTCACCAGCGTGGGTGGCGTAACCGGTGCGACCACGGTGGCACTGAGCATTAATGGCTCCAACGGTGCTGCGGCCGCGCAGAGCATCACCCTGAGCATGCAGGGCAGCCTGCAGCAGAACACCGGCACCACCACCTTCGGCAACCCGACTCAGGATGGCTATGCGCCGGGCGACCTGACCACCTACACCATCAACGACGACGGCACCATCACCGGGACTTACTCGAACCAGCAAACTCAGCTGCTGGGACAGATTGTGTTATCCAGCTTTTCCAACCCGGAAGGTTTGCAGTCAGAAGGTGACAACGTCTGGAGCGCCACCAGCTCTTCAGGTCAGGCTGCGAATGGTACCGCCGGTACCGGTACTTTTGGTTCGCTGACTGCGGGCGCGCTGGAAGCCTCTAACGTGGATCTGAGTAAAGAACTGGTAAATATGATCGTCGCACAGCGTAACTATCAGGCGAACGCGCAGACCATCAAAACCCAGGACCAGATCCTCAACACCCTGGTCAACTTACGTTAATTCACTAACGGGATTGCATTATGGATCACGCGATATATACCGCGATGGGAGCCGCCAGCCAGACGCTGGAGCAGCAGTCCGTCACGGCCAGCAACCTCGCCAACGCCTCCACCCCGGGTTTTCGTGCCCAGCTGGAAGCCTACCGCGCGGTGCCGGTCAATGGCTGGTCGCTGCCGACGCGTACCCTGGTGACGGCCTCTACACCGGGTGCCGATATGACTGCAGGGGCGATGGACAATACCGGTCGCGCGCTCGACGTGGCGGTGCAGCAGGACGGCTGGCTGGCGGTACGCACCGCCGACGGCAGCGAAGCCTATACCCGCAACGGCAACATTCAAATCAGTTCCACTGGCATCCTGACAATCCAGGGCAATCCCGTGATGGGCGATGGCGGGCCGATTGCGGTCCCGCAGGGCGCAGAGCTGACTATCGCAACGGATGGCACCATCACCTCGCGTAACCCAGGTGATGCTCCCAATGCGACGGTACAGATTGGTCGCCTGAAGCTGGTCACCGCCACCGGCCAGGAGCTGCAACGCAGTGACGACGGCATGTTCCGTCCCACGGCACAAACCCAGGCAACACGCGGGGCGGCACTGGCAGAAGACACCACGGTGCAGGTATCACCCGGGGTTCTTGAGGGCAGTAACGTTAAACCCGTGGAAACCATGGTCGATATGATCGCCAACGCCCGGCGTTTTGAGATGCAGATGAAGGTCATCTCCAACGTCGATGAAAACGAACAAAAAGCCAACCAGCTGCTCAACATGAGCAGTTAAGGCCGAGGATAAAACAATGATTCGTTCTTTATGGATTGCGAAAACCGGCCTTGACGCCCAGCAAACCAACATGGACGTCATCGCCAACAACCTGGCGAACGTCAGCACCAACGGCTTTAAGCGTTCGCGTGCGGTATTTGAAGACCTGATGTATCAGACCGTACGTCAGCCAGGTACGCAGTCATCCGAACAAACCACCTTACCGTCGGGCATGCAGATCGGTACCGGTGTGCGTCCGGTGACCACTGAGCGTCTGCATACCCAGGGCAACCTGTCGCAGACCAGCAACTCAAAAGACCTGGCAATCAATGGTCAGGGCTACTTTGAAGTGCAGATGCCGGACGGCACCTCGGCTTACACCCGTGATGGTTCATTCCAGGTGGATCAGAACGGTCAGCTGGTGACCAACGCCGGTTATCCGGTACAGCCGGGCATCACCATTCCGGCTAACGCCACCGCCATTACGGTTTCACGCGATGGCGTGGTGGATGTGACGGTGCAGGGGCAGACCAACCCGACACAGGTAGGCCAGTTGACGCTCAGCACCTTTATGAACGATGCCGGTCTCGACAGCCTGGGTGAAAACCTCTACCAGGAAACACAGGCGTCAGGCGCGCCGACCCAAAGTACGCCGGGTCAGAACGGTGCCGGTCTGCTGTATCAGGGCTATGTGGAAACCTCAAACGTTAACGTGGCGGAAGAACTGGTGTCGATGATTCAGACGCAGCGTGCTTATGAGATCAACAGCAAAGCGGTCAGCACCTCCGATCAGATGCTGCAGAAGTTAACCCAGTTATAAATCTGGTGTCTTTGGGCCAGCCTGGCTGGCCTGATTAAGAACATGAATAAGGTCAGAACCCCGTGGCGAAGCAAGTGATTCTCAAGCCTGGTCATTGGTTGGTAGCGTTATCGCTGCTGACATTAAACGGTTGTGCGCTGGTCCCACGCACACCACTGGTACAAGGCTCGACAACGGCAGAGCCAACGCCTTCTGCGCCGCCAGTGGTCAATGGTTCGATTTTCCAGGGTGTTGCGCCGCTTAACTATGGTTATCAGCCACTGTTTGAAGATCGCCGCCCACGTAATATTGGCGACACCCTGACGATTACCTTGCAGGAAAACGTCAGCGCCAGCAAAAGCTCTTCGGCGAATGCCAGCCGCGATGGCAGTGGCAGCTTTGGCCTGACCACGGTACCTACCGGGTTGAATGGTCTGGTCGGCGCGAGCGGCGAGAAAGTCGGTCTCGACGGCGAAGGCAAAAACGACTTTACCGGCAAAGGGGGCGCAACCGCCAACAACACCTTTACCGGCACCATCACCGTCACCGTTAATCAGGTATTGTCGAACGGCAACCTGCGTGTGGTGGGTGAGAAGCAGATCGAAATTAATCAGGGAACCGAATTTATTCGTTTCTCCGGTGTGGTTAACCCCCGCACCATCAGCGCCAGCAACGCGGTGCTGTCAACCGCTGTGGCCGATGCACGTATTGAGTACGTCGGTAATGGTTATATCAATGAGGCGCAGACCATGGGTTGGTTCCAGCGCTTCTTCCTGAACATCTCGCCGATGTAAGAGGTTACGATGAAAATGAACACTCTGCTGCGTCTGGGCCTGGGCATGCTGCTCGGTTTCAGCCTTATTGCGCATGCTGACCGCATCCGCGATCTGACCACCGTGCAGGGCGTGCGCGACAACCAGCTGATTGGCTATGGCTTAGTGGTGGGACTGGACGGTACCGGTGACCAGACCACGCAAACGCCGTTTACCACGCAAACCGTCAGCAACATGCTGTCACAGCTGGGGATCACCGTACCGACCGGCACCAATATGCAGCTGAAAAATGTCGCGGCGGTGATGGTCACCTCGTCACTGCCTGCCTTCGCGCGCCAGGGACAAACCATTGATGTGGTGGTGTCGTCACTGGGTAACGCCAAAAGCCTGCGCGGCGGTACGCTGCTGATGACGCCGATGAAAGGCGTTGATAACCAGGTGTATGCGCTGGCGCAGGGTAACATTCTGGTGGGCGGTGCCGGTGCGGCGGCTGGCGGCAGCAGCGTGCAGGTCAACCAGCTTAATGGTGGCCGCATTACCGGTGGGGCCACGGTGGAGCGTGAACTGCAAAGCAATTTTGGCAGCCAGAGCACCATCAACCTGCAACTCAACAACGAAGATTTCACCATGGCACAGCGCATCTCGGATGCCATCAACCGGGGTGGCTACGGCTACGCTCAGGCGCTGGATGCCCGTACCGTGCAGATTCGGGTGTCGCCGAACAACAGTTCTCAAGTCCGTCTGCTGGCCGATATCCAGAACCTTGACGTTTCCGTCCCGCTGGAAGATGCCAAAGTGATCATCAACTCACGTACCGGTTCGGTTGTGATGAACCGCGAAGTTACGCTGAGCACCTGTGCGGTGGCGCAGGGCAATCTGTCAGTGACGGTCAATCAGCAGCAGAACGTCAGCCAGCCGAATACGCCGCTGGCCGGTGGGCAGACGGTAGCCACCACCCAGACGCAGATCGATATGCGCCAGAGTGGCGGGGCACTGCAACACGTCAACGCCAGCGCCAACCTCAACAGCGTGGTGCGTGCGCTTAACGCGCTGGGTGCGACACCGATTGATCTGATGTCGATTCTGCAATCCATGCAGAGTGCGGGCTGCCTGCGCGCCAAACTGGAAATTATCTGATGAGTGATACGCAATCGCTGATGAATGCGGCTTACGACAGCCGCTCGCTCAATGACCTGAAACGTGAGGCCAGCCTCGATCCGAAAGGTAAGGCTTTACAGGTTGCGAAACAGGTTGAGGGGATGTTCGTGCAGATGATGCTGAAAAGTATGCGTGAGGCGCTGCCGCAGGATGGCCTGCTGAGCAACGATCAAACGCGTCTTTATACCTCAATGTACGATCAGCAGATTGCGCAGGAAATGGGGAAACGCGGCCTTGGCCTGGCGGATACCATCGTTAAACAGATGCAACCCGCGCAGGAACCGGATGAAAGCGCCGGTACGGTGCCAATGAAGCTGGATAACAGCTTTATTGTCAGCGCCATGGCTCCGCTCCAGCTGGAGCAAATGGTACGCAAGGCGGTGCCACGTTTGCCGGTGTCGCCGGGCAATTTGTCTGGCGACAGCAGCGACTTCATCGCTCAGCTGGCGCAGCCCGCCAAAGTGGCGAGTGACGAGAGCGGCATCCCACACCATCTGATTCTGGCGCAGGCTGCGCTGGAGTCCGGCTGGGGTCAGCGTCAGATCCTGACGCGTGATGGTAAGCCGAGTTACAACGTGTTTGGCATCAAGGCCAGCGGTGACTGGAAAGGTGAAACCACCGACATCATGACCACCGAATACGACCATGGCGAAGCGAAAAAAGTGCGCGCCAGCTTCCGCGTCTATGGCTCCTATCTCGAAGCACTGACTGACTACGTCAAACTGCTCTCCAGCAATCCACGCTATGCGGCGGTGGCGAATGCTCAGACCGCGGAGCAGGGTGCACAAGCTTTACAGGCTGCCGGTTACGCCACTGACCCGAAATATGCCCAAAAATTGGTGGGAATGATCCAGCAATTCAAAAACATGGGCGAAAAAGTAGTGAAGGCCTACAGCCAGGATTTAACCAATTTGTTCTGATTTTTTTGCCTCAAGTTTCACTTAAGCACGCCGATAACCTTCATAGACCCTGGGCGTCCTGACGCCCTGGTAACCGCACTGATGACAGCCAGCCCGGTGAACGGGAAATTAAGGAACCGAGATGTCCAGTATAATCAACTCAGCGATGAGCGGGCTGAGCGCCGCACAGGCCGCATTAAGTACCACCAGTAACAACATCAGTAACTACACCGTGGCAGGTTACACCCGTCAGACCACCATCCTGGGACAGGCGAACAGTACCCTGAGCGGGAGCAGCTATTATGGCAACGGTGTCAATGTGACCGGTGTACAGCGTGAGTATGATCAATTCATCACCGCGCAGCTGCGTAGTGCCAGTGCCACCTATCAGGCGGCCAACACGCAATATTCTCAGGTTTCGAATATCGACGATTTGTTGTCAACCTCGTCAACCAGCCTGTCCGATTCGCTGCAAAGTTTCTTTACTAACGTACAGAACGTGGTCAGCAATGCTAACGATCCTTCTGCACGTCAGTCGCTGCTGAGTTATGCCCAGGGGCTGGTAAACCAGTTCCAGTCCACCTCGCAATACCTGACTAACATGCAGAGCAGCGTCAACACCGATGTCACCTCCAGCGTTGACCAGATCAATACTTACACCAGCCAAATTGCCGATCTGAATACCCAGATTGCCAAGCTGACCACCGGTGGCGGTTCGGCACCGAATGACCTGCTCGATCAGCGCGATCAACTGGTCAATAGCCTGAATGATATCGTTGGCGTTAGCGTTTCCCAGCAGGATGGCAGCTACATCGTCTCCATGGGCAGCACCACCCTGGTCAATGGCAAAAACACCACAACGCTGGTGGCGATGCCGTCCACCAGCGATCCGTCACGTATCACCGTCGGTTATGTCGATAAGCTGGCGGGCAACGTAGAAATTCCTGAGAAAACCCTGACAACCGGTTCGCTTGGTGGCCTGCTGGCGTTTCGTACCCAGGACCTGGACACCGCGCAGAACCAACTGGGCCAACTGGCGGCAGCGTTTACCACCAGTTTCAACGCCGTACAGACAGCCGGTTACGACAGTAACGGGGATCAGGGGACTGACTTTTTCACCATCGGCAGCCCTGAAGTGTTGAGCAACACCAAAAACACCTCCAGCGCCACCGTGACAGCCGCCTGGACTGATACCAGTGCCCTGAAAGCCTCGAATTACACTGTAAGCTATGACGGCAGCAACTGGTCGGTAACGCGTAACTCGGACAACGTCAGCGTCACCCCGACGCAGGGAACCGATGCCAGTGGCAATACCACGCTGAGTTTCGATGGTATGCAACTGACGGTAAGCGGCACGCCAGCGGCCAAAGACAGTTTCCTGGTCAAGCCGGTGCAGAACGTGATTGGCGGTATGTCTGTTGCCATCACCGATGAATCACAAATTGCCGCTGCGGGGACTGCCGACGGTGGTGAAAGTGATAACACCAACGCCCAGAAAATGATGGATTTGCAGGATGCCAATCTGGTGAATGGTAACGCCACGCTGACTCAGGCTTACGCCAGCCTGGTAAGTACCGTGGGTAACAAAACCAGCAACCTGGAAACCAAAAGCACCACCCAGGAAAACGTGGTGAACCAGCTGAGCGATCGTCAGCAGTCAATCTCAGGCGTTAACCTCGATGAGGAATACGCCAACCTGACCAAATATCAGCAATATTACACTGCCAACGCGCAGGTGCTACAAACTGCCAGCACCATCTTTGATGCGCTGATCAGCAGTATCAGCTAAGCAGAAAAGAGGATAAATAACCATGCGTCTTAGCACGAATATGATTTTCAACCAGCAGGTGCGCGGTATTACAGATTCGCAATCCTCCTGGCTTAAAGTGGGTGAGCAGCTTTCCAGTGGCCGCCGCGTCAGTAATCCGTCTGATGATCCGATCGCCGCCTCACGCGCGGTGGTGCTGTCGCAATCACAGGCGAAAAGCACCCAATACGCGACAGCACGTAGCTTTGCGAACCAAAGCCTGGCTATGGAAGAAAACACGCTGTCCAGCGTGACCAGCAGCATTCAGGATGCGCAGACCCTGATTGTTCAGGGTTCAACGGGTACGCTGAGTGATGATGACCGTGCCTCGATCGCGACCGAACTGGAAGGGATCCGCTCGCAGTTACTGGGACAGGCCAATGCGAAGGACGGTAACGGCAACTATATCTTTGCTGGCTATAAAACTGATACCGCGCCTTTTTCTGATACCGGCACCGGCGTCACCTATGTCGGCGGTACCCAGGCGATCACCCAAAAAGTGGACGACAGCCGTACCATGGCGGTAGGCAACACCGGTTCCTCGGTGTTTATGTCGATTACCAGCAACGCCAAAGCAGAGCCGGATGGCAGTGCCAGCGAAACTAACCTGTTCAATATGCTCGACAGCGCCATTGCGGCCCTGAAAGTGCCGCAGGATAACGCTGACGATGCCACCAAACAGACCTTCCAGGACGCCATGGACAAGACCAACCGTGGCCTGAGCAACTCGCTCAACAACGTGCTTTCGGTGCGTTCTGCCATCGGGACCCAGATGGATGAACTGGACAAGCTGGATTCACAGGGTGATGACCGCGATACCATTATGGCATCACAGATGAGTGACCTGGTGGATGTGGATTACACCTCAGCCATCTCCAGCTATACCATGCAACAAACGGCTTTGCAGGCGTCCTATACCGTGTTTACCCAGATGTCGAAGATGTCACTGTTCCAGATTAACTCGTAACTGACCTGAAAATTTGAGCGTACTTAAACCGGGTGCGCTTGCTTTTTCCCACTGCCCTCCGGGGCTGTGGGATTTTTTTTGCCGGTAATTCTTGCTGAACACCAGGCAATAAAAAACCCCGGACTGGCCGGGGTTGGTTTCAGAGCTGTTCGCTTAGATGCTTTCCGGCTTGGTTGCCGGAGCGGTAGACTGATGCGTGGCGCTATGCCCGCCAGCCGAGCCACGACCTGCAAACTCAAACGGCGGACGCACCCAGTCGCTGTGGCGAACCGGTTCAGGTTGCCATGCCGGTGCCGGTGCTTTGGTCATCGGCGCTGAAGCAAAGTGCTTCCAGCGGGTTTCAGCGTTATTCAGCGCGACATCGCGAGCGGCAACCGGAGCCTGAGGTTCCGCAACGGGTTGCTGCGGTTCGTCTGCAGCGACCGGTGCAGCCAGCACTTCTTCCACCTGGGCGACAACTTCTGGCGTCACTTCAGCAGGAGCCACAGCTGCGGTGGTTACGGCTTCATCGACTTCGGCGGCAACGTCAACTACCGGTTCAGCCTGTGCTGCTGTTTCCTGCGCAATCACTTCATCTGCCGCTGAAATCACCGCCGGTTCTTCATTGACCGACGTTTCAATCGGGCTGGTGTCATCGGTATTCACCACCGGCACTTCAGTGTGCGCCTGCGGTTCAGCCTGATGTACAACAGCTTCGGCACTCGGTTCCGCAACCACTTCCTGTGCCACTTCAGCACTGGCTGGCAGGGCAACGGCAGCAGCGGTCTCTTCACGGCTGTAGTCTGGCGTCTCGTTTACCACATCCTGAACAGCCTGTTCTTCAACGGGCTGAGCCACCGGATAACGTACCCAGACTTTACCCGAGGCCATTTCCGGCGATGCAGAGGCGGTAGCCAGCGGCATGGCGGATTGGGTCGGATAACGCTCATCACGATAACGACGACGGCGCTGACCACTGACGCGCAGGTGACGCGGCGAACGACGTGAACGACGCGGCATATTGGCGCTATCACGGTTCTCGTTATCATCCTGGTCATCATTAACCGCTTCAGGTTCTTCATTGAGCGGCGCACGCGGCGTGGTTTCAACCGGTGTTTCGCTAACCAGCGGCGCAACGGTTTCTGCTACGGCGTTTTCGTCACCAAAGCGCACTTTCTGCGTCAGCTGACGGGGTTTACGACGCGGCATCACCTGAACGCGTTCTTCTTCCTGAGCAACGGATTCATCAACGACATCAGCCTGAACAATCGGCTCAGCGGCTTTCTGCTCCTGCTGCTGGGCACGTTTCTCTTCCTGACGACGACGCTGGCGCTCAGCACGCTGTTCACGGCGCTGTTGCTGCTGTTCTTCACGCTGCTGGCGAGCTTCTTCGCTCTGTACCGGGCTACGTTCTTCACGCGGCTCGTTCTGACGTTTGTTGCGACGGTTTTCCGTGGTCTCACGTGCTTCGCGTGGTTCACGCTGTTCACGTGGCTCACGCTGGTCACGTGCTTCACGTACCGGTGCATTCTCACCGTTGCGCGGTGTGCGTTCACGGCGGTTATTACGACGGTTGTTGCGACGTTCGCCACGCGGCTGAGTGTTTTCACCTTCAGCAGCTTTACTTTCCGGTTGCTCACTGGCCGCCGGCGCTGCAGCAGGTGCGTCACCCACAAACAGTTTCTTCAGACCACCCAGCAGGCGCGCCATAAAGCCGGTTGAGGCTGCCGGTGCGACGGCGGTTGCTGTTGCTTTGGCTTTCGGCTCGGCTTTCACTACCGGCGTGATTTCTTCATCCGCTTCAACCGGTGCAGGTGGTGCATCCGGCATCACAAAGGCAGCGAGAGCAGGTTGCTCAGGGCGACGGCGCTCGGCCTGTTCTTCTTCTGAAGGCAGCGCCATTTCTGCTTCATGCAACTTCGGCAGGTGATAGCTCAGCGTCTGAGTTTCTTCGCCTTTACGCACACGCAGCACGGAGTAGTGCGGGGTTTCCATCTGATCGTTTGGCACGATGATGGCGCGAACACCACCCTGGCGCTTCTCAATTGCGCTTACCGCATCACGTTTCTCGTTCAGCAGGTAAGAGGCAACCGGTACCGGCACAATGGCATGAACTTCTTTGGTGTTGTCTTTCAGCGCTTCTTCTTCAATCAGACGCAGAATTGACAGCGACAGCGATTCGTTATCACGGATGGTGCCAGTACCGCTACAGCGCGGGCACACGTGATGACTGGATTCACCCAGTGACGGGCTGAGGCGCTGACGTGACATCTCCAGCAGGCCAAAGCGAGAAATATGGCTGATCTGGATACGCGCGCGATCCTGGCGAACGGCTTCACGCAGACGGTTTTCCACCGCGCGCTGATGGCGTACTGGCGTCATATCGATAAAGTCGATTACGATCAGGCCGCCAAGGTCACGCAGACGCAGCTGACGAGCGATTTCGTCGGCGGCTTCCAGGTTGGTATTGAAAGCCGTCTCTTCGATATCACCGCCGCGGGTGGCGCGTGCGGAGTTGATATCAATCGCAGTCAGTGCTTCGGTGCTGTCGATAACAATAGAACCGCCGGATGGCAGACGCACTTCACGCTGGAAGGCGGATTCAATTTGCGATTCGATTTGGTAGTGGCTGAACAGCGGGATTTCACCGGTGTACAGTTTGATTTTGCTACTGAAATCCGGACGACCCAGAGCAGCGATATGCTGACGTGCCAGCTCCAGCACTTTTGGGTTATCGATAAGAATCTCACCGATATCCTGACGCAGATAGTCGCGGAAGGCGCGAACGATCACGTTGCTTTCCTGATGGATCAGGAAGGGGGCCGGACGGTTTTCCGCCGCTTTCTTGATCGCTTCCCAGTGTTTCAGGCGGAAGCTTAAGTCCCACTGCAGCGATTCGGCAGATTTGCCCACGCCCGCGGTACGCACAATCAGACCCATGCCTTCCGGCAGTTCCAGGGCTGACAACGCTTCTTTCAGCTCAGTGCGATCATCACCTTCAATACGGCGCGAAATACCACCCGCACGCGGGTTGTTCGGCATCAGCACCAGGTAGCTACCGGCCAGCGAAATAAAGGTTGTCAGTGCTGCCCCTTTATTACCGCGTTCCTCTTTATCAATCTGAACGATAACTTCCTGGCCTTCACGCAGCACATCTTTGATGTTGGGACGTCCGTGCGCATTGTAATTAGCGGGGAAATATTCGCGGGAGATTTCTTTCAGAGGGAGAAAACCGTGACGCTCAGCACCGTAATCAACAAACGCAGCTTCCAGGCTGGGTTCAATACGGGTGATTTTACCTTTGTAGATGTTGGCTTTTTTCTGTTCGTGTCCGGGGCTTTCGATATCCAGATCGTACAGACGTTGACCGTCAACCAGGGCAACGCGCAACTCCTCCTGCTGAGTTGCGTTAATTAACATTCTTTTCATCTTGACTTACTCGTTATTCTCTCATGAGTGACAAAGCTGCGGGCATCGTTACCCTGGACGAGAATCAACCGATGGCCCCGTGTCATTAATGCACTGACGTCAACCTCACGGTTGTCGGCGGCTAAAGGGGCGCAAATCTTGTCGGTGGCCTGTTTTTCATAAGGAAATCCAGCGCCTGAAGGTGGAAGTGCTACTCGATTATTCAAAAATCCACACATCCCAGTCTGTCGTCCTGGCTGCAACCCGCAGCCCGCTAAGTGCCTGATTTAACATTACGTCTTACGCCATTGCTGCGTGTCCGTTTAATCCGGCAAAATGACTTATTTCGCTCTTTTTCCATCCTGAATCTTTCCAGGACAGAAACCCCTGCATTATTCCATTGCTAGCCTTCATATAGCAAGGCGACTTTTGCCGAGCTGTGAAGTTTATTCATCCTTAACCTGTTCATTTGCAGGGCTAATCATCGCAACGCTGAAAAAGACAGCATTTCGTCCGTTTCAGCAAGCGACCTGAGAGAGTTAAGCACAGAAAAAGGGGTGGCGCTATCCAGGGACACTATTTAGAATCGCCGCCATGAAAACTGAGAATCCTGGCGTACAATTTGTCGCCATCACGGCTGAAAATGCCGGACAACGAATTGATAACTTTTTGCGCACCCATTTGAAGGGGGTGCCGAAAAGTATGATTTATCGCATTCTGCGTAAGGGCGAAGTGCGGGTAAATAAAAAGCGCATCAAACCCGAATATAAGCTGGAAGAGGGTGATGAACTGCGTATCCCGCCAGTCCGCGTTGCGGAGCGGGAAGAACAGGCATTGTCACCCAAGCTGGAAAAAGTGGCTTCGCTGGCGGATGCCATCCTCTATGAAGATGATTATTTACTGGTACTGAATAAACCCTCCGGCACAGCGGTGCATGGCGGCAGCGGCCTGAGCTTTGGCGTCATTGAAGGGTTGCGTGCGTTGCGTCCGGAAGCTCGCTTCCTTGAGCTGGTGCATCGACTGGATCGTGACACCTCCGGTATTTTACTGGTGGCGAAAAAACGTTCAGCACTCCGTTCCCTGCACGAACAACTGCGTGAAAAGGGAATGCAAAAAGATTACCTGGCACTGGTGCAGGGTGACTGGCCTTCACACCTGAAAGTGGTCCAGGCACCGTTGCTGAAAAATATCCTGCAAAGTGGCGAGCGCGTGGTGCGCGTCAGTGCGGAAGGCAAACCCTCCGAAACACGCTTCAAAGTTGAGGAGCGCTTTGGTTTTGCTACCCTGGTAAAAGCCAGTCCGGTAACTGGCCGTACCCACCAGATTCGCGTTCATACGCTACATGCGGGCCATCCTATTGCCTTTGACGATCGCTACGGTGAACGTGAATTTGATCGCCAGCTGGCATCGACCGGGCTTTCTCGCCTGTTCCTGCATGCCGCTGCGCTGACCTTTACTCACCCGAACACCGGCGAGACGCTGCGCATGGAAGCGCCGCTTGACGGCGCTTTGAAGCATTGTCTGGCGCAGTTACGCCAGAAAAAAGCCTGATCGTGGCAGGCATCAACTCAATGGGTTGATGCCTGCCTCGCGCAACATCTCATTCAGCGCAATCAACGGTAAGCCAATCAACGCATTGGGATCACGTCCTTCCAGCCGTTCAAACAAACAAATGCCAAGACCTTCGCTTTTGAAGCTGCCTGCGCATTGCAAAGGTTGTTCTTTTGCGACGTAAGCGGCGATTTCTGCCTTAGTCAGGTCACGAAAATGCACCGTAAAGGGTTCACAGCATAAAAATTGTTGTGCGCTCTGCGGCTGGATCAACGCTAACCCGGTATAGAAGGTGATTGCCTTGCCGCTGGCCGCAGCCAGCTGGCATCGTGCGTTCTCCTCGGTATGTGGCTTACCGGTGATGTTGCCATCCAGCAGGCAAACCTGATCGGAACCAATGATCCAGCGATCCGGATATTGTTCAGCCAGCGCCTGGGCTTTCGCCAGCGCCAGCCGTTGCACCAGCGCTTCCGCTGCCTCTCCGGGGAGCGGTGCTTCATCGGTATGTGGTGCCGCGCAGATAAAAGGCAGGCCAAGCTTGCTCAATAAAGCCTGACGGAACGGAGAAGTTGAGGCTAAAACCAGCGGTGTCATCATTTTTTTTCAGAATAGATAGCGTAAAGGTGACAGTCATTTTAAACTGTGCGCCGCACTGGATGCGACTAACGGGTGAAAGATGCCGTGAAACGGCCTTTTTCTTTGACTCTATGACGTTACAAAGTTAATATTCGCGCCCTATGCAAAAGGTAAAATTACCCCTGACGCTCGATCCGGTACGCGCCGCGCAAAAACGCCTTGATTATCATGGCGTTTATTCACCTGAACTGGTGGCGCGCGTGGCCGACTCGGTCGTGAGTGTGGACAGTGATGTGGAATGTGCCATGTCGTTTGCGGTTGACAACCAGCGCCTCGCCGTTCTGCAAGGAACAGCGGATGTGCAGGTAACGTTGTTATGTCAGCGCTGCAACCAGCCGTTTCCGCATCAGGTCCACGTAAGCTATTGCTTCAGTCCTGTCTCTACTGAAGAGCAGGCCGAGGCACTGCCGGAAGCCTACGAGCCGGTCGATGTCGATGATTTTGGCGAGATCGACCTGTTGGCGGTGATTGAAGATGAAATCATCCTCGCACTGCCGGTGGTTCCGGTGCATGATTCTGAACACTGTGAAGTGTCCGACGCGGACATGGTCTTTGGAAAGTTGCCTGAAGAGGCAGAAAAACCAAACCCATTTGCCGTATTAGCCAGTTTAAAGCGTAAGTAATAGGAGTAAGGTCCATGGCCGTACAACAGAATAAACCCACCCGTTCTAAGCGTGGTATGCGTCGTTCTCATGATGCTCTGACCACCACCACTCTGTCTGTAGATAAAGTTTCTGGTGAAACTCATCTGCGTCACCACATCACTGCGGATGGTTACTACCGCGGTCGCAAGGTAATCGCTAAGTAATTCTTGCGGTTACGCAAGGCGATACTTTGACACGTTTGACCCTGGCAATAGATGCCATGGGCGGGGACTTCGGTCCCTGCGTGACAGTGCCTGCAGTCTTGCAGGCACTGGCCTCTCATTCGCACCTGATTATCCTTCTGGTCGGCAATCCCGACATCATCACGCCATTACTTGCCAAAGCGGATTCCTCTGTACTGGAGCGTTTGCGGGTTATTCCTGCGGAATCGGTTATTGCAAGTGATGCCAGACCTTCTCAGGCGATTCGTAACAGTCGCGGGAGCTCGATGCGCATCGCGCTGGAGCTGGTGAAAGAGGGTCAGGCACAAGCCTGTGTCAGTGCGGGAAATACCGGCGCACTGATGGGGTTAGCCAAGTTATTACTGAAGCCGCTGGAAGGCATTGAGCGTCCGGCGCTGATGACCGTTCTGCCGCACCAGCAGCAGGGTAAAACGGTCGTACTGGATCTGGGCGCGAACGTTGAGTCCGACAGTGAAATGCTGGTGCAGTTTGCCGTGATGGGCGCAGTGGTGGCTGAAGAAGTGCTGGCCATTGCGCAACCGCGCGTGGCATTGCTTAATATCGGACAGGAAGAGACCAAAGGTCTGGAAACTATCCGTATGGCCGCCGCGGTGCTGCGGGAATCGCCGCAGATCAACTATATTGGTTATCTTGAGGGGAACGATCTCCTCACTGGCAAAACGGATGTGCTGGTTTGCGATGGCTTTGCTGGCAATGTCACGCTGAAAACCATGGAAGGCGTGGTAAGAATGTTTCTTTCTCTGCTTAAGTCGTCAGGTGAAGGAAAAAAACGGGCCTGGTGGCTGAAATGGCTGGGGCGCTGGATCCTAAAACGTTTGACACAGCGTTTCGGTCATCTCAACCCCGACCAGTACAATGGCGCTTGTCTGTTAGGATTGCGCGGGACGGTAATCAAAAGCCACGGTGCGGCGAATCAACGCGCATTTGCCGTGGCGATAGAACAGGCAGAGCAGGCGGTGCGGCGGCAAGTCCCTGAACGGATTGCGGCGCGTCTGGATACTGTATTAGCCAGGAGTGACAAAGCGTAGATGTTTACCAAAATTCTCGGTACGGGCAGCTATTTGCCTAGCCAGGTGCGCAGCAACGCGGATCTGGAAAAAATGGTGGAGACTTCGGACGAGTGGATTGTCACCCGTACCGGTATCCGTGAGCGCCGCATTGCTGCGCCGGATGAAACAGTAGCGAGCATGGGTTACTCGGCGGCACAGCGCGCTCTGGAAATGGCGGGTGTGGCAGCCAGTGATGTGGGCTTAATTATTGTCGCGACGACATCGTCCAGCCACGCATTCCCCAGTTCAGCCTGCATGATCCAGCAAATGCTGGAAATTAACGACTGCGCCGCTTTTGACCTTGCGGCAGCATGCGCGGGCTTTACCTATGCGCTGAGCGTTGCCGATCAATACATCAAAAATGGCGCGGTGAAACATGCGCTGGTGATTGGGGCTGACGTGCTGGCACGGACCCTGGACCCGGCTGACCGTGGCACCATCATTTTATTTGGTGATGGCGCGGGTGCTGTCGTACTGGGTCAGAGCAGCGAGCCGGGCATCATTTCAACCCATCTGCACGCGGATGGTCGCTATGGCCAATTGCTGACGCTGCCTTATCAGGATCGTGCGCAGCAGGATCAGCCAGCCTACCTCACCATGGCAGGCAATGAAGTCTTCAAAGTGGCGGTGACTGAACTGGCACATATTGTAGATGAAACATTGCAGGCGAATAATCTCGATCGCGAAATGCTCGACTGGCTGGTACCTCATCAGGCTAACCTGCGCATTATTAGCGCCACAGCAAAAAAACTGGGTATGGGAATGGATAAAGTGGTGGTGACGCTGGATCGTCACGGTAACACCTCTGCCGCCTCCGTACCGAGCGCGCTGGATGAAGCTGTACGTGATGGCCGTATTAAGCCCGGACAACTGATTCTGCTGGAAGCCTTTGGTGGTGGTTTCACCTGGGGTTCCGCGCTGGTTCGCTTTTGATTACAGGAACGAAAGATGACGCAATTTGCTTTTGTGTTCCCGGGACAGGGATCGCAGACCGTAGGTATGCTGGCCGAGCTGGCCGCTGAATACCCGCAGGTAGAAGCCACTTTCCGTGAAGCTTCTGATGCGCTGGGTTATGACTTATGGCAACTGGTCCAGCAGGGACCGGCAGAAGAACTGAACAAAACCTGGCAGACGCAGCCTGCATTGCTGGCCGCATCCGTTGCGATTTATCGTGTCTGGCAGAGCAAAAATGCCGCACAGCCGGTGCTGATGGCAGGCCACAGCCTGGGTGAATACTCGGCGCTGGTTTGCGCAGGCGTACTGAATTTCGCCGATGCTATCAAGCTGGTGGAACTGCGCGGCAAACTGATGCAGGAAGCTGTTCCGGAAGGTACTGGTGCGATGCAGGCCATTATTGGTCTGGATGATGCGGCAATCCGTAAAGCCTGTGAAGAGAGTGCGCAGGGGCAGGTGGTTTCGCCTGTCAACTTCAACTCACCGGGTCAGGTTGTTATCGCGGGTAACAAAGAAGCGGTTGAGCGTGCCGGTGCAGCCTGTAAAGCAGCAGGTGCCAAACGTGCACTGCCGTTACCGGTTAGTGTGCCGTCACATTGCGCGCTGATGAAGCCAGCAGCAGAGAAGCTGGCCGTTGCACTTGAAGCCATCAGCTTTAACGCGCCTGCTGTGCCAGTAGTCAACAATGTTGATGTGAAATGTGAAACCGCACCAGACGCCATTCGTAGCGCGCTGGTGCGTCAGCTGTATAGCCCGGTTCGCTGGACCGAGGCTGTTGAATTTATTGCCACACAGGGTGTGACTCAGCTGCTGGAGATGGGTCCAGGTAAAGTGCTGACGGGTCTCACCAAACGTATTGTGGATAGCCTGACCGCTGCAGCCGTGAACGATCCTGCTTCACTGAATGCAGCGCTTACCCAGGAATAAGAGGAAAATCATGAGCTTTGAAGGTAAAGTTGCGCTGGTTACCGGCGCGAGCCGCGGCATCGGTCGCGCCATTGCGGAAACGCTGGCAGCGCGCGGTGCTAAAGTGGTGGGTACCGCCACCAGCGAAAGCGGCGCGGAGGCAATCAGTGCTTACCTCGGCAACAGCGGCAAAGGTTTGCTGCTGAATGTGACCGATTCTGCTTCGATTGAGAGCGTACTCGAGAAAGTTCGCGCGGAATTTGGCGAAGTGGACATTTTAGTCAATAATGCAGGCATTACGCGTGATAATTTGCTGATGCGCATGAAAGATGATGAATGGGCGGATATCCTGGATACCAACCTGACATCAGTTTTCCGTCTTTCTAAGGCGGTTATGCGTGCCATGATGAAAAAACGCGTGGGCCGAATCATCACCATTGGTTCTGTCGTTGGAACCATGGGTAACGCGGGTCAGGCAAACTATGCTGCAGCAAAAGCAGGTTTGATTGGCTTTAGCAAATCACTGGCGCGAGAAGTCGCGTCACGTGGTATTACCGTGAACGTCGTTGCACCGGGCTTTATTGAAACGGACATGACGCGCGCACTGAACGAAGATCAACGTTCGGGCATTTTGGCAGAAGTTCCGGCAGGTCGCTTAGGCAACCCGCAGGAAATCGCCAATGCAGTAGCATTCTTAGCCTCTGACGAAGCAGCCTACATCACAGGTGAAACGCTGCACGTTAATGGCGGCATGTATATGGTCTGATAATCACGAAATCATTTGCATTATTTGCGGCAAAAACCGCAGAATAGCGTAAAATCGTGGTGCGACCGGCCGGGATTTTGTTGCATCTTTTTCAACATTTTATACACTACGAAAACCATCGCATAAAGCGAGTTTTGATAGGAAATTGAATAGCATGAGCACTAAAACTATTGAAGAACGCGTTAAGGATATCATTATTGAGCAACTGGGATGCAAAGAGGAGCAAGTGAACGGTCCTGCTTCTTTTGTTGACGACCTGGGCGCTGATTCTCTTGACACGGTTGAACTGGTGATGGCTCTGGAAGAAGAGTTCGATACTGAGATTCCAGACGAAGAAGCTGAGAAAATCACTACCGTTCAGGCAGCGATCGACTACATCACTAGCCACCAAGGCTAATGAATATCTTCAGGCGGTCGCTCGACCGCCTGAGTTTTATTGTTTGCCCCACATAGTTTTTTTACCCCTCCCTGGAGGACGAACGTGTCTAAGCGTCGTGTAGTTGTGACCGGTCTTGGCATGTTGTCTCCTGTCGGCAATACCGTAGAGTCTACCTGGAGTACTCTCCTTGCCGGTCAGAGCGGCATTACCCTGATCGACCATTTTGATACTAGTGCCTATGCAACACGTTTTGCTGGTCTGGTAAAAGATTTCAATTGCGATGAATTCATCTCGCGCAAAGATCAGCGCAAGATGGATGATTTCATCCAATACGGCATTGTTGCCGGTATACAGGCTATGCATGACTCCGGTCTGGTAGTCACTGATGAAAACGCCAGTCGTGTTGGTGCGGCGATTGGTTCTGGCATCGGTGGACTGGGTTTAATTGAAGAAAACCATAGCTCGCTGGTGAATGGCGGTCCGCGCAAAATCAGCCCGTTCTTTGTGCCTTCCACCATTGTAAATATGGTCGCAGGTCACCTGACGATTATGTTTGGTCTGAAAGGTCCAAGCATTTCTATCGCTACAGCTTGTACTTCAGGTGTTCATAACATCGGCCATGCGGCACGCATCATTGCTTACAACGATGCTGATGTCATGCTTGCCGGTGGCGCAGAAAAAGCCAGTACGCCGCTGGGCGTGGGTGGATTTGGCGCGGCGCGTGCGCTCTCAACCCATAACGAAAACCCGCAGGCGGCAAGTCGTCCCTGGGATAAAGATCGTGATGGTTTTGTGCTGGGCGATGGCGCAGGTATCGTGGTACTGGAAGAGTATGAGCACGCGAAAAAACGCGGTGCGAAAATTTATGCTGAAGTGGTTGGCTTTGGCATGAGTAGCGATGCTTACCACATGACATCACCACCGGAAAACGGTGCAGGCGCGGCGCTGGCGATGGCTAACGCACTGCGCGATGCGCAGCTGAACCCGGAACAGATCGGCTATGTCAACGCGCATGGCACTTCAACGCCAGCCGGTGATAAAGCCGAAGCTCAGGCGGTGAAATCGATCTTTGGTGCTGCAGCCAGCTCCGTTATGGTCAGCTCAACCAAATCGATGACCGGCCACCTGCTCGGTGCAGCAGGCGCGGTTGAGTCGATCTACTCGATTCTGGCACTGCGCGACCAGGCGATTCCGCCGACTATCAACCTCGACAACCCGGATGAAGGTTGCGATCTGGATTTCGTGCCTCACACCGCACGCCAGGTCAGCGGCATGGAATATACGCTGTGTAACTCCTTCGGATTCGGTGGAACCAACGGTTCGCTGATCTTCCGCAAGGTGTAAATCGTTTTGCCCGGAACAGAGGCCCGCAATGCGGGCCTTTTTTTATATTTTGTCACGTAGTCGCGTGGAATCTTACGGCCTTCAATGGTATTCAAAGCAAGGTCAATTCATTGAGGTCGTTATGATGTGGATAAATGGAGCAGAACAGACGCAGCTTGCAGCGCGCGATCGTGCTGTACAGTTTGGCGATGGCTGTTTCACCACCGCTGCGGTGATAAACGGTCAGATTCAGTTGTTACCTGCTCACCTGCAACGTTTAAAACAGGGTTGTGAACGCCTGCTGATGGCGGAACCTGACTGGCAACAACTCGAAGCAGAAATGCTGACTGCCGCACAAGGGCAGGAGCGGACGGTGTTAAAAGTGATTCTGACGCCCGGTGCTGGCGGACGTGGCTACAGTCGGCATGGATGCAGTCACCCCACGCGCATTATCTCCCTCTCACCCTGGCCCCACCATTATCAGGCACTGCAACAACAAGGCGCACGACTGGTGACCAGCCCGGTACCGCTGGCACGCAACCCGCTGCTGGCCGGAATTAAACACCTCAACCGGCTGGAGCAGGTACTGATTCGCCACCATCTTGACCAGACGGAGGCCGACGAGGCGCTGGTGCTTGACACTGAGGGGACGGTGGTGGAATGCTGTGCGGCCAATTTATTCTGGCGTGAGGGCGATAAGATATTCACGCCATGTCTCGATCAGGCTGGCGTTGCTGGCATTATGCGGCGTTTTCTGATGGCGCAGATGGCGGCTACAGGCAAGGCTTGTCAGCTGATTGACGGTAACAGGGATCGCATCCTTGCCGCAGATGAAGTGGTGATATGCAATGCCCTGATGCCGGTTTTACCCGTGCGAAGTATTGACGACGTCTCGTTCACCGCACGTTCGCTGTACCAGCAACTGCTCGCCAGTTGCCAGAAAATGGAAGCACCATGACCCGAATGAAAAAAATTGTCGCTGGCGCCGTGGCGATCATTGGCCTCGCGGCGGCCTTTAGTTATTGGCAGATTGAACGTTTCGCCGATACACCTTTAACCCTGCATCAGGAAACCATTTTTACTCTGCCAGCAGGGACTGGCCGGGTGGCACTGGAAGCACAGCTGGAAAGTGAGCATGTGATTGCACCGAGCCTGTGGTTTGGTCCGTTGCTGAAACTGGAGCCAGAGCTGGCGCGTTTTAAAGCCGGTACTTATCGCCTCGAAAGCAATATGACGGTGCGTCAATTGCTCGAATTGCTGGCAAGTGGCAAGGAAGCGCAGTTCCCGTTGCGTTTTGTCGAAGGTTCCCGCCTGAAAGAGTGGCTGGAGCAACTGCGCGCGGCCCCTTATCTCAAGCACACCCTGCAAGATGATCAGTTTGCCACGGTGGCAGCAGCGCTGAAACTCGATGCCAGCCAGCTGGAAGGTGGCTTTTATCCTGATACTTATCTCTACACCGCCAACACCAGCGATGTGGCACTGCTGGAACGCGCCCATGCGCGCATGAACAAACTGGTGGATGAGATCTGGCAGAACCGCATGGATAACCTGCCTTATAAGAAAGAGCAGGACCTGGTGACGATGGCGTCGATCATCGAGAAAGAAACCGGCGTCAGCGAAGAGCGTGCGCGGGTGGCTTCGGTGTTTATCAACCGCTTGCGGATTGGCATGAAGTTGCAGACCGATCCGACGGTGATTTACGGCATGGGTGATAGCTATACAGGCACGCTAACACGTAAAGATCTCGACACGCCAACCGATTACAATACTTATACCATTAGCGGCATGCCACCGGGTCCGATTGCCATGCCTGGCCGGGCTTCTCTGGAAGCGGCGGCGCACCCGGAAAAAAGCAATTACCTCTATTTTGTGGCGGATGGCAAAGGTGGTCACACCTTTACCACCAATCTGGTCAGCCATAATAAAGCCGTGCAGGCGTATCGGCTGGCAATGAAGGAAAAAAATGAAAAGTAAGTTTATCGTCATCGAAGGTCTGGAAGGGGCGGGCAAAACCACGGCGCGTGATGCGGTGGTTGCAGTGCTACGCGAGCAGGGCATTGATGATCTGGTCTTCACGCGTGAACCGGGCGGTACACCGCTGGCGGAACAGCTGCGTGTGCTGGTCAAGCAAGGGATTGATGGCGAAACGCTCACCGATCAAGCGGAATTGCTGATGCTCTACGCTGCGCGTGTCCAGCTGGTGGAGAATGTGATCAAGCCTGCCCTGGCGCGGGGTGCCTGGGTGATTGGCGATCGTCATGATCTGTCATCGCAGGCCTATCAGGGCGGCGGACGCGGCCTGGATACTCAACTGATGAGTACCTTACGTGACGCGGTGCTGGGTGAATTCCGTCCGGATTGTACCCTGTATCTCGATGTCACCCCGGAAATTGGTTTGCAGCGGGCGCGGGCGCGTGGCGAGCTGGACCGTATCGAGCAGGAATCGCTGCGCTTTTTTGAACGCACCCGTGAGCGTTATCTGGTGCTGGCTGCGCAAGATCCCACCATCATCACTATTGATGCCACGCAGTCGTTGCCACAGGTGACGCAGTCAATCCAGTCCGCCGTACGTCACTGGCTGGCAGGTCAAACGGCATGAACTGGTATCCGTGGCTAAACCAGCCGTATCGGCAAATTATTGCCCGTCATCAGAGCAATCAGGCGCACCATGCGCTGTTAATTCAGGCTATTGATGGCATGGGGGACGATGCGCTGGTTTGGGGTGTCAGTCGCTGGCTGATGTGCCAGCAACCCGAGGGATTAAAAAGCTGTGGTCACTGCCACGGTTGCCATTTGATGCAGGCACATACCCATCCTGACTGGTATCGTCTTGAGGCCGAGAAGGGCAAATCCTCGCTGGGGATTGATGCGGTGCGTGATGTCACGGAAAAACTGTACCATTTTGCCCAGCAGGGTGGGGCGAAAGTGGTGTGGCTGCCTGACGCGGCACAGCTGACTGAAGCCGCTGCCAATGCGTTGCTGAAAACCCTGGAAGAACCGCCCGCCAATACGTGGTTTTTCCTGAGTACCCGCGAACCGTCACGTTTGCTCGCCACATTGCGCAGCCGCTGTATGACCTGGCATCTCTCACCTCCTGAGGAGGTTCATAGCCTGCAATGGTTGCAAAAACAGATTTCCCAGCCAGAAGAAACGCTGCGTGCGGCGTTGCGTTTGAGCAACGGGGCACCCGCAGCAGCGCTGGCGTTGTTGCAGCCTGAGCGCTGGCAGGTTCGTCAGGCGCTGTGTGATGCATTGCCTGGCGCATTATCGCAGGATGTGTTGCAACTGCTGCCATCGTTAAACAGTGATGATGTCGCCGACCGTCTGGCCTGGCTGCTCTCGCTGCTGGTGGATGCGATGAAAGTGCAGCAGGGGGCAAATCGCTGGTTAAGCAACGGTGATCGTCCGGATGTGGTGACGATGCTGGCACAACAGCTCAACAGCAGCGCCCTGAATGCCAGCGTGCAGATGTGGATGCAGTGCCGCGAGCAACTGCAGCAGGTGGCAGCGCTCAATCGTGAATTAATGTTGACCGATCGTTTGTTGAGCTGGAGCCGTCTGCTGACACCAGCGACGCTCGGCTAAGCGTAAAAAGAGAGAAGTATGTTTATTGTCGATTCCCATTGCCATCTTGATGGCCTGGATTACGAAAAGCAGCACCGCGATCTGGATGAGGTGATTACCAAAGCAGCGGCGCGTGATGTGAAGTTTATGCTGGCGATTGCCACCACGTTGCCAGATTACTACACGCTGAAAGCGCTGGTCGGCGAGCGTGAAAACATCGCGCTGGCTTGTGGTGTTCATCCACTGAATCAGGAAACGCCTTACGATGTTGAGGAATTCCGACGCCTGGCGGCGGAGGAGCGTGTGGTGGCGCTGGGTGAGACCGGGCTGGACTACTTTTACCAGCAGGAAACCAAAGCGCAGCAGCAGGCTTCGTTCCGTGAACATATCCGCACCGGAATAGCACTGAACAAGCCGATCATCGTACATACCCGTGATGCGCGGGAAGATACGCTGGCGATCCTGCGTGAGGAGCAGGTTGAGAAGTGTGGTGGTGTACTGCACTGCTTTACCGAAGATAAAGAAACCGCGGCAAAACTGCTGGATATGGGCTTTTATATCTCCTTCTCCGGTATTGTGACGTTCCGTAACGCGGAGCAAATCCGTGATGCGGCACGCTATGTCCCGCTGGATCGTATGCTGGTGGAGACCGATTCCCCCTATCTGGCACCTGTACCGCACCGCGGCAAAGAGAACCAGCCAGCGTTCACCCGTGACGTGGCCGATTATATGGCGGTGCTGAAGGGCGTCGATATTGAGACATTGGCGGCAACCACTACCGAGAATTTCTCCCGTCTGTTTCATATCCCGATGAGCCGTCTCGGCGGTTAACGCACTTTATTTCAAACTCTGTAATTAATCAGAAATCCATCCGATGTGTTGCGCCCTGAGGGGCGCAGCCAGTGCTTTTTTGCGGTAAATATCAGCAAGTCAGTGAGAATTAACTGAAAGCCAGACGGTGTGATGAGCGAAACGTGATAGCCGTCAAAGTAAGAAAATTCTATTTATTTTACTCTTCGTAATAAATCAAAAGACGCTCAGCGTCATCCCGGTAAAGGGTCCTCCCCCCGTTACCACGCGCACTGCGCGAAATGCACTCATACTCAGGAGCTTCAGGCTATGTTCAAAAACGCATTTGCGAACCTGCAAAAAGTAGGTAAGTCGCTGATGTTACCGGTATCGGTTTTGCCGATTGCCGGTATTTTATTAGGTGTGGGTTCAGCTAACTTTAGCTGGTTGCCTGCCGTGGTTTCGCATGTGATGGCTGAAGCAGGTGGTTCGGTATTTGCCAACATGCCGCTGATTTTTGCCATCGGTGTGGCGCTCGGCTTTACCAATAACGACGGTGTGTCCGCACTGGCGGCGGTGGTGGCTTACGGCATCATGGTGAAAACCATGGCGGTAGTTGCTCCGCTGGTGCTGCATCTGCCGGCTGCTGAGATCGATGCCAAACATCTGGCCGATACCGGGGTACTGGGCGGGATTATCGCCGGTTCCATCGCGGCGTATATGTTTAACCGCTTCTACCGTATCAAGTTGCCGGAATACCTTGGCTTCTTTGCCGGTAAGCGCTTTGTACCGATCATTTCAGGACTGGCGGCTATCGTGCTGGGTGTGCTGTTGTCCTTCATTTGGCCGCCGGTCGGTTCCGCCATTCAGGACTTCTCACAATGGGCAGCCTATCAGAACCCGGTTGTCGCCTTCGGTATCTACGGCGTGGTTGAGCGTTCACTGGTGCCGTTTGGTCTGCACCATATCTGGAACGTACCTTTCCAGATGCAGATTGGTGAATTCACTAACGCGGCTGGCCAGGTGTTCCACGGTGACATTCCGCGTTATATGGCGGGTGACCCAACCGCAGGTAAACTGTCAGGCGGCTTCCTGTTCAAAATGTACGGTCTGCCTGCTGCTGCCATCGCTATCTGGCACTCTGCAAAACCGGAAAACCGTGCCAAAGTGGGCGGTATCATGATCTCCGCTGCGCTGACCTCGTTCCTGACCGGTATCACCGAGCCGATCGAGTTCTCCTTCATGTTTGTTGCGCCGATCCTGTACGTGATCCACGCGATTCTGGCTGGCCTGGCATTCCCGATCTGTATCCTGCTCGGCATGCGTGATGGCACCAGCTTCTCACACGGTTTGATCGACTTTATCGTGCTGAGCGGCAACAGCAGCAAAATCTGGCTGTTCCCGATTGTGGGTATCATTTACGGCCTGATTTACTACACCGTGTTCCGTGTACTGATTGTCAAACTGAACCTGAAAACGCCGGGCCGTGAAGATAACGCCGTTGAGCAGAGCAGCGCGACCGGCAGTGAAATGGCGGGCAAACTGGTCACCGCATTCGGTGGTAAAGAAAACATCACCAACCTCGATGCCTGTATCACTCGTCTGCGCGTTAGCGTGGCGGACGTGGGTAAAGTGGACCAGAGTGAGCTGAAAAGCCTTGGTGCGCGTGGTGTGGTGGTAGCCGGTTCGGGTGTTCAGGCAATTTTCGGCACCAAGTCGGATAACCTGAAAACCGAGATGGACGATTACATTCGTAATATGTAAGTCACAGCGGCCCCTGACGGGGCCGTTTTTTTATAAATACACCCGCAAATACTCCGTCAGACATAGCAGCGCCATCGCCTGACCATAAGGCATTGAGGTCAACGGCACCTGGCGGTAATAATCCAGATCGCTGCCCATCGCGGTACCAAACGAAACCTGTTTCAGTTCCCCGTCCTCGTCAATGTTGGCAATCACCCCGCGCAGGGCTTTTTCTGCCAGCGGCAGATAGTCGCGCGACAAATAACGTTTACGTACCGCCTTCAGAATGCCGTAGGCAAAACCGGCAGTAGCCGAAGCCTCGGGGTAACTGTGCGGATCATCCAGCAGGGTATGCCACAGGCCGCTGCTGTGCTGGCAACCGGCCAGCGCTTTCACCTGATTCTCCAGCACCTGTTGCAGAAAACGGCGGGTAGCATGCTGTTCCGGCCAGTTCATCATTTCAAGGAAGTCGGGAATGACGATGGTGACCCAGCTGTTGCCACGCGCCCAGCGCGCATGGGCAAAGTTATGGCGACCATCGAAGTTCCAGCCGTGGAACCACAAGCCGCTGTGGCGATCCATCAGGTATTGGGTATGAAGCAGAAACTGATAGCTGGCCTCTTCCACAAACTCCGGGCGCTCCAGCAGTTGACCGATCTTCGCCAGCGCCATCACGCTCATCATCAGCGTATCGTCCCACAGCTGCTGGGTATTCTCGTTGTTATACACGATATGTTGCAGTCCGCCGCTTGCGGTGCGCGGCATGTCAAACATGACCCATTCTGCCCAGCGTTCCAGCACCGGTCGCCACGCCGGGTTGCGCGTTTCTTCATAGCGGTACGCCAGTGTCAGAAAAGGGCAGACGGTATTGACGTTTTTGGTTGGCGTCCCCTCGGCCAGCCGGGTGCTGAACCAGTCGTCAATGATCTGTAACGTGGCCTGATCCCCGGTCTGCTGGTAATAATGCAGCATGCCATACAGCCCGATGCCATGTGTCCACTCCCAGCCAGCCCAGCCTTTGGTATCAATAACGCGGCCATCATCGAGGCGCAGCAAAAACTCGCCGCTCTGGTCGGTAATATTCACCAGATTCTGCGTAAGTTGATGGATCAACTGCACCAGCTCCTTGCGCGGCAGCAGATACTCCGGCTGGCGTAACAGGTCACTATGCTTTACAGGGAATACCGTCATGATTCATTCCTATCGTTTTGAAGAGGCAGGCAGGGGATGCAAGGTGCCCTGCTTACGGGGTAAGGGTGGCGCAGCGGGGTGATGGCGATTGAGGTAGCCCACGTTGTTGTTGCCCCACAGATTCTCATACGGCATACCGGCAAGGGTTTCGACAATCTCGCGTGCTTCCGGGGTGATGCGTTCCGGTACCACGCGTCCGGCTTCGCGCATCTTCAGCGTCTCGGCGCGCAGCACCGTGTGGGTATGCAGATTGAGTTTAAAGCGCAGCGACACCAGAAAGCCGCAGGTGAGCACGCAGACGGTACCAATACTGAGGATCGCCAGGATGGTATGACCCACTGCCGGGACCTGGATGGCCTGACCGGAGACAAAACCCGCCAGTTGCAACACGATGCCGACCAGCATCACGGCACCGGCCTGGGACGCTTTACGCGTCAGGGTCATAATGCCGGCAAAAATACCTTCACGGCGCTGGCCGGTGATCACTTCATCCACGTCAGCGATATAGGTGTAGGTATTCCAGGGAACATAGTTGATGCCGCCACGCCCCAGCCCGGCCAGGCCGGAAATCAACACCAGCAGCGTCATGCTATTGTTCATCCCGGCATACCACAGCCCGGCGTAGGACAGGGCGCTAAGGCCGAACAGCACCACCACCAGACGGTAGGCCGGGGCCGGTCCCAGACGGATGCACAGCGGAATCATCCCCATCACCGCAATGAATTGCAGCACCGCCATGGTGCCCATCAGGCTGGAGGCGATTTGCGCGCTTTGCATCAGCACAAACACCACATACCAGGTAAAAACCGCGTTAAACACGTCCTGCGCGATATAGCCGCCGAGGTACATGCCGAGATGCTGACGGAAGATACGAATGCGCAGCGTTGAGGCAAGTTCGATATACAACCGCTTCAGACTTTGCAGCAGCGTAAGCTGGGATTTCTCCTGTTCGGCACGCAGTGATTCCGCGGAGAAGTCCTCCGGGTGCCGCTCCCAGGTAAAACGCCACACCAGCGTCAGTACCAGCGCGCAAATCACTGAAAACACCAGGCTGGCATAAAAGAATGATAGTGGATTCCCTTTGCCGAACCAGCCAATCAGGATGCCAGGCAGAAACGCCGCCAGAATGGCGGACAGCTGTGCCAAAGCGATACGTGCGCCAGAGAAACGGGTTTTCTGTTTAAAATCATCGGTCATCTCCGGTACCAGCGTCTCATAGGGCACCAGAATCATGGTGTAGACGATGTCGAACAGCAGATAGGTCAGCAGATACCACCAGAAATGCATATCGGCGATCCACATCAGGCTATAGCTGAAGACGCAAGGGATGCCCAACAGGATAAAAAACTTACGACGGCCAAAGCGTTTACCGAGCCATGTCGAAGCAAAATTGTCGGTCAGGAAGCCCATTAACGGGCTGACCAGCGCATCCAGCACCCGGGCAGCGGCAAAGATAAAGGTCGCTTCGATGGGTGTCAGCCCACAAAACGTGGTGTAGAAGTAAAGCAGCCAGGCGGCGGTTAACGCCGTGGTGCCAGCACCGAGGAAATCCCCGGAACCATAGGCCAGGTAGTGGCCCAGACCAATCTTACGAGAGCGCATTGCAGGTTCTCCCTGAGACAAATGTGGTGTACATCCCTCATCACTCCGGACAACTGACTCGGATTGGTTAGAAAGTAGAGCGGGAAGAGGTGCCAAACCTTCGTGATTTGGCAAGGTTGTCTGCACAAGTGGCAAAATCGCAAAGAAACAGCCGTGATAAATCTAATTTATAAAACAGCGTTTCATTTTTGTGGTGGAAAGGATGTCAGAAATGCGAAGCAGACCACATCGTGGTAAGCAGGAAGCAAAAAGTGGTGTAAACGCAGCCATTTAATGTAAGAAAAGTGGTCCTGAGGTTGAAAGAAGCAGAATTCCTCCCGCATACTGCCTGACTGAACTCCAGGCTTAAGGAAATGCATCATGGCTGAAGAAACCATTTTCAGTAAAATCATCCGTCGCGAAATTCCCGCCGACGTGGTTTATCAGGACGAACTGGTCACCGCCTTCCGCGATATCGCACCCAAAGCGCCCACGCATATTCTGATCATCCCTAACGTTTTGATTCCCACCGCCAACGATGCGCAGGCTGCTCACGAGCAGGCGCTGGGGCGCATGATTACCGTCGCGGCCAAAATTGCCCGTGACGAGGGGATCGCCGAAGATGGCTATCGCCTGATCATGAATTGCAACCGCCACGGCGGCCAGGAGGTTTACCACATCCATATGCATCTGCTGGGCGGCAAACCGCTTGGACCGATGCTGGCTGGCTAACCCTCAGGCGGACCTTGCTATGCGTCAATGGCTGAGCGGCCTGTTATTGCTGACCCTTGCGGGCTGCAGCAGTGACAAGCCGATGATCAATACTTCGCAGTCGCTGGTGATGGAAGCGTCGGTGCTGTCCGCAGGCATCATTACCGATGAGCCAACTCTGGCCTCGCGTGATGGGCAACTGCGTGCGTCGAGCGTGCTCTATAATCAACGCGAAACGCCGGTTACCCTGCACTATCGTTATTACTGGTATGACGACAAGGGGCTGGAAATTACTCCGCGCGAACCGGCGCAAACGCTGACGGTGCCCGCGCATGGCAGCATTGAAGCGGCTTCGCAAATCGGTAATCCGACCGCCAGCAAGGTGCGTCTCTATCTTTATCTCTGAGGAGTAATCCGTGATTCGCAGTTTACAACGTTCCGGCGCGCTGTTATTTGCGCTGATGCTGACCGGCTGTGTGATAAAACAGCAAACCCCGGCCCCGGTGGAACCCACCACACCGACCACGCCGACCCAACCTGTTCCGCCGCCGACGCCGCCGCAACAGCCACCTCAAACCGTGCCACAGCCGCCGAAGTTGAAAACCATCAACTGGAACGCCAGTGTGCAGCCGCTGGTTGCCAATATGGTGCAATCGGCCGGAGTCAATCCGGGTAGCGTGCTGCTGGTGGATCGGATGAAGAACAACACCAATGGTTCGCTGCAATCTGACAACGCCACCGATGCGATCCAGAATGCTCTGGCGAATAACGGCAAATTCACGCTGGTGACGCCGCAGCAGTTGACGCAGGCGAAGCAGGCGCTCGGGCTGTCGGCTGACGATAGCCTGAACTCACGCAGCAAGGCGATAGGCCTGGCGCGCAACGTTAATGCGCAATACGTGTTGTACAGCACCGCGCAGGGCGATGTGAAAACGCCGACGATTCAGATGCTGTTGATGCTGGTGCAGACCGGCGAAATTATCTGGTCAGGTAACGGTGTCGCACAACCCTGATCCACAGCTGCAATATCTGATTCAGCAACAATGGCCGACGGCGCAAGCTGCCGGTCATTTTTTCACGTTGCCAGGGCTGAGCGGACAGAGTGCGCGTATCACCAGCGAGCAGGGGACGTTACTGGCGCGACGTGCGCCACAGGCTCCGATTCCGTTTGTTGAGCGTCAGCGTGAGTACCGTCTGCTGCAAAAGTTACAGGCTTCGCAGCTGGCTCCGCGCACCTTCGGCTGGCGCGATCCCTGGTTGTTGCTGGAGTGGCTGCCGGGTGAGATGCTGCCGGTATCCGCCTTCAGCCAGCAGCGGGCGGCGGTGGTGGCGTTGCTGCAACGCCTGCACCAGCAACCGCTGACCGGGTATCGCCTGACCCTGACGCCGCTGTTGCAACGTTACTGGCAGCTGTGCCAGCACAAACACTGGCGCTGGCAGCGCCGTTTGCAACGCCTGATAGCGGCGGGTGAGCCGCATCCGTTGCGCCTCGCGCCGATTCATATGGATGTCCACGCGGGCAATCTGATTGTCACCACGGACGGCTTGCGCCTGATCGATTGGGAATATGCGGCGGATGGCGATGTGGCGCTGGAACTGGCGGCCATTTGCGCGGTCGATCCCCATCAACAGACGGAATGGGTCGCGGCCTATGCCCAGACCATGCAACTGACACCGGCCCGGTTGCAGCAGCAAATTCGTCGCTGGCAACCCTGGCTACACCTGCTGATGGCCAGCTGGTATCAACTGCGTGCCGAGCAGACCCAGGATGAAACCTTACAGCAACTGGCTCGCGCCAGCTGGCAAGACCTTTAATATCGCGCGCTTCATTCGCGCTACAGGATTGATGTTATGACGATGAATACACCCGGACCGCTGATGCTGGATGTCGAGAGCTATGAACTCGATGCCGAAGAACGGGAGATTCTGCAACATCCGCTGGTTGGCGGCCTGATTCTGTTTGCCCGTAACTACCATGATCCGGCACAGCTGGCTGAGCTGGTGCGCCAGATTCGCGCCGCATCCCATACCCGGCTGGTGGTGGCAGTGGATCAGGAAGGGGGGCGTGTGCAGCGTTTTCGTGATGGCTTCACCACCTTACCGGCGATGCAATCTTTTGCGGCGTTGCACGATCTGCCCGCCGCCGGTGAACTGGCGCAGCAGGCAGGCTGGCAAATGGCAGCTGAGATGATTGCGATGGATATCGACATCAGTTTTGCGCCGGTGCTGGACATTGGGCATATCAGCGCCGCTATTGGCGATCGTTCTTTCCATACCGATCCGGCGATTGCTTTGCAGGTCGCGCGGCGCTTTATCGCCGGGATGCACGAAGCGGGCATGAAAACCACCGGCAAACATTTTCCCGGCCATGGCGCGGTGAGTGCCGATTCGCACAAAGAGACACCGCGTGACCCGCGCGATGCCGCGACTCTGCGTCAGCATGATATGGAGATCTTTCAGCAACTGATTGACGAGCGCGCGCTGGATGCGGTGATGCCTGCCCACGTTATCTATACTCAGGTGGATCCACTGCCTGCCAGTGGCTCCCCTTACTGGCTCAAAACCGTGTTGCGTAACGAACTGGGTTTTGACGGGGTGATTTTCTCCGACGATCTGTCGATGGAAGGTGCCGCGGTGATGGGCAGCTATGCCGAGCGTGCGCAGCAGTCGCTCAACGCCGGATGCGATATGATTCTGGTGTGTAATCACCGCCAGGGTGCCATCAGTGTGCTGGATAATTTGACCCCGATCGGGGCGACACGGGTGGCACAGTTATACCATCAGGGACGATTCACGCGTCAAAGCCTGCAGGAAAGTACCCGCTGGCAGCAGAATCAGCGCCAGCTGAGCGAGCTTCAAAGCCGCTGGCTGGCACATAAAGCGTCGGGCAGATAACAACGCCACTGCCCGGAACGTTCACCACGCTGAGGATAATCATGATCATCTATTTGCACGGTTTCGATTCAAGCAGTCCGGGCAACCATGAAAAGGTGCTGCAACTGCAGTTTATTGACCCGGACGTCAGGCTGATCAGTTACAGCACGCTTCACCCGAAGCATGACATGCAGTTTCTGCTGAAGGAGTCTGACAAATTGTTGCAGCAGGCTGCCGATCCGCGACCGCTGATTTGTGGTGTCGGGTTAGGCGGCTACTGGGCCGAGCGCATCGGTTTTCTCTGTGGTATCCGGCAGGTGATCCTCAATCCCAACCTGTTTCCCGAAGAAAACATGGAGGGCAAAATTGATCGCCCGGAAGAGTATGTTGATATCGCCACCAAATGCGTGAGTAACTTTCGCGAAAAGAACCGCGACCATTGCCTGGCGATTCTGTCGCGCCACGATGAAGCGCTGGATAATCAACGCAGTGCCGCAGCGTTGCACCATTTCTATGAAATTGTCTGGGATGAAGAGGCCAGCCATAAATTCAGGAATATCGCACCGCATCTTCAGCGGATCAAAGCCTTCAAAACATTGGGTTAATCCTGCCTGCGCCGCGCTCTGCGGCGCAATGTTTATGTAACATTCTGATAATGCCGCTGAAAGATTGATGTACATCAATTTTGTTGTGATATCCCGATCTCACCATGATATTCTGCCCTCAGCTCGCGATTTAACTTCGCCAACCCTATGTTTATTAAGGTTTTTAGTAACCATTAATTAACTTTTGGTTTACAACTTTGAGGGGGTCTTTGTTGACTACATCTATGAAAAAAATCGTTATTGTCGGCGGTGGTGCCGGCGGCTTAGAGCTGGCCACCCAGCTCGGACATAAGCTGGGCCGGAAAAAGAAAGCCGAGATCATTTTGGTTGATCGTAACCACAGCCATTTGTGGAAACCGCTGCTGCATGAAGTTGCCACCGGTTCGATGGACGAAGGGATTGATGCGCTCAGCTATCTGGCGCATGCACGTAACCACGGTTTCCAGTTCCAGCTGGGTTCACTGACCCAAATTGACCGCGATAACAAAACCATCGGGCTGGCCGAGATTCTCGACGCCGAAGGAGAAGTTTTAGTCCCGCAGCGCGAGCTGGCGTATGACACGCTGGTGATGGCGCTGGGCAGCACCTCGAATGATTTCGGCACGCCAGGCGTGAAAGATCACTGCATCTTCCTCGATAACCCGCACCAGGCGCGTCGTTTCCACAATGAAATGCTCAACCTGTTCCTGAAATTCTCCGCCAGCGAAGGCCGTCTGGATAAAGTAAACATCGCGATTGTCGGTGGTGGCGCGACCGGCGTTGAACTGTCGGCAGAGCTGCACAACGCGGTGAAACAGCTGCACAGCTACGGTTACAAAGGGCTGGATAACTCGGCGCTGAACGTGACGCTGGTGGAAGCGGGCGAGCGTATTTTGCCTGCGTTGCCCCCGCGCATCTCGGCGGCCGCGCATAATGAGCTTACCAAGCTTGGCGTACGTGTGCTGACCCAGACCATGGTGACCAGCGCCGATGCCAATGGCCTGAATACCAAAGGTGGCGAATTTATTGCCGCCGATTTGATGGTGTGGGCTGCTGGTATCAAAGCGCCAGACTTTATGAAAGAGATTGGCGGGCTGGAAACCAACCGTATCAATCAGCTGGTGGTGAAAGATACGCTGCAAACCTCGCGTGATGAGGACATCTACGCCATCGGTGACTGCGCGTCCTGTGCACTGCCGTCTGGTGGCTTCGTACCACCGCGCGCGCAGTCGGCACATCAGATGGCGTCGCTGGCGCTGGAAAATATCCTTGCCCAGATGAAAGGCAAGCCGCTGAAGGCTTATGTCTATAAAGATCATGGTTCACTGGTGTCGCTGTCGCGCTTCAGTACTGTCGGCAGCCTGATGGGTAACCTGATGCGTGGATCGATGATGGTGGAAGGGCGTATTGCCCGTTTCGTCTACATTTCCCTGTATCGCATGCACCAGATTGCGCTCCACGGTTATTTCAAAACCGGTCTGATGATGCTGGTGGGTAGCCTTAACCGCGTACTGCGCCCACGCCTCAAGCTGCACTGATGTATTTCGGGCGGCACTTGCCGCCCAATCCTCGTAGTATCCGCCTTAACCCATTGAAAATCATAAGCCTGTCTGATGGGAAAGGGCGGTTCCCGCTACTCTCAGAACTCTCCGAAAAGCTGGCCCTGGCGGCTTTGCGCTGCGTTTCCTCCATTAATCTGATGTTGCAAAATCGGGCCATCTGTAAAACTTATCTCAACAGACACGGCGCGTCGCGCACGCCGGTTATGTCCCAGCTGCACAGGATGCTGTGCGCGGCAGGATTGCGCGGTAACAACTTTTCAGGAGGACATTCCTGTGAACAAATCAATGTTAGCGGGTATCGGTATCGGCGTAGCGGCGGCCTTAGGTGTTGCAGCTGTCGCCAGCATGGATGTCTTTGACCGTGGCCCGCAATATGCTCAGGTGCTTTCAGCGACGCCGATCAAAGAAAGTATCAAGCAGCCGCGACAGGAATGTCGCAACGTGACCCTCACCCATCGTCGTCCGGTACAGGATGAGAACCGTCTGACCGGTTCGGTGCTGGGCGCGGTAGCGGGTGGTGTGCTGGGTCACCAGTTTGGTGGCGGACGTGGCCGCAGTGTGGCGACGGTGGCGGGTGCTCTGGCCGGTGGTTACGCCGGTAACCAGGTGCAGGCAGGTATGCAGGATCGTGATACCTACACCACCACGGAACAGCGTTGTAAAACGGTGTATGACAAACAGGATAAAATGCTGGGTTATGATGTGACCTATAAAATAGGTGACCAGCAGGGCAAAATCCGTATGGAAAAAGACCCTGGCACCCGTATTCCGCTCGACCGTAATGGTCAGCTGATCCTGAATTCGAATCAGGCCTGATTGGGCAAAGACATATCACAGCGTAAAGGCAGCCTTTAAGGCTGCCTTTTTCATATTCTGTCTCGCCTGATGGCGGGAATGAATAAATATTATTGACGCCTTTTGTCAAATGATGGCTTAAAAAACAGATTGGTTTTTATCGACGTTCTGGTGCTATGGGTGTTTTTATTATCCGGGGTGGTGGTGGGGGCGTTTTAAATATTTAATGTCGGGGGTTTCATATATTTACGCCTCATCCCTGAGGCTCAGACAGATAATCGATTTTATTATAAATCAGATACCTGAATTATTGGTTAACCCACTCAGGGTTGCGCCAAGACCACTAACCACTCCGCCAACGGTACTCAGGACAGAGCCAAGCAGGCCAGTAAGCGTCGTGGTGAGGCCACCTATGGTGCCACTCACATCAGCGACTCCAGGAATAGAAAGTGCTCCGCCACTAACTTGTGAAATTTCCTGTTCAGATAGCTCACGCATTGATTCGTTCATAGTCAGACTCCAGATTGTCAAAATGGTGGACTGGATAATAACGATCTTCAGGAATCGGCTTTCATATTTAAAAGCCTCATATTCAGGATAGACGGCATTCTCTGGATTAAAAGATGGTACTGAAAAATAGTTGTTACGACATATAACTCTTTGCTGCATGGAAGAAAATAAATTTTAATTCAGGCCCAACCGTTTCGATATAAGTGGCGCTGAGGAAACAACTATTCAGGGAGAAACTCAGAGATCACCTAAATAATTTATTTCCCCGCTGGCCACGTCGCCATATCAATCACCCGGTCTGCCGAAGCTATCGTGGATGGCCGATGGGCAATCATCACGCGGGTAATATTCAATGCCCGAATGGCGGCATTTATTCGCGTCTCATTATCCACATCAAGGTGGCTGGTGGCTTCATCGAGGAATAACACCTGGGGCCGACGATATAACGCGCGGGCAATCAGCAGCCGCTGCTTCTGCCCCCCGGAGAGGCTGCTGCCCAGCTCACTGATCAGTGTCTGATAGCCCATCGGCATCGCCAGAATATCCTCATGGATTTGGCTGAGGCTGGCACACTTCTTGATCCACTCATCGTCTGGCTGCGTATCAAACGCGCAGATATTTTCCGCTACGGACCCGGCCAGCAGCGTGTCCTCCTGCAAGACACAAGCGATACAGGCCTGCCAGTTCGCTACGCCACTGGTGCGGATATTGATGCCATTGACATAAATTTCCCCGGTGCTGGGTTTGAGCAGACCGGCCATCATTTTGAGAAGCGTGGTTTTCCCTCTGCCGGAAGGACCCGTGATGGCCACGCACTCCCCGGCATCAATCGCCAGATTGACGTCGCTGAACAGCAGGGGGGTGAAAGGATCATATTGAAAAGACAGCCCTTTAACCGCGAGCGCGGCGGGTTCACCGTGGCTGAGCAACGGATGGACAGGCTCACCGACCGGGGTTTCCGGCTCGGCCAGCACAATATCCGCCACGCGATCCTTATGCAGTGACAGCATGCGCAACTGGAGCAAGGTTTCCAGCAGGCTGGCGGTGCGGTCAGAAAATTGCCCGCGATAGGTGCTGAACGCGACAAACATCCCCAGCGTCATATCTCCGGCGATCACCGCGCTGGCCCCGAGCCACAACAGGGCAATTTGCTGCAACGTGGCGATCAGGTTGTTACCACCGGCAAACAGCATTTCATAGCGCGTCTTGCTTATCGTGGCATTGGCGTTTTCGATATTCAGATTAAGCCAGTGCTGCGCCCGGAGCGCAGGCAATCCCAGCGCCTTAATGGTGTGGATACCGTAAAGCGACTCCATAAAATGCGAGCCGGAGCGGGCATTGCGGACGATCTGCTCCTCTGAGGCCTGTCGCCAGGCCCGATAGGTACTCAGCCGGAACAGGCACCACAGCAGGGTGAAGGCCAGCACCACCCATAACAAGCTCCCGCCATACAGCAGCATCATAATCATCAATCCCACGGTCATGATGCCGTCCATGATGCCGCTGACCACATTGCTGGTCAGGGTGGTTTGCAACGTCTCCAGTGAGGTGAAACGCGACTGAACATCCCCCAGTTTGCGCTTTTCAAACCATTCGGTGGGCAGCGCCAGCAAATGGTCAAATAACCGCGCTTTGCCCTGCACACTGATCAGCGTGCTCATTACCAGCGATGTCCAGCCGCGCAGCGCACTGACGGCGGTGCGGAATAGCACAATAAACAACAGCCCCAGGCAAATCAGCGTCAGCAAGCCGGTATCACTGGCCGGAATGGCATGATCCAGCACCATTTGCATGCCGACGGGTAGCAGCAGGCTGGTGGATTCCACCAGAATGGAAAAGCAAAACAGCTTGATGAGGGTGGTGCTCAGACCGGCAATGCGTCCGGTCAGCGACCAGAGGGAAAGGCGGGGGCGGGGTGGCGCGCCTTGTGGCACATCCCCTGTCGGCCACAGTTCCAGCGCCACACCGGTAAAATGCAGGGAGACCTCCTGCATGCCGAGCACGCGGCGACCGGCTGCCGGATCGTGAATCACCACGCGATGACGACGCACCGCCACCAGTACCACAAAATGGTTGAGGTCCCAGTGCAGAATACAGGGCAGCTTGAGCGCACGGAGATTATCCATTTCCAGACGCAAGGCCCGCGATTTCATGCCAGCAGCTGCCGCGGTGTCGATCACCGTACGCAGGGTGGCCCCTCGCGAGGAGATGCCCGAGTGCTGACGTAACAAGCGCAGGTCTGCGGGCAATCGATACCAGCTGGCGATCATTGCCAGGCTTGCCAGGCCGCATTCAGCGGCTTCAGTTTGCAGGATCACCGGCATGCGACGCCGCAGGCTGATATGCAGACGGGAGAACAGCTCCTTCATTTCACCGTTGGTCACTGACAGGCCCCGTTATGCTGTTTTTCAGGAAGTAATAGGGAGAAAGCATCCACTGGTACAGCGGACGCTTTTCGAGGAAGACCGTGGCCTGCAATTGCATACCGCTGGCCAGCGGTAGATTTTCGCCCTGCCAGCGCAAACCCCGTTGATTCAGGGCCACACTGGCTTTAAACCATGCGCCTTCAAGCTGCCCGTTTGCTAAGCGGGGCGCGCTGCCGTAGCTGTTGAGTTCCCGCAGTGGTACTGGCGCGGCGGACACGGACAGCACCTTGCCCGGAAACTGGCCATATTTTTCCGCTGGGTACGCGGCATAGCTGATGTTTATCGTGTCGCCCGGTTTGATATAGGGCACGCTGTCGTTGGGGAGCCAGATAATGAGGCTCGGTGTGTCGTCTCCGGCTGGCACCAGCTGCGCCAGGCTATCGCCATCGCTGACCATTTGTCCCGCCGTCACGCTCAGAGATGAGATGCGTCCCGCTGCGGGGGCGGTAATCAGGCGTTCGCTACCGGCATCGGCTTCTGCCAGCTGACGTGCGATGTCGGCCTGGCGAATGTGGTACTGCGCCAGCTGTCCATCAAAATCAGCGGCACGGGTGACCTGCTGACTGAGAAGATCGGCGATCTGCATATCCTGTTGCACCCGCTGAGAATTCAGGCTGTGCCACACGCTAAGCTGTTGGTAAAAAAGATAACGTTGATTGTTCTGCTGATCGGTGGTGATCAGTCCCTTGCGGATAAACCGGCTATAGTCGTTCATGCTGCTGCGCATCACGTCGAGCCCTTCTGTGGCCGACTCCACCATCTTCTGGGTTTGCTGCCGGGCGCTGCGCAGCTGGTCAAGCTGCTGCTGAACGGTGGTGAGTGTCGCACGGCGGTTTTGCTCCAGCTGACGCACCATGTCGTCCATTTGTTGTTGCTGTTTGCTCAGCAATGCCCGGGTGGTGGTGCTGAGATTGCCGGAAGGAGAGACACGGCTGATATCCAGCGCATACAGGGGAGTACCGGCGCTGACCACCTGGCCGGTGGAGACCAGCAGGCGGGAAACCACGCCCTGTTCCGGGGCGAAAAGGTTGATGGTGTGTGGCCAGGTGATCACTTCACCGCTGACACTGGCCCGTCGCGTATAGCTGCCCAGCCACAGGAAAAGCAGCAGGCTGGCGAGCAGCAGCGTGGTGACGAATAACGTTATCCACACCGGCCAGCCGGTTAACAGCAGAACAGGTCCGGCGTAGCGTGACTGTAAATGTTCGCTGACTTCCTTGCGAAAAAGCATAAACCCACTCTGGTAAAAAATGGACTCATGCAAAGATAGTCAGGAACCGAATAATTATCCAACAACGGGGATGATTTTAATATAACTATCTAAATAGCATCAGGTTAATTCGATTTTTGTAGCGGCGCGATTTATCGCGCAGGTTTTTGGTAGCAGATGTTCCGTACCAAAGGGCGCGTGATAAATCACGCCGCTACGAAGGGTGCCAAAATCGGTTACACGCGATGATTCGCCAGATCGCCAACGAATTTTTGCACCCAGTCCATGCGCGACTTACGTTCGGTTAAATCGCGGGTGAATTTCAGGCGCGTTGGACCATCCAGCTTCCATTGTTTCGGGTCTTTTTGCAGCAGACCAATCAGCCAGCCAGGATCGACATGATTCTGCGGAGCGAATTCAAAGAAGCCGCCTTTTTCGCTGGCCTCAATGCGTCGTACCCCCAGCTCGCGCGCCACTAAGCGCAGCGCGGCGATATCCAGCAGGTTACGCGCCGCATCTGGCAGCGTGCCGAAGCGATCAATCATCTCCACTTTCAGCTCGGCCAGTTCGCCGTCATCACCGGCGCTGGCGATGCGTTTGTACAACGACAGGCGGGTATTCACATCGGGGATAAAGTCATCCGGCAGCAGGGCGGGCATACGCATCTCGATCTCCGTCTGGTTGCTGGTAAGATCTTCCAGCGACGGCTCGCGTCCGGCCTTCAGCGCGTCAACCGCGCTTTCCAGCAGCTCCATATACAGCGTGAAGCCGATGGTTTCCATCTGGCCGCTCTGATCTTCGCCCAACAACTCCCCGGCACCACGGATCTCCAGGTCATGAGTGGCGAGGGCAAAACCGGCACCCAAATCTTCCAGAGAAGCGATGGCTTCCAGTCGCTTCTGCGCATCGGTGGTCATGGCTTTAGGATGTGGCGTCAGCAGCCAGGCGTAAGCCTGATGGTGCGAACGACCCACACGACCACGCAACTGGTGCAGCTGCGCCAGACCAAAATGGTCGGCGCGTTCGATGATGATGGTATTGGCGCTCGGCACGTCGATACCGGTCTCGATGATGGTGGTACACACCAGCACGTTAAAACGCTGGTGGTGGAAATCATTCATCACCCGTTCCAGGTCGCGCTCACGCATTTGACCGTGACCAATGGCGATACGCGCTTCCGGTACCAGTTCCGCCAGCCGCTGGGCGGCTTTTTCAATGTTTTCAACGTCGTTGAACAGGTAATAAACCTGGCCGCCGCGCAGCACTTCACGCAGAATCGCCTCACGCACCACCAGGCTGTCAAACTCACGTACAAAGGTTTTCACCGCCAGACGGCGTGCCGGTGGCGTGGCGATAATTGACAGATCGCGCATGCCGCTCATCGCCATATTCAGGGTACGCGGGATCGGGGTGGCGGTGAGGGTCAGAATATCGACATCGGAACGCATCGCTTTGATACGCTCCTTATGGCGCACACCGAAACGGTGTTCTTCATCGACAATCAACAGGCCGAGATCGTGCCATTTCAGGTCACTCATCAACAGCTTATGGGTGCCGATCAGAATATCCACTTTGCCTTCAGACGCCTGTTCGAGGATCTGATTTTGTTCTTTAGCGCTGCGGAAGCGGGACAGCATTTCAATGCGCACCGGCCAGTTGGCGAAGCGGTCACGGAAGTTGTCGTAATGCTGTTGTGCCAGCAGGGTGGTGGGCACCAGCACCGCCACCTGTTTGCCGTTTTCCACCGCCAGAAACGCAGCGCGCATCGCCACTTCGGTTTTACCGAAGCCAACATCACCGCACACCAGGCGGTCCATCGCCAGCGGCTGGCACATATCGCTCAGTACCGCATTGATGGCCTGCGCCTGGTCTGGCGTGGTTTCAAACGGGAAACCTTCACAGAACAACTGATATTGATCGCGGTCGTGCTTAAAGGCGTAACCGGCTTTGGCGGCGCGCTGTGCGTAGATATCCAGCAATTCAGCCGCCACATCGCGTACTTTTTCTGCTGCCTTCTGACGCGCGCGTGACCAGGCATCGCTGCCCAATTTGTGCAGCGGCGCGTTCTCATCGGCACCCCCGGCATAGCGGCTGATCAGATGCAGTGATGACACCGGCACATAAAGTTTGGCGTCACCGGCGTAGGACAACATCAGGTATTCCGCCTCGATACCACCAGCCTCAAGGGTGGTGAGGCCGATATAGCGTCCCACGCCGTGTTCCAGATGCACCACCGGCTGGCCGGGATGCAACTCCGCCAGGTTGCGGATCAGCACATCCGGGTTGATGGTGCGACGATTATCCTGACGACGGCGGCTGACGCGCTCGCCCAGCAAATCGCTTTCGCAGATAAAAGCCAGCTGACGTTCGCTATCGATAAAGCCCCGCTCGCTGGCACCAATCATCAGGCTGTGCGCGTGCTGGCTGGCGTCCGCCAGACGGGTGATCGGCTGCGGGCGTAATTTAATGCGCGCCAGCAATTCCTGCAGACTTTCGCGGCGGCCCTCGCTCTCCACCGAAAACACCACCGGACCGGCAAATTGTTCAAGGAACTGGCGCAGCAGGTCGAGCGGCGCTTTCGCCTGTGCCTGCACCGTCAACTCCGGCAGCGCCTGATAGCCGAGATTGGTGTTGGCGGCTTTTTCCGGCAGCGTATCACTGCTTAACTGGATACGTGGCCAGGCTTTCAGCTCGCCGAGCAGTGCATCCGGGCGCAGCCACAGCTCAACCGGCTCCAGCAGCGGACGCATCGGGTCGATACGGCGATTTTCGAAACGGGCGTTGACGTCCTGCCAGAAACGCTGTGCGCTGCTTTCCAGATCACCGCTGTTGATAATCAGCGTGTTAGCGGGCAGGTAGCTAAACAGCGTTGACAGTGATTGTTCGAAAAACAGCGGTTGCCAGTACTCAATCCCGGCGGGCAGGGTGCCTTTGCTCACCTGCTGATAAACGTGTTCCGGTTCGCGGCGCACATCAAAGGTTTCGCGCCAGCGGCTGCGGAACTGTTCAATGGCGGCTTTATCGGTGGGAAACTCGTGCGCTGGCAACAGATTGATGGCATCAACCGCTTCCAGCGTGCGCTGCGTATCGACATCAAACAGGCGCAGGCTGTCGATCTCGTCATCAAAAAAATCAATGCGGTATGGCTGGTCGCTGCCCATCGGGAACAGGTCGAGCAGTGCGCCGCGCGTGGCGTATTCGCCGTGCTCCATCACCTGATCAACATGGCGATAACCGGCCTGCTCCAGCTGGTCACGCAGGGCATCCCGCGATAATCGTTGGCCTTTTTGCATCACCAGCGCATGGCCGTGCAAAAAGCTGTGCGGACAAACGCGCTGCATCAAGGTATTCACCGGCATGATCAGCATGCCATGCGTCAGCGTCGGCAATTGGTATAAGGTGGAAAGACGGGCGGAGATAATATCCTGATGGGGCGAGAAGCTGTCGTAGGGCAGCGTTTCCCAGTCGGCGAGGTTACTGACCGGCAGATCGGTGAACTGGCGAATCTCCTCCTGCAGACGCAGGGCAGATTGCATATCCGGGGTAATCATCAGCACCGGACCTTTATGGCGTTCGGTGATGCTGGCACATTCCACCGCCTGAGCGGCACCTGGCAGTTGACCGAGTTGACGATGGTCACCGGCTTTCGCTGGCAGGGTATAACGACTCTGTTCGGACATGGGGTCTCGACATTCTCTCCTTTTATTCCAGGGCGTCATCATTCCATAATCCGCCCTGAGGATCACCTGTCGCGGTGCTTTTTTCCGGTTGCGTTACTTAATCGATTGCTGTGTATAGTGCATACGCGGGCGGTCAATGTTGGCCCAGGACAGTTCCTGCTCCAGATGGTAGCTGTGATTACCATCGTCCCACTTCACGTAATAACCGGTTGGCGCATCTCCCTGTTCAAAAACGTTAACAACCTCGCCTTTTATTTCTCCCGATTTGTGTTTCACAATACTGCCTTTGGGAAACTTAAACATATGTTGTACCCCCACAATCAACATTACTACATCATTCAGTCTACCCCAGCGGCTGGTCAATAAACGCACAATTAACGTCATTATTTTGTCACTATTTTGTGCAATGACCTGCAGGGTGACGTATTTTGACGCAACTTTGCCGCAGACTCAGAGGGTTAGAGGTTTCATAAAGCAGGCAGCTCCTTTATCATCCCTGTACTTATTTTCAGGCTACTGCCAAGACGGATCTCATGTATCAACCAGTCGCGTTATTCATCGGCCTGCGCTACATGCGTGGACGTGCTTCAGACCGCTTCGGTCGCTTCGTCTCCTGGCTCTCGACCATCGGCATCACGCTGGGCGTGCTGGCGCTGGTGACGGTGCTCTCGGTGATGAACGGCTTTGAGCGCGAGCTGGAAGGCAACATCCTCGGCCTGATGCCGCAGGCGCTGGTCACCAGCGACAAAGGCAGCATCAATCCGCAACAGCTGACGCCGCAAAGCCTTAATTTGCAAGGCGTGACACGCATCGCGCCGCTCACCACTGCCGATGTGGTGTTGCAGAGCGCCCACAGTGTCTCCGTTGGCGTGATGCTCGGCATCAATCCGGATGAGAAAGATCCGCTTACCCCGTATCTGGTCAATACCCAGCAGAGCGTACTCCAGGCAGGCCAATATAACGTCATCCTCGGTGAGCAGTTGGCGGGGCAACTGGGCGTTAAACGCGGCGATCAATTGCGCCTGATGGTGCCCTCTGTCAGCCAGTTCACCCCGGTTGGCCGTGTGCCCAGCCAGCGTATCTTTACCGTTGCGGGAACTTACGCTGCCAATAGCGAGGTCGATGGCTACCAGATCCTCGTCAACCAACAGGATGCCTCACGCGTGATGCGCTATCCGCTTGGCAACATCACCGGCTGGCGTCTGTGGCTGGATAAACCGCTCAGCGTGGATGCACTGAGCCAGCAGAAGCTGGCCGATGGGCTGGTATGGAAAGACTGGCGTGAACGCAAGGGTGACCTGTTCCAGGCGGTGCGCATGGAGAAAAACATGATGGGGCTGCTGCTTAGTCTGATCATTGCCGTCGCCGCCTTTAACATCATTACGTCGCTCGGGCTGCTGATCATGGAAAAGCAGGCCGAAGTGGCGATTCTGCAAACCCAGGGCTTAACCCGCCGTCAGATCGTGGCGGTGTTTATGGTGCAAGGGGCCAGCGCGGGCATTATCGGTGCGCTGCTCGGCACGCTGCTCGGGGTACTGCTTGCCAGCCAATTAAATCATCTGCTGCCGGTGATTGGCCTGTTCCTTGATGGTGCCGCCTTGCCGGTGGATATCAATGTCTGGCAGGTGGTCACCATTGCGCTGGTGTCGATGGCCGTAGCGCTGCTTTCCACTCTTTATCCGTCATGGCGCGCTGCCGCCGTTCAACCCGCTGAGGCTTTACGTTATGAGTAACACCCCTTTGTTGCAGTGTCGTGACCTGTGTAAACGCTATCAGGAAGGCAGCGTGCAGACCGATGTGCTGCGCAACGTGGCCTTCAGTCTCCAGCCTGGTGAACTGACGGCGATTGTCGGCAGCTCCGGTTCCGGCAAAAGTACCTTGCTGCACCTGCTGGGCGGTCTGGATGCGCCGACCTCCGGTGATGTGGTGTTCGACGGCAAATCGCTGAATGCCATGTCCTCCTCCGCCAAGGCCGAGCTGCGTAACCGCGAGCTGGGCTTTATCTATCAGTTCCACCATCTGCTGCCGGATTTCACCGCGCTGGAAAATGTGGCGATGCCGCTGCTGATTGGCAAAAGTGCCAAAGGCGAAGCGGAGGCCCGCGCCCGTGAGATGCTGGCGGCGGTGGGGCTGGAAAAACGCGCGGCGCATCGTCCCTCGGAGCTGTCCGGTGGTGAACGCCAGCGTGTGGCGATTGCCCGTGCGCTGGTGAATCGTCCGCGTCTGGTGATGGCCGATGAGCCGACCGGTAACCTCGATGCACGCAACGCCGATGCCATCTTTGAGCTGCTGGGTGAACTGAACACCCGCCAGGGCACCGCCTTCCTGGTGGTAACCCATGATTTGCAGCTGGCAAAACGTCTCAGCCGTCAGATGGAAATGCGTGACGGCCAGCTGAGCGAACATTTAACGCTGGGAGCGCTGTAATGAGGCCTTCGTTATCCCTGCTGCTGGGGTTACGTTTTAGCCGTGGCCGTCGGCGTGGCGGCATGGTTTCGCTGATCTCGATTATCTCAACGGTGGGTATCGCGCTGGGCGTGGCGGTGCTGATCATCGGCTTAAGTGCGATGAACGGCTTCGAACGTGAACTCAACAGCCGCATTCTGGCGGTGGTGCCGCATGGGGAAATCGAGCCGGTTAATCAGCCGTTCCGTAACTGGCAGCCGATGATTGCCCCGATTGAGCAGGTGCCGGGTATCGCCGCCGCCGCGCCTTATGTGAACTTCACCGGACTGATTGAGAGCGGGGCGAAGTTACAGGCTTTGCAGGTCAAAGGGGTCGATCCACAACAGGAACCACGTCTGAGCGCACTGCCGCATTTTGTCGCTGATAACGCCTGGTCACAATTCGCGGCCGGTAAACAGCAGATTATTCTCGGTGGCGGTATCGCGACATCGCTGAATGTGAAGCAGGGCGACTGGATCACCATCATGATCCCCAACAATGATGGTCAGAATAAGCTGCTGGAACCCAAACGGATTCGTTTGCAGGTGAGCGGTATTCTGCAACTGAGCGGTATGCTCGATCACAGCCTGGCGCTGGTGCCGCTGGCCGATGCGCAGAATTATCTGGATATGGGTGACAGCGTCAGCGGTATCGCGCTGAAAATGAACGATCCGTTCAAAGCGCAGAAGCTGGTGCGTGATGCCGGTGAAGTGACGCATTCTTACGTCTATATCCGCAGCTGGATTGGCACCTACGGTTATATGTATCGTGATATCCAGATGATTCGCGCCATTATGTATCTGGCGATGGTGCTGGTGATTGGTGTGGCCTGCTTCAATATCGTGTCAACGCTGGTGATGGCGGTGAAGGATAAAAGCAGCGATATCGCGGTGCTGCGTACCCTCGGTGCCAAAGATGGTCTGATTCGTGCCATCTTCATCTGGTACGGCCTGCTGGCCGGATTGCTGGGTAGCGTCAGCGGTGTGGTGGTTGGCGTGGTGGTGGCACTGAATTTGACGCCGATTATGCGCGGACTGGAGCATCTCACCGGCCATCAGCTGCTGGCAGGGGATATTTATTTTATTGATTTCCTGCCGTCGGAACTGCACTGGCTGGATGTGATTTCGGTGCTGGCGACAGCGATAATTTTGAGCCTGCTTGCCAGCTGGTACCCGGCGCGGCGCGCCAGCCGCATCGATCCAGCCCGCGTATTAAGCGGGCAATAACTGCAAACCAGCGCAACTGCGGCACAGCGGTTGCGCAGATTAAGGAGCCTTTATGCGCACTCTCCGTCGCCGCGTACGACTCGCCCGCTATAAAAAGACTCGCCGTAAAGTGCATCAGCGTTTTCGCCAGCGTATTTTCGAGCGCGACCGGAAAGCGGAGCTGGCAGCACATCCATTGCCGCATGTGGTGGTGCTGACCGGGGCGGGGATCTCGGCGGAGTCGGGTATTCGTACCTTTCGTGCTGCTGATGGTTTATGGGAAGAACACCGGGTGGAAGATGTGGCGACCCCGGAAGGCTTCCGGCGCGATCCGGCGCTGGTGCAGGCGTTCTACAATGCGCGCCGCCGCCAGCTGCAACAACCGGAGATCCAGCCGAATGCGGCACACCGGGCGCTGGCAGAGCTGGAGCAGGTGCTGGGGGATAATTTCCTGCTGGTGACGCAGAATATTGATGATTTGCACGAACGTGCCGGGAGCCAGCGTGTGCTGCATATGCACGGTGAGCTGCTGAAGGTGCGTTGCGTCAATAGCGGCCAGGTGATTGACTGGCAAGAGGATCTCACCCCGGACGATCGCTGCACCTGTTGTCAGTTCCCGTCACTGCTGCGTCCGCATGTGGTGTGGTTTGGCGAAATGCCGCTGGGCATGGAAGAGATTTATCAGGCGCTGGATCGCGCGAATCTGTTTATTGCCATCGGCACCTCCGGCCACGTCTATCCGGCTGCCGGTTTTGTCCATGAGGCGAAGGTGCAGGGCGCGCATACCGTGGAACTGAATCTGGAACCGAGCCAGGTAGGTAACGAGTTTGCTGAGAGCCAGTATGGTCTGGCAAGCGAAGTGGTCCCGGCGTTTGTGCACACCTTTCTGCGCGGGCTGTATAAATAAGCGTTATACCGTAGCGGCGCGATTTATCGCGCGGTTGTTTGGGTGCCGATGCCCAAAGGCGCGCGATAAATCGCGCCGCTACGGAGAAAGATGGACTATTGCCCTGCTTTTAATTTCTGGAACAACGTCTCGTACTGCACGCTGGCATCGCCGACATCATTCTGCCACTCACCATTTTTAATCACCTCAGCCGACGGATACAGCGACGGGTCATTGGAGACGCCCTGCGGCAGCAGTTTTTTCGCCGCCAGATTCGGCGTCGGGTAGCCGATGGTTTCCGCCACTTTTGCTGCCACTTCCGGACGCAGCAGGAAGTTAATTAACTTCAGCGCGCCGGCTTTGTTTTTCGCATTGGCCGGGATCGCCAGATTATCCATCCAGAAAATGCCGCCTTCTTTCGGCCATACCACCTGCAATGGCGTACCGGCCTGACGGGCCACATAGGCTGAACCGTTCCAGATCATGCCGAGATTCACCTCGCCTTCCATATACGGATTGCCAGGGTTATCGGAGTTAAATGCCAGCACGTTCGGCATCAGCTTCTTCAGCTCCTCGTAAGCGGCTTCGATCTCTTTCGGATCGCGCGTGTTGCCCGAATAGCCCAGCTTGCGCAGCGCCATCTGGAAGACTTCGCGCGCGTCATCGGTCAACAGCAGGCTTTGCTTGTATTCGGGTTTCCACAAATCCGCCCAGCTGGTGATGCTTTTCGGGTCGATCGCATCGGTATTGACGCCAATGGCGGTCGCCCCCCAGATATAGGGAATCGAATAGTCATTATTGGGATCAAACGGCTTATTCAGCAGGTTGGGATCGAGGTTGTGAAAATTGCTCAGCTGCGACTTATCAATCTTTTGCAGCATGCCTTCATTGCGCATTTTGGCGATGAAATAGGTGGAGGGCACCACCAGGTCGTAAGCGCCGTCTTTCCAGGTTTTCAGCTTGGCATACATGCTTTCATTGGATTCGTAGGTGGAATAAATCACCTTGATGCCGGTTTCTTTGGTGAACTGCTCCAGCAGGCCCGGTGGGACATATTCGGTCCAGTTGTAGAAATAGAGCGTGTTGCTGTCATCAGCCTGCGCGCTCTGCATCCCCAGTGCCAGCGCCCCAGCCGCCAGCCAGTGAGACCATTTTTTCATTGGTTGTCCTCTATTTGGTTTTATCCCGCAATAACAACTGGCTGGCTGCCACCAGCAGCAGCGACAGCAGCAGTAAAATGGTAGCCAGTGCATTCACCTCGGGTGATACGCCGACTTTCACCATCGAATAAATTTTCAATGGCAGAATCTCAAACGTCGGGCCGGTGACGAAGGAGGAGACCACTACATCGTCCATCGACAGGGTAAAGCTCAGCAGCCAGCCCGCCGCCACCGCAGGTAACGCCAGCGGCAGCAGAATCTTGCGCAAAATGGTGATTTCACTGGCACCGAGGTCTTTTGCTGCTTCCAGCATCCGCACATCAAAGCCTTTCAGGCGTGAGTAGACGGTAATCACCACAAACGGCAGGCAGAAGGTGATGTGAGAAAACAGCAGCGACCAGAATCCCAGTGAGATACCCAGCAGCATAAACAGCACCAGCAGCGAAATCGCCATCACAATATCCGGCGACATCATCACCACAAACAACATGCCGCTGACGAAGGGTTTACCACGGAAACGGTAGCGATACAGCGCCACTGCCGTCAGCGAGCCAATCAGCGTTGCACAGCTGGCAGACAACACCCCCATCAGCAACGAATGCTGCGCCGCCTGTAACAGGCTGTCGTTGTTTACCAGCAAGGCATACCACTGGGTACTGAAACCCTGCCAGTTGATGCCGAAGCGTGAGGCGTTAAACGAATTGACGATCAGGATGATGATCGGAATATAAAACCAGGCGTAAATCACCGCCATAAAGCTAGCGCGTAACCAGCGAGCCATCATTGCAGCTCCATTTTGTTATTCAGCAGGCGGGCGGCGCGCCAGTAAAACAGCAACATCAGCCCCATCAGTAGCGTCATCACGATGCTGGTGGCGGCACCAAAGGGCCAGTCGCGAATATTGAGGAACTGGTTCTTGATCACGTTACCAATCAACAGATTTTTCGCGCCCCCCATCAAATCGGAGACGTAAAACAGGCCCATCGCCGGGATCAATACCAGCAGGCAACCGGCGACGATACCGGGCATAGTGAGCGGCAGAATGATGCGTATAAAACGTTGCAGCGTATTGGCTCCGAGGTCGCGCGCGGCCTCCAGACAGGCTTTATCCAGTTTTTCCAGGCTGGAGTAGAGCGGCAGCACCATAAACGGCAGCAGGATGTAGATCAGCCCGAGGATCACCGCTTCTGGCGTGTACATGATGCGAAAGGGTTGGTCGATGACGCCCAGCCACAGCAGAAACTCGTTCAGCCAGCCGCGGGTGCTGAGAAAAATTTTCAGGCCGTAGATGCGGATCAGTGAATTGGTCCAGAACGGCACAATCAGCAGAAACAGCATCAGCGGGCGCAGGCGCTCGGGCAATTTTGTCAGGCACCAGGCAAAGGGATAACCGAGCAGCAGGCAGCACAGGGTGGCGATGACCGCCATATTCAGCGAGTGCAACAACACTTCGGCGTAGAGCGGGTCGAGCAGGCGGCTGTAGTTGCTGAGGGTAAACACCATGCTGACAAAATGTGCATCGTCGCGAGTCAGAAAACTGGTGACAAAGATCATCAGATTGGGCAGCAGTACAAATAGCGTCAGCCAGCTGACAATCATCACCACGATGGCGTTTTGCAGGCGATTACGCATCAGCTTCATACGGCAGCACCACCTCCCAGCTCTGTACCCAACTCACCGCCATTTTCTGGTTCAGCGAATGGTCAAAATCGGGGTCATCCTCATTGAAAAATTCGCTCACCGTCAGAAGCTTGCCATTTTCCAGTTCAACGGTGGATTCCAGCGTCATCCCTTTATAGTTCCGCTCACGCACGTAGCCCACCAGGTGCTCGCTGCGGCTGTCATGGTCGATCTCTTCCACGCGCAAATCTTCCGGGCGCAACAGGACATGCAATTTATCACCAGGCACCACCGGGAAAGGGCAGTGGATATCACATTCCCGTCCTTCCACCCGGGCGCGCACGCTGGGGGCGTTGTCACTGCTTACTACCTCAGCGTCAAACACGTTGATTTCACCGATAAAGCGCGCGACAAACAAATTGGCCGGTTCTTCGTAGATTTCGCGTGGCGTACCGTCCTGCTCGATACGACCATCACGCATCACCACGATGCGATCGGACATGGTCAGCGCTTCTTCCTGGTCGTGAGTGACGAACACAAAGGTGATGCCGAGCTTGCGCTGCAATGCTTTCAGTTCGTTCTGCATCTGCTTACGCAGCTTGTAATCCAGCGCGGAGAGGGACTCGTCCAGCAGCAATACTTTGGGCCGATTCACCACCGCACGGGCAATGGCGACACGCTGTTGCTGGCCGCCTGACAGCTGATGAGGACGGCGGTCAGCAAAACTTTCCAGTTGCACCATCGCCAGCGCGTCATTGACGCGACGGGTAATTTCTGCCGCCGGGGTTTTCTGCATCCGCAAGCCAAACGCCACGTTTTCAAATACCGACATATGCGGGAACAACGCATAGCTCTGGAACACCGTATTGATATGACGGTGCTCGGCAGGTGTGTCGGTGATGTCATTGCCATCGAGGATGATGCGACCCTGATCGGCATCTTCCAGTCCGGCGATCAGACGCAGAATGGTGGTTTTACCGCAGCCGGAAGGACCGAGCAGGGTGATAAATTCACCATGACGGATAGTCAGCTGGAAATCGGAAATGATGGATTTACCATCGAAGGCTTTACTGATGCCAGAAAGCGTAACCAGCGCCTGTTGCGCGCGTGTTTGCGTCATTTTAGTCACTCAGTCTGAAAATGATCTGATTACAGCATAGTCGCACGCAGCGGCCAGCCGTGATGAAGGGCGGGATAATACCTGAAAAATGCGCCAATGCCATGTTTCCACGTGGAATTACCTTGAAAAGTCTGAAAAAGAACGGAGTATGCTGTAGCGACACGCAGCGGCACGGAAAATCTTTCTGCATCCGATGATTGAGCAAATCATCATGACGGGACTAACCTGATGGATAATGATTTGACGCAACAACGCGTCGCCAGTGACCAATGATAATAAATGCAGGTTCTTTAGAGGGATGACCGATGGATCAATTACTTGAGCGCTTTCTCAGTTATGTGGCGATAGAAACCCAATCCAAGCCACAGGCACGGCAGGTACCAAGCAGCGAAGGGCAGTGGACGCTGGCGCGTCAGCTCCAGGAAGAGCTGCTGGCTTTAGGTTTTGTGGATGTGACGTTAAGTGACCATTGCTGTGTTATGGGCACCTTACCGGCGAATGTTGACTGGCCGACCCCGGTGATCGGCTTTATTTCGCATATGGATACCTCGCCGGATTTCACGGCGAAAAACGTTAATCCGCAGATTATTGAAAATTACCGCGGCGGGGATATTGCTCTCGGCAACGGTGATGAAATTCTTTCACCGGTAATGTTCCCGGTGTTGCACAAATTGATCGGCCATACGCTGGTCACCACCGATGGTAAAACCTTGCTCGGGGCGGATGATAAAGCCGGGGTGGCGGAAATCATGACCGCCATGGCACGCCTCGCGCAGGGGGACATTCCGCATGGTGCGATTCGTGTCGCCTTTACGCCGGATGAAGAGATTGGCCGTGGTCCGTCATACTTTGATATCGAAGAGTTTGCCGCCGACTGGGCTTATACCGTGGATGGTAGCGATCTGGGTGAGTTTGAGTTTGAGAACTTCAATGCGGCATCGGCGACGGTCAAAATTGTCGGTAACAACGTGCATCCGGGTACCGCCAAAGGGGTGATGGTGAACGCGCTGGAACTGGCGATGCGTTTCCACGCCGAAGTGCCAGCCAACGAAAAGCCGCAATTCACCGAAGGCTACGAAGGCTTTTACCATCTGCATACTATGAAGGGGACCGTGGAGCACGCGGAGATGATGTATATCATCCGTGACTTCGATGCGGATAACTACGCCAAACGTAAGCAACTGCTGGAAGATATCGGGCGTCGGATCAGCAAGGGCCTGCATGCGGAGTGCACGATAAAAGTCGAGATCAGCGACAGCTACCGTAATATGCGCGAGAAAGTGGAACCGCATCCGCACATTATCGAACTGGCGTTACAGGCGATGCATGACTGCGGCATTGAACCCAACGTGAAACCGATTCGCGGTGGCACCGACGGTTCAGCGTTGTCGTGGAAAGGACTGCCGTGTCCGAACCTGTTTACCGGTGGCTACAACTATCACGGCAAACACGAGTTCGCTTCACTGAACGTGATGGCGCAGGCGGTGGATGTGATTGTGCGCATTGCGGCGCTGGTGGCTGAGAAAAAGTAAACCAGGTCGGCAATCGACCTGATGCAGAACCGTAGCGGCACGATTTATCGTGCGGGTTTTAAACGGTGCGCGATAAATCGCGCCGCTACGCATTCATACAAGCCTCAACTTAATCAGCGAAGTACCAATAACCGCTGTTCACCAGCGCGGCGACCTGCGCCAGAAGTGAAGGATCGTTCAGCGCTTCACCAAAGTCTTCCAGCGTCAGTACCTGACGATGAGCCAGCGCCGCCAGCACTTCCGGGTGGCTACAGTCCACGCGCTCGCCGTTAACAAACACTGCATCACCCAGCGTCAGCACGCGTAACCCACCGAGGCGCGTCAGGGCATCACCCTGTTGCAGCGCATCATAGATTTCATCTGGCTGGTACGGTGGTTCTGGCGGAGCGATATCCAGCTCGTGGCGTGACTGCGAAATAAATTCGCCAAACCACTGGTTAAACTGCTCGGGCTGATTGATCACATCCAGCATCGCGGCACGGATACCCTCCACCTCGGAAGGCAGAATTTGTGACGGACATTCACGCGTCGGCACATCGGGATCGCTATAGCGATAGCTGCCCAGCTCGTGAGCCAGCACGTAGTCGGCAAAACCGCTGATCAGCTCGCGACCGCTTGGCGCACGGAAACCCACTGAGTAGTTCAGCGCGTTTTCCAGTGAGTAGCCTTCGTGCGGGAATCCCGGCGGGATATAGAGGATGTCACCCGGTTCCATCTCTTCATCAATGATGGCGTCAAAGGGTTCCACCTGGAGCAGGTCGGGATGTGGGCAGTGCTGCTTCATCGGCACTTTCTCGCCGACGCGCCAGCGACGGCGACCGGTGCCCTGAATGATAAACACATCGTACTGGTCGAAATGCGGGCCCACACCGCCGCCAGGCACGGCAAAAGAGATCATCAGATCGTCAATGCGCCAGTCGGGCAGGAAGCGGAACGGACGCATCAGCGCGGCAGAAGGCTCATGCCAGTGGTTAACCGCCTGCACCAGCAACGACCAGTTGTTTTCACCGAGATGATCGTAGCTTTCAAACGGACCATGGCTTACCTGCCATTTACCGTTGTCATGGCTCACCAGGCGGCTGTCCACCTCGTTTTCCATTGCCAGACCGGCCAGCTCATCAGGAGAAATTGGGTCAATAAAGTTTTTAAAACCACGTTTAAGCACCACCGGACGTTTTTGCCAGTAACGCTGAATAAAGTCGGGCCAGTTAAGATCGAGCTGATAATCCATAGAAGGGTTCCGGTTAGGGCCATGAATGCCTGCAAGTATAACAGCCCGCGCGCCTTTCTACTCGCGACGATGTTCAACTTCCTGACGCTGGAAAATGACTTCCATACGCGCGCCGCCAAGCGGGCTGGTGGTGGCGATAACCTGACCGGCATACTGCTCCAGAATGTCGCGAACCACCGCCAAACCTAAGCCCTGGCCGGGGCGCAGGGTGTCGGCGCGTTGACCGCGAACAAAGATTAAATCGCGCTTACTTTCGGGGATACCGGGGCCATCATCGTCGATAAACAGGTGTAACGCTTTATCGGTTTGCCGTGCACTGACTTCAATAAACTCCAGACAATATTTGCAGGCGTTATCCAGCACATTACCCAGCACTTCCATAAAGTCATTCTGATCGCCGATAAAGGTCAGTTCGGGAGAGATATCGAGGGTGATTTCCACCCCTTTACGCTGATAAACCTTATTCAGAGCCGAACACAGGCTATCGAGTAGCGCTGAGACGGAATGCAAATCGCGCTGCAACGGGTTGTGATCGGCCTGCATACTGGCGCGATGCAGGTAATAACCGATCTGCTGCGAGATGCGGCTGATTTGCTCCAGCATCACCGGCTCCGCCTGTTCCACAGTCAGGTCTTTACCGCTGCGCAGCGAACGCAACGTACTTTGCAACACCGCCAGCGGCGTCTTCAGGCTGTGAGTCAGGTCTGAAAGGGTGGTGCGATAGCGGGTATAACGCTGGCGCTCATTGGTGAGCAGTAAATTCAGGTTGCGTACCAGGCTGCGCAGTTCCTGGGGAGGATTATCATCCAGATTCTCCCGCTGACCGGTTTCCAGCTCGCGCACCTGTGAGGTGAGATGCCCAATTGGCCGCAGACTCCAGTGCGCGGCCAGCCACAGCAGTGGGATCACCAGCAGCAGGTTTGCTGCCAGCACGTAGCTGAACCATGACCACACCACATCGGAATGCTGGAGTTCCTGTGGGATCGAATCGACCACCACAATGGTCAGCGCCGGTAAGTTGGTGGTGGCGTCATAGCGGTTGACCGCGACCGAGTGGGTAAAGGTATCGTTGCTGTTAGTGTCCAGGGCGTGAAGCTGTTTCTGCGCCACCAGGTTGTTACCCATCGCCGCCAGGCTGGTGCGGTTGCTGGTATCTATTTCGTAGAAGTCAGGCTTGAGTAGCCACTCGCGCCGAATTTTGCGGCGGATTTCCGGTACATCACGCTGTTGCCACAGCAGTTTGCCGTGTTCATCGTAGATAAACACCAGCGTCGGGAAGTTGAGCGTCATACGCTCTGGCTGGGCAATGGTCAGCCGGTTGTCCTGCCACTGCGCAAGGGTAAAGAACAGGTTGCTTTCGCCACGCATCACGCGATAGGTGTTTTTGTCGAAACTCACCACATAACCCACCACGGCTACCATGCCGTAAGAGAGCGACAGAAACAGCACAATGGCTGCCGTCGCCAGCAGAAAGCGGGCGCGCAGGGAAAAGGGGCGCAGGCGATGAAACCAGTTCATTTTTTAGAGATCGAAACGATAGCCCTGACCGCGTACCGTGTTGATCACTTCCGTCGGGTGTAGGGCGAGAATTTTTTTACGTAAACGACCCATCAGCACATCAATAGTGTGGCTTTCACGTAATTCAGCATCGGGATAGAGTTGCAGCATCAGCGAATCTTTACTGACCACTTTTCCGGCGTTGCGGATCAGGGTTTCGACGATGGTGTATTCAAAGGCCGTCAGTTTAACAGGCTCCTCATTCACCGTCAGCTCGCGACGCGAGAGATCAACCTGGAACGGCGGCATCGAGATAATCTGCGAAGCATGGCCGCTGTTACGACGCATTAACGCCTGCAAACGGGCAGCCACTTCTTCGATATGGAACGGTTTGGTGACGTAGTCGTCGGCACCGGCTTCCAGCGCTTCAACTTTTGCCTGCCAGCCTTCACGGGCGGTAAGCACCAGAATCGGCTGACGAATGGCTTCGCCACGCCAGCGGCGGATCAGTGACATACCATCTTCGTCCGGCAGGCCCAGATCAACCAGCGCGATGTCCGGTATATGCTCCTGGAGGAAATAATCAGCTTCTTTCGCATCTTCTGCGGCATCCACCTGGTGACCCATTTCGCGCAATTGCACGGCAAGGTGATGACGCAGCAGCGCATTATCTTCCACAACCAGAACACGCATAGCTTTTCCTTACTTTCAACTCATTGATGGAGCAAAGTATATGCGAAGTCAGCTAAACCGCAGATTAACACAGGCGAGCCGCAGCCCGCCTGTGTTCGCAGGGGATTATTTCAGATCATCAACCATCTGAATCGCACGGCCGAGGTAGTTGGCTGGCGTCATTTGCTTCAGACGCACTTTTTCCTCTTCCGGCAGTTCAAGGCCATCAATAAACGCCTGCATACCGGCGGCATCGACGCGTTTGCCACGGGTCAGCTCTTTCAGTTTCTCGTACGGTTTCTCGATGCCGTAACGACGCATCACGGTCTGAATCGGCTCAGCCAGCACTTCCCAGTTGTGATCCAGCTCGTCAAGCAGACGGTCGCGGTTCACTTCCAGCTTGGAGATACCTTTCAGGGTGGCCTGGTAGGCGATCAGCGCATAACCGACGCCAACACCGAGGTTACGCAGCACGGTGGAGTCGGTCAAATCACGCTGCCAGCGCGACACCGGCAGTTTGCTTGCCAGATGCTGCATCACCGCATTCGCCAGACCGAGGTTGCCTTCGGAGTTTTCGAAGTCAATCGGGTTAACTTTGTGCGGCATGGTGGAAGAACCGATTTCACCGGCGATGGTTTTCTGTTTGAAGTGATTCAGGGCAACGTAGCCCCAGATATCACGGTCAAAATCGATCAGAATGGTGTTGAAACGCGCCATGCAATCAAACATTTCAGCGATGTAGTCATGCGGTTCGATCTGCGTGGTGTACGGGTTCCAGGTAATGCCCAGTGAGGTGACAAAGGCTTCGCTCAGCTGGTGCCAGTCCACTTCCGGGTAGGCGGCAATGTGGGCGTTATAGTTACCGACCGCGCCGTTGATTTTACCCAGCACTTCGATGTTGCCGAGCTGACGCAGCTGACGCTCCATGCGGTAAGCGACGTTAGCCATCTCTTTACCCATGGTGGAAGGGGTAGCGGGCTGACCGTGGGTGCGTGACAGCAGCGGAATGTCGCGATATTCCTGCGCCAGGCCTTTCACTGCCGCAATGATTTTGCTCCAGTAAGGCAGGATCACCTCTCGGCGTGCCGTTTCCAGCATCAGCGCATGCGACAGGTTGTTGATATCTTCAGAGGTGCAGGCAAAGTGGATAAATTCAGATACCGCGTGCAGTGCCGGTACGTCTGCCACTTTCTCTTTCAGAAAGTATTCCACCGCTTTTACGTCGTGGTTGGTGGTGCGCTCGATGGTTTTAATGCGTGCGGCGTCGGTTTCGTTGAAATTAGCAACAATCGCATCAAGGAAAGCGTTTGCGTCAGCATCAAATGCAGGAACTTCCTTGATCTCTGCGGTCGCGGCCAGTTTCTGTAACCAGCGAACTTCAACCTCAACACGGAATTTCAGCAAACCGTATTCGCTGAAAATCGCGCGCAGTGGGCTGACTTTATCGCCGTAACGACCATCGACAGGTGAGACGGCGGTCAGAGAGGATAATTCCATCAGTGCAACTCCTGAATCGTTTAACAAAGCGTGATGCCGGAAAGGCGCTTAATACGCCGTTCCCAGCCGGGATAAAATGGTTTTTGCCTCGCGCAGTAAACGCTGACGCGAGAACATCAGCTGCAGGCGGCCACCGCCAACCTGCTGCCATAATACGGCAGAACGGATGCCCGCCAGCAAGGTGGCACGTACCCGGTTCTGGATCTGGCTGCTCTGCAATACCTGTGGCGAGCCGGTCACCTGAATACGCGGGCCGAGTGGGCTTATCACATCAACATAAATGGCGGCCATTGCACTGGTGATGGTGTCGGATTCCAGCTCGTAGTGCGCCAGTTGACGATCAAGCTGGCTGATGCGCTGGGCCAGGGTGTTGAGTGCTTGTTTATTGCTGTGCAGCTTGCGCTCCAGCACCACCAGACTCAGGGTATAGCGCATCAACTCCGCGCCTGCACCCTGACGGCTGCTGCTGTTCAGCACCGCCATCATGGTTTCCAGGCCGAGCCGCAGATTGGCTTCATCGTTGCCATACACCGCCAGCGTGGAGCCAGGATTGAGATCCAGCAGGCTGCGCAGCGAGACATTCAGTGCGGCGTTATTACAATTGCCCTGATGCGCCAGCTGCTGCACCAGATGGGCCGCCTGGCAAACACCTGCCAGCGCCAGCGTAATCTCATAATAGTTCTTAGCCACGGTTACTCCTGTATACGCGTCGGCAACGCCGACCTCAGGCAGCTGCCCAGGGCAGACGCTGTTCGATAATGCCGCCACCAAGGCACACTTCACCCAGGTAGAACACGGCAGATTGTCCCGGCGTAACAGCAGCAACCGGCTCATCAAAACGGACTTCAATACGGTCATCACCCAGCGGGATAATTTCGCAGGGGATGTCGGTCTGGCGGTAACGGGTTTTCACCGTACAGCGCAGTGGGGCGGTGATCGGCTGACGATCAACCCAATGCAGCTGCTGGGCAATCAGGCCCACGGACATCAGACGCGGATGATCACCGCCCTGCGCCACAATCAGGCGATTGCGCTCGACATCTTTATCGACTACATACCAGGGATCGTCATTGCTTTCTTTGCGTCCGCCAATCCCCAGCCCCTTACGCTGACCGAGGGTGTGATACATCAGGCCCTGATGTTCACCGACGATCTCGCCATCAACGGTTTCAATGGCACCCGGCTGGGCAGGCAGATAACGGCCAAGGAAATCGCGGAATTTGCGTTCGCCAATAAAGCAGATGCCGGTGGAGTCTTTTTTCTTTGCGGTGATCAGATCAAGCTGCTCGGCAATGCGGCGGACTTCCGGTTTTTCCAGCTCGCCGACCGGGAACAGGCTTTGTGCGACCTGCTGGTGGCTGAGGGTGTAGAGGAAGTAGCTTTGATCTTTGTTGCCATCAAGGCCGCGCAGCAGGCGGCTCTGACCATCAACATCCTGACGGCGGACATAATGGCCAGTGGCGATAAAGTCAGCACCGAGATCTTCTGCGGCGAATTCAAGAAACGCTTTAAACTTGATCTCTTTATTACACAGAATGTCGGGATTCGGCGTACGGCCCGCTTTGTACTCTTCGAGGAAATGTTCAAAAACATTGTCCCAGTATTCAGCGGCGAAGTTGACCTTATGCAGTTTGATACCGAGTTTGTCGCAGACGGCCTGCGCATCAGCCAGGTCTTCAGCGGCAGTACAATACTCCTCGCCGTCGTCTTCCTCCCAGTTCTTCATGAACAGGCCCTCCACCTTATAGCCCTGCTGTTGCAGTAACCAGGCGGAAACGGAAGAATCGACGCCGCCGGACATACCGACGATCACTTTTTTCTGGCTGTTGTCAGACATGACACACTCTTCATTACGATAAAAACAGGCGGCGCATTCTAGCACGCGGAAGCCGGGTGCGCACCCTCGTGAAACGGCCACTGGAACGGTGCGACCAGTTGTAAGGGGTAGCGCGCACCCTGTTGCCACAATCGTACACTTTCAGCCACCAGCGGTGAACGCAGGTTATCCGCAGTGAGAATCTGCTCTGGCGTCAGCCACCAGCAGCAATCGATGTCATCATCATGCGGGGTGGTAGCGGCACGTTGTGCCAAATCCAGGCCAAACAGAAACCGCACAAAAGGCGTATTATCCGGGGCGATCCATTGCTGTACGCCAAGAAAATAGTGCGGTGCGGCATCAATACCGGTTTCTTCGAATAACTCGCGTTGCGCGGCTTCCAGCAGGGTCTCATCGGCCTCCAGATGACCGGCGGGTTGGTTCCAGGTGGCACGCCCGCGAATGCGTTCTTCCACCACCAGTAACTGACCTTCCGCCTGCACGATGCAGGCGACGGTGACATGAGGTTTAAACATCGATCCTCCCGGATTGTTAACCTGAAGTTATAAAATTCGGACTGATATCACGCCACTCACCCGGTGCCAGATTATCCAGCTGATGTTCCCCCATGGCGAAACGGATCAAGCGCAGGGTAGGAAAACCAATGTGTGCCGTCATGCGCCGCACCTGACGGTTACGGCCTTCATATAAGGTCATTTTCAGCCAGCTAACCGGAATGGCTTTGCGTTCGCGGATTGGCGGCTGGCGCGGCCAGAGCCACTCCGGCTCTGGCACCCGCTCGACGCCTGCGGGCAGGGTCGGGCCATCATTTAAGGTCACGCCGCTGCGCAGGCGGGATAAATCTGATTCCTGCGGTTCGCCTTCCACCTGCACAAAATAGACTTTTCCGGTGCGCTTGCCAGGCTGGGTCAGCTGCGCCTGTAGCGCGCCATCGTTGGTTAAAATCATCAGCCCTTCGCTGTCGCGATCGAGGCGCCCCGCGGCGTAGACGTCAGTCACGGGCACAAAATCCTTTAGGGTCTGGCGTCCGGCCTCATCGCTGAATTGCGGTAAAACATCGAAAGGTTTGTTAAAGAGTATGACGCGCACTGGACCCCGAGGCCGCGTATCACGGCGGACAGGCTTGCGTGACGGGGCGCTGAATCGTTTATCCTGGTGAATTCGTTGGGAAGTTTTTCGCATGGGCTTTGCAGTTGGTGACAATCAGCGCATTATAACGCGAAACTGCGGTGATTGGCGCGGCGGAAATATTCAAGTAGTATTGACGCGCATCTTACAAATCATTAACAAAAAATCGCTCGAAGGAGAGGTTAATGGAAAGCAAAGTAGTTGTTCCGGCGGAAGGTCAGAAAATCACCCTGGATCAGGGCAAACTGGTAGTGCCAAATAACCCGGTCATCCCTTACATTGAAGGTGACGGTATCGGTGTTGACGTTTCCCCCGTGATGCTGAAGGTGGTTGATGCCGCTGTGAAGAAAGCCTACAACGGCGAGCGAAAAATTTCCTGGATGGAAATTTACACCGGTGAGAAGTCAGTAGAACTCTATGGCCAGGATGTCTGGCTGCCGCAGGAAACCCTCGATTTAATCAAAGAATACCGCGTTGCCATCAAAGGCCCGCTGACCACTCCGGTTGGTGGCGGTATTCGTTCTCTGAACGTTGCGCTGCGTCAGGAGCTGGATCTGTACGTGTGTCTGCGTCCGGTTCGCTACTACAAAGGCACCCCAAGCCCGGTAAAACGTCCTGAAGATACCGATATGGTGATCTTCCGTGAAAACTCCGAAGATATCTATGCGGGTATCGAGTGGAAAGCCGGTACGCCTGAAGCTGACAAAGTGATCAAATTCCTGCGTGAAGAGATGGGCGTGAAGAAAATTCGCTTCCCGCAGCAGTGTGGTATCGGCGTGAAGCCGTGTTCAGAAGAAGGTACCAAACGTCTGGTGCGTGCTGCCGTGGAATACACCATCACTAACGATCGTGATTCCCTGACGCTGGTTCACAAAGGCAACATCATGAAGTTCACCGAAGGTTCTTTCAAAGACTGGGGCTACCAGCTGGTGAAAGAAGAATTCGGCGGCGAGCTGATCGATGGCGGCCCGTGGATGAAGTTCAAAAACCCGAACACCGGCAAAGAGATCATCGTGAAAGACGTGATCGCTGACGCCTTCCTGCAGCAGATCCTGCTGCGTCCGGCTGAGTATGATGTTATCGCCTGTATGAACCTGAACGGTGACTACATTTCTGACGCCCTGGCGGCGCAGGTTGGCGGCATTGGTATCGCACCGGGTGCAAACATCGGTGATGAATGTGCACTGTTCGAAGCAACTCACGGTACTGCACCGAAGTATGCAGGCCAGGATAAAGTGAACCCAGGTTCCGTCATCCTGTCCGCAGAAATGATGCTGCGTCATCTGGAGTGGTTCGAAGCCGCAGACCTGATCGTTAAAGGCATGGAAGGCGCCATCGCCAACAAAACCGTGACCTATGACTTCGAACGTCTGATGGAAGGCGCTAAACTGCTGAAATGTTCAGAGTTTGGCGACGCGATTATCGCGAATATGTAAGCTGCCTTTTTGGGCGGAATACAGAACGGGAGCCGATGGCTCCCGTTTTTTTGTGGTGGACTTGCTCTAGCGCCAGATGAGGTCAGTATTTTAAATTTTTTGGCGTTAATTGTTACCTGAGCCTGGTTTCAATTGAGGGAAACAGAATCCACACCAATAAAAAGAATATTCTTAGTTAGCTAAGGACATTTTCTTAAGTACAGAAGCCTAATTTTTAATGTTACAATGCCTGTGCTTTAGTATTGGTAAGTGATGGTTGTCATAACAATTCATAAAATTTACTATATCAAATAGTCTATACTTTATGAATATGTTAAATATGAGCTACAGAAGAGAGAAACATCCTGGGGCAAAGAGAGACTATGTCAAAATTTTATGCAAATGAAGATATAAATGAAAAAGTTAAACTATTTCTGGAAGAGGCTTTTCCTGGGATAAAAGACTATAAATATGGATATTTCATTATAAGCAAAAAGGATTTAAATGAAATTCGCATTATAAATAATTTCCCTGAGTGGTTTGATTTATATGTAGAAAATGTGCATCAAATGGTAGACCCGGTAGTCATGAAGGCACTAACCAGAGTGGAAGGTTTTAACTGGAACGAGGAGATTATTATTTCTTCAAAGTTAGCTTTGCCGAAGGTAATGCTTCATGCGAAAGAGTATGACATCAATAACGGGCATACATATATAATTCATGACTACAAAAACAATCTGGCACTGCTATCAATTTTTAATGATCAGATAGTTGGTATGGCAGAAGAAAACTCACGAAATATTGATATTGAACTATCTGTTTTTGTGAAAGTTCATCAAAAATTATTGTCTTTGTATGATTTTTTCAAAATAGATAACAATGATCACAGCATTACATTCACTTCCAGAGAGAATGAAATTCTTTATTGGGCCGCTGTGGGTGAAACTTATAGGGAAATTGCATCACATTTGGATATCACAGTATCTACAGTAAAATTTCATATGGCAAAGATTGTGCAGAAGTTAGAGGCTGTCAATGCAAAACATGCAATTAGATTAGCCTCTGACTTAAAGTTAATCACTGTTCCCACTGGTGATTAATAAAGTGAGGTAGTTGTCAATGATACCTGTGCATACTATGCATGTTTATTATTTAAAGCATCGTATAGACAAAATACTGCGTTGTCCTTAGTTGGCATAATAATCAGATAGATGTATTCTTTTTTTTCAGATGTCCCAATTTTTTGAACTTCTATGTTCCATCCGGCTTTAATTAAACTGCACAGTAGCTGCTCGGATGCGACGGCATAAATGCCATCGTAACCAGATTCTTTTGCAAAAGAATGAATATTAAGGAAGAAACGAAGTTTTAAATCTCTTGCGAATTCGTATTCTATATCTCGCTCATTATCAATAAATAGGCGCGTAACTTCTACATAATTCCCTTCAGGTAATGTTATCTTGTCGAAATATTTATAGAAAACCCCAGTAAACATGTTATCAAAATGCATGTCAATAAATCGGCATCCACATATTATTTTTCCTTCCTGTTTGCCTATAAGGTAATGAGCGTTTTCATTGTCATATTCATCAAACTCCATGCCACCTTTACATTTCACTAACCAGTCTAATCTATCTTTAAATATTTTTTTTCTTATGAAATAAAATTCGGTGAGATCTTTTTTTAGCATATTGCGGTAATTACATGATACAAATGTAATCGTCATGACGATTCTCGGCTATTTGAGTTTATTGAAATGAATTTTAAAGACCAGAACTGAATGAGTTACAATGGATGATTTTGTGCGTTTATTAGAAATTATGGCAACAAAAATTTTCTGTGATTTGCCTGAAGTTTTTATCAGTTATTGGCTTAAGTTTAGATGCTGAATTTCAAAAGAATAATTAACGGAATCTTCGTGAATGGTAAGGTAGTCAGGTTTTATTTTTTTAATATTCGGTCCGTACTAGATTTATCCACAGGCATGAAAATATAATGCACTGCCTCTCCTTTTTCAGAATGACCTGATTCTAACACTTCCACATTCCAGCCTGTCCTCCGATATATTGTTAACATGGCCTCGCTTGCTATAGAGTAAATTCCGTCATAATTATTCTTTCGAGTGAAATTTATCATTGCGACAAAAATCAGTGCGCAGATAGGGTGATGAGATAAATTTAATTTATTTATACGATCTTTATCAATAAATAGTCTGCTAGCTTCCAGATAATTTCCGGATGAAATCTTAATGTTGTTAAAAAATGAGTTGAAAACACCACATTTCAGCATGTTGGGTTTGTCAATTTCTATAAATCGTAAGCCACAGATTACTTCACTACAGAATTTTCCTAGTATATAATTGGCATCATGCGTGTCATATGCATCAATCTCCTTCTCATCAGTGCAATTTACTGCCCAATCAAGCCTGTCTTTAAAAAACCCTTTTTCTAAGATGGAACAGACTGTTTGCTTCAGTTTTGTGTGAGAAAAGAAAATGGAACAACATTTAGTGTGAGCATGTAAAATTCCCTTTTGACTTTATGGTTTAACCTTAGAATGGATATACAATTTAAAAAACATGACTATACCAAAGTCAATAAATAATACTTTGGTGAATAGTTTTTGTATTGGAAGTTAAAAGCAAAGTTTAAAAAATTGAACTGACATCACAACTTGATAGTCACGATTGTGATAAATTAAATAGTTTTCCTCGCGTCCTTTTTTAAAAAACACGCTTAAGTAACGTAGTGAATATTGATCGTAATTTATCGCTCTTTTTGAAAGTTCATTAAAATTACTGTCTTTTTGTGAGCCGTTTAAAAAAGATAACGATAATCACCGTTGCACAGTATCTAAGGGATAGTTTGCATGATTTACAGCTTCTAATCTGAATATTCTGCCTGTCAATTTGATAAATCGTGAGCGCTCATAGGATCACTGAAAATAACGAATAAAAGCCTCCCACATAAATCTGAGAGGCTTTGGATTTTATTTACTGTTAAACCAGTCGTAAAACCGAAATAGCCCGGAATAAAATGCGTAAACACCGATTAGCATAAAAATCCAGGATAATACTCCCAGCCAGCCATGTGTGTTCATTGGGCTACATGGTCCGGCCTGATTCGAAAGTGGAAATATCGTAAATAACCAGATTAAATATACTAAAAACCGGCGCTTGGGCGTGCCTGGTCCGAAGCCATTCATAGTGTATTCCTGTCACCAGTGGCACTGTCCACCAATATTGTTAGAAGAACTATTGCCGCTGCTATTACCGCCATTATTACCGTTGCCGCCATATGGACTGTTATTGCAACCAAGACCTCCGGTAAGTGCTCCCATACCGGCTCCTGCTGCTACAGCTCCCATACCCACGGGTCCCATAGCAATGGCCCCAATGGTGCCAAGAATGGCCCCCATACCTACCTGGTTGGCGCAGCTGCTTGGGGCTCCACCTCCACGACCACCCCGGGAATCATTGTCAACACGGCCTCCCGTTGATTTGTCCGCAAAATTTCCAGCACCGGATACCATGTCCATTTCCTGAATATTCAACGTTTTCATACAATCTCCTTATTGATGCCCGTTCTTAGGATCATGAAATGTAGCTAAAGATGAACGAAACTTAAATAATAGAACTCGTAACAACTACTGGGAATTATGATGGGGTAAGGTGTTTATAATTGTAGTTGCTCAGGCTGTTATGTCGATTTTTAGAGCTTTTGCCAATAAAAATAACGTATAAACCTATTATTATTGGTTTTCATCTAAACTTTAGGTAAACTGGTTGAGGTTTTTAGATGAAAGTGATTAAAAAAAAGAAATTAAAGTTAGCTGAAATTAATTGAATTTGTGACGAGCATTCAATAAATACATTTAATGCAGATTCTATTGCTATAGGTTAATCTGGGAATGGTTCAATTTGTAAAAACATGCGAAATTATTCAATGGATTGTCAGATTTAAACGGTGTCTACAGCAGTGTTTAGATCATGTTACGACTACTACAAACAATCGTTAGACAGAGTGCAAAACGGGAGCCAGCTGCCCCCGTTTTTATTTGTACCAATATTGCAAACCACCATCAGCAGTGGGTTCCCGTTACCCCCGTCCTTCAAAACCATCCATATAGGTTTCCGATATCGCCTTAGCCATATTTTCTCGCCAGCGGGGTGATACATTTTCCTTGTATTCTTTTCCGGCGAACTGGGAGGTGCCATGAATGGATTTTATGAATTCATCACTACGGAAATAATTAACACGTTGTTGTACATCCGTTGCTGTCAGTCCGGCCTCACGATCTTTTTTCCCTTGTTGCCAGAACTGTTCGAAAAAAGGGGTCATCAGGCGGATTGAATCCGCTTTATTCATTCTGAAATTAGGATCATTGTCATCAACAGTATGAACAAAATGAATAGCATGGCGCTTTGCACTGTTATCTGGCTGGGCACAACTACTAAGAAAAACCAGTGATAGCGCGATGACGCTTAACGTCAGGGTATTTTTAAGCATATTATATTCCATTATTTAGATAAATATCAGGCAAAAGTTTGTGATTATTGCCGTTATTCCATCTGGGGTATTTGATATCTGGCTGTAATGCCGCAAAAAGGGTGCCTGTTTACTGACCAGATTGTCAATCTTTTCCCTCAGAAAATAATCCAGGGTGATGCAGATAACATTCCCGACAGTTGAACGGTGTTTTTTGGCGGGTAAACCGTTATCGTCAGCGCTCAATGACAGGAGGGGTTATGCAGGGTGTGATGAAATTCATTAAGGGCTGGCTGGTGTTTTCTCTGCTATGGGGCATTTTTATGTGGTTCGTTTCCTGGCAGGCTCAGGGAAAAGAACCCGGCCTGGCGATAGTGATGAGCCTGTATGCTGGCCTGATTTATCAGGCGTTAATGACCATGGTGGCGCGCTACAAAACCCGTAAATCACAGGCCTGATTTTTCGCATCTGCTCAAGGCTCAACACGCAGCTTTGCGCGCCACTGACACTAATTTGCAAAGCCTCAGGCAAGCTAGGCGCACTTTTGGATCATTTTGTGGGTGAGTGGATAATGAGGAAGATGCCGCTAGCTGCCTGGTTTTTTCTGTTGCTGTCATTTGGATCCTGTGCGCAGCCTGTACCCGCGCCCCCCAGTATGCATGTGTACAGCGGTCGTCACTTCAATGCCGGCAACAACGGTATGGCGGATGTGGCGGAAACGCCGGATGAACATATTCAGGAAAGGCGTGATGATGTGGGATACCATCAGTAATCCTGCCTGCAACTGAAATGTTGATGAATAAAAAAGCTGCGATCGCAATGATCGCAGCGAAGATGAGTGGTTAACTCTGTCGTCTTACTTGTTGTAGTACTTCCAGGCCTGGGTCCAGCTGATACCTGTTTCTGGCTCGTAGTGTAACTGAGACCATTCGCCGGTCTGGCTACACCAACCTGCGATGACACATTGGAACAGCTTGCCTTTGTGTTTCACCACATCACCGGCTTTATAGTCGCTACCGTAAACCCATTCAGGATAACCCGTGGAATCAGAGAGCGCCGGTACGGTGAACTCTTTCACCAGTGTGCGGGATTCCTTACCTGCAGCGACGGACACAGTGACTTTCAGGTTCTGTACCTGATTGGTTTTGTTAACCGTAAAACTCTGTGTCGCCAGCCCATTGCTGCCACCCTGGGCACCTGATGGAAGTGTCCATTGATAGGTCGGCATGCTGGTCGCTGCAGTGGAAGAAGACACGCCACCGGCGAAAGTGATGCTGCTGCCGTTGTCTGTGGGGAGGATGACTAATCCCAGCGCATCAATAAATGCCTGATCGTGGTTTTGTGCCTCCTGAGTGACTTCAATCTGATGCGTTTGCGTGGCAGAGCGCGCACCTTTCACACTCGAAGCATTGACTTCGACAAGGTAGTTTCCAGCAGTCAGACCCGCTTTAATCTGTCCATTCTGGTCAATACCATTAGCCACAATCTGGGAGCCCTGTTTCAGAGTCCATTGATAACTGGCCTGGTCAAAATTCGCCATGGCCTGCATTTGGGCCAGATTGGCGGATGGCATGCTGTCTGCCCCGGTAATCGCAACGGCGGGTTTCGCGACCTGAATGGTCACGAAGGCTTCGCCGGATTTTTGCTTGCTGTTAGTGGCGGTCAAACGGAATTTTGCTGAGACATCAAACAGACCCTTGGGTACCACAATTTCAGCGGATTCTTTATCGTAGGATTTAAGCGTAATTTCGCTATTGCCCTCGATACGTTCCCACTTCCAGCTCACATCCTGCTGATTACTGCTGCCGGTAACCGTATAGCCAAAACCCATATCATTGGTACCGACGACGGAGAGTGTCGTGGTATTCAGCGATACCACCGGGGCCAGACTTTCATCGGCGCTGGAAGTGCAGAAGTCTTCACCGTTAAAGTTGTAACTGGCCGGCCCGGAGAGGATCTCATTAACTTTGGTCGGGATACCCTGCTGCGAATCGAGGATGCTGGTATCAACAACACCGTTATAGTCTTCGGTAAAGTTATAGTAGCTGCCGTTCGCCAGCTTATTACAAACGGCCGCGTTCATACTATTCAGAATCAAACCATTATCGTTACTGGCCGCCCAGACAAACATGCCACCTAATTTATATTTTTTAAGCAGGTCACCTTTGGCAATAACTGAGCGCTGCGAGTCAAAGGTTTCAACCTGAGCCGTTGGATTACCATTGACCGAGGCAATAGGTTTCCAGATATAGGCAGCTTCAGCCTGTTTATCGTAATAGGTATCCTGCTTTTTGCTGATAAAGGTATCGTACAATTCGCGATAGTCAGTCACACCATTTTCAAAGGTTCCATTACTGCCAAGTCCTTTACGGCTGACCTCTTCACCATTGGCAATCCCATGCCAGAAAAGTTTGTCATGCTGCGGTTTGACGCTGACACTATGCCAGCCCCGGCTATAGGCAGCGGCACCGACCACCAGTTTTTCGGAGGGGAAGTCCGGGTTATTATCGAGAATGGCTTTCACTGCGCCTTCGGCACTGAAACCGCGTTGCGCCTGTTCGCCTGTCATATCGTTACCCTGACCATCAATAACGATATTGCCCGCTTCGTCTTTGATTTTGTTCTGATTACCTTGTTGGTAATAGGTTCCGGCGATCGGTTTGGCATAGACTCCCGCATGATGGCCCGGGTTACGGGCAAAGGCACCGTACATGTCGTAAGTCATGATATTGATAAAATCAAAATCATCTTTCAGGCTGTTAAAGTCGATTGCGGCGAGTTTAGCGGGTGAGGCGCTGACGGCGGCACTCAGTTGTTTACGTTGCGCGCCGCTATATTGGGCATCCATAGCGGAACGAAGTTGTTTGACCAGCGCCGTATAGTGTTCTCTTTCATTCTGATAACCATCAATTGCCAGGTCGCCCATGGCTGACGTTCCGGTAAAACCAATGAATTCCCAGTCAAGATCGATACCGTCCACGAAAGGATATTCGCTCAGGAAATTCATAATGGATTTAACGAAAATATCACGTCCTTCTTTAGTTTCTACCATGGCGTGGAACGGCGCACTCATTGACCAGCCGCCGACGGAGACCATCACTTTCAGCTGCGGGTTCGCTTTCTTCATTCTTTCCAGCGCTTTCAAACCAAAATATGAGGCCTGAGGATCGTAACGCGAGACGGAAAAATCACCCTGTTGTTTAGCCGGTGTATCATTACCCTCCCAGCTGGTTTCTCCGTTTTCCACCGGGAAATTACCCTGGCCGCACATGGCTTTAAGGATTTTTTGCCCGCGCTCGTTGCCTTCAGCAATCAGCCCGGTATTGTTGGTCACGGGCAAGGTAACATTACCCGGACGTTGTGCACCAAAATCACAAAGACCGAGGAAGCTCCAGAATATATGCGTAAGGTTTTTCGCCGGAACTAAATCGGCGGTATATGAGCGTTCCCAATAAGCCCATTCATCGAAATACATGCCGACGATCTTATTGCTGTTGAGCTGAAAGGGGACATTTTTTTCCAGATTCGCTGCAAATCCATTCTCATTTTCACTGAGAATCAGATTACTACTATTCCCTGATGAAGGATAAATATCACCTGGGTTAGCATATTCCACTTTGTAAACCTGGTAATTTTTGGGGCTGTGCGGATGCAGCCCCTCCATATCACTGCTCCATGCTTTCCATTGTATTTTTGTTTTCAGTCGGTCACCACGATGGCGGCTTACATCACCTGCGCTACCACTATGATTCTCTGCAATGGTGCCACTTTCGTCAGGTGTGACTTCGACCGCAAATGCATTACCACCATAAATAGCTGATAATGTCGCTATTGCAATTACTGATAACTTCTTCATCCCTAAATCTCCAGTGTTTAATTCCGTAACAAGAATAAACAAAATATGTCAAAAGGAGGTTGAGGAAGTTCTTTGCAATAATAAGAATGAGAGAAGTGGCAGGAGAAATTTCTAAGTCAGGCAGAATAATAAAAAACAGGGACAGTCAGCAGGATGATATTTGCGCCTCCGTGCGCAACCTAAAATGCTTATTTCCTTCCCAGCAGAAAACCGACGACTATGCCGACGCTGGCTGCCAGCGCTAATCCGGTCACCGGATTTTCACGTACGCTTTTAATGACGCAATCAGCAGCATCCTGGGCCGCATAACTGGCCTTTGCTGGATAACGTCGGGCCGCACCTTTAAGCTGATGACGGCGTGAGCCAGTGACTTCGCCCACTTTCTCTTCTACTGCCCCTGCTGCTTCATTCAATTTTGCTTCCGCTTTTCCAGTCATAAATGACTCCCTGATGGTTGTGAATCTCTCTTTCAGCGTAGTCAGGGAATACGTCACCAGCAACCGTGAGGAACAACGGGTTGTAACAGGGGTTTGCAGGAAAGCGGAATTCTGTCCAGGCTTGGTACAGGTAACCAGCGTCAGGAGGAGCGATGAAACGTGACGTATTGAATGAGGACGATTATGACGAAGTTTGCCGGGTGATTGGTGATGCGGTGGTTGTGCTGGCGGAATGCGGGCACGAAACCAAAAGAGAAGAAATCACTGACCTGCTGAAGCGTACCCGTCACCATCGCGCCCATGATGAGCGCGATGAGCAACGCATGCTGGAACATGCTATCCGGCTGATCAAGCCATGATAAAAATACCGGACGTCAGGCGCGACGTCCGGCCTGATTTATTCCAGCAGCACACCCTGAATCAGGCTGGCTTTCACCACCGTGACGTCCTTAATTTCCAGAGCGCGCATATATCCTTCGACCAGCAGCAAATTGCTCACGTCGGTGGCGCGATAATCGCCAGCCAGTTCGCTATCGCCTTTCCAGACCTGTTGCTTTGACGCCTGCTCAAGCGCCGCCAGATCGTATTGGTTGCCCCTGATTTTCAGCTGATTCTTAATAGAGAAACCGTGTACACCGCCGATACCGATCACCCGACGGCTGCTGAGGTCCTGTTTAATTTGCGCCGGAACATCGTTGTGGGCATAAAACTCGACAAAACGCAGTACGGAAGGGCGCCAGGAGCCGATGGGATTCGGAGAGGTCGCGGACGGCTGGTTTTTCAACACATCAACGATGAAGTTTTTCAGCGTCACCGAAGCCAGCTTGCCCTGATACACATCGGATACCGCTTTCCCCTGCTGTTCGCGCCAGGCGGTCATCTGCATCGAGCCGCCACCAATATCCCACACCAGCAGATCTTCATCGCGGAGTTGAGGGTCATTGAGGGCCGCTTTAGCGGAGCGGAAACCCAGCTCAGCTTCCTGCTGTTGGCTGATAATTTTCAGCTGCACGCCCGCCTGCCGATTGAAGCGATCAATCACTGCCTGGCCGTTACCGGCAGATCGAAAAACGGCAGTCGCCACGCCGCTGATGCGTTGTGGATGATAGCGTTGCGCCTGCGTCACCAGTTGTTGCAAAGCGTTCAATCCCTGCTGCTGGATCGCCTCATCCAGTTGATTGTTGCCGGAGTGGGCCAGGGCGTCGTTGAAACCAATCGGGCGCTGGTCCTCAAACAAGACTTTCCCCAGTTGATGCTGGCAGATATTGACTTCAGTGACGGCAATTTTGGTGGTGCCAGAACCCATATCGATACCGGCTCGCGTTTGCCAGCAATCGTCGGCGAAGGCGAGAGACGGCAAGGTGATAACAAATAACAGCGATACAATACGCACAGCAAATCTCATGGTGACTCCTGTCAGAGAAAAGAAAAAAAGAACGTTAACCTGCGACGCACGGCTTACGGGCATGTCCAGGTGATCATGGTGTTTTGATAAGGATTGATCAGACGAAATTGTTTATCCGATAACCGCTGGGCGTAATACCCTTCGGGCGTCACTGCCGAGGGGACATACTGAAAACGGTCAGAGGAGTGCAATCTGCCGCTTTGCACGGTGACATCATCTTTGGTGACGGAAAACGCGTTAACCAGGTCAAAAATACGCGCTTCGGTGTTGCCCATCGCCTGTCCATAAATCGTGGCGACCTCGCCGGGACAATCCACGCCTTTTGGGGTGGAACTGCAGCCAGCCAGTAACAATAAGGTGAGAATTACGGTAATTCGCAACATGGTCCTGTTCCTGATTCGATCCCTGGTTTGCCGTGGTAGCAAAGTCTGCACAATGACCACGATATGCTGATCATAGCAGGTCTGGTGCCGCTTCCCATTTGCTATTTGTGTAATCGTTAAGCGAGGGGAATGTTAAAGGGTGACTTTGCTAGCAGATAAACGGTATTCTTGCCAGCATTGCGCATCAGCTTAGCAGAACAAGGGAGAAGTAATGAAAGAAGAACAAGCCAGTCTAATGATTCTGCAGCACGCCATTGACAAACTCGAAGCCGATCAAAAACAGCAGGTGATGAATTGTGTTGCGGCGCTGCGCGAGGTGATGCAGCAGTTCAATCCTGATGACGCCGGTCTGGCGCTGATGCTGGTGGCGGCCGAGGTCGCCGCCGAAGAGTAGGACCAGCAGCGCGCCGTCAGGTCCACACGGCGCGAGTTTCTTCACTGATTCATTTCTCCCACCAGCCAGCGGTGGATCACCCGCACGATATAATGCTGCTGCTCCACGGAAAGTGGCTGGTGTGCGGCAATACCGTGCCATTTCGCCAGGCAGCCGCGACAACAGGTTGCGGTTGCATGCTGGGCGATAAACACCGGGTGGCCGCGCATCGGCGTCTGCTTGCCATCGTTGTGCGGTTCGGCTTCCGCCAGACGACGCGCGATAAAATCCGCAGCGTGCTGGTCGATGATATCCGGTCCCTTATCCAGACAATATTGACGTTCTTTCGCGCCCAGATGGAAGCGACGGCGAAAGGGCGATTGTGCCAGGCGAGCAAACAGCGCGTTTTCATCTCTCATAACAACATCCTCCGGCGGCGATCATAACGCATTCGCGCTTGTGCTACCCCGTGTGTTTGCCAGAGCCGGGCATTTCTGTGGTGAACGCTTCAGGCCAGATTAGTCCTTGTCCTGGTTTGCCGGGCCTGATGCTGTGCTAAACCTGACTATGAGTCCAAAAGGAGGATGAGATGAAAAAGACACTGTTTCTGATTGGTACTTTTAGTCTGGGTCTGCTGCTGGCAGGCTGTGCTTCTGATCATGTTATGCATACCAATGATGGTCAAACCATTGTCACCGAGGGTAAACCGGTGGTGGATAAGGACACTGGCATGATTACTTACAAAGATATCTACGGCAAAGAACAGCAGATAAATCAAAGTCAGATCAAAGACATGTCTTCTGTCGATCAATGATTTCGTCGTGCGATAACGTCGCGGCCCGCATCTGGCGGGCCATTTAGCGCCACAACGCAATATTCTGTGATACCCTCCGTAAAACCCCAATGAAATCATCATCTAACCTCAGCGGAGAATCCAATGAAGGCGATAGCTATTGTCGTTGGCCTGCTGGCGTGCCAGGTCGCGCCAGCCTGGAGTGAAAGCGAATTCCAGATTACCTGTCCCGGACGCCCAACCATGACCGTCTCGCGTGCTGAGTATGGCCTCAGCATGTTGATGTGGCCGACACACCATTTCCAGATTGCTGCGGGTCAGCAACGCACCCACCTGCAGGATGGCGATCCGGTCGCCATTACCCGTTTTCGCAATGGCGATCAGCTGATTGTCAATAAAAACAACGGCGACACCTTTTTCGTTTACGCCGACAGCGATAAGCTGTTGCCTTGTAATCGCACGGATAAACGCGATATCGATAACCTCTCGCTGGAGCGTTACGACGATAACCAGCATCCGCCTTCATGATTCCGCCACAAGGAACCGACAATGCAACTCAAGGTTACGGAAAGGGTGACACACCAGGATCTCGATGAAGTTCGTCTAGGACTTACCGCCTTTAACAGCCGCTTCATCAATATTGATGAGTTAAAATCGATTGGCGTGTTTGTCACCGATGATGATGGCAAAAAACTGGCCGGACTGACGGGCTCCACCACTGGCAACTGGTTACGCATTGATATGTTGTGGGTGGGTGACGCGCTGCGCGGGCAGGGGGTCGGCAGCAAACTGATACTGGCGGCGGAAGAAGAAGCACGCGCACGCGGCTGCTGTTATGCCCAGGTAGATACCGCCAGCTTCCAGGCCCGGCCTTTTTACGAAAAACTGGGTTATACGCTGCGTTTTAGCCTGGATAACTATCCGCGCCACCATCAGCGTCATTATCTGAGCAAGACCCTCTGATCAACCCGGTGGCTGCTGGCGTAAATCCAGCGGCGCCTGTTCTGCTTCATCAATGGCCGCCAGCCAGCTTTGTAGCGTCATTTTCTGCCATGCCAGATGACCCCGCGTGGTGCTCATCAACACCACATCCGGGCGTAATGACCGATACAAATCGAGTGACTGGAGCAGCTCAGCCGGATTGCTCTCTGGCACCAGTACGCTAATCCAGCGGTTATGTTCACGCGTCAGGGTATCCCCCACAAACAAATAGGTACGCCCATACGGAGAGTGGTAGAGATAACTGCTGCTGCCTGGGGTGTGGCCTGGCGTGGGTAACAGATGAAAATCGCCGAAATGCGCTTCCTGCTGGCTGAAGGTGTCATCCGGTTCGATCACCCGGCTGACAGGACCGAGTGCGCGGTTGTGACAATACAGCGCGCTATTAAAACGCTGCTGAATCACCAGCGCGCCCGGCGCGGCCTCATGCCAGTGGGTGAGATAATGACGAATGACACCGCCAGTATCGGCCAGCACTTCGTGATCGAGCGGGTTTTCAACCCGGCCAATCAACAGGTTGCCGCGCGGATGGCGCAGCATAAACCCATGCATCATCAGATCACTTTCCGCCTCTTCGGCGGGAAATTCCGGTGTGGAGATCCACAAATCGTCGTATAGCGGCTTCATTGTCGGTCTCCTGCGGCAATGCCGTTAGCGCAATGTCGGGTGGCCGGTAAAGGCGAACTGAGCTTCTCCGTTACGAATCTGCAAACTGGCGCTGGCACCAAGGGGGAGCGTGACGGTGTCGACGGCATGACCAAAAGCCAAATCGCTGATCACCGGTAGCTGATACTCATCCCGGATACGCTGCCAGACGGTGGCAAAATCAAAGCCGTTATCGTAGTCAGAAAGGGAGGTGCTGGTGAAGCTGCCGGTAACGATCGCCTTTTGCCGCGCCAGGATGCCGCTTTGATGCAGCTGAATCAGCATGCGTTCAATGCGGAAAGGATGTTCATTCACATCCTCGATCACCAGAATGCCATCTTCAATCTGCGGTAACCAGGGGGTGCCAATCAGCGAGCAAATCATTGCCAGATTGCCGCCCCATAAAGTTCCCTGCCAGCGTCCTTCATCTGGGCTGCTGCTACGCCAGTTAAGATTGACTGTAGGTGATGTCAGCGCATGCCAAAAGTGGCTAACGGTAAAATCAGATAATGCCTCGGCGCCAAAATTGCCTGCCAGCATCGGTCCGCTGAAAGTGATGAGCCCGGTCTGCGCCAGCAACGCCAGCTGAATGGCAGTGAAATCGCTGTGACCACACAAGGCAACCGGCTGGTTCAGCAACTGGCGCTGTAAACCCACGTAGTCAAGGTTATCCAGCAGCCGTGACGCACCATAACCGCCGCGTACCGCCAGCACAATGTCCGGCAGCGGGTTGAGTGAGGCCAGCTGATTGACGTCGTCCAGCCGTTGCTGGTCATCACCGGCAAAACGCTGAAAACGGCGGGCAATGGCGGTTTGATTTTCCAGATGATGCCCTTCAGCCTGCAAACGCGTCACTGCGCGCTGGGCGGCATCCTGATTGTGGCAGTAACCGGAAGGGGCGATCAGACGTATCGAACGGGGGGCAACCATAACTCTCATCCTGCTGTGGGCTGGCTTGCCGATGATGACGAAATGCGTTACGGAAGTCACGATCTGGCAAGGTTTTTTACGTATTTAGGACAAACGGCAATTTTACCTGGTCGTAAGCCAGGTATGATAGCTTGCGCCGAATCTATTGCGGAATACAAAATTCAGTGAAAATCCGACTACTTATGCTCTCTGCGCTGTTGCTGGCGGGATGTGCCAGCGAACCGCAAACCGTTGTGACTCCAGAGAAAAATACACCTTTAACCCAGGCACCACCGTCGAAAATCAATGACGCATGGTCAATGTTTACTGAAGATGCCGCCAGTCATTATGGTGTTGATGAGAAGTTAATCAGCGCCATTATTAGTGTCGAGTCGGGGGGCAACCCCACCGTGACCAGCCGTTCCAATGCGGTTGGGCTGATGCAGATTAAAGCTTCTACGGCGGGCCGTGCGGTGTATCGCGCCCAGGGTCGCCGTGGTCAGCCAAGCTCCTCTGAACTCCGCGATCCCGCAAAAAATATTGATATCGGCACCGCCTATATCCGTATCCTGCAGGAGTCAGAATTAGCAGGCATCCGTAATCCGCTAACATTGCGTTACGCCACCATCGTCTCCTATGCCAACGGGGCAGGGGCGTTGTTGCGCACCTTCTCGCGTGACCGTGACCGCGCCATTGCGATGATCAATGCCATGAGTCCTGACGAGTTTTATCAGCATGTGCAGAACAAACATCCGGCAGCCCAGGCACCGCGTTATTTGTGGAAAGTCACCACAGCGTATCGCACCATCGGTTAACGTTTGACGTATCTTGTAGCGGCGCGATTTATTGCGCTTGTTTTAAAAGACGCGCGATAAATCGCGCCGCTACGTCTGATTATCCCTCTAGCAGAAGTCTGGCGGTGGGATAATCGACAATCAGCACATTCACGTAGCCGCCGCGTAATGCGCCGCGAATCGCCTGGGCTTTTTCTTTACCACCTGCCAGCGCCACCACCTGCGGGCAACTTTTGACCTGCGCCAGTTCCATCCCAATCACCGGATCTTCTGCCGCGCTCAGCACCGGTTTCCCCTCGGCATCAAAGTAATGCAGGCAAATATCACCCACCGCACCGCGTTGTGCCAGGGTGCGCAGCATCTCTTCATCGTAATAGTTGCCGGAATTCCGCAGCAGCGCCGAAGGTTCGAGATCGCCAATGCCGACAATCGCCAGGTCCACCTGCTCAAATTTCTCCAGTACCACCGCAACATCAGGGTTGACCGACAATCGCTGGCGATCCTGCACTGAATGTTCAATCGACTGAGACGGCAGCAGCCATGCCGGACAATTCAACAGCGCCGCCAGATTTTGCGTCAGGATGGTGGCCTGTACATTGCCGTTGGTCCCCACACCGCCCAGCAGCTGGATCACGCCGCGACAGGGTGCATTGAGCGGATGCAGCGCATCCACCATGGCGCGGATGGTGCCGCTCCAGGAGGAGATGCCGATCAACTCATCGGCGCGTAAACGGGTTTCCAGATAATGTGCCGCCGCCGAGCCAATGGATTGCTTAATTTGCAGGGCTGATGCCTGCTCCGGCACATCCACCACAATTGCCTGCGGCAGCTGGTAAGCCTGCTCAATGGCTTTTTCCAGCTCGGGAAACACGTTGGCCGGGGGTACCACACTGATTTTAACAACGCCTTCTTTCACACTGCGGTTGAGGATGCGTGAGACAAAGGATTGCGACAGTTTCAGTAGTTGCGCGATGTCCGATTGCTTCATCCCCTCAAGGTAATACAGGGTGGCAATTTTCACCATCAGCCGTTGTTCGTCCTGTTTTGCCATGGTTTTTTCCCTCTTCAGATCTGCCTGGTATTGTTAATCACCCGCTCAAAAATAACAACGAAGAACAATTTGTGATCGTTTTCGCTTTTTCAGGATCCGGCATTGGACGACATCCATTGGCGGGTGCATAGTCACTATGCATATAAAATCGCAATTGAATATATATTCAAGCGGAGAAAAACCAATGAACGCGAACCTCGTCAAAGTTACCCTGCTGGCTTCACTCCTGACGTTTTCTGCTGCCTCGCTGGCGGCGGATAAGGGCCTGCTGGCCATTATTACCCCGTCACACGATAACCCGTTTTTTAAAGCCGAAGCGGATGGTGCGCAGGAAAAAGCCAAAGCCCTCGGTTACACCACGCTGGTTGCTTCGCACGATGATGACGTTAACAAGCAAAACCAGTTGATCGAAACGGCCATTGCACGCAAAGCCAAAGCCATCATCCTGGATAACGCCGGGGCGGATGCCACCGTCGGGCCGGTACAGAAAGCCAAAGATGCCGGTATCCCCACCTTCCTGATTGACCGTGAAATCAATAAAACCGGTGTGGCGGTAGCGCAAATCGTCTCCAACAACTATCAGGGCGCGCAGCTGGGCGCAGAGAAGTTCGCCAAATTGCTGGGCGGGAAGGGCGACTATGTTGAGCTGCTGGGTAAGGAATCCGACACCAATGCGGGCGTGCGTTCGCAGGGCTACCACGATGTGCTGGATGATTACACAGACATGAAAATGGTGGCACAGCAGAGCGCCAACTGGAGCCAGACTGAAGCCTTTAGCCGCATGGAAACCATTCTGCAGAAAAACCCCAATATTGTCGGGGTGATCTCTGGTAACGACACCATGGCACTGGGTGCGGAAGCCGCACTGAAAGCCGCAGGCAAAACCAACGTGATTGTGGTCGGTTTTGACGGCAGCGATTACACCCGCGACTCGATCCTGAATAAAGGCAATATCAAAGCCACGGTATTACAGCCGGGCTGGGATCAGGCGCAGATGGCGGTGGAGCAGGCGGATTACTACCTGACCCACGGCAAAGCGCAGAAGGAAGAGAAACAGCTGATGGATTGCGTGCTGATCGACGACAGCAACGCCGCGAAGCTGAAAACCTTCCGTCTGGCGCAGTAACGCGGAGGTCGGCATGAAGGGCAAAGCAGCAGGCGGATTGATCATGGCGGCGCTGACGTTGCTGCTGACGGCATGCACCGTGGTGGATCTTGATGCAAACGGCAATCCCATCATGCCGAAAGATCCCCATGCCAAACCGGGCTACACCAACCAGACGCCGCAGCAAATCGCGGAAGAAAGCTGGCAAAGCCGGGTCGCACAGCCAGCAGAAAAACAGGCGCTGAGCTGGGGTGATATGGAAACCAAAAGCCATACGTTGAAAGCGGGCACCAGCGAAAGCGTGTTTGTACGCGCCGGCGGCACGGTGACGGCGCTGGATAGCAGCAACGATCGCGAACGCGTCCTGACCGTCACCATTAATGGCAAACCGGTGAAGGTGTTGATCGGTCCGGTGCTGCGCAGCAATGCGATTCGTGATGCAGCAGGCTTCCGTTTCGAAGAGTTCACCAATCAGGTGCAGTACGCACAACTGACCAAAGCGCTGAATCGCCATGCGGTGAAACAGCTACCCACGGTGGATGCCAGCTGGGTGGGCAAACCGCTACAGGCGATTCTGGCGGTCACCATGGGGCCGGGCACGGTGGATGAAGTGGTGGCTGTGCAGTTGCAACAGGGGAACGGATGATGAGCGACGAAATTATCCTGCAGGCGAATCATATCTCGATGTTGTTCCCCGGCACGCTGGCGCTGGATCGGGTGGATTATCGCGTCTGGCGCGGCAAAGTGAACGTCATTATCGGCGAAAACGGTGCCGGTAAATCGACGCTGATGAAAATTCTTGCCGGTGTCCAGCAGCCCACCACCGGTGAAATGTTTCTTAACGGGCAGAAAGTGGTGTTCGCTGGTACGCGCGATGCGGCACGACACGGCATCGGCATGGTGCATCAGGAGCTGAACCTGTTTGAGAACCTCAGCGTGTCCGAAAACATTTTTCTCGGGCGTGAGATTCAGCGTGGTATCCGGCCGATTAACGAAGCGGAGCAGGCACGCCGCACCGCCGCGCTGATGCAGCGTCTTGATCAGCCGATCTCGCCGCAGGAAAAGGTCGGCAACCTCAAAGTCGGACAGCAGCAACTGGTGGAAATCGCCAAAGCGCTGGCGGAGGACGCCGACATCCTGATCCTCGACGAACCCACCTCGGCGCTGAGTAAAACCGAAGTGGAGATTCTGTTCCGGGTGATCCGTGAACTGACGCGCCAGGGCGTATCGATTATTTATATCTCGCACCGGCTGGAGGAGTTGATGGCGATTGGTGATGTGATCACCATCCTGCGCGACGGTCGCTTCCAGGCGGAAGCTAAGGTCAGCGAGATCGATGTGCCGTGGATTGTGCGCGAGATGCTCGGCAGCGAACCGGTCAGCAACTTTCTGCCGCCGAATCGCCAGTTCGGTGCGGCGGTGCTGGAGGCAGAACACATCACCTGTGTCAGCCCGAATGGCAACACGCTGGTGGATGATGTCAGCTTCCATGTGCGTTCCGGGGAGATTGTCGGCATTTACGGGCTAATGGGGGCCGGGCGTACCGAACTGTTCGAATGTCTGCTGGGCAGCCAGCGTAACTATCTCGGCAAGCTATGGCTCGATAGCAAGCCGTTGCCGACGCGTTTGCCAACCGCAGAACGAATTCGCATGGGGATGAGCCTGGTGCCGGAAGATCGTAAACGTGCCGGGATCTTTCCCATCTCCTCCGTCGCCAGCAATCTGACCATCGCCAGCCTGTGGCGACGCCTGTCGCACCGCATGGTGATTGCCCAGCAGGCGGAGCGCGAAGCGGTGAGCAGCACGGTGGGCAATCTGGCGATCAAAGTGTCATCGCCGGAGGTGGCTATCAGCGCCTTAAGCGGCGGTAATCAACAGAAGGTGGTGATTGGTCGCTCGCTGTTAACCAATCCGCGCCTGCTGCTGCTGGACGAACCGAGTCGCGGCATTGATGTCGGGGCCAAAGCAGAGGTGTTCCGCATGATGGTGCGCCTGTCGGAGCAGGGCATTGCGGTGCTGTTTTCCACCTCCGATCTGAAAGAAATCATGGCCGTCGCCGACCGTATTCTGGTGATGTCTGGCGGCAAACTCACAGCCGATCTTCCGCGCGCAGAAGCAGAAGAAGCGGCGCTGGTTAAAGCAAGCGCACAGGGGTTCTGAAGATGAAAAGCAACAGCGCCGTGGCGTTCGCCGCCCAGCCAGCAAAAGCCTTTAATTCACGCGAAGGGTTGATCCTGCTGCTGTTAAAACTGCGCACCTTTATCGCGTTGTTCCTGATTGTTGGTTTCTTCTCGGTGACGGTGCCAGATTTTCTCGCGCTGGGCAGCATGGTGATTATGGTGAAGCACATCGCCATCAACGCCTTCCTGGCGCTGGGTATCACCTTTGTCATTATCACCGCCGGTATTGATCTCTCCATCGGTGCCACGCTCGGGCTGTGCGGCATGATCGCGGGCTGGCTGATCACCAAAGGTATCGTGCTGCCGATGTTTGGTATCGCCATCTTCCCCAGCGTGTGGGTGATTGTGCCGCTGGTGCTGCTGGCAGGAGCCTTAATTGGTGCCGCCAACGGCTGGATCATTACGCGCTACAACGTCGCGCCCTTTATCTGCACCCTCGGCACCATGTACATCCTGCGCGGTACCGCGATGCTCACCTCCGGCGGCGAGACGTTTCCTGGCCTGCAAGGCAATCCGCTGCTCGGCAATACCGGTTTTGACAAAATCGGTGCCGGGTACTTTCTCGGCCTGCCGTGGGCCATCTGGATGATGGTGCTGCTGGCGCTGGTGATCGCCTATGTCGCCCGGCGGTTGCCGTTTGGCCGCCAGGTGTATGCGATTGGCGATAACGAGCGGGCGGCGGAACTCTCCGGGGTGAAGGTAAAGCAGGTGAAAATCTGGGTTTATACCTTGTCCGGCTTCTGTGCGGCGATCGCCGGGATTGTGGTGTCATCGCAGCTGGTGGCCAGCCATCCTGCCAACGGTACTTCATTTGAAATGAACGCCATCGCGGCGGTGGTGCTGGGCGGGACTTCGCTGGCGGGAGGACGCGGCACCATTCTCGGCACACTGGTGGGGGCCTTCGTTATCGGTTTTCTCGCTGATGGCTTAATCATGATGGGGGTCAGCGAATTCTGGCAAATGGTGATTAAAGGCATCGTGATTATTGTCGCGGTGATCATTGATCAGATGCAAAGCCGGATGCAGCAAAAAGCCGCGGTAGTGGCGCAGAAGGCGCTGATCGAGGAGGGGGGCAGTAACGCAAAAGTTTAATCGGTTGGGGTGCAGGCGGCCCTTGTCTGTCCCCCTTTTTTTGCTATGCAGGAATATATATTCAGATTCGATTTAAAATTCAGAGGTAACCATGAATCCTTTCAAATACTCTGTGGCCGATCTGACCGCCAAAGCGCGGGCGGTGCGTCGCCGTATCATCCAGCTCAATGCGGGCAGCCCGGCGGGTGGGCACACCGGTGCTGATTTATCGCAGGTGGAAATCCTCACAGCCCTCTATTTCCGCATTCTCAATTGCGCGCCCGATCGGACTAACGATCCGCAGCGTGACATCTATATCCAGTCCAAAGGCCATGCCGTGGGCGGTTATTACTGCGTGCTGGCGGAAGCGGGCTATTTCCCCACCGACTGGTTGCCAACCTATCAGCATGCTGACTCGCATCTGCCGGGCCACCCGGTGCGGCAAAAAACGCCGGGTGTCGAGCTGAATACCGGCGCACTCGGCCACGGCTTGCCGGTGGCGGTGGGTATCGCGCTGGCAGCGAAAAAGGATGGCAGCAATCGCATGATTTATGTGGTGACTGGCGACGGTGAACTGGCGGAGGGCAGTAACTGGGAAGCGGCGCTGGTGGCGGCACATTATGGCCTCGATAACCTGGTGATTATCAACGATAAGAACAAGTTACAGCTGGCAGGACACACGCGCGACATCATGAACACCGATCCCCTGCCGGAAAAATGGCGTGCATTCGGCTTAGAAGTCACCGAATGCAACGGTAACGATATGGCGGCGGTGGTGGAGACGCTGGAAAACCTGCCGCGCAATGGCAAACCCCAGGTGGTGGTGGCTGATACCGAAAAAGGCTTTGGTGTTTCGTTTATTCAAAGCAAGGCCGAGTGGCATCACCGGGTACCGAAGGGAGAAGAGGTCGCACAGGCACTGGAGGAGCTGAAAGATGAGTAATGCACAACACCTGGCCAACGTGATGGTCAACGCGTTTATTGACGCGGTCAATCGTGGCATCGATCTGGTGCCGGTAGTGGCGGATTCGACATCCACTGCCAAAATTTCCCCCTTTATCAAGGCATTCCCGGATCGCCTGGTGAATGTGGGTATCGCCGAACAAACTCTGGTGGGCACCGCTGCCGGGCTGGCGATCGGCGGCAAAGTGGCGGCGACCTGTAACGCTGCGCCTTTTCTGATTTCACGCGCCAATGAACAGGTGAAGGTCGATGTTTGCTACAACAACACCAACGTCAAACTGTTTGGTCTGAATGCCGGGGCCAGTTACGGCCCGCTGGCCAGTACCCACCACAGCATTGATGACATCGCCGTGATGCGTGGTTTTGGCAACATCGAAATCTATGCCCCTTCCTGCCCGCTGGAGTGTCGTCAGATCATTGATTATGCGCTGGAACATGTCGGGCCGGTGTATATCCGTCTTGATGGCAAAGACCTGCCGCAGCTGCATGATGAAAACTACCAGTTCCGTCCGGGTCAGATCGATGTATTGCGCACCGGGCGTGACATTGCGCTGGTGGCGATGGGATCGACGGTACACGAAATTGTCACGGCGGCAGAGCAGTTGCAGGCACAGGGGATCGATCCAGGTGTGATCGCCATTCCATCGATTCGCCCTTGTGATACCCAACAGCTGCGCGACCTGTTAAATCACTATCCAGCGGTGATCACCGTGGAAGAACATAACGTTAACGGCGGCGTAGGCAGCCTGGTGGCGGAGGTGCTGGCCGAAGGGGGCTGTGGCATCCCGCTGTTACGGCTGGGGATCCCGGATGGGCAATACGCCATCGCCGGAGATCGCGCCTCTACCCGTGCCCGGCATAGCATTGATGCTGCTGGCGTAGTGAACAATGCAGTGCGCATTTGCGCAGGAGCGTGAACATGGCAGGGCCGTTAATACTGGCGATTGATGAGGGCACCACCAACGCCAAGGCGATTGCCGTGGACCGCAGCGGCACGGTGGTAGCGCGTGGCAGCCAGCCGCTGACGCTGGCCCATCCACAGCCGGGGCTGGCGGAGCAGGACCCGCTGGCGATCTGGCAGGCGGTAAAACAGGCGGTGACGGATTGCCTGGCACAATGTGGCGGTGCGCCGGTCGCCGCTGTGGCGATCAGCAATCAACGTGAGTCGGTGCTGATCTGGCAGCGGCGTGACGGGCAGCCGCTCACCCCGCTGGTGAGCTGGCAGGACCGCCGTTCCGAATCGTTCTGCCGTGATTTGCGCCAGGCGGGCAAAGCGGCACGCATCACCGGCCTGACCGGGCTGGCGGTTGACCCGATGTTTCCCGCCGCCAAACTGACCGGCATGCTGGCGACGCTGCCGGACGGTCTGGTGCGCGCGCAGGCAGGAGAGCTGTGCATCGGCACCGTTGATAGCTGGTTAAGCTGGCAACTCACCGGCGGCGAGTGTTTTGTGACCGACCATGCCAATGCGGCCCGCACCCAGTTGTATAGCCTGCATGCGGGAGACTGGGATGATGAGCTGCTGGCGTTGTTTCATATTCCGCGCGCCGCCCTGCCACAAATTGTCCCTTCTGCCAGTGCGCAGGGAGTGGTGACCATTGGAGATATTCCCGGTTTAGCGCCCGGTACGCCGCTGCTGGCGCGTATCGGTGATTCCCATGCGGCGTTACAGGCGCAGCGCAACGGCAGCGAAGAGGTGGTGAAAGCCACGTACGGCACCGGATCGTCCCTGATGATGTCGATGGCAACGCCGTTGCTGACGGACAACGGCCTCAGCACCACGGTGGCCTGGCATGACGGCACCCTACGTTTTGCCTTTGAGGGCAATATCACCCACACCGGTTCTGGCGCCGCCTGGCTCGGACGCATGATCGGCGTCAGTGATCCACGGGAACTGACGCGCATGGCGCAAAGCACGCCAGATAACCAGGGTGTCTATTTTGTTCCGGCGCTGTCCGGACTGGGCGCGCCCTGGTGGGATCTGAAAGCCCGCGGCATGTTATGCGGCTTAACCGATGCGGCAACACCTGCGGTGCTGGCGCGAGTGGCACTGGAATCGATCACCTTTCAGATCGCCGATGTGTTTTTCGCCATGGAACAGGCGAGTGGCGTGCAGTTAGCGACGCTGTGCGTGGATGGCAGCGCCACGGAAAACAGCTGGCTGATGCAGTTGCAGGCCGATGTGTTGCAGCGTCCGTTGCACCGGGCGCCGACGCCGGAAGTCTCGGCGCTGGGCGCGGCATTGCTGGCCGGACGTACGCTGGGCTGGTGGCAGCAGGGCAGTGAAATGGCGGCATTGCAGGGTGGCAGCGTGATCTATCCGCAGGAGGAGCGGGCGCAACAGATACAGGAAAACTATAAAGGCTGGCTCGACGCAGTGTCACGCTGCCGTTATCAGCCCCATTAGTCTCGAACAGTGCGGCGCGACCAGGCCGCGCCGTGATGGTTACTGGAATCGATTCGCCTTGTCGCGCGCCAGGCGTTCCAGCGCAAAGATCACCTGCTGCAACTGGCGTTCCTGCACTGGTTCGATCGCGGTAAAGCGGAAACTCAGCCGTGGGGTAGTACGGGTTTCATTTTTGCTGGTGACGGTGCTGCGTTCGCCGATATGCAGCAGCTGCGCTGTCACCTCAAAATGACCATATTCCCCCAGTTCAACGCGCAGATGTTTAAACGAGTCGCCCTGACTCAGGCCTTCGGGCAGTTTTTCATCCACCAGCACCCCAATGCCGCCCAGCGACAGATCCTGCAAGCGAAAACGCACTTTGTTGCCGTCCGGCCATTCACTGTGGCACCAGAACACCGGTTCCATCGGCGCACTCACGCGGAAAAATTCACGCCGCTGAATTTGCCACACCAGTTCGGGCAAAGGGGCGCTAAAGGCAGGCAGCCCTTCATAAGTCACTTGCTGCAAACCGCTCAGGCTGAACTCCACTTTCGCCCCCTGGGTTTCCGCCGCGATGTTGACTTCGCCGCTACTTAACGCCAGGGCGTTATCCTGCGCATTGCTGCCGAGATCGAAGATCACCTGATCTTCGTCCGTTGCCAGCATCCGGCTGATAAACTGACTGTGGGAGACGCTCACCATCAACGGGGTCTGATAACGTAACAGGTCTTTCATCACATTCAGAACCGCCAATGTGCCTCGTTTTAGATATTGTTCTTTGTCGGCTTCTTTCACGTCCTGCTCCACTTTCCGATCGTTACCATCACGCATGTGCGGCTTTGCGACTGTTATCGGTACAGAATAAAGAAGCTTTAGCCTGCTAACTATTTTTTCCCGTTGCGTTTGTGCAGCAGATCAAAAATCCCCGACTATACTTAGCGCTGTGAACACCTTGATTAATAAAGTAAGGAGCATCAAATGGGTATCATTTCATGGATTATTTTTGGCTTGGTTGCCGGGATTATTGCTAAATGGATTATGCCAGGTAAGGACGGCGGCGGATTTATCATGACCGTGGTTCTCGGCGTGGTGGGTGCGGTTGTCGGCGGCTGGATCAGTACCCTGTTTGGCTTTGGTAAGGTGGATGGATTTAACTTCGGCAGCTTCGTGGTGGCGGTGATTGGTGCCATCGTGGTGCTGTGGATTTACCGTAAAGTTCGCAGTTAGTTATTTCTGAAATCCGTAGCGGCGCGATTTATCGCGCGGGTTTTAGAAGACGCGCGATAAATCGCGCCGCTACGGGATAGGCTTTGTTTAAGATTTAAAAATCATAACCAATGGTTGCCGTCACGGTACGTTCCGCACCACGGTAGCAATAACCGGTACCATAACAGGCTGCGAGGTATTTACGGTCAGTCAGGTTATTGGCCGTCACCTGCAACCACGCCCCTTTCAGACCTGAATGCCACGCGCTCAAATCAGCACGCACTGAAGCATCAAACAGCGTCACCGACGGCAGACGTGTGGTGTTTTCGTTATCTGCCCATTGCTTACCGATGTAACGCACGCCCGCCCCGGCGCTCAGGCCGTAATCAAACTGATAATGCCCCCAGAAGGATGCCATGCTGTTAGGGGTGACGTAAGGCGTATGGCCATCGTTGCCATCCACCGAGTCCTTAAAGCGCAGATGGTTCAGAGTATATCCGGCAATGGTGCTGAAGCGTGGGGTCAGCTGATTACGTGCCTCCAGTTCGATCCCCTGTGAATGGACCTTGCCGGAAGGTGTATAGGTGCCGGATATCACGTCACGGTTGGCGACATCGTTCTGCGTCAGGTCGTACACCGCGATCGAGTACATATCCCGCGTGCCCACCGGCTGGTATTTCACCCCGGCCTCATATTGCTCGGAGGTGGTCGGTTTCAACTGGTTGCCATTGGGATCGGTCAGCGAGGCTGGGGTGATCGCCTGGCTCCAGCTGACATAAGGGGAGATACCATTATCGAAGGCATATAACAGGGCCGCGCGGCCACTGATATGGTCGTCCTGGCGGCGGCTGGTGCCATTTTCGGAGACGATACGATCATAACGGCCGGAAAGATCCATATGCCAGCGATCCAGCTGTAACTCATCCTGTAAATAGAGACCGGTCTGATAGTAACGGCGCGTCTCTGCGGCCCAGTCGTAATCCGGCATGGTACCCACCGCTTCGCCGGTCCACGGATTGAGTGAGCTGGCATAGCCGCTGGCACTCAAAATATCGTTCTTATAACGATGATACTCAGCGCCGAGGGTGACACGATGCTGCAATGCGCCGGTGCTGAAATCCGCCTGCAACTGGTTATCCGTCGCCCAGGCCGACAGCGAGGAGCGTTCACCGGAATAATAACGGGTCAGCAGGTCCGGGTTGGTGGCATCCCAGCCAATCTGGTAGACCTGGTCCAGATCAACATTGGAGTGGCTGTAGCTGCCGGTGGTATGCACCGACCACACTTCATTGAAACGATGGGAGAAATCATAGCTATAGATCTGCTCATGACGTTTGAATTGATCGAGGGCGCTATCCCCTTCATAGAAACTGTCGCTCAGCTTGCGGCCATTATGGCTGTACAACGTACCTTCGGCAGGCACCGAACCGTGATAGCCACCGGAAGGATCTTTTTGCAGGTAAGCACGCAGAATCAGGCTGGTATCTTCGTCCGGTTGCCACATCAGCTGGGGCGAAATGGCGTACTTCTCTTCACGGGTATGATCGTATTGCGTGTCGCTGTTGCGGGTGATGCCGGTGAGACGAAATGCCCATTGATCGTTTATCGCGTTGGTGTAATCAAAGGCAGCGCTGTTGGTGGCATGGGTGCCGGTTGACAGCCGGAAGTGCCCCTCTTCAGAGAACTGCGGGCGTTTACTCACCATATTCACCAGGCCACCCGGCACCGTCTGACCATATAACGCCGAGGAGGGGCCTTTGATCACATCGATACGATCAAGAAACCACGGGTCCACCTGCAAAATATTGAAGCTGCCGCCATCGCTCATTACGCGCAGGCCGTCGAGGAAGGTGTTATCCACATCGCCACCGTGGAAGCCGCGCAGCGAGATGGTGTCATAACGGGTCGCGGCACCACCAAAGTTGGTAAACACGCCGGGGGTGTAATTCAAAGCCTGATTAAGATCGGTTGCCCCCTGATCATCCATCTGCTGCCGTGTGACTACCGAAATCGACTGCGGCGTGGTGATAAGCGGCTGGTCAGTTTTACTCGCGCCGCTGCTGCGGGTGACAAGGTAGCCCTGGGTCGGCGAGGTGGCGCTTTCCTGCGGTTGAGCGGTGACGACCAATGAGTCTTCAGCAACGCTGAGGCCGGGTAACGCCAGTGCCAGCGTGCACAACACACGGCAACGATTGAGGGTAAACAGGCGGGTCATGATGATTCCTCGGACAGAAAAGGGCAGGTGGTTGCCAAAAAGTGTTAATAGAAATAGAAATTAGAGTGAGAATTATTATCTTTTAGATAAGGTCATTTCAAGATGTAAAAAAATCATCATGTCGCTGTGAGGAAAATTAACAGCTGAAGGGATTGTACCGGCGCGATTTATCGCGCCGGTACAGGGCATGGCGATTAATGTGTGGCAGTCAGCGTCGGCATATTGGGGATATCCCGTGCGCTATTACAGGTTTTATCTTTCGGACAATATTTGTCGAGCAGCATTAGCGTCACGCCGTTGGTCCAGCCGAAGCCGTCTTGCAGGGGGTATTCACCGCCGCCGCCACCGCCGAGCTGTGCGCCTTCCACCACATATTTTTCCACCAGCTTGTGCTGTTTGTCGTAAGTCATCTGGACGTTTTGCAGGAAGCGCTGACCAATCTGCTGTGCCAGTTGCGGTTGCTTATAATGCTCCAGTCCGGTCACTGCCACCCATTGCAGGGGAGCCCAGCCATTCGGTGCATCCCATTGCTGGCCGTTATTCACCGTGGTGGTCACCAGTCCACCGGGTTTCAGCAGCTGTTTCTCCACCGCAGTGGCAGTGCGATCCGCCTGTTTATCACTGGCGAGCTGCATATAAAGCGGGAACAGGGTGGCGGCGGTTAGCTGCGGTTGTACCTGCTTTTTCTGCCAGTTGTAATCGGCGTACCAACCCTGCTGCTCATTCCACAGATAGCGATTGATCGCCGCCTGGCGTTTTTCCGCCTGTGCGGCAAATTGCTGTGCCTGATCGTTGTTTTTCGCCAGCTTCGCCGCTTTGGCTAAGGTTTGTTCGAGGTGAAACAGCAGGCTGTTCAGGTCAACAGGCACCAGTTGCGTGGTGCGGATCGAGGCCAGATTATGCGCATCGGTAAACCAGCGGGAACTAAAGTCCCAGCCGGAGGCTGCACCTGCACGCAGATCGCGATAGACCTGCTTTTTATCGCGTTGCGGGGCCTTCTGCGCGGTGTTGACATCATCCATCCAGGATTCGGTGCGTGGCACATCGCGATCGTCCCAGTAGCGGTTAAGCAGGGTACCATCACTCAGTTTGACCACCCTCTGGCTGGCCTGGCCTGCGGCGATCTTGTCACTGCCTGCCATCCAGTAGTCATATTCCTTCTGCAACTGCGGCAGGTACTTCGTGTAAACGCCATCACCGTCATGGGTTGCCAGCAAATCAATCATCAGGCTAAAAAACGGCGGTTGTGAGCGGCTCAGATAGTAGCTGCGGTTGCCGTTAGGGATATGGCCGTAGCGATCAAGCTCAGAAGCAAAGTTATCCACCATATCCTGCACCCGATCCCAGTGGCCGCTCTCCGCCAGACCGAGCATGGTGAAGTAGCTGTCCCAGTAATAAACCTCACGGAAGCGACCGCCGGGCACCACATAAGGTTTCGGCAGCGGCAGTAGCGAGTCGTACTGCCCGGTGTTGGGGGTAGAACGCGTCAGGACCGGCCACAGGCCATCAATATGCGCACGCAGGCTCTGCCCGGCTGGCGGCACATATTTATCCTGCGTGGCTGGCAGGGTGAAGTTGGCATCAACGAAATGTTTTAAATCGAAGTTGCGCTGGTTCTTTTGCATCTGCCAGTCGGCAAGAATCGAAGAGGGATTATATTTCGGGACCGCATCGGCAAAGGTTTTCTGGTCCGGATAAAATTTAGCCTGCTGAACGGCATTGAAGAGTGGCCCGAGACGCACGTCCGGTGGTTGTGGCTGGCTACTGAGCATACGGTTGTTATCTGCGGCCCCGGCAACGACAGACCCCATCAGCAGGGCGGTACTGAGCAACAGGCGAAGATGCCCCGGCGTGAATACGACATTTTTTATCATCGGTTTTTCTCCTTGTCCGAAAAAGTGGTGCGCTAACGCATTGACCACCCAAACAACTTTAGTCGCTATCGGGGGCGATAGCCGCCCGCAGCATCGGAAATGTGAAGCACCCTGAATTAATCACGGCAGAAATTGCCTTAACGCTACGGTTTTTACTTGCCCTGCGGCGCTATTTCCCTGAGTCTGAAAGAAAAAAATGGAGAGCAGTATGGAGATCATCTGGTATCACCCGTCGATAGACCCGGAGAGCTGGCTCAGTGGGTTACAACAGCGATTACCGCAGGCGCAGGTGCGTTACTGGCAGCCAGGGGATAACGCTCCGGCGGATTACGCGGTGGTACGTTCGCCGCCAGTGGAAATGCTGAGTGGGCGTGCATTGAAAGGGGTATTCGGCATGGGCGCGGGCGTAGACGAAATCCTCAATCAGGTTCAGCTTCACCCGCACATGCTGGGGGATAATGTCCCGTTATTCCGGCTGGAAGATACCGGGATGGCACAACAGATGCAGGAATATGCTACCTGGTGTGTGCTGGGCTGGTTTCGTCGCTTCGCTGACTATCAACGCCTGCAACAGCAGGCGCAGTGGCAGCAGCTTGATGGTTACACGCGGGAAAATTTCACCATTGGCATCCTCGGCGCGGGCGTACTGGGCAGCAGTGTAGCGCAGAGCCTGGTCCAGTGGGGTTTCCCGGTGCGTTGCTGGAGCCGTTCACCGAAATCCCTCGCGGGTATTGAAACCTTTTATGGCGCTGACCAACTGGCGGCCTTCCTTGATGGCACCCAGGTATTGATTGACCTGTTGCCAGCCACACCGCAAACCACCCATCTGATCGATAAAAAATTGTTTGCCTGTCTGCCGCAGGGCGCGTTTTTCCTTAATATCGCGCGCGGTGCGCATGTGGTGGAGGACGATTTGCTGGCGGCACTCAACAGCGGGCAGCTGGCGGCCGCGACGCTGGATGTGTTCCAGACTGAGCCGTTACCGGCAGACCATCCGCTGTGGTCACATCCGCATGTCACAATTACGCCACATAATGCCGCAATGACGTTGCCGCAAGAGACGATGGATTATATTGCAGATGCCATACTTAAGCTGGAGCAAGGGCTACCGGCTCCCGGTCTGGTTGATCGTCAGCGCGGTTATTAATTCACTTTGCCGTTTGCCTGTTGCAGACGGCCTGTCAGGAGAACCCGATGTATCCCGTCGATTTACATATGCATACCGTTGCCAGTACCCATGCCTACAGCACGCTGCATGACTATGTCGTGCAGGCGAAACAAAACGGTCTGAAGCTGTTCGCGATTACCGATCACGGTCCGGATATGGCCGATGCGCCGCATTACTGGCACTTCGTTAACATGCGCATCTGGCCGCGCGTGATTGATGGTGTTGGTGTGCTGCGTGGCATTGAAGCCAATATCAAAAATCAGCAGGGCGAGATCGACTGTAGCGGCCCAATGCTGGACGCGCTGGATTTGATCGTCGCTGGTTTCCATGAGCCGGTGTATGCCCCGCGCGATAAAGCTCACCATACCGAAGCGATGATCGCGGCGATGGCTGGCGGCCTGGTGCATATCATCAGCCATCCGGGTAACCCGAAATTCCCGGTCGATATCCGCGCCATTGCCGAAGCGGCGGCGCATTATGATGTGGCGCTGGAGATCAACAACTCGTCGTTCACCCATTCACGCCCAGGCAGTGAGCCCAACTGTCGCGCTATCGCTGAAGCGGTGCGTGATGCCGGAGGCCGTCTGGCGTTTGGTTCAGATTCCCATACCGCCTTTACTCTTGGTAATTTCGAGCATTGTTTGCGCATTACGCGGGAAGTGGATTTTCCCGAAGATCGCGTGTTAAATGTCACGCCGCGCCGCCTGCTCGATTTTCTTGAGCAGCGTACCGGCAAGCATATTGCCGAACTGGCGGATTTTTAGGCTTGAGTGAATGATGGCACTGTTTGCATGCGGCCACCCCCAAAGGTGGCCTTATGACATTAGAGAATGAGCTGTTCTGGGCGACAACCATAGAGCTTTGCCAGGCGCTCTCTGGTTTTTTTCTGCGGTTTGCTGTCTTTACGCTCTAGCTGGGAAATTGCACTTTGCGTCATGCCGAGTTTTTCAGCTACGTCATATTGCGACAGGCCAATGCGAACACGCCATGCTGCCTGTAAGCTGATATCCTGATCCATCATGATATTAACAACATCATTGGGTATGGTTTCATCGTCATGTTCGCCAGCGACGATGGGAATCGGCTCCCACTCGCCTTCAGCATCTGAGAGTAATTTTTCGTATTCTGAAACAGGAAGTACAACAAACTGTGGCTTACCTGTTTCATCATAAATGTACTGTTTTGACATAGTTTTTCCGGGTTGCCAGGAGTCGTAGTAAATATCATGGAGCAAGGCGGCGGGTTGCCCCGCCTTGTATCAGTAAGTTCTGGTGGTTCTGCGTTTAACTTCCTGAATCGTTATCACTACCGGTTCACCATCAATTAGTTCAAAGATTATTCTGTAATCCCCAACGCGCAATCGGTACTGAAGTTCGCGATCCTGCAACTTCTTAATATCCAGAGATACAGCAGGGAAGAAGACTAACTGATTCGTCTTTTCTCTTATGGCTTTATGGTAACGGCTATCGATTTTGGCTAGTTGCTTCAATGCATGCTTCGACCAAATCACTTCAACCATTATGCCCCCAATGTTAAGAACATATCCCGCCTGGGATGATGAGATAATAGGGCCGTAATCTAATCAATACAATGAATAATATCTAATTTTCTAATTAAAATCTTATGTGTTTTTGTGATGCCAGGAAAGCGCGTTTAAGCCATACATTGGCTAAACTCAGACCTATGGCATGGGACGAATATCTTTGGAGGAAATCAGGTAGTGATTTGATTAAACTATGCTTTAACGTATTTTATTCGGTTTATTCCAACTACTTTTTCCTCAAGGAATCCTGTTGTATGAATGAGTTTTCCATTCTTTGCCGCGTCATCGGCTCGCTGTTCAATCGTCAGCCGCAGGATCCGCTGCTGATGCCGCTGTTCACCTTGTTACGTGAAGGCAAATTACAGGCGCAGTGGCCGCTGGAGCAGGATGAGCTGCTGACCCGGCTGCAACAGAACAGCGACCCGCAGGCGCTGGCGGCGGATTACAACGCCTTGTTCGTGGGCAGTGATTGCAGCGTGCCGCCTTACGCTTCGCAGTGGCCGAACGGGCCAACCGAAGCTGAGGTGCGCGCGTTTCTTAGCTCGCGTGGCATGCCGCTGGGTGAAGCCCCTGCGGATCATTTCGGTCAGTTGCTGCTGGCGGCTTCCTGGCTGGAAGACCAGTCGGCGGAAGATGAGTCTGCCGCACAACTGGCGCTGTTTGATGATTACCTGCTGCCGTGGTGCGGTGCGTTCCTGGGCAAAGTGGAAGCCCATGCCAGCACCGCGTTCTACCGCACGCTGGCGATGCTGAGCCGCGAAGCGATTCAGGCGATGCGCGACGAACTGGCGGAAAGCGAAGACGACGCGGAGTAACTTACCAGCGGGGAGCGCTGCTGCCGAGAGGTACACCCGGTGTCGCCCACAGCTGGGGTGTGCCGGGCAAATAGGACGCGGCACGCAGCCTTGCACCAATGCCCCAGTGGGTAATTTCCAGTGCGGGCAGGGCATCGTCCGCTTGCGAGGCGATGCCGGTCTGTTCATTGCCTGGCGCAAAACCGTGCTGCTGCAACAGCAGAGCGGTACGTGCCAGCGACAAACGCGCCTGCCAGCCGGTGCCGTGGTTGCGCCGATGGCGTAATCCTTCCAGCACCGCCGCTGCCAGCATATAACCGGTGGCGTGATCCAGCGCCTGCACCGGTAAGGGCGTCGGTGTTGCGCTTCCGCTCCACTGCATCCCCTGATGTGCAATGCCGCTCGCCATCTGCACCAGGCTGTCAAAACCGCGTCGGTTGCGCCACGGACCACTCCATCCCCAGGCATTCAGGCTGACATCCACCAGCCCCGGTGACAGTTGCTGGCGTGTGGCAGCATCCAGCCCCAGTTTTTCCAGCGCATCGGCGCGATAGCCATGCACCAGCACATCAGCCTGCATCAGTAAGCTACGTAGCTGTGCCAGCCCGTCACGGCTTTTCAGGTCTAGCCGCGCGCAGCGTTTGCCGCTGGTGATCTCCTCTTCCAGCGTCGGTTCCTGCCAGCCGGGGGGATCGATACGCAACACCCGCGCACCGAGACTGGCGAGAAAACGTGTGGCGACCGGACCAGCAATGATGCGCGTCAAATCCAGCACGCGGATGCCGTACAATGGCCGCGCCGCGCTGAGCGGCCAGTCGGGGATCGTCCCGCCTGCTATGGCCTGCTGGGCGAACAACGGCTCCTGGCTGACGGCAATCCCCTGTGGATGTTGCTGCCATTGCTGCACGCTGCGCATTTCGGCGGCGCAGCCACCCGCATCCACTATTGCCTGTTCCAGTGTCCCGGCCGACCACTGCATCACTTCTGCCGCCAGCGCGGCGCGATCCGCATGAACGCCAAGCACGCTTTCCATCGCCTGACGATGATGCGCTGCGTTGGTGTGCAGGCGAATCCAGCCGTCGCCAGTCGCGTAGTCACCGGCAAACGGGTCCCACAGCGCCGCAGACGGGCGATTCAGGGGGATAAAGCTATGCTGAAACCAGCGCGAGGCCAGCCGCACATTAACGCTTACCGGTGCCGGACGGCCCAGTAAATCGCTCAGCGCCTGGGTGGCGAGACCGATGCTGGTGGCCGCCAGTTCACTGACGGCGTAGCAGGAACGAAAGGTATCGGGTTGGGAAAAGGCCAGTGGGGGCGCAGTGTCGTCTGCGCCGCGTAATCCCTGCCACATCTGCTGCCAGAGTGCGGCAGCGAGTGAATAATCCATGCGGAGCCTCCGGATAAATCGCGATCCTCAAGCCGGTCAACGGCGGCGTAAGCGGGGGAAGCGTGCGTGCATACGCAGATTACGCAGATTAATCACCGCAATCGCCGTACCCAGCACCACCAGTGAAGCCCCAAGGATCTTAAAACTGTTCAGGCTATCGCCCAGGATGGCAATCCCCATCAGCACCGCCAGCACCGGGGTCAGCAGCGAATAGGGCATGATCAGATTAACGTTGTACTTTTTCAGCAGCGCGTACCACAGGCTATAGGCGACGATGGACGAAGCAAGGGCGCTGTAGAGAATGCCAAACCAGCCACGCCAGCCAGCATGGCTCAGAGAATAAAATTGTTGTGATTCAGTGAGCCAGGACGCCACACCGACAATCGGCACCGCCAGGAACGAAATCCATCCGGTTAGCGTCAGCGGCTTAATCGGCGGGGATTTTTTCACGATCATATTGCTCACTGCCCAGCCGGTGGCGCTGCACAGCAGGATGCAGAGTACCCACCAGGCGGGAATGGTCGGGCTACCGGACAGCACCACCACGCCACTCAGGGATATCGCGATGCCAATCAGCTGCACCAGGCGTAGCTTCTCTTTCAGTATCACCATTGCCAGCAGCATGGCGATCGGGGTGCCGAGTTGCACCACAATCGCACCGGTCCCGGCGTCGGTATAACGCATGCCGACAAACAACAGCGAGAAGTGCAAAAAACCAAAGGTGAAGGCCAGTGCCAGCAGCCAGGGCAATTGTTCACGGGTGATGCGGCAGAAGGGGATCAGCACAATCGCCACCACCACAAAGCGCATCCAGGTCAGGAACAGCGGCGGAAGCTCCAGCAATCCCCACTTTATCGCTATGTTATTGAAGGCCCAGATGGAGACCACCATCAGAACCACAAAAAAATGCCGCACCGCCACAATGTCATCCTTCACACAAATTTTGTTCTCACCGGCTAATCATGGCATGAAGCGATGTATTTAGTGCGGAACGGGTAAAAATAATTTCTCTCAATGCTTAACTGTGAAAAATATAAGACATTGCAGGTAATTACTGTCAGACTGGTTTTCCGAAATATGACCTTGCAGAGGACAGTCTTCGGAATGACACAGACCCGCGCGTTACCCCTTGCCTTAATTCAGCTTGAAGTCCCGCCACCGGCCGTTGTGGCGCAAATTGGTGAACAACCCGCCTGGTTTATTGATGCGCTGGCATTACAGCCTGCTGATTACGTGATTGTGCGTCCGCACCTTGGCGATGCGCTACCTGCGTTTGACAGCATCAGCGGGGCGATCCTCAGCGGTTCCTGGGCGATGGTCACCGATCATGCCGAATGGAGTGAACGCACCGCCGCCTGGATTCGCGCGGCGCTGGAAGCGGAGTTGCCGCTGCTCGGCGTCTGCTACGGGCATCAGCTGATGGCCTATGCGCTGGGAGGCAAAGTGGCCGATAACCCCAATGGCTGGGAGCGGGGACTCAAGGCGCTGACGCGTCACCCGCAGGCAGAAAATGACCCGTGGCTGGGTGCGCTGCCGGAGGATTTCGAGGCCTGGTTGTCGCATCGCCAGTCAGTGATCACCCCTCCGGCACAGGCGCAGGTACTGGCGTCCTCTGAACAGGATGGGTGCCAGATTTTGCGTTATTCCGCGCAGGCGTTATCGGTGCAATTCCACCCGGAATTCAGCCGCAACATCATGTTAGCCTGTCTGCCTGCGGGTGAGCCTGACGATGGCAGTGAACTGGCGGGCGAAGATTGGGCGCGAGAACTGTTGCGCAGCTTCTGGCAGCAAACGCGACCTCAGCCGCGCGTGCAGGCTCAGGGCGCGTAATGACGGGTGCAGCGATAGACCCAGGCGGGTGGCACATTTTTCAGCACCCGCTGGCGCTGCCAGGTGAAATAACGTGACAGGCTGGGCTGCGTGAGCGAGGTGTACTGAAACTGCACAAACACGCCATGTGGACCCAGCGCATCATGGACGGCACGCAAAATCGCTTCGCGCGTGGTCGGCGGCAGCGACAGCAATGGCAGGCCAGAAAATATCGCATCATATTCCCCGGATAAATACTCCGCTGAACAGGCGCGGACCTGCATACGGTCATCCGGGAGGGTACGCAGCGTCTTCACCAGCTCCGGGCTGATCTCAAATACATCCAGTTGTGCCTGCGGTGACATGCGTTCCAGAATCTGCCGCGTCAGTACGCCATTTCCCGCCCCCAGCTCGGCAATACGCAGGCTGTGATCCCAGTTCACGGCATCCGTCATGGTGCGGCACAGCGTGGCGGAGGAGGGGGTAATGCTTCCCATCTTGCGGGGGTTACGAATGAACTGATGAACAAAGTTTGCTTTGGCGCGCATTAACGTCAGGGCTGAAGCCAACATCTCTTTCTCCTGGTTAGTGTCCTGTTTCATATTGACCCTATTTAAGGGCCATGTTTCGCTTTTTGCTGCGTGGCAGGCAAAACTCAGAATTATCCGTATCACTCAACCAGATAACCTCACACCGTTTTTTCCTTCGGCGCGGTCACAGTTTCCCATCGGCAGATCTGACAGCCTGGCTTTGATCGATCAATGTTAATAACAGGTTTCAAAGTTGTTGCATATCACTTCTGTCCCGCAAGGAGAAAACCATGCGTTACGCCGCTCCTGGAGAACAAGGTTCTCTGATTACACTACAACAGCGTTATGGCAACTTTATCAACGGTGAGTTCGTGCCACCGGTGAACGGTAACTACTTCGTTAACACCTCGCCGATCAATGCCTCGCCGATTGGTGAGTTCCCGCGTTCTGACCGCGATGATGTCGATAACGCTATCGCTGCCGCACACAAGGCGGCGGATGCCTGGGGAAAAACCTCGCCGCAGGCTCGTTCGCTGGTGCTGCTGAAAATCGCCGACCGTCTGGAGGAAAACCTCGAATATCTGGCCGTCAATGAAACCTGGGATAATGGCAAACCGGTGCGTGAAACCCTCGCCGCCGATATGCCGCTGGCGGTGGACCACTTCCGCTATTTCGCCGGTTGCGTGCGCGCCCAGGAAGGGACGGCGGCGGAAATTGATGAATTCACCGCGTCTTACCACTTCCATGAACCGCTGGGCGTGGTGGGGCAGATTATCCCGTGGAATTTCCCGTTGCTGATGGCGGCGTGGAAACTGGCCCCGGCGCTGGGAGCCGGTAACTGCGTGGTGCTGAAACCGGCGGAACAGACGCCGCTGTCCATCACCCTGTTTATGGAGCTGATTAAAGACCTGGTGCCACCCGGCGTGATCAACGTGGTCCATGGTTACGGTAAAGAAGCCGGTGAAGCGCTGGCCTCACATCCCGGCATCGCCAAAATTGCCTTTACCGGATCGACCGCCACCGGCGGCCACATCCTCGAACTGGCGGCGAAAAGCCTGATTCCGTCCACGGTCGAGCTGGGCGGTAAATCCCCCAATATCTTCTTTGAAGACATTATGCAGGCGGAGGAAAGCTTTATTGAGAAAGCGGCAGAAGGGGTGGTGCTGGGCTTCCTGAATCAGGGCGAAGTTTGCACCTGCCCGTCACGTGCGCTGGTACAGGAATCGATCTTCGAACCCTTTATGGCGGCGGTGATGAAACGCATCAAAACCATTAAACGGGGCAACCCGCTGGATACCGAAACGATGATCGGTGCCCAGGCGTCACAGCAACAGTTTGATAAAATCCTCTCTTATCTGGAAATTGCCCAGCAGGAAGGGGCGCAGGTGCTGCACGGCGGCGGTATTGAAAGCGTGGGTGAAGAGTTTGCCAGCGGCTACTACATCCAGCCGACGCTGCTGAAAGGCAGCAACAGCATGCGCGTGTTCCAGGAGGAAATCTTTGGGCCAGTGGTCGGGGTGCTGACGTTTAAAGATGAAGCGGAAGCCATCGCCCTCGCCAATGATTCGATGTATGGGCTCGGTGCCGGCGTCTGGACGCGCGATATCAACCGGGCTTACCGTATGGGACGCGCGATTAAAGCCGGGCGTGTGTGGACCAACTGCTACCATCTCTATCCGGCCCATGCGGCGTTCGGTGGCTACAAAAAATCCGGCATTGGCCGCGAAACCCATAAAATGATGCTCGATCATTATCAGCAAACCAAAAACCTGTTGGTGAGCTACAGCACCCAGCCGCTCGGCTTCTTCTGATGCTTCAGGCAGCGGGTCCGCCCGCTGCTTTTTTCCTGCCATGCCCCATTCGGACTATTCCTGTCACCATTCGCTTCTACCCTTTAAGGGCTTTTTCATTTCTCAGACACAGGATGGTGAACCATGCGATATGCGGCAAGGTTGTCTGGCGGCCTGCTACTGGCAGCCAGTTTTACCGCTTCTGCCATTCCCAGCGCCATACCCACTGGCGTGACCTGGTACGACCCCTCCCGCGCCTGGAACGGTTTTGTTTTGTTTCCCGGCAGTGATAACCAAACCCATCTGATCGATATGACCGGTAAAGAGGTGCAGCGCTGGCACTACGAAGGTTTTCCCAGCTGGCCGGTTCCGCGGGATCGGGCTGGTGGTCAACCCGGCCATCTGCTGGTGCAGCTGGAACGGCAGCAAAAACTGGCGGCTGAGGCCAATCCTGGTAACGGACTGGTGAATGCCAGCGTGGCGGAAGTGGACTGGAACGGCAAGGTGCAGTGGCACTACGGTAGCCAGCAGCAGCCGGTGCATCAGCATCATGAAATCCAGCGGCTGCCGAATGGTAATACCCTGGTGCTGGGGGCCACGCTGCGGCAGCTGCCGGGTTATCACTACCGGGTGATTGATAACAGCATTGAAGAGGTCTCGCCGCAGGGTAAAAAAGTGTGGAGCTGGTCGGTGGCCGATCATCTGGATGAGCTGGGTTTTTCTGCGGCGCAGCTGGCAATGATCCGCGACAGCAACGATGCCGATTTCCTGCATATGAATACCGCAGCACCTCTTGGTCCCAATCACTGGTTCGATCGGGGGGATCAACGGTTTGCCCCGGACAACATTCTATTTAACTCCCGCAACGGCAATGTCGCGGTGATTATCGATCGTCACAGCGGCAAAGTGGTGTGGCGTATCGGGCCAGATTATCCGGCCCTGAAACTGGATACCCCTCTGCCGCGCCCGCTCGATCAGATGATTGGCGAACACGATGTACATATGATTGGGCCGGGCCTGCCCGGTGCCGGTAATCTACTGATTTTCGACAATCAGGGCAATGCGGGTTTTCCACCCACCCGGCAGGGCTTTTTCTCTGCATCACGCGTGATTGAGGTGAATCCGCAGACCCGGCAAATTGTCTGGGAATATACCGGCGAGAAATCGGGCCAGGCGATCTCGACCTTTTATAGCGCTTACATCAGCAATGCCCAGCGTCTGCCGAATGGCAACACGCTGATCAATGAAGGGCAGAGCGGACGGCTGTTTCAGGTGACGCCACAGGGGCAGATCGTCTGGGAGTATGTCAGCCCGTTTTATGGCAAAGCGATGCCGCGCGACCATTATGTGTCGAACACCGTGTATCGTGCCTATATGGTGGATTATCGCTGGGCGCCCGCAGGCACGCCGCACAGCGAGCAGGCGGTGACTGCTGACTGCACACGCTATCCGGCATTGCCGGGATGTTTGTCGTCGAAATAATCCAGGCTGGTTAATCTCTGCACCATTAGCTCACTTTCTGCACTCCGTTGGTGATTCTCTGTTCAACGCGTCAGGCCGCACCAGATGACGCCTGGCGCGCTATCCCTTGCGCTCTGTGCATCCATGATTAATTAATCAGTTATTTAAAAACTGGCATAACGCTTGCAATTCTTCCTGTGCACCATCTTCGTTTTTTGTTTTTTTAATTCATCAGGGTCTTCAGGCATGTTGCCTTTCTACTGGAGTTAAAAGCATGAGAATGAAAAGTCTGGTTGTTGCTGCATCGCTGTTGGTTTCTGCCCTCACGCAATCTGCTGTTCAGGCGGCTGACGCACCGCTGAAAATGCATGCTGACCTGCATGCCCAGCTGCCGGAAAAAATCCGCAGCAGTAAAACCCTCAACCTGGTCACCGATGCCCATTACCCGCCGTGTGAATCCTTCGCCGAAGATAATAAAACCATGGTCGGTTTCGAGCCGGATCTGTGGGATGCCCTCGGCCAGGTGCTGGGGGTTAAAGTCAAACCGGTGTCGATTGATTTCGCCGGGCTGATCCCTGGGGTTAAAAGTGGTCGCTACGATGTGGCGATGGAGTGCATCTCTGACAGTGACGAACGTGAAAAGCAGGTTTCGTTTGTTAACTATGCCTACGCTACCAGCGAGGTGTACACCCTCGCCAGTGAGAAATCTATCACCAACGATCCGCTGACCCTGTGTGGCCTGAAAGTGGGCGTGCAGACCGGCACTGACTTCGAAAAAGCCATCAGCGAGATCTACAGCCCGAACTGTAGCAAAAACGGTAAACCGGCGATCCAGCAGGTGACATTGCCTTCTGCGGACGCGGTGCTGCTGGGTCTCTACTCGGGGCGCGTGGATTTCGTCCTCAATGATGCGGCCTCGGTGGATGATATTAAGAAAAAAGCGCCACATCCGATCCGCACCGTGCAGATGCCGCTGATGCCGAAATACTACCTCGGCATCGTGGTGGCAAAAGAGAACACTCAGCTGGAGGATGTACTGCTGAAGGCGCTCAACGTGCTGCATGAAACCGGCACCTACGACAAGATCATGGAGAAGTGGGATCTGGAGGCGATGAAGCTGGATAAACCCGGCATCAACCTCACCAGCACGCAGCCATTATGAGTGCGCAACAACGCCAGTATGATGTGCTGATTATCGGCTCCGGCGGCGCGGCGTTGTGTGCAGCACTGCGCGCCGCGGTCGGTGGCTTATCAGTGCTGGTGCTGGAAAAAAGTGCCTGGCTGGGTGGCACCACGGCGATGTCCGGTGGTGCTACCTGGGTGCCCGCTAATCACCATGCGCGCGCCGCCGGACTGGCAGATTCAGCGCAGCAGGCACTCGACTATCTGCGCGCTGCCGCCCCTGATGGCTGGCAAAGTACCGAAGATGCACTGTGGCAGGCCATGACGCAGCAGGCCGCGTCAATGCTGGCATTTATTGAACAACACAGCGCACTGCGTTTTGCCCTCACCAGGGAAAGCGATCCTTTGTGGCCGCTGGCGGGGGCAAAACAGCAGGGCCGGATGCTGGCACCGCTGCCGTTACAACCCCGGTGGCGGTGGCGCTTACGGCCCACGCCGTTGCCGCGTCTGTTTACCTATCACGAACTGCTGGGCAGCGATCTCTGGCACCAACCCGTGCGCACGTATCTGCGTTATCTGCCGCAGTTACTGCGTCGCCAGTGGCGCGGAGAGCTGACTAAAGGCGCAGCGCTGGTGGCCGGTTTGCTCGATGCCTGCCAGGCGGTGGGGTGTGAGTTGCTCACTGAAGCGGCGGCGGAGCGATTGCTGATGCGCGGCAGCCATCAGGTTAGCGGGGTGCGTTATCTGCATCAGGGGAGGGTGATGGAGGTGACGGCACGCTGCGGCGTGGTGATCGCCAGTGGGGGTTTTGAATGGGATCAACAACGCCGCAGCCAGCATTTTCCAGGGCCGTATGATTTTATCGCCAGCCCACGGGACAACAGCGGTGATGGACAACGCATGGCAGAGGCGGCAGGCGCGCAGCTGGCGCATATGGATCAGGCCACCATCAGTGGCGGTATCCCGGCGACACATAACCAGCCGTGGAGCGGTTTATCGATTTTCTTTCATTACGAACCCAACGCCATTCTGGTGAATCGTCATGGTCAGCGCTTCACCAATGAATTTGTCTTCAATCTGGGGGCCGAGCTGGATGCGCGTGATGATCAGGGGCAACCCCGGCATCTGCCGGTGTGGCTGATCAGTGATGCGCGTCTGCTGCGGCGTGCACCGCTGCTGCGTTACTACCGCTGGCGCTCACCCGGCTGGATCCGCCAGGCCGCAACCCTGGCACAGCTGGAGCAGCAGCTGGTGTTACCGGAAGGATCGCTGCAAGCCAGCGTGGCGCGGTTTAATCAGGGCTGTGCACAGGGGCAGGATGTGGATTTCTCGCGCCATCTCAGCGCCGCACACGGCAAAGCCGACCGGCGCTTGCAGGGCGGTCTGGCACCGATCTGCCATGCGCCTTTTATTGCCATTCCCTTTAACCGCACCTTCCTTGCCACCAAAGGCGGGCCGCGTACCGATGCCTCTGGCAACGTGTTGCATCGGGATGGTCAGCCGCTAGCCGGGTTGTATTGCGCCGGTGCGGCGATGGCGAATCCGATTGGCAGCAAAGCGGTGGGGGCCGGGACCACGCTCGGCCCCAATCTGACCTGGGGCTACATCTGCGGTACATCGCTATTGGCGCGCCATCAGGCCTTAACTCAGGAGCCAACATTATGCACAGCGTAAAAACCGCGCTGATCACCGGCGGTTCGCGTGGTGTCGGCCTGCGCATCGCCCGCGAGCTGGCGCAGCAGGGTTATGCCATCGCGCTACTGGTCCGCAGCGATCGCGAGGCGGCACAACGGGCCGTTGCGCAATTGCAACAACAGGGCGCAGACGCGGCGTTCTGGCAGGTCGATATCACCGACCGCCATGCGGTGCAGCAGGTGCTGGCACAGGTGGTGCGTACTCTCGGCACGCCTTGCTTACTGGTGAATAACGCCGGTGCCACGGCGGCGGCACCGTTGCTGGAACTGAGCGACGAACAATGGCAGCAGGTGCTGCACACTCAGCTGACCGGCACCTTTGTGATCAGTGTGGAAACGGTACGGCTGATGGCACCGGGTGGCGTCATCATCAACATTGCGGGGGCTTCGGCCCATCGCTGTTATCCCAATGCCGGGGCCTTTGGTCCGTCGAAAGCCGGGGTGGTCAATCTCACGGCGCAGATGTCAATCGAATGGGCGTCGCGGGGCATTCGCGTCTGCGGCATCAGTCCGGGGCCGATCCGCGATCCAGACAGCCACTGGGCCACTGACGAGCCGGAGCTGGCACGGGAGGTAGCGCGGCTACCGCTGCAACGGCCGGTGAGCGGGGATGAGGTGGCGCGCAGTGTCGCTTTCCTCGCCTCGGATGCGGCGGCGTCTTTTACCGGTCAGATGCTGATCCTCGACAGCGGTGGCCTGAATACCTGGTACATGACCGAACAGGAGGCGAGATGAGCAAAACGTTAATGGTGGATGCCCGACAGGTCACCAAATCGTTTCACGGCGTGGAGATCCTCAAAGGCGTGGATCTCAGCGTTGAACAGGGGGAAGTGGTGTGCCTGATTGGTCCGTCCGGTTCCGGCAAATCCACCTTTCTGCGCTGTATCAATCATCTGGAGAAGATCGATGGCGGTGAGCTGTGGGTCAATGGCGGCATGGTGGGCTATCGCCTGCAAGGGGACAAGCTTTACGAGCTGAAGGAGGCCGACGTGGCGCGCAACCGCGTCAATATCGGCATGGTGTTTCAGCGTTTCAATCTGTTCGGCCATATGACGGCGCTGGAAAACGTGATGGAAGCGCCGATGACGGTGAAAAAAGTGCCACGCGCACAGGCGATGACAGAGGCCAAAGCGCTGCTGGATCGTGTTGGCCTCAGCCATCGTTATCATTCACGCCCGGCGGCGCTTTCTGGCGGCCAACAGCAACGGGTGGCCATCGCCCGTGCCATGGCGATGAAACCCTCGCTGATGCTGTTTGATGAACCGACCAGTGCGCTCGATCCAGAGCTGGTGGGAGAGGTGCTGGCGGTAATGCGCGATCTGGCACGCGACGGTATGACCATGGTGATCGTCACCCACGAGATGGGCTTTGCCCGTGATGTGGCGAATCGTGTCGCTTTTATGGATAACGGCGCGATTATTGAAGTTTCTGAATCCAGACACTTTTTCGCCGCACCACGCCATCCGCGCACCCGGGATTTCCTCGCCCGTGTGCACGCCGTGAGCGCAGAGTGATTGACAGATGCCGACGCAAACTGTAGATCTTAATTAATCAGTTAATTAAATTTGTCCGGTTGAAACGATGAAGAGAACGCTGATGACGGATAAAACATTGACCTCCCCGCTGAACGCCACAGCGGATCATACCCGGCACGTGGTGGCGCAGCGCTATCCAGGCCGCTGGATCTCTGCACTGGTGCTGGCCGTACTGCTGGCGCTGGTGGCGCATTCGATGATCACCAACCCGAATTTCGCCTGGGGTACGGTGGGCAAATACCTGTTTTCACCCACTATCCTGCTCGGTCTGTGGACCACCTTCTGGCTGACACTGGTGATTATGCTGCTGGCGATCGTGCTCAGCGTGGTGCTGGCGGTGATGCGCCTCTCCAGTAACCCGCTGGTGGTCGGTTTCAGCCGCGGCTGGATCTGGTTCTTCCGGGGCACACCGGTGCTGGTGCAGCTGATTTTCTGGTACAACCTCGCGGCGCTCTATCCGCAGGTCAGTCTCGGTATTCCCGGCCTGTTTACCTTGTGGAGCGGCAGCACCAACGATCTGATCACTCCGCTGGCGGCCGCGATCCTCGGTCTTGGCCTGAATGAATCGGCTTATATGGCGGAGATTATCCGGGCGGGCATCTCGTCGGTGGATGAGGGGCAGCAGGAAGCGGCTCGGGCGCTGGGTATGACGCGCGGCCAGTATCTGAAGCGGGTGATTCTGCCGCAGGCCATCCCTTTTATCATCCCGCCGACTGGCAACCAGGTGATTGGCATGCTGAAAACCACCTCGCTGGTGAGCGTGATTTCTCTGTCGGATTTGCTCTACTCGGCGCAGGCGATCTACTCACGCACCTACGAAAACATTCCGTTGCTGATCGTCGCCTGTATCTGGTATCTGGCCGCCACCACCGTGCTCAGTCTGGTGCAGGCGCGTGTTGAACATCACTATCGCTGGACACGGGGTTAATTATGCAACTCGGTCTGTTTAATCTGATGTCCTACAAGGACAACCCGCGCGGTGTGCAGGGGGTGATTGAGGATATGCGCAGCATGGTGCTGCTGGCGGAAGAGATCGGCTTCGATACCGCCTGGTTTGCTGAGCACCACTTCACCAACTACTCGCTCAGCGTCTCGCCGCTGATGCTGGTGGCGCATATGGCGGGCTATGCCCGACGTATCCGTCTCGGCACCGCCGTTGTGGTGCTGCCATTGTATCAGCCGATGCGTATCGCGCAGGAGATTTCGCTGGTGGATCGCCTGACGGAAGGACGGCTGGTGCTGGGCATCGGCAGTGGTTACCAGGCGTGGGAGTTTGATCGTTATGGCCTGGATGTGGAAACCCGGGGTCAGCAACTGCTGGCGCACTGGCAGTTTATCAGTGATGCCCTGACTCAGGGACATACCCAGTCGCCGGACCGTTTCGGCCAGCCGCTGCGCACTGATTTCCTGCTCGACACCCTGCAAAAGCCGCTGCCACCGCTCTATCTCACCTCGTCCAATCCGCAGCTGATTGCGCAGTTCCAGCGCTGGCAGGCGACGCCGTTTTTTACCGCAGGTTATCGCGGCAGCCACAAGTTGCAACAGATGGTGGCGGATGCACGCCTTGGCTGGCAGCAGGCAGGTCTGAATGCCGACATGCCAGTGGCGGTGCAGCAGTACATCCACGTCACGGAAAATCGTCAGCAGGCGCACGCCGCGGCCGAGCGCGCGTTGTTTGTGGCACGCATGATCGCCGCCCTGCGCGAGAACACCAGCGTCAGCGAGCAGGCGTTTATCCATGCGCCGCCGTTGCCGGATGAGCCGTCACTGGAGACGGTAAGCAATAACCTGATGATTGGCGATGCGGAAACCGTCGCCGAGCGCATGCTGGCGGAGATCCGTGCCATCCGTCCCAGCCATTACAACTGTTTCTTCCAGTTTGGCGATATGCCGATTGCCGATGCGCGCCGTTCACTGACGCTGTTTGGCGAACGCGTATTGCCGCTGCTGGAAAAAGAACTTGGTCCATTGACCCTTCGCACCGCCAGAGGAGAGTGAAATGTATCGCGAGAAAATTGATGTGGTGTTTGACGACGGTGACAGCATCCTGCAACGCATGCTGGAACAGCAGCGACATGATGCCAGCCGCGCAGAGACGCTGCCGCCTGAGGCCTATAACAGCGACAGCTTTTTCCGCCTCGAAGAAGATAAGGTATTCCGCCAGGACTGGCTTTTTGTCGGCCATGTCTCGCAGGTTGCCAATCTGAATGACTTTTTCACCCTGGATGTGGTGGGTGAGCCGCTGCTGATTGTGCGCAACGATGAGGGCATTGCGGTGTTCTCCAATGTCTGTCTGCATCGCTGGGCACCGATTGCACAGGGCAGCGGTAACAGCCGATCGTTTATCTGTCCGTTCCACAACTGGACTTATAACACCCACGGCAAGCTGAGCGGTGCGCCATCCATGAATCAGGCGCAGGATTTTGACCGGCAGCAGTGCAGCCTGCCGAAGATTCGCCATGAAGTGGTATTCGGCATGATTTTCGTCACCTTCAATGCTGATGCGCCGTCGATGGCCGAACGGCTGGCCCCGATGGCTGAACGCTTTGAGCGTTACCACTTTGCCGATCTGGTTACCGCCTACACGCTGGATTACGACTGCCCCTACAACTGGAAGATGGCCATCGAGACCTTTATGGAGTGCTACCACCACGCGGCGGTGCACCGCACCACGCTGGAGGACAGCTTCCCCGGTCGTCTCAGCTCCATCATTGATGATGGCCCGGGCTGGACCATCTGCCATCAGCCACTGCGCAAAAACGGTGAGCTGAGCGAGATTCTGACCGAAGGACTGCAACCCTTTAGCGGCCTGAACGAGGAGCAGATGCGTTACAGCGAGCTGGTGCTGCTCTATCCCAACTGCCTGATTTCACTCAACCCGGATCGTATCTCCATCAGCGCCATTTTGCCCATCTCCCCCCATGCCACCCAATGGCATCGCGTGGTGCTGGTATCGCCTGAATCCGCTGCGCGTAATGACTTTGCCCAGACCGCCGCGAGTATGAAGCAGGGCAGCCTGACCATTATCGATGAAGATCAGTGGATCAATGCCGAGCAGCAGCGCGGCAGCCGTTCGCGTCTGGCCCGGCCGGGGCGGTTAAGCCATCTCGAAACCACCGTCTGGCATCTGGCCAATTACCTGAAAACCCGCATGGCGGAGTGAGGAGCAGGCAATGCGTTATGTAAAGCTGGGCCACTCCGGCCTGGAGGTCTCCGCACTTTGTCTGGGAACGGTGACCTATGCGCCACCGGCACGCAGTGGCCGGAGCTGGACGCTGGATGAAGAAGCCAGCCGGGTGTTGATCCGTGAGGCGCTGGAGCAGGGGATTAACTTTTTCGACAGTGCCAACATCTACGCCAAAGGGGCGAGTGAAGAAATTCTTGGCCGTGCACTGCGGGATTTTGCGCAGCGCGATGAAGTGGTGATCACCAGCAAATTATATAACCCGATGCGCAGCGGCCCGAACAGCAAAGGACTGTCGCGCAAGGCGATTATGCAGGAGTGCGATCACAGCCTGCGTCGTCTCGGCACCGACTATATCGACCTGTACGAAATCCATCGCTGGGACAACGACACGCCGATTGAAGAGACGCTGGCAGCGCTGCATGACCTGGTGAAGATCGGCAAGGTGCGTTATCTCGGTGCTTCATCGATGTTCGCCTGGCAGTTCAGCAAAGCGCTGCAAATCCAGAAGTACGAACGCTGGAGCCGTTTTATCGCCATGCAGAACCACCTCAACCTGATCTACCGCGAGGAGGAACGCGAGATGCTGGCGTTGTGTCAGGCGGAGGGAGTGGCGGTGACGCCATGGAGCCCGCTGGCGCGTGGTCGTCTGGCGCGTCCGGTGGATGCGGCGAAAGCCAGCACCCGTGGCGCGGACGACAGCTATACCGATTTTCTCTATGCCGCGACCGTCCAGGCAGACAACGCGGTGATCCGTGTGGTGGAGCAGGTGGCGCAAACGCGCGGTGTGCCGATGGCGCAGGTGGCATTGGCATGGCTTTACAGCCGTCCTGCGGTGGTTTCAGCGGTGATCGGTGCCACCCGTTCCCTGCACCTGAGCGACGCACTGGCGGCGCTGGATCTGACGTTAAGCGCGGAGGAAATCGCCGCGCTGGATGCACCCTATATTCCCCATTCTATTGTTGAACATGACTAAGGCAGGGCATTAATGAAAACCGCGCAACAGATCGCCGAGATCAAACAGGCCCTGATGGCCAAAGGGGTGGAGTATTGCATGGGGGCGTACGTGGATATCCACGGCGTGCCGAAGGGCAAAGTGGTGCCAATCGGGCATCTGGATCAGATGGCGCAGGGATCGGAACGTTATACCGGTTATGCCCTTGATGGACTGGGCCAGTCGCCGCACGAAGACGAGCTGACCTCGGTGCCGGATCTCGACCATATCATCCAGCTGCCGTGGGAACCGAAAATTGCCTGGATGCCTGCTGACAACCACTTCAAAGGCGAACCCTATGCGCTCAGCACCCGGGTGGCATTGCAGAATGTTATCAAGCAGGCCAACGCCATGGGGTTTGGTTTTAACCTGGGTATCGAGTGTGAGATCTACCTGCTGAAACGCGAGGAAGATGGGCGTCTGGTGGTGCCGGAGCGTGATAACAAACTGAATAAACCCTGCTATGACTTGCAGGGCTTTGTTGACCAGTTCGGCTGGCTGGATGAAGTCTCCTCCACCATCAATGCGCTGGGCTGGGATCTATATTCACTCGACCATGAAGACGGCAACTCGCAATACGAGTTCGACTTCAATTACGCTGACGCGCTGACTACCTGCGATCGTTTTATTTTCTTCCGCTTTATGGCGAAACACTACGCCAAACAGCGCGGGCTGATTGCCACTACCATGCCAAAGCCGTTTGCCGACAAAACCGGCACTGGCGCGCATTTCAATATGTCGCTGTATGACATCAACAGCGGGGCCAACCTGTTTAAACGTGATGCCACCAGCGCCGATGATCCCTGGGGACTGGGGCTGAGCGACACTGGTTATCACTTTATCGGCGGCTTGCTGAAACATGGACGCGCGCTTTGCGCCGCGTTTGCCCCGACGGTGAACAGCTACAAACGTCTGGTGCGCCAGGGGGCGATGAGCTACTTCTCATGGGCACCGGTATTTAACTCGTGGGGATCGAATAACCGTACCAACGCGGTGCGCGTCCCGGCAGGCGGCGGGCGGTGTGAATCACGTAATGCTGATGGCGCGGTGAACCCTTATCTGGCGGCAACGCTGGCACTGGCGGCCGGTCTGGAAGGTATCCGCGAGAAGATCGATCCGCGTCAGCCGAATGAAGACAACCTGTATGCCATTAGCGAAGCCGAGCGTCGTGAGCGGGGTATCGACTTCCTGCCGCAAAACCTGCTGGAAGCGGTGGAAGCCTTCGATGCCGATCCTTTTGTCGCGGCGACATTGGGGGAAGCGCTGAAGAAAGAGTTTATCCACTACAAGTTGCAGGAGTGGAACAGCTATCACCTGCATGTCAGCCAGTGGGAAATTGATCGCTATAGCACGATTTTTTGATGTGCGAATCCGTGCGTTTTTGGGCCAGGTCGGCATGAATGCCGACCCTACCGGTGCGAATGTCAGGCATCAAGTCTTTCAAACACAAAATTGCGCATCACGTTGATCGCCTGCTTGTATTTGAAATTGGGGAACATCACGTTGCGGAACAGCACGCCATCCAGATAGGTCGAGATTAGCATCGCCATGTCGGTCGGATTCACCTCGCGGAACAGGCCGCTGGCAATGCCTTCTTTGATGGTGTTCTTCAGAATCAGTGATTCTTTTTCATAGAACTTTTTGATGGCTTTATCGATGCTGGCGATGCGGCCATTGGTGCTGGAGTAATCAAGGCTGATTTTGGCCAGTTTCTGTAACAGATGGAACTGCAGAATATGGATTTCGATCCACAGGAAGATCAGATCACGGGGGCCATTGGCGCTGGCTTTGATGTCGTCAAACTGCACAAAGGCGCGTTCCACCGCCGATTCAATCACCTTGATAAACAGGTCCTCTTTGGAACCGAAATAGTAGTAAATCAGCGCCGAATTCAGCCCGGTGGCGGTGGCGATATCTTTAATGCGCACCGATGAGTAGTTCTGCGTGGCAAACAGGTCAAACGCCGACGATTGCAACAATTCCGCCACGTCGCGCTGGGTTTTACGGGGTTTCCTGCTGCCGGGTTCTGCTGCTGGGGCTTCCTTCATGGCGACATCCTTATGAAATTAACTAATTAATTAACTCTATCATATCGACAATGGAGAACGGCATGGGTTTATGCGCTTTTTATCGACTCGGCGAGTTGCCGCTGGTTAGCGGTGAAACGCTGCTTGACACCCGCATCGGCTATCAAACCCTGGGTCAGCTTAACGCCAATCGCGACAACGCGGTGGTGATTTTTAGTTATTACAGCGGCACCCATGCCAGCTATCTGCCGTTGATTGGCGCGGGAAAAACCCTCGACCCGGCGCGCTGGTTTATCGTGCTGGTGAATAAGCTGGGTAATGGCGTCTCGACATCGCCTTCCAATGCGGTTTTACAGCCCGGCGCAGCATTTCCCCGTGTCACGCTACTGGATAACCTGCGTGCGCAGGAGCAGTTGCTGTTCGATCATCTTGGCATCCGCCGTATCGCGCTGGCGTATGGCTGGTCAATGGGGGCGATGCAGGCATGGCATCTGGCTGTGGCGCGACCGCAACAGGTGCAGAGCCTGCTGGCGGTGTGTGGTTCAGCCCGTTGCTGGCCGAATAATCAGGTATTTCTCGACGGAGTGCGTGCCGCGCTGTGCTGTGACGCGCAGTTTGCGGAGGGGCATTACTCAACGCCGCCGCTGCGCGGTCTGGCGGCTTTTGGCCGGGTTTACGCAGGCTGGGCCTATTCTGCCGCGTTTTTCCGCGAGGCACGCTGGCGCGATCTGGGCTTCGATTCGCTGGAGGCGCTGCTGGTGGACTGGGAACGGGATCATCAGGCACTGGACGCCAATGATTTGCTGAGTGCGTTGTATAGCTGGTATCACGCCGATGTCGGCTTGCTGGCCGGGGGCGACTGGCGTGCGGCGCTGGCGCAGATTGGCGCGCGTTGCATCGTCATGCCGTGCGACAACGATCGCTATTTTACGCTGGAAGAGGCGGCGCTGGAGGTGGCGGAATTGCGTCAGGGCGAGTTACGTCCGCTGGTTTCTCCTTATGGGCATTGTGCCGGTGCGCCCGCCCGATTTGCGGAGGCATCGGCACAGATAGACAGCGCCATGCAGGCGCTGCTTCATGCTTAATCGATAATACTGAGTTCGACCGTACGGCCCTGATCGAACCAGGTTTCCAGCCCGGTGACGCGCAGTTCCAGCTTGCCTTCGATCACCTGGCCGATATAGGAGATCGGCAGCGGCTCGTCAGCGGTGTCGTCGCCATACACCACGCACATCTGCTGGCGCGGACTGTAGTAGCACACGGCACCGGTGACTTCGCCGTACTGTTCGCGGCGCAGTTTACCCACATCCTGCGTCAGGTATTTGTTTTCCCACGGCGCGACGATCGGCAGGGTGAAGAACACCATATCGCCAATCAGTTTGCCGTGTTGCAGCACGCTTTTCAGCGGCAGCTTTTCGCGCAGCACTTTCGCCAGATTGGGCACTTTGTCTTCCCATACTTCGATGACGCAGATCTTCTTGTCGGCAACATGCATAGCCAGTTTCATGATGTTTTCTCTCCCAGTCAGGCTTTAACGCGACGAAAACCGTCCCCGAGACCCCAGGGAAGAATAAAATCGACCCACATATGCAGGCGGTTAGCCCAGGACAAGGCGCTATGGGACAGGCGCACCAGATCGCTCAGGGTTTCACACTCACCCGCCACCTCGACATAGGTGTGCAGCATGCGGGCGGCATCCGGCAGGCTGACGAAGTCAAAGAAGTTGGCTTTGTAACCCATGATTTCTTTGATCAGCAATTGCAGGGTTTTCAGATCCGCTGTCGGGTTGTCTTCCCCGACACGGATCAGCCCCCACAGCATTTCATCCGCCAGCGTGCGGGTTTCCCCTTCGGCAAAAATGATGGTGCTGAGGTACTGACCACGGGCGCCGGTGCCGCGTGGCACTTCCCCCCTACCGAGTGCGGCAATTTCTGCCGGTTGTTCAAACCAGATCTTTTCGCGTTGCGCGTCAAACAGCGCTATCGCTTCATCGACCGTCATAACGTTCTCCTGGTGTTGGCGTGAATGTGGCGCATGCCACGAATTTAATTAATCAGATAATTAAAAATGAGCAAATTTTGTGCCAGCAGGAGAATAAAAATTAATCAGTTAATTAATAGTGGGTTAGCAAAAGAGCGTGGAGGTGAGTGGGTTTGAATGACGTGAAGTTGTTGTGTTGTAGTGCAGATTGCACCAATGTGTAGCGGCGCGATTTATCGCGCAATTTGGTGGAGGTGCGCATTGCTGCGCACCTCAGGGAGGGTTACTTCACGCAGGCCGCGCACTGATTATGGATCTGCTGGAAGAAATCATTACCTTTATCATCCACCAGAATAAACGCCGGGAAGTTCTCCACTTCAATCTTCCAGATCGCTTCCATTCCCAGTTCAGGGTACTCGACGCATTCAAGGCTCTTAATGCTCTGCTGCGCCAGTACTGCGGCCGGACCGCCGATACTGCCGAGGTAGAAGCCGCCGTGTTTATGGCAGGCATCGGTTACCTGCTGGCTACGGTTGCCTTTCGCCAGCATTACCATGCTGCCGCCGTTGGCTTGCAGCAGATCCACATAGGAATCCATACGACCGGCGGTGGTAGGGCCAAGTGAACCAGACGCATAACCTTCTGGTGTTTTGGCCGGACCCGCGTAATACACCGGATGATCCTTGATGTACTGCGGCAGACCTTCGCCGTTATCAATGCGTTCTTTCAGCTTGGCATGGGCAATGTCGCGCGCCACGATGATGGTGCCGTTCAGCGACAGGCGGGTAGAGACCGGGAACGACGACAGCTGAGCAAGAATGTCTGACATCGGGCGATTGAGGTCTACGTGCACCACTTCGCCTTCACCCTGCTGACGCAGTGCTTCCGGAATAAAGCGACCCGGATTGTCTTCCAGTTTCTCGATCCAGATCCCTTCGCGGTTAATCTTCGCCTTAATGTTACGGTCCGCCGAGCAGGAAACGCCCATGCCAACCGGGCAGGAGGCGCCATGACGTGGCAGACGCACTACACGGATATCGTGAGCAAAGTATTTGCCACCGAACTGCGCACCGAGACCCAGCTTCTGCGAAGCTTCCAGCAGCTCCTGCTCCAGCTGCACATCACGGAAGGCCTGACCGTGTTCATTACCTTCGGTCGGCAGCGAGTCGTAGTAGTGAGTGGAGGCCAGTTTCACCGTCTTCAGCGTGCTTTCTGCCGAGGTGCCGCCAATCACAAACGCGATATGGTAGGGCGGGCAGGCGGCGGTGCCGAGTGACATCATTTTGTCGATCAGGTAATTCTTCAGTTTCGCCGGAGTGATCAGCGCTTTGGTTTCCTGATACAGGTAGGTTTTGTTGGCGGAACCGCCACCTTTGGCGATACACAGGAATTTATACTCGTCACCGTCAACGCTGTAGAGGTCAATCTGCGCGGGCAGGTTGGTGCCGGTATTCACCTCTTTGTACATATCCAGCGCGGCGTTCTGTGAGTAACGCAGGTTATCTTCGATAAAGGTGTTATACACGCCCTGCGACAGTGCGGCTTCATCGCCGCCACCGGTCCACACACGCTGACCTTTTTTGCCCATGATGATGGCGGTGCCGGTGTCCTGACAGGTCGGCAGCACGCCTTTAGCGGCGATTTCGGAGTTGCGCAGGAACTGCAACGCGACATATTTGTCGTTCTGGCTGGCTTCGTCATCCGCCAGAATTGCCGCCACCTGTTTCTGATGGGAGGCACGCAGCATAAAAGAGGCATCATGGAACGCCTGCTGTGCCAGCACAGTCAGGGCTTTGGGATCGACTTTCAGTACTTCTTCGCCATCGAAATTTGCCACGGAAACATAGTCGCGGCTGAGCAGGTAGTACTCAGTATCATCTTTGGCGAGAGGAAAAGGGTTCTGATAATAGAAAGGTTTATTCGACATGTTGGCTCACTCAGTTATGTGCAGCCCATCTGGTACAGAGAAGACGGGCTGCATCATTAGCGATTCGTTATAGGTTTTTTCTCTCGCCAGCCCGGCGCTGGGCTGACTGGCGAGTATCATAGCATTTTAACATTCTTTCGCGGCTGCGATTTTTAACATCGAAGCAACATCATCAGAACATCAGCACCATCCACGGATAAGCAATCACCATCAGCAGCACCAGGAACAGTCCACCGAAGATGGTGCCCAGACGCCAGTAGTCTTTGGTGGGCAGATAGCCGCTACCGTAGTAAATCGGGCTGGGGCCAGTACCGTACGGGGTGATGATGCCCATCACACCCAGTGAGGTACACAGCATCAGACAGAACACCGGCATATTGATGCCAGGGATAGCCGCCGCAATGGTCAGCATGGCAGGCAGCAGCGCGGTGGTGTGCGCGGTGGTACTGGCGAACAGGTAGTGCAGCACATAGAAGGCAATCAGCAGTACCACGGCAGAAACCTGTGGGTCATAACCGTGCAGCAGTTGACCCCCTTCTTTACCCAGCCAGGCGATAAAGCCAACGCGTGCCAGACCATCCGCCAGCGCCACCAGGGTGGCAAACCAGGCGAAGGTGTTCCAGGCGGCTTTATTACTGGTGATGTCGCTCCAGTTCAGTACGCCAGTCCACAGCATCAGCACAATCACCAGCAGGGCGGCCATCGCCGGTTCAATCCAGTCGGTGGCGAAGATCCACATCAGCAGCGCGGAAATCACGAACACCAGCAGCAGGATTTCATTGCGTGACAGTTTGCCCAGTTTTGCCAGCTCGGCGGTTGCCCAGCGTGGCACTTCGTCATTCAGTTTCACTTCTGGTGGGTAGAGCCAGTAAGCCAGCAGCGGCATGGTGAGGATCAGCAGCACACCCAGCGGCAGGAAGGCGAGGAACCACATGCCCCAGGTGATATCGAAGCCAATCACGCTTTTTACCAGCGCCAGCGCCAGCAGGTTCGGAGCCAGCGCTGACAGGAACATCGAGCTGGTGATACAGGTAGCGGTGATCGCCACCCACATCAGATAAGAACCAATTTTACGCGCGCTGGGGTCATTGGGTTTTGAACCGTACAGCGGCGGCAGGTTGGCAATAATCGGATAGATGGTCCCGCCGCTACGTGCGGTGTTAGAAGGCGTGAACGGTGCCAGCAACAGGTCAGCAAAGGTAATGGCATAACCCAGCGTCAGGCTGCGACGGCCCAGATATTTCACCAGAATCAGCGCCAGGCGGCGACCAAACTGGGTTTTATCGTAGCCAGCGGCAAACATAAAGGCACCGAAAATCAGCCACACGGTGGAGTTACCGAAGCCACTTACTGCCCATCGGAAAGACTGGGTGGCCATTTTAAACTTCGGATCGGCGATTTCGGCCGGGCTAAACAGCAGGTATTGGCTGAACAGCGCGATCACCACCACGCCGGTCAGGCCGATCACCGCACCGGGCAGCGGTTCGAAGATCAGGCCGACAATCACCCCGACAAAGATAGCGAAGAAGTGCCAGGCGTAAGGCTCCAGCCCTGCGGGTGTTGGCACCAGGAGTAACAGCACAGCGATCACCACCGGCAGGCATAACATAATTAGCCGGTTTTTATTCCCCGGCGCGGCAGGCGGCGCTTTTAGGGGTTCACTCTGGGTAGTTTGTGTTTTCATGGTTTTGGTCTGCAAGTTGTGGAGAATGCGATTAACGTTCCGGGACAACAGGTGTTACCGTTATTAATGCTCAGTTGATACTTTTTTAAGCTGCCGTTACGTCTTTAATGCTTCTTTAATTGCAATGTTGAAGAGAGAAAATTGCGTAATGTAAATATGATGCGATTTATTAAAAACTCCATTTTGATCTGGATCAAAAAATCGATTCAGTATTAAATCCTTTTTGTCTTTGTCATATATTTTTACCGTTGCTTAATTCTTTTCTGGCGGTGCCAGAACGTCATGAAGCTAAAGGGAGAAAGCCTTTCTGCCTGCGATGCGTCTCATAACGTGATGATTTATCATAAATTAATTTTAATGTAAATGAAAAAATTGATTTTTGACAACCTTTCACTAACATTTTAAGTGGCGCATATTCAGCTGTTGTGTTTATTTCCAGAATAATTTAAAAGTTAAAAAACTAAACTTATTAATTATGTAACTAAAGAAATTGGTATATTGTTGGTATGAAATCGGACCTCTTAAATAAATTTGAAATAACTGCGTCTGTCAAAGAATTCGAAACTTTTAAATTTTGGAGTTGTTATCATGAATACGCTCACCCCGATTCTTAATCCACTCACTCTGCCGAAAGGCGCTGTATTGAAAAACCGCCTGGTGATGGCACCGATGACCACCTGTACCGGTTATTTTGACGGCGGTGTGACCAGCGATCTGGTGGACTACTATCGCGTACGTGCGGGCAGCATCGGTACTGTGATTGTCGAATGTTGTTTTATCGACAACCGAGGCCCGGCCTTCCCCGGTGCCATCGCCATCGATAGCGACAACAAAATCCCAGGCCTGGCGAAAATTGCCGACGCCATCAAATCTCAGGGTTCCAAAGCGATTTTGCAGATCTACCACGGTGGTCGCATGGTGGAACCGGCACTGATCGGGGGTAAAACCCCGGTGGCACCGAGCGCCATTGCCGCACCGCGTGAAGGGGCGACCACCCCGCAGGCGCTGACGGCGGAAGAAGTGGACGTGATGATCACCAAATTCGGTGATGCGGTGAACCGTGCCATCAAAGCCGGTTTCGATGGCGTTGAGATCCACGGTGCCAACACTTACCTGATTCAGCAGTTCTATTCCCCTAACTCCAACCAGCGTGATGACAAATGGGGTGGCAGCCGCGACAACCGCGCGCGTTTCCCGCTGGAAGTGCTGGAAATCACCCACAAAATGGCCGACCGCTTTGCGGCGGCGGACTTTATCATTGGTTACCGCTTTTCGCCGGAAGAGATTGAAGTGCCGGGCATCCGCTTTGACGACACCCTGTATCTGCTGGAGAAACTGGCGGAACGCGGTCTTGACTATGTACACTTCTCCGTCGGCCAGCTGCTGCGTCCGTCAATTGTCGATACCAAGGATCCGACGCCGCTGATCACCAAATATCTGGCGCTGCGTTCGCCGACGCTGGCGAAAGTGCCGGTGATTGGTGTTGGCGGGGTGGTGAATAAAGAAGATGCGGAAAACGCGCTGGAGCATGGTTTCGATCTGGTGGCGATTGGTAAAGCCTGCATCGCCTACCCGGACTGGGCCGATCGCGTGATCAAAAACGAACATATGGAGCTGTTTATCGACAGCACCAAACGCGAAGAGCTCACCATTCCGGAACCGCTGTGGCGCTTCTCGCTGGTGGACGCGATGATCCGTGACACCAGCGACACCGGCCGTAAATACAAAGCGGGCGTGTTCCAGGAAAAAGTCGAAGCCGAAGCGCTGAAACTCAAAATCAACGTGACGCTGGATACCGACCGTATTACCGATATCTCGCTGGTGCCGGATGCCTCGCTGGATGTGGATTTCACCAGCACCTTCGAAAGTCTGCGCTCCCGTATTCTGGTGGCGAACAGCCCTCACGTGGATGCCGTAACCGGCGCAACTACCCAGAGTGAGGCGCTGAAAAAAGCGGTATCACGCGCACTGGCGACTTCCAGCAAAGAGCATGTGATTGACGAGGGCGGTAACCCGAATGCGCCAGTGAATTACGATGTGGTTGTGGTGGGTAGCGGCGGTGCCGGTCTGGCGGCGGCGATCCAGGCGCATGACGATGGCGCACGGGTGGTGATTATCGAGAAGATGCCGACTATCGGCGGTAACACGATCAAAGCGTCCGTCGGTATGAACGCGGCGGAAACCCGTTATCAGCGCCTGAAAGGCATCGAAGACAGCAAAGAGCTGTTTTATGACGAAACGCTGAAAGGCGGTAAATTCAAAAACAACCCGGTGCTGTTGCGTGAGTTTGTGGAACAGGCTCCCGGCGCGATTGACTGGCTGACCGATAAAGGCATTGAGTTGTGCGACATCACCATCACCGGCGGGATGAGCATTGACCGTACCCACCGTCCGGAAGATCGTTCCGCTGTCGGTGGCTTCCTGATCAGTGGTCTGGTGAAAAACGTTAACCAGCGCAATATCGAAGTGCTGCTGGAAACCTCAGTGGCGGAAATCCTGTTCGAAAACGGCGCGGTCAGCGGCGTGAAAGTGGTGGATGAGTACAACGACAGCCGTATCCTCAACGCGAAAAGCGTGATTGTGGCGACCGGTGGCTTCAGCGCCAACCGTGAAATGGTGGTGAAATACCGCCCTGAACTGGATGGCTTCGTCACCACCAACCACAAAGGCGCCACCGGTAGCGGCATCGCCATGTTGCAGAAAATCGGCGCGGATACCGTCGATATGAGCGAAATCCAGATTCACCCGACAGTCGAACAAACCACCTCGTACCTGATTTCCGAAGCGATGCGTGGTGGTGGGGCGATTCTGGTGAGTCAGGCGGGCAAGCGTTTCTACAATGAAATGGAAACCCGCGACAAAGTTTCCGCCGAGATTATCGCGCTGCCGGAGAAAAGTGCGTGGATCATGTTCGATGAGCAGGTGCGTCAGAACAACAAAGCGGCGGATGAGTACATTGCCAAAGGTTTTGTCATCAGCGCGCCCACCCCGCACGAGCTGGCGGTGAAACTGAATATGAATCAGGAAGCGCTGCAAACCACCCTGAACCGTTACAATCAGTTTGTTGAGCAGCAGAATGACGAAGATTTTGGCCGTAAAACCGCGCTGCGTCATCCGCTCAATCACGGACCTTACTTTGCCATCCGCATCGCCCCAGGGGTGCACCACACCATGGGTGGTGTCACCATCAATACCGACACCGCAGTGCTGGATGCGCAGAAACAGGTGATTCCGGGTGCCTGGGCGGCGGGTGAAGTGGTTGGCGGTATCCACGGTGCCAACCGTATCGGGGGTAACGCGGTTGCTGATATCATTATCTTTGGTATCAAAGCCGGACGTAACGCGGCGGCACTGGCATTAGGCTAAGCAATAAATTACGGAAAACCATCGTAGCGGCGTGATTTATTGCGCTCTTTTAAGAACCGCGCGATAAATCGCGCCGCTACAACTGAACGAGGCGATAATGACAACAGACGCAGGCGTCTATGCGTATTCCGCCGTTCTGATGGGTTCGCCCATTCTGCTTAAACTCTTCGAAGATAACCCACCCCTCGCTGCTCAGGTATTCCGGCTGATCAAACAGCAGGAGAACCTGTTTACCGTCAATCGTGCCGATTCAGAAGTGATGGCGATCAATCATGCTGCCGGTCGCCATCCGGTGGTGGTCAGTGAGCCGGTATTTGCGTTGATAAGCATTGCCCACGCGGTCAGCCTGCTGCCAGGCAGTGCCTTCAATTTCACCATCGGGCCGGTGGTCAAACGCTGGAAAATCGGTTTCCAGGGCCATGAGGTGCCGCCTGCTGAGGCGATCGCGGCGTTATTGCCCCTGACCGATCCACATCAGGTGGTACTGAATGAGGCTGAACGCTCGGTATTCCTGCAACAGCCCGGCATGGAGATCGATCTCGGTGCGATTGCCAAAGGTTACATTGCCGACCGCGTGCAGGCTTTTTTACGCCAGCAGGGCGTGCAGCAAGCGCTGATTAACCTCGGCGGTAACGTCCAGACGCTGGGGTCTCCGCCTCATGATGCCGCAGGCTGGGGCATCGGTCTGAAAAAACCGTTTGGCCGCGAGGATGAACTGCTTGGTGTGCTGCGGGTACAGGGTAAGTCCGTGGTGACATCGGGTATCTATGAACGCTATTTCGAGCGGGATGGCCGTTGCTGGCATCATATCTTCGATCCGCGTACCGGTTATCCGCTCGACAATGAACTACTGAGCATCACGGTGATTTCCGATCGTTCACTGGATGGCGATATCTACACCACGCTGCTGTATGGCATGGGGGTGGAGCAGGGGCTGGCGTATCTTGCTGACCAGCCCGAACTCGACGCGATTTTTGTCACGCGCGACAGGGAAATTATCTGCTCCTCACCGCGTCAGTTTCGCTTTGAGCAACTCGATACTGCGTGGCCGCTGCGTTACTGACAATACTGTTGCAGCAGCGAATGGTATTCCGGTTGCAGGCGATAGCGGTACACCGGGCGACCCGTGGCACCGTAATGGATGCTGGTGAACAGAATATTAATCTGCGCCAGCCAGATCAGATATTTACGGCAGGAGACGCGGGAGATGTTCACTTCCGCCGCCAGCTCATCGGTAGAGAATTCCGTGCCTGGGTGGGCATCAATCCACTGACACAGCGTGCGCAGCGTCTGTGGTGTTAGCCCTTTCGGCAGGCGCTTGCTGTCATGCTGCGTCGCCGGGCTGCCGTGAATCAGTAAATCGACATCGGACTGCTGATAATAATGCTGGTTATCCATCAGCGATTTTTTCTGCCGCCACTGAGTCAGCGCTTCTTCAAAACGCGGGAACTGGAACGGTTTGATCAGATAATCCACCACGCCGTAATGCAGCGAGGTTTTGATGGTAGCGGCATCCGCAGCCGAAGAGATGATAATCACCTCTACCGGGCAGTTGGCTTTACGCAGCTCTGGCAGCAGGTCGAGACCGTTTTCCTGCTGCATATAAATATCCAGCAGCACCAGATCGACCGGTGGTTCGCTGTTGAGGATCTTCTCTTTCGCCTGCTGTAACGTTGCGGCAGTACCACAGCAGGTAAAGCCGGGCACCTGGCCGATATAGCAGCGATTAAGCTCTGCGACCATTGCATCATCGTCAACCACTAACACGTTGATCATGCGGTTTGATTTCCTCCATCCCAGGGTAGCTGAACTAAAAATTGTGTATACACGCCGGGTTCTGACTCCACGCTGACGTCGCCGCCCAGGCTTTCGGTCTGCTGCTTCAGCAGGAACAGGCCGACACCGCGATCGTCACCTTTGGTGGAGAAACCTTTGGCGAAAATGGTGGGCAGAATCAATGGGTCAATGCCGGGGCCATCATCGCTCACCTCGCACGCCAGCCAGCCATTTTGATAATGCAACATCACATGGATCTCACCTTCTGTCTGGTCATCCAGCGCATCCAGCGCGTTCTCCACCAGATTGCCAATCACGGTAATCAGCACCGCCATCTGTTGCTCGTTGCCGCAGTCGGGCAAAAAGCTGGCATCGCTGATGGTCAGACTATGCCCGCGATCCGATGCGCGACTGATCTTGCTCAGCAGGAACCCGGCAATCACTGGCGACTTAATTTTCTGCACCAGCGAACCAATTTCGGTCTGATAGTTATTGGCGGTTTTCAGCACATACGTTTCCACCTGCGCATAATTTTTCATATGCAGCAGGCCGAGGATCACATGCAGCTTATTCATAAATTCATGCGAGCGCTCACGCAGCGCATCGACATAGTTTACCATGCCGCTCAGGCGCTGCATCAGCTGGCTGATTTCGGTTTTGTCCCTGAAGGTGCACACCGCGCCAATAATCCGTCCCTGGCTGCGCACTGGCACCGTATTGCTGAGCAATACGTGGCCGTTAACATTCAATTCTTCATCACGGCGCGGACGGCCACTTTGCAGCACATCCTGCAAATGGGTGTTGATCACTGAGGCGTCGTAAATGCGGTCGGCACTGATGGCGCTGGTGGCGATCTCGGCGCTCAGCAGCTTCTGTGCCGCCTGGTTGACCAGCGTGACCTGGCCCTGATCATCCACTGCCACCACACCTTCTTTCACCGAGTTGAGGATCGCCTGACGCTGCTCGAACAGCGTGGAGATCTCATGCGGTTCGAGGCCAAACAGAATACGCTTCAGCACCCGCACCAGAATAAAGGTGCCGAGTGCACCCACCAGCGCGCCAATCAGTATCGTCCATAGCACGCTCCAGCGGCTCTGGTTTATCTGGTCAGTCACCGCACTGAGGGAAATACCAATCACCACCACGCCAATCTGCTGTTTTTGCGCGTTATACACCGGGGTAAACACGCGTAGGGCTTTGACCAGCGCCCCTTGATTCACCGAGACATTTTCATGGCCACGCAACGCGGGTTCGAGATCGTCACCGATAAAATGCTGGCCGACCAATTCCGGATTGAGATGGGAATAGCGAATGCCCTGCATATTGGTCACCACCACAAACAGCAGGTTATTACTCTGCTGGATTTCTGCGGCGATGGGCTGAATTAACAGGGCATTGGGCGGCAGCAACAGCGCGTGTTGTACTTCCGGCGAATCGGCCAGGGTGCGCGCCACCGCCATGGCTTTATCTTCCAGCTGCGCGCGCGTGGTGGCACCAATCTGAAAGAAGTAAATAAGGTGGACGCTGAGCAGCACCAACGCGATCACGGTGCTAAGCATCAGCGTGACCAGCGTATTGAGTTTCATCGGTCGCTTACGCGGTGGGAAATCCGGTGGTGAATAGGGTTCTGGCATAGGCAGGTATCGTCGCGGTTTTTTTAGGGGTGCGTGCAAGCACGCACCCGGACGGTCATTCGCTCTGCGGTTTCATGCGGTTAGCAAAGCTTTTTTTCAGCTTCTGCAACTTCGGCGGGATCACGGCGAGGCAGTAGCCGTTACGCTGGCCTGCGCCATCCCAGTAATCCTGGTGATAATCTTCCGCCGGATACCATTCCCCCAGCGGTTCGATGGTGGTGACAATCGGATCTTTATTATCTTCCTGCGCGCGGGCGATAGCCGCGATGGCTTCCGCTTCCTGCTCGGCGTTGGCCGGGAAGATGGCTGAACGATACTGGGTGCCGATGTCGTTGCCCTGGCGGTTAAGCTGCGTCGGGTCATGGGTGACAAAGCTGATATCCAGCAGATCGCCATAACCTATCTGCGCCGGATCGAAACCGATACGGATCGCTTCGGCATGGCCAGTTGCACCGCTGCATACCTGCTCGTAAGTGGGATGAGGACGCGTGCCACCGGTATAACCACTTTCGACTGACTCAACACCAATCAGACCTTTAAATACCGCTTCGGTACACCAGAAACAGCCACCCGCGATCACCGCGTATTCAATTGCCATGTCTTTACTCCTGTCAGGGCGAAAGCGTTACTGTGGGGGCGCGCTTTCATGAAATCAACCTTGTTTAGATTAACATTTCTGGCTTAAAGTCGCGGTGTTTATCGAGCAACAGATTGCTCATCACGGTAAAACGACCTTCACCGGTATAGTGCAGGGTCGGCGGAAACTCCGGCTTCTCCACCACATGCGCTTTGACGATCTCAAAGATAAACAGATTGTAGTTATCCACCATCGTATCGTCGTACAGCTGACACTCAAAACTGGCGAAGCACTCCTGAATCAACGGCGCGTTAACTTTTGTCGCCGGTTCTGCGGTCAGCTTAAAGGCATCAAACTTGTCGATACGATCGCCGTGGCAGTTACCAATCGCCACGACGCTATCGATTAAATCGGATGAGGGAACGTTGATCACGCACTGGCCGCTTTGCCGAATCAGTTCATGGCTGTAGTTGCCTCCGGCGATCATACAGCCCACCAGCGATGGCGAGAACTCCAGGATGGTGTGCCAGCCGAGCGTCATGATGTCGTGCTGATCGCCAAACTGCGAGCTAACCAGCACCACCGGTCCTGGCTCCAGATATTTCCGCGCCTTGCTGACCGGAAAATCGATTTTATGCAGATTCTGGTTCATTGTGCTGCTCCTTTTACTCGAAGGATGTTTTAAGTGTAGCGAACCCTGGGCAGGGCTTTACCTGCGCGTCAATTGCAGGCATGGTAAGCCGTCATCTTAAAAGGAGCTGCTTTATGGCGTCTGCGCGCGCGTTAACACAATCCCCCGCCACTTTACATCTGCTGTGCGGCAAAATTGCTGCCGGGAAATCGACGCTGGCACATCGGCTGGCTCAGGAAACGGGCGCGGTGATCATCAGTGAAGATGCCTGGCTGGCGCATCTGTTTGCCGATGAAATGCGTGAGGTGACGGATTATGTCCGCTGTGCCGCGAAGCTGCGTAACGCCATGACGCCACACCTGATCTCGCTGCTGCGCTGTGGGGTATCGGTGGTGCTGGATTTCCCCGCCAATACGCTGCAAAACCGCCAATGGATGAAAACGGTGATCCAGACCGCCGAGGCCGCGCATCAGCTGCATTTTCTCGATGTTACCGATGACCTGTGCAAAGCGCGGCTGCATGCGCGCAATGCGGCGGGTGAACATGATTTCGCCGCCACCGATGCGCAGTTCGCGCTGATCAACAGTTACTTTGTCGCCCCACAGCCGGAAGAGGGGTTCAATGTGGTGAGCTGGCCGGCATCGTAGCCGCGTGGGTTAACGGACCACTAGTACATTAGATAACGACCTGAACCGCATTCTTGCAGGGTAATCTCATGCATAAAAACGGGGGAAAAGTATATGCATCCCATCGTTATTGTATAAATAATCCGTTTTTCTATACATATCCTGATAAATAAAGATAAAAAAGCTGATTTTTAAATATGTTAGCAAACATATTATATCAATGAGCCATTGTGCAAATTGATCATAGCCCACAGTTAAAAACTCCAGTGTTTACGTATTATCGCACCACCGGTACATCAGAAAACCGCGTGGTGTAGGCGGGTGACAGCATCTCCCGTTTCATCGACCAGGCTTTCTGGATGCCCTGACCGGCAAACCATAATGCGCCACGCTGGTGGGCATTCAGGCTGTCGATCAATTGCATCAACTGTTCGCTATTGCGTCGTGGCGGGTAGTCGGCGAACAGATCAAACTGTGCCACACCGTCACTGAAAAAATCCCCCAGCATCACACCCCCTTTCAGATAACGTTTGCCGGGCATCCAGATCTTCTCCAGGCAGCTCAGTGCGGCATGGATAATGTCGCGGCTATCCTGTGTCGGCGTGACCAGTGTGGTGCTGGCTGAATTGGCATAGTACGGATGATGGGGATCGTGCGGGCTGGTGCGGATAAATGCGCCGATATGGCGGCAATATTGCCGTTCACTGCGTAATTTCTCTGCCGCACGCGCGGCGTAATTGCTGATGGCTTCGCGCATATCACCGTACTCGGTCACCCGGTCACCAAATGAACGTGAGCAGAGGATGTTTTGCCGATTGGGGATCACCTCCTCAAACGCCAGGCAGGGTTCACCACGTAGTTCACGTACCGTGCGTTCCAGCACCACGCCAAATTGTTTGCGGATCAACGCGGTCGGGGTATCCGCCAGTTGCAGGGCTTTCTCAATCCCCATCAGATTCAGCTTTTTCGCCAGGCGGCGACCGACGCCCCATACCTCATCCACCGGCACCATCCCCATCAGTTTGCGCTGACGTACCGGAGCAGAAAGATCCATGACGTTCTCCGCTTTGGTCCAGCGCTTGGCGGCCCAATTCGCCAGTTTGGCGAGGGTTTTGGTCGGCGCAATGCCCACGCCGACCCGCAGATGCGTCTCTTTATAAATACGATCGCGCATCTGCCGACCAAACGCTTCCAGGGAGATGCAGTTATCGACGCCTGTGAGATCAACAAAGGCCTCATCAATTGAATATTCATCGACACGCGGAGCCATCAGAACCAGGGTATCCATCACGCGCTGCGACATGTCGCCATACAACGCATAGTTGGAGGAGAACACCACCACCTGATGGCGCATTAATTCTTCACGCTGCTTAAAGTAGGGCGCACCCATTTTAATGCCAAGTTTTTTGGCTTCTTTACTCAGCGAGATGATGCAGCCGTCATTGTTGGACAGCACCACAATCGGTTTGCCGCGCAGGTCCGGGCGAAACACGGTTTCGCACGAGGCGTAGAAGGAGTTGACGTCGACAAGTGCGTACATAATGAACTTCAGGCTAGCTGTATTTATATACAGTATTTTTCAATTACCCGTCGCGATCAAGGGGTGAGCAGGGGATAAACGCAAAGACATTGAAGTTGAGGAGAATTTAGTTGCCTTACCTGCGAAAAATCTGAGCGATCTTGCATTAAAGATTTTCTATCTCAGGCCGATGCTCATAAGAGCATTTCCTGAATTTCACCCTTTTTTTGCTCGCCATCCCTCTGCGAATAAGGACACCGCGCCAGATATGTCACTCATCACCCATACATTAGAAAACCTCACAAAAGCCTTGCGTACTGCGTTGCGTGTCTCAATTGAATGCAATGAGCGCAGCGAAAATACCCATAAAATTTTAAACGTGTTACGTCAGGTTGAGCTGACGCTGATGCTGCATCAACAACCTATCTATGCCATTGCCGGTACGCAGGGAGCGGGTAAAACCACTCTGGCAAAAAGCCTGCTGGGCATTGACGATAGCTGGCTTGAGGCGAATCCGGGACGGGGCGAGCAGATACCGTTATTTATTGAGCAACGGCACGATGTTCAGGGTGATTATCCGCAATTTATTTATGTCTGTGCTCACCACAAAACCGGTGAAATTTTTGACAGCCAGCCGCGCAGTGGCGATGAGCTGAAACAGATGCTGCGTGACTGGTCGCAAATGGTGAATCAGGAGATAGAAGGGGGCAAAATCCTCTATCCGAAATTAATCATTAATAAGTCAGACAGTTTTATTGATGAAGAGATGGTCTGGGCGCTGTTGCCCGGCTACGAGATCAGCAACAGCCAGAATCATCGCTGGCAGGGCATGATGCGGCATGTCATGGTCAACGCCAGAGGCGTGTTGCTGGTCACTGACCCGACGTTAATGGCAAATACGAACCAGAGCCTGCTGGTGAACGATCTGCGCAGTGTGTTCGCCGATCGTTCTCCGGTGATTGTCGTGACCAAAACAGAAAGCCTGAACGATGCGGAGAAGGCCGAGGTAAAAGCGAGCGCTGCCGCACTTTTTCATGAGACCTCCTCACCGGTGGTCGCTGCCGGTGTCGATAATCAAGCGCAGTGGATAGGTGAGCTCCGCACTGCATTTGCTGAGGGTATCCATAATAGCGCCGCGTCAGAAGCGGCCGCGATCGAACGTTTGATGACTCTGGTCAATGACGATGTTGCGGATATTATTGATAACCTGAATCTGCTGTACGCGGAGCAGGACAGTGGCGAGGAACGTACCGTCGCTATTCTTGAAGCGTTCGATAAAGCAGCCGAGCGCTATGAACAGCAACTGCGTAAAGCCATCAAACGAGAAACTGACGGGCATCGGCAAAAAGCCACTGAATCTTGCCAGCGCCGTTATCAGGAAGAAGAAGAAGGGCCGGTCAATAATTTAAAAGGACTCGGTCGTCGTCTGATGTTTCAGGGGGCGGAGATTGATCGTGAACGCAAAAATCGGGTACTGGACGCCTGGCAAACCCGCTTTGAGCAGCAATCTCTGGCCGATCACAATATGGTCGCGCTGGAAACGCTCAACCGTCGTGAGTTGAGGCATTACGGTCTTTCACAGGAGACGCTGTCACCCCAACGGTTGACCTCGCCCGCGGCGACAATGGGATATTTGTCGGTGGCTGAGGAGGATAATTTTTCCTCGCTGGCCCCTTTGCGCCATCTGCTGGGATCGGCTGCAACAAGGGATGCGCCGCCGCAGTTAGACCAGCTTTCCACGGTATTAAAAGTGCTGCCTGCCATGACGATGGAATATGCGCGCGGTTGGGTGGCGATCAACCAGGCGATGCCCGCAGCGTCAGAGCTAACCAGCGAGTTGCGGCCACAACAAATTCTCGACGCGATTTTTAGCGCGCAGAGTAGCATCCACCCGGTGAAAACCGCGCTGATGGCGTTTATCGGTGCCGACGCCGCGGACGGCACGCTGGATGGCGAAGTGGGCACTCCGCAGAATGAAGATAGCGGCGTATTTACGCCTGTCGCGATAGCAGGCAAAGCGATGCTGGTCGGTGCGGCGGTTTATGCGTTGTATCAGGTGGCGGGCGTGGTGAGTGAGAGTGATAAAGCTCAGGCCTGGTATATTGAACGGATGATGAAGGAACTGGCGCAATATAATGAAAACGTCATCATCGAGCGTTATCAGGACACGATGGGCGATCTGCGTCAGCTGATTGAAATCAACCTCAACCGTTTATTTGGCGTGCAGGATGTCCTCACGCAGAAAAGCTATCTCTGGTTAGCTATTCAGGGACTCACGACGGTACAAAAGGAAGCCCGGCAGTATGAAGCCAGTATCAAACAATATCTGGCGTGATATTTGCCATGAGCGTTATCGATGGGCGGAAAATAGCTACATCAACCTGCTGCGTCAGGTTGATGCCGAGCGGTTAATCCAGCCTCATGCAGACATCTCCCGCCAGATATCGGTCATTGTCTATGGTCCGACGCAGGTGGGAAAAACCTCCCTGATTCTGACCCTGCTGGGCGTCAGGGATGACTGTTTTAAAGAACTTAACCAGCTGCTGCGTGGTGGGCAGGCATTAGGTCACGCGTCAACGGCGCGAACTTACCGTTACCGGATATCACGGGATGATGCCTGGTATTTTAGCCACAAAGACCAGGGAACAACCGCCTGGTCGGATAGCGGGGCGGCAGATATTTTCGCCAGCCTGCGTGCAGAGGTTCAGGCGGGCAGGCGCTACTTTGACAGTATCGACGTATTTATTCCGCAACGTTTCTTCCATCCTCAGCAGCGGCAAAATGGTTTGTTAATCCGCGACCTGCCGGGTATTCAGGCTGCGGATGACAATGAAAGGGAATATGTGACTCAGCTTGCCAGCCAGTTTATTCGTTCTGCGGATGTGATCCTGCTGACCGGCAAAGCGGATTATTTAGGCTTTCTGAAACCCGAGGAGTTGGGTAATGACCTACTGGCTGACTGGTTCTGGCAGCCACATCGCTACAAAATTGTATTAACCCGGACTTTTAGCAACAGTTCCATTCGGGAAATGTTGCGCCGTGTTTCCCCCGATAAATCCTGGCTGCAGGCTTATTTGTTTGAGCAAATCAATACGCTGGAATTGCAACTTCCGGCGGAGATGCGTCAACACATTTATCCGCTCGAATGCGGTCACTCCTGGCAAACCCTGATTGAGGGGGGTGACGATTATGCTGACTATTGCCAACGGTTGCGTGAGCAGATATTAACCGACCTGCGCCATCATATGTTGCAGGCGGTCCATCCACTTTCTCGTTTACGTACGGGATACGCCTTACCTGAATTAATTATCCGCCACCGGGACAAGTTGCAGCAGCAGTACACAGCGCTGCACAGCACGCTGGACAAAGAACAGGAATATTACCTGCGTAAAAAAGAGCAGCTGTCGTCTGTGCAGACTGAATATTCCCGGCATCTGGCAAAGAGCCAGACACGACTGGACAGATTGCAGCGGCTACGGGAACGGCTGAATAAAAGACAGGCGCGCAACGCGCATCAATCCATCGCTGTGCCACCGATGGGCACAAGAACGGTCAGTGCCTTACTGAAAATGATTGCTGAGGCAAGAGAAGAGATGGCGCTTCATCCGGCGTTAAAGCACCTTCCTGCCCATTTCGCTGCGCAACAGATTAACCACCATGCCTTCACGGCGATTGAGCAAAAGCTGCATGGCTATCATGCGGATAATTATCTCTTTGCCAGCAACTATAAGCATGACTATCAGGAAACGATCAACGCGATCAAACAACACCTGAAACTGATCACCACATTAGCCGCTAATTTCCAGCGTAGTGAGCTGGAGAGACACATCAAGGAACATCGTCGTCGCCAGCAACGTTTACAACACCACACCACCCGGCGAGACAAACTCCTGACGGCAGTGACCAATAAGCTTACGCGCATCAATACGCAGCAACAGGAATTAACGCACAGCCATATGCGTGACGAGGATCATTATCAGCAGCTGATTGGCGAGAGCCGTCGCTTTCAGGAACTGATCAGAGTGGCGAAAAATGAACGAGCCACCCTGATTGAACAACACATTAGGCGTACGGATATTGGTCAGGCTGAGCGACTGGCCTGGCTACTCGCTGCCCGTGCGTTAAAGAAAGACTACGAATATGTCAGAGCATTAGGAGAGTAGTGCATGTCAGTGGAACATGACCCGGTTATTGCGCAGGATAATGACGAGCGGATGCTGGATGAATTGGTGCAGGAACTGTTTCTGACCTTGCTGACGCGTGAGCTGGCGCAACAGAAAGCGGTTATCGAAACCATTAATGACAACGTCTCGTATCAGGCTGGTGAGTCATTAAAATCGTTGAAACGGGAGATCAAACTTTCCATCAGCACCCTGTCGAATGCGCAACAGCAATATCAGGAAGAGCAGGCCATCGCCAGGGAGGAATACGAGAAGCGGCTGGAGCAGCAGACTCAAACATTTGCCAGTGATGCGGAAAAAAATCACCAACAGTCACAGCAGCAGATGGCAGCACTTCGGCAAGGTGAGCAGCAGCTGGCTGCACAGTTAACAGATTTGCAGCAACAGCATGCCACACTTCATCAGCGCTCAGGTCAGATGCTGAATAGCATTAAATGGCTGGTGGTGGGGCTGGGGGGCGTCAACCTGCTGCTGTTTGCGGCTGTCATCATGATGTTTTTTCTCGGGCATCGATAATCATCCGCGCATGCAGGTTTGTCCGGATATGGTGCGCCTGGTGCACCATGACTTTTCTCTGGCACGGATAAACGGACGCACAGGCAGCGAATGACGCGCCCTGAATAAACTGGCACAACTTCTGCATTCATTTCCTCAGGCTTGTATACAAGGCCGCATACCGGCCAATGACCTGGGGGAATACACCTTGCACAACAATGATAAAGAGAAGATTAACGCGCAGCGTCGCCAGATGATGAAATATTCCATGCTGGCATTAGGTGGCGTCGCGCTCAGCGGCATGCTGGGCAGTCCATCCGCTCAGGCGGCAGAGGACGAAATCCTGATTGGTTACTGGCCGATTGTGGGCGGTTTGCCGTTATATGCCGGTATTGAGAAAGGGTTGTTTAAACAGGCAGGCGTCAATGTGCGGGCGGTGAAATTTGCCAGCCCGCAGCAGGTCGTGGAAGCGATGATCACCGGACGTATCCACGGTTGTGCCAATGGTACGGCCACCGGCGCGCTCGGCCTGGGAGCGATTACCAGCCCGGACCTGTTCAAAATCATCTGTTCTAACCCCTCCAACGAAAAAATGGTGCTGGACGAATTTCTGGTGCCGGTCAACAGCACCGCAAAATCCATCAGCGATCTGAAAGGTAAGCGTATCGCCAGCGGTCCGGGCATTCAGAACGTCACCATGGCGAAGATCATCCTGGAAAAAAATGGCTTCACCGATACCAAAGTGATTGAGCTGCCGGTCGGTCAGCATGCGCCTTCGTTAGCCGCCGGACAAATTGATGGCGTGTATACGCTGGAGCCAACCGGCACTGTCGCGCGCATGAAGGGCATGGGCAAAGTGCTGGAAACCGGGGTGATTGCGAAATATGTGCTGGGCGATGCCAGCGCGCCGTGGTTTGGTGGCGCGGCGGCACTCACCAGCAGCTTTATCAAGGCCGATCCGGCGCGGGCGAAGCAGGTGATTGATGCCTATGGTGCCGCGGTCAAATTTATCCAGCAGCAACCGGATGAAGCGCGCCAGTATGTGGCGGGTTACACCGGGATTGAGGCGGCGCTGGTGAAAGAGGTGCCGCTGCCGGGATTCGTGATGTATGACCAGTTAACCGGCAGCAACCTGCAATGGTTCCAGAAATTTTATGACGTGTTCACTGAACGGAAAATTTTCAGCAAGCCGCTCCAGGTGGAATCCCTGATCTATCGGGCATAAGGAGAAGTGCAATGATGCAGATATGGCGTCGCAGATTGCTGCCGTTGATTGGTCCGTTACTGTTATTTCTGCTGTGGCAGACGGCGGTCAGCGCCAAATGGCTTAACCCGGTATTGCTGCCTTCACCCGGCGAAACTCTGGGTTATCTGTTTAGTGCGCTGGCTGATGGCAGCATGAATCGGGACATCGGGGATACGCTCTACCGTACGTTGATGGCATTTATTGTCGCCGCGGTGCTCGGCGTCCCTCTGGGAGTGATGCTGGGCAGTAGCGAGCGTCTTTATCGCAGCGTCGAGTTTCTGGTGGATTTCTTCCGCTCAACCCCTTCTTCGGCGCTGATCCCGATGTTTATGCTGATCTTTGGCATTACCGATACCAACAAAATCGCCATTGCCGCTTTTGCCGCGGTACTGGTGATTCTGTTTAACAGCGCCTACGGGGTAATGAACGCAAAGAAGACGCGCATTATGGCGGCACAGGTGATGGGCGTTTCACGCTGGCATGTGTTTAAAGACATCATGCTGATGGAAAGCTTGCCGCAAACCTTTGTCGGATTACGGACCGGTGTTTCGATGGCGCTGGTGATCGTTATCGTGGCCGAAATGTTTATTGGTTCGGAAACCGGGCTGGGACATCGCATCATTGATGCACAGCAGTTATTCAACATCAAAGATATGTACGCCTCGATTCTGATCACCGGTGCATTTGGTTATCTGCTGAATCTGGGTTTTCTGTTGATTGAAAAACGCTGTGTGCACTGGAGTGGCAAAGCATGAAAAAACCCGATTATCCTCAGCCCAACACCCATGTGACGATTCGCGGACTCGATAAAAGTTTTGCCGGACAACCGTTGTATCAGGATCTCAACCTCGATTTACCGCGTGGGAAGATTGTTTCGATATTTGGCCCCAACGGCTGTGGTAAATCGACGCTAATGAACATGATTGCCGGATTGATTCCGGTCGATCGCGGGCAAATTTTGTTCGACGGTAAAACCCTGGCCGAGACCAATATTGGTTATGTGTTTCAGAATTACCGTGATGCGCTTTTTCCCTGGTTAAGCGCCTGGCAGAACATCGCCTATCCGTTAAAACGGCAGGGGATGAAAGCGGCGGCGGTGAAACAGCGCGTGGCAGAGTTGGCGGAGATGTTTGATATTCGCTTCGATTTGCAGCGTTATCCGTATGAGCTATCCGGGGGGCAACAGCAAACGGTCTGCATCATGCGTGCGCTGGCGACCGGACCAGAAGTGATGTTTCTGGATGAACCGTTCTCGGCGCTGGATTTTGAGATGACGCTGTTTATCCGCGATAAATTGCAGCAGGTTCAGCTGGCGACTGGCGTGACGATGTTGATTGTCTCGCATGATCTGGAAGATGCGGTATTTCTGGCGGATGAGATCCTGCTGCTAACGCGCCGCCCGACGCGTGTTGCCGAAATTGTCCCGTTTGAGCTACCCCGTCCGCGCACTGCCGAGATGATGAGCCACCCGGAGTTCGTCCGGGTAAAAGCGCATACGCTGGCGGTGTTTAAACGGGAAATGGCGAGTTAACCATGCATCTTGTGTAGCGGCGCGATTTATCGCGCAATACATTGCGCCGCTGCGCCAGAGAATAAAAAGTGCGATTTTTTATCACGATGAACGGCCCAATATAATATCAGCGGGTAACAATTCCCGCATGGGAATAACCAGCGAACAATAATATTTTAACCTGTAAAATGTCAGGGTATTTATTATTAAACCGTTATTAAACGGGAATCAGGGGAGTCAGGCCAGATAATTAGTCACTGAAGTTAATTAACTCTGGAGAGATGTCATTCCTGTGCGCTCATATGTTATTTAATTGTTGTTAAATAGTGGCGATAAATATGTGGATTTACATTTATTGACATCTAATTAACACAAACATACAGTTCCTGCGATTTTAACTAACATGTCACTATCGACAATAATCGGGGAGTGTATGGATATTAAGCAACAGGGGCCAGGACGACGCTTGGGTTTGTCCTGGGTCCTGAACATTATTTTTGCGTTGCTCACGCTGGCAACGGCCATTGCCATTATTATTGGCGGCGGGAAACTGCTTTCTCTTGGCGGATCGGCTTATTATCTGGTGGCCGGTATCGCCTATATCGTGCTGGTGGTGCTGTATTTTAAGAAACCCGTCACCGGCCTTTATTTCTCCTGTGTCATCTTTGTACTGACCCTTATCTGGTCACTGATTGAAGTCGGTGGTCTGAATTACTGGGATCTGCTGCCGCGTCTGGTGGTGCCCGCACTGTTATTTCTGCTGAGCCTGCTGGTGATCGCCACCGATAAAGGGATGTTATCGCCGCAGCGTCGTCTTTCTGGCGGACTGAGTCTGGTGGTATTCGTGGCGCTGATCGCCACCTTTATTGGTGGATTCTTCCCGCATAACACTATTTATAACCCGGAAGCGATCTCCACCCAGCCACTGACGCCTGCAGATAACGATGCCTCAAAAACCGGCCAGGACTGGCGCTATATCAGCCGCAACGCCAGCGGGACGCGCTTTGCGCCGTTGGATCAGGTCAATGCCGATAACGTCAAAGATCTGCAGGTTGCCTGGACTTACCACACCGGCCGCCGCCTGACGGGCAATGCGACTGGCGTTGATGAAAACACGCCGATCCAGATTGGTTCCGTCCTTTATACCTGTACGCCGGAAAACCGCATTGCCGCTGTGGATGCCGATACCGGCAAACAGATCTGGCAATTCGATCCCCATGCGCACACGTTCGAGCATGTCACCTGCCGCAGCGTGGGTTACTACGATTACGACAGCGATGAAACCCTGAACGCGGAGCAGAAAGCCGCGTACACCGATACCGCCTGTCGCCAGCGTATTATTGTGTCCACGGTCGATGCGCGTCTGATCGCGCTTGATGCACACACCGGTGAGCTGTGTCCGAACTTCGGTCAAAACGGTATGGTGAATCTGCAACAGGGCATGGGCGATACCGCCGACAGCCGCCGTTATCACCCGTCGAGCGTGCCGGTGATCATGGGGCATCTGACGGTGTTTGGTTCCTGGGTGCGTGATATCACCGAAGATGAGCCGTCGGGTGTTCTGCGCGCTTATGATGTGCGCGACGGTTCGCTGGCGTGGGCATGGGATGTGGGCAACGTTGCTGGCGCGAAGCAGGGCGATGAACATTACACCCTGAGCACGCCGAACGTTTGGGCTATCCCGACTTACGATAAAGATCTTGGCCTGGTGTATGTCGCCACCGGTAACGGTCCACCGGATTACTGGGGCGGCAACCGTAACGCGGCGAAAGAGAAATACGGTTCGTCGGTGATTGCGCTGGACGTGAACACCGGTAAAACCAAATGGGTATTCCAGACGGTACATCATGATATCTGGGACTACGATTTACCCTCGCAGCCGGTGATGTACAACATGAAGAATGAGCAGGGTGAAGTGGTACCTGCGCTGATTCAGACCAGCAAAATGGGTGAAATCTTTGTGCTGGATCGCCGTACCGGTAAGCCGGTGAGTAAAGTAGAAGAGAAACCGGTACCGACCTCGCCAGCGGCGCAGCAGGAGCATCTGTCGCCCACCCAGCCGTTCTCAGTCGATATGCCGACCATCGGTCTGGAGCAATTGAACGAGCAGAAAATGTGGGGCGTCAGCATGTTTGACCAGCTCTACTGTCGCATCCTGTTCAAATCGGCGCTCTATTCCGGCATCTTCCAGCCGAACAGTGAGAAAACTTACCTGGAGTTCCCGGCTACCATGGGCGGCATGAACTGGGGTGGGGTGTCGATTGATGAAACCTCCGGCATTCTTTACGTCAACGATATCCGCCTCGGTATGCTGATGGCGCTGAAGAGTAAAGAAGCAGCAAAAGGGCAGACGATCTCACTGAACGAAGTGCCGCAGTGGGCGGGGACGATTCGTCCGCAAATCAGCGGCCCTTATGTCGGTGTGCGGATGGATAACTTTGCCTCCTTCCTGCAAGTGCCTTGTCAGCATCCACCGTTTGGTACCATGACCGCCATCGACCTGCACAGCAAAAAGATCGTCTGGCAGGTACCGATGGGAACGGTGGAAGACACTGGTCCGCTGGGGGTGAAAACCCATCTGCCGATGCCTGTTGGCATGCCTACGCTGGGCGGCCCGACCACCACCAAAAGCGGTTTAGTGTTCTTTGCTGGCAGCCAGGATAACTACCTGCGCGCCCTGGACAGCAAAACCGGGAAAGAGGTGTGGAAAGCGCGTCTGCCCGTGGGGGCAACGGCCTCACCACTGATTTATCAGTCGGCGAAAACCGGGAAAGAGTACATCGTGATTTCAGCAGGCGGTGCCGCGCACTCGCCGGACGTGGGTGATTTTCTGATTGCTTACGCCTTGCCAGACAAAGCGTAATCCTGAAAACGCCCGGCAGGATTCGCCGGGCGTTTACATTTAACGTGCCGCATAAATGATAAAAGTCACCACGCCAAATATCTCCAGTTGTTCCTCTTCACTCGGGATAATCGGCGCGTAGCGCGGGTTCATCGGCAGCAGCTGCACGCGCGGAACGCGTTGTAACCGTTTAACCGTAAATTCACCGTTGATCGCGGCCACCACAATGTCGCCATGTTTTGCGTCCAGCGCGCTATCAACCACCAGCAAATCCCCTTCGCTGATATTGGCATCACGCATCGAATCTCCTTCCACCCGGACAAAATAGGTGGCGTTAGGATGCGCGACCAAATATTCATTCATATCCAGTTTGCGCTCGACATAATCAGCAGCCGGGGAAGGGAAGCCACAGGGTACCGTATCCAGAAACAGCGGCAGGTGGAGGACTTTGGCGGTGAGAGCAGGGGAGAAAAACTTCATCATAGACACTCAAAAAATACTGTTGTTATATACAGTATTATTAATCGTGAGCCGGGATCAAGTCTGTATTCACCCAAAATCGTTAGCCGGTTGTTCCGTCAGCACATTTAATACCGGCGCAACGCACGTCTGACAAAATCCCCATCGCCGTCTACACTTAAATCTGACGATGTTCTCAGTCTGGTTGCTGTGTTACTAATAAACTTGTTTGTTTGTGGAGCGTTACCCATCGAAATACCGTCCTGTCGGAAAACCCTCCCCGCCGTTTGTGACTCATCACTGACCCTTGCGGATGACACCCAACCTGCCTCCGAACATCGATATTGCTATCAGCCATTGATACAGGAGGAGTGACGTGACCCCTGCGGTACATGAGAACAGCACCCTGCCGTCGCTAAGCGGCGGGTTATATGCCTTCTTTTTTGATGTCGACGGCACGCTGGCGGCGATTCAGCCTCAGCCCGAGTCGGTTTCGATTCCCGCATCGGTGCGCCAGCATCTGCAACAACTCTCCAATATGAACCATGGCGCGCTGGCGCTGGTGTCTGGTCGTCCCGTTGCGCAACTGGATGCGCTGGTTGCGCCACTGGAAGTCCCGGCAGCGGGTGTGCATGGCGCGGAACGGCGTGATGCCAGCGGCAGAATGCACCGCCAGTCACTGCCCGCCGATATTGCGCAAACGCTGCAACTGGAATTGCAGGAGACCATGGATCAATGGCCCGGCACGCAGCTGGAAGTCAAAGGCATGGCGTTTGCGCTGCATTATCGTCGGGCGATGGAGTATGAACAGGCCGTCATCAGTCTGGCTGAAGAGGCGGTGGCACGTTTTCCGGAGCTGGCGCTCCAGCCGGGAAAATGTGTGGTGGAACTGAAACCGCAGGGAATCGATAAAGGCGCGGCCATTCGCGACTTTATGCGGGAAGCGCCTTTTACCGGACGTATTCCGGTATTTGTGGGTGACGATCTGACAGATGAGAAGGGATTTCTGGCCGTTAATGCGCTGGGGGGAATTTCTGTCAAGGTCGGAGAAGGGACAAGCCATGCGCGCTATCGCCTCAGCAGCGTAGATGCGGTGTGGAGCTGGCTTGAACAATTACTATTACAATCAAAGCATGACAACGTCGGTAAGGAGTCTGGGTTATGAGTCGCTTAGTAGTCGTATCTAACCGTATCGCCATTCCTGATGGGACAAAAGCCAGTGCGGGCGGTCTCGCCGTCGGTTTGCTGGATGCACTGAAAACCACCGGAGGATTGTGGTTTGGCTGGAACGGCGAGATCAGTGAGATTTCTGGCGAAGAGGAGGAGGAGGTCAGCGTCAGCGAGTATGACGGCATTACCTACGCCGCTCTGCCGCTGAATCAAAACGATTATGATCTCTATTATTGTCAGTTTTCCAATACCGTTATCTGGCCTGCCTTTCACTATCGTCTCGATTTGGTGCAATTTCAGCGCGAAGCCTGGGAAGGTTACTGCCGCGTAAACACGCTGCTGGCCGATCGCCTGAAACCGTTGTTACAGGAGGACGATATTTTATGGATTCACGATTATCACCTGCTGCCATTTGCCGCTGAGTTGCGCAAACAGGGCATTAATAATCGCATCGGATTCTTTCTGCATATCCCATTTCCGACGCCAGAGATTTTCAACGCGCTACCGCCACATAAAGCGCTGCTGGAGATGCTGTGCGACTACGACTTGCTGGGTTTCCAGACAGAATCCGATCGCGTGGCCTTTCTTGATAGCCTGAGTCAACTGACGCAGTTGCAGAATAAAGGCGAGAAGAAACATCGGGCGTTCGGCAACACTTTTATGACCGAGGTGTATCCGATCGGTATCGAACCGGACAGTATTAAAGAGATGGCGGAAGGCGAGCTGCCACCGAAAATGGCGGCAATGAAGCGTGAACTGGGGGATGTGCAAAACATCATTGCCTGCGAGCGTCTGGATTACTCCAAAGGATTACCGGAACGTTTCCTCGCTTATGAGGCGCTGCTGGAGCACTATCCACAGCATCGCGGCAAAATCCGTTATTCGCAGATTGCGCCCACTTCGCGTGGCGAGGTCCAGGCGTACCAGGATATTCGACATCAACTGGAGACGGAAGCCGGCCGCATCAACGGCAAATATGGCACCCTGGGCTGGACGCCGCTGTATTACCTCAATCAGCACTTCGACCGCCGTCTGCTGATGAAGATATTCCGGTTAACCGATGTCGGGTTAATCACGCCGTTGCGTGATGGGATGAATCTGGTCGCGAAGGAATACGTGGCCGCGCAGGACCCGGATGATCCAGGCGTGCTGATTCTGTCGCGTTTTGCCGGTGCGGCTAACGAGTTAACGTCGGCGTTGATCGTCAATCCCTACGATCGTGATGAGGTTGCGGCGGCGCTGGACCGGGCACTGACGATGCCACGTACCGAGCGTATCTCACGCTATAACGACATGATGACGGTATTACGTCAGCATGATATCTCACACTGGCGTGAGAGCTTCCTGCGAGATTTGAACTCGCTACCGCAACGCAGTGCCGATCACAGCACTGCGCATAAAGTCGCGACCTTCCCGAAGCTGGCGTAATGCCAGCGTTGCGCCGCTACGGTATTTGCACGTATTGGTAGCGGCGCGATTTATCGCGCGTTTTTCCCGCTGTGCTGTAACCCACTGCGCAGCGTTTCCACACACTTCTCATGCTCACTGTCACCCGCCGCAATCGACGTTATTTCTTTAACCAGTAAAAATCCTGCCCGGCAGGGGATTTGCGCACGAATGGCGAAAAAATGAGCGATCAGGGGCCGGATAGGGCTTTTTTTTCGTTGCAACCCTAAAGCCTGAGCGCAATGTGCCGATAGTTTGGTTACATCAATGCGTAAGCGCAGCGATTCATTCATATCTCTAATGTAACGCATTGTTACATCCACTGCCGTTCACTAAACACTCCCTACGAACCGTTAACGATAAGTTGCCGCACCGCGCCGACTCTTCACATAATGCTAGCACCCTGCCGTTAGTGTCTTTTCGCAATATTCCCTGTAAGTGATTAATTTAGCAGCGAATAATTCCAGTGAATTTTGGAGTTTTATGCTGGTTATTTTTATCAGTGCAGGGAATTGTAGTGACCTAATCGCAACGCTACAGATAAAAGATCGCTTTATATTGACATTATGCCGCATAGCTATTTGTAAGCGAATCGACAATGAAATATTAGCGAAACAAAGCAGATCTGCTCAATAAATGAGCAAACAGAAAAGGCGTTGCTGAAAGGTTTGAAGAAAAAAATTTGCCTTAAAAAGTGTGACGCAGATCACACTTTATCTAAAATTTCACACTTATCACGTTGTATGTCGAAATCAGACGATATAGATTTGCCTTGTTTTCAGATTAGTCTTAAAAAACTGTAAGCAGACGTCACGGAAGATGGTTAGAACTCAAGAAAAGATTGGCCTGGAGTTATGACTACTACTGATCAGTGTCCCGGTGGGAAGTGAAACAGTTCAGTACACGTTTGGCTTATGCCTGAATATTTTTTGCCATCTTTAGATTTACCAACCAGCAATCCGAACCATAGAGAAATATTTTCTATGGCCGTATATATGTCGTGTCTATCAGGATGGAAAAAATGGGTACATCAGAATTACTAAAACATATATATGACATCAATCTGTCATATTTACTGCTTGCGCAGCGTTTAATTAACCAGGAAAAAGCTTCAGCAATGTTTCGTCTGGGCATCGATGAATCGATGGCAGATGCATTGGCACAATTAACTTTACCTGAGATGGTAAAATTAGCGGAAACCAATCAACTGGTTTGCCAGTTCCGCTTTACTGACCACAACATTATTAATCGCCTGACTCAGGAATCCCGCGTGGATGATTTACAGCAAATCCACACCGGTATTTTATTATCCAGCCGTTTACTGCGTAACGCGTCAAAAGACGACGTTGGCACGAAAAAGAGGGCGGTATAATGAGCGAAAAAAGTATTGTTCAGGAAGCGCGTGACATTCAGCTGGCGATGGAGCTGATTACGCTGGGCGCGCGACTGCAAATGCTGGAAAGTGAAACGCAGCTAAGCCGCGGTCGCCTGATTAAGTTGTATAAAGAATTGCGCGGTAGCCCGCCGCCGAAAGGTATGTTGCCATTCTCCACTGACTGGTTCATGACCTGGGAACAAAATATCCACGCTTCGATGTTCTGTAACGCCTGGCAGTTCCTGCTGAAAACAGGTTTGAGCACCGGTGTGGAAGCCGTGATTAAAGCGTATCGACTCTATCTTGAGCAGTGCCCACAATCAGACGAAGGCCCGCTGCTGGCGCTGACGCGCGCCTGGACGCTGGTGCGTTTCGTTGAAAGTGGCATGCTGGAACTCTCCGATTGCAAATGCTGTAACGGCAGCTTTATCAACCACGCGCACCAGCCGGTCGGCAGCTTTGTCTGCAGCCTGTGCCAGCCGCCATCACGCGCCGTAAAAAGACGTAAACTTTCTGTCGAATCTGCCGATACCTTTCCACAACTGCTGGATGAACAGGTTAAACACGCCGTTTAAGTTTGTTCGTATCGTGGAAGCCATCCAGCAGCGGTTAATCCGCTGCTTTTTTTTGCTCTGCGTTTACGAATAACACCTGCGGCTCTCTGGCTTAACTTCCACCAACACGTTACGGACGTAAGGATTTTTTGTGCTAATTATTCTGGGTTATATCGTAGTCCTCGGGTCCGTGTTAGGCGGCTACATGTTGGTCGGCGGACATCTGGGGGCGCTTTATCAGCCGTCGGAGTTGCTGATAATAGGGGGCGCCGCAATTGGTGCTTTTTTCGTCGGTAACAATGGCAAGGCAATTAAAAAGACCTTAAAAGCATTGCCTTTGTTAATGCGCGGCTCAAAATATAACAAAGCCGTTTACATGGATTTAATGGCATTGCTTTATCGCCTGATGGCGAAATCACGTCAGCAGGGGATGTTGTCGCTGGAGCGTGATATTGAAGATCCCAGCCAGAGTGAAATTTTCGCTAACTATCCGCGCATTCTGGCCGATAAACAGCTCGTGGATTTTATTACCGATTATTTGCGTTTAATGGTCAGCGGAAATATGAACGCATTCGAAATCGAAGCGTTGATGGATGAAGAGATTGAAACCTACGAGCACGAATGCGAAGTGCCAGCGCAAAGCTTATCCGCGGTCGGTGATGGCTTGCCTGCGTTTGGTATCGTCGCCGCAGTAATGGGCGTGGTACACGCACTGGCGTCGGCGGATCGCCCGGCGGCAGAACTGGGTGCGCTGGTTGCTCATGCCATGGTGGGGACTTTCCTCGGCATCCTGCTGGCTTACGGCTTCATTTCACCGCTGGCATCGGTGTTGCGTCAGAAATGTGCTGAATCCACCAAGATGATGCAATGCATTAAGGTGACGTTGCTCTCCAGCCTGAATGGTTATGCGCCGCAGATTGCGGTGGAGTTTGGTCGTAAGACCCTGTATTCCACCGATCGTCCGTCGTTCCAGGAACTGGAAGAACACGTGCGCAACGCCAAGAATCCGGCTAAGCAAACCTCGGATGAAGCCTCATGAAGCATGGCAATCGCCCCATTGTGCTGGTTAAACGGCGCAAACATAAAAGGCATGAAGGAAGTCATGGCTCATGGAAGATTGCCTATGCCGACTTTATGACGGCGATGATGGCGTTCTTTATGGTGATGTGGCTGCTTTCCATCGCCAACCCGCAGCAGCTGGTACAGATTGCAGAATACTTCAGAACGCCACTCAAAGTGGCGTTGACCGGTGGTCAGCGTAGCAGCGATAGCGACAGCCCGATTCCTGGCGGCGGTGATGACCCGACGAAGAAAGACGGTGAAGTGAAAAAGGCCGTGGATATGGATGCACAGAAGCGCCAGCTGGATGATATCCGTCTGAACCGCCTGCGCGAAAAACTCGATCAACTGATCGAAGCCGATCCACGTCTGAAGGCGCTGCGTCCGCACCTGATTATCAACATGGTGGAGGAGGGGCTGCGCATCCAGATTATTGATAGCCAGAACCGCCCGATGTTTAAGACTGGCAGCGCCGAGGTGGAACCTTATATGCGCGATATCCTGCGTGCTGTTGCGCCACTGCTGAATGATATCCCGAACAAAATCAGCCTGGCGGGTCATACCGATGACTTCCAGTACGCCAGCGGCGATCGTGGCTACAGCAACTGGGAGCTTTCGGCAGATCGTGCCAACGCTTCACGCCGCGAGCTGGTCCTGGGCGGCCTTGACGGCAGCAAAATGCTGCGCGTGGTGGGCATGGCCGACACCATGAAACTGAAAAACCGCGGTGGTGACGATGCAGTAAACCGCCGCATTAGCCTGCTGGTGTTGAACCATGACACCGAAGCGGCAATTGAAAAAGAGAACGCCGAGAGCGATGCCGTTCAGGTGAGCGACCCGGCACAGATTATTCCCGATATTACCGCGCCCGCCGTTCCGGCTGCGCCGACAGCACCAGCAACGTCAGCGACACCGGCAGCGCCGGCTGCGACGACGACGCCAGCGGCTCCGGCCAATCCGAACGCCAGTGCGGTGACTACTGACCACTCCTCACAGCCGAGGTGATCCCGTGAGCATGGACATCAGCGATTTTTACCAGACGTTTTTTGACGAGGCCGATGAGCTGTTAGCGGACATGGAGCAACACCTGTTGGGACTGGATCCCCAGGAGCCAGATTCCGAACAGTTGAATGCCATCTTCCGCGCCGCCCACTCGATAAAGGGCGGAGCCGGTACGTTTGGCTTTACGGTTTTACAGGAAACCACTCACATCCTGGAAAACATTCTGGACGGTGCGCGTCGTGGTGAAATGGCGCTCAGCACCGACATCATCAACCTGTTTTTGGAAACCAAAGATATTATGCAGGAACAGCTCGATGCCTATAAAACCGCGCAGGAACCGAATGCAGAAAGCTTCAACTACATCTGCGAAGCCCTGCGTCAGCTGGCCCTTGAAGCCAAAGGGGTAGCCCCGGCAGCCCCGGCGGCGGTGGCAGTCGCCGAGCCTGCGGCACCGGTTGCAGGCAACGCGGGTTTGCGCCTGCACCTGGTTGACCTGAAAGAGAAAGAACCGGATTTGCTGCTGGAAGAACTGGGTAATCTTGGCACGCTAAGCGATGTGGTGAAAAGCGCCAACGCGCTGGAAGCCACCATTGAAGGTGTCGGCAAAGATGACATCGTCGCTGTGCTGTGTTTTGTGCTTGAAGAAGCGCAGATTCTTTTCCCGGAAGGCAGCAGCGCGCCGGTGGAAACCGCGCCAGCAGCACCTGTCGTGGCTGAACCGGTACAAAGCGCCACCGTCACCGAGATCACCCCGGCGGTGAAGCGTGAAAACAAACGTGCGGCAGCCCCGGCCAAAGCCAGCGAATCCAGCAGTATCCGCGTCGCGGTCGAGAAAGTTGACCAGTTGATTAACCTGGTCGGTGAACTGGTGATTACCCAGTCAATGCTGGCACAGCGTTCTGGCGCACTGGATCCGGTGGCGCATGGCGACCTGCTGAACAGCATGGGCCAGCTGGAGCGTAACGCGCGCGATTTACAGGAATCGGTAATGTCGATTCGTATGATGCCGATGGAGTATGTCTTCAGCCGCTTCCCCCGTCTGGTACGCGACCTGGCCAGTAAGCTGGGTAAAGAAGTGGAACTGACGCTGCTCGGCAGCTCGACCGAACTGGATAAGAGCCTGATTGAACGCATCATCGATCCATTAACTCACCTGGTGCGCAACAGTCTTGATCACGGTATCGAATCGCCGGAAAAACGTCTGGGTGCGGGTAAAAGTGCCGTCGGTAATCTGACGCTTTCCGCCGAGCATCAGGGCGGCAACATTTGCATCGAAGTGATCGATGACGGTGCCGGTCTTAACCGTGAACGTATCCTGGCAAAAGCGATGTCTTCCGGTCTGCCGGTGAGCGAAAGCATGAGCGACGAAGACGTCGGCATGCTGATTTTCGCACCGGGCTTCTCCACCGCTGAGCAGGTCACCGATGTATCGGGCCGTGGCGTCGGCATGGATGTGGTGAAACGAAACATTCAGGAAATGGGCGGCCACGTTGAAATCGCCTCGAAGCAGGGGAAAGGCACCACTATCCGTATCCTGCTGCCACTGACGCTGGCGATCCTCGATGGTATGTCGGTGCGTGTGGCCGATGAAGTGTTCATCCTGCCGCTGAACGCGGTGATGGAATCGCTGCAACCGCGTGCCGAAGAACTGAAGCCGCTGGCCGGTGGCGAGCGTGTGCTGGAAGTGCGTGGCGAATATCTGCCGCTGGTCGAGTTGTGGAATGTGTTCGATGTGCAGCACGCCAAGACTGATGCCACGCAGGGCATTGTGGTGATCCTGCAAAGCGCTGGCCGTCGTTACGCCCTGCTGGTGGATCAGCTGATTGGTCAGCACCAGGTGGTGGTGAAAAACCTTGAAAGTAACTACCGCAAAGTGCCGGGTATTTCCGCCGCCACCATCCTTGGCGATGGCAGTGTGGCGCTGATTGTAGATGTTTCAGCCCTGCAATCCCTGAACCGTGAAAAGCGTGTGGCCGGTGCCGCAGCGTAATCGATAACGAAAAGGTAAATACAATGACTGGAATGGCAACCGTGACGAAAATCGCTGGCGAAACCGTGGGCCAGGAGTTCTTAGTCTTCACCCTCGGTGATGAAGAGTACGGTATCGATATCCTGAAAGTGCAGGAAATTCGTGGCTACGATCAGGTAACGCGCATCGCTAACACCCCGGAGTTTATCAAGGGTGTGACCAATCTGCGTGGCGTGATTGTGCCGATTATCGACCTGCGTGTGAAGTTCTCGCAGCCGGATGTGGATTACAACGAAAACACCGTGGTGATCGTACTGAATCTGGAACACCGCGTGGTGGGTATCGTGGTGGATGGCGTTTCTGATGTGTTGTCGCTGACCCAGGACCAAATCCGTCCGGCCCCGGAATTTGCCGTGACCATGTCAACCGAGTACCTGACAGGGCTTGGCGCGTTGGGTGAACGTATGCTGATTCTGGTAGACATCGAGAAGCTGCTGAGCAGTGAAGAGATGGCGTTGATGGACACGCTGCGTAGCGCATAATTGTTGAGTAACGGGCCGGGATGACCGGCCCGTTATCATTTCTGATAGAAATAATTCCTTATAAATCAACATCAAGTTTGCAATTAATTCACTTTTTGCTCTCAATTTCGCCACCCTCTGGCCGATAAATCCACTGCATTTTTTCACTTTTCAGGGCAAGGTATGTTTACGAAAATCCGTGTTGTCACCAGTTTATTACTGGTGCTGTTGATATTTGGCTTTTTACAGCTGGCTTCTGGCTCGCTGTTTTTTAAAGCCTTAAGCAATGACAAAACCAGTTTTAATGTTGCACAACTGGCAAGCAAAAATACCGCGGCAATCAACGACGCTTATATGAGTCTTAACCAAAGCCGTGTGTTGCTGACGCGTGTCATGCTGCGTATTGCCAATAGCAAACTTTCGGGTGAGACCGCCGATCTCGCCAGCATGTTTGAGCAGAGCAAGAACTTTCAGAACAAGGCAGCGGATTTCTACTCGCTGTTTAAAAGCATTCCGGACACTCCGGGTCAGGATGCGCAAGTCAACAAACATCTGGATGAAACCTACAGCGCCTACAGCAGCGCGTTAAACCAGATGCAGGATGCGCTCCAGGCCAACGATGTGGCAGGTGCCGGTAAACTTCCGGTCGCGCCGACGCAGAGCGCATTTCTGACGGATTACACCCAGTGGCGTGCCGATCAGGACCGTCTGACCGACGCCGGTGTGGCGGCCAACCTCGCAGCCTATAACCATATGATCTGGCTGCTGGCGGTGGTGATGGCGGCCGTGGTGGCGGTGATTGTGTTGTGCTGGTTTGGTCTGCGCAAAGTGCTGATCAACCCGCTTAATACCAACATCAAACATATCCAGCACATCGCAAAGGGTGATCTGACGCAGACCATCGTGATTGAAGGGCGCAACGAAATGAGCCAGCTGGCGACCAATCTGCACGAAATGCAGCAGTCGCTGGTGCGTACCGTCAGCAACGTGCGTGACGGGTCCGATGCCATCTTCACCGGTGCCAGCGAAATCTCCGCCGGAAATAACGATCTCTCCGCCCGTACTGAAGAACAGGCTGCCTCGCTGGAGCAGACCGCTGCCAGCATGGAACAGCTGACGGCGACAGTGAAACAGAACGCCGAGAATGCCCGTCAGGCTTCGCAGCTGGCGCTCAGCGCGTCGGAAACTGCGCAGAAGGGGGGCAACGTGGTGGATGGTGTGGTGCGTACTATGCATGACATCGCCGGCAGTTCGAAGAAAATTGCCGATATTACTAGCGTGATCGACGGCATTGCCTTCCAGACCAACATCCTGGCGCTGAACGCGGCGGTGGAAGCGGCGCGCGCCGGTGAACAGGGACGTGGTTTTGCCGTGGTAGCCGGTGAGGTGCGCAGTCTGGCACAGCGCAGTGCCCAGGCGGCGAAGGAAATCAAAGGGTTGATCGAAGACTCGGTGAACCGCGTCAATACCGGTTCGGCGCTGGTGGGTACGGCAGGGGAAACCATGAGCGATATCGTCAACGCGGTCACACGGGTGACGGACATTATGGGCGAGATCGCTTCGGCATCTGATGAGCAGAGCCGTGGCATCGATCAGGTCGGCCAGGCGGTAACCGAGATGGATCGCGTGACGCAGCAGAACGCCTCGCTGGTGGAAGAATCTGCGGCGGCTGCGGCCTCGCTGGAAGATCAGGCCAGCCGTTTAAGCCAGTCGGTATCGGTGTTTAAGATCCCCCGCACCCAGCAGCTTGCCCCGGCAGTGATTCGTCATCCGCAGATTGCGCCGAAAGTTGCCGATATGCCGCGTAAAGCCGTGACGGCTCCGGTAAGTGACAGCAACTGGGAAACGTTCTGACGTTGTTGTAATTCGTGTTAACCCCATGCGCCTTTTAAAGGCGCATTTTTTTTAATGTTAATTTTTTTAGTTATAAAACTCTGCAATGGGAGTAAACGGCAGGATTTTACTTTGTAAAGTGGCTTAAACATCCTCAAAAATTCAGGGGAACGGTCGATAACAGGAGAGCCGAAAACACCTTTCTGGGGAACCCATGTTAAAACGAATCAATGTAGTCACCAGCCTGATCGCCGTATTGCTGGTATTTGGTGCTTTGCAGTTAATTTCTGGCGGGCTGTTCTGGTCTGCTTTACAAAAAGATAAGGAGGCATTTGCTGTCGCACAGGTGTCCACCGACAACGTTGCGGCGATGAGTGATGCCTGGATTGAACTCAACCAGACACGTACGGTGCTGAACCGCGCGATGTTACGTATGCAGGGAAGTATGGCCGCGCAGAGCAATGGCGGCCAGCTCAGTGCACTTATCGCGCAAACGGAAAAACAGCTTGATGCGGCGTCAGGATATTTCCAGCGTTATTACAATCTGCCCGCGACACCCGGTTTTCCGGTGGAACTGCGTGACCGACTGGAAGCTGACTATGCAGCCTATAACAACGGCCTGAAAGCGATGCTGGAGCGGTTGAAAGCGGATGATTTGCAGGGCATGTTCGCGCAAAACATCGAAGCTAAACAGGTGAAGATGAAAGCCTCGTATGAAGCCTGGCGCACTAAGCAGGGCGAGCTGGCGGCAGCCGGGGCAGAGCAGAATCAGCGTGCCTTCAACACCATGATGTGGCTGCTGGCGACGGTGGCTCTGCTGGTGATTGCCGTGATTATTGGCTGCTGGTTTGGTTTGCGTTCGGTGCTGATCCTGCCGCTGCAACAGCTGCTGTCGCACATTCGCCACATTGCCTCCGGCGATCTGACGCAGCCGATTCAGGTGGAAGGGCGCAACGAAATGAGCCAACTGGCAGAAGGATTGCAGGAAATGCAGCAGTCGCTGGTGCGTACCGTCAGCAACGTGCGCGATGGTTCTGACGCCATCTTCACCGGTGCCAGCGAAATCTCCGCCGGAAATAACGATCTTTCCGCCCGTACCGAAGAACAGGCGGCTTCGCTGGAACAGACCGCCGCCAGCATGGAACAGCTGACAGCTACGGTGAAACAGAACGCCGAAAATGCCCGTCAGGCTTCGCAGCTGGCGCTCAGCGCGTCAGAAACCGCGCAGAAAGGGGGCAACGTGGTGGATGGCGTGGTGCGTACCATGCATGACATCGCCGGTAGTTCGAAGAAAATCGCCGATATTATCAGCGTGATCGACGGTATTGCCTTCCAGACCAATATCCTGGCGCTGAACGCCGCGGTGGAAGCGGCGCGCGCCGGTGAACAGGGACGTGGCTTTGCTGTGGTGGCCGGTGAGGTGCGCAGTCTGGCACAGCGCAGCGCCCAGGCGGCGAAGGAAATCAAAGGATTAATCGAAGACTCGGTGAACCGTGTTAACACTGGCTCGGCGCTGGTGGGCACAGCAGGTGAAACCATGAGCGATATCGTCAACGCGGTCACGCGGGTGACGGACATTATGGGCGAGATCGCTTCGGCATCCGATGAGCAAAGCCGTGGTATCGATCAGGTCGGCCAGGCGGTAACCGAGATGGACCGTGTGACGCAGCAGAACGCCTCGCTGGTGGAAGAATCTGCGGCGGCAGCGGCCTCGCTGGAAGATCAGGCCAGCCGCCTGAGCCAGTCGGTATCGGTGTTTAAGATTCCGCGTGCGCAGGAAGCGACCATGATGACGCGCCATCCGCAGATTGCACCGAAAGTACCCGATATGCCACGTAAAGCGGTGACCGCACCGGTCAGCGACAGCAACTGGGAAACGTTTTAACCACATCCCTAACTGACACCGGCACATTATCGTAGCGGCGTGATTTATCACGCGTCCTTTAAAACCCGCGCAATAAATTGCGCCGCTACACATTGCCCCACAGGGTAGCGGCGCAGTTTTCACAGCTGGTCCAACCCCTTCCTTTCAACATAAAGATCACACTTCACACGCCGATAACAGAAGCGATCCGCCAACCAATGAGGTGTTTATGTTTAGTCGTATTCGTGTCGTTTCCGGCCTGCTGTGCGTGCTGGTGTTGTTTGCCTTGCTGCAGCTGTTTTCCGGAGGGATGTTTTTTCAAACGGTGAAAGCCGATAAGGACAATTTTGCTTATAACCAGCGCCTCGTCACTCTGCAACGGGCGATGGGCACCTCATGGGTTTCTCTGGTTCAGGCGCGTAACACGCTGAACCGTGCCGGGATCCGTTATCTGCTGGACAGCCAGCAGGCTGGATCGGGCGCAACGGTGAAAGAACTGGTTGCTCTGGCCAGTGAGGAGTTGAAGGCGGCCGATCAGGGCTTCACCGAATTTAACGCCAATCTGTCAGAAAAAGGCAAAACGGCAGAAAACGTGCTGACGTTGCAGGCCAACTACAACGCTTTCCATGGCGCACTGGCTGAACTGATTGATTTTCTTAGCGCTGGCAATTTCAAAGGGTTTGTTGACCAGCCGACTCAGGGCTTCCAGGACAAATTTGAAAAGGATTACAACGCGTGGCTGGGTTACAACAAAATCCTCGCGCAGCGCGGTATTGATGACAACCTGGCGGCGTATCACAAGTCCGTCTGGCTGATTGTCGCCCTGCTGGCGGTGACGTTGCTGCTGATCGCGCTGGTGTGGAGTGGCATGCGTGCGGCACTGATCCGCCCACTGAAGCAGAGCATCGAACATATTCGCCATATTGCGCGTGGTGATCTGACGCAGCAGGTTGAGGTCAGCGTGACTAACGAAATGGGTGACCTGCTCAGCTCGCTGCAACATATGCAGCAGGAACTGGCGCGCACCGTGCGCATCGTGCGTGATGGCTCTGACGCCATCTATACCGGTGCCAGCGAAATCGCCATGGGCAACAACGATCTCTCCTCACGTACTGAGCAACAGGCGGCTTCGCTGGAAGAAACCGCAGCCAGCATGGAGCAGCTGACCGCCACGGTGAAACAGAACGCCGAAAACGCCCGTCAGGCTTCCCAGCTGGCGCTGACTGCCTCCGATACCGCGCAACAGGGCGGCAAAGTGGTGGATGGCGTGGTCACCACCATGAAAGAAATTGCCGGCAGCTCGAAGAAAATCGCTGATGTTACCAGCGTGATCGACGGCATTGCCTTCCAGACCAATATCCTGGCACTGAACGCCGCCGTCGAAGCCGCACGTGCCGGTGAACAGGGCCGTGGTTTTGCCGTGGTGGCCGGTGAGGTGCGCAGCCTGGCACAGCGCAGCGCCCAGGCAGCGAAAGAAATTAAAGGGTTGATTGAGGACTCGGTAAACCGCGTCAACACCGGATCGGTGCTGGTGGAGAGTGCGGGCGAGACCATGACCAATATCGTTAATGCCGTGACGCGCGTCACCGACATCATGGGCGAGATCGCCTCGGCGTCGGATGAGCAGAGCCGCGGCATTGACCAGGTGGGCCTGGCGGTTAACGAAATGGACCGCGTGACACAGCAGAACGCCGCACTGGTGGAAGAGTCCGCCACCGCGGCTGCCGCGCTGGAAGATCAGGCCAGCCGACTGAAACAGTCGGTCGCAGTGTTCAATATTGGTAAAGAATTTGTCGCCCAGGCCGTTAACGTATCTACAGCGCCAAAATTATTACATCCGGCGGCGCCAAAAGCACTGGCTCAACCGGCGGGCGCCCGCGCTGACGATAACTGGGAAACCTTTTAAGCCCTGAGGCCGTGGCAACACGGCCCACATACCTGGGTGCGCACTGGCAGCACAGTAGCAACCGCAGTAACCATAATTTAATCAGTTTGTTGCCGGGTGACCTGAGATGAAGAAATCGACGTTATTGGATCAAAATGAAGCGACATCGCTGCTGACGCAAATGGTACAGCGTCTGCCGCTTTCCGATGCGCATTTTCGTCGTATCAGCCAGTTGATCTATCAGCGTGCCGGTATCGTGCTGGCCGACCACAAACGCGAGATGGTTTATAACCGTCTGGTACGTCGGCTACGCATGCTGAATATTGATGATTTTGGCCGCTATCTGGGTCTGCTGGAGCAGGATCCGAACAGCGCCGAGTGGCAGGCATTTATTAATGCGCTGACCACTAACCTCACCTCGTTTTTCCGTGAGGCGCATCATTTCCCGATTTTAGCCGACCACGCACGTAAGCGCAGTGGCAGCTACAACGTGTGGTGTGCTGCCGCGTCAACCGGTGAGGAACCTTACTCCATCGCCATGACACTGGCGGAAACGCTGGGCTCCGGGCCGGGGAAATTCCAGGTCCACGCCAGCGATATTGATACCCAGGTACTGGAAAAAGCGGTGGCGGGTGTTTATCGCCAGGAGGAACTGCGCACGCTGTCGCAATCACAGCTACAGCGCTTTTTCCTGCGCGGCACAGGCCCGCATGAAGGCATGGTGCGGGTACGTTCTGAATTGTCCAGTCAGGTGAGTTACGCACAGCTGAATTTGCTGGCCAATGACTGGTCACTGCCGGGGCCGTTTGATGCGATTTTCTGTCGCAACGTGATGATCTATTTCGATAAAGAGACGCAGGAGCAAATCCTGCGCCGGTTTGTTCCCCTGCTGAAGCCGGGCGGTGTGTTGTTTGCCGGGCATTCAGAGAACTTCAGCCAGATCAGTAAAGAGTTCTGGCTGCGTGGACAGACAGTCTATGGACTGACCAAGGAAAGACGATGAGCAAAATCACCGTGATGTGCGTGGATGACTCTGCGCTGATGCGGCAGTTGATGACAGAAATCATCAACAGCCATCCCGATATGGAGATGGTCGCGACTGCGCCGGACCCGCTGGTGGCACGTGACCTAATCAAGCAGTACAACCCGCAAGTGCTGACGCTGGATGTGGAAATGCCGCGCATGGACGGCCTCGATTTTCTCGAAAAGCTGATGCGTCTGCGGCCAATGCCGGTGGTGATGGTGTCATCACTGACCGGTAAAGGCTCAGAAATCACGCTGCGTGCGCTGGAGCTGGGTGCAGTGGATTTTGTCACCAAACCGCAGTTGGGTATCCGTGAGGGAATGCTGGCCTATAGCCAGATGATTGCCGACAAAATCCGTGCGGCGGCGCGTGCCAAATTGCATGCCCGCGCGGCAACGCCGGCTCCCGTCACGCTGAAAGCGGTACCGCTGCTGAGTAGTGAAAAGCTGATCGCCATTGGTTCGTCTACCGGTGGCACCGAAGCGATTCGTCATGTCCTTCAGCCGTTACCGGCCACCAGCCCGGCGCTGCTGATCACCCAGCATATGCCACCAGGCTTTACCCGCTCCTTTGCCGAACGGCTGAACAAGCTGTGCCAGATTACCGTGAAAGAAGCGGAGGATGGCGAGCGTATTCTGCCCGGCCATGCCTATATCGCGCCAGGGGCGATGCATATGGAACTGGGGCGTAGCGGTGCCAACTATGTGGTGAAACTGAACGACGGGCCGCCAGTTAATCGGCACAAGCCCTCGGTGGATGTGTTGTTCCGATCGGTGGCGGTTAACGCCGGACGAAATGCAGTGGGTGTGATTCTGACCGGGATGGGTAACGACGGTGCGGCGGGGATGCTGGAAATGCATCGTGCCGGTGCCTGGACCATCGCCCAGGATGAAGCCAGCTGCGTGGTATTTGGTATGCCGCGTGAGGCCATTGCCCTCGGCGGAGCCAGTGAAGTGGTTGATTTAGGCCACATCAGCCAGCACATGCTGGCAAAAATTAGCGCCGGACAGGCATTGCGAATTTAACAGGCCCGTCCTGCCGGGCAAGACAACACAGGAGTAGATATGGCTGATAAAAATATGCGCTTTTTGGTGGTGGACGACTTCAATACGATGCGTCGTATCGTCCGCAACCTGTTAAAAGAGCTGGGATTCAATAACGTTGAAGAAGCAGAAGACGGTGCGGATGCGCTGACCAAACTGCGCGCAGGCGGCTTTGATTTTGTAATTTCTGACTGGAACATGCCCAACATGGACGGTCTGGAACTGCTGCAAACCATTCGTGCCGATGCCACGCTGGGCAAACTGCCGGTGCTGATGGTCACCGCGGAAGCGAAGAAAGAGAACATTATCGCGGCGGCGCAGGCCGGAGCCAGCGGATACGTGGTGAAGCCGTTTACTGCGGCCACACTGGAAGAAAAATTAGGCAAGATCTTCGAAAAACTGGGTATGTAAGGAGATGTGATGAGCGACCTTCCGAAACCAACAGAAGAAGTCTCGGCACAGGATATCATTGCCCGCATCGGCTCGCTGACGCGCATGCTGCGTGACAGCCTGCGTGAGCTGGGGCTGGATCAGGCGATTGCCGAAGCGGCGGAAGCGATTCCTGACGCGCGCGATCGTCTGGATTATGTGGTGCAGATGACAGCGCAGGCCGCTGATCGTGCACTGAACTGCGTTGAAGCCGCGCAGCCGCACCAGGACAAAATGGAAGCCAGTGCTAACCAGCTGAAAGGCCGCTGGGATGACTGGTTTGAAAACCCGATTGAGCTGGCGGATGCTCGCGAGTTGGTTTCGGATACGCGCGAATTCCTCACCGCCGTACCGGAGCACACCGCGTTCACCAACAAGCAGCTGCTGGAAATCATGATGGCGCAGGACTTCCAGGATCTGACGGGGCAGGTGATTAAGCGCATGATGGATGTGATCCAGGAAATTGAACGCCAGCTGTTGATGGTGTTGCTGGAAAACATGCCAGAAGTGAGTGCCGAGCAGCGTAAGCAAAGCAACAGCCTGCTGAATGGACCGCAGATTCACACCGATGCACCGGGTGTGGTGGCGAACCAGGACCAGGTCGATGATTTGCTGGATAGCTTAGGGTTTTAATGTTGCCAGGTCGCCATGAATGGCGACCCTACATTCGCAGGGTACGCATTCATGCGTACCGGGATCACATCGCCCGGCGCTGTGCCACGGCCAGCGGCGGGGCGACCAGCACCTGCACACCCAGCGCTTCAAAGGCAGCAATCTGCGCGGGCGTAATGCCGCTATCGGTAATCAGATAGTGAATATGGCTCCAGTCGCAGGGCAGGGCGAACATCGAAACCTTATCAATTTTACTGGAGTCGGCCACCACAAACACGGTACTGGCTGACTGAATCATCGCCATCTTCACCTTGATATCCGTCTCGCTGGGAAAACTTAACCCCAGACGCGGGGAGATACAGGCGGTGGCCAGAAACAGTTTTTCGGCCAGCACGTTCTCAAAAAAAGAGGCGGCTTTTTCTCCCGACGTTGACAGCGTGGGAAACTTAAAGGTCCCTCCGGTCAGCAGGATATTGATCCCCGGCTCCCCTCCCAGTTTCAGCGCAATGTTGACCGCGGTGGTGATCACGGACAGACGGCGGATATGGCCGATAGCCTCGGCAATCGCCGTCGTGGTGGTGCCGGAATCGAAAATCACCGTGTCACCGTTTTCAACATACTGTGCGGCAAGGCGACCTATCGCTTCCTTTTCGTCCAGATGCGTCTGACGTTCCAGCAGCAACGCACCGGTATTTTGCTTACCGGTCATCAGGGTGGCTCCTCCATGATAACGCTGCACATGCCCGGCCTTCTGCAACATGCGCAGGTCGGTACGAATCGTCGCTTCGGTTAAGCCAAAGGTTTCTGTCAGTGCTTTTACCGTGACCGTGCCGTCTTCACGGATCATCTCAAGTATCTTCTCACGGCGCTGCTGCATGTCGGCCAGCTGCTCAGTTTTGCTTTTCAATCGAAACTCTCCCTTTTTCCAATCACGGTCTGATCGTTGCGAAAAGAAACCCGAGCTGATTTTACTCTGCGCTCAGGGGATTTGCGAGGTGACTCGCACAAACATTGATTTTCGAACGAAAACATAAAATCGATATGGAATTGATTTCACAATGACAAAGTAGCGTCTTTATCCATGCTTCTTTTTGTGTGATTTTATTAATTGTATTAAATACAACAAGATAAAAATTATTCTGGTAATTTGTATGAAATTTGATCTCACCCACAAACCATTAACAAACGATAGCTTATATTTTTGTTCGAAAATGATGGCGGGTGTCATCCGCTGACCAGCCATAACCAGAGCTATCGACTGAGAACCAGGGAGAGTGAGGATGAGTGGGGAATATGATGTAAATCTGCGCTACGGCGTGAATGCAGACCAGGACCTGACCGGCAAAGTCGCGGTGGTGACGGGTGGCCTCGGCGGGATCGCCATGGCCAGTAACCAGATGCTGCTGGAAAAAGGTGCCCGTCTGGCACTGCTTTACCCTCCCTTCGAAAGCGACAAAGTCGCCAGCGTCAGCAGCCAGTTTGATGCTGAACGTGTGCTGCTGGTCTGCTGTGATGTCACCGACCCGCAGTCGGTGGAAGAGGCCTTCTCGCGCGTTGAACAGCATTACGGCCATCTCGATATCCTGGTGAACTGCGCAGGTTACGTGATGCTGCAACCGGTGCTGGAAACCGAGTTTGCCGAATGGCAGAAGCAAATTGCCGTCAATCTTACCGGGCCTTTTCTCTGCTCGCAGGCGGCAGGCAAACGCATGATCCGCGCCGGTCAGGGCGGCAAGATTATTAATATCGCCTCACAAGCCGCGTCTATCGCTATCGATAACCATGTGGCCTACACCTCGGCCAAGGCCGGGCTACTGGGCATGACCAAAGTGATGGCGAAAGAGTTTGCGCCACATCGTATTAACGTCAACACCCTGTCGCCGACCGTGGTGCTGACCCCCATGGGCGAAAAAGCCTGGCGCGGCGAGAAGGGGGAGCAAATGAAAACCCTGATTCCGCTGGGACGCTTCGCCTACACCGATGAAATCGCTGCGGCAGTGCTGTTTTTTGCCAGTAACGGCAGCGACATGATCACCGGCGCCGATCTGATGATCGACGGTGGCTTCACTATTTGGTAGTTCCGCGCCTGCACCAGAGAAGGCGACAACCCTGCAAACGTAATAATTACAATGAGAGACATCACCATGAAAACCCGTACCCTGCTGTTAACCGCCATTGCCAGCTGTCTGGTTTCGCATGTCAGCCTCGCGGCGGACAAAGGCACCATCATGATTCTGGTGAATTCCCTGGATAACCCGTATTACGCCTCTGAAGCGAAAGGGGCCAATCTGAAGGCGCAGGAACTCGGCTACAAAACCAGCGTGCTGTCGCACGGTGAAGATGTGAAAAAACAGAGTGAGCTGATCGATGCGGCCATCGGCAAAAAGGTGCAAGGCATTGTGCTGGATAACGCCGATTCCACCGCCAGCGTCGCAGCGATCAAAAAAGCCAAAGATGCCGGTATTCCGGTGGTGCTGATTAACCGCGAAATCCCGGTTGACGATGTGGCGCTGGAACAAATCACCCACAACAACTTCCAGGCCGGTTCAGACGTGGCCAACGTGTTTGTCGAGAAGATGGGTGAGAAGGGCAAATATGCTGAACTGACCTGTAACCTCGCCGACAACAACTGCGTCACCCGTTCCAAATCTTTCCATCAGGTCCTCGATCAATACCCCGATATGCAGAGCGTGGCGCGCCAGGATGCCAAAGGTACGCTGATCGATGGCAAACGCATTATGGACAGCATCCTGCAAGCGCATCCGGATGTGAAAGGGGTGATCTGTGGCAACGGTCCGGTGGCGCTGGGGGCGATCGCCGCGCTGAAAGCGGCCGGACGTAATGATGTCACCGTGGTGGGGATTGATGGCAGCAACGACGAACGTGATGCGGTCGAAGCCGGTTCACTGAAAGCCACCGTGATGTTGCAGGCACAGGCGATTGCCGCACAGGGCGTGACCGATCTTGATAACTATATCCAGAAAGGCACCAAGCCTGAGAAACAGCGCGTGATGTTCCGCGGCATCCTGATCACCCCGGAAAATGCGAAAAACGTTCAGGATTTTAACTACAAATCTTAATTTCACGCAGGTGCGCCCGCTTGCCGGGCGCCAGGGAGAATGTGATGTACAGACGACTCTGGCTGCTGCTTCCTGTTGTGATCCTCAGCGGCTGCCGCATTGTGTCGCAGCAGGAGCTGGCCGACCTGAAGAATCCCCCCAATCCGCAAATGACCAATATTGCGGGCACATGGCAACAAAAGCTGGTGCCGCAGGTGGCGCATGACGCGAAGCCGCTGGCGCAATTGATGAAAGAACTGCAATCCGCGAAGGATTTTGATACCGCCTGTAAAACCCTGGGTTATCGCAGCCAGGAAGAGAATCCCTGCGTGTTCAGTGTGAGCGTGCAGGGCGAAGTCACCGGGGTTAACACCACTTCACGCAGTGGAAAAATGACGGTGAAAGATGCGTCCGGCGAAACGGTGACGGTGCAGATGGGGCCAATTATTCGCGGTACTGCCCTGCGTGATGCCTACAAAGGGGCCAGCTATCAGGACTTCAACGATCAGGTGTTGTTTGGTGACTATGGCCGGGCCATCAATCAACAGGCGTCCAACATGATGCAAACCTTTAAACCGAAAACCGGCGATAAAGTGGCGCTGGCTGGCGTGTTCAGCAGCTGGGATATTCCGCAACAGGCACCGGATATCACCCCGGCGCAAATCACCCGGCAATAAGGAGATGGCGATGCAGAATCCTCAGCCCGCCGGACAGACGGATGTGATTATCGAAACCCGTAACGTCTCGCGCATCTATCCGGGCGTCACCGCGCTGGATCAGGTCAACTATCGTGTCTATCGCAACAAGGTTAACGTGCTGATTGGTGAAAATGGCGCGGGCAAATCCACCATGATGAAAATGCTGGCCGGGGTGGAAACGCCCTCGTCCGGCGAGATTTGGCTTGATGGTGCAGCGGTCACGCTCAGTTCCACCCATCAGGCGGAACAGCATGGTATCAGCATCATCTTTCAGGAGCTGAACCTGTTCCCCAATATGAATGTGATGGACAACATCTTCATCGCCAATGAGTTTTTCCAGCGTGGCGTGATTAACGAAAAATATCAGTATGCGCTGGCGAAATCCCTGCTGGAGCGACTGGAGCTGGATGTGGATCCCTATGCTCCGTTGGGGGAGCTGGGCATCGGCCATCAGCAACTGGTGGAGATCGCCCGTGCGCTGTCGAAAGACACACGGGTGCTGATTATGGATGAACCCACCAGCGCCCTGAGCCAGTCCGAAGTCAAAGTGCTGTTTAACGTGATTGACCAACTGAAACGGCGCGGCGTCACCATCATCTATATCTCGCACCGGCTGGAGGAGCTGATGGAGATTGGTGACCACATCACCATCTTCCGTGACGGACGTTTTATCAGTGAACGCGAAGTTCGCGATGCCTCTATCCCGTGGATCATTGAACAGATGGTCGGCGACAAGAAAAAACATTTTGATTACCAGCCTGCGCCACAGGGCGAGACGGTGCTCGATGTTACGGGGCTGACGGCGTTACATCAGAACGGCGGTTACAAACTGAATGATGTGTCGTTTTCATTGCGCAAAGGTGAGGTTATCGGCATCTACGGTCTGCTCGGTGCCGGGCGTACCGAGTTGTTTAAGGGGCTGATCGGCATGATGCATTGCCAGTCGGGCACTGTCTGCCTGAATGGTGTCAGCCTCGACAAACAAAACTTCCAGAAACGGCTGAAAAAAGGCATCACCCTGGTGCCGGAAGATCGTCAGACCGAGGGCGTGGTACAGCTGATGTCGATCACCGCCAATATGACCCTTACCGAACTCAGCCTGCGTGGTTTTCGTCGTGCGTTGCGGATGCTCAATCCGCAGCAGGAGCAGCGCCGGGTGGATGAGATGATCAGTCAGCTGGCGATTAAAGTCAGCGATGCGGAGCTTCCCATTACCTCACTCAGTGGCGGTAACCAGCAAAAAGTGGTGCTGGGCAAAGCGCTGATGACCGGTCCACAGGTGGTGCTGCTGGATGAACCCACGCGCGGCATTGACGTGGGGGCGAAAACCGATGTCTACCACCTGATTGGTAACCTGGCGCAACGTGGGCTGGCGGTGATGTTCTCTTCCTCTGAGCTGGATGAAGTGATGGCACTGGCTGACCGTATTCTGGTGATGGCCGATGGCCGTATCACGGCCGATCTGCCCCGAAGCGAAGCGACCAGGGAAGCCCTGATTAGCGCTTCGACACCGCATGATTAAGTGAGGCAAACAATGAATCAAAAATATCTGCTGTACATGTATTTGCTGAAGGCGCGCACCTTTATTGCCTTACTGATTGTCATCAGCTTCTTCAGCCTGATGGTGCCGAACTTTCTCACCACCTCCAACCTGCTGATCATGACACAACATGTGGCGATTACCGGCTTACTGGCTATCGGCATGACGCTGGTGATCCTGACCGGGGGCATTGATTTATCGGTGGGTGCGGTGGCCGGGATTTGCGGCATGGTAGCGGGTGCATTGCTCACCAATGGTCTGCCGCTGTGGGGCGGTAATGTGATGTTCTTCAACGTCCCGGAAGTGATTTTGCTGGTGGCGCTGTTCGGCATCGCCCTCGGTCTGATCAATGGCGCGGTGGTGACGCGACTCGGTGTGGCTCCCTTTATCTGTACCCTCGGCATGATGTATGTCGCGCGTGGATCGGCACTGCTGTTTAACGATGGCAGCACCTACGCCAACCTGGTGGGGATGCCGGAACTGGGTAATACCGGTTTTGCTTTGCTGGGTTCGGGCACCGTGCTGGGCATCTATATCCCTATCTGGCTGATGGTCGGTTTCCTGCTGCTTGGCCTGTATCTGACGCGTAAAACCCCGCTCGGTCGTTATATCTATGCCACCGGCGGTAATGAATCGGCTGCCCGGCTGGCCGGGGTGCCGATCATCAAGGTGAAGGTGTTTGTCTACGCCTTCTCTGGCCTGTGTGCGGCGCTGGTGGGGCTGGTGGTGGCCTCACAGTTACAAACCGCGCACCCGATGACCGGCAACATGTTTGAGATGGATGCCATCGGGGCCACGGTGCTGGGTGGCACGGCGCTGGCGGGCGGACGTGGCCGGGTGTCAGGCTCGATTATCGGCGCTTTCGTTATCGTCTTCCTTGCCGATGGCATGGTGATGATGGGCGTCAGCGATTTCTGGCAGATGGTGATCAAAGGTCTGGTAATTGTCACCGCCGTGGTCATCGATCAGTTCCAGCAAAAATTACAAAGCAAGGTGGTGCTGCTGCGCAGACACGAAAAAAAGCAGCAATCAGCCGCCCTGTCTGAAGTCACTCACGGATAACAGGAGGCAATATGACACGCGATTTTAGTGGAAAGACAGTAGTGATCACCGGAGCCTGTCGCGGCATTGGCGCGGGCATCGCCGAACGGTTTGCCCGCGACGGTGCCCGGCTGGTGATGGTGTCCAACGCCGAGCGGGTATTTGCCACGGCAGAAAAATTAACGCAGGAATATGGCAGCGAGATCCTCGCACTGCAGGTGGATGTCACCAATGAAACCGAAGTGCAGCAGCTGTATCAGCAGGCTGCCGGACGTTTTGGCAGCATTGATGTCTCGATCCAGAACGCCGGGGTGATCACCATCGATCGCTTCGACAGCATGCCGAAAAGTGATTTTGAAAAGATTCTGGCGGTCAATACCACAGGCGTCTGGTTGTGCTGCCGTGAAGCGGCAAAATATATGGTGAAGCAGAGGAGCGGCAGTCTGATCAACACCTCATCCGGGCAGGGGCGGCAGGGGTTTATCTATACGCCGCATTACGCCGCCAGCAAGATGGGGGTGATCGGTATTACGCAAAGTCTGGCGCTGGAACTGGCTCCCTGGCACATCACCGTCAACGCGTTTTGCCCCGGCATTATCGAGAGCGAAATGTGGGACTACAATGACCGCGTCTGGGGCGAGATCCTCAGCAACGACAAGAAGCAATATGGCAAAGGCGAGTTGATGGCGGAGTGGGTGGAGAATATCCCACTGAAACGCGCCGGACAGCCACAGGATGTTGCCGGGCTGGTGGCATTTCTGGCCTCGGATGATGCGCGTTATATCACCGGGCAAACCATCAATGTGGACGGTGGTTTGATCTTTTCATAACAATCGCATGGGTCGTAGCGGCGTGATTTATCACGCTGTGGTTTTTGCGCCGCTCTTTAAAGACGCGCGATAAATCGCGCCGTTACGGCCTTCTGCACAATTCAACGTTTTGGCCGAAAATCGCACCGCCCTGTAGCGGAGCGATTTATCGCGCAGGGTTTCCAGACTCCCTCACTAACTTGCAGAACAAATCGGCTATTCAGACAGAGTGACACTGCGGAAATCGAGAAATATGTTAAGGTTATCTTTACGCTGTTTTGTGAGAGACCTCTAATTTTTATCTGAATTGAACCCGATTTCGTTATGTTACCAGCTGTTTTGATACCTCAATCTCTGCGTTTTACCCTCGGTGCTGCGGCACTGCTTATCGCTGTGCCTGCGGCCCAGGCGCTGATGCCCGACAACAATATTTCCGCTACACCATTTGGTGACGCGGCGCATTTCGTGAAGATGGCCGATGATTTACCCGCCCTTGGTTACCAGGCTGACAGTGAAAATCTGTCGAAAAAGCTGGCGGATATGGCGAAAAGCATCGGCGAGGCGAGCGAGAGCAGCAGCGATACTACTTTTGGTCATCAGGCGGGTGTCTGGGCATTTAATCATTTTCGCGATGAAGTGGCTGAGCGGGTAGCGAGCGAAGGGCAGTCGATGCTCTCACCTTATGGCACTGCGCAGATTGATTTGAATGTCGATATGGACGGCAACTTCACCGGCAGTGGTGCCGAATTGCTGACACCCTGGGCCGATCGCCAGCGTTATCTCACCTTTAGCCAACTGGGTTTTAATCAGACGGATGACGGTCTGGTGGCTAGCGCCGGACTGGGTCAGCGCTGGGTGGCCGGTAACTGGCTGCTCGGTTATAACGCGTTTGTCGATCATATGTTCGATAGCAGTTTGCAGCGCGGTTCGCTGGGTACGGAGGCCTGGGCGGATTATCTGCGTTTTTCTGCTAACTACTATTACCCACTTTCGGGCTGGCACAACGGCGACCCTAATCAGCAGCAGCGCATGGCGCGTGGCTATGATTTTACGACTCAGGGTTATCTGCCGTTTTATCGCCAGCTTGGCGCCTCGGTCAGCTGGGAGCAGTATCTGGGGCAGGATGTGGATCTGTTTAATTCTGGCACACGCTATCACAATCCGTCGGCACTGACCTTTGGTCTTTCCTACACGCCGGTGCCGCTGGTTACCGTCTCCGCCAGCCACAAAACCAGCAGTGAAGGGGAGAGCCAGGACCAGTTCGGCCTGCGGCTGAATTATCGTTTTGGCGTGGCCTTAAGCCAGCAGCTGGATGCCGCTAATGTGGCCGCTGCCCGCTCGCTGCGCGGTAGCCGCTACGACACGGTCACGCGTAATTACACGCCGGTCATGGAGTACCGCCAGCGCAAAACGTTATCGGTATTCCTTGCCACACCGCCGTGGCAGCTGAATGGCGGTGAGAATTTGCCATTGAAGCTGCAAATCCGCTCGGTCAATCCCATCATCGCGGTCAGCTGGCAAGGCGATACTCAGGCGCTGAGCCTGACCCCGCCAGCCAACCCGAATGATCCCCAGGGCTGGAGCATCATTATGCCCGCGTGGGACAACACGCCAGGGGCGAGCAATCATTATCGCCTCGCGGTGACGCTGGAGGACAGCAAGCATAATCGGGTGACATCTAACTGGATAACGTTACAGCTGCAACAACCTTTCACGCTGAATCAGACCGAGGGCGCGCGTTTTGATGTGCTGGAGCCGTAAAAGAAAAGGGCAGCTTGCGCTGCCCTTTGGGGTGTCCGGTTGACACGGGCCGGACGACAATGAGGGTAAACCAACTTAGAACTGGTACACCAGACCCACCGCAGTGATGTCGTCGGTAGCCAGACCCAGCGGGTTGTTGTCCTTCAACAGGTTGATGCGGTATTCCGCATAAGCAGACATGTTTTTGTTGAAGTAGTAAGTTGCACCAATTGAGGTGTACTTGATGATGTCCGCATCGCCGATGCTCTCAATGTCTTTACCTTTCGAAGACACGTAGCCCACAGACGGACGGAAACCGTTCAGGAACTGATACTGCGCAACCGCTTCGAAGTTCACCGCTTTGTTGGCGAAACCACCAGAAATCGGCGTGGCATTCATGGTCTGACCGTACATGGTCGCCAGATAGATCTGGTTAGCGTCGTATTTGATACCGGTTGCCCAGTGCTGCGCTTTATCACCGTGACCACGGGTAGCGGCATTCTGCGTCTCAGTACGATCCAGGCTGGCGTAGGCACCGACCAGGCTCAGACCGAAGTCGAAATCGTAAGAAGTCGACAGGGCGAAACCATCACCATTCGAACGGCGTACCGCGATGGTTGAATAATCGGTGCGGTCGTTTTTGCCTTCGTACTGAGCAGCAATGTTCAGGCCTTTAACCAGACCGAAGAAATCTTTGTTACGCCAGGTCAGCACGCCAGTAGAGCGGCCAGACAGGAAGGCGTCGGTGTAACCTGAGTCACCACCGAAGAACGGCAGCATATCGGTGTAGCCCAGCACGTCATAAACCAGACCGTAGTTACGGCCGTAGTCCAGTGAACCGAATTCGCCATATTTCAGACCCGCGTAACCCAGACGGGTACGGTTACCGGTTTGTGAATCGGTGCCGCCTTCGGAGTTGCTCAGGCTGTACTGATACTGCCAGAAACCATAGCCGGTCAGCTGGTCAGTAATTTTGGTTTCGCCTTTGAAACCCAGACGGGTGTAAGAGGAGGTTTCACCGTTGTTGTTGTCATCATCAGAAAACAGGTGTGAAACGTTGATTTTCCCGACCAGGTCAAGTTTGTTGCCATCTTTGTTATAGATTTCCGCGGCGTGAGCAGTAGAAAGTCCCAGCAGTAACGGCATTACTGCTGTCAGTAAAGAACGCTTCATCATTTAAATTTTACCCTATGTTATTTTTTAATTGTTGCCCTGCTATGGGGCGAAACGAAAATGACACAAAAGGTTCAAGATCGAAAGTGCAATAAATGTAACAATTTATTTCGTGTTGGCTTTTTGTGCGAAAGCCAATTTCGTATTCCAATATATGGAAATAGTTATTGTTTTTACTTATCTGTATCCGTAACCGAAATCATGTACTTAAAATAACCAATATCATGATATTTAAGGTTTTATTATTTTATGATTTAACCCTGATATTTGATTTTCTAATGCCTGTATATAGGATCTGTCTATGTGATTTTGTTCAATAACATATTAACGATGCCACCTAATAATTAGCCTGATCACCTTTTCTATAAATACGCTGTTTCTGTTTATTTCTGAAATTATAATAACCTTAGTCACTAAAAAACTTTCCATCATCATCCCCTTCCACAGTGGTGAAAATAACCGCAATGACGTTATTTGTTTGTTAAAACCTGTATTAAAAATAGCCAGTTCGATAGCGCGTTTTAGTGCACCAATACCGTGCCTTTGTGCACCAATCGTGAACGTTGCGCCCTAAAGTGGTGCTTCTTTTGCGTCGTATTGGCGAAATATTTGCTGGCCGGTCACAAAAGCAATATTTCATTTTGCGAATGCATAAATCCTCTTAAGAATTCTCTGACATATAGACGCCATCAGACTGATATTCACTTTTTATGCATTTAAAGTGAATAGTGACATGATATAACTCATTGATATTTCGTTGCATGGATCCATTTATGCATTTTTTCCTCTGGCTGGCACGGTTACTGCAATATACAGTTAAGCCGAGGGTTACCAGTTTTTAACATTTTTAAAACAAAGGCTTCACGTTACGTGGAGCAGGAGAAGGGTTATGTCAATGCAGGTTTCACGTCACGATTTCGATCAATGGATGATGCCAGTTTATGCTCCCGCCGCGTTTGTACCGGTGCGCGCTGAAGGTTCAACACTCTGGGATCAGCAGGGTAAGGATTACATCGATTTCGCCGGAGGAATTGCCGTTAATGCGCTGGGACATGCGCATCCGGCACTGCAACAGGCGTTGCAGGAACAGGCCAGCAAACTGTGGCATACCGGTAACGGCTACACCAATGAACCTATCCTGCGTCTGGCAAAACAACTGATTGATGCCACCTTTGCTGACCGCGTGTTTTTCTGTAACTCCGGGGCTGAAGCCAATGAAGCGGCGCTGAAGCTGGCGCGTAAAGTGGCGCATGACCGATTCGGTGCAGAAAAAAGCGGTATCGTCGCTTTTAATAACGCCTTCCATGGTCGCACTTTATTTACCGTCTCGGCGGGTGGTCAGCCTGCCTATTCCCGCGATTTTGCGCCGCTGCCACCGGATATCCAGCACGCGCCTTATAACGATCTTGCCGCAGCGGCCGCCTTAATTAATGACCAAACCTGTGCGGTGATCGTTGAACCGATTCAGGGTGAGGGCGGCGTGGTACCGGCTGATCCCGCGTTCCTGCGTGGCCTGCGTGCACTCTGTGACCAGCATCATGCCGTGCTGATTTTCGACGAAGTCCAAAGCGGCGTAGGCCGTACCGGTTCGCTTTACGCTTATATGCATTACGGCGTGACCCCGGATGTCCTCACGACCGCCAAAGCGCTGGGGGGCGGGTTCCCAATCGGCGCGATGCTGACGCGTGAAGATCTGGCGCTGGTGATGGGAGTGGGTACCCACGGCACCACCTATGGCGGCAACCCGCTGGCTGGCGCGGTCGGGGGCAAAGTGATGGAACTGATTAACCAGCCCGCCTTTATGGCTGGAGTGAGTGAACGCCATCTGTGGTTTGTTGATGCTCTGGAAGAACTGAATCAACGTTTGCCGTTGTTTAAGGAAATCCGCGGACTTGGCCTGTTGATTGGCGCGGTGCTGAACGATGATTTCGCCGGTAAAGCCAAACAGTTCAACCTGGCCGCCGCGGAAGAAGGTGTCATGGTGCTGATTGCCGGTGCCAGCGTGGTGCGCTTCGCCCCGGCGTTAAATATCAGTGAACAGGAAGCGAAAGAAGGGCTGGCGCGTTTCGCCCGTGCCTGTGAACGCGTGCTCAAAGGAGCAGCATTATGATGGTAATCCGTCCCGTCGAACGTGACGACCTGGCGCAGTTGCTGTCGCTGGCGGGCAAAACCGGTGGCGGCCTGACGTCGCTGCCGGCGGATAGCCATACCCTGCAGGCCCGTATCGAACGTTCATTGCTGACCTGGCAGGACGCTCTGCCGCGTGCCGAACAGGGCTATGTGTTTGTGCTGGCTGACAGCGAGGATAATCGTGCCGTAGGGATTTGCGCGATTGAGGTGGCCGTGGGATTACAGGATCCCTGGTACAACTTTCGTGTTGGCACCCAGGTACATGCTTCCAAAGAGTTGAATGTCTATGCCAGCCTGCCAACGCTGTCGCTGAGTAATGACCATACCGGCAGCAGCGAGCTGTGCACCTTGTTTCTCGATCCTGATTATCGCGATGGTAAGAATGGCTATCTGCTGTCCAAATCGCGTTTTCTGTTTATGGCTAATTTCCGCAACCGTTTTATGCAGCACGTGGTGGCGGAGATGCGGGGTGTCAGTGATGAAAACGGCCATTCGCCGTTCTGGGATAGTGTCGGCAGTCGCTTTTTCTCAATGGAGTTCAGCAAAGCGGACTTCCTTAGCGGCACCGGGCAGAAAGCCTTTATCGCTGAACTGATGCCGAAGCATCCGTTGTATATCCATTACCTGAGCGAAGCCGCACAACAGGTGATTGGAGTGACCCATCCCAAAACTGCGCCTGCGCGGGCGGTGCTGGAAGCCGAAGGATTTCGCTACCTCAACTATGTCGATATTTTTGACGGAGGCCCGACGCTGGAGTGCGAAATCGACCGCATCCGCGCCATCCGTAAAAGTCAGCTGCTGACGGCAGTAGCCGGTGAAGCCAGCGACGCGTGGCCGCTGTGCCTGGTGGCGAACCTTGATTATCAACAATTTCGTGTTGCGCTGCTGCCGGTGGATATCGCCTCTGGCCGCGTGCGCCTCAATGACAGCCAGCGTGATGCGCTGTGCTGTGGCTATGGCGACAACCTGCGTGTCGTGACGCTCGGTCGCGAGGAGAAAAAAGCATGACGCATTTTATTAATGGTCAATGGCTGACCGGTGGCGCAGACGCCTTCAGCAAACAAAATCCGGTCAGCGGTGAAACGTTGTGGCAGGGCAAGTCGGCATCGGCGTCTCAGGTCGCCGCCGCCTGCGAAGCGGCGCGTGCCGCGTTTCCGCACTGGGCGCGCAAAACCTTTGCCGAGCGCCAGGCGCTGGTTGAGGCATTTGGTCGTCAGCTGGAAGCCCATAAGAACGAACTGGCGGCCACCATCGCCTGCGAAACCGGTAAACCCCGCTGGGAAACGCTGACTGAAGTGCAGGCGATGATCAACAAAATCGCTATTTCCGTGCAGGCCTACCATACCCGTACCGGCGAGCAGGCCGAAGGTGAAAGCTCGTTGCGCCATCGTCCACATGGCGTGCTGGCGGTATTTGGCCCTTATAACTTCCCCGGCCATTTGCCGAATGGTCATATTGTACCGGCGCTGCTGGCTGGTAACTGCGTGGTGTTCAAACCCAGTGAACTGACACCGATGACCGCAGAAAAAACCGTGCAGCTGTGGCAGAAAGCGGGCATCCCTGCCGGGGTACTCGGCATGGTGCAGGGCGGTCGTGACACCGGGCAGGCACTGGCGGCGGAAAGCCAGATTGATGGCCTGCTGTTCACCGGCAGTGCCGCCACCGGGTATCACCTGCATAAGCAGTTTGCCGGGCAGCCGGAGAAAATGCTGGCGCTGGAGATGGGCGGTAACAATGCCCTGATTGTTGAAGATCCGGCGGATATCGACGGTGCGGTGCATATCGCCATTCAGTCAGCGTTTATCACCGCCGGGCAACGTTGCACCTGTGCGCGTCGCTTACTGGTGAAACGCGGAGCGGCGGGTGATGCGTTTCTACAACGTCTGGTAGAAGTGAGTGGCCGTTTACACCCAGCGGCGTGGAATGCTGAACCTCAGCCGTTTATGGGCAGTGTGATCTCCCCGGCAGCGGCCGGACAGATCTTTGCTGCCTGGCAGAAGCGGGTCGATATGGGCGGGAAAGTGCTGCTGGGCATGCACTGGCCAGACCGCGACAGCGCCATCATCACACCGGGCATCATTGATATGACCGACGTGCGCGCATTACCAGATGAGGAAGTTTTCGGCCCGTTATTGCAGGTGGTGCGTTATGACAACTTTGAGCAGGCGATTCGTCTCGCCAATCAGACCCGTTATGGCCTCTCCTGTGGCCTGATTTCTCCGCAGCGCGCGCAGTTCGATCAACTGCTGCTGGAAGCGCGCGCCGGGATTGTTAACTGGAACAAACCACTGACCGGGGCGGCCAGCTCTGCACCGTTTGGCGGCGTTGGTGCCTCCGGCAACCACCGTGCCAGCGCCTGGTATGCGGCGGATTATTGCGCCTGGCCGATGGCATCACTGGAAAGTCCCAACCTTAATCTGCCGGGCAGTTTATCGCCGGGTCTCGATTTTTCTGCGGCGGAGGCCTCTGAATGAATGCGTTCGAAGCCAACTTTGATGGCCTGGTCGGCCTGACGCATCATTACGCCGGATTGTCGTTTGGTAACGAAGCTTCGACGCGCAATCAGCTGCAACCCTCGAACCCGCGTCTGGCGGCGAAACAGGGACTGCTGAAAATGAAAGCGCTGGCAGATATGGGCTATGTGCAGGGGGTGATTCCACCCCATGAGCGGCCCAATCTGCCGTTGCTGCGTCAGCTCGGATTCAGCGGGAGCGATGAACAGGTGCTGGCACAGGCGGCAAAACAGGCACCGCAACTGCTGTCGGCAGCCAGTTCTGCGTCGGCGATGTGGGTCGCGAATGCAGCGACTGTCTCTCCCTCCGCCGACAGTGCCGACGGCCGTGTGCATTTCACCGTTGCCAATCTCAACAACAAGTTTCATCGTGCGATTGAAGCGCCAGAAACCGCCGATTTGCTGCGGGCGATCTTCCGCGATCCGCAACACTTTAGCGTGCATGATGCGCTGCCGCAGGTCTCACTCTTTGGTGATGAAGGCGCGGCTAACCATAACCGCTTCGGTGCGGGTTACGGTGACGCCGGGGTTCAGCTGTTTATTTATGGCCGTGACGGGAAACAGGCGGGGGCTGAACCGGCGCGTTATCCGGCGCGGCAAACGCGTGAAGCCAGTGAGGCGGTGGCGCGTCTGCATCAGCTCAACGCACAACGGACGGTGTTCGCGCAGCAAAATCCGTGCGTGATCGACCAGGGCGTGTTCCATAACGATGTGATCGCCGTCAGTAATCAGCAGGTGCTGTTTTGCCATGAAGAGGCGTTCGTCAATCAGCCACAGCTGCTGGCCGATTTAGCGTCGCGAGTGCCGGGTTTCTGTGCGATTGAAGTGCCGGGCAGCAAGGTTTCCGTGGCCGATGCGGTCAATACTTATTTGTTTAACAGCCAGCTGTTGCAGCGCACCGAGGGCGGCATGCTGCTGGTGCTGCCGGAAGAGTCGCGTCAGCATAGCGGCGTCTGGCGTTATCTGACCGAGCTGGTGGCGAGTGGCGGCCCGATTCGCGAGCTGAAAGTTTTCGACCTGCGTGAAAGTATGTACAACGGCGGCGGTCCGGCTTGTCTGCGTCTGCGCGTGGTGCTGACGCAAGCGGAGCGTCAGGCGTTGAATCCAGCGGTACTGATGAACGATCGCCTGTTTGCCACCCTGAATCACTGGGTTGATCGTCATTATCGCGATCGCTTAACCCAGGCGGACCTGGCCGATCCGCAACTGTTACGTGAAGGGCGCACGGCGCTGGATGAACTGACACAGCTGCTAGACTTAGGCAGTGTCTACGCGTTTCAGCGCTAATGCGGGGGGCGAATGTTTCGCCCCTGGCTTTACGTTAAGGAGAGAGAATGCAGGATTTTTTACAACAAACATTGTCTGGCCGGGTGCCACAGGAGCGTCAGGGGCAAAACGCCCACCTAAGCTGGCAATGGCTTGATGAGGGCATTCTGTCCTTAACCCCGCACGCACCGACGTCTCAGGCGCTGGTGTTGTCGGCGGGGATTCATGGTAATGAAACCGCACCGGTTGAGATCCTTAACTTGCTGCTCACGCCCCTGTTGCGGGGAGAAAAACCACTGGCGGTACGCCTACTGGTGCTGCTGGGAAATCCCCAGGCGTTGCGCAGCGGCAAGCGCTATCAGCAATATGATATCAATCGTCTGTTCGGTGGCCGCTGGCAGCAGGTGTCCGACGTAGCGGAAGCGCGACGCGCGATGCGGCTGGAGCAGGCGCTGGAAACCTTCTGGCACAACTGCATCAGCGCTGAGACGCGCTGGCATCTCGACCTGCATACTGCGATTCGCGGTTCTTATCATGCCCGCTTTGGTGTGATGCCACTTAACCCGCGTCCGTGGCCGGATGACTTTATGCACTGGCTGTCGGCGGCGGGCCTGGAAGCGCTGGTGTTCCATCGTTCACCGGGGGGCACTTTCACCCATTTCAGCTGTGAACACTTCTCAGCCGCCAGCTGTACGCTGGAGCTGGGTAAGGCGCTGCCGTTTGGCGAAAATGATCTCACCCAGTTCAGCGCAGCGCATCAGGCGCTGGCGGCGTTGTTATACGGTGACGCGTTGCCGGAAGTTCAGGGCACGCCACGTCATTATCGTGTCGCCCAGCAAATTACCCGACATGGGGAAGATTTTGTGTTGCACATGGGGCCGGAAACCCTGAATTTTACCGCCTTTCCACAGGGCACCCTGCTGGCGGAGGAGGGGGATACCCGTTATTACGTGCAGCAGGCACGGGAATATGTGCTGTTTCCCAATCCGAACGTCGCACCGGGTTTACGCGCTGGCCTGATGCTGGTGGAAGAGAATGAACAGACCCAGGCGCTGGCGTTGTAAAGAGCGCATCGGGTGGTAGCAGCGTGATTTATCGCGCTGCACCCTTTCGTTTTACCGACAAGAACGTTACACTCCTCCTTAATTCCTGCGCTTTTTACCTTATTTGTCATACTCTTTTGCAATTCCTCACGCATTTCTTCTCAATCTCTCCATGATCGCCTGATATCTGTCTTTTATGCTTTCAGGGCTTTACTCAGCCTCTGAGTAGTTGACGTTCAGCGTCGTATGCTTGTTTCCGAAGACGCGACACAGGCTGTCGTCATGAAACTGAAAAGTAAGGACAATATTATGCGTAAACTGACTTCCCTCTTCCTGGCTACCGCGATGGCTCTCGGTGCTGCCAATATCGTCCATGCTGCGGCAGACAACCTGACGCCTCCGCCAGCCGGCAGCGAGAAACCCATGCATAAGCCGCCGATGATGCGCCATGGTGGCATGGACATGATGTTCAAAGGTCTGAATCTGACCGACGCGCAGAAAAAACAGATGCATGACATCATGCGTGAAAGCCATAAAGACTTTAAACGCCCGTCGCTGGAAGAGCGCCGTGCTAACCACGCCATCATTGCGTCTGACAGCTTCGACCGTGCGAAAGCCGAAGCCCAGGCAGAAAAAATGACTGCCAACGCGAAAGACCGTGCCGTGGCGATGATGGAAACCCAGAACAAACTCTATAACGTCTTGACGCCTGAACAGAAAAAACAGTTCAACGCCAATTTTGAGAAACGTCTGACAGAGAAAGGCCCGCACGACGGTAAAATGCCACCACCACCGGCTACTGGCGAATAATCCATTTAGCCTGACGGTTTGAGACCGCCGACGTTGTCCATCGCACCAGCTGCTTTGGGCAGCGTCGGCGGTTTTGTTTTTACAGCGGAATCAATGGGTAATCACCCGACAACAACGGGCGGCAGAGAATTTTATAGCCATCGTGATCAAAGCCCTGTGATGCCCGCTGTAGCTGACGCGCTTCCTCTTCGCTGCTCACCGAACCCAGCCAGAACCAGTGGTCAATCACATGGATCTGCGTCATCCCCTCACCACGTTCAACCATGCCAACGGCGCCCGGCCATGGCCAGCACACCACGCGTAAATCCTCCAGCGCCGCCTGCAAACGCTGTTGATGCGCGCTGATCGTCTCGTTACCACAGCAGGCTCCGGCGCAGCGTTTCAGCGCGGCACGAAAGCACCCCCGACCGCTGCGCAAACTCTCCAGACCGAGCAAGCCGTGGCACAGACGTTGTTCATCGGCGATGCTTTTCAGTTTTTCCAGCGCCGCATGGCGGCTGCGAAACAGGCCATACAAATTGGGGGAAGAGGAAAAATCGAGATCGCGGGCATAAACCACCTGCGGAGCGGCATCGCTCAGCTGGAGCGAGCAAAGCTGGCGGTTTTTACGCAGGCGCTTATTAAACAGCGGCTGTTGCGTTTTGATCATCTGCGCTTCCAGCAGCTGCGCGCCGAGATCACCCGCCGTCGGGATCCAGCTGACGCGCCGGGCCTGGCGCAACATGCTGGCTTCATCAGGGGTACGGAAATGGGACATTACCCGGCTGCGCAGATTGACGCTCTTGCCGATATACAGTGGCAGGCTGTCACTTTCGCCGTGGAAAACATACACGCCGGGCTGGTTGGGTAAACCTTCCAGCCACTGACGTAAATGTTCGGGATATTGATAAATGGCCGCCGCATCAAATTCGAGGCGGTTGCGGGTGGATTGTCTGACCAAAGAACACTCCGATTACTGGTTACCTATCCAGTATATCAGCCTGGCGCTTTTCTCGCCAGCGACTACAGGCGGCGCGTTGCCAGCCAGCAAATCAGCGAACCGAGGGTGATCATTAACACGCCCTGCCAGAAGGCCAGCGAGGGTGTCAGACCCAGCCACAGCGAGGCCAGCAAGGCCGACAGCACCGGGGTGAAGTAGGAGGCGGTCGCCAGCAGCGTCAGGTTGCCGTGCTGGATACCGTGGTTCCAGGCTGAATAGGCGACGGCGGTCGACATCCCCATAAACAACACCTCAAGCGCCGGAGTCAGGCTGAAATGTAGCGAACTAAAATCTTCCGTCACAAAAAATTTGGTCCACAACGCCAGCGCGGTGATGACAAAGAACAGATTGACGCCGCTTTTGCCGTTGGCGTATCGGCGCGTCACGTTGTTGTACAGCCCCCAGGCGAATGCGGCGATAAATGCCAGCCCGTAGGCCAGTGGATTGCTGAGCAGGTTGTGTCCAAGTTGGCTGAGTGAACTGCCGCCGCGACTCTGCAACACCCAGATAATGCCCGCCAGCGACAACAGTAACCCCGGCCATAGCCAGAAGCGAAAACGCTGCTGATTAATCGGAATAGCAAACAAAATGGTCAGGCACGGCCAGAGATAGTTGATCATCCCCAGTTCCAGCGACTGGGCGCGATCCTGGGCCAGACCAATCGCCAGCGCGAGGCAGATTTCATAGCCAACGAACAGCAACCCGCCACCCCACAAATAGCGTGCAGGTAACTGCCGCAAATTCGGCAGGCCACGAGTCAGACATAACAACACGGCGGTGGTGGTGTAAATCAATGCTGCGCCGCCCGTCGCGCCGAAGGCTTCACTGACGCTGCGCAACAAACCAACGGTGGTGCTCCAGAGTAAAATCGCGCTCAGCCCGATCAGGGTGGCGCGCGGTAAATGTGCAGACATAGGGAAGATTCAAATCAGGCAAAGAAAGGCGTTTTCCGTCCAGCGGAGGAAAACGCCGGATGGGGTTATTTTTTCCAGAAATCGTCGAACACGGTGATCGGTGGGCGGCGTTTGTGTTCAGTTTTCAGATACCAGCCTTCGATGGTTTTCGCCGCAGCGGCATCGATGGTTTTCCCTTCCAGGTAGGCATCGATCTGCTGATAGGTCACACCGAGAGCCACTTCATCCTGCAGGCCCGGACGATCGTCTTCGAGATCGGCAGTGGGGTGCTTCAGGTAGAGATGCTCCGGGCAGCCCAGCAACTTCAGCAGCTGTTTACCCTGGCCTTTGTTCAGACGGAAGATTGGGTTGATGTCGCTACCGCCATCACCGTATTTGGTGAAGAAACCGGTGACGGCTTCTGCCGCATGGTCGGTACCCACCACCACGCCTTTGGTCATACCGGCGATGCTGTACTGGGCTTTCATACGTTCACGCGCTTTTTCGTTGCCGCGAATGTAGTCAGACAGGGTAATACCCGCGTCCTGCAAGGCACGCTCACTGGCGAGGACCGCCTCTTTGATGTTCACCACCAGCGAACGGTCCGGCTGGATAAACGCCAGCGCATCCTGACAATCCTGCTCATCCGCCTGCACGCCATACGGCAGGCGCACGGCGATAAAGGTGTAGTCCTGATCCCCGGTTTCCTCACGCAGTTCACGGATGGCGGTCTGCGACAGGATACCGGTCAGCGTGGAATCCTGACCGCCGCTGATACCGAGCACCAGGGTTTTAATCCCCGGATTGGTTTTCAGGTACGACTTCAGAAAATCGACGCTAACACGGATTTCCTGCTGGGGATCGATAACGGGTTTAACGCCTAAGGCTTCAATGATTTCCTGCTGCAGTGACATGAACCTCTCCTCAAGTCAGTTGCCGGGCGGCACAATGCGAATGATGTCCTAAAGCTAACGCGGCTGGGCCAAAACAACAAGCCGTATGGCTTGTTGTCTCAGTTATTTGCTGGTAAATCAGGCGCTTTTCGGCTTCATTGCCAGCAGGAAAAACATCACAATCGCCAGCATAAAACAGCCGAAAATAGTACCAGTCATGCTAATAACCGAGGTGCCGCCGAGGCCGGTGACCGGCACGCTGATGGCACCAAGGGTGAACATGGTGACGCCGATAACCGCTGAAGCACTGCCCGCGCGGTGACCCTGGCTTTGCATCGCCAGTGATGAGGCAGTGGTGGCGATGACACCGTTACTGGCGATGGTGAAGAACAATGCCACCAACAAAATCGGTAACGGTGCGCCGCTGATACCGGCTAGCAACAGGCCGAGTGAGGCGACGAAGGCCAGTACCAGTCCACCCTGCAACACCCGATACTCGCCCCACAATGGACACAGGCGTGCGCTGGTCTGGGAAGCAATAATCAAACCGACGCCATTGGCGGCGAAGCACAAGCTGAACGCCTGCGGTGACAAACCATAAATCTGTTGCAATACAAAGGGGGAGGCACCGATATAGGCGAACATGCCCGCCATCATAAAGCCCTGGGTCAAACAGAAACCCATAAAGGGACGATGGGTGATGACCTGGCCGAGTGCCGCCCAGGCGGAGAACACCGATCCTTTACTGCGTCGTTCCGCTGGCAGGGTTTCATGCAACTTCCAGCGTGCCAGCAGGATCAGCACAATCGCGATCGCGGCCAGCACGACAAAAATACCGCGCCAGTTAAGCAGCGTCAGGAGTACGCCGCCCAGTACCGGTGCGGCAATCGGTGCCAGGCCGTTGACCAGCATCAGCAGCGCAAAAAAGCGCGTCAGTTCGTGGCCGCTGTACATATCGCGCGCCACGGCACGCGACAGCACCGCACCACCGGCACCGGCTAAACCTTCAAACAGGCGCGCCACCAGCAGCTGATTAATATCTTTAGCCAGGGCACAGCCGATCGACGCGATAAACAGCAGCACCAGCGAGAGCAGTAGCGGGCGCAGGCGGCCAAATTTGTCACTCATCGGGCCAAATAACAGCTGACCTGCACCGAGGCCGAGCAGGCCTGCGGTCAGGCTTAATTGCGCGGTGGCCGTTTGAGTGTGCAGATCCTGCGCCAGCTCAGGCAGTGCGGGGAGATAGAGATCGATACACAGTGGCCCAAGTGCCGCAAGCAGACCAAGGATGATGGCGTAAACCAGGCGATTCGAATGTGCAGGTGTCATTTATCCTCTGTTTTTATTAAGTGTGAAATCAGGTTCTGATAAAGGTGTTGCAGGGTAACCGCTGACGCTTTCTGTGGTGTCAGTCGGCGCAGGGCGGTGCCATCGAACAGCACCGCCAGGACTTCAACGCAGCCATCGACCTGATCATCGCTGAGCTCAGGATGGCTGGTGCGAACTTTCTGGCGGGCATGGCTAAACATGCGGGCATCGGCGGCTTCCAGCATGGCGGCGACGCGGGGGTTGCGACCTGCCTCGGCAGCGACATCCAGCATCAGCAAATCATCTTCACTGTTCAGATTTTCACGTCCGGCGAGCAGGGCGGCGAGCTGATCGCTGTCGACCCGATCGCGCATCGCCGCCACGCGTCCGTCAACAATGCGTTTTACCATTTCTTCAATGATGGCGTCTTTGCTGGGGAAATAACGGTAGATCTGCCCGACGCTAAGATTAGCCGCACTGGCCAGCCGCGCCATGCTGGCGGCATGGAAGCCTTCCCGGCGGAAACACTCGCGAGCAGCACGAATGATTTCATCCTGACGCTGGCGGTGGCGCTGGTCTTTGTTGTCGCGTTGTTTGGTCATAACCGTCCTGAAAATAGTTTTGAGAGTGCTTATTCTCATTGGGCGATTATACGGTGGCATGCCGATGATCACAGGCACTTTTACGCAATCCTGACGCTTCGGAACTGACCGAATCCGCAGCCATAAAGTTGATTAATCTGGATTTATGTTCCAGGCTTATAGCTACATGGACAAAGCGATGAGGAACAACAAGATGAATAAAGTGCTGGGATGTATCGTTGCCGCGATGACGCTGGCAGCCCTCTCTGGTTGTACGGCTTACGATCGCGCTGAAAGCTTCGTAACCAAACCCGTGGTGAAGGATGTGAAAAAAGGCATGACCCGTGACCAGGTGCGTCAGATTGCTGGCCAACCGTCTACGGAAATTACCATGGTGCATGCGCGAGGGACTTGCCAGACTTATGTACTGGGTGAACGTGATGGTAAAATTCAGACCTACTTTGTCAGCTATAACGACACCGGCCACGTAATGAATTACGGCTTCCAGAGCTGTAAAGATTACGACACCGATCCGCAGGCCGCGCAGTAAACGCAGCAGAATAACAAACGGCCCGTCAAGTCAATTGACGGGCCGTTTTTCATTGGGGCTTACAAACCGTAAGGGCGGGGGACTTCAGTGTAGCTGCCGTTGATATCGCGCTGGTAGTAATGACCTTCCTGCACGTAATAACGTCTGCCGTTGAAATCGAGTACGCGCATCCCTTCTACCGGCACTGGCTGCGGTGGCTGAACCACCACATAGTTTTCTCCCTGACGCTGATAATAGCTGCCGTTGAGCAGATAGTAGGTCAGGCCGCCAATCAGCACCGCCGTTGCGGCATCGGGTAAGAAATGCAGAGGACCAGGTCCTCCCCAGTGTGGACCGGGCCCACCCCAGTGTGGTTCAGGTCCCCAGGGGCCAGGATGGGCGAGAGCGATGGCTGGCGTTAATAACGTTAACGCCAGCACCGAGGCGATAACTTTTTTCATGGGTAGTTCTCCTGCTATGACTGGTAGCAGGATTGGCTTTTAAACGGTAAAACTCAAGCGGAAAGTGGCTGGTTTTTCCTCTATTTACCATGCTTAACGCTTTCCTGACGGTAGCGCCATGATTAGAAGAAATTGAGGAGGGAATGATGACGGCGCGAGAGGCCGCGCCGTCAGAATAGCGATGGATTAACGATGCGCCAGTTCGGCGTGTTCGTCGCTTTCCAGCACTTTTTTATCGGTCAGACCGAGCCAGCGACTGGTGAGGGAACCGGCGGTCATCGCACCGTTGACGTTGAGCGCGGTACGGCCCATATCGATCAGCGGTTCAATGGAGATCAGCAGCGCAACCAGCGTCACGGGCAGACCCATCGCAGGCAGTACAATCAACGCGGCAAAGGTGGCACCGCCGCCGACACCGGCAACGCCCGCCGAGCTCAGCGTCACAATACCGACCAGCGTGGCAATCCACAGCGGATCAAACGGGTTGATGCCCACCGTCGGTGCAACCATCACTGCCAGCATGGTCGGATACAAACCGGCACAGCCGTTCTGGCCGATAGTGGCACCGAACGAGGCGGAGAAACTGGCGATAGATTCCGGCACACCAAGGCGACGCGTCTGGGTTTCCACATTCAGCGGGATGCTGGCAGCACTGGAACGGCTGGTGAAGGCAAAGGTAATCACCGGCCAGACTTTACGGAAGAAACGCAGCGGGTTGATACCATTGACGGACAGCAACAGCGCGTGCACGCCAAACATAATGGCGAGACCAAGATACGATGCCACCACAAAGCCACCGAGCTTGATGATGTCCTGCAAATTAGAACCCGCCACCACTTTGGTCATCAGCGCCAGTACACCGTAAGGCGTCAGCTTCATGATCAAACGCACCAGCTTCATCACCCAGGATTGCAGAGTATCAATGGCAACCAGTACGCGCTCGCCTTTGGTCTTGTCATCTTTCAGCAATTGCAAGGCGGCAACGCCGAGGAAGGCCGCAAAAATCACCACGCTGATGATCGAAGTCGGGCTGGCACCGGTCAGGTCGGCAAATGGGTTTTTCGGGATAAAGGAGAGCAGCAGCTGCGGCACCGAGAGATCGGCTACTTTGCCAATGTAGTTGCTCTGAATTGCGTTCAGACGCGCGGTTTCCTGCGCCCCCTGCACCAGACCCTCGGCACTCAGACCAAACAGGCCGGTTACCATCACGCCGACCAGCGCTGAGATAGCGGTGGTAAACAACAGCACACCAATGGTCAGGACGCTGATCTTACCCAGCGAAGAGGCATTATGCAGACGCGCTACCGCGCTGAGGATCGAGGCGAAAACCAGCGGCATCACAATCATTTGCAGCAGCTGCACATAGCCGTTGCCCACAATATTGAACCAGCTGATCGAGGCTTTAACCACCGGGCTGTTCTCACCATAAATAGTTTGCAGCGCCAGACCAAACAGCACGCCGAAGACCAGGCCTGTCAGAACGCGTTTTGACAGACTCCAGCGATCGTTACCGATGCGCGCCAGCAGTACCAGCAGCGCGGCGAACACCACGAGATTAATAATCAGGGGAAAATCCATGCTCTACTCCAGAGATTTGCCGCGCCTTCGCATGTACGGGCGCGGAATACAGGGTGATTCCTTAACAGGAATGGCGGCATGTTATCAGTTCATAAAACAGCAGGCTTATATCCAAATGGAATTGATTATAACAATATGCTGATTTTTGTCTGATTATCGTGCGTTCTGGCTATTAATTAATCGACCAACGCCATTTTGTAGCGTACTGAACAGTTGTTCCGGCCAGCCGTTTGCACCAAAAGATGGCAGGCCGGGGGGGAACCACAGGGCATAACCTACCAGCGCCAGGCACAGGGCGCGCTCCAGTTGGTTGCCTTTCTGGCTATTAAGCAGTGGCAGGCGAAAGCGCCAGCGACAGGGCCACAGCAGGGGGACGCCCGCGGGGGTGAGCATATCGGCGACAATATGGCTGAGATAGCCGAGGGTCATGCCTTGCAATACATCAGCAGGAATCGGCCAGCTGGCGGGAACATTAATCTGGAATAGCCAGAGACTCACCGCCACCGCCAGCAAACTGTGGGTAAAGCCGCGATGGCCAAAGGCACGCGCAATCGGCTGAGAGAGCCATCGCAGGCGTTGTCCCAGCACCGATTTAGGGTGATCGATATCCGGCAGCAGGCAGGTCAGCAGCGTAGCAGGTACCAGATGCCACCAGTCGGCACTGGCCATCACGGGTGTCAGCTCGGCGCGTTTGGCAAAAATAGCGCTGGCAATGGCGAAAATGATGTGGCCTTCGGCCGTCATGATAAAACCTGGCTGCAAACTGTCGATGCATCCAGTATAGGGATTTATCCAGTGAATGAGAATATGTGACGCTGTAACCAGGCGTGAATTTAAGACGATACCCGCGCCAGAATGACGCGGGAAATGAGAGGGTTAGCGTGCCAGCCAGCCACCGTCTACCGCTACGGTATAGCCATGGACATAGTCAGAGGCGCTGGAGGCGAGAAACACCACGGGCCCCATCATGTCGTCAGGTAATCCCCAGCGTCCAGCCGGAATGCGGGCGAGGATTTCTTCGCTGCGTGACTCATCATCGCGTATCTGCTGGGTATTGTTGGTCGCCATATAGCCGGGGGCAATGGCATTGACATTGATGCCATGCTTCGCCCATTCGTTAGCCATCAACCGCGTCAGCCCCATCACCGCACTCTTGGAAGCGGTGTAGGAGGGAACGCGGATGCCACCCTGAAACGACAACATCGACGCAATGTTGATGATCTTACCGCCACGCCCCTGAGCGATAAATTGCCGGGCGACCTGCTGCGAGAGAAAAAACAGGCTCTTGCTGTTTATGTTCATCACATCATCCCAGTCTTTTTCACTGAAATTCAGGGCATCTTCACGGCGGATAATGCCGGCGTTATTGACCAGAATATCAATGTGACCTGCCTGCGCCACCGCCTGTTCCACGATATGCGACACGGTGGCAGGCTGCGTGAGATCGGCCTGAATTGACCAGAAACGACGACCCAGCGCAATGACCTTTTCCTCGGTATCATCAGGCCCGGCGCGGTTCACCCCGATAATATCGCAGCCCGCCTGCGCCAGTCCGATCGCCATCCCCTGGCCCAGCCCGGTATTACACCCGGTGACCAGTGCCACTTTTCCTTCAAGACAAAAAGCATTCAGAATCATGGTATTTCCCCTGTGCTTTAACGCAGCGCGCTGACGCTGACGTGGTCCATGTCATCAAACACCTGATTTTCACCGACCATGCCCCAGATAAAGGTATAACGCTGGGTACCGACACCGGCATGAATCGACCAACTGGGTGAAATTACTGCCTGTTCGTTGTGAACCAGCAAATGGCGGGTTTCCTGCGGCTGTCCCATCATATGGAACACTGCGCTGTCGGCGGCCATATCAAAATAGAAGTAGACTTCCATCCGGCGTTCATGGGTGTGGCAGGGCATGGTGTTCCAAAGGTTACCCTCGTCAAGGCGGGTCAGGCCCATGGTGAGCTGGCAGGTTGGCAACACATCCGGCACGATAAATTTATTAATGGTGCGACGGTTGGAGGTGGCAGCATCACCCAGCGTGGCTTTTACGGCGTCATCAAGGGTGATTTTTTTATCGGGATAGCGGGTGTGCGCGGGTGCGCTGTTGTAATAAAACTTCGCCGGATGGCTGGCATCGCTGCTGCGGAAAATAACCTGCTTTGCCCCCTGGCCGACATACAGCGCTTCCTGATGACCGATTTCCCAGGTTTTACCGTCCACGTCAATCAGACCGGGGCCGCCGATATTGATCACCCCCAGTTCTCGACGCTCAAGAAAATAGCTCACCCCAAGCTGCTTACCCACCTCGCTGCCGATGGTGACCGCCTGCTGAAGCGGCATCACGCCACCAATAATGATGCGGTCAATATGGCTGTAGGTGAGGGTGTAATCATCCGGGGTGAAAATGTTTTCGATAAGAAATTCGCGGCGCAGGGCGGCGGTATCGAGGATTTTAGCATGCTCGCTGTGAATGCTTTGACGTACGTCCATCTCAGGCCTCTTGATAAAAGAAGGAATAGGTCCCGATGCGGGTCTGTTGGCATCTTAGGCAGGATGGGATGTGAATTCAATAAAAATGAAACGTTGTTTTATTTATTTGTGTTGGCGATCAAATCGGCAAAAAAAAGCCCGCTGTCAGAGCGGGCTATCTGGCTATCAGCCATGCAGATGGGGAGCGGTAAGCTGGGTGAGATCGTCCAGCCGGACGTTCGCCAGCGCCCAGCGCGCATCATCACGATGTTCGGCTGCCGGGACCACGATCGACCGCATTCGCGCCGCTTTGCTGGCAACCATGCCGTTAAAGGAATCCTCCAGCGCCACGCAGTTCAGCGGGTCGATCGCCAGTTTTGCCGCCGCATCGAGATACACCTGCGGATGTGGCTTGCTGTAGGGGAGCAGCTCCGCTGAAGCCAGTACGTCAAAGTAGTGACGCAGGTTAAACATCTCCAGCACCCGCTCCAGCATATGCATCGGTGAGGCGGAGGCGAGACCAATTTTCAATCCCTGCTCACGGCATAAAAGCAGAGCCTGCTCAACGCCGGGCAATAGCGGACGGGTTTCTTCCACCAGGGTTAACGCGCGTGCAATGATGCGATCAGTGACTTCCTGCTGATCCGGTCCGTTCCACGGCAGGGCTTCGTACCACATGCGGACAGTCTGATCGATGCGCAAACCTAAAGTGTCCGGTAATTCGTGGCGGCGGGTGAGGTCCACGCCCAAAGTAGCAAAAATATCCAGCTCGGCGCGATCCCACAGCGGTTCTGAGTCGATCAGCAATCCGTCCATATCAAAAATGGCGGCCAGAACAGGGCGACGATATGACATACAGCGGCTCCGTTTGAAATTTGGCTAACCTTAACACGACTCAGCACGAAAACCGACCAGCCACCATGCCGCGCATTTTTCAGGAAAAAAAGCCGCAGTACAGGTAGACTTAGGGCAAATCTTATTCTGTTCAGGGAAATACCATGACTTACCAACAGGCTGGCCGCATCGCCATCCTTAAGCGAGTGGCTGGCTGGGTGATTTTTATTCCGGCACTTTTGTCCACCATCATCTCCGTCTTAGGTTTCATGTTTAAGCACAGTGAAAAGCAACCCGGCATCGACGCGGTGATGCTCGATTTTGTGCATGTCATGATTGATATGGTGAAGTTTAATACGCCGTTTCTGAGTTTTTTCTGGCAAAACTCCCCGGTGCCGGAGTTTAAAGGGGAAACAAATATTGGTTTCTGGATTATCTATTTTCTGATTTTCGTTGGTATCGCGTTGCAGGCATCGGGTGCGCGCATGTGGCGTCAGTCACGCCATATAAAGGAAGGCATTGAAGACCAGCTGATTCTGGAGCAGGCGAAAGGCAGCGAGGGACGCAACCGTGCGCAGCTGGAAGAGAAAATCCATGTGCCGCGCCATACCATTCTGTTGCAGGTATTTCCGCTGTATATCCTGCCGATTGTGATCGCGATTGCCGGTTACTTCGTGCTGAAACTACTCGGTTTGCTGTAAACCGTCAGGCCGGTCTGGCCTGACGTTGTATCACCGCATCCTCATCCAGCAATTGGTCGATGGCGAATTGTGCTTCGTCCGACCAATTGCCACCGAACACGTTGGCGCGGTTCAGCAGATAGTAGAGCTGATACACCGGCTGACGTTGCGAAAAACCTTCCGCCAGCGGCCATACCGCATGATAGCCTTCGTAAATCTGGCGCGGCAGATCGGCGTAATAACTCAGCATTGCCAGGTCACACTCGCGATCGCCCCAGTAGCAGGCAGGGTCAAAAATCCAGGGACCGCCAGGACTACCGGCACAGTTCGCCGGCCACAAGTCGCCATGTAGTAGCGAAGGTTGTGGATGATGGTTTGCCAGCACCCGTTGCACACAATCAACGATCCGCTCCATATCGCCGTAGCTGACGCCTTTCTCCGCCGCCAGCTGTAACTGCCAGCCGATACGTTGTTCGGCAAAAAACACTGACCAGCGCCGTAGCCAGCTATTGGGCTGAGGCGTGGTGGTGATGTTGTTGTCGAAATCGAGGCCAAACTGTGGCTGCTCGCTCCACTGATGCAGATGCGCCAGCTGCTGGCCAAGCTGGAAGGCGGTGTGTTCATTGAGGGGTTCGGGCGGCAGATACTCCAGCAGCAGGAAACTGGTATCACGATCGTTACCTACGCCGTATACCTGAGGTACGCGTACCGTCTGGGTTCGCGCCAGCAGCGCCAGTTGGTCGGCTTCCCAACTGAACAGGGTGAGCATATCGCGGGTATTGCATTTGACGAACACGTCGAGGTTGCCATAACGAATGCGCCAGGCAGGATGGACATCACCCCCGGGGAGTTCATGGCGTTCGGTGATTTCGGCATCGCCGGCATACTCGCTTAACAGTCGACTAATGGCTGACCACATGGGGTAATCCTCTTTATTCGCTGCCTGAGTTCAATTGTAACGCTCAAAACCTGAACAAAACCAGTGTGGACGCGCGCTTTTCACACCTGTCAGGATTGTTCTTTCAAAAATGCTTCCAGGGTGGTGACTTCAACCTCGGGTTTCTTGCCCAGCGCAACGGAGGCTAACCCGGCGGCCTGCTCAGCCAGCTCTTGTTCTTCCAGCGCACTGACCAAACCAAAACTGTTGGTGCCCAGCTCGTGCGGATGTCCATCGGCATCATTCAAGGTGGTGTTATAGCCGCCATTGAGCATGGCACTGTTCAGCGATTGCACATCGCTCAGACCGTTTTCCTGATAAATGATGGTCACAATGTAACGCTTCAGGTCGCTCATCTTTCACCTCATTGTTCTGGAACAGATTTCAGCGTAGACCAGCGTGATGAATTGAGCGAATTTGCAGCAATCAGTGCCCGGATGAGGCCGAATTTTTCCTGTCAGGCGTTCAGAAAATTCTTGTAGCAATTCGGCTGCTATTTCGCTAATTGCCCTCTATAATGCGCGCCGTTAATGAGAATAATCCCATTAGCGGCGCGGCCTCAGCGCAAAACCTGGCTTTTCCGGTGACTTCATACTTTTTTACAAAACTTACAGTAAATTGCGTTGATCGTCCGGGAAAACTCTTCAGACTCATCACTTTTTAAACCGTCGTACGGGTCACACTTAAATGAAAGCCTTTAATAAGCTGTCCGCTGTTCTCTTGCTCTCTGTTGGAGCATTTTGTCACCAGGCATTTGCAGATAACACCGTATTCACTTCCATGGATGACCCATCAACGGCGAAAAAGCCGTTTGAAGGCAGCGCGTCAGCGGGTTACATGGCGCAGACCGGTAACACCACCAGCTCCTCACTGAGCGCAGCAACCTCTATGACATGGTACCAAACCAGTACCGCATTCAGTCTGTGGGGTAACGCCGCGAACAACTCATCCAACGATGTGCGTTCTTCTGAGACTTACAATATTGGTGGTCGTTCCCGTTATAACCTCAACAGCGCTGACTATCTGTTCGGTCAGGCCAGCTGGTTGAGCGATCGTTTCAACGGCTACGACGCCCGTGATGTACTGACTGCCGGTTATGGTCGTCAGCTGATGAGCGGCCCGATTCACTCACTGCGTGCTGAATTCGGTCCGGGTGTGCGTTATGACGATTTCCACGACGGTGGACATGAAACCAAGGCGCTGGGTTATGGCGCGCTGAGCTACCAGTGGCAGCTGACTGACACCACCAAATTTATTCAGGGCGTGTCTGTTCTGACCAGCTTTGGCGAAGATACCACCCTGAACTCCGAAACCGGTCTGCAGGTGGCGATCAACGAACACTTCGCGCTGAAACTGGCCTACAACGTGACCTGGAATAACAATCCGCCGGAATCTGCGCCGGATCGTACCGATACCAAAACCACCATCCAGCTGACTTACGCGATGTAACTCGCTGAAGGTGATCACCGCTGCCTGGCCTGCGCCGCGCAGCGGTTTTTTTTTAGCTGACGCAGGCTTAGCGCATTTTCTGCGGGTTTTGCTCGCCGGTGAAAGCTGTTATTATCACCGGCGCTTTATCTCCCAGGCGTCATTCCGACAATGTGGGTCTGACATTACGCCGGGTTACCCTTATTTAAACTCAATGTTGCATGTAGGCTTTCGTGTGGCTTACCACTGCAATTAAGGATATGAAATGCCAGTAATTACTCTTCCTGATGGCAGCCAGCGCAGTTTTGATCGTCCGGTAAGCGTGATGGATATCGCGCTGGACATCGGCCCTGGTCTGGCGAAAGCCTGTATTGCCGGTCGTGTGAATGGCGAGTTGGTGGACGCAGTCGATCTGATTCATGACGATGCGCAGGTGGCGATTATCACCGCCAAAGATGACGCAGGTCTGGAAATTATCCGTCACTCCTGTGCGCACCTGCTGGGCCATGCTATCAAGCAGCTGTGGCCGAACACCAAAATGGCGATCGGGCCGGTGATTGATAACGGCTTCTATTATGATGTCGATCTGGAACACACCCTGACGCAGGAAGATCTGGATCAGCTGGAAAAGCGTATGCACCAGCTGGCTGAAACCAATTACGATGTCATCAAGAAAAAAGTGAGCTGGCAGGAGGCGCGTGACGTCTTTGTCGCACGCGGTGAGAACTATAAAACCACCATTCTTGATGAAAACATCAGCCATGATGACCATCCTGGCCTGTACCATCATGAAGAATACATCGACATGTGCCGTGGTCCGCACGTGCCGAATATGCGCTTCTGTCATCACTTTAAGCTGCAGAAAATTTCTGGTGCTTACTGGCGTGGTGACAGCAACAACAAAATGCTGCAACGCATTTACGGCACTGCCTGGGCAGATAAAAAGCAGCTGGCTGCGTATCTGCAACGTCTGGAAGAAGCGGCGAAGCGCGATCACCGTAAAATCGGTAAGCAGCTCGATCTCTACCATATGCAGGAAGAAGCACCGGGCATGGTGTTCTGGCACAACGACGGCTGGACCATCTTCCGTGAGCTGGAAGTGTTTGTACGCAGTAAGCTGAAAGAGTACCAGTACCAGGAAGTAAAAGGTCCGTTCATGATGGACCGCGTGCTGTGGGAAAAAACCGGGCACTGGGAAAACTATAAAGAAGCGATGTTCACCACCTCTTCTGAGAACCGTGAATATTGCATCAAGCCGATGAACTGCCCAGGCCATGTGCAGATCTTCAATCAGGGTTTGAAATCCTATCGCGATCTGCCGCTGCGTATGGCGGAGTTCGGTAGCTGCCATCGCAATGAGCCGTCAGGCGCGCTGCATGGTCTGATGCGCGTACGTGGTTTTACCCAGGATGATGCTCACATCTTCTGTACCGAAGATCAGGTACGTGATGAGGTGAACAGCTGTATCCGTATGGTGTATGACATGTACAGCACCTTCGGCTTTGAAAAAATTGTGGTGAAACTCTCCACCCGTCCGGAAAAACGTATCGGTACTGACGAAATGTGGGACCGTGCGGAAGTGGATTTGGCGGAAGCACTGAATGAAAACCAGATTCCGTTTGAATATCAACCGGGTGAAGGTGCATTCTATGGCCCGAAAATTGAGTTCACCCTGCATGATTGCCTTGATCGCGCCTGGCAGTGTGGTACCGTTCAGCTAGACTTTTCGTTGCCGAAGCGTCTGGATGCCACTTATGTCGGTGAAAACAACGATCGCCAGACGCCGGTAATGATTCACCGTGCGATTCTTGGCTCGATGGAACGTTTCATCGGCATTCTGACCGAAGAATTTGCTGGCTTCTTCCCAAGCTGGCTGGCTCCGGTCCAGGCTGTGGTGATGAATATCACCGACAGTCAGGCAGAATATGTCACCGAATTGACAAAGAAATTGCAAAATGCGGGCATTCGTGTCAAAGCAGACTTGAGAAACGAGAAGATAGGCTTTAAAATCCGCGAGCACACATTACGTCGCGTCCCTTATATGCTGGTTTGCGGTGAGAAAGAGGTGGAAGCAGGCAAAGTTGCCGTGCGCACCCGCCGTGGTAAAGACCTCGGGAGCATGGACGTAGATGTGTTTGTTGAGAAGCTGCAACAAGAGATTCGCAGCCGACATCTTCACCAATTGGAGGAATAAGGTATTAAAGGCGGAAAACGAGTACAACCGACGCGTCCTAATCGTATCAACGGCGAAATTCGCGCTACTGAAGTGCGCCTGACTGGCGTTGATGGCGAGCAACTTGGCATTGTGTCTCTGCGCGAAGCTATCGAGAAAGCAGAAGAAGCTGGCGTAGATTTAGTTGAAATCAGCCCTAACGCCGAACCGCCGGTTTGCCGTATTATGGATTACGGCAAGTTCCTCTATGAAAAGAGCAAATCTTCTAAGGAACAGAAGAAGAAGCAGAAAGTTATCCAGGTTAAGGAAATCAAATTCCGACCTGGTACCGACGAAGGCGACTATCAGGTAAAACTCCGCAGCCTGATTCGTTTTCTGGAAGAGGGCGATAAAGCCAAAATCACGCTGCGTTTCCGTGGTCGTGAGATGGCGCACCAACAGATCGGTATTGAAGTGCTTAACCGCGTGAAAGAAGATCTGGTTGAACTGGCAGTGGTCGAATCCTTCCCATCGAAGATCGAAGGCCGCCAGATGATCATGGTGCTCGCACCTAAGAAGAAACAGTAGGCTTTCAAGTAATAAAATCCGCGCAGCGTTCGCGTTGTGCGGTTTTTTATTCGCCTGTCTGGTTCATTTTATTAACAATGCGAAGTGGATATTTGTAAAAATGCCAAAGATTAAAACTGTACGTGGCGCGGCTAAGCGCTTCAAGAAGACCGCTTCTGGCGGCTTCAAGCGTAAGCACGCGAACCTGCGTCATATTCTGACCAAAAAATCAACTAAGCGTAAACGTCACCTGCGTCCGAAAGGCCTGGTGTCTAAAGGCGATCTGGGTCTGGTTATTGCCTGCCTGCCGTACGCATAAGTTAACTTTTTTACTCCCGGTAGATTTCGGGTTGCAGTAAGGCAGTCAACGCCGCTGCGGCGCGAAAGATGCAGGGAAAACTCAGAATATTGAAACAGGAGAGCTCACATGGCTCGCGTAAAACGTGGTGTAATTGCTCGCGCACGTCACAAAAAAATCTTAAAACAAGCTAAAGGCTACTACGGTGCACGTTCACGTGTATACCGCGTTGCCTTCCAGGCTGTTATCAAAGCTGGTCAGTATGCTTACCGTGACCGTCGTCAACGTAAGCGTCAGTTCCGTCAGCTGTGGATCGCACGTATCAACGCTGCGGCGCGTCAGAACGGCATCTCTTACAGCCGTTTCATCAATGGCCTGAAAAAAGCGTCCATTGAAATCGACCGTAAAATCCTGGCTGACATCGCTGTATTCGACAAAGTGACATTTACTGCACTGGTTGAAAAAGCAAAATCAGCTCTGGCGTAAGTCAGGTAAAAAAGGGAGCTTGCTCCCTTTTTTATTATCCGCAAGCCACGCAAAAGATTGACATTTTACGCGCCGCGCTTTTCAATAGTGCCGTTGAAATCATGACAAGGTAACGCAAGCATGCACGCTGCTATTTTCCGTTTCTTTTTTTACTTTAGCGCCTGACATTCGGGGGCTTTTGCGCATAAGAAAAGAAACGAAAAATCGCGCTGAAAGCCTCCCTCGTGGAGGCTTTTTTGTTTCTGGCGACACTACATTGGATCCCCGGATCCCAACGAGAACAGACCAGCCTGACTGGAAGAAGAGGAAATCATGTCCCAACTCGCAGACCTGGTGGCCCGTGCCACGGCCGCCATCGACGAGGCGTCGGATATCGCCGCTCTGGACGCCGTGCGCGTCGAATTCCTGGGTAAAAAAGGACATCTGACACTGCAGATGACCACCCTGCGTGAACTGCCAGCAGAAGAGCGTCCTGCTGCCGGTGCGGTAATCAATGAAGCCAAACAGCAGGTACAGGATCGCCTCAATGCGCGCAAAGATACGCTGGAAAGCGCGGCGCTGAATGCGCGTCTGGCAGAAGAGACGATCGATGTCTCACTGCCGGGCCGTCGTTCTGAGAACGGTGGGCTGCATCCGGTAACCCGTACCATCGATCGTATCGAAACCTTTTTCGGTGAATTGGGTTTCGCGGTCGCCACCGGGCCGGAAATTGAAGATGACTACCATAACTTTGACGCGCTGAATATTCCGGGCCACCACCCGGCGCGTGCCGATCACGACACCTTCTGGTTCGATGCGACCCGCCTGCTGCGTACGCAGACCTCTGGCGTGCAGATTCGTACCATGAAAAATCAGCAGCCGCCGATTCGCATCATCGCGCCGGGCCGTGTGTATCGTAACGATTACGATCAGACGCACACCCCGATGTTCCATCAGATGGAAGGGTTGATCGTAGATAAAGACATCAGCTTTACCAACCTGAAAGGCACGCTGCACGATTTCCTGAACAACTTCTTTGAAGAGAACCTGCAGATTCGCTTCCGTCCGTCTTACTTCCCGTTCACCGAACCTTCCGCTGAAGTGGATGTGATGGGTAAAAACGGCAAATGGCTGGAAGTGCTGGGTTGCGGCATGGTGCACCCGAATGTGCTGCGCAACGTGGGTATTGACCCGGAAGTCTATTCTGGCTTTGCCTTCGGTATGGGTATGGAGCGTCTGACCATGCTGCGCTATGGCGTGACCGATCTGCGCGCCTTCTTCGAAAATGATTTACGTTTCCTCAAACAATTTAAATAAGGGCAGGTTATCCAATGAAATTCAGTGAACTCTGGTTACGCGAATGGGTAAATCCAGCCCTGGACAGCGCTGCGCTGGCTGAACAGATCACCATGGCCGGTCTGGAAGTGGACGGCGTGGATGCGGTTGCCGGTGCCTTTCATGGCGTGGTAGTGGGTGAAGTGGTGGAGTGTGGCCAGCATCCGAACGCCGATAAACTGCGCGTTACCAAAATCAATGTTGGCGGCGATCGCCTGCTGGATATCGTCTGTGGTGCACCGAACTGCCGTCAGGGCCTGAAAGTTGCGGTAGCCACCGTAGGCGCGGTATTACCGGGTGACTTCAAAATCAAAGCCGCCAAACTGCGTGGCGAGCCGTCAGAAGGGATGTTGTGTTCCTTCTCTGAGCTGGGTATTTCCGACGACCACAGCGGTATTATCGAACTGCCCGTTGATGCGCCGATTGGCACCGATATCCGTGCTTATCTGCAACTCGACGACAACACCATCGAAATCAGCGTGACGCCAAACCGTGCTGACTGCCTTGGCATTATTGGGATCGCCCGTGATGTGGCGGTGCTGAATGGTCTGCCGCTGAATGCGCCGGTTATTGAGCCGGTGAAAGCCACCATTGCCGATACCTTCCCGATTCGCGTTGATGCGACGGCTGCCTGCCCGCGTTACCTTGGCCGTGTCGTCAAAGGCGTCAACGTGAAGGCCGCTACGCCACTGTGGATGCGTGAAAAACTGCGCCGTTGCGGTATCCGCTCTATCGATCCGATCGTGGATATCACCAACTATGTTCTGCTGGAGCTGGGCCAGCCGATGCATGCCTTCGACCTTGACCGTATCGACGGCGGCATCGTGGTACGCATGGCGAAAGAGGGCGAAAGCCTGACGCTGCTGGACGGTAGTGAAGCAAAACTCAGCAGCGATACGCTGGTGATTGCTGATCACCACAAAGCGCTGGCGATGGGCGGCATCTTTGGTGGTGAACATTCTGGCGTGAACGAAGAGACGCAAAACATTCTGTTCGAATGTGCCTACTTCGATCCGCTGGCCATTACTGGCCGTGCACGCCGTCAGGGTCTGCATACCGATGCTTCGCACCGTTATGAGCGTGGTGTGGACCCGGCACTGCAATATAAAGCCATTGAACGTGCTACCCAGCTGTTGCTGGAGATCTGCGGTGGAGAAGCCGGTCCGGTTATCGATCAGACTGATGCGGCTGCACTGCCGCCACGCGCCACCATCACGTTACGTCGTGAGAAGCTGGATCGCCTGATTGGTCATGTGATTGCTGATGAGCAGGTGACCGATATTCTGACCCGTCTGGGCTGTGAAGTGACCGTTGCCGCCGGTGAATGGCAGGCAATTGCACCGAGCTGGCGTTTCGATATGGCGATCGAAGAAGATTTGGTTGAAGAAGTCGCGCGTATCTACGGCTACAACAATATTCCTGATGTGCCGGTGAAAGCGGGCCTGGTGATGACCCAGCACCGTGAAGCGGACCTGTCGCTGAAACGTGCGAAAACCCTGCTGGTGGATAAAGGCTATCAGGAAGCCATCACTTATAGTTTCGTCGATCCAAAAGTGCAGCAATTACTGCATCCTGGCGAAGAAGCACTGATTCTGCCCAGCCCGATTTCCAGCGATATGTCGGCGATGCGCCTGTCCCTGTGGACCGGTTTGTTGAGCGCAGTGGTGTACAACCAGAACCGTCAACAGAGCCGTGTACGCCTGTTTGAAAGCGGTTTGCGCTTTGTTCCTGATACTCAGGCCGATCTCGGTATCCGTCAGGATCTTATGCTGGCGGGCGTGTTGAGCGGAAATCGCTATGAAGAGCATTGGGATCTGGCGCGTCAGACGGTTGACTTCTATGATTTAAAAGGCGATTTAGAGTCGCTGCTGGATTTAACTGGCAAACTGGATGAGATTTCTTTCCGCGCAGAAGCGAATCCTGCCCTGCATCCGGGACAAAGCGCCGCAATTTATTTACGCGACGAACGAATCGGATTTATCGGGGTGGTTCATCCGGAACTGGAACGTAAGCTGGATCTCAACGGCCGCACCTTAGTGTTTGAACTGCTTTGGAATAAGGTCGCAGACCGCGTCCTGCCTGACGCGCGCGAGATTTCACGCTTCCCGGCGAACCGTCGCGATATCGCTGTGGTAGTGGCTGAAAACGTGCCCGCAGCAGATATCATCGCGGAGTGTAAGAAAGTTGGCGTAAATCAGGTAGTTGGCGTAAACTTGTTTGACGTGTACCGTGGTAAGGGCGTAAACGAAGGTGAAAAGAGCCTTGCGATTAGCCTGATTTTGCAGGATACCAGCCGGACACTCGAAGAAGAGGAGATTGCCGCGACCGTTGCCAAATGTGTTGCGGCATTAAAAGAGCGATTCCAGGCAACCTTGAGGGATTGAACCTATGGCGCTTACAAAAGCTGAAATGTCAGAGTACCTGTTTGAAAAGCTCGGGCTGAGCAAACGCGACGCCAAAGAGTTGGTCGAGCTATTTTTTGAAGAGGTTCGCCGCGCGTTGGAAAACGGAGAACAGGTTAAACTGTCCGGATTTGGTAATTTTGATCTGCGTGACAAAAACCAGCGTCCGGGCAGAAACCCGAAAACCGGGGAAGATATTCCAATTACGGCCCGCCGTGTGGTGACCTTCCGTCCCGGTCAGAAGTTGAAAAGCCGCGTCGAGAACGCGTCACCCAAGGATGCTGACTGATTTCAGTAAAACAAAAAGGCCGCTTAGCGGCCTTTTTTATTTTGGTCAGAAAATCAACGTTCTCCATGCTTTTTCCATAGTGTAAGGATTTCGTAAGTGCGCGGAAAATAGCATGAAAATCGGCACTTACTGATAGTGACCTCTTACGCGCTTTTGTTATAACAGCGGCAACACAAAACAAGAGGTTAAGCTGATGAAAAAGACAGCACTTTTATTAAGCATCCTGTTAGGAATGCCGCTGCTCGCCAATGCGAATGTTTCCGTAAACATCAACACCCCGGGCGTATCGATTCATATCGGTGACCAGGATAAACGTGGTTACTTCTGGGATGGTTATGACTGGCGTTCACCGTCATGGTGGCAGCAACACCACAACCGCCGCGTCGGAACCAAAGGCCCACACGGTTACTGGAACGGTAACGGCTGGCAGGCACAGCATCCGGGCAATAAAGCACCGCAGCAACGCCCGCCGCAGCACGATAACAAGCCGCAGCACGATAACAAACCTCAGCAGCAGCCGAATCATGACCAACGTGATAACCACAATGGTCAGCCGATTCCGCCACGTAATTAATGCCTGATCCTGCGGCGTCGCCCTGACGCCGCAATCGTGACCTTTCTTTTTGCTGTAATCTCACTACAATCAAATCTCTGTTTTCTCAGCCAATCTTATTTATGACTCTGCTGGATCAGCTGGGCCGCCAGGCGGACCGCCGCAGCCAACGCTGGCTTATCACGCTCTGCGCGTTGGTTATTATCCTGATGGTGGTAAGCCTGTGCGCTGGCGATAGCTGGATTGCCCCCACGCACTGGTTTTCCGCCGACGCGGACCTGTTTGTCTGGCAATTACGCTTGCCCCGTACGCTGGCGGTGCTGCTGGTGGGGGCAGCACTGGCGGTATGTGGGGTCGTGATGCAGGCGTTGTTCAATAATCCGCTGGCCGAACCCGGTCTGCTAGGCGTCTCCAATGGTGCCGGTATTGGCCTGGTACTTGGCGTAATGCTCGGTAATGGCTCATTGTGGAGTCTGGCGCTGGCGGCGATGGCCGGGGCGCTACTGATTACCTTAATCCTGCTGCACTTCGCCCATCGCCATCTTTCCGTCAGCCGTTTGCTGCTGACCGGTGTGGCACTGGGCATTATTTGCAGTGCTGTCATGACCTGGGCAGTTTATTTCAGCACCAGCCTCGACCTGCGGCAGTTGATGTACTGGATGATGGGCGGTTTTAGCGGCATCGACTGGCGCTATGGCTGGATGATGCTGGCGTTAATCCCCGCCATCCTCGCGTTGATTGCGACCGCGCGCGTGCTCAATCTGCTGGCGTTGGGAGAGACTTCTGCACGCCAGCTGGGATTACCGCTGTTACTGTGGCGCAATCTGCTGGTGCTGACCATGGGCTGGCTGGTTGGAGTCAGCGTAGCGATGGCCGGTGCCATTGGTTTTGTCGGGCTGGTGATCCCACATTTGCTGCGATTGAGTGGCTTCAGCGACCATCGTTATCTGCTGCCGGCCGCCGCGCTCGCCGGTGCGGCGGTGTTGCTGGGTGCCGACATTATTGCCCGACTGGTGCTGACGTCAGCTGAATTGCCGATTGGCGTGGTCACGGCCACACTCGGTGCTCCGCTCTTTATTGTGTTATTAGTAAAATCCTCGCGCTAGCTGTGGCTGGCTCCCTTTGTATTCACAACAGGAATTGACAATGAGCATTTATCAAACAGAACTGGTGACACTTGACGGTGAAAAAACCACGCTGGCGCAGTGGCAGGGTAAGGTCCTGCTGGTGGTGAATGTGGCATCGAAATGTGGCCTGACACCGCAGTACGAGCAACTGGAAGCGCTGCAAAAAGCCTGGCAGGCAGAAGGCTTCAGTGTACTCGGTTTCCCGTGCAACCAGTTTCTGGAGCAGGAACCGGGTAGCAGCGAAGAGATCAAAACTTTTTGCAGCGTCACCTATGGTGTGACTTTCCCGATGTTCGAAAAAACCGACGTCAATGGTCCGGCACGTCATCCGTTATATAGCCAACTGGTGGCTGCACAACCGGAAGCGTTGCGTCCGGAAGGCAGCGGATTTTATGAGCGTATGGAAAGCAAAGGCCGCGCGCCGAAAACCCCTGGCGATATCCTGTGGAATTTCGAAAAATTCCTGATTAACAAACAGGGTGACGTCGTGGCGCGTTTTGCACCGGATATGACGCCAGATGATGCGACCATTATTACCCGTATCAAGCAGGCGCTGGCGTAATCGATGCTGATGCAGTGCCAGGGTGTCAGCGTCAAAGGACGTCTGGCACCCGTTGACCTTCATCTGCAAACGGGTGAGCTGGTCCATCTGGTTGGGCCGAATGGGGCAGGGAAGAGTACCCTGCTTAACGTGCTGGCGGGATTATTACCCGCCGCTGGTGAAATACGCTTCTCCGGCCAGCCATTAGATCAGCTAAATGGCGCAGCGCTGGCCCAGCAGCGTGCCTGGTTACCGCAGCAGCAACCACCACCCGGCCAGATGCCGGTGTGGCACTATCTGCGTATGCATTTATTGCAGGTGACGCCGGAGACGGACCCGGTGTTGATGCTAATCCTTGAACTGATGGGTTTACAGGACAAGCTGATGCGCAACCTGACGCAACTTTCCGGTGGCGAGTGGCAACGGGTGCGGCTGGCGGCGGTGGTGCTGCAAATTCATCCGGCGATTAATCCGCGTGGCAGGTTGCTGATTCTGGATGAACCCATGAGTGCACTGGATGTGGCGCAACAGCGTGCGGTCGATACCTTACTGGCGCAGCTGTGCCAGGCGGGAATAACCGTTGTTGCCAGTGGCCACGACCTTAACCATAGCCTGCGTCATGCCGGGCGGGTGTGGCTGATGCATCAGGGAGCGATGGTGGCACAGGGTACGCCTGACAGTGTGCTGACCGCTGAACAACTCGGCCCACTCTACCAAATCGATTTCCAGCGCATCGAAACGCCGCAAGGGGCGCTATTACTAGTGTCCTGAAGGGCAATGCCTTGCACGGGATGGGCTTTTGCCGCTAAAGTATTGCTCGGGCAACGGATTTAAGGATTTTTCTGATGCGGCTGATGATTCTGATCCTGGCGCTATTGCTGGCGGGGTGTAGCCATCATGCGCCGCCGCCCAATGGTCGCTTGTCCGACTCCATCACCGTCATCGCTCAACTTAACGACCAGCTTAGCAATTGGCACGGCACTCCTTATCGCTACGGTGGACTCAGCCGGGGCGGTGTCGATTGCTCTGGTTTTGTATATCTCACCTTCCGCGATAAATTCGATCTGCAATTACCGCGCTCTACCGATGAGCAAAGTGATATCGGCACCCGAATTGATAAAAATGATCTGTTACCTGGTGATTTAGTCTTCTTCAAAACCGGGAGCGGTGAGAATGGCTTACATGTTGGCATTTATGATACCGATAACACCTTCATTCATGCTTCAACCAGTCAGGGTGTCATTCGGTCATCGCTGGATAATGTTTACTGGCGGAAAGTCTTCTGGCAGGCTCGCCGTATTTAGATTCTATTTACCTTATACGCTCGTTTAGCCAAAACTCTGCTGCTGATTTCTGTACTTAAATTAAATTTCTTAGCCCTAAAAATGCTCTTTTTTAAAATGGCACTTTACCCCAGGGGCATTTAATACTATCTATAATGCCTTAATGTAATTAATCGGTATGGATAATGTTCGTTGGTTATTTGGCTTAAGGATTATTTCAGCATGAAAAAGACGCAATCAGGCATAAAAGCAGCTGTCTTCTAACGTTTGCTCCTATTGCCTGAGCGTTTTCATTGATATACGATGCGCCAATCGCCACTGCTTCTGGCTGTTAAAAATGAAAGTTCATTTATCTGCCGACTATCAGTCGGAAACCTGGTTTTATCCAGCCTATTCATTAGCGGGCCAGTTAACTGCGGTTGAACTGGTTACGCAATTTGTCCACGACAGCGCACCAATCACGCTGCCGCAGGATTTGCTATTGCCGCAATTAGACGATGCACAGCAATTGCGCCTGTTGCAGAGCCAACTGACACTGCTGGAAAAGTACCGTGACTTTTTTGAGTTAAATCAAATTATCGCTTTGGTTCGTATTGATGATTCAATGGCGGAAACGCTGCTGGATAGTGAATTTCTGTTAAGAAAATTCAAACAACTGCCGTTTATTGTTTTGGATATCAGCGAAACGTTCCCCCAATTATCGCAGGGGAAATCGCATCCGCTTTTGAGTGCGCTAAAAAGTGAATTTCGTTTATCGCTTTCACAATTCGGCGCTGGAGCCACTCCGGCAAATGCGGTTTATGATAATCTCTTCAGCGTGTTAAAACTGGATAAAAACTTTATTCAGGGACTGGCGAAACGTGCATCTTTTATACCCTTTATTCAGACGGTTATAGACAATTTCGGCAGCAATGCATCGCAGATTATTATTTGCGGTATTGATGATGCTGCCATGCTGGAGAAAGTGACGGAACTGAGTGGTGCCCACCTGCAGGGCGGCCTGTTTCCGGTGGTCAAAGCCGAACGCTTAAACGATCTGATATATCCCGACGTAACCCTTAATTCTCCGTCACAGCAGTAAACCTTTCGTCTGTCGCCCCGGTAGTGCCCGCGTTACAATAACCATTGATTCTCAAACCAATCGTGGTGTCTGAAAACTGAGCACCTCGCGGAGTGACTATGCAGTTTACCAATAGCTGGCAGCGGGAGTTGCCGGGATTCTACAGTTCACTGGCACCCACCCCGTTACAGGGCGGACGTCTGTTGTATCACAACGCCCCTCTGGCGGCAGAGATGGCGCTAGACCCCGCCTTGTTCAGTGGTGACGGACATGGCGTATGGGCTGGGCAGGCGTTATTACCGGGGCAGGAGCCACTGGCACAGGTCTACAGCGGCCATCAGTTCGGTGTCTGGGCCGGACAGCTCGGCGACGGGCGCGGCATCCTGCTGGGTGAGCAATTGCTGGCAGACGGACGTAAACTCGACTGGCATCTGAAAGGTGCCGGGTTGACGCCTTACTCGCGCATGGGTGACGGGCGAGCGGTAATCCGTTCCACGGTGCGCGAATTTCTCGCTTCAGAAGCACTCCACCATTTGGGTATCCCCACCACGCGCGCCCTTAGCCTGGCGATTGGTGATGAACCGGTGTTGCGGGAAACCCAGGAACGTGGCGCGATGCTGATGCGTATCGCCGAAAGTCATTTACGTTTCGGCCACTTTGAACATTTTTACTATGGTGGCGAGCAGGATAAGGTAAGGCAGTTGGCTGACTATGCCATTCGTCATCACTGGCCGGCATTGCAGGATCAGGCTGACCGTTATCTGTTGTGGTTCACCGATATTGTGAAACGCACCGCCAGCCTGATCGCCCAGTGGCAAAGTGTCGGTTTTGCCCACGGGGTGATGAACACCGATAACATGTCGCTGCTCGGGCTGACCATTGATTACGGTCCCTATGGTTTTCTCGACGATTACCAGCCGAACTTTATCTGCAATCACAGTGATTATCAGGGGCGCTATGCCTTCGATAACCAGCCTGCGGTGGGATTGTGGAATCTCAACCGTCTGGCACACGCGTTGTCCGGGTTAATGACCACCGAACAACTGAAGCAGGCGCTGAGCCACTACGAACCGGAACTGATGCGGGTATGGGGCGAGAAAATGCGCGCTAAACTTGGTCTGCTGACGCCGGACGCCAATGACAACGTGATTCTTACCGGATTGCTGGCGCTGATGACCCAGGAACGCAGCGACTACACGCTGACTTTCCGTCTGCTCAGCGACACCCAACAACAGCAAATACGCTCACCGCTGCGGGATGAATTTATCGACCGGGATGCGTTTGATCGCTGGTATGAAGGCTATCGCCAGCGTCTGTTACAGGACGAAGCCAGTGATGAAGAACGGCAGAAGGTGATGAAAGGCGCGAATCCGGCGCTGGTGTTGCGTAATTATCTTGCCCAGCAGGTGATTGATGAGGTTGAACGCGGTGAAACTGCAGCGCTTGAGCGTCTGCATCTGGCTTTGCAGCAACCGTTCAGTGATGAAGCCGTCAGCGCGGAACTGCGCCAACGGCCACCTGAGTGGGGGAAAACGCTGGAGGTGAGCTGCTCCAGCTAATTCAGGCGATTAAAAACGGCTGTCGACGGCGGCAGCCAGTTGCGCCAGCACTTCTGCGCTATCATCCCAGCCGAGGCAAGGATCGGTGATGGATTGGCCGTAAACCAGCGGTTCGCCGCTGACCACCTTCTGGTTGCCTTCCTGCAGGAAACTCTCAATCATCACCCCGGCGACAGCACGAGAACCGGCGCGGATCTGTGCCGCAACATCCAGCGCTACGTCACGCTGACGACGATGTTGCTTCTGACAGTTGGCATGGCTGAAATCAATCACCAGCTGTTCCGGCAGATTGAAATCACGCAGGTTCGCCGCCGCTGCCGCCACATCATCGGCATGGTAATTAGGCTGACGACCACCGCGAAGAATCACATGGCCATGCGGATTGCCGCTGGTTTGATAAATGGTCATCTGGCCATTCTTATCCGGCGACAGGAACATATGGCTGGCGCGGGCGGCACGAATCGCATCCACGGCAATTTGCACATTCCCGTCGGTGCCATTTTTAAAACCAACCGGGCAGGATAACGCTGAAGCCATTTCACGATGAATCTGGCTTTCGGTGGTGCGGGCACCAATTGCGCCCCAGCTGATCAGGTCAGCAATAAACTGGCCGATCACCATATCGAGAAATTCAGTGGCGGTAGGCATCCCCGTGGCGTTGATATCCAGCAACAGCTGGCGCGCAATGGCAATGCCGCGATTGACATCATAGCTGCCATCCAGGTCGGGATCGGAGATCAGACCTTTCCAGCCCACCACGGTGCGCGGCTTTTCAAAATAGGCGCGCATCACAATTTCAAGTCGATCCTGGTACTTTTCGCGCAGCACATTGAGGCGTGCGGCATACTCCAGCGCTGCTTTTGGGTCGTGCAGTGAGCAGGGACCGATAATCACCAGCAGGCGCGGATCTTCTCCGGTGAGGATGCGGGCAATGCGCTGACGCGCTGTCGTGACACTGGCGGCAATCTCCGCCGAAATGGGGTGTTTTTGCGCTAAAGCGGCTGGCATTATCAGGCTGCCAATGCGCGCGGTACGCAGTTCATCAGTTTTGTTCATTGGGATTCTCGAAAATCTGTTCTTCGCAACGGTGAAATACCGGGAAGTGATGGTGGTCACAATAAACCATTAACCTGCGATTTCAACCTGCTAAAGCGAAAGGAAATAAAATAAGACGGCAGCCCCGCTTTACAAGCGCGTCAGCCACCGTCCCGAACGTTAATACATGCGGCGCGTCAGCCCCATAATGTCGAGGATTTTGGTGGCGATCTCTTCTACTGAGTAATTGGTGCTGTTGAGGTAACGAATCTGGTGGGTGCGGAACAACGCTTCCACCTCACCGACTTCAAGCCGACACTGGCGCATTGAGGCATAACGCGTATTTTCGGCGCGCTCCTGGCGGATGGCTGCCAGGCGCTCGGGGTCGATGGTCAGGCCAAATAATTTATGCTGATGAGCACGCAGTGCGGGCGGCAGTTTCAGGTTATCCATATCATCGGCGATAAAAGGATAGTTGGCGGCACGTACGCCAAATTGCATCGCCAGATAGAGGCTGGTAGGTGTTTTACCACAACGTGACACCCCGAGCAGGATCACCTGAGCATCTTCCAGGCCGCGCAGGGAAATCCCATCGTCATGTGCCAGGGTGTAATCGATGGCGGCGATGCGTGCATCGTATTTGCCGAGATTGCTGGCTGTCAGCCCGTGGGTGCGATGGGCAACCGGCATGGAAGGCACCCCCAGCTCACTTTGCAGCGGACCAACCAGCGCCTGCACGATGTCCTGACAAAATCCCTCGCTCTCCAGAATAATTTCCCGCACATCGGGCGTCACGATAGAGAAGAACACCAGCGGGCGTACGCCACTTTGCTGATATAGCGCGTTAATTTGCGCTTTAACTGCCTGTGCGCGCTGCACATTTTCAACAAAGGGCAGGGTTACGCTATTGGTATTGACCGGAAACTGTGACAGCACCGCATGGCCCAGCACTTCAGCAGTGATGGCGGTGCCATCGGAAATATAGAACACGCTGCGTTCAGCACTCATAATGGGAAATATCCTCATGGTAACTTTTGCGTAACATTAGCGTTGTTGAAATTTCATTTTACAGGATAATAAAACGAAATATCCATATGACAAACAACATCGCAAGCTGCGTATTAATCTAAATACCAATATAGATGAAATGGCGTTTTGGAAATCATCCTTTTTCCCGGTTATTTTGCTTCGCGCACAAAATAAAGTCCGATTCTGTTGCGCAACAAAATGCAACAGCTAACCCTCTGAAAATGGGAATTTTATCGCTGAAGCAATCTGTTAGCGTTAATTGAGTGCGTTGCGCAACTCTGCTAATTGCGGGTACTAATCCGATTTTTCATTTCTTTCACTGCTTTAACGATTCAACACTTAGTCTTTATTTAACGGTTGTGCCAGGCTGTATTTGCGAATAGCAAAATGTTCCATGTGCCCCCAATCATTTAAAAGGATAATCTCGATGTCCAATAAAGGCGAACAGCCGCTAGTGCTCTGGTACAACCAGCTTGGCATGCATGATGTTGATCGGGTGGGAGGAAAAAACGCCTCTCTGGGTGAAATGATTACCAATTTGTCGTCGCTGGGTGTGGCTGTACCCAATGGCTATGCGACCACATCTTATGCTTTTAATCAGTTTCTCGATCAAAGCGGGCTGAACCAGCGTATCTATGACCTGCTGGACAAGACCGATATTGACGATGTCGATGAACTGGCGAAAGCGGGTAAGCAGATCCGTCAATGGGTGGTGGATACCCCATTCCAGCCGGAGCTGGAGACGGCGATTCATGATGCTTATCAGCAATTATCCTCTGATGATGCGGACGCTTCCTTTGCGGTGCGTTCTTCTGCTACCGCAGAAGATATGCCAGACGCCTCCTTTGCCGGACAGCAAGAAACTTTCCTCAATGTGCAGGGCATTGATGCGGTGATGGTGGCCGTGAAGCACGTTTATGCTTCTTTATTTAACGATCGCGCCATCTCTTATCGTGTGCATCAGGGCTACGACCATCGCGGGGTAGCGCTGTCGGCGGGTATCCAGCGCATGGTGCGTTCCGATCTCGCCTCCTCAGGCGTCATGTTCACCATCGATACCGAATCCGGCTTTGATCAGGTGGTATTTATCACTGCGGCGCTCGGCCTGGGTGAAATGGTGGTGCAGGGTGCCGTTAACCCCGATGAATTCTACGTGCACAAACCAACGCTGGCGGCGAATCGCCCGGCGATTGTGCGACGTAATATGGGTTCGAAAAAAGTACGCATGGTTTATGCCGACTCCCATGAGCACGGCAAGCAGGTACGTATTGAAGATGTGGCGGAGGCCGAGCGCGATCATTTCTGTCTGACTGATGAGGAAGTGCAGGCGCTGGCGCGTCAGGCGGTCCTTATCGAGCAGCATTACAAACGCCCGATGGATATCGAGTGGGCCAAAGACGGTCACACCGGCAAATTGTTTATCGTCCAGGCGCGCCCGGAGACGGTGCGTTCTAACGGCCAGGTGATGGAACGTTACACTTTGCAGGGCAAAGGCAAAGTGGTGGTGGAAGGACGCGCCATTGGTCACCGCATCGGTGCCGGTGAAGTGAAGGTAATTCAGGACATCAGCCAGATGAACCGTATCGAGAAAGGCGATGTGCTGGTCACCGACATGACCGACCCGGACTGGGAACCGATCATGAAAAAAGCCTCGGCGATTGTCACCAACCGTGGTGGACGTACCTGCCACGCGGCAATCATTGCGCGTGAGCTGGGCATTCCGGCGGTTGTGGGTTGCGGTGACGCCACCGATCGTTTGAAAGACGGCCACAAAGTCACCGTCTCCTGCGCTGAGGGTGATACCGGTTACGTGTATGACGATTTGCTTGATTTTGAAGTGACCAGCTCGCAGGTGGATAGCCTGCCGGACCTGCCGTTGAAAATCATGATGAACGTCGGTAACCCGGATCGCGCATTTGACTTCGCCTGTCTGCCCAATGAAGGGGTGGGGCTGGCGCGTCTGGAATTCATCATCAACCGCATGATTGGCGTGCATCCAAAAGCGCTGCTGGAGTTTGATCAACAGACGCCAGAATTGCAGCAGGAAATTCGTCAAATGATGAAAGGCTTTGACGATCCGGTTGAGTTCTACATTGCACGCCTGACGGAAGGAATCGCCACTCTGGGTGCCGCATTTGCGCCAAAACGCGTCATCGTGCGTTTGTCTGATTTCAAATCCAATGAGTACGCCAACCTGGTCGGTGGTGAACGTTACGAGCCGGAAGAAGAAAACCCGATGCTGGGCTTCCGTGGCGCGGGCCGTTATGTTGCCGACAGCTTCCGCGATTGTTTTGCCCTGGAATGTGCCGCCGTCAAACGCGTGCGCAATGACATGGGTCTGACTAACGTCGAAATCATGATTCCGTTTGTGCGTACCGTGGCTCAGGCGGAGGCGGTGGTTGAGGAACTGGCGAAGCAGGGTCTGAAACGGGGTGAGAATGGTCTGAAGGTGATCATGATGTGTGAGATCCCGTCCAATGCGTTGTTGGCCGATCAGTTCCTGCAATACTTTGATGGTTTCTCCATCGGTTCCAACGATATGACGCAGCTGGCGCTGGGTCTTGATCGTGACTCCGGCGTGGTTTCGGCGTTGTTTGATGAGCGTAACGATGCAGTGAAAGCGCTGCTGTCGATGGCAATTCAGGCAGCGAAGAAACAGGGTAAATACGTTGGTATCTGCGGGCAGGGACCGTCCGACCATCAGGACTTTGCTGCCTGGCTGATGGAAGAGGGGATCGATAGCCTGTCCCTGAATCCGGATACGGTGGTGGAAACCTGGCTGAGTCTGGCGGAGCTGGATGCCGGGAAGTCATAAGGCATGAAAACTGAAACGTTCCGGAGCGAGTCCGGAACGTTTCGTTTGAAATAATAAATATCGGTCACTGTCAAACTTTCATATCTCCTTCTTAATATCTACCCCCTTTTCTTCAGTGAAATATTTTCTTTATTAGTTAACTCCGGAATGATTCAGGGATGCTCTATTTATCTCTTCTTTAATTCTTCCATTATTAATGTGGGAATTTATTTAACCGGAGAAACGGGTTTTGTTAAAATTTAAACGTAAATGGCTCATCACTATTATGGCTTCCACATTTTCTTCTACTGTGTTCGCCGCTCCTCAGCTCTTCACTGTTGTTGATAAAGATACAACTGATCAGGAAGCCACGAGGTTGCAACATTTAAGACAGCAATACCAGAATGTTGATTTTATCAGTGTAGATAAGGCGCTACTGGAAAATGAGGCGTCTGTTTTTCTGTTCAATAATAATGAAAAAATGCCGCCTGTAGAGATTCACGGAACTTCGCTGAGAAAAGATAGCAATGGTATGCACATATGGCAGGGGAATGCAGATGATGAAAAAAGCACCGCATCATTTGCGATGAATAATGGCAAGATTACGGGTTCTATTCGACTGAATGACGGGTCTTATTATGAGGTTTTTCCTGTCGATCAGGATCGGCAAATTTTGGTCAAAATCGATACTTCAACGCTGGAGAGTGACAATAATGACGTGATTGCAGATGAAACGCCCCCAGCGCATGAACGGACAATCAATCAGGTGTTGAGTGAAAATGAAAGCCGCAATACCAGTACCGAACAGGTCAGATTGAGGTTGTTATATGTTTATACCAATCAGTCACGCCATTGGTTTTCCCCTGATTCGGCACTGAAAGCCGCTCAGATGAATAGCGAATTGAATAAGACCTATGCAAATAGCGATACGCTGGTTCAGTTCGATGTTGCAGGGGTGCTGGATACCAAAATGGATGAGGGTACCATGTATAGCATGTTAGCTCAGATGCAAAAAACCGATAACGCACTGGGAAAACAGGTTGCGGCAAAAAGAGCGGAAACACGGGCCGATCTGGTGGTGATTATTTCAGAAGCCTATCAGGCATGCGGCACCGCGCAAAAAGATAAATGGGCAACTGTAGTGCATACCACGTGTGCTGTGGGCGTTCGGGCCCTGGCTCATGAAATCGGACATAATTTCGGACTTAATCATGGGGAAAAAGAACTGACCTGGCCGCGTTATGCGCATGGTTATCGTGTACCAGGTTATTTCTCGACGATTATGTCAAAACGATGTGGCGGCTGTGAGGCAGTTAATAACTTTTCTGATCCTTTGAAAAGCTATAAGGGTGTGCCTATTGGCACCGCAACAGGTAATGACGCCGTGCGTTTTATCAAAGAACGTCGATTTATTATGGCGGCAATGCATCCGGACTGGGAAAAGCAGCACCAACTTAATGGTGGTGCACTGCCAGCGAATCAGTTTTTTGAAATCAACCTGGCAGACCGACAAACTAATAAGCAACAGATTCTTGATTATGCTATTACCAAACCGGGTGAATGGGACTGGCCATATGAGTTATCCGTCGCAGTCAATAATTTCTTCCCCAAAGACGCTATTGCCGCGGGATTGTTGACTGATGAAGGTAAAATCGTTCCCAAAAACGGGTCCAGCTATGAAAATTATATCTGGTTGCATCAGGACAAATTGCAAAACTACAAAGTTGATATCAAACGAAGCACTTATGCTGTTGTTAGGGGAAGCAAATGGGCTGATGTGATGGCCATCAGCGGCGGTGACGGCGTGGCCCCAAACACCACGGTGGTGCTGACCATTAAGAATAAAACTTCAGGTCAGGCACTGGAGAAATATTATTTCAATAATGATGGAGAACACCTGGCCGCGACAACATGGCCAAACCAGCTGGCACGGACAATCAATAGCCATAATTCATCTAACGTGATTGCCGGAGAACTGAAGGACGGAATTTTAAACACCGTTACCGGCAGCGGTTACCGTAACCGGCTGTGGTTCCCGCTGGATAAAAAGAATGATCTGACGGCGGAGTTTTCTACCCTGAACATTGCAGAGAATCCCTGGGTTGAACAGAAGGATATCTTCGGTGACAGATTCCAGACCGATTTAGCCTCGGGCACCACCATTACCGTCGCTGTCAAAAACAGCAGCGGTACGGTGGTGGAACAGCACAAAGTCGCTATTCCTGATGATGAAAATGGAAAGTATCTCAGCCGTTATCGCTGGCCAGCCTATCTGGCGCATGAGGTTAATACATCGATGACACAAATCAGGCTGGGCGGCAAGCAGGCCGATGGCAGCATTAAAGTGGTGGCGGGGTCGCAGTATCTTAACTACATGTGGAAGAAAGATCGTGCTAACCAGACGGTGGTGGTGACGTTCAGTAAATAAAGCCTGACATCCGGCTGGCTTTACAGATAGCCAGCCGTAATTCTGCTATGAAATAATATCCATATCTTCGCAAGCCGTTCCTGACCACCATCAGGAAATTCCTCTGAAATCCTCCCCGGTTCCTGAAGCTGATGTAGGGCAACCGTATTGGTCATTTCCTGATTTTTAATAAAATACCCTTTTCGGTTTTATTAATTCAGGATTAGTTATTTTGCGCACCTTCAAGAAGAAATTTTTATTTGCCGTCATTGCATCGGCACTTTCATCATCAGTTCTGGCTGCTCCCCAGCTGTTTAGCATTGTCGAGAAAGATGTTAATAGACAGGACTCTCCTCTTTTAAGAACTCTCCAGGAAGAACATAAAGATTACAAACTGGTAAATATCAATAAGGATATATTGTTAAGCCGATCGTCATCATTCCAGATTGCGATGGAAGGTGGGGGGGAACCGGTTGAAATCCGTGCTACATCTCTGATGAAAGATGCCAGTGGTATTGATATCTGGCGGGGAGGTTCAGAAGACGAACAAAGCACGGCTACTTTTGCCATCAATGACGGAGGTGTGAATGGCAGCATCCGGCTGAGTGATGGCTCTTTTTATGAGTTCTATCCTGTTGCTCGGGGTTTATATGCGCTGGTGAAAATAGATACCTCTCATATCTCAGCAGACGAGCATGATGATGTCTGGGATGATGCGGCAACAGAGAAATTCCATGAAGTTAATGAAAAGTTGAATAACAAGGAAAATTTCACTACCAGCACGACCCCAGCCAGAATAAAAATACTGTATGTTTATACAAACCAAACTCGTGATAAATTTCAGGAAGACCCCGCCAGATATGCTACCTATCTTACCGGTGAGTTAAATATTAGCCATTCAAGAAGTGAGACCTTCACTCAATTTGAATCGGTAGGGGCTGTCGATGCAAAAATGGATGAAGGTAGAATGGATAGTATGCGAGCACAAATGGGGAAAGCCACGACTACATTAGGTAAACTGGTCGCTGAAAAGCGAGCAGAAACGCGAGCCGACCTTGTGGTATTAATATCGAAAGCTAACGAATTATGCGGAACAGCTGATGGTTGGGGACCAAACAGTGTTGTTAATGTGGATTGTGCGGTCAAAACCAGAACGTTGGCACATGAGACCGGTCATAACTTCGGATTAAAACACAATGAAGATGAGGCAACATGGCCACCCTATGCCAACGGTTATGGGGTGCCAGGCAAGTTCCGTACAATTATGTCAAAAGAATGTTCGCCGTCCTGCCCAAAAGTGGACTATTTTTCTACGCCAAATAAATCTTCTCATGGTCAGCCGGTAGGTACGGCGGCAAGTAATGATGCTGTGCGCCATATCAGGGAAAGACGTTTTATTGTTGCGAATTACTTTCCTGACTGGGAAAAACAACACCAACTTAATGGCGGTGCATTGCCAGCGAATCAGTTTTTTGAAGTCAGCCTGACAGATCGACAAACTAATAAGCAGCAAATCCTTGACCATATTATTATCAACGCTGGTGAATGGAGTTGGCCATATGAGTTATCCGTGGCAGTCAATAAATTCTTCCCTAAAGACGCTGTTGCTGCAGGATTGCTGACTGATGATGGTAGTATTGTACCGAAAAACGGATCCAGTTATGAAAACTATATCTGGTTGCATCAGGATAAATTACAAAACTATAAAGTTGATATCAAACGTAATACCTATGCTGTCGTCAGAGGGAACAAATGGGCTGATTTGATGGCGATTAGTGGCGGCGACGGTGTGGCCCCAAACACCACGGTAGTGCTGACCATTAAGAATAAAACTTCAGGCCAGGCGCTGGAGAAATATTATTTCAATAATGATGGTGAGCAGCTTACCTCCACATCATGGCCGCACCAGCTGGCTCAGGTGATCAATAGCCACAATTCACCGAATCTGATTGCCGGAGAACTGAAGGACGGAATTTTCAACACCGTCACCGGCAGTGGTTTCCGCAACCGGTTGTGGTTCCCGCTGGATAAGAAGAACGATTTGATGGCGGAATTTTCCACCCTGAATATTGCAGAGAACCCCTGGGTTGAACAGAAGGATATCTTCGGTGACCGATTCCAGACCGATTTAGCCTCGGGCACCACCATTACTGTCGCCGTTAAAAACAGCAGCGGCTCGGTGGTGGAACAACGCAGCGTCGAGATTCCTGATGGAAAGGATGGCGAGTACCTCAGCCGTTACCGCTGGCCGGCCTATCTGGCGCATGAAATTAATAAATCCATGACGCAAATCAGGCTGGGCGGCAAGCAGGCCGATGGCAGCATTAAAGTGGTGGAGTGGTCGCAGTATCTTAACTACATGTGGAAGAAAGACCGTGCTAACCAGACGGTGGTGGTGACCTTCAGTAAATAAAGCCTGACATCCGGCTGGCTGCTTTTATATGCAGCCAGCTGGAACAAGCCACAGAATAATATTTTCATCTCAGGATTAATGATTTTGTTCACATTTAGACAGAAGTTGTTATTTACCCTTATTGCCTCAACATTATCCACCTCAGTTCTTTCCGCACCGCAGTTGTTCAGCGTGGCGGCGAAAGATCCCAATGGGCCGGATACGCCGCTGTTAAGAAGTCTCCAGAATAATCACAGGGATTACCAGCTGGTTAACATTAATCAGAATATTTTATTAAGTCGCTCTTCATCCTTCGGGTTTAAGGCCAGAGATAACGGACAGGAAATCGAAATCAAAGCCATCTCACTGGAAAAAGATAATGTTGGTAATGATATCTGGCGGGGTAAGGCGGAAAATGGTCAGGGAGAGGCCACTTTTTCGGTTCGCGATGGGAAAATCAACGGCGGCATTACGCTAAACGATGGGTCTTATTATGAAATTTATCCGGTAACTGAAGGCTTACAGGCGCTGGTGAAAGTTGATGCATCAGATTTTCATGAAGATGAAAACGATACTGTCACCGACGAAAAGGCGGAAGCTCATCAACATGAGTTAAGTGATGCCCAAAGCGAGAGAGAAACATTAAGCACGGATACGACACCGGCCAGAATAAGGGTTTTATATCTTTATACTAATCAGTCCCGTGGGGACTTTGGAGGTAACCCAATACTTTTCGCAGGTTACCTCAACGATAAATTGAATCAAAGTTATGCAGACAGTGAAACGCACATTCAGTTCGATGTGGCCGGAGTTATTGATTCAAAGATCGATGAGACGGCTATAACTACGATGATTAATCAAATGATTACGGCCGGTACACCGTTGGGTAAACTGGTGGCAGAGAAAAAGGCAGAAACACATGCTGATCTTATTACTTTAATCGTAAAAGATGGTAGCACTAACTGTGGAATGGCTCATCTGGGTCTAAGAACGAGTGTGGTGGCGGTAGGATGCTCTGTTGCCACAGGATGGCATACTCTGGCTCACGAAATAGGGCATAACTTTGGCCTGGGACATAATGTAGGCTCGAACTCGAAAGGTCCGTATGCGCATGGTCACCGTGTGGAGGGCAAATTTCGCACGATTATGTCATCTGTGTGTTCTTTAGCATGTACGCGAATCAACCACTTTTCTACACCGCTAAAAAATCAGGATGGTCTGCCAATGGGTACGGCGGCACAAAATGATGCAGTGCGTTTCCTCAGAGAAGTCCGTTTTAATTTCAGCGACACCTATCCCTATTGGGACAGTCAGTATCAGCTGAATGATGGTGATCTTCCGGCACATCAATACTTTGAAGTGATTCTGACCAATCGTCAGACTAGTAAAACCATCAGCCTGGACAAGAAAATCATTAATCCAGGGCAGTGGGACTGGCCCTTCGAGGTCGCGACTGCGGTCAATAGCTATTTCCCCAAAGGCATTGTTGAAGCAGGGCGTCCAAGAGGGGGCGTGATTATTCCTGCCAGTGGCTCCAGCTACCTGAACCATATCTGGCTGCATCAGGACAAAAAAGATGCTTACAAGGTGGATGTGAAGCGCAAAACCTATGCGGTAGTGCGGGGTAAAGAGTGGGGCGATGTAATGCCCATCGATGGTGGTAATGGTATGCCTGCGGATGCCACCATGATGCTGAACATTAAAGATAAAGTTTCGGGCCAGGTGCTGGAGACGCATTATTTCATTAATGGCCGTCAGGCTCTTGATAAAACATCATGGCCGCACCGACTGGCGCAGATAATCAACAGCCAGCAGTCAACCAACGTCATCGCCGGTGAACTGAAGGACGGTAATTTCAACACCGTAACCGGCAGCGGTTTCCGTAATCTGCTGTGGTTCCCGCTGGAGAAGAAAAACACGCTGAGCGCTGAATTTACTCTCCTGAGTGCGGCTGAAAACCCCTGGGTCGAAGAAGTTGGCGCTTATGGTAATAAGCACATGACTGACCTGGAAAAGGACACCGTCGTGACGATTAAAGTGAAAAACAGCAGCGGCGTGGTGGTTGAGCAACATAGCGTCAGGATCGATGATGCTGAACTGGACCGTTACAGATGGCCGACCTATGCAGCAAAAATATTCAACCAGGAATTTACCCAAATCATTATCGGGGAAAAAGATAAGGCCGGAAGTGGCAGTATCGACATCATTCCGGGGTCGCAATATCGCAACCTTATCTGGAAGAAACAGCGCGCCAACATGACAGTTGAGGTTTCTTACAGTAAATAAGACAGAAAGCCGGGCTGGTGGCCTTTTTGCTATCCAGCCCGGCATATCTCTGCAGGATTGGCTTAAAAAACACAAAAAAAAAGCCCATCACAGGGGATGGGCAAAGACTACACACAGCAATTCTTCACTTTACTCAGGGGAAAAAGGTTGTTTTAAAATCAGTGGTTTGATCTCAAACATAGGAAACATGTTATTCACAGCCGCTTCTGGCGTCTTTAAGAATCCTCTTATTAGTTTAAAGCTGATAATCTTTTATCGCCGTTTTTAGCCGGTTTAAACCGCGATTCAGTACGAAAAATAATCTTTCCGTTACGAAAATTGACCTAAAGAGGGTGGAATTGCGGTTTTTCTTAAAAATCACTTATGGAAAATTTTGCTTTCGGCAGGAAACTCAGTGATGGCGATTAACTGAGGCTAATCGCCGTCAGGCAGGGGATCAGGCAGTGTGATCGTCGTGTTCTGTCAGTTCTTCAACCACATCAACAGGATCGTCATCCGGGGCCGGCACTTCGTGCATCCATGCCGATACCAGACGATAAGAAACCGCCAGCACCACCGGACCAATAAACAGACCAATCATGCCAAAGGCCACCAGACCACCGATCACACCGGAGAGAATCAAAATCATCGGCAAATCGGCACCCATGCGGATCAACATCGGGCGCAACACGTTATCGAGCGTACCCACGACACAACTCCACACCAGCAACACCGTGCCCCAGGTGGTATCGCCGCTCCAGTAAAGCCAGATAATGGCAGGTACCAGCACGATCAGCGGACCAAGCTGTACCAGGCAGGAGAGGATCATCACCACGGTTAATAAGGTGGCATAAGGAATGCCGGAAATGGCTAACCCGATACCGCCCAGCACCCCCTGTACCAGCGCAGTGACCACCACGCCGAGCGCAACGGCACGAATTGCCTGACCAGCGAGCAGCACCGCAGCATCGCCACGGCGTCCCCCCATACGGCAGGCAAAATGACGGATACCCTGTCCGACCTGCTCACCACGCCAGTACAGCAGCACGCTAAACAGCAACATCAGTCCCAGATGCAACATAAAGCGGCCAAAGTGACCGGCCTGCGCCACAAAGAAGCCGGTGGTGCGGCCAATGTACGGTTGTAGCTTGTTCATGATGGCGGTGCCGCCACCGTCCACCAGCAGGTGATAGCTGGAGAACAGCTTGTTACCCACCATCGGGACTTCTTTCAGCCAGTCCAGCTGAGGCAATACCAGGTGGCCCTGGGTCGCCCAGGCAATTACCGGGGCGCTGTTATCAATCAGGCTATTAACCAGCACGGCGATAGGAATGATAAACAGCAGCAGCAACAGGATGGTCATCGCCACCACTGCCAGTGAACGGCGTCCCCAGAGCAGATGTTGCAATCTGATCATCAATGGCCAGGTGGCGATCACCACCATACTGGCCCAGGCAAAGCCCAGGATGAAAGGCTGAACCACCCAAAGACAGGCGGTGATCATGATCAGGATAAACATCAGTGAGAACAGCATTTGCGGTAAATCCAGACCGCGTTGCAGGTTTTTCATAACAGCGTCTTGACCTCAATTGAATCCTTTGCGGAGGGGCTTGCTGGCCCTGATTAATGATGATCTATTTCCTGGCGATTAAACAGGGGGATAGCGGGTGCTTTTTACGTTTCCTGAAAAAACAGCAGGCGACAAAAAAATGTGATAAAACGAATGGTTCATAAAAATCGACTACGCAAACGTTTACAACATCTCGGTCACCCAATAATGATCCCACAGATTTCCCAGGCACCGGGCCTCGTTCAACTGGTGCTGACATTCCTGCAATCCTTAAAAGAACAAGGATTCACTGGCGATACCGCCACCAGCTACGCCGATCGTCTCTCCCTTTCAACCGATAACAGCATCTATCAGCTGTTGCCGGATGCGGCGCTTTTCCCCCGTTCCACCGCCGATGTGGCGCTGATTGCCCGTCTGGCTGGTGAAGAGCGCTTTACCAGCCTGGTGTTTACCCCGCGTGGCGGTGGTACCGGCACCAATGGACAGTCGCTTAACCAGGGGATTGTGGTCGACATGTCGCGCTACATGAACCGCATCCTTGAAATCGATACCGAGCAGGGCTGGGTACGGGTTGAAGCCGGGGTGGTGAAAGACCAACTCAATGCCTGGCTGAAGCCGTATGGCTTTTTCTTCTCGCCGGAGTTATCCACCAGTAACCGCGCCACCCTAGGGGGGATGATTAATACCGATGCCTCCGGACAGGGATCGCTGGTGTACGGCAAAACCTCCGACCATGTGGAAGGCCTGCGCGCCGTGCTGATCGGTGGCGACATCCTGGATACCCGCGCCATGCCGACGGCACTGGCGGAGAAACTGGCACAGACGCCGACTGCGGAAGGCCGCATCTATCAACAAGTGATGACCCGCTGCCGTGAACAGCGCGCGTTAATCCTGGAAAAATTCCCCAAACTGAACCGTTTTCTCACGGGCTACGATTTACGCCACGTGTTCAGTGACGATTTGCAAACCTTCGACCTGACGCGCCTGCTATGTGGCGCTGAGGGAACGCTGGCATTTATTACCGAAGCTCGACTCGACATTACCCCGATTCCGAAAGTGCGTCGTCTGGTCAACATAAAATATGACTCCTTCGACTCAGCGCTGCGTAACGCACCTTTTATGGTGGAAGCAAAGGCATTGTCGGTAGAAACCGTCGATTCCAAAGTGCTGAATCTGGCGCGGGAAGATATCGTCTGGCATTCGGTAAAAGAGCTGATCACCGATGTACCCGATAAAGAGATGCTCGGGTTAAATATCGTCGAGTTCGCGGGTGATGACGGTGAACTGATTGAGCAGCAGGTCTCGACGCTGTGTGCCCGACTGGATGAATTGATGGCGCAGCAGCAGGGTGGCGTGATTGGCTATCAGCTGTGTAATGACCTGAGCGGCATTGAGCGCATCTATAATATGCGCAAAAAAGCGGTGGGTTTGCTCGGTAACGCCAAAGGGCGCGCCAAACCGATTCCGTTTGTCGAAGATACCGCCGTACCACCGGAACATCTGGCGGATTACATCGTCGATTTCCGCGCGTTGCTGGATAGCCACGGATTGAGTTATGGCATGTTCGGCCATGTGGATGCCGGGGTGCTGCACGTGCGTCCGGCGCTGGATATGTGTGACCCACAGCAGGAGATGCTGATGAAACAGATCTCCGATGAAGTGGTGGCGCTCACCGCGCGCTACGGCGGGTTGCTGTGGGGTGAGCATGGCAAAGGATTCCGCGCCCAGTACAGCCCGGCGTTTTTCGGTGAAACGCTGTTCAATGAGTTGCGGCGGATTAAAGCGGCATTCGACCCGGATAACCGTATGAACCCCGGCAAAATCTGTACGCCGCTCGGCAGCAATGAGCCGATGATGCAGGTCGATGCGGTGAAGCGTGGTACTTATGATCGCCAGATTCCGCTGACGGTGCGCAACGAATGGCGCGGGGCGATGGAATGTAACGGTAACGGCCTGTGCTTCAACTTTGATACGCGTAGTCCGATGTGCCCGTCGATGAAAATCACCCGTAACCGTATTCATTCGCCAAAAGGACGCGCAACGCTGACGCGTGAATGGTTACGCCTGTTATCGGAGCAGGGCGTTGACCCGCTGCTGCTGGAGAAAGCCTTACCGGAGCAAGGTTCCAGCCTGCGTACGTTGATCCAGCGTACCCGCAACTCATGGCATGCGAAGCAGGGCGAGTATGACTTCTCCCACGAAGTCAAAGAGGCGATGTCGGGGTGTCTGGCGTGTAAAGCCTGCTCCACCCAATGCCCGATAAAAATTGATGTGCCGAACTTCCGTTCACGCTTCCTGCAGCTGTACCACACCCGTTATTTGCGTCCGATGAGTGACCATCTGGTTGCCACGGTGGAAAGTTACGCGCCGCTGATGGCTAAAGCGCCGAAGGTGTTTAACTTCTTCCTGAAACAGCCGTGGGTACGGGAACTGAGCAAAAAACATATCGGTATGGTCGATCTGCCGCTGCTTTCCTCACCGAGTCTGAAGCAGCAATTAAGCGGACACCCGGCCATGAGCCTGACGCTGGAGCAGCTCGAAGCCCTCAGCAGCGCTGAACGGGAAAATTGTGTGCTGGTGGTGCAGGATCCCTTTACCAGCTACTACGAAGCGCAGCTGGTGACGGATTTCGTCAAACTGATCGAGAAGCTGGGTTACCGCCCGGTGCTGCTGCCGTTCTCACCGAATGGCAAAGCGCAGCATGTTAAAGGCTTCCTGCAACGTTTTGCCCGCACGGCTTCCATCACCGCTGAGTTCCTGAACCGTGTGGCGCGCCTTGGCATGCCAATGGTGGGCGTCGATCCCGCCACCGTGTTGTGTTATCGCGATGAATACAATCAGGTGCTGGGCGACAAGCGCGGTGAGTTTAACGTGCAGCTGGTGCATGAATGGCTGCAACAGGCGGTCGCCGAACGCGCAGTGCAGAGTACCAGCGGGGAAGCCTGGTATCTGTTTGCTCACTGCACCGAGGTGACGGCGCTGCCCTCAACACCGAATCAGTGGCAGGATATCTTTGCCCGCTTTGGCGCAAAACTGGAAAACATCAATGTCGGCTGCTGCGGTATGGCAGGCACCTATGGCCACGAAAGTCAGAACCTGGAGAATTCACTGGGGATTTATGCGCTTTCCTGGCATCCGCAGATGCAAAAACTGCCGCGTCAGCGTTGCCTCGCCACCGGATTTTCCTGTCGCAGCCAGGTGAAACGGGCAGAGGGGAATGGCATGCGCCATCCGCTACAGGCATTGCTGGAAATGTTGTAAACAAATTGTAGGCGTCACAACGCAGCTGGATTAGAATATCCAGCCTGCGTGGCGGACGAAATCACTCTGCAGGCTGGTGGCTTGATCCCACTCGCCGCTCAGCGCCAGTTGATGACACAAGCGAGTCAGCGACAGGCGCGCCAGTTGATAGGCCTGAATACGGAACAAACGGTCGCGATCGGCATTGCCCATCTCCTGCACTAAGCGGTGATGGAGCTTGCCCATGGCGTGCAGATAGCTTTGGTCATCGCCATTCAGCTGGCAGATTTCTGCCATGTCGAGACAGGTGTCGTTAAAGCGACGCAGCTGTTCGATAGTACAGTCGGTGCGGTTGAGCTTTGCCTGAGCCATATAGAAGTCGACGGTGATATCACGTACCGAAAACTTATATTCATCGATTTTGTGTTGTAACCAGGCTGAGACGGTAAGCGTCATATCGCCACCTTAAACGGGTTAATGATAATCATTATCATATTCAACCACATCAGGAATGCAATTCCCAAGAGAAATTTTATTGATTTACTTTGCCTGTCAGTAAAATTGGCAATAACAATTTCTTTACATTGTAGAAAGGCGTAACCTATCAATCATGAGAAAAACGTAAAGTGTGAAAACAAAATTTTGCGGGTTTTTAACGGGTTACAGCTATTACAACGGAGCCGTTTTGCCGCCCGCAAAGCAGTGCGAAGCGACTATGCTTAAGAAAGCAACAGTGAAAAATAGCACGAGATGATTATCCCTGCAAAACAAGAGGTTGAAGTGATACCTGATATCACTACCATAGGGGGATAGCCTGAAAAGGCCCAGACTTACGAGGTAGCACTATGTCATCAGTAAATGCAGCTTCTTTCTCACCCGAAGATTTCGTCTGGAAAGGGCTGACGCTGACCGAATCGGCAGCAAAACAGATTCTTAACCTGGCCGCTGAAGACCCGGAAGTCAAGGGCCTGCGTCTGGGGGTGAAACAGTCCGGCTGTGCCGGTTTTGGTTATGTCATGGACCTGGTGAAAGCTCCTGCCGATGACGACCTGCAGTTCTCCTTCTTTGGCGCAACGTTGTTTGTGCCGCTTCAGGCAATGCCGTTCGTCGACGGAACCGAAGTGGATTATGTCCGTGAAGGCCTGAATCAGATCTTTAAATTTAATAACCCTAAAGCTCAGCACGCCTGCGGGTGTGGCGAGAGCTTCGGCGTCGAGTAAGTCAACTATGTCACGAAACAGCGAAACATCTGACGATGTACAAATGTGGGAAGGCAAGCTCAATTATAAAGAGGGCTTCTTTACCCAACTGCAAACCGAAGAATTTGCTCACGGCCTCAACGAAGATGTGGTGCGGGCAATTTCGGCTAAGCGTAACGAGCCAGAGTGGATGCTGGAGTTTCGTCTTAAAGCCTTTCGTGCCTGGCTGGAAATGGAAGAGCCGCACTGGCTGAAAGCGCATTATGAGAAACTCGACTACCAGGATTACAGCTATTACTCGGCGCCATCCTGCGGCAACTGCGATGACACCTGTGCTTCCGAGCCAGGCGCTACCCAGGCCTCAGGTTCAACCCCGTCCAGCGAATATCTGACGCAGGAAGTGGAAAACGCCTTTAACCAGCTGGGTGTACCGGTGCGTGAAGGCAAAGAAGTGGCGGTCGATGCCATTTTCGACTCCGTTTCCGTTGCCACCACCTATCGCGGCAAGCTGGCGGAGCAGGGCATTATCTTCTGCTCGTTTGGCGAAGCGATTCAGGAACACCCTGAGCTGGTGAAAAAGTATCTGGGTACCGTGGTTCCGGCCAACGATAACTTCTTTGCTGCGCTGAACTCAGCGGTGGCGTCGGATGGCACCTTTGTGTACATCCCGAAAGGCGTGCGTTGCCCGATGGAGCTGTCTACCTATTTCCGTATCAATGCGGCAAAAACCGGCCAGTTCGAGCGCACCATTCTGGTGGCGGACGAAGACAGTTACGTCAGCTACATCGAAGGTTGCTCGGCACCGGTACGTGACACCTATCAGCTGCACGCGGCAGTGGTGGAAGTGATTATCCACAAAAACGCGGAAGTTAAATATTCTACCGTGCAGAACTGGTTCCCGGGTGGTGAAGGTGATGGCGGTATCCTCAACTTCGTGACCAAGCGCGCCCTGTGTGAAGGCGACCACAGCAAAATGTCGTGGACGCAGTCAGAAACCGGTTCAGCCATCACCTGGAAATACCCGAGCTGCATTCTGCGCGGTGATTACTCCATCGGTGAATTCTATTCTGTGGCGCTGACCAGCGGACATCAGCAGGCCGATACCGGCACCAAGATGATCCACATTGGTAAGAACACCAAATCGACCATTATCTCTAAAGGTATCTCGGCCGGTAAGAGCCAGAATACCTATCGTGGTCTGGTGAAAATTATGCCAACCGCCACCAACGCGCGTAACTTTACCCAGTGCGACTCGATGCTGATTGGCCCGGATTGCGGCGCGCATACCTTCCCGTATGTGGAAGCGCGCAATAACACCGCGCAGCTGGAGCACGAAGCCACCACCTCGCGTATCGGTGAAGATCAGATGTTCTACTGTCTGCAACGCGGTATCAGCGAAGAAGATGCGATCTCAATGATCGTCAACGGCTTCTGTAAAGATGTTTTCTCCGAGCTGCCACTGGAATTCGCCGTGGAAGCGCAAAAATTGTTAGCAATCAGCCTTGAGCACAGCGTGGGCTGATGGCCCGTTGCCGGAAGCAATGTGAAGGAAAGAGTATGTTAAGCATTAAAGATTTACAGGTTAGTGTTGAAGACAAAGAAATTTTGCGCGGTCTGAACCTCGAAGTGAAGCCGGGTGAAGTGCATGCCATTATGGGACCGAACGGTTCCGGTAAAAGTACCCTGTCTGCAACCCTGGCTGGCCGTGAAGATTATGAAATCACCGGCGGTTCCGTCACCTTCAAAGGCAAAGATTTGCTGGAGCTGGAGCCGGAAGAGCGTGCGGGCGAAGGCATCTTTATGGCGTTCCAGTATCCGGTGGAAATTCCGGGCGTCAGCAACCAGTTTTTCCTCCAGACTTCTGTCAACGCGGTGCGTAAATACCGTGAGCAGGAGGAACTGGATCGCTTCGACTTCCAGGACTTTATCGAAGATAAAATCCATCTGCTGAAAATGCCGGAAGATTTGCTGACCCGTTCTGTGAACGTGGGCTTCTCCGGTGGTGAGAAAAAACGTAACGACATCCTGCAGATGGCGGCACTGGAGCCGGATCTGTGCATTCTTGATGAAACCGACTCCGGTCTGGACATCGATGCGCTGAAAATCGTGGCCAACGGCGTTAACAGCCTGCGTGACGGTAAGCGTTCATTCATTATCGTTACCCACTACCAGCGTATCCTGGACTACATCAAGCCAGACCATGTACACGTGCTGTATCAGGGCAAAATTGTGAAATCTGGCGACTTTTCGCTGGTGAAACAGTTGGAGGAGCAAGGCTATGGCTGGCTTACCGACGAAAAGTGATAACGCCCTGCAACAGTGGCATCACCTGTTTGAATCGCGCGGTGAAGTGCGTTCACTCCAGGCACAGCAGCACTGGCAGCAACTGATGCGTCTCGGCTTGCCAACCCGCAAGCACGAGAACTGGAAATACACCCCGCTGGAAGGTCTGCTGGGCCAGCAGTTTGTGCTGCCACAGCCGCAGGATGTGACCGCTGAACAGGTTGAACTGGTTGCTCTGCCGATTGAAGCGGTGCGTCTGGTGTTTGTTGATGGCCGTTTCCAGCCAGCTCTGAGCAGCCGCGATACTGGCCTGTTTGAGATCCAGCATTCGCAGGCGGCAGAACGCCGTCCGCTGCCGGCAGCGATTCAGCCGGAAGTGTTTCTGCATCTGACCGAAAGTCTGGCAGAAGAAGCCACCAGTATTCGACTGGCACGCGGCAAAGCAGCGGCCCTGCCGTTGTACCTGCTGCATATCACCAGCGGCCAGGATGCCGGGATGAATACCGTTCATCATCGCCACCATCTGCAACTGGAAGCCAGCGCAGAGGCGGAAGTGATTGAACACTACGTCACGCTGAACGATGCACCTCACTTTACCGGTGCGCGTTTCACCTTCGACGTGGCTGACAATGCCCGACTGTCGCACATCAAACTGTCGTTTGAGAGCGAGAAAAGCTACCACTTCGCCCATAACGATGTGGTTCTTGGTCGTGATGCGCAAGTCAGCACCACCAGCTTCCTGCTGGGTGCCGGTTTGTCACGTCATAACACCAGTGCACAGCTTAACGGTGAGAACACCAATCTGGCGATGAACAGCCTGGCCCTGCCGGTGAATCAGGAAGTGTGCGATACGCGTACTTACCTGGAGCACAACAAAGGCTACTGCATGAGCCGTCAGATGCACAAAACCATCGTGCGTGACAAAGGTCGTGCGGTGTTTAACGGTATGATCAAAGTGGCACAGCACGCGCTGAAAACCGACGGACAGATGACTAACAACAACCTGTTGATGGGCCGTCTGGCGGAAGTCGATACCAAGCCGCAGCTGGAAATCTACGCCGATGACGTTAAATGTAGCCACGGTGCTACCGTAGGTCGTATCGACGATGAGCAGATGTTCTATCTGCGCTCGCGTGGTATTGAAGAGTCTGCTGCGCAGCGTATGATTATTCATGCTTTTGCCGCAGAGCTGACCGAATCCTTAAAGAATCCGGTACTGCGTCAGGCAGTGTTGCAGCGTATTGCTGCGCGTATCCCGGGAGTTGAGTCATGAGTTTCGATCTCGAACGAGTCAGAGCGGAGTTTCCGATTCTGAAACGCGAGGTCAACGGTCATCCGCTGGCTTATCTGGATAGTGCGGCCAGCGCACAGCGTCCGCTGGCCGTCATTAATGCGGAAAGTTATTTTTATCAGCACGGCTATGCGGCCGTGCACCGCGGCATTCACTCGCTGAGTGCGCAGGCTACCACTGATATGGAAAACGTGCGCATCCAGGCGGCGCGTTTTCTTAACGCTTCCTCGCCGGAAGAGATTGTTTTCGTCAAAGGCACCACCGAGGGGATCAACCTGGTGGCAAACAGCTGGGGCGGCAGTCAGTTGCAGCCTGGCGACAACATCATCATTACCGAGATGGAGCACCACGCCAACATTGTGCCGTGGCAGATGGTGGCGCAACGTACCGGTGCTGAAATTCGCGTACTGCCGCTGAATGAGCAGGGCGAACTGGCGCTTGAGCAGCTGGGTGGATTGATCGATAGCCGTACCCGTTTGCTGGCGGTGACCCACGTTTCCAACGTGCTGGGCACGGTCAACCCGGTGAAAGCCATCGTGGCCCAGGCGAAAGCCGCTGGCGTTATCACGCTGGTGGATGGCGCGCAGGCGGTGATGCACCATGCGGTTGATGTGCAGGATATCGGTTGCGACTTCTACGTTTTCTCTGGTCATAAGATCTACGGCCCGACCGGCATTGGTGTGCTGTATGGCCGCAAGGCACTGCTCGATATCATGCCCCCCTGGGAAGGTGGTGGTTCGATGATCGATCAGGTGCAGCTGCCGACCGGCACCACCTGGAATACTGCACCGTGGCGTTTCGAGGCCGGTACACCGAATACCGGGGGTATCATTGGTCTGGGCGCGGCTCTGAAATGGGTCACCGAGCTTGGTCTGGACACCATCCATCAGCGTGAATCGATGCTGATGCGTTATGCACTGGATAAGCTGGCCTCCGTACCGGACCTGACCATTTATGGCCCGACGACGCGCAGCGGTGTGGTGGCGTTCAATCTGGGCAAACATCATGCCTTTGATGTGGGAAGCTTCCTCGATCAGTACGGCATCGCTATTCGTACCGGGCATCATTGCGCTATGCCGCTGATGCGCCATTATGCAGTACCCGCCATGTGCCGGGCCTCTTTCGCGCTGTACAACAGCGAAGAAGAAGCCGACCGTCTGGCGGCTGGTCTGACGCGTATTCATCGTCTGCTGGGCGGTTGAGCAGATTTCAGGAGTCACCGATGGCAAATTTGCCAGACAAAGAGAAACTGGTGCGCAACTTTAACCGTTGCGCTAACTGGGAAGAGAAGTACCTCTACATCATTGAACTCGGGGCAAAATTACCAGAATCGTCTGAAAGCTTATATCAGCCGGAAAACGTGATTTCTGGCTGTCAGAGTCAGGTGTGGATCACCATGTCTCCACAATCAGATGGAACTATTACCTTTGCCGGTGACAGCGATGCTGCCATTGTTAAGGGTTTGATTGCCGTGGTATTCAGCCTGTATCAGGGGCTGAAAGCGCCGGAAATTCTGGACCTGGATGTGCGCTACTGGTTTGAACAACTTGCGCTCACCCAACACCTCACCCCTTCGCGTTCGCAGGGGCTTGAAGCGATGATTCGCGCGATCCGTCATAACGCACAGTCCCTCAGCTAAGATACACTCTCCAGACCCCGGTCAAATCTGACCGGGGTCTGTTTCTTCCGACAAAGAGAAAATTGCATGAGACCAGCTTTACGTTTAGCCGGTGCATTGCTGTTGTCCTGCTGCGGACTGTCTGCACCTGCGCTTGCCACGGAATACCCTCTGCCCGCCGCTAACAGCCGTTTAATTGGCGAAAACACCCTCACGACTGTACCTGATGACAAACGCCCGCTGGAGGTCATTGCAAAGCATTATAAGATAGGTTTGCTCGGCATGCTGGAAGCCAACCCTGGCGTAGATCCCTGGTTGCCTAAAGCCGGTACGCAGCTGACGGTGCCGTTGCAGATGTTGCTGCCGGATACGCCGCATGAAGGCATCGTGATTAACCTCGCTGAACTGCGCCTGTATTACTACCCGAAAGGGGAAGATCGGGTGATTGTCTATCCCATCGGTATTGGCCAGCTGGGGGCAGCGACACCGATTATGGTGACCAGTGTCGGCCAGAAAATCCCCAACCCGACGTGGACGCCTACGCCGAATATCCGCAAGCGCTACGCGAAAGAGGGCATCACCCTACCGGGTGTAGTGCCTGCCGGGCCGGATAACCCCATGGGGCTGTTTGCCATGCGTCTGGCGCACGGTTCCGGCCAGTATCTGATTCACGGTACCAACGCCGATTTTGGCATCGGTATGCGCGTCAGTTCAGGCTGTATTCGCCTGCGTCCGGAAGATATCGAAGCGTTGTTTGCCAGTGTGCCGAAAGGCACGCGTGTACAGGTGATTAACCAGCCGGTGAAATATGCAATAGAGCCGGATGGGAAGCGTTATATCGAAGTGCATCAGCCGTTATCACACACCGATAAAGATGATCCACAAACCATGCCGATTACGTTAACAGCGGCGATGAAAAACTTCCTGAATAGCCCGCAAAGCGATACTGCGCTGATTAAGGCGGCGCTGGAGAGACGTTCGGGAATGCCAGTGCTGGTGAGCAGTGGGGAGCCAGTGACAGCGGATACCGCGATGCCGCAGGTGGTGCAATCTCAGCAGGGGAGTGAGGCGACGCGTGCCACCATCAGTGAAGCGATGGGGACGTCCGTAGCAAAGCCGTGAATTCTGGCTGAATCAGGACAAAAAAATGGCGCCTTAATGGCGCCATTTTCAGTACCAGAACTCTTACTTACGGTAAGAGTGAGCCTGGTTGTCCAGACGCTGGTTAGCACGAGCTGCGTCATCTTTAGCAGCCTGAACGTCAGAACGGATTGCGTTCACGTCGTTGCTCAGCTGGTCAACTTTAGCGTTCAGAGTCTGAACGTCTGAAGACAGCTGGTCGATTTTAGCGTTGCTTGAGCAACCAGCCAGCAGAGTTGAACCCAGGATTACCGCGCCCAGTACCAGTTTAGTACGATTCATTATTTATACCCTCTAGATTGAGTTAATCTCCATGTAGCGTTACAAGTATTACACAAAGCTTTTTGAGTTGAGAATAAATTTTTGATGAGAACATGCTTAAACTTGATCGTTCGCTCAAAGAAGCATCGTTTCGCAGAAGATGATAAAAATATTTAGCTAAAACAGAGGGATTTAATCGGATTAACCTTAATTTTCTGGCTTTTTGAATAGTTATTATCGATTGGCAATTTCCAGTATCTGTATTAGCCCCGGAATAAAAAAAGCGCCCGATAAGGGCGCTTTTTAATAAACATTGAATTAAAAATCAGAGTACGTGTACAGACGATGTATTGGTAGTTCCACTTGGCACCAGTGCACCGGATACCATCACCACCACGTCGCCTTTTTGCCCATAACCGCTTTCCAGTGCCATTTCTTTACCAATGCGGTAGAAATCATCCGTTGAGGCAATTTCGTTGACCAGACGGGTTTCCACACCTTTGCTCAGAATCAGCTGGCGTGCGGTGGTGGCATTGGTGGTCAATGCCAGGATGGTCGCATCAGGGAAGTATTTTCTGATGGCTTTGGCTGATTTACCGCCTTCGGTCGCCACGACAATCAGTGGGGCTTCCAGCTTCTCTGCCGTCTCAACAGCACCACGGCATACCGCTTCAGTGATACGCAGTTTGCGTGAATCCTGCAGCGAATCAATGCGTGATTTCATCACACGGTCAGTGCGTTCACAGATGGTCGCCATGATAGTGACCGATTCCAGCGGGTATTTGCCCTTGGCGCTTTCGCCAGACAGCATCACTGCATCGGTACCGTCGAGAATGGCGTTGGCCACGTCACCGGCTTCCGCACGGGTCGGACGCGGGTTTTTGATCATAGAATCGAGCATCTGGGTCGCGGTAATCACCACTTTGCGTGCTTTGTTGCACTTCTTGATCATCATCTTCTGCGCGAAGATCACTTCTTCAACCGGGATTTCCACACCCAGGTCACCACGGGCGACCATGATGCCGTCTGAGGCTTCGAGAATTTCATCGAAGTTGTTCAGGCCTTCCTGGTTTTCGATTTTGGAGATGATCTGGATGTGTTCGCCGCCGTGTTGTTTCAGGTGCTCACGGATTTCCAGCACATCAGAACGTTTACGGATAAAAGAGGCTGCGACGAAATCGACACCCTGCTCACAACCAAAAATCAGGTCGCGTTTGTCTTTTTCTGCCAGCGCAGGCAGCTGAATGGAGACACCAGGCAGGTTAACACCTTTGTTTTCACCGAGGTCACCGTTGTTCAGCACTTTACACACCACGGTGTTTTCAGTGACTTCGATCACTTCCATGCCAATCAGGCCATCATCCACCAGCACGGTATTGCCAATTTTAAGGTCTTCAGTAAATCCGGCATAGGTCACCGCGACGCGGTCACTGTTGCCGATCACTGATTGATCGGTGGTGAAGGTGAAGGTCTGGCCAGCTTTCAGTGACGCGTCGTTGCCGCCTTCCAGTTTCATGGTGCGGATTTCCGGACCTTTGGTGTCCAGCAGAATCGCAGCCTGACGACCGGTTTTCTCGATGACGGCACGCATGTTTTTAATGCGCTGACCATGCTCGGCGTAGTCCCCGTGCGAGAAGTTCAGGCGCATGACATTCATGCCAGCTTCCAGCAGTTGAGTCAGCATCTCTTCCGATTCGGTTTTCGGACCGATAGTACAAACGATCTTGGTCTTTTTCATGTCAGCTTATCTGTAAGTTGTGATGGATGATAAAGGTTGGGATTCGATGCGCAGGCACCGAAGTGGAAATTCGTTTGGTGTTGATAAGGGTAATACAGAGTAAGAATAGGAGACGATAGCTAAGCGTGCAGGGAAGTTGTGCGGTACGCGAGGGAACCGACCAGGCGGTGTTGCGCAAATAATTTGAGTTCTCGCAATAAACACGTTAGCGCTGAAACCTTTCAAGTGAGACAACGCGGCATAGTATAGACGCTCAGTATGCGAAAACCAATATGAAAGCGGTAACATAAAACGATGCAGATCAAGGAACAGAGTGTTGCGCAACGGGAGATAAAAAAAGAGTGGTGCGTTCTAATGGACTCGAACCATCGACCCCCACCATGTCAAGGTGGTGCTCTAACCAACTGAGCTAAGAACGCATTTTACCCGTCATACTTCAGATTGCATGTGCGTTGACTGCAACCCGAATTATTTAGGGTAATAAAATGGTGCGTCCGAGTGGACTCGAACCACCGAACCCCCACCATGTCAAGGTGGTGCTCTAACCAACTGAGCTACGGACGCACTTGGTGCGCTCTAATGGACTCGAACCATCGACCCCCACCATGTCAAGGTGGTGCTCTAACCAACTGAGCTAAGAGCGCAACACGCTGTCAGGGCGACAGCGGGGACGAATATTAACGGCACGCTGGTAAGCTGGCAAGGGGAAAAAGTGATTTTTCATCATGACTGACCAGCATCTGTGCTATGCGTCGTTTTTTTAGGCGTTGCGGGCCTTTTGCGGCCCGCTCAGCCACTTAGCGCGCAGCGCGGGTCAGAATCACCTGGGCAGGCAAACGCTGCAAACGACGAATACGCCAAATCATCATGATCGCCGCCGAGGTTAACCCGACGATAAAACCACACCAGAAACCGGCCGGGCCGAGTCGGGGAACGACCCAATCTGTCAGCGCCAGGATATAGCCAACCGGCAGGCCCAGTACCCAGTATGCAATCAGGGTGATAAAGAAGATCGAACGGGTATCTTTGTAGCCACGCAAAATACCGCTGCCAATCACCTGAATCGAATCCGAGAACTGGTAAATCGCTGCCAGCAGCATCAGTTGCGCCGCCAGCGTGATGACTTCCGGGTTAGCGGTGTATAACGCGGCGATATGATGGCGGAAGGTCACGGTAAATAGCGCGGTGACGGCGGCCATGCTGATGCCCACACCTTGCGCGGTCCAGGCCGCGACGCAAGCCTGTTCTGCCGAACCCTGTCCCAGCCGGTATCCCACGCGAATCGTCGTTGCCACACCGAGTGACAACGGCAGCACGAACATCAGCGAACTGAAGTTCAGCGCAATCTGGTGTCCGGCCACCTTAACGATGCCAAGCGGCGACACCATCAACGCCACCACGGCAAACAAGGTCACTTCAAAGAACAGTGCCAGCGCCACCGGCAGGCCAAGGGTAAACAGACGGGACAGAATCGCCCGCGAGGGTGCGGACCAGCCAGTCGCCATACGAATATCGCGCATACTGCCCATGCGTTTCAGCCAGAAGCGCATCACCAGAAACATCACCCAATAAACGGAAGCTGTTGCCACACCGCAGCCGACACCACCCAGTGCGGGCATGCCAAAATGCCCGTAGATGAACACATAGTTCAGCGGGATATTGGTCAGCAAACCGAGAAAGCCCAGCACCATGCCGGGTTTGGTTTTTGATAACCCTTCACATTGGTTACGCGCTACCTGGAAAAACAGATAACCCGGCGCGCCAAACAGCAGGGCATGGAGGTAACCTTCAGCTTTGGCGGCCAGCAACGGGTCGATGTCATGCATGGAACGGATCAGATATCCGGCGTTCCACAGCACCAGCATAATAAGCACTGCGACGAACAGCGCCAGCCAGTAGCCCTGACGAACCTGTTCAGCAATGCGCTCGCGGCGTCCTGAACCGTTGAGTTGCGCAACGGTGGGCGTCAATGCCAGTAGCAAACCATGACCAAATAGAATGGCGGGAAGCCAGATAGAGGTGCCGACCGCAACGGCAGCCATATCCGTGGCGCTTACCGAACCGGCCATAATGGTATCCACAAACCCCATCGCAGTCTGGGCAACCTGAGCAAGGATGACCGGGATCGCAAGGGCCAGCAATTGACGCGCTTCTGTTAAATACTTCTGCACGTATCACCTGCATTTAAAATAAAAAGGAGAGCGGGGAGACATCCCCAAAGAATACGCGGCTTAGTGTAACGGTCGCTTGCGTATCCGCCAAACATTGTTCGCAATTTGTTAAAACAAGCGTGTAAATTTTGCGCACCGGCAAATTAAACCCGAGGAGGTCAGCTGTGATAAACTACGGCAAACTTCGCAGAGGCTGAGATTATGTTTACTGGAATTGTGCAGGGTAAGGCAGAAATTGTTGCTATTGAAGAAAAAGAGCTGTTTCGCACTCACATCGTAAAATTGCCGGAAGAGTTGCTGCCGGGGCTGGCACTGGGTGCTTCGGTTGCCAACAACGGCTGCTGTCTGACGGTGACGGCGGTTGAAGGCGACCGGGTGAGCTTTGACTTAATCAAAGAAACCTTGCGTATTACCAACCTGGGTGAATTGCAGGTGGGCGATCTGGTCAATATTGAACGGGCAGCGAAATTCAGTGATGAAATTGGCGGTCATTTGATGTCTGGACATATTATGACCACCGCAGAGATCTGCAAAATTATTCAGTCAGAAAACAACCGTGAGGTGTGGTTTAAATTACAGGACCCGGCGCAGATCAAATATATTCTGCACAAAGGTTTTGTCGGTATTGACGGCATCAGCCTGACGGTGGGCGATGTGACGAAGAGTAAATTCTGCGTGCACCTGATCCCGGAAACGCTGGAGCGCACCACGCTCGGGGCGAAAAAGCTGGGGCATAAAGTGAATATCGAGATCGACCCGCATACTCAGGCGATTGTCGAAACCGTCGAGCGCGTGCTGGCGCAGCGTGAAGCCGCTACACTGGCGCAGCTAACGTCCGACGAGAGCGAATAAACCCGCAATAAATAAGGCGCCATTTGGCGCCTTTCTGTTACTTAGCGTGCAACACGCAAACCGCCTTCAGCGCCACGGCTAAATACCACCTGCCACAACTGAATATCACGCGCCCGGAATGCACCGGCACACGCGCAGAGATAATAACTGAACATGCGTTTAAAGCGGTCGCCATATTTTTCTGCCAGCTGCGGCCAGGTTTCCAGGAAACGATCATGCCAGGCCATCAACGTGGTGTCATAATCCGCGCCGAAATTGTGCCAGTCTTCCATCACAAAATGTGACTCGCTGGCATCAGCAATCTGGCGTACTGAAGGCAGACAGCCATTCGGGAAGATATATTTGTCGATCCAGGGATCCACATTCATATCGGTTTTAACTGACCCGATGGTATGCAGCAGAAAAATACCGTCCGGCTTCAGATTACGATCGGCCACTTCAAAATAGGTTGCGTAGTTTTTCGGGCCAACGTGCTCGAACATGCCAACGGAAACGATGCGATCAAATTGCAGATTCAGGTCGCGATAATCCTGCAACAGGATGGTGACATCCAGACCGGCGCAACGCTCCTGCGCCATTTTCTGCTGTTCAGCGGAAATGGTTACGCCATGCACTTTGACGCCGTAATTGCGGGCGGCAAATTCAGCCAGTCCACCCCAGCCACAACCAATATCCAGCAAAGACATGCCGGGTTGGAGTTGCAGTTTGCGGCAAATCATATCGAGCTTGGCCTGCTGCGCCTGTTCCAGTGTTTCTGCATCCTTCCAGTAGCCGCAGGAATACTGCATAAAAGGATCGAGCATCAGTGAAAACAGGTCATTACCGAGATCGTAATGTTCTTTACCCACAATCCAGGCGCGTTTTCTCGATTGCAGATTGGTCAAACGCGCCGCAGCGATTCGCAGTGTGTCTTTAAAATGATGCGGTAATTGCTGATCCAGATGGTGTTTCAGTACGCGATGAAAGAACATGTCGAGGTTTTCACATTCCCACCAGCCGTCCATGTAACTTTCACCGAGGCCCAGCGATCCTTCCTGCAGGACCCGTTTAAAAAAATCCGGATGCTTAACCTGAATATCCCAGGGGCGAGTACCATTTATGGCAATATCGGCCCGTTCCAGTAATTCATGGGCGATACGAAACCAGTGGTTTTCTTCAAGGCTCACTTCTTCTATACACGATGAACTCATAGCTTCTCCATCACCTTTCCGATTTCAACCTGAGAAAAGAATAGTCAATTTCTCCAGGCTTGTGAGAGAACTCACGGAAAATCCGTGCGCCAGATATCCGACGTTTTACAGAGGTATGAATCTGAATAGAAATGTCTGGCACAACACCGGGGAGAACATCGTGCAGACACCATCCCAGCGACAGAGTCGCTAAATATTAATACAATTATGTTATTGATTTGTTACAGAAATGCTGACCCACGCAGTATATGCTTCCGTGGGTCAATATTCAACGACTTATCGTTAGTTTGCTAACTAAGGTCGTTGCGTTAGCGATTATCTTCGCAGGGACGGGAGTTGTGAGCAACATCACTTTGTGCGTTTGCCACAGCGGCACGCTGCCAGCCGAAACCAGCCCAGGCAAGTGCAACAGTGGCGAGCATCACCAGGCTGGTGCTGTGCAATGCCTGTTGTAAGCCAGCGGAAACCAGCAGGCTGGCGATAAAGCACAATCCCAGTTGCAGCAGGTTTTGTAAGGATGCCGCTTTACCGGTGGCCTGAGGGAAGGGCAGCAGCGCGCTGGCGACGACGATCGGGTAGATCGCGCCATTGGCCAGTGCCATGCCGCAAAACGGCAGCAGCAACGCCCAGAGCGCAGGGGTTGCAAGCTGGGCAACGGCAAACAGGCCGACGATGCTCAGGCTGTAAATCACCAGCAACCACGGCAGCAGTTGTTTGCCCTGAAACCGATTCAGCAGGGCACGGCAACCAAAGCCACCGACGAGGAAGGCGATGGTCTGCGGTACATAACTCAGACCAATATCGGCGGGTGACAGCCCGGCATCAGCAAGAATAAAAGGCGAACCGGTCAGCCAGGCGAAAAAGCTGGCGGAGCAGGCAGAGTAAATCAGCACATTACCGCTGTAGACCTTTGATGCCAGTAACGTCAACCAGCCGGGCTGTGGCGCGCGTGCCGCCTGAGTGCGGGCGGGGTTCGTCAGTCGCAGGGTACCGACCAGTAGCACCAGCGTGACCAGCGTCAGCAACAGGAAAATGCTGCGCCAGTGGAAATGGCCCATCAGCCAGGCTCCCAGCAACGGGGCCAGCGCCGGTGACAATGCCACCAGCGGCATAATGGTGGCGAAAACTTTGTTCGCCTGCGCCTGCGGATAGCGATCAACCACCAGCGCCTGCCAACTGACCGCCGCCGCGCACACCCCAAGCGCCTGGACAAAACGCAGCGCCAGCATCAGTCGTACATCGGTTACCCACAGCATGCCGAGACAGCCCAGCGCGAAGATCACTAATCCGGCCAGCAGAATGGGTTTGCGACCAAAGCGGTCAGACAACGGACCCCAGAAGACTTGCGCACAGGCGAAGCCACCGAGGAACAGGCTCAGGCTGGCACTGATGGTACCAGGGGCAGTAGCAAAATCCTGCTGCATGGCACCGAAGGCCGGCAGGTACATATCCGTAGCAAGAAAGCCCAGCATGCTTAGCAAAGCAAGGTAAGGCAAAAATCCTTTTGATGACAACATGGTGATTCTCATTAGACAAATTGAACGCCGGGGAGTGTAAAAGGGTGCGGCAGGCTTTGTGAAACGCTAATATTTGCGAGGTGCTATCAAAAATTTTGCAGGCAAAATGATGTGGTCTGAATACGCGCTTGAAGTGGTGGATGCGGTGGCGCGCAGCGGCAGTTTTAGCGCTGCGGCGCAGGAGTTGCATCGCGTGCCTTCTGCCATCAGCTATACGGTACGTCAGCTGGAAACCTGGCTGGCCGTGCCTTTGTTTGAAAGGCAGCACCGGGAAGTGGTGCTGACGGCCGCGGGTGAGCATTTCGTGCGTGAAGGGCGGAGTGTTATCAAAAAAATGCTGGCAACCCGACGCCAGTGCCAGCAACTGGCTAACGGCTGGCGTGGGCAGTTGAGCATCGCGGTTGACTGTATCGTTAAACCGCAGCGTACCCGGCAACTGGTAAAGGATTTCTACCGCCATTTCCCGGATATGGAGCTGATTATCAGCTATGAAGTGTTCAACGGGGTCTGGGATGCGCTGGCTGATGGTCGGGTCGATGTGGCGATTGGGGCCACCCAGGCCATTCCGGTCGGTGGGCGTTTTGCCTTCCAGGATATGGGCGCGCTGAACTGGCGTTGCGTGGTCAGTCCCGAGCATCCCCTGACAAAAAGTGCCCAGCTGGATGAAGAAACCTTACGGGCGTGGCCTTCACTGGTGCTGGAGGATACATCGCGGGCGCTGCCGCGGCGTATGACCTGGACGCTGGATAACCAGCGGCGTCTGGTGGTACCGGAGTGGGAAACCGGGATGGATTGTCTGCGGGCAGGGTTGTGCGTAGGGATGGTGCCGGGCCATTTAGCCCGGCCACTGCTGGATAGCGGCGTGTTAACCGAACTGACGTTGCCTGCACCTTTCCCGGAGAGTCCCTGCTGCGTCAGCTGGTCGGAACAACGCGCCTCACCGGCATTAAGCTGGTTGCTGGACTATCTGGGCGATGCAGAGACGCTCAACCATGAGTGGTTGAGCGAAACGGTGGCTTAGCGACGATAGTCGCGGAACGGGCCGTCGGCGACGGAGCGGCGTTCAATCAATGTGGGCTGCACTTCGATGGTCTGCGGCTCTTCGCGCTTACTGGTGATGCGATCGAGCAGCATTTCCAGCGCTTTTTCTCCCAGCTGTGCTTTTGGCTGATGAACGGTTGTCAGAGCCGGGGTGAAATACCGGGCGTTGCGCACGTTGTCATAGCCAATCACCGAGATATCCTGTGGCACGCGCAGCCCCATTTCATCGGCGGCACAAATCGCGCCCATCGCCATGATATCGCCACCACAAAACACCGCCGTCGGACGTTGTTTCTGGTTGAGGATCTGCTGCATCGCCTGATAACCGGATTCCGGTTCGAAGTCGCCCTGCACAATCCACTCCGGGCGCACGGTAATACCGGCTTCATGCAACGCCTGCATAAAACCAGCATGACGACCACCGCCAGTGTTGCGCTCCATCTGGCCAGGGATGGCACCAATGTCGCGATGTCCACGTTCGATCAGGTAACGTCCGGCGAGATAGCCACCCTGGAAGGCGTTATCCTGCACGGTATCGGTGAAATCACCGCGAGACTCGCCCCAGTCCATCACCACCATCGGGATATTGCGGTTCTCTTCCAGCATGGTGAGCAGGTCGTCGGGATATTCGGAACACATCACCAATAAACCGTCGACGCGCTTTTGCGCCATCATCGAGAGATAAGCACGCTGCTTTTGCAGATCGTTATGCGCATTGCCGAGAATCAGCGTATAGCCACGGTCGAAACAGTGGTTTTCCACCGCTTCAATGATTTCCGCGAAATAGGGGGCTTCGCTGGAGGTGGCGAGCAATCCCAGCGTTTTGGTGTGGTTGACTTTCAGGCTACGCGCCACGGCGCTGGGCGAGTAGTGCAGCTCTTTGATCGCTTCCCATACGGCGTTACGCGTTTCTTCCGCGACAAAACGCGTTTTGTTGATGACATGCGAAACCGTGGTGGTGGAGACACCGGCGCGTTTCGCCACATCTTTAATTGTTGCCATGAAAATGGTACTCCCGGGCTTATCGCAACTTACTGATAAGTATATTGTTAAACGTTTGCGTCTGCTAATGGTTTTGCGCCCCAATTTTCGGGGCAAATGGCGAAGAAAAAGGCGTTAACTCGCAGTTAAAATCACTTTAACAGGCCACAAACACAGCGTGCGCAAAATCTGTTGCGCAACGAAAGGCGGCGATTCTAGCAAGCTGGCGCGGATAACACGAGATTTTTGCCGGGCGCTGTGCGAAAATTACATTAACCCTTCAATTAATGTGACTAAGGAGTTGTGATGAGTACAGACCTGAAACTGGCGCTGGGTACTACCGTTGGCGCGTTGTTAATGATCATCGTGTTCAGCTTCACCGCGATCCTTCATTAATAAAAAAAGCCGGACCTGAAATTTCAGTGTCCGGCTTTTTATTGCGCGGTGATGTTTAGCGAATGGTTTTCGGCGTCATCATGCGGCGTGCACCGACATAATGCTTCTGCCAGTAATCTTCACCTAATGCGCTAATCTGAATATCTTTACCGGTACGCGGTGACTGAATAAATTTGCCGTTGCCCAGGTAAACACCCACATGGTCAGCGGTACCGCGATGGTTAATGCGGAAGAACACCAAATCTCCCTTCTCCAGCATATCGCGTTTGATCGGCGCCGCATCACGCAGGTGATACATTTCGTTAGCGGTGCGCGGGAATTTGTATTTCACCAGATCTTTATAGGCATACCACACCAGACCACTGCAATCGAAACCGGTATGCGGTGAAGTACCGCCCCACTGGTAAGGTTTACCGATCTGACCCATTAATTTGTTCATCGCCGTTTCACGCGCCTTTTGATAGCGCTGACGGTGTGATTTGCTCATCCTGATAGTGGTGAGGTCGCTGGCGTCATCCTGCTCATCCAACACTTTCGCCACGCGCTGATGACCATATTTTTTGGTCGGCGACTTCAGCAGGGCTTTTCTGCGGGTGGTTTTGTGCAGCGCAGTTTCGGTTTTGGTGGGTTTCTTCAGTCTTAACTTATGAACACTGCTGGTAAGGCGTGATTTTTTGGTGCTGGTCTTGACCGGGCGTCGTTTACGGCGCTCATCTTCGCGTGCACTTTTTTTCTCTGCATTATGCAAACTGGCATTGATGGGCGCATGCGGTGACGCAGAAGCCACATTAAAAAACAGTTGGGCGAAAGCCAGCATAAAAAGCGTAATAAGTAAACGCATAGTCCGGTTACAGGTTAAGCAGTCTGCGATAAAACAGCCTGCGGCAAGTTAGAAAAATCTGATCAATGATCAGCGCCGGGATTGATTCTAATCCACTTTTTTTCCAAAAGGTAAGGCATTTTTCGATTAATCTGTTACCAGATGGTATCTGGGGCAAAAATGAGCGATTTCAGCCGGTTAACGCAGCATAATTATTGCCAATTATTAATCGGTTCATGCTTGCTAATGATATGAAAATGTTATTTGTGGCGTTGGAACTTAACAAACATGGCGATTAAGGTCGCTGAGGAGCAAAATCCCGTTTTCAGTGCGGGGGTGAAGTCGCTACAATAAACAAACACGAAGTGAGGAATTAAGGAAGGCAAAAATGAGTACTGTTGAAAAAATTCAGCGCCAGATCGCAGAAAACCCGATCCTGCTGTATATGAAAGGTTCGCCGAAACTGCCAAGCTGCGGTTTCTCTGCGCAGGCGGTGCAGGCTCTGTCTGCCTGTGGTGAGCGCTTCGCGTATGTTGATATCCTGCAAAACCCGGATATCCGTGCTGAATTGCCGAAATATGCCAACTGGCCAACGTTCCCGCAGCTGTGGGTTGATGGCGAGCTGGTCGGTGGTTGCGACATCATCGTTGAGATGTTCCAGCGTGGTGAGCTGCAACCGCTGATTAAAGAAACTGCTGAGAAGTATAAAGAAGCAGAATAATTGCAAAGGCCGACGCATCGTCGGCCTTTCTTTTGGTCATTCTGCGTCGTCTTCCGACACATCGTCATTGAACGCCACTGGCCAGCCGCCAAGGCGCTTCCAGCGATTGACCAGCTCGCAAAACAGCGTCGCGGTTTGTTCAGTGTCATACAAGGCAGAATGCGCCTGGGTACTATCGAAATCCATACCTGCCGCTTTACAGGCTTTTGCCAGCACCGTCTGACCCAGCACCAGGCCGCTTAATGCTGCGGTATCAAAAGTAGCAAAGGGATGGAACGGGTTGCGTTTCAGACCGGCGCGCTCGGCAGCCGCCATCAGAAAGCCATGATCAAAGGTGGCGTTATGCGCCACAATTATCGCCCGATTGCAGTGACTGTCCTTTGTGCCTTTACGCACCATCTTAAAAATTGCATGTAACGCTTCATATTCGCTCACCGCGCCGCGGAGCGGGTTGCTGGGATCAATCCCGGTAAACGCCAGTGCATCTGGGTTAAGAATCGCGCCTTCAAAAGGTTCAACGTGAAAATGCAGTGTTTCGTCGCGATGCAGCCAGCCGTCTTCATCCATTTTGAGTGTGGTGGCGGCAATTTCCAGCAGGGCATCGGTTTTAGCATTAAAACCGGCCGTTTCGACGTCGATCACCACGGGATAAAAACCGCGAAAGCGTTGATGGAGAGCGTTTAAGTCGTTCGATTCAGACATCAGGATCTCATAGCAATAAATGGGGCAGCGCGCATTATGGCAAAAATTGCGAGAGGGTGCAGCAGGAGAGGAGCGCCAGCCCGTAAATGCACGAGCTGGCAGGCAGGCTTAGTTGCCGATGCCGTGTCCGGCATGTTTGTTTTCGATCAGTTCGATTTTGTAGCCATCCGGATCTTCGACAAACGCAATCACCGTGGTGCCGCCTTTAACCGGGCCAGCTTCACGGGTGACTTTACCACCGGCATCGCGGATGCGGTCGCAGGTGGCGGCGACATCATCAACGCCCAGTGCAATGTGCCCGTAGGCGTTGCCGAGATCATAGCTCTCGACGCCCCAGTTATAGGTCAGCTCAATCACGGCACCTTCGCTTTCTTCGGTGTAACCAACAAAAGCCAGGGTGTACTTATATTCGGTGTTTTCGCTCTGACGCAGCAGGCGCATGCCCAGCACACGGGTGTAAAAATCAATGGAACGCTGCAAATCGCCAACACGTAACATGGTGTGAAGTAAACGCATAACATCCTCTTTTAACAAGCACAAAGGCTAAGTATAGCGAGTTAACGCTCTGAAGAAACAGCATTGCCGCACATCCGGTGCGGCAATCGAACTTTCTTATAACGTCGGGTAATCGGTATAACCTTCGGCCCCGCCACCGTAGAAGGTTTCCGGACGCTGCGGATTCAGTGGCGCATCCTGTTGCAGGCGGGCGACCAAATCCGGGTTGGCGATAAAATCACGACCAAACGCGACGGCATCAATCAGGCCACGCTGAATCAGGTCATCCGCTTTTTCTATCGTGTAGGCACCGGCACCGATGATCACCCCTGGGAACAACGCGCGCACTTTCTCACGGAAAGCGTCGCTATAAGGCTGACCACCCGCCCAGTCTGGTTCTGACAGGTGCAGATAAGCCAGTTTACGTTTGCCCAATTCCGAGATGTACCACAGGGCGGCGGCTTCTTCATCCGCGCCATTTTCCAGATTCTGGAAAGCACCAATCGGTGAAATACGGATACCGATACGATCGGCAGACCAGTTAGCAATCGCCGCATCCACCACTTCAAGGGCGAAACGACCACGTTTGGCAATCGAACCGCCGTACTCGTCCGTACGCTGGTTGGAGCCAGGGGCGAGGAACTGATGCATCAGATAACCGTGCGCCGAATGCAGTTCCAGCAAATCAAAGTCTGCTTCGCGTGCGTTAGCCGCAGCCTGGCCGAAATCCGCCACGATCTGTTGAATTTCTGCCACGCTGAGCTCACGCGGTACGGAGGTATCTTCACGGTACACGGTGCCATCGGCGTGACGCAGTGAGGTACGGGTACCGGCAGCCAGAGCGGAAGGGGCAACCGGCGGCAGACCATCTGGCTGCACGCTATTATGGGAGATACGCCCGGTATGCCACAGTTGCACCGCGCTGTGTCCGCCCGCGCCGTGAATGGCCTCGTTGATGACTTTCCACGCGGCGATTTGCTGCTGGGTATGCAGCCCCGGCGCACCGGCATAACCTTTCGCCTGGAAAGAAATCTGGGTCGCTTCCGTGATGATCAACCCGGCGCTGGCACGCTGCTGATAATACTCAGCCATCAGCGGGGTGGGGATATCGCCTGGCTCAATGCTGCGCAGACGCGTCAGAGGGGCCATGAAAACACGGTTAGGCACGGTAATCGCACCCACTTTCAGGGGGGAGAACAACTGTTTACTCGCCATGATGACTCCTGTATTAGACCGGTCGTCTAGAAACTGCGGTTTTTAAAATCAGTGGCGGATCAGCCACTGTTCAATGGTTTCGAGCGCCAGACTAATCGGGCCTGGCTCTCTTGAGATCTTGCTTTGCAGGCTGGCACCCAGCCACAGCAGATAGCAACGCTGTGCCAGCTGTTGCGGGCTTTGCCCATACAACAACGGTTGTTCTGCTGCCACATCATCGAGACAGCGGGCATAGGCGTTAATCACCGCCGTTGCGCCATGTTGCAGCGCATCCCGCATCGGCTCCGACAGGTCGCACACCTCGGCGGACAGCTTCACCCCGAGACAACCCATGATATGGCCTTGTTCGATAAATAAACGTTCCGCCGAGCGAAAGTGTTGCAGGAAACGCTCACGCGCTGTGGCACCAGGCTGATTAAGTTGCTGCTCAATCGTCTGCAAATGGTGGACAAAATAGCGCTCCAGCAGGGCCACACCAAAAGCTTCTTTTGAACGGAAGTAGTGATAAAACGAACCTTTCGGCACTTCCGCCAGCGTCAGCATTTCACTGAGGCCCATACCGGTAAAACCGCGTTGTAAACACAGCTGCTCGCCGGTAGCGAGCAGATGTTCACGGGTTTCGTTGCGTTGCAGAGTCTTGTTCATGGACAGCAGAGTAGTAGACCGATCGGTCTAATGCAATCTTTAGCTGGCTGCCTGGCACGATCTGATCATATCCAGTTTTGGCTGATACTCGTTGGTCTGGATGTTGAACATGCCGAGCAGAGTATGGAACAGATTGTCCTGTGACACCGGCTGATCGGCGGCCTGCTGACGTAAACACCCCTGATTAATATGGTATGTGGCGGCGTAGTCTGGCGACATCCACATCAGCAGCGGTATATGGGTTTGCTGCGAGGGAGCAAACATATAGGGCGCGCCGTGCAGATACATACCATGCTCACCCAGCGATTCGCCGTGGTCAGAAAGGTAAACCATCGCCACATTGAAGCGATCGCTCAACCCTTTGAGTTTATCAATGGTACGACTCAGCATATCGTCGGTGTACAGCAGCGAATTATCATAGGTATTCACCAGCGCCTGGTGATCACAATCCTGAATCTGGTTGCTGTCACAGGTTGGGGTAAAGCGACGGAATTCGGCCGGATAACGCTGATAATAAGCCGGACCGTGACTACCCATCTGATGCAGCACGATAATGCCGTCGTTATGCAGGCTGCCGATGTAGTTGTCCAGATTGTGCAGCAGGACATCATCAAGACAAAAACCGTCATGGCAATATTGCGGCAGGTTCCACAGGGTCATATCGGTATGCGGGACACGATCGCAGGCACCTTTGCAGCCACCGTCATTTTCGCGCCACAGTACGCTTACCCCGGCATGGGCCAGCACATCGAGCAGACCTTCCTGATGGTGGGCCAGATTGGCATCGTATTGCTCACGCGGCATATTCGAGAACATGCAGGGTACGGAAACGGCGGTTTCGGTGCCGCAGGAGCTGGTTTGCGGATAGTAGATCACCTGCTGCTGTTTCAGCTGCGGATTGGTTTCACGCGCATAGCCGCCGAGGGAAAAGTCTTCAGCACGACCGGTTTCGCCCACCACCAGTACCACCAGCGTTTTTTTCTGTTCGGCGGCGATTAACGGGCCTTTATGGGCATCTTCGCCAATCTTCACCAGTTGCTGACTACCCTGTAACCAACGTTGATCGACATAATGGCCAGTACCGCTGACGATATTGGCTGGGGTGATCATTTTTACCAGCCCTTTGTTGTTGCGGACCAGTGAGGCGTAATCTTTATAAAACAGCACCGCCATCAGCAGGATTATCAACAACGCACCGAGGGCACCGGCCAGGCGCTGCAACAGGCTCCACCACCAGCGTTGTCCTGAGCGGATACGTACGCTGGTGATAAACGCCGCAGGCAGAATCCCCATCAGCAGCATCCAAATGACCCATGTACGGCTGATCAGCGCACCGGCTTCCTGGGCATTCGACTCAAACACGTTTTCAATCATGTTGGTATCGATAACCGTACCGAAGCTGTGCATAAAGTAGTTGGCAGCGGCGCTGGTCAGCACCAGCAGGATCAATAGCGGTTTACGGATAAATGGCCAGGCGAGCAGGGTAAAAATAAAGTAGAACGCCGCGATCAGGACCACGGGAATACTGGCGGCGAACAGATAATCGTGCAGCCGTGTGTAAGGAATAATTTGCCATGCGCGCAGCAAAAACAGGCCATTTAGCACAACACCAAAGAAAAACGCGGCGCTGAAATTAAACCAGCCAGAGTGACACTGTAACTTATTCGGGAATTTCATGAAAACTCATCAATGGAACAGAATCGCGCCAGAGTAGAGACAAAATATGAGGAAAACCTTAACCAAACTTAAACGCCCCCTGGGTCCACAGGGACAGATTAGTAAGTAACGGTAACCCGCTGGCTGGCGGAAAATTGATTGTGCAGAATACGTGCAATTGGCGTTTACTCTGCGCACAATGTCACTAAGCTGTTATCAATATGCTGCAATTTGCCTGTACCGGAGTGGATGTGGCCGAGCAACTTGAGTTTTTTCCTGTCCCCAGTCCCTGCCGGGGGATTTGCCAGAGCGATGCTCGTGGCTATTGTCGTGGCTGCCTGCGCAGTCGCGAGGAACGTTTTGACTGGATGAAATACAGTGATGCGCAAAAACGCCATGTGCTGCGTTTATGCCGTCAGCGCTGGTTACGCCTGCAACGCAGCCAAAAGCCCGAAGAACCTGACGAACCTCAACAACCCTCACTGTTCTGACCGTTGCTGTGCGTGACTTTCCGTTATACTGCCGATTCATCCATTCGGATTTGCGTTTAACGGAGAGCCACGATGTTACAACCGCAACAAATTGCCCCGCAGGGACCGAAATTTTCACCGCTGATCATGGGTTACTGGCGTCTGATGGAATGGGGCATGACGCCACAGCAGTGCGTGGAGTTTATCGAGCATCATCTGGCGCTGGGCATCACCACGGTTGACCATGCGGATATTTATGGTGACTACCAATGCGAGGCCGCGTTCGGCGCAGCACTGAAACTGGCGCCGGGTTTACGTGAAAAGCTGCAAATCGTCACCAAATGCGGCATCGCGACGCGCGCTAAACCGGAACACCACATCGGTCACTACATCACCGATGCCCGCCATATTTTGCAGAGTGCAGAAAATTCGCTGCGCCATTTTGGCACTGACTATCTCGACCTGCTGTTGATTCATCGGCCTGACCCACTGATGGATGCCGATGAGGTCGCAGAGGCGTTCCTCTCATTGCATCAGAGTGGAAAAGTGCGTCATTTCGGGGTCTCCAATTTCACCCCGACGCAATTCACCCTGCTGCAATCCCGTCTGCCTTTTACCCTGGCGACCAACCAACTGGAAATTTCTCCGCTGGAACAATCGGCGCTACTGGATGGCACGCTGGATCAGTGCCAGCAATTGCGTATGCGCCCAATGGCCTGGTCCTGCCTCGGCGGTGGGCGTTTATTCAACGACCCGCATTACCAGCCGCTGCGTGACGAACTGAACCAGGTGAAACAGGAAATCGGTGCCAGCAATATTGAACAGGTGGTGTATGCCTGGGTGATGAAACTGCCCAGCCGGCCGTTACCGATCATCGGTTCCGGTAAAGCAGCACGCGTCAGCGATGCGGTGGCGGGCAGCCAGTTGACGCTGGATCGCCAGCAGTGGTTCCGCATTCGTAAGGCCGCATTGGGCTACGATGTGCCCTGAAGCGTAAAAATGCGTCAAAATGCAGCAGCTCCGGAAAAAAGCAGCCAGGCTTACAGGGAACTAACCATAAGGAGATGTTATGAATAGAACCCTGATTGCTGTTCTGGCGCTGCTCTGTACCGGCGTTGCCCAGGCTGCTAGCGAAGAAGTGGAGCTGCACAAGGTGACGGAACAAGGTATTGGCGCGGCGATAGGTAAAGTGACCATCACCGAAACCCCCTACGGGCTGCAATTTACTCCCGCCCTGAGTGGCTTGCCTGCGGGCATCCATGGCTTCCATGTCCATGCCAACGGCAGCTGTGAACCTGGCGAATCGGCCGGGAAAAAGGTGGCGGCGGGTGCGGCGGGGGGGCATTTTGATCCCGGAAAAACTGGCAAACATCTGGGACCCTATGCCGAAGGCCACCTGGGTGATCTGCCTGCGTTATATGTCGGCGATGACGGTAAAGCGAATTATCCGGTGCTGGCCCCGCGTATCAAATCCCTTGATGAAATCAAAGGGAAAGCCCTAATGGTACATGTGGGCGGTGACAATCATGCTGATCACCCGCAACCGCTGGGTGGCGGCGGTGCCCGCTTTGCCTGTGGTGTGATTTAACCGGGGGCGGCGACCTGCTGCCGCCCCGATTTGCGTAACCAGACATTTCTCAGATATTTTTGCACTGTTCCCGCTGATTTTTCCCGCCTATGATACGTGGCAGGGAATAAAACCGCTCAGGGGCAGGAATGAAAACGTGTGGGATCATGTTGTTATGTGCGTTGCTGGTAGGATGTGATCAACCGAATGATACGCAATTACGCCTGGACGCCAGTCGGCAGCTGCAAAGAACGATCGATGTCAATCCACTACGCGCCAGCTGTGAGCACATTGCGCGCGGGCGCGAATGGCTGACGCAACGAACGCTGGAGAAGCTGGAAGCAAAAGGCTGTCAGAATGTGCTGCGCAGCGCGACCGAGACCAACTTCATCCATGCTGAAGTTTATCGTCACACCATGACGGTGGTGTGCGGTGCTATCGATGGGAAAAGTTTTACCGGCACCGATCTGCCGCGTCGTTTTATCTATTCCCCGGAGGAGAAAGCACTGGTGCTGGAACCGATGTCCGAGCAGGATAAAACCCGCTTTGAAGGGCGGAAAACCCTGCAACAGTTGCAGGATGATTTCAATCGGCAGCAGCAACAATATTGTCAGTAGGCACGGCCTGTTTCAGTTGCGCCAGCGAACAGCGTAAACGCCAGAGAATGCCGGCAAGGGTATTGGCTTCGCTGTCTTGCGTGACCGGGAGATGGGCAATCATTTCCTCCAGTTCATCCAGCGTTGCCTGCAAAGAGATGTGGCGCACACCCCGCAGGCTCATGATTCGCTGTAAATCCTGCAAACTGCAGTCACGCATCTGGGCCAGGGTGGGAGAGCTGGGCTGCCACTCACGCAGTTGCCAGACAATATGCGAACAGTTGAGCAGCACCACGCCCCAACGCAGCAGCCATACGCGCGCCTGTTCATCGCGGCTGTTACTTAACTGGCTGATATGATGATAAATCTGCGATTCAAAGCGGCTCTCGCTTAAACGGGGGTGGCGGCGCAGTTGATCGAGGAAGGCATGGCGCAACGCACGAATATGACGCCGACTGCGGCGCGCATCCGAGCTGGGGCGCAGCACCTGAAACGCCAGCCAGGCCAGCATCACACCACAAACTTTTGCCAGGTTATCGTTGAGAAAACTCTGGTAATCCCAATCCGGCGGGTTACTGACGGCAATAAACGATCCCATAAAGACAATAAATTGCCCCCACATCCCGGCGCGTGTTTTCTGCTGCAATTTGAACAGCTGCAATGTCAGCAACAGCGGGAACAGCACCAGCAAAAACTGCCACAGCGCGCTGATTTGCACCATCAAGCCAAACTGCAACACAAAGCTGAACACGGACAGCCACAGCAACGTTTTCAGCAACAGGGAGATGCTGCCGGTGGGTGAGGGAGCTGAAGAATACAGTACACAGGCGATGGCGGTGAGGGTCAGCGCTGCTGCGCCGGAATCCCATTGGGTCGCGATCCAGTACGCACAACCCAGCATAATCACGCTGAAAGTGCGTAACGCGCTCCAGCCCGCTTCTGCATTGTCACTTTCCCGTGCCAGTGAGGGAACACGCGGTGGCTGAAAGCGCGTATCGGCATCGGCGCGTTCGATCAGTCTGATCCAGCGCTGCACGTTAAGGTAAACCCAGGCAAAGTAGCGCAGGCGCTGCACAAAGGCGCGCTGCCGATAATCGCCCTCTGCGGCGGGGGTGATGCTGCGCAGAATCAATGCCAGCCGGTATTTATCACATTCCGGTTGGGCCAGTTCGTGCAGCAATTTCTGCATAGCGTCAAATAAGGGTTGCGGCGCATCCGGCCAGTTCAGCAACATCCGGCGCAGGCTGGAAAGCACGCTGGTTAAACGCAGCTGCTGATGTAGCACGTAGTTGAGCACGTTATTTTGCCGACGAAAACGGTAGTGGCTCCAGAAGGCCTGAATGCGCAGCAGGTTCATGGTCAGAATCTGGCTGATGACATTCTCATGGGCAGTGCGGACATTATCGGTACTGCCTTGCTGCAACAGCAGCACCGCATGGTCCAGCAACCGGGCATGCATTTGCCGCAGCGATCCCATCAATGCGTGACCATCAGAGGTGCTGGGCAGCACCATCATCATCAGCCCGGCACACAAAATCCCGGAAATGACCTCGCAGACGCGTGCCTGGGTAATGGTCCATAAGTCGCTGATGTCAGTGATATTAACGCTGCTGAACGCGATGATCGCGGCAGTATAACCGGCCAGCGAGAAGGCATAGGCCACATTGTTTTGAAAGTGATTGGCAATCCAGGTACATAACGCCAGCCAGCTGGCCATAAAAAAGGCAAATAACCAGGGTTCATTCAGCGTATGTCCGGCAATCAGCAGGGCAGCGGTGGCACCGAGCAGACTGCCGACGATACGGCCCAGGCTTTTGCTGATCGCGCCGCCCACGGTGGGAAAGCTGACGACCGCTGCTGACGTCATTGCCCAGTAGGGTTGATCCAGTTGCAGTGCATAGGCGACGGAGAGCGCCAGACACATCGCAATGGCGTTGCGCAAGGCATAACGCCATTGGCCGCCTGAGGCTTTAATCCACGGCAGATTTTGCCACGCCAGCCACTGAAAATTCATCCGCAGCCTCAGCGCACAATCGAAATGGTGCAGGTGGTGCCCGCCACCAGCGGGACATCATCCGGGATGGCATCCAGTTGAATACGCACCGGAACACGCTGCGCCAGCCGTACCCAGGGGACGTTCGGTTTGATATCCGGCACCAGACCGCTGTCGCTATCGACACTCTGGTCATAAATGGCACGGCCAATGCTTTCAACTTTGCCCTGCAAACGCTGACCGTTGCTGTACAGCACGATATTCGCGGTGGCACCTGGCTGGATATGGCGCAGCTTGGTCTCTTCGAAATACCCCATCACGTAAAAAGAGTGGCTATCGACCAGCGCAAACAGCGGCGTACCGGCGGTGGCATAGTTGCCGGGGCGCAGCGTGAGATTGCTGACCCAGCCATCAGTCGGCGCGCTGATTTCGGTTTGCTGCAAATTCCAGCGCGCCTGATCCAGCGTGGCCTGGGCAGCTTTGGTGGTGGCGGCGGCAGCGTTGGCCGTCAGACGGGCGGCGTCGAGATCCTCTGCGGAAATCACGTTACGCGGCAGGTTGCTGCGCCGGGCTAGCTCATGTTGGGCCTTTTCCTGGTCCGACTGCGCTTTCGCCAGCTGGGCTTCGGCATTCTCCAGTGCGATTTGCCATGGCACTGGATCGATCGTCAGCAGGGTTTGTCCTTTATGCACAAACTGATTGTCGCGTACCGCAAGCGTAATGATGCGGCCAGAGACCTGCGGGGTGATATCCACCAGTTCAGCACGTACTTTGCCATCCCGCGTCCAGGGTGATTGCATGTAGTAGTTCCACATCCACCAGCCCGCCAGTAGTGCCAGGGTAAACACCACCAAAGTAGAAAAGTATTTAAAGGGATTGAATTTCATGGCGATTTATCCGAGGCTCAATAACCAAAGTGCGGCGGTGACGCACAGAACAAACAGGGAAAGATCCATTAAAGTGGGATGCCAGATATCACCGGAGTACATCCAGCCACGTAGCAACGGATGGATGAGTAGCCAGAAAAAGAAACCCAGCAGCACCGCTTTGAATAGCGGTGGGAAGAACAAAGAGGCACCAAATACCAGGTCGGTAAGCGGGGCGTTAGCGGTAATGAGGAAAACAGACACGTATCATCTTCCTTAGTTAACCCAGAATCATTCTCAATGAAGCGTAGATGAGTGCGTGTGTCAGCTGGCCTGGGATTTGTATTTTGTCCTGTAAACTCGCAGAATAGTGTAAAATCTGGCTTGATAGCTAGCAAGCTAATTATAAGGAGATGAAATGGATACGACACTCGGAACGGATTTATCTCGCCTGGTGCGCATCTGGCGTGCCTTGATTGACCAGCGTCTCAAGCCGCTTGAGTTAACGCAAACGCATTGGGTGACGTTACACAATATTCATCAACTCCCGCCAGAGCAGTCGCAGATTCAGTTGGCGAAAGCCATTGGTATTGAGCAACCTTCGCTGGTGCGCACGCTCGATCAGCTGGAAGAGAAGGGGTTGATTACCCGTGCTACCTGCGCAAACGATCGCCGTGCCAAGCGCATCAAACTGACGCGGCAGGCCGAGCCGATTATCGAGCAGGTCGAAAGTGTGATCGATGCCACCCGCGACGATATTCTCAACGGTATCAGCCTGGAGGAGGTGAATCAGATGGTGACGCTGATTGCCCGGCTGGAGAGAAATATTCTCGAATTACAAAATCGCGAGAAATAAAAAAACCGACGCGCAGGCGTCGGTTTTTTGTTTCTGGTCGCTTAGCGCGGCGATACGGTAACCTGGCTGCCGTTCGACGCCATGACAACACGCTGGCCGACAGAGAAGCGGGTTGCTGCCTGCTTCTGCACCACCATGATGGTGTTACCGTCATCCTTACGGATTTCCAGCTCTACACCGTCACTTTTGTTCAGAGTACTCTGTACGCCCTGACCCGCAACGCCACCCAGCACGGCACCGCCTGCGGTTGCCAGTGAACGGCCGCTGCCGCCACCGATGGTATTACCCAGGAACCCACCTAATACAGCGCCACCAATGGCGCCAATCACGTTGTTCTCATCACCGCCCTGAATCTTAACCGGACGGACCGACACCAGGGTGCCGTAGGAAACGCTTTGTACCTGTTTGGCTTCATTGGCACTGTAAACATCGCCGGAGAGGGTGTCATTGCTGACACAACCTGCCAGCGTTAAGCCAGTCAGTGAGACGACCAGGAAACGCTTAATCATCAGAAAGCTCCTTATTGCAAAAATGCGCCATGATCTCATTCTGTCCTGCACAGAGTATAAGACACAAACCAGGCAATTGACTTTAGTCCGAATTATACGCGGTTGGAGGCGAAGCATAGACCATTGCATCTCAACAAAAATTCAATTGGACAACGAAAATATTTTACCCTGGATTACGCATCGCTTTGTGCTTAAAAAGCGGAATTTAATCATAGAATTAGCCACCGTAATTTGCCAGGCTACTCTGAGATGAATCATTTGCCCGCGGGCGAGTAAGGAAAGTATATGAAATCAGGGCGCTATATTGGTGTGATGTCCGGCACCAGTCTTGACGGTGTCGATGTGGTACTGGCGGCGATTGATGAGCATATGGTGGCGCAGCAGGCGAGCTACTGCCATCCGATCCCCCAGGATTTGCGTCAGCAGGTGCTGGCGATTTGTCAGGGGCAATCGCTGACGCTCTCGCAACTGGGGCAGCTGGATACCCGTCTTGGTAAGCTGTTTGCCGAGGCGGTATTAACGCTGATGCGCCAGCAGTCAATGGAGGCCAGCGATATTATGGCGATTGGCTGTCATGGGCAAACGGTGTGGCATGAACCCTTAAGCGATGCGCCTAACACCTTACAGATTGGTGATAATAACCAGATTGTCGCCGCGACCGGTGTCACGGTGGTGGGCGACTTCCGCCGCCGTGATATGGCGCTCGGGGGGCAGGGCGCGCCGCTGGTGCCTGCCTTCCATCAGGCATTATTGATGGACAGCGTAGAACGGCGCATGGTGCTGAATATTGGTGGCATCGCCAACCTCTCGCTGCTGCTCCCTGGCCAGCCGGTACGCGGTTTTGACACCGGACCGGGCAATATGCTGATTGATGCGTGGATCTGGCGTAACAAAGGTCAGGGTTACGATAAAGATGCCGCCTGGGCGCGCAGCGGGCAAGTAGTGCCTGCATTGCTGGATCAAATGCTGGCCGATCCCTGGTTTGCCTTACCGCCACCGAAAAGCACCGGGCGTGAATATTTCAACCTGAGCTGGATTGAACAACAATTGCAGCGTTTCCCGGCGCTGGCAGCGCAGGATGTGCAGGCCACCCTGACGGAACTGACGGCACAGACCATTGCGCAACAGGTACAACTGAATGATGGCTGTGACCGCCTGCTGGTATGTGGCGGCGGCAGTCGCAATCCGCTGCTGATGGCACGTCTGGCCGCGCTGTTGCCGGGTACCGAAGTGAATACCACCGACCAGGCCGGTATCAGCGGCGATGATATGGAAGCGCTGGCCTTTGCCTGGCTGGCCTTCCGCACCCTGTCGGGATTACCGGGCAATTTACCGGCTGTGACCGGTGCGCGCGCGATGAGCGTGCTGGGTGCTATCTACCCGGCCAATCCCCGGCAGACACGTTAAGGAGTGAGGATGAAAAAAGCGATTATCATCGGTGGCGTCCTGCTGCTGAGTGGTTGTGGTTTAATGCCCAAACAGGCCGAGCAACCGCAAACCCTGCATTACCAGTGCGGAACCTTGCCATTGACCGTCACGCTGGATAACCCGCGCCAGCAGGTCAGCTTTATTCTGGATGGCAAACCCCTGACGCTGACGCAGACAGTTTCTGCCTCCGGCGCGCGCTACAGTGACGGCACTTATGTCTTCTGGTCGAAAGGTAATGGTGCTTTTGTCGAGCGTAACGATAAGATTGTGATTAATGACTGCGAATTGCAGAATGCGGGCAGTTCCGCCCAGTGATCGATTGAGAAAGAGTACATAGCATGAGCGACAGTGACAGTTTGCAAACTATTGCCCACCTGCGTCGTGAATACACACGCGGTGGCTTACGGCGTAAAGATTTGCCAGATAACCCTCTGGCGCTGTTTGAACAATGGCTGCAACAGGCCTGCACCGCGCAGTTGCCCGATCCGACAGCCATGACGGTGGCGACGGTGGACAGCAGCGGTCAGCCTTACCAGCGCATCGTGCTGCTCAAGCACTACGATGAGAAAGGCATGGTGTTTTACACCAACCTCGGCAGCCGCAAAGCGTTACAGCTGGCGGAGAATCCGCGTATCTCGTTGCATTTTCCGTGGCATTACCTGGAACGTCAGGTGATGGTGCTGGGGGAAGTGGAAAAACTCTCGGCGCTGGAAGTGCTGAAATATTTCCATAGCCGCCCGCGTGACAGCCAGATTGGTGCCTGGGTATCGAAGCAGTCGAGCCGGATTTCGGCGCGTGGCGTGCTGGAAGGCAAATTCCTTGAACTGAAGCAGAAATTCCAGCAGGGTGAGGTGCCGTTGCCGAGTTTCTGGGGCGGATTCCGGGTGAAATTTCACACCATGGAATTCTGGCAGGGCGGCGAACATCGTCTGCACGATCGCTTCCTGTATCAGCGTCAGGACAATGGCTGGTCAATCGACCGTCTTGCCCCGTAAAACTGCGTTTTAGCCCCTTTCAACGCTGGCGCACTTGGCGTCAGCGCTTTATGCTATAGCCCTCATTTTTTTTCACTTCCGCAAATCAGCGGAAAGCTGTGTACCAGCCAAGGTGCAGTCTGATCAATTTGGAGTCAGTGATGACCAGCAGTAACCTGATACAACAATTGCAAGAGAGGGGCTTAATTGCCCAGGTAACGGACGAGGAAGCGTTAGCAGAGCGACTGGCGCAGGGGCCAATTGCACTCTATTGCGGCTTTGATCCCACCGCTGATAGCTTGCACTTGGGCCATCTGGTGCCGCTGCTCTGCCTGAAACGTTTTCAGGACGCCGGACACAAGCCGGTCGCGCTGGTGGGTGGTGCCACCGGTCTGATTGGCGATCCCAGCTTTAAAGCAGCAGAACGTAAACTGAACACCAGCGAAACCGTGGGCGAGTGGGTGGAGAAAATCCGCAAACAGGTAGCGCCTTTCCTGAGTTTCGATTGTGGTGATAACAGCGCCATCGCCGCCAACAACTATGACTGGTTTGGTGGCATGAACGTGCTGACCTTCCTGCGTGATATCGGTAAACATTTCTCCGTTAACCAGATGATCAACAAAGAAGCGGTCAAACAGCGTCTGAACCGTGAAGATCAGGGTATCTCCTACACCGAGTTCTCTTACAACCTGTTGCAGGGTTATGATTTTGCCGAGCTGAACAAACGCTACGGCGTGGTGTTGCAGATTGGCGGTTCCGATCAGTGGGGCAACATCACCTCCGGTATCGACCTGACCCGCCGCCTGCATCAGCAGCAGACCTGGGGTCTGACCGTGCCGTTGATCACCAAATCTGACGGCACCAAATTCGGTAAAACCGAAGGCGGCGCGGTATGGCTCGACGAGAAAAAAACCAGCCCGTATAAGTTCTACCAGTTCTGGATCAACACCGCCGATGCGGATGTCTATCGCTTCCTGAAATTCTTCACCTTTATGAGCATTGAAGAGATCAATGCGCTGGAAGAAGAAGATAAAAACAGCGGCACCGCGCCACGAGCCCAATATGTGCTGGCCGAGCAGGTGACCCGTCTGGTGCACGGTGAGACTGGTCTGGCGGCGGCAAAACGTATTACCGAAAGCCTGTTTTCTGGCAGCCTGAGCGAGATGACGGAAGCCGATTTCGAACAGCTGGCGCAGGATGGCATGCCGACCATCAGCCTGAACGCGGAAGACGATCTGCAACAGGCGCTGGTGAAAGCCGAACTGGTGCCGTCACGCGGTCAGGCTCGTACCATGATCGGTTCAAACGCGGTATCACTGAACGGTGAAAAACAATCTGACGCTGAGTATCGTTTCAGCGTCAGTGACAAACTGTTCGGGCGCTTTACGCTGTTGCGTCGCGGCAAAAAACACTACTGCCTGATTAACTGGCAGTAAGCACTTCAGGGCCGGTCTCCGGCCCTTTTTTATGGCAAGGCAGTACAGGGCAACAATGAAAAATATTCTCGCAATCCAGTCACATGTTGTTTATGGCCACGCCGGAAACAGTGCGGCCGAGTTTCCCATGCGTCGGATGGGGGCCAATGTCTGGCCGCTGAATACCGTGCAATTCTCCAACCACACTCAGTATGGACACTGGACCGGCACCGTGATGCCCGCCACCCATCTGACTGATATTGTGCAGGGCATTGCGGCGATTGACCGTTTGAAGACCTGTGATGCGGTGCTGAGTGGTTATCTCGGTTCCGCCGAACAGGGCGAGCAGATCCTGGAGATTGTGCGTCAGGTAAAAGCCGCTAACCCGAACGCCTGGTACTTTTGCGACCCGGTGATGGGCCATCCGGAGAAAGGCTGTATTGTTGCGCCAGGTGTGGCGGAGTTTCATTGCAAAATGGCGCTGCCGGCCAGTGATATTGTCGCGCCCAATCTGCTGGAGCTGGAAATGCTCAGCGGTCAGAGCATTGCCAATGTCGAACAGGCGGTGGTTGCTGCCCGTGCCTTGATTGCCCAGGGACCGAAAGTGGTGCTGGTTAAACATCTGGCGCGCGCCGGACGCCGCAGCGATCGCTTCGAAATGCTGCTGGTGACCGCCGATGAGTGCTGGCATATCGACCGTCCGCTGGTGGATTTTGGTGTGCGTCAGCCGGTCGGCGTCGGCGATTTGACCAGCGGCCTGCTGCTGGTGGACCTGCTGCATGGCAAGTCACTGCGTGATGCGCTGGAACACGTTACCGCAGCGGTGTATGAAGTGATGCTGAAAACCCATGAAATGGGCGAGTATGAGCTGCAACTGGTTGCCGCGCAGGATGCGATTGCACAACCGACGCAGCACTTTGACGCTATTAAAATCTAAAAGACACGGATCTGCCGTAGCGGCGCGATTTATCGCGCGGGTTTTACCCCGGCGCAGCAGCCCAAATGCTCGATAAATCGCGCCGCTACCAATCAGTGCCACAGGCCGGTGTCACCGGCCTGTCATCATCATTCCAGGCCTTCCGCTTTCAATGCGGCCTGCACTGCCGGACGCTCCGCAACCCGCGCAAACCAGCTGTTCAGCGCGGGCAGGTCGCTCAAATCCAGTTGCACCGCCTGCGCCCAACGCGTCACCACAAACAGATAGGCATCGGCGACGGTAAAACGCAGCCCCATCAGCCATTGTTTATCCTGCAAGGCGCGATCGGCGATTTCGAATTTTTTCTTCAGTTGCTCACGCACCAGCGTTTTGTATTCGGCGGGGGTATCTTTCCTGAACAGCGGGCTGAAGCCTTTATGCAGTTCGGTGCCGATAAAGCTTAACCACTCCAGGGTGTGATAACGCGTCAGGCTGCCTGTCGGAGCCAACAGGTGGCGATCGGGTTTTTGATCGGCCAGGTACTGCACAATCGCCGTGCCCTCCGTTAGCAGGCTGCCATCATCAAACTGCAGAGCGGGAACTTGTCCTTTCGGGTTTATCTGCCAGTAATCCTCCCCCTGCTCGGTACGTTTCTGTTGCAGGTCGACATTGACCTGCGTGAAGTCCAGCCCGCATTCGCGCATCACAATGTGTGGCGAAAGCGAACAGGCACCGGGCTTGCAATAGAGTTTCATCATGGCTTCTCCAGGTTTTGTTGTGATCGTAACAGCATAAATCGGCATAAAAGTTTTGCCAGTGATACCGATCAGGATTCAACGTTGCTGCGATAATTTTCCGCCTTAAAACAGGCGAGTGTCGGGAGTTCTGCCAGGGCAAAATCCCAGAACTGGCGCACTTTAGGCGTCATATTTTTCACTCGTTGCGTCACCAGTTGTACCGGCAAGGCAGCGGGTTCCCACTCGGGTAATAAACGGACCAGTGTGCCATGACGCAGATCGTCCAGCACCTGGTAGGAGAGCAAACGGCCAACGCCCTGGCCGCTACGCAGCGCCAGCAGCTGGCTTTCGACCTCATTCACCCGCAGGCGCGGTGTAATGCGCACACGCACATCGCGGGCAAAGCGCCATTCCCGCGTCTGCCGTAGCCCGGCGACCAGGGCGTGCTCGTTCAGCGCAGAAGGGTGCAGCGGTGAGCCAGCGCGTTGCAGGTATTGCGGGCTGGCAATCAGCATGCTCTGCACCTCACCGACACGGCGCGCCACCATGGATGAATCCTGCAACTCACCGATACGCAGGGCGATATCCAGCGAGTTATCAATCAAATCCTGATAGCTGTCGCTTAACACCAGCTCCAGCTGAATTTCCGGATGCTGATCGAGAAAAGCGTTCACCAGCGGCATCACATGACGGCGGCCAAACTGAACCGGTGCGGTGACGCGCAGCAATCCCTGCAAGCCACTGTGGTGCGCACTGTCCATTGCTGCCTGATAGTTTTCCAGCAACTGACGTGCCTGCTCAAACAACTGCCAGCCCGCTTCAGTCGGGGCCAGCTGGCGCGTGGTGCGTTCAATCAGCGTGGTACCAAAGCGTTGCTCCAGCGCCGCCAGCGTGCGGGTAATCACTGGCGGGGAGCGTTGCAAACGCCGCGCGGCGGCGGCCAGGCTGCCTTGCTGGATGACGGTTACGAACACTTCAAGCTCGTCAAATCTGTCCATCATTCTTCCTGTTTCGGTAACAGTCTCTTGTTATAACACGATCTTCCTTACTTAAATCACAAGAGTAAGCTAAGCAAAACAGGAGACCACCATGAAACTTTATAGCACCCCGTTATCTGGCCATGCCCATCGCGTCCGTCTGTTGCTCAATATGCTGCGGCTGGATTATCAATGCATTGAAGCGGCAGCCGCACAGCGTCAGCAGGACGAATTTCGCCTGCTCAATCCGTGGCAGCAAATCCCGGTACTGGTCGATGGCGATGAGGTTGTCTACGACAGCAACGCCATTCTGGTGTACCTGGTGCGGCGTTATGCACCGAACAGCCACTGGCTGCCGGAGGAGCCGGTGGCGGCGGCACGGGTGCAGCTGTGGTTAGGCAAAGCCGCAGGCGAGATTCGTTACGGCGTGGGTTCGGCGCGATTAATTAAACAGTTTCAGACCCCGGAAGATTACGCCTCGGCCCGCAGCGTCGCCGCGCGTTTTCTGCCACAGATGGAGCAGCATCTGAGTAGCGGACGTTGGCTGGCCGACGAGCAACCGACGATTGCCGATCTGGCCTGCTATGCTTACGTTGCTTGCGCGCCCGAGGGAGGCATTTCCCTGCAACCCTGGCCCGCGATTCGTCAGTGGCTGGCTCAGGTCGAGGCTCTACCCGGCTTTGAGGCGTTGCCGCCATTGCCTCTCCCTGAGGACGATGATCATGTTTCATCCCGGTGAACAACAGGCACAGCAGCTGGCGGGTTTTCGCCAGGTGCGTGCCGCCATCTATGATCAGATGCCGCAGCAGCATCAGTTGTTTTATGCCCAGTTGCCTTATCTGTTACTGGCGCAGCGCGACCCGCACGGCTGGCCGCTGGCCCATTTGCTGATGGCGGCACCGGGTTTTGTGCAGCCGCTGGATGAAAATCACCTGGCAATCCAGCGTAGCGCGTTGCAACGCGCACCACTGCTGTCATTGCCGGAGGAGGGCGATGCGCTGGCAATCCTTGGCATCGATTTCGCCACTCGTCGCCGTAATCGCGCGAATGGCGAGGTGGCGGCACTCGGCCCGGATGTTCTGGTGATGCGGGTGCGCGAGAGTTTTGGTAACTGCCCGCAATATATCCATCAATATCCCTGGCAGGTGCCTGCGGCGGGGAAAATTGCGGTGACGCCGATAACCCAGTTGAGTGGGGAAGATCAGAATCTGCTCGGTCGCAGCCAGACCTTTTTTATCGCCAGCGGCGAGCCGGGCGGCAGTATGGACATTTCCCATCGTGGTGGTCCGGCAGGTTTTTTGCGCTGGCACGCAAACGGGCGCTTGTCATTTGATGATTTTCCCGGCAATCGCTATATGAACACGCTGGGGAATCTGTTGCTGGATGCGCGCTGTGCGCTGCTAATCCCCGACTGGCAGCAAGGCACCGCGTTGCATTTGCAGGGTGACATGACCATCGACTGGGAAGCCATAAATGGAGAGGGCAGAGCCATCCGCCGCTTATGGTTTACCCCGCATCGTATAATGCGTCTCGGGGCCGGAGCCTGCTGGATCAGGCAATAAAAAAGCCGTCACCCGAGGGATGACGGCTTAATCGTTTTTCCGGATGGTACCGACGGATTATGAGTTCGCGTTAGCGCGCTGCAATTCCGTCTGGGCATCATCCTGAGTCATGCGATTCAGCAGCGGGGCGGTGATCAGCATCAGGATCGCAATCACACCCGTCGCGATACCGATCTGCTGGAACACGTGGCTGTACACTGCCAGTGAGGTGTGCGGATCGGTCACGTCATTCGGTACGGCCATCAGGTTAGCCACTTTACCGGCGATCATCGCTGCGCCTGCGGTGGTCAGGAACCAGGAACCCATGATGAAGCCCATCAGACGCTGCGGCACCAGCTGTGCCACCATCGCCAGACCCAGACCAGAAATCATCAACTCACCGACACTCTGCAGCGCATAGCTGATGATCAGCCAGTTCACTGACACGATACCGGCATCATTAGCGAATTTGGCACCAAACGGCAGCACCAGGAAGGCGGCTGAACACAGCACCATACCAATGGCAAACTTGTGTGGCATCGGCAGTTTATCGCCCATTTTGTTGTACACCGCAGCCAGAATCGGGCTGGCAAGCATGATCCAGAATGGATTCAGTGCCTGGAACTGTTCCGGTTCGAAGGTAATGCCGAGAATGGCATGCTCAACGTTACGAATCGCGAAGAAGTTCAGCGAGGTCGGCATCTGCATATACAACACGAAGAACACAATGGCTTCGACCATCAGCAGGAAGGCGACGATCATTTTGCGACGTGCCGCACCCTGCAAGGCAAAGGCTTCTTTGGCAAATACCAGCACGATACCAATGGCGATCGCGCCCAGCGCCATACGCGCAATGCTCTGATGATGCAGCAGCAAGGTTGCCAGTGCCACCAGTGCCACGACGCCAACCAGCGTCATCAGCAGTTTGTTGATTTGCAGCGGCGCGAAGTCCGGTTTTGAGCCGTAGCTTTTGACCAGACGCTGACAGAACAGGAAGTTAAGCAGGGTGATCACCAGACCCACCACAGACAGGGAGAAAGCCGCACCCCAGCCGTACTTCGCTGCCAGCCATGGCGTCAGCATCATCGAGAACAGCGAACCGATGTTGATCGACATGTAAAACATGGTGAATGCACCATCGATGCGCGGATCGTCTTTCTCGTAGCAGGTTGACAGCAGCGAAGACGGGTTAGCTTTAAACAGGCCGCTACCTACCGCAATGGTCGCCATACCGACGTACACCATGGTGGTGTCATGACCCGAAAACGCGACAAACGCGTAACCCAGCGCCAGCACCATCACGCCCAATACGATCACGCGTTTGGTACCCAGTACTTTATCGCCCAGCCAGCCGCCAATCGCGACCAGGCCGTAAACCAGGGCGCTGAACGAGGTGAACAGGGTGATGGAGTCTGCTTCAGACATCCCCAGCTGTTTCACCAGGTAAACCGCCATAATGGCCTGCAGGCCGTAGTAACCAAAACGTTCCCACAGTTCGATCGAGAAGATCAGATAGAACGCTTTCGGTTGCTTGAACGCGTTGAGGCTGACTGCCTCATCAGTGTGTTTGTTTGCAGTTGACACGAGTACCTCAGTTTATACATAGCCTGTTTTTTGACAGGAATTAAGTCTGCGTCAGGCTGGGTAAATCCTGCGCAACAATGTTATTAGAAAGGAAAAACGGCGCCTAATTTGGCTGAATCAGGCCAGCAGGGCAAGTACTTTTTACACGCTGAAATACCTGCTAAGGGTAGGGTTAAAGCAATAATAAAAAGTTGTTAATTAGTGTTAAATACCAATTGAAACCATTATATCAGGATAATCGGTTGGTTTGCAGATCTCGGGGATCATTTTCCTGATATAAACTGCGATTATTCTTATTTTTAGCAGATATGACTGTTGTATAAAACATAAACAAAAAATTAGTCTGTGTATGTCTGATTATTGAGCACAATGGGTTGATTATTGAGCGCAAAAAGCTACCTAAAGATGTCAGAACGCTAATTTGTTGATCCTGCGCACAAAAATACCAATTAATTAAATATGTAAAAAAAGAAAACGTTTGCGGAGGCGAATTAAATCGCATAAAAAGTCGCCATTAAGGCAATTTGACGGCATAACGACAGTTTTAAGCGACTTTCTATCCTCCCTTCCAGTGACGTGAATTTGTTGCGCAATTGTTGCGTCAATGACTCTTTATTGATTGATCGTTCAATATAAAAAGATTACACTTCTTAATATTCCATAGACAAAACCGATGAACACCATGCCAAAAGTGGGAATGAAAGCCATTCGCCAGGCGCAATTGATTCAGGCGACCTTAACGGTCATTGACCGGGTGGGGCTGGCAGATGCCAGCATCGCGGTGATTGCTAAAGAAGCGGGCGTATCGACCGGCATCGTCAGCCATTACTTTGGCGACAAAAACGGTCTTCTTGACGCCTGTATGCGCCAAATCCTCGCCGATCTTTATCTGGCGGTAGAACGGCAGCGACGGCTGGCGGCAGACACACCGGAAGCGCAGATCCGCGCCATCATTGATGGCAACTTCGATTTGTCGCAGGTGGAAGGGCCGGTGCTCACCACCTGGCTGGTGTTCTGGACCAACAGCCTGCATCACGACAATTTGCAACGTTTGCAGCGTATTAACGACAAACGACTGTGGTCGAATATTACCGCGCAGTTTGCCCGGGTGATGCCGCGTGAGCAGGCGAGGGCCGCAGGCAGCAGTCTGGCGGCATTAATTGATGGACTGTGGCTACGCATGACGTTGGCACCGCAGCCGATGGAACAGGGGCTGACGCATGCGCGCCAGCTCTGCTATCAGAATCTCGCCCTGTGGCTGGCCGCCGCAGGGTCAACCCTATCCTGAGGAGGACGCATGGCTGATATTCCGCGCCGCGGCTTATATATCAATGGTCAGGAATGCCTGGGTAACGGGCCGCTGTTTACCAGCATCAACCCGGCGAACGGCAGAGTGCTGGCGGAAATCACTGCGGCAAGTGGCGAGGATGTGGATCGTGCCGTCGCCACGGCGCGCGAGGGGCAGCGTATCTGGCGCGGTTACACCCCGGTGGAGCGCAGCCGCGTACTGCTGAAAGCGGTGGCGTTACTGCGTGAGCGCAATCAGGCGCTGGCCGAGCTGGAAACCGCCGATACCGGTAAACCGATCAGCGAGACAGCGGCGGTGGACATCGTCACCGGTGCCGACGTGCTGGAATATTATGCGGGCCTCGCCCCGGCGTTACAGGGCGAGCAGATCCCCTTGCGCGAAACCGCGCTGGTCTACACCCGACGAGAACCGCTCGGCGTGTGTGCGGGCATTGGCGCATGGAACTACCCGATTCAGATCGCGCTGTGGAAAAGCGCCCCGGCGCTGGCGGCGGGTAACGCGATGGTGTTTAAACCGAGCGAGGTCACGCCACTCAGCGCGCTGGAGCTGGCGAAAATCTACAGCGAAGCCGGGCTGCCGGATGGGGTGTTTAACGTGGTGCAGGGCGCGGGCGAAGTGGGCCAGGCGCTGAGTCAGCATCCGCGCATCGACAAAGTTTCCTTCACCGGGGAAGTGAATACCGGGAAGCGTGTGATGGCGGATGCGGCGTTGGCGAATCTGAAGGAAGTCACCATGGAACTGGGTGGCAAATCACCGTTAATCGTATTTGACGATGCTGACCTTGAGCGTGCCGTGGACGGCGCGCTGATGGCGAATTTCTACAGCAGCGGCCAGGTATGCACCAACGGCACCCGCGTATTTGTGCAGCGCAGTATGCAGGCCGCGTTTGAGCAGCGTCTGCTGGAGAAAATGCAGGGTATTCACATGGGCGATCCTACGGACGCCACGGTGAATTTTGGTCCGCTGGTGAGCGAGCAGCACTGTCGCAAGGTGGAAAGCTATCTGCGCTTGGGTAAAGAGCAGGGCGCGCGTTTGCTGACGGGGGGCCATCGCGTGGTTGACGGCCCGCTGGCGCGTGGCTGTTACATCGAACCGACGGTGTTCAGCGATTGTCGCGATGACATGCGCATCGTGCGTGAAGAGATCTTCGGCCCGGTGATGAGCATTCTCACCTTTGATGACGAAGAGGAAGTGATTACCCGCGCCAACCACACCGAGCTGGGGCTGGCCGCCGGGATTTTTACCCGCGACCTGAACCGCGCCCATCGCGTGATTCATCAGCTGGAAGCGGGTATTTGCTGGATTAACAGCTGGGGTGAATCCCCTGCGCCGATGCCGGTTGGCGGGTATAAGCAATCGGGACTCGGCCGTGAAAACGGCATCACCACGTTGCAACACTACACACGCACCAAATCGGTGTTGATTGAACTGGGTGACTACCCAAGCGCATTTTGAGTTGTGACCGGCGGTGCGCCGCCGGTGTGATCTGGAGGTTGAATGCAGAAATTTGATTACATCATCATTGGCGCAGGTTCCGCTGGCAACGTGCTGGCAACCCGTTTGACTGAGGATGCTGACGTATCGGTACTGTTACTGGAAGCAGGCGGACGCGATCACCGCTGGGACTTCCGTACCCAAATGCCAGCCGCTTTGGCCTATCCGTTACAGGGTAAGCGTTATAACTGGGCTTTTGAAACTGACCCGGAACCCCATATGAACCACCGCCGCATGGAGTGTGGACGCGGCAAGGGATTGGGCGGCTCGTCGCTGATCAACGGCATGTGTTATATCCGTGGCAACGCGCTCGATTACGACAATTGGGCGAAGAAGTCGGGGCTGGAGAACTGGTCCTACGCCGATTGTTTACCTTACTTCCGTAAGGCGGAAAAGCGTGATATCGGGGCGAATGATTATCATGGGGGCGAGGGTTATCTCAGCGTCACCACCGCCAAAGCGGGTAACAATCGCCTGTACCGTGCCTTTGTCGATGCAGCAAAGCAGGCCGGACACCATGAAACCGACGATCTCAATGGCTATCGTCAGGACGGTTTTGGCCCGATGGATCGCACCGTCACGCCGCAAGGCCGCCGTTCCAGCACCGCGCGTGGTTATCTCGATGTAGCGAAGCAGCGCCCGAATTTAACCATCATCACCCATGCACAAACCGATCATATTGTGTTCGATGGCAAAACCGCGACCGGGGTGCGCTGGCAGGTGAAAGGCCAGCCGCATGAAGCCCAGGCGCAGCGCGAAGTGTTGTTATGTGCGGGTGCTATCGCTTCACCGCAGATTTTACAGCGTTCCGGCGTGGGTCCGGCAGAGTGGCTGAGCGAGCTGGACATTGATGTGGTACACGCGCTGCCGGATGTCGGACGCAATTTGCAGGATCACCTTGAAATTTACATGCAATTTCGCTGCAAACAGCCCATCAGCCTTTACCCGGCATTGCAATGGTGGAACCAGCCAGCGATCGGCGCTGAATGGCTGTTGAAAGGCACCGGGGTGGGAGCCAGCAATCAATTTGAAGCAGGGGGTTTTATTCGCAGCGACGATCAGCCGGACTGGCCGAATCTGCAATATCATTTCCTGCCGGTGGCGATTAACTACAACGGCAGCAGCCCGGTGAAGGAGCACGGCTTCCAGGCGCACGTCGGGCCGATGCGTTCCATGAGTCGCGGCCGGGTGAAACTGACCTCGAAACACCCTTATGCTGCGCCGTCGATCTTCTTTAACTACATGTCAGAGGATCGTGACTGGCAGGAATTTCGTGCGGCGGTGCGGTTAACGCGCGAGATCATGCGCCAGCCCGCGCTGGCAGAGTATTGCGGTGCCGAAATTCAGCCCGGTCTGGCAGTACAAAGTGATGAGCAGATTGATGCCTTTATCCGTTCGCATGCCGAAACCGCCTACCATCCGTGCGGCAGCTGTGCCATGGGTTATGGTGAAATGGATGTGGTGGATGATGTGGGCCGTGTGCATGGCATGCAGCAGCTGCGCGTGGTTGACGCGTCGATTATGCCGCAAATCACCACCGGCAACCTGAATGCCCCGACAGTCATGATCGCGGAGAAAATCGCCGACGCGATCCGCGGCCGCACGCCGCTGGCGCGTTCAACTGCGGATTATTACGTGCAGTCATAACCGCAGGGAGCCGTAGCGGCGCGATTTATCGCGCTATTTTGTGCATGGTGCCGGTTAACCCCGCACAATAAATTGCGCCGCGACATGACATCCAAACCGCATTGCTGTAACCTCCTTTTTTCCCCGAAAGGACGTTACCATGACGCAGTCAGTTCGTGTCGCCCTTGTTGGCGATTACCGTGCCAGTGCCGTCGCGCACCAGGCCATTCCTCCCGCTGTTCAGCTTGCCGCACAACACCTTAACCTCAACGTCACCGCCGACTGGATCGCCACTCCTGAGATCAATGTCCCTGCCTTCGCCGACTACGATGCGATCTGGGTAGTGCCAGGCAGCCCGTATCAAAACGACGCCGGTGTATTCGCCACCATCCAGTGGGCGCGTGAAAACGGCAAACCTTTCCTCGGTTCCTGCGGCGGTTTCCAGTATGCGGTGATTGAGTATGCCCGTAATGTGCTGGGCTGGGACGATGCCGCCCATGCGGAAACGGATAAAGAAGGACGCTGGGTGATTGCTCCCCTTAGCTGTTCACTGGTGGAGCAACGCGGTGAAGTGACCTTTAAGCCCGGTTCGCGTATCGCCCAGGCGTATGATGCATTGCAAAGTGATGAGGGTTATCACTGCAATTTCGGCGTGAATCCGGCATTCAGCCAGGCGCTGGAAACGCAACATCTGCAAATTACCTCCTGGGACCTGGCAGGTGACGTGCGCGGTATTGAACTGAACGATCATCCGTTCTTTATTGCCACGTTGTTCCAGTCAGAACGCGCAGCGCTGCAAAACCGTTTGTCACCGCTGGTAGTGGCGTGGTTGCAGGCGGCAGTGGGTTAATTGCTGGCGGCGCGATATCCGAAATATCGCGCCCAGGCACGGCCTGAACAGATGTCAGCGCTGTATTTGCAGTAGCGGCTTTTTCTCACGACCGGACTGATAATAACAGGCGATCGCATTCTGCCATTGCTCCAGCGGAAAAACTGTGACCTCCCCGCATGCACTCTCACGCAACAGTGACCAGATTTCGACAAATAATTGCTGCCAGGCCTGCGGTGACAGGGCGTCGAGATAATGCCGCACATGAAACCAGTGTAAAGCGGGCAGGGAGGCATTGACGCGTACCGGTTGCCCGGTCAGCACGCCATAGGCAACGAAATGCGCCTCAGCAGGCAATGTCTGCCAGATCAACTGACCTAAGGTCCCACCGACTGCATCAAATACCAAATCGGCTCCTGCTGCCAGCTGGCGGATCTCATCCTGATTATCCTGCTGGATCGCGTGGATGCCCAACCGTTGCAGGCTGTGCGCATGTTGAGGTGCGCGATAAATGGCGGTGACGCGACGCGCCCCACGTTTATGCGCCCACTGCGCCAGCAGCTGCGCACAGGTTGATCCTCCGGCTGTCAGTAAAATTTTTTTTCCGGCAGGGGACCAGTGCTGCAACATCAGTAACGCCGCCAGCGGATTGATATAGGCGCGGGCGGCAAGCTGGCTGTCGATATCATCAGGCACTGGCACCGCAAGTGCCGGATCGATATCAACAAAGCGTTGCCAGGTACCTGCGCCACGCAGCGGCAACACCCGTTTACCCAGCAAATGTTGCCAGGCGTCAGGGGCAGCGACCACCGTTCCGACACCTTCATAACCGGCCACCCGTGGCGGCATCACGCGATGACGATAGGCACCGGTAATGGGGATGAGATCGGAGGCGTTAACCGGCGCAAACTGCATCTGAACGCGCAGTAACGTGCTGGCCGGTGGCGCGAGGGGATGATTTTCGCAGGCGAGGACATCCAGGGGATTGCCAAACTGCCGAAACATTAACGCGACATTCTCAGCCGTGGTCATGGCAGCCCTTACTCAGTTTTGGCGTCGAACTCGCACAGATCTTCAATCAGGCAGGAGCCGCAGCGCGGTTTACGTGCCACGCAGGTGTAGCGACCGTGCAGGATCAGCCAGTGGTGGCAATCGACTTTAAATGCCTTCGGCACCACTTTCAGCAGCTTTTCTTCCACTTCTTCGACGTTTTTGCCGGGGGCAAACCGCGTGCGGTTGCTGACGCGGAAAATATGGGTATCGACGGCGATAGTTGGCCAGCCAAAGGCGGTATTCAGTACCACATTGGCGGTTTTACGTCCGACGCCAGGTAATGCTTCCAGCGCGGCCCGATCTTCCGGCACGGCACCGCCGTGCTGTTCCAGCAGGATTCGGCAGGTCTTGATGACGTTTTCCGCTTTGCTGTTAAACAGGCCGATGGTTTTGATGTACTCTTTCACGCCATCCACACCCAGCGCCAGGATGGCAGCGGGGGTGTTTGCCACCGGATAAAGTTTGGCGGTGGCTTTATTGACGCTGACATCGGTAGCCTGCGCCGACAACAGCACCGCAATCAACAACTCGAACGGTGAAGTGAAGTTCAGTTCGGTGGTGGGATGGGGATTTTCATCGCGCAGGCGTGTCAGAATTTGTACGCGTTTGTCCTGATTCACACCGCTTTCTCCGCCTGACCCTGAGGTTCAGCCACTGGCGCAGTAGCGCGATTGGCCGCACGCTGCTTCATTTTCTGATCGATGAGATATTTAGCCGCCAGCAGCATGCCGAGGCCGATAAATGCGCCCGGTGGCAGCATGGCCAACAGCATCGGTGAGTCAAAATGCACCACTTCAATACGCAGCACTTTGGCCCAGGGGCCGAGCAGTTGATCGGCACCGTTGAACAGCGTACCGCTGCCGATGATTTCGCGAATTGAGCCGAGCGTCACCATGGCGCAGGTCGCCCCCATGCCGATGGCAAAGCCATCCAGTGCCGAAAGGGGAATGCTGCTTTTTGAAGCGACGGCTTCGGCACGGCCCACCACGATGCAGTTGGTCACAATCAGCGGGATAAAGATGCCGAGGGATTGGTACAGGCCGTGGGCGTAGGCGTTGATCAGCATCTGGACGCAGCTCACCACCGAGGCGATGATCATCACGTAAATCGGAATACGGATATCGGCAGGCACCCAGCGACGTGAGGCGGAAATGGCGCTGTTGGTAATGGTCAGCACCAGTGTGGTCGCCAGACCCAGACCGAGGGCGTTGGTGGCGGTGGACGTCACCGCCAGCAGCGGGCAGAGTCCAAGCAGCTGCACCAGCGCAGAGTTATTTTTCCACAGGCCGCCGATCAGTAAGTTTTTCGCTTCACTCATTTGCCTCTCCACACTCGGGCAGCGAAGACAGTTTCGCTGGCAGGGTTTCAATCAGTAACGCGGTACGCTTGGTGGCATTGACCACTGCGCGCGGGGTGATGGTGGCACCGGTGAACTGGTCAAACTCGCCGCCATCTTTTTTCACCGCAAAATTCTTGTCGTCGGCACCGTGTACCACTTTGCCGTTAAAACTGTTGATCCAGTCCGAGACGCGCAGCTCGATTTTATCGCCAAGTCCCGGCGTCTCATGGTGTTCAATTACGCGCACACCCAGCACCTTACCGTGAAAATCGGCACCGACCAGCATCTCAATCGCACCAGAATAGCCATCCGGCGCGGTGGTCTCAAGTGCGGCAGCCACCGGGGTGTTGCCTTTACGCGCCAGGTACAGATGATGCGGCTTGCCGTTACCGAGGGCTGGATCGGTGACAAGATAGCATTCCTGCTGGATATGGTTGTCGTACATATCGGTCGGCACCACCTGATCCAGCAAGTTTTTCTGTTGCAGCGCGGTCTGATGATCCACCGTCGGCTTGGTCACAAAGTTGACCACTGCGGTGACACCGGTGGTGATCACCGCGAAAATTGCCAGCGTCAGCGCATTTTTACGAATAGTTTCGAACATCGGTTAATCCTTACGATGGCCGTAAACGCGCGGCTGGGTGTAGTAATCGATCAACGGCACACAGATGTTGGCCAGCAAAACCGCAAACGCAACGCCATCGGGATAACCGCCAAAGCTGCGAATCAGCCACACCAGCAAACCAATCAGCGCACCGTAGATCAGGCGACCGCGGTTGGTGGTGGAAGCCGTCACCGGATCGGTGGCGATAAAAAAGGCACCGAGCATGGTTGCGCCAGAGAACAGATGAATCAGCGGCGAGTTCAGCGACTCCGGGGAAAACAGCCAGCCGAGGGTGGCGCAGAACGCCAGTGACAGCAGGAAACTCACCGGAATGTGCCAGCGGATAGCGTTTTTTGCCAGTAACAACAGACCACCGAGCAGATAACCCAGATTGACCCACTGCCAGCCTAATCCCGCCAGCACGCCATGATAAATCGGTGCGGCCAGCAGCTGTTCGGCGCTGTGCCCGGCGCGCAGACCGGTTTTAAAGGTGTCGAGCGGCGTGGCCTGGCTGATGCCATCTGCACCGAGTTGCAGCTGCTGCATGGTTTCACCGGCCAGCGTGTGATGGGTGAAAACCATGCTGAGGGAATCAAGCAGACCCGGTTTGATGGTTTGCAGCGCATCCGGCGGCATCCAGCTGGTCATCTGCACCGGGAAGGAGATCAGCAGCACCACATAACCGACCATCGCCGGGTTAAACGGATTCTGTCCAAGGCCGCCATACAATTGTTTGGCGATCACGATGGCAAACACCGTACCAATCACCACCAGCCACCAGGGGGCCAGCGGCGGCAAGCTGATACCCAGCAGCAGGGCGGTCAGCAACGCCGAGTTATCGGCCAGCGTCGGCACCACCGGGGTTTTGCGCAAACGCAGAATCGCGCCTTCGGTTGCCCATGCGGTGATAATCGCCAGCGCCACCTGAATCAGAAAGCCAACACCAAAAAAATACCATTGTGCTGCCATGCCCGGCAGCGCAGCCAGCACCACCAGCAGCATGATATTGCCAGTGCTGCGGCGGTTATGGGTATAAGGGGAACTTGCGAGTCGAAAAGCCATTTAATCCTCAAACGTCGAAGGCTGCTGCTGCGCGAGTTTGCGCGCTTTGGCACGGGCGACCGCTGCGGCAATTGCCGCTTTGCGTGGGTCGGCGGAGTCAGGAGACGCAGCGGCCTCCGTTTCCGGGGAATCAACAGCGGCAGAAGAATCAGCCTGTTGCGCGGCAGCAGCAGCGGCTTTCTTTGCCTTTGCGCGGGCTATGGCGGCTTCGACTGCGGCTTTGCGCGGATCAACCGGCTCTGCGGCAGGGGGTTCAGCAGGGGCAACCGCTGGCTGCGCCGCAGCCGCTTTCTTCGCCTTAGCACGGGCAATGGCGGCCTCTACGGCGGCTTTACGTGGATCAACCGGTTCAGCGGGCGTTTCGCTCACGGGCTCCGGCGGGGCAGCAGCGGCTTCGCTGACTGGCTCGCTGGTGGCCGCTTTTTTCGCTTTGGCGCGGGCGATGGCGGCTTCGACCGCCGCTTTGCGCGGATCGCTAGCCTGACGACTCAGTGCCTGAGTTTCAGCCTGGGTTTCCGCCTGACGTGCCAGCGCCTGGGCATGACGTGCTTCGCTTTCTGCGGCAGCCTGTTCAGGCGTGACGGTCTGACGTGCTTTGACGCGCGCCACAGCAGCATCCAGTTCACCCTGATCGCTACGCGCAACACGTTGCTTCGCCTGTTCATGACGTGCTTCACGCGCCAGTTTTTCCCGTTCCAGACGTGACTGACGTGCTTCAAAGCGCGCTTTGGCTTCGGCAGTACGTTTTGCTTCCAGGTCAATGGCGCGCAGTTCGGCCTTCTCCTGGCGATAATATTGCACCAGCGGAATGTTGCTTGGGCAGACATAAGCACAGGCACCGCATTCGATGCAGTCATCAATATGATGCGCGCGTGCTTTATCATGATCGCCACCCTGGCTATACCAGTACAGCTGCTGTGGCAGCAGTTTTGCCGGGCAGGCATCGGCGCAGGCGCTGCAACGGATACAGGATTGTTCTTCCTGATCGTTGCCCATCTCGTCAGCCGAAGGAGCCAGAATGCAGTTGGTAATCTTCACCACCGGCACATCCAGCGACGGCAGGGTAAAGCCCATCAGTGGGCCGCCCATAATCACCATCTGGCGTGCGCCTGGAGTAAACCCGGTATGATGCAGCAGGTGGCTGACCGGGGTACCAAGACGACCCCAGACGTTACGCGGCTGAGCAATGGCTGCGCCAGTCACCGTCACCACGCGTTCGGTAATCGGTTCGCCGTCAATAATGGCGCGTTTCACCGCCCAGGCGGTGCCGACGTTTTGCATCAGCACGCCGATATCGGTGGAGCGGCCGCCATGCGGCACTTCCAGCCCGGTAAGAATTTTGGTCAGCTGTTTGGCACCACCGGACGGATATTTGGTAGGGATCACCCGCAGTTCCATATCGCGTTCACCACCCAGCGCCTGTTTCAGCGCCGCGATGGCTTCCGGCTTGTTATCTTCCACGCCAATCAACACCCGCTCGGCCTGTAACAGCCAGGCGAGGATACGACAGCCTTCCAGCACTTCCGCCGCGCAATCCTGCATCAGACGGTCATCGGCGGTGATATAGGGTTCGCACTCGGCAGCATTAATAATCAGCGTCTTCACGCCGCGCAGACCGCCACGCAATTTGGTCGCCGTCGGGAAACCCGCGCCGCCCAGGCCAGCAATCCCGGCCTCAAAGATGCGTTTCACTACCTCTTCGCGCGACAGGGCACGGTAATCAGGTTGTGGGTCGAGAGTGGTCCAGCGATCCTCGCCGTCGGCGGTGAGGAAAATACACAGCTCAGACAGGCCAGACGGGTGCGCAGTCATATGCGGCGCAATGGCGTCAATGGTGCCGGAAGTCGGCGCATGGACCGGCAACATACGCCCGCTGCCAAAGGTCAGCGGCTGGCCACGCAGTACGCGATCGCCAGGTGCGACACAAATCTCGCCTTCATGGCCGATATGCTGCTTGAGGGGGATGATAAAACGGTCAGGCAGCGGCAACTGACTGAGCGGCGTACCGTTTGACTGTGTTTTCATTTCCGGCGGATGAATGCCGCCCTGAAAATCCCACAGCTTCTCTTTGCGTAACAGGTTGAGCAAATTAAGCATGACTTTCTACCGGGATCACCCGTACAGGAATGGTTTCGAGATCCCACTTCCAGTTGGCCGTGGTGGTGGCAACCGGACGCATCTCAATGCAATCAGTCGGACAAGGGGCAACGCAGAGATCGCAACCGGTGCAGACATCGCTCAGCACGGTGTGCATCGCGCGGGTGGCACCGACAATCGCGTCGACCGGGCAAGCCTGAATGCATTTGGTGCAGCCGATACAGTTGGCTTCATCAATCCAGGCAACGGTACGCACCGGGGCCAGTACCTCTTCACCGCCGTCCAGCGGTTGTGGCTCGACGTTAAGCAGCGCAGCCAGTTTCAGCATGGTCTGCTCGCCACCAGGCGCGCATTTGTTAATCGCTTCACCGTTGTTACCGACGGCATCCGCATACGGGCGGCAGCCTGGGTAGCCGCACTGACCACACTGACTTTGCGGCAGAATGGCATCAATTTGTTCAACAATCGGGTCTTCTTCGACCTCGAAACGACGCGCGGCGTAACCGAGCAGGGCACCAAATACCAGGCCCAGGGCACTTAATACGGCAATTGCTATCCAAATCGCGGTCATCAGAATTTCACCAGACCGCTAAAGCCCATAAACGCCAGCGCCATCAGGCCAGCGGTAATCAGGGCAATGGAGTTCCCTTTAAACGGGGTCGGCACATTGGCCAGCACCAGGCGTTCGCGAATCCCGGCAAACAGCACCATCACCAGCGAGAAGCCGAGCGAGGCGCTGAAGCCATACAACGCAGCCTGCAAAAAGGTGTGGTTCAGGTTGACGCTCAGCAATGGCACGCCCAGCACCGCACAGTTGGTGGTGATCAGCGGCAGAAAGATGCCAAGCAGACGATAGAGGGACGGGCTGGTTTTACGCACCACCATTTCGGTGAACTGCACCACCACGGCGATCACCAGGATATAGGCCATGGTACGCAGATAAACCAGATCGAGCGGAACCAGGATCAGATGGTTCACCAGCCAGGCGCAAATCGACGCCAGCGTGATCACGAAGGTGGTGGCAAGTCCCATGCCGATGGCCGTTTCCAGTTTTTTTGACACACCCATGAACGGGCAAAGTCCAAGGAACTTTACCAATACAAAGTTGTTCACCAGCACGGTGCCAATAAAGAGCAGTAAATAATCGGTCATGACGAAACCTGGGAAGCCGAAAGGCGTCTATTATCCGGAATTGAGAGCTGCATCTCAACCCAGGCTGCGTTTACAGTGGGGTTGAGAGCACTCAGAATTAAATTCCTGACGAATCTTGCGCCATTACGGCTGGATAAACGTCTGTTTCACGCGTCGTGAACGCTTGAAATAGGGAACAAATACCGCCGCGGCCAGCAGCGACAGCAGTAATGTCTGGATTGCTTTGCTATCGGATACCGGAGTGAACGCGAAGGTTTTTACTGCCAGCAACACCGTCATCAGCAGCCAGAGAATGTAGTGACGCGGCAGACGTTGCGAGCGTTTACAGAAAATCCAGCAAACCCAGATGCTATAGGCCCAGACCAGCCCGGCAGTCAGCAGTGAAACTGACCATTGCGTCAGTAAAATACCGCCGTGCGAGAACAGCGTGGTGCGCAGTTCGGGGTTGAACAACGGGCTAAGATACATCGCCACCACCAGTGCGCTGGTCAACATGGTCATAATCAGCCACGCCAGCGGTAATAACAGCCAGCCAGCAATACGAGGTGGATTCACCTGTTCAGTCATCGAAAAAGTCCAGTTACCGGGATTAGGGCCGTAAGCGTATCATGTCCAAACGGGTCACGCCCGACCTGGACAAGGCAATAGTAACGGAAAGCAGGAAGTGGAACCGTATTAAACTACGTAGCGCCAGACAGATTTAGGCACGCGGCCCAGATCAAACAGACGGCCACCGGAAGCCAGTTCGGCACGACGGTGATCGGCAGCACGATACATATTGATGATTTCATTATCATCAGTCAGTGAATAGTTAAGATGGTCGTAGAGTTTTTCCAGACTCTCAAGATTATTCACTTTACGGAATTTCAGCAGGTAATCGAGCGCAGTCATGATTGCCATTAAAAAAATAAAGAACAGGGAAGCGCCAAGTATAGGGAGCGCGGTGCCAGAGTCCATACGCCAGCCATAAAAAAATGCAAAAATCAGACTAAGTAAGCCCTGTCGCGCACCAAAAGACACTTTTTTACCGTTTAGACAATTAAATGCGCCTCGTTATGGTGCAATTAAACCCATTTTACGTCGGTTATTCAGGCAATGGTGAAACGTCTCCTTCAGGTTGGCAGAAAATAGGCAGCGTTATTTTTTGCGCTTTATAACGCTAATTTATACCAGGCGCTTTACTGAATTTCCGGATTATTACCGACTGGTCGATAAATTGATGTACACGGATTGAAACCATACATCTCGATCTGTGCGGGCAGTCACAAAACGATCAATTTCTTTACCCCAGGCAGCATAACCATTATTTACGCGGTGTCTGTAATCGTTTCCAGCATAATGCAGCATAAGCGATTCTCTTTATTACATTTATTTAACGGTATCGACGAAAAACACCAGGCGTTTTGTCCATAACCCTTACCAGGATTTTGCCTGTTATCTCCACGTAACCCCTTTAATTCACTCTGTTTTGTGAAGCAGGTCGCTCTTAGCGGCGCACATTTACGCCAAGCTTAAACCGCGTTTGTACCCCCTACAGCACACTCCCTTCAGAGGAATGAAATTATGTGGAAACGTTTACTCTTGTCTGCCATGGTGAGCGCCGCTATCAGCGCGCCGGTTTTGGCTGCTGATATGACAGTAGGATTCTCACAGGTTGGTTCGGAATCCGGCTGGCGTTCAGCGGAGACTAACGTGGCAAAAAGTGAAGCGCAAAAGCGTGGTATCACGTTGAAAATCGCTGATGGCCAGCAGAAACAGGAGAACCAAATCAAAGCGGTGCGTTCGTTCATCGCCCAGGGTGTGGATGCCATCTTTATCGCGCCGGTGGTGCAAACTGGCTGGGAACCCGTCCTCGAAGAAGCTAAAGATGCCAAAATCCCGGTGTTCCTGCTCGACCGCGCCATCGTAGTGAATGATAAGTCACTGTATGAGTCCGTGGTGACGGCGGATAACGTGCTGGAAGGCAAATTGATTGGTGACTGGCTGGTGAAAACCGTCGGCAGCAAACAATGTAACGTGGTGGAATTGCAGGGTACGGTCGGTGCCAGCGTGGCGATTGACCGTAAGAAAGGCTTTGCTGAAGCCATCGCCGGACACCCCAACATCAAGATCATCCGTTCTCAGTCCGGTGACTTTACCCGTAGTAAAGGTAAAGAGGTGATGGAAAGCTTTATCAAGGCTGAGAACAACGGCAAAAACATCTGCATGGTGTTCGCACACAACGACGATATGGTGATTGGTGCCATTCAGGCCATCAAAGAAGCGGGTCTGAAACCGGGCAAAGATATCCTGACTGGCTCGATTGACGGTGTGCCGGATATCTACAAAGCGATGCTGGCCGGTGAAGCCAACGCCAACGTTGAGCTGACACCGAACATGGCAGGCCCGGCCTTTGATGCGCTGGAAAAACTGAAAAAAGACGGCACCCAGCCGCCGAAAATCATTCGCACCGAATCAAAACTCTTCCTGCCTGCTGATGCTCAGGCACAACTCGATAAGAAAAAAGGCATGGGTTACTGATCCCCGCACCGCCCCTTACGGGGCGGTTTTTCATGACGTAAGGCGAGGCAGATCCGTATGAGTACATCACAAGAAGAAGCACTGCTGACCATCAGCGGCGTCAGCAAAGGTTTTCCGGGCGTCAAGGCGCTGGATAACGTCTCTTTCAGCATTCGCAAAGGCGAAATTATGGCGCTGCTGGGAGAGAACGGTGCCGGTAAATCGACACTGATTAAAGTGCTGACCGGTGTTTACACCCGCGATGCCGGGGTGATTACCCTTAATGGCCAGACCATCGCGCCGCATAACACCGGCGATGCGCAGGCGATGGGGATTGGCACCGTTTACCAGGAAGTGAACCTGCTGCCGAACATGTCGGTGGCGGATAATTTATACATCGGTCGTGAGCCGCGCCGCTTTGGCATGATCGATCGCAAACGCATGGTGCGTGACGCCGATGCGCTGATGCGAAAATACGGTTTCGCGCTGGATGTCACGCGGCAGCTGGGGCATTACTCGGTGGCGATGCAGCAGATTATCGCGATTTGCCGGGCGGTGGATCTGTCGGCGCAGGTATTGATCCTCGACGAACCGACGGCCAGCCTCGATGCCAGCGAAGTCGAAATGTTATTTACCCTGATGGCGCAGCTGAAAGCCAAAGGGATGAGCCTGATTTTTGTCACCCATTTTCTGGATCAGGTCTACCGCATCACCGACCGCATCACGGTGCTGCGCAATGGGCAGTTTATCGCCACCCGTGATACCGCCTCACTGCCGCGTATTGAGCTGATTAAACTGATGCTGGGACGTGAATTGCTGGAGACGGCGTTGCAACGTCAGGGCAGCACGTTACGCAGCAATCAGCCGGTGGTGGCGTTTGAAGATTACGGTAAGAAGGGCACCATCGAGCCGTTCAGTTTGCAGGTGCGGCCAGGAGAAGTGGTCGGGCTGGCCGGGCTGCTAGGCTCGGGACGTACCGAAACCGCCGAAGTGCTGTTTGGTATCCGCCGTGCCGATCGCGGTACCGCTACCATTAAAGGCAAAGTGCAGCAGATCCGCACCCCGGCAAAAGCCTCGAAACTGGGCATGGGGTTCTGCCCGGAAGACCGCAAGACCGACGGCATTATTGGTAAGGCGTCGGTGCGGGAAAATATCATCCTCGCGTTGCAGGCGCAGCGCGGCTGGTTACGGCCAATTAAAAAGCGTGAACAACAGGCGATAGCCGAACGCTTTATTAAAAGTCTCGGCATACGCACACCAAATGCCGATCAACCGGTTGAGTTATTGTCCGGCGGTAATCAGCAGAAAGTGTTGCTGTCTCGCTGGCTGGTGACTAAACCGCAGTTTCTGATCCTCGACGAGCCAACGCGCGGTATCGATGTTGGTGCCCATGCTGAGATTATTCGTCTGATTGAATCCCTGTGCGCCGATGGACTGGCGCTGCTGGTTATCTCCTCTGAACTCGAAGAACTGGTGGGCTACGCCGATCGCGTGTTGATTATGCGTGATTTGAAGCAGGTGGCGGAAATCCCCCTTGAGCAGCTGTCGGTGGCGTCGATTGTCAACGCCATCGCCCACGGAGGAGCACAACATGCTTGAATCCGATATGACGTCTGAAAAAACCCATCGTCGCAAACCGAAGCTGCCACCCGGCATGCCGCAAATCGCCGCCCTGATTCTGGTGCTGCTGGTGGATAGTCTGGTCGCCAATAACTTTTTTGCCGTGCATTTGCAGGATGGTCGCCTGTTTGGCAGCCCGATCGATATTCTCAACCGTGCAGCGCCGGTGGCGTTGCTGGCGGTGGGGATGACATTGGTGATTGCCACCGGCGGCATTGATTTGTCGGTGGGCGCGGTGATGGCGATTGCCGGAGCCACGGCGGCCACCCTGACTGTGGCGGGACACAGTTTGTCCTTTGTGATTCTCGCCACGCTCGGCACCGGTCTGGCATGCGGTTTGTGGAACGGCGTGCTGGTGGCGTTGTTACGTATCCAGCCGTTTGTCGCCACGCTGATTTTGATGGTGGCGGGGCGGGGTGTCGCGCAGCTGATCACCCAGGGGCAAATCGTCACCTTCGATAATGACAATCTCGCGTGGTTCGGCAGTGGTTCCCTGTGGCTATTGCCGGTGCCGGTGTGGATCACGCTGGTGGTGGCGCTGGCCGTGTGGCTGCTGACGCGCAAAACCGCGCTCGGGCTGTTTATCGAAGCGGTCGGGATCAACCTGCGTGCGGCGCGCAATGCCGGTGTCACCGGCTGGCTGGTGGTGATGTCGACTTACGTTATCAGCGGTGTCTGTGCGGCGGTGGCGGGTCTGATTGTCGCCGCAGATATTCGCGGTGCGGACGCCAACAACGCCGGGCTGTGGCTGGAACTGGATGCGATTCTGGCGGTGGTGATTGGCGGGGCATCGCTGATGGGCGGGCGTTTTAATCTGGTGCTGTCGCTGATTGGTGCGTTGATTATTCAGTCGATGAATACCGGGATTTTGCTGTCAGGATTCCCGCCGGAACTGAACCAGGTGGTGAAAGCGATTGTGGTGATGTGCGTGTTGTTGATTCAGTCACCGCGCTTTATCGCCATGCTGAAACGGAGACGTCCATCATGATTAAACGCCATCTTCCTCTGATGATTACCCTGCTGGTGTTTGTCGCCGGGTATCTGTTCTGTCTCAGCCAGTTTCCCGGCTTCGCTTCAACGCGGGTGATTTGTAATATCCTCACCGATAACGCCTTTCTCGGCATCATTGCCGTTGGGATGACGTTTGTCATTCTGTCTGGCGGCATTGATTTGTCGGTGGGCGCAGTCATTGCCTTTACCGGCGTGTTTCTCGCCCGCTTGATCGGCGATTATCATGTTGATCCGCTGCTGGCATTTGCGTTGATTCTGGCGCTGGGAGCCGCATTTGGCGGCATGATGGGCTGGTTGATTGATGCGCTGAAGATCCCGGCGTTTATCATCACCCTGGCCGGGATGTTTTTCCTGCGCGGTTGCAGCTATCTGGTGTCGGAAAACTCCATTCCCATCGACCATCCGCTGTATACCATGCTGTCGAGCCTGGCGTGGAAAATCCCGGGCGGCGGTCGCCTGAGCCTGCTGGCGGTAATTATGCTGGTGGTGGTGATTGGCGGCATTCTGCTGGCGCACCGGACGCGGTTTGGTAATCAGGTGTATGCCATCGGCGGCAACCTGACCTCAGCCCAGCTGATGGGGATCCCGACCCGTGCCACCACCATCAAAATCTATATGTTATCGACCACGCTGGCGACGGTGGCAGGCATTGTGTTTTCTATCTATACCTCGGCGGGTTATGCGCTGGCAGGATTAGGGGTGGAACTCGATGCCATTGCCTCGGTGGTGATCGGTGGCACGCTGCTGTCGGGTGGCGTAGGTACGGTGCTCGGCACGCTGTTTGGCGTGTTGATTCAGGGGTTGATCCAGACCTGGATTAACTTCGACGGCACCCTGAGTTCCTGGTGGACCAAAATCGCCATCGGCATTTTGTTATTTGCTTTTATCGCGCTGCAACGCCTGCTGACAGTAATGTGGGATCGCCAGCAGAACGCGCCTGTAAAACGGTTATCATCCTCGTAGCCTTGCACCACCATTAGGGAAGTTTGTGACGATGTTTCTGGAATACCGTTGCCAGTACGGTCTTTGTGAAACACCGTTGAGGAGGCCCCAGCGGGCCTCCTGTTTTTTTATCAGGTAATCTGGTGGCTCTTTGCCATCAGTGCTGCCAGATTGGCGCGTATCGGGTTACCATGCTCTTTGCTGCAATTTTCGATGTCCTCGAAGGTACAAAACATCAATTGATTGATGTTCTCAATACCCAGCGTTTTCCCCACCAGCCGGAACCAGTCCATCACAATTCTTTTGTCGATATCGTCCTTCAACGCCAGCAACCAGATATTGATGCGTTCAAACGCAAACTCATTTTTCAGCCCGGCATACATATTACGTTGATTGATGCCCTCACCAATCACCACCACCGGTATGGAACTCAGAAGATTATTGGTTTCCTGCGCGGCTTGTAGCGCAAATTTGAGGGCGTCATGGCTGCGACTCTGCAACTCATTGAGTTTGGTGGCCCGCACCGCCAGGCTGAATAGCCAGGCGAGTTCCGGATTGGCTTTGCTGGTACAGGCATGCTGTTTACCCAGTAGCATCTGCTGCAGGATACCGGGTACCAGTTGCAGGTCGCAACTGGCAACGGCATGGGTCACAACATCCAGATTGGTACCATGAATGACATTATTATTCGCATTGGGAACAAAGGCATCAGGGCGATAATTGACAGTGCCAGGCTGTGGCGTGCGAATACAGGCAAGATACTGACCTACCGTTTTATAAGGGAAATCGCTGCCGCCAACTTGCCTCATTAATCCCTGGCGGATGGTGTCCAGTTCATATCTGACATTGGCATCCTGAATGCGGAAGAGATCGGCATGATTATTGAAATCAAAACTCGCAAAGGAGATCGGGGTGTTTTTATCAATTGTATATTCTGCTAACAGGCTGTCCGGGTTATTTTTAATATGCGTCAGATTAAGAGCTGGCTGTGCCAGGGTGTCTATTGTGTCACTGCAAGCCAGTACATAGGTGAGGTCGGGTCTTCTCAGACTATCGTTAATGAGTACGGTATGGTCGAGGATCTCGAAAGTACAAACCCGTATTTCTTTGATTCTTTCATCTTTTGTCGTCTCATAGATCTCTTTGAGACATTGCAATAGGATATTTTTTTCCTGTATGTTTCTGCATGCTAAACCACGAATGTTGAGCCTTTTACTCGTTATCCCATAATCGACATTTTGATATAAGGGACCAGTATTAACGCCATCGCCGAATGCAACCACGGGTATCGATGAAAAAAAATTATCGTTATGTTGTACTGCTGCGTCGGCCAATTCCTGCACATCACCAAAACTACTGATACTGGATAATGTGCTGACGCGGACATGCTTACACAGCTGATAATAATTACCTTCACTGAGTTCTTTAATGTATGGATGTGCCATGCCCAGCAACTTTAACTGTTTGTTGATCGGAACGATTTGCAGGTCGCAGTTGATCACCGAATATAAAATCACCGCAGCATTGGTACCATGCGCCAGCCTGTTGTTACTGTTGAGGTCCCACTTTGCGGGTCGATGATCAATGCTATCTACCGCTGGGTAACCGGTTCCCTTGAGATAATCCCCCACTTTTTCGTAGCGATAGGCTTTACCCTGATACTTATCTTTTAATGCCTGTTGTAGCGCTGCCATATCATTTCGCCATCCACCCGCCCACATGTCCTGGTATGACATATCATTGAAATCCAATTAATCGAATGTAATTGGCGTGTTCATGGGGATATAAAATGAGGACAAGTCAAAGCCTGATTTATTCGCAATGTGGCTGATATTGGCAGCAGGCTGAGAGGTTCCGGCTGTTTGATCAACCGGAGTGTGATTCACTGAGGTGGTGGCATTTCTATTCACATCCATGACTCAAATTCTCCTGTTTTGTTGCGTTGTGACGAATTAATTATGCAAGGGTATGGCATTTTTCCATCAAGGCTTCCAGATCTGGCCGCACTCTACGGCCTGTTTTTCTCCGGCAATCCGTAACATCCTGCAGGGTACAAAACATTAATGAATTGATCTCTTTGATATCCAGCAAATCACGGACTTTCTCAAACCACCCCATCACGATGCGTCTCTCAGCATCATCCCTGAGTACCAAAATCCAGATATTCACCCTGGCATAAGCACATTCATTACTCAGGCCAGCATACATATCACGTTCATTGACGCCATCGCCGATAATCATCACCGGAATGGAACTGAGTATATTGGTGCTCTCTTTCGCCCCAGCAAGGGAAAAAAACTCGGCATCATTAAAACCGCTGCTTAAATTTCTGAGTGTCGTCGCCCGCACTGCCACACTCAGCAGATACATTAATTCCGGGTTGGCTTTATAGTTAATTTCATGCTGTTTGCCCAACCGCAGCAACTGCTCGATACCCGGCACCAGTTGCAGGCCGCAATTGATAATGGCATGGGTCACCACATCCAGATTAGTACCGTGAACCACAGGGCTATCCCCATAGGGGTCAAAGGCGTCCGGGCGAAAATTAATATTGTCGGGATCGGGTTCTGGGGTATAGGCCAGATACTCACGTATCGTTTTATACGGGAATCGGTCATTAGCATAATTTCTGACTAACTCCTGGCGTATTTCCTCCAGGTCTTCTCTCATAAACGTTTCTGACAACGTTCTGTGACCGGTATCGTTGAAATCAAACTGATCAAAAGGTATCGGCGTGCTTTTATCAATATAAAATAATGACAATAAACCTTGTAAATTATTTTTAATATGACTGAGATTCAATGCCGGTCTGGCATGGGTTTCAATGGTATCGCCGCTTGCCTGTATATAACCGATATCAGGCGTATCACGATCATTTTTGCGCTCCAGTGCATCCCAGGTGCAAACCCTGATGTTTTTTATCCGGTCATTTTTTGTGATATCGAATATTTTCTGCAGGCAGTCAAGGGTGATGTTTTTAGTATTTTCATCCGAGCAAGCCAGAATCCGGATATTAAGTCTTTTGCAGGTCCCCTGGGCCTCCACATTAGCGAACAATTCGCCGGGTTCGCTGCCGTCGCCAATCACCACAATCGGGATGGTGTTGAATAAATCATCACCATGCAGAGCCGCCAGTCTGGCGAGTTCTTTGACATCATGAAAGGTACAATTTTTCAGACTCAGCCTGGAGACGCGTACCTGAGAACACAGCTGATAAAAATTCTCCGCATTGGTGAGCTTAATATCACTATGAATCTTGCCGAGTAATTTTAGCTGTTTGATGGCGGGCACAATTTGCAGGTTACAGTTGGCGAGGGAATATAAAACTACCGCCAGCTTTGTGCCATGCGTCATGATATTGTCACCGTTAATATCAAATTTCAACGGATAGTAATCTTTACCACGAGCGAGAGGGTATTTATGGGAAGAAATATATTTTCCCACACAATCATCCGGGTAAGGTTTGCCTTCATACTTTTCTTTAAAATGTAAACGCATCGCTTCTGATGCGGCTTTCCAGGCCTCATCTGACATTTTCTGATGCGACATATCATTAAAGTCAAAATGCGCAAAGTCGATGGGCGTGTTTTTGTCGATAAAGAACGAGGATATGTCATAATCCTGACGATTCGCTACCTGATGGATATTAATAATGGGGGGTGGGGCGGCAGCATGCGCTCCCTCAGCCGAAAGAGGATTAACAGCAATAGTTCCAATAGGGTCCATATTGAATATCTCCTGAAGGATAGTTTTCTTTGTGCCGGGCTGACAAAGCATTAAACATTATTTCCTCCTGATAACGCTGAGATTTTTTTCTGAGAAATCCTGATGCATAAATGCGGGAAAGTGAGAATGCTTTTTTCGAAAATAAAAAAAAGCCGCGATAAATCGCGGCCTGAGAGGACATGACAAAACGCTTAACGCATCAGGCGGTAATAAGCCTCATTCCAGCGCAGCGCATCTTTGAACGCGGGTAAACGCGTCTCTTCATCAATTACCAGCACCTCGATACCGTTCAGCTCGCCGTAAAGATAGAGGTCATCAAGATCCAGCGCCTGGCTGAACACCGTATGGTGGGCACCACCGGCCAGAATCCAGGCTTCCGATGCCGTTGCCAGTGACGGTTGTGCACGCCACAAGGCACGCGCCACCGGCAGCTTCGGTAACGGTTTCGGTTGCTCAATCGCGTCCACTACATTCACCAGCAGACGGAAGCGGTCACCGAGATCGATCACGCTGGCGTTCACTGCGCGCCCGGCTGGAGTAGAGAAAATCAGGCGCGCCGGGTCGGCTTTGCCACCAATGCCGAGGAATTGCACATCAATCAGCGGTTTCTCTTCTTTGGCGATGGACGGGCACACTTCCAGCATATGGGAACCCAGCACCAGATCGTTGCCTGCGGAGAAGTGGTAGGTGTAATCCTCCATAAACGAGGTGCCGCCAGCGCGATTGCCTGCCTGGACTTTGAGAATGTGCAGCAGCGCGGCGGTTTTCCAGTCACCTTCACCGGCAAAACCGTAGCCCTGGCCCATCAGGCGTTGCACCGCCAGACCCGGCAACTGCGTCATGCCATGCAACGTCTGGAAGTTAGTGGTAAAGGCTTTGCAGCCTTCCGCTTCAAGGAAGCGTTTCAGTCCCAGTTCAATGCGTGCTGCATCCAGCACGTTCTGGCGTTTCTCACCGTTAACCGCCGCCACCTCGGTAAAGCGATAGTGGCTTTCGTATTCATCAATCAGGGCATTGACGTCGCCATCGCTGACGCTGTTCACCACCTCGACCAAATCACCGACGCCCCAGCCGTTCACCGCATAACCAAACTGAATTTGCGCCGCCACTTTATCGCCTTCGGTGACTGCCACTTCGCGCATGTTATCGCCGAAACGGGCAACTTTCAGGTGCTGACTGGCCTGACGCGCCTGGGCCGCACGGATCCAGCGACCAATCCGCAGCTGGCTCTCTTTATCCTGCCAGTGGCCGGTGACGACGCTGTGTTGCAGGCCCATACGCGCACCGATAAAGCCGAACTCGCGGCCACCGTGGGCAGTCTGGTTGAGGTTCATAAAGTCCATATCCATGCTGTCCCATGGGATCTCAGCATTGAACTGGGTATGGAATTGCAGCAGCGGTTTATTCAGGATGCTTAACCCGCCGATCCACATTTTGGCGGGTGAGAAGGTGTGCAGCCAGGTAATGATGCCGACGCATTCATTGGCATGATTCGCTTCGCGGCACAGTGCCAGCGCTTCGTCCGGCGATTTCACCAGCGGCTTCAGCACCAGTTGTAACGGCAGACTACCTGCCTGATTCAGGCCATCCATCACCTGGCGCGCATGCTGTTCCACCTGGCGTAACGTTTCCGCCCCGTAGAGGTGTTGCGTACCAATAACAAACCACACCTGTTGTGTGTTGTGCTGTTCCATAAAACCACTCCTTTACTTAGCGGAAACGGTGCGTGCGGCATACTGCGGTTCAGCGGCCTGGCACCAATGTTGATAGCGTTGATAAAGCTGTTGATAGCGCGCCACGCGCTGACTATCCGGTTGTAAGGTCACGTCGATTGGGCTGGCCATCACCTGCTGCGCTGCCGGGACATCGGGGTAAACCTGCGCGGCGACTGCGGCAAAAATGGCCGCACCGAGTGCGCAACATTCGTCAGAAGCGACGATATCCAGCGGTCGGTTCATCACGTCGCAGCAGGCCTGCATAATGGCCGGGGATTTGCGTGCAATGCCGCCGAGGGTCAGCACGCTTGCCACCGGGATCTGCTGTTGTTCGAAACATTCCATAATGGCGCGCGCGCCAAAGGCGGTGGCAGCGATCAGGCCGCCAAACAGCGCCGGAGCATCGGTACCGAGATTGAGGTCGGTAATCACCCCTTTCAGGCGTTGATTGGCATCAGGAGTACGACGACCGTTGAACCAGTCCAGCACCACCGGCAGATGATCGAGTTGCGGATTAGCGGCCCAGGCATCGGTCAGCTGACGGATCAGATCTTTTTGCAGCTGCTCCAGCTGGGGTTGCAGCTCAGGGTGTTGCTGCGCGGCCTGTTGCAGCGGCCAGCCAAGCAGGCGGCTGAACCAGGCATAAATATCGCCGAAGGCGGATTGTCCGGCTTCGCAGCCAATCGCACCCGGCACCACGCTGCCATCGACCTGGCCGCAAATACCTTTGATGGCGCGGTCGCCCACTTTTTCGCTGTCGGCAATCAGGATGTCGCAGGTTGAGGTGCCAATCACTTTCACCAGCGTATAGGGTTGTGCTCCGGCACCGACGGCACCCATATGGCAGTCAAACGCACCGCCAGACAGCACTACCTCGGGTGACAGGCCGAGACGCTGCGCCCATTCGGCGCTCAGGGTGCCGACCGGCACATCCGCCGTCCAGGTGTCGCTGAACAGCGGAGAGTCGAGTTGTTCGGTCAGCAGCGGGTCGAGCGCATTAAGGAATTCAGCGGGAGGCAGACCCTGCCAGTCCGGGTGCCAGAGGGACTTATGCCCGGCGGCACAGCGGCCACGGCGCAGCTGTTGTGGCGCGGTGGTGCCGCTCAACAGGGCAGGCACCCAGTCGCACAGTTCTACCCAGGAGACGGCGGCATCACGAACGGCGGCATCGGCACGGGAAACGTGCAGAATTTTCGCCCAGAACCATTCCGACGAATAAATGCCGCCGATATAGCGGGTGTAGTCGGTGAAGCGGCCGCTGTGGCACAGCTGATTGATCTCCTCCGCTTCTTCTATCGCGGTGTGATCTTTCCACAACACAAACATTGCATTGGGGTTATCGGCGAACTCAGGACGCAGCGCCAGCACGTTGCCATCGCGGTCGATAGGTGCCGGTGTTGAGCCAGTGCTGTCAACGCCAATCCCCACCACGGCGGCACGTTGTTCCGGGCTGAGTTTTTGCACCACCGTCACCAGCGCCTGTTCCAGCGCGTCGATATAGTCCTGCGGATGATGACGAAAGCGGTTGGCATGCGCATCGCAAAACAACCCTTTAGCCCAGCGCGGATAGTTGACCACGGCTTTTTCCAGTTCTTTGCCACTGTGGCAGTCCACGGCCAGTGCCCGGACGGAATCGCTGCCAAAATCCAGACCGATGGTAATAGCGCCAGCGCCCATTGAAATTCTCCTGTGTCAGTTATCTGCGCTTATCCTGGAATGGGTGGGCGGGAGCGGTTAGTCATCCCCGGCTGAGAATATGCACTTTTCTGCCATCCACAGGCATTTCGTGATCCACTGCAAAAGTTAATGACCGGTTAATTTTGCTGAATATATGGAGAATTTTGTCGTCGTTCCGGGATGTGATACCGCTCTACATTTTTCTCACCTTTTCCCGCTACAACTAGCCCAGCGTTTGCACAGCCTTTGTACAAACCTTGTTCTAACGCGCTGATTTTTCGCTGTACCCGTAAGAGAAGTCAGTGTGGTAGCGCTTACACCGATTCGTTTAAAGCTCGCTAAAAACAACATTGTGCCGGAGAGCATCATGCATAAATTCACTAAAACGCTGGCGGCAATTGGTCTCGCCGCGCTTATGTCACATTCCGCTATCGCCGAGACGATGAAGCTCGGTTTTCTCGTCAAACAACCGGAGGAACCCTGGTTCCAGACTGAGTGGCGCTTTGCCGATAAAGCCGGCAAAGATCTCGGCTTTGAAGTGATCAAAATCGCTGTACCCGACGGCGAAAAAACCCTGAATGCCATCGACAGCCTGGCGGCCAGCGGGGCGAAAGGGTTTGTGATCTGTACCCCGGACCCGAAACTGGGATCGGCGATTATGGCGAAAGCCCGCAGTTATGACCTGAAAGTGATTGCGGTCGATGATCAGTTTGTTAACGCCAAAGGCAAACCGATGGACAGCGTGCCTCTGGTTATGATGGCGGCGACCAAAATCGGCGAGCGTCAGGGTCAGGAACTGTATAAAGAAATGCAGAAACGCGGCTGGGATGTGAAAGAAACCGGCGTGATGGCGATCACCGCCAACGAGCTGGATACCGCTCGTCGTCGCACCACCGGTTCGATGGATGCGTTGAAAGCGGCAGGTTTCCCGGCGGCTCAGATCTATCAGGTTCCCACCAAATCCAACGATATCCCTGGCGCGTTTGACGCCGGTAACTCGCTGCTGGTGCAACATCCGAAAGTGAAACACTGGCTGATCCTCGGCATGAATGACAACACCGTGCTGGGCGGCGTGCGCGCCACAGAAGGCCAGGGCTTCAAGGCACCGGATGTGATCGGCATTGGCATTAACGGCGTGGATGCGGTGAGCGAGCTTTCCAAAGGGGAACCGACCGGTTTCTACGGCTCGCTGCTGCCCAGCCCGGACGTACACGGCTATAAAAGCAGCCAGATGCTGTATGAATGGGTAACCAAAGGACAGGAACCGGCGAAGTTTACTGAAGTCACCGACGTGGTGCTGATCACCCGCGATAACTTCAAAACCGAACTGGCGAAGAAAGGGCTGATGTAATCCTGTTGCGTGCGCTCTGTACCCGCGGGGACAGAGCGCCTTATTCACCACGATATGGAGTTCCCATGAACACTGATTCTGACTTTCTGTCGTTTCATGGTATCAGCAAGACATTCCCCGGTGTGAAAGCGCTCCAGGATATCTCGTTCAACTGCCGTGCCGGTGAAGTGCATGCGTTGATGGGTGAGAACGGTGCGGGCAAATCCACGTTGCTGAAAATTCTCAGCGGCAGTTATCAGCCCACCGCGGGCGAGATCCACATCAAAGGTAAGCCGGTACGGTTTAATCACACCACCGAGGCGCTGGATGCCGGGGTGGCGATCATTTATCAGGAACTGCATCTGGTGCCGGAAATGAGCGTGGCGGAGAACATCTACCTCGGTCAGATTCCGCATCGTCATGGCTTGGTCAACCGCAAATTACTGCGCTATGAGGCGGGTTTACAGCTGAAAAACCTGGGGATGGATATCGACCCGGATATGCCGCTGAAATACCTGTCGCTCGGCCAGTGGCAGATGGTGGAAATTGCCAAAGCGCTGGCGCGTAACGCGCGCATTATCGCGTTTGATGAGCCGACCAGCTCACTGTCGGCGCGTGAAATCGAACACCTGTTCCGTGTGATCCGTCAGCTGCGCGAGCAGGGTCGGGTCGTGCTGTATGTTTCACATCGCATGGAAGAAATTTTTGCGCTGAGTGATGCCATCACCGTATTTAAAGATGGCCGCTACGTGCGCACCTTCACGGATATGAAAAACACCCACCATGAAGACCTGGTACAGGCGATGGTGGGACGCAATCTGGGGGATATCTATGGTTACGCGCCGCGTGATTTGGGCCCCGTGCGTTTGCAGCTGGACCAGGTGGAGGCGAAGGGTGTGCGTATGCCCATTTCGCTAGAAGTACGGGCTGGCGAAATTGTCGGGCTATTCGGCCTTGTCGGGGCCGGTCGCAGTGAATTGATGAAGGGGCTATTCGGTGCCACCCGCCTGCGCGGCGGCAGTGTGTCGCTGGATGGTAAAAAACTCAATATTCGCCAGCCGATCGATGCGATCCGTGCGGGCATTATGTTGTGTCCGGAAGATCGTAAGGCGGAGGGCATCATCCCGGTGCATTCGGTGCGCGACAACATCAACATCAGTGCGCGTCGCCACAATCTCACCGCCGGTTGCCTGATTAAGCCCGGCTGGGAGGCAAAAAATGCCGACAGCCATATCCGTTCGCTCAATATCAAAACCCCGCATGCACAGCAGCTGATCATGAACCTGTCAGGCGGTAACCAGCAGAAAGCCATTCTTGGCCGCTGGTTGTCGGAGGAGATGAACGTGATCCTGCTGGATGAACCCACGCGTGGCATTGATGTTGGCGCAAAACACGAGATTTATAACCTGATTTATCAACTGGCAAACAAAGGTATTGCCGTGTTGTTTGCCTCCAGCGATCTGCCCGAAGTGATGGGCCTGGCCGACCGCATCGTGGTGATGCGTGAAGGCGAAATTGCCGGTGAACTGCCACACGACCGTGCCACGGAGCAGCTGACGCTGGGCCTGGCGATGCCGAAAACGACTCAAGCGGCCGCCGTGGCCTGATGTAAAGGAGAGCAATTATGGCTTCATCTACCACTTCTAATACGCCACCGGCGCAGCGCAGCGGCCTGCAACTGGGACGTATCTGGGATAACTTCGGCATGCTGGTGGTGTTCGCACTGCTGTTTATTGCCTGTACCATTTTTGTCCCCAACTTTGGCTCCTTTATCAATATGAAAGGGCTGGGGCTGGCGATGTCGATGTCGGGTATGGTGGCGTGCGGCATGCTGTTCTGTCTCGCCTCCGGGGATTTTGACCTGTCGGTTGCCTCGGTGATCGCCTGCGCAGGCGTGGTCACTGCGGTAGTGATCAATATGACCGAAAGCCTGTGGATTGGTGTAGCAGCGGGTCTGCTGCTGGGTATGGCGACCGGTTTTGTTAACGGATTCGTGATTGCCCGGCTGAAGATCAATGCGCTGATCACCACGCTGGCCACGATGCAGATTGTACGTGGTTTGGCGTATATCTTCTCCGACGGTAAGGCGGTGGGTATCGAAGATGAACGTTTCTTCGCCCTGGGTTATGCCAACTGGTTTGGCTTGCCAGCCCCGATCTGGCTGACTATCGCCACCATGATCGTGTTTGGTTTCCTGTTGAATAAAACCACCTTTGGCCGTAACACGCTGGCGATTGGTGGCAACGAGGAAGCGGCGCGTCTGGCCGGTGTGCCGGTGGTGCGTACCCGTATCATCATTTTTATCCTTTCCGGGTTAGTCTCGGCGGCGGCAGGCATCATTCTGGCATCGCGTATGACCAGCGGCCAGCCGATGACCTCGCTGGGCTACGAGTTGATCGTGATTTCTGCCTGCGTCCTGGGCGGGGTGTCTCTGAAAGGCGGTATCGGTAAAATTTCTTACGTGGTGGCCGGGGTATTAATCCTGGGTACGGTTGAGAATGCGATGAATCTCCTGAATATATCGCCTTTCTCACAGTATGTGGTGCGCGGTTTGATACTGTTAGCGGCGGTGATTTTTGACCGTTACAAACAGAAAAATAAAGCCGCCTGAGTCGGTGACAACAACGGAACGGTAACAGCCGTTCCGTTACGGTTATCAATCACGCGAAAAGTGAGGGCATTATGTACCACCGCGAACCCCCTGTGGCACAACAAAACCCGTTATTACCGGGTTACCCCTTTAATGCCTGGCTGGTGGCCGGGCTGACGCCGATTACCGCCGATGGCCCGCTCGATTTCTTTATCGACCGTCCGCTCGGCATGAAAGGTTATATCCTCAATCTGACCATTAAAGGCGAAGGTCGGGTGTTTGATGGCGAACAATCATTCGACTGCCTGCCTGGCGATATGCTGCTGTTTCAGCCGAAAACCCCGCACTACTATGGTCGCGCAGCGGATAGCCCGTGCTGGTTCCATCGCTGGGTCTATTTCCGCCCGCGTGCCTACTGGACGGACTGGCTGCAATGGCAGGACGAATCCCAGGGGGTGGGGCGTCTGCGTCTGCCGGAAGCGCAGCGTGCGGAATTTGATCGTTTGTTTGCCAGTATTGAACAGACGCACAATTCCGGACGGCGTTTTGCCGAAGAACTGGCAATGAACCTGCTGGAGCGACTGTTGCTGCGCGCGGTGGAAGAAGATCCGCGTAGCCATCAGCAAATCCGCGATCCGCGCGTGATTGAGGCCTGTCAGTACGTCACCAATCATCTGGCGAGTGAGGTGAAAATTGAGGAAGTGGCGCGCCATGTCTGTCTGTCACCCTCACGCCTGGCGCATTTGTTCCGCGAGCAGATGGGCATCAACCTGTTGCGCTGGCGTGAAGACCAGCGGGTGATCCGCGCCAAACTGCTGTTGCAGACCACCCAGGAGCCGATCGCCTCGGTAGGCCGCGAAGTCGGCTATGATGACCAACTGTATTTTTCACGCGTGTTCCGTAAACGCGTGGGTGTCAGCCCCAGTGATTTCCGCCGTCGCAGCCAGGATGCACAGGATGCGCTGGTGGCCCAGGAAAGCTGGCAACCTGCAAGGAGTGCGATCTCCTGAGCTTTCAGGTGATTCCTTCTTGTCCTCACTGACTGATTCGTCTTAAATCAGTCAGGTAACGAACAAGAGGAATGATAATGAGCGATAAACTTCGTGTCGGCCTGATAGGCTACGGATTTGCCAGCAAAACTTTCCATGCACCGTTGATCGCCGGTACGCCAGACGTTGAACTGGCGGCGGTTTCCAGCAGCGACGCCACAAAAGTGCACGCTGACTGGCCTTCGGTGCAGGTGGTTGCCGATCCTCAGACGCTGCTGGACGATCCGACTCTGCACCTGATTGTAATTCCTACCCCGAATGATACCCATTTCCCGTTAGCCAAAGCGGCGCTGAACGCAGGCAAGCATGTGGTGGTGGATAAACCTTTTACCGTCACCCTGTCGCAGGCGCGTGAACTGGATGCGCTGGCAAAAGCGAAAGGTCTGCTGCTGTCGGTATTCCATAACCGCCGCTGGGATAGCGATTTCCTGACGCTGAAGTCGCTACTGGCTGATGGCTCTCTCGGTGAAGTCCGTTATCTGGAGTCACACTTTGACCGCTTCCGCCCGGAAGTTCGTCAGCGCTGGCGTGAGATGAAAGGGCCGGGCAGCGGTATCTGGTTCGATCTGGGACCGCATGTGCTCGACCAGGCATTGCAGCTGTTCGGTGCGCCTGTTGCCATCAACGTCGATATGGCTGAACTGCGTACCGGTGCGCAAACCACCGATTATTTCCATGCCACGCTGACTTATCCGCAACGCCGTGTGGTGCTGCACGCCAGCATGCTGGCGGCGGCGGAGTCGGCGCGTTTTATCGTGCACGGCACGCGCGGCAGCTACGTGAAATTTGGTCTCGATCCCCAGGAAGACCGTCTGAAGGCGGGCGAACGTCCACCGAAAGAGGAGTGGGGTTACGACATGCGTGATGGTGTGCTGACGCTGGCCGATGGTGATGTGATGGTGGAAAAAGCCTTGCTGACGCTGCCAGGCAACTATCCGGCTTATTATGCGGCAGTGCGTGATGCTATTGCTGGCACTGGCGCGAATCCGGTCACAGCGGAAGAAGCGATTCAGGTGATGGAGCTGATTGAGCTGGGCCTGCAATCGGCAGAGCAACGCCAGACGATGTCGTTGAAATAATCGTGACTCTCTCCCGCCAGCGGGAGAGAGTTTTCGTGCAGGAACAATTAATCCTTAATCACCACATCCGGGAAACTCGCTTTAACGCAACGAGTATAATCACCCTTAGTCAACGCGCTGAAATCGTTTTCCTGCCAGTTAACCAGTTTGCATGCATAGGACTTCCCGCCTGGGTGTTCGGCAACATAGCTGTCATCTTTCACCCAGAACAAAGGCATCGCCGCTGAACTCTCTTCACTGAATTGTTTCATACCCTTGCAACCCAACACTTCACTGTCCGGTACGGATACACCCAGCTGTTTGGCAAAGGCTTTGTAATACTCGATACGGTTGAGCGACTGCTGGATTTCTACGCTGCCACCACATTCGACACCCCCGTTAATGATTTGGGTGGTCACACCAAAGCCGGGAACCAGTCCATTGGCCTTGTCTGCCGCATTTGGCTGCCAGCTACCATCCATCACGGCCTGCATACTGGGCTTAGGTGGTTGCGGTTGCACATAGAAAAATATCGCACTGGCGAGGTTGAGCCAGGTGTCAGCGACCAGATGAGGTTGTTTCAACAACACGTTCACATCACCATACATGGCTTGTGAGAAAACGCCGTAGTTGAAGTTATAACTTAACTGTTTAGCGCCGCGTCCAAAATAACTGAGCGCATTGCCCTGGCTGTCTTTAGCACACGGCCAGGCTTTGCCCTGCCAGGTGTCAGGATTACAGGTTGCGCCGGTATATTTATCATAACTGGTTTCGTCAAGGCCCATTTCCCTGACCCAATGCAATCCTTGTTGCCACTGCGCCACGTCACTCTCGCTGGCATGCTCACCGGTTTCCTGCACAAAGTGCGCAAACATGGTGGCGAGCGTCTTTTTACAAATTCCTTCCGCATCCTGCCCATTGTCGCTATCCGCACAAAGCACCGGGAATTTACCGACTGCCTTCAGGAAATTTTCATAGGTGTAAGCGGGAGCGCGGTGCGGGAAGAAGGTATCCCATTTAGCGGCTGTCACCAGCGCTTCTACGCGCTTCACGTTGGCCGGATTGTTTGACGCGCCTGGCTTAATCTGCTCAACCTGATTGTTACTCAGTGTGCGAATGGCTTTTTTTACTGCAATCAGTTGTTCCGTGTTCGTCAGGGCGGCTTCATGTTCATCCAGCGCTTTTTGGCTCAGCTCCAGACCCGGTTCAGATGCGCCACCGTGCAGACTCCATGCTGAATCCCATGCCCAGCCCTCACCTGGTGCATAGACTGAAGATTCTCCACTGCACCAGTTAGCGACCTGACATTGATAATCGTTACCCTGGTTACTGACAATCTCGCCCATTTTGTATGGTTTGCCAGGCTGATATTGCGGATAGTCAGACGGCCCGGTTTCAGGGGGAACAGGCGGCGTTGGTTCAGGATCCGGTGTCGGTTCGGGATCGATATCGGGTGCCGTGCCGATTTTTTTCCAGACGTTTTCCCAGCTGTGGGTGACCGTCGGGTTCGGTGTTTCACCTGGGTTGGCATACCATTGCGCCTCGAAATCCCCACCCTGCCAGGTGACTTTCTCTCCGCCGGTATAGGCTTTGTTGGTATCGTATTTGTCATAGGCATGGAGTTGAAATGATACCAACATGCTGACGGTAAGCAGGGACAATGCCATCCCATGGAGTCTGTGCTTATTTTTCACTTAATAATCTCATTCATTAACGTAATAAGGTGGTTTGGTTAGCGCTGTAACCAGGTTACGAATGAGACCATCCTGAATATCTGCAAATGTTGTTTAATATCAAATTGAATTTTTAACGTATGGATTCTCGGATTAAAAAAGAAATGTCCTGCGGGGGGAATATTCGGTACTGATTGATTTGAGAAAATGATGCGATGTCTGACAACATGGAGAAATCAGCGGTGCTGATAAAGCCAGCACCGCTGAGATAAGATGCAGGAAATGTTTATCCCGCCACGCGCGCGCGTAACGCCGCTTTCTCCGCTTCAGTCAAAAACGCAATGGTCACGCCATTTTCCTGCGCCTGGCGCATTTCCGCCACGCTCAGTCCGGCCTGTGGTGCCGCCACCTGATATTCATGCGCCAGTTCAATCCCCTGAACGGCCGGATCATCGGTGTTGATGGTGGCGAGAATGCCGTGATTGAGGAAGGCTTTCAGCGGATGGCTGGCGAAGGACGCCACGGTGCTGGTCTGAATGTTGGACGTCAGGCAGGATTCGATACCGATCTTCTGCTCAGCAAGAAAATCCATCAGCGCACGGTCTTCAATCGCCTTCACGCCATGACCGATACGCTCAGCCCCTAGTTCACGAATCGCCTGCCAGATGCTTTCCGGACCTGCCGCTTCTCCGGCGTGCACGGTAATACGGAAACCGGCATCGCGGGCGCGGTTAAAGTGGCTGAGGAATTCACTGCCTGGGAAGCCCAGCTCGTCACCCGCCAGATCCACCGCGGTGATGCCATCACGATGCGCCAGCAAACCTTCCAGCTCACGCAGACAGGCTTCTTCGCCAAAAGTACGGCTCATGATGCCGATCAGGCGCACATCCACACCGTATTGCTGAACACCCGCGCGCACGCCATCAATTACCGCTTCCACCACACCAGCAATCGGCAGCTGATGCGTCATCGCCATATAGCCGGGTGAAAAGCGCAGTTCGGCGTAATGGATCCCGGCACGGGCAGCGTCTTCGACGTTTTCCAGCGCAATACGACGGCAGGCATCAAGATCGCCCAGCACCTTCACCCCCCAATCCAGTTTTTGCAGAAAGCTCACCAGATCCGGCTCGTTTTCCGTGACCTGCACATGCGGACGCAGCGCATCAAGGCTGGTGGCAGGTAGGCTGAGATTAAACTGGCGACCTAAATCGAGGATGGTTTGCGCACGGATGTTGCCATCAAGGTGGCGGTGAATGTCGGTAAGAGGAATTTTGGAATCAAACATGGCGCACTCGCTGAGTTATTGTGAAGTGCAGAGCATTATAAAAACTTCTTGCGCAACAGCGCCAGCAATTTGCGCAAATGCGCGGCTGGATGCTGGATAAAGCAGCATTCAGCCGGATCGTCATCAGGTCATCTTCGAGCGGATAAACATAAAAAAGGGTTCATGATAAACATGAACCCTGATGTTTTTCTGAGGCTAATTAACCGGAAGTGAATTATTCAGGCATGCCTTCGCTGGTCTGGCTGCCCAGCATATAGCGCGACAGGAACTGCTCCAGCGTCAGTTTGTCACCGTTCATGGTGACCTGGCCATTGGCGTATTGCAGGCTGGTAGTGATGTTGTCATCCTGCTGCTGCGTCAGACGGAACATCTGGCCCATCGCCGCCAGCCCTTTCACCTGTTGATCGGCCAGTTTCTGCGCATCATCGCCCTGATAACCTTCCGCCAGGCCAACATGGCGCATCACTTCCGTCGCCATCGGCATATTGATCACCAGCTTGCCATCCAGGGTTTTCAGCACGCGATCGACTGCGGCGCTCAATGTCTGCACGTCGCCGGTTACGCTGGCCGGATCGTTAAAACCGACATTCAGGTTAAAGGTGCTTTCGCCTTTGTCGTTCTTCCAGCTGAGCGGTGCGATGCTGAGGGTCGGTGAACCTTTCAGCAGCGTCGGCAGGTTGTTCATCAGGATGGTATGTACGCCTTCCTGATAACGGATCGGATCATCAATCAGCCCCGGCTGACTCAGCAAATCCTGAATTTGCGCGTTATAGGTATCGGAGAAGGCTTTCACTGCCTGGGCATCAAACTGCGCCAGTTTCATGGTGATCTTTGCTTCGCCAAACGGCTGTTTTTGCAGGCTGATATTGCCGACCTGATAGTCAATCTGGCCGCCAATCTTGCCATCTTTATTGTCGAACGATGAAGTCCCGTTCATTTTCTCCAGCGTCAGACCTTCCTGACCATTCACACTGGCTGTCAGCTTATCCAGCGCAATGCTTTGATCGCCGACGCGTACCCCTTCCGGGCTAAGATGGGTGTCGCCATTCACCTTCAGGCCGTTAAGGGTAAACAGCACCGGCTGATTGACTTCGTTCTTGCTGGCGAAAGCGATACTGGAAAAATCGCCCTGCAAACCAATATTGTCGCCTTTTTCATCGGCGCTGATATTCAGCGTGCCGCCGTTAGTCGCCAGACGTACGCCATTCTGCGCGTCCTGATAATCGGCTGGCAGCAGCGCCAGGGCGGTGTCAGTGGCACCGCTGTAACCAACGCGGGTGTCGGCACTCACCAGCGATTTACCGTTGGTCAGCTCAAACAGTTTCTTCACCGCATCGGTGTTTTCCAGTTCGCTATGTACCGATGCCATACTCGGGAGGAAAACGCCGCGCTTTAACTGTGAAAAAGGGAAGGGACCGTGATCGATAACGGTGTTCAGCACAATGCTTTGACCCGGCTTCAGCAGCGGGTTGTCTTCAGTTTGCGAGCTGGCCTGCAACACCAGTCGGGCTTTACTGCTGAACAGGCCGCGCTGGTAATCCTGATAGCTAAGCGTCAGGCGGCTGTTCGGCGCGTAAGCGTTGAGCTGCGCATTGGCGTTTTGCACCATTTGATCGATATGGCTTTCCAGTTGCTTGCCGGTGAACCAGGCGGCACCGGTCCAGATTACCCCGAGAGCCACAATCACACCTACGGCAACCTTGGTCTTTTTCATCGCTGAGTCGTCCTTATCCTTGCGTCCGCATACGCTGCTGGCCTGTGCGCGACGGGTGAAGAAAAACGCCCGCAGGCGTTTTTAATTAATAGTTTGAAAATGATAGCAGTTAACGATGCAGGCGTCAGCCGCTTCAGTGGAGGGCGTTGAACACGCGTGCCAGGCGGCCGGTGCCTGCTGCGGTGACCGGTGACTCAGAGGCCGCGATAAAGCAGGACTCACCCGGCTGTAAGACCAGCTGCTCGCCTGATTTCTCAATGATTGCCTGGCCTTCGATGCAAAACAGCAATGCGGCGCTTTGCTGCGCCAGCTCTTGTGGTTGAGCGTGCAGGGTATGAATGGCGAAAGCAAAATCCTCGACCGGGATTGGGAAATTCAGGGCGTCTCCCTGTTGCTGCGGCTGAGTCAGCAGCGTAGCGGCGGGTTTGGCGTGGAATTTCAGGTTTGCCAGCAGCTCAGGGATGTCGATAAATTTCGGCGTCAGGCCAGCGCGCAGCACGTTATCCGAGTTCGCCATCACTTCCAGTGCCACGCCCTTCAGATAAGCATGCGGAGTTTCGGCAAACAGGAACATCGCTTCACCCGGTTGCAGGGTAATCACGTTCAGCAGCAGCGGGGAGAACAGGCCGCTGTCGTCAGGATAATCGGCAGAGATGGCTTTGATGGTCTGCCAGGGTTCGCCTTCACGGGCGTTCAGCGCCGATTTCAGCACCCCAATCGCCAGCGACTTCGCATCACCGGTCAGTGACAGCAGGGTGGCGAACAGTTTGGCCAGATTGTCTTCATCAGCATTTTCCAGAAAATGGGCAATCTGCGGATGCGCTCCGGCAACCGGCTCCAGCAGCGAAACGATTTCATGCAATTCGCGGAAGCCATTCATGGCCTGAAAGGGGGTCAGGGCGTAGACCAGCTCGGGTTTGTGGTTGGCATCTTTGTAATTGCGCTCGGCGGCGCTCAGCGGAATCCCGGCAGCGTTTTCACGCGCGAAGCCCACTTCAGCTGCGCTTTTGCTGGGATGGACCTGAATGGATAACGGCTGGTCGGCGCACAGCACTTTAAACAGAAACGGCAGTTCGCCGAAGCGATCCGCCACAGCGGCACCGAGCATGGCGGTTTTGTCGGCATCAATCACGTCACGCAGTGAACGGCTTTCACCATTGATCTCCACGGTGGACGGGCTTTTCGGGTGTGCGCCCATCCACAGTTCCGCCATCGGCAACCCCTGCGGGTTAGCGATGCCGTAGAGTTCAGTCAGTGCGGTTTTGCTGCCCCATGCGTAGTTTTGCAACGAATTGTTCAATTTTTGCATCATTTGTCCCCAGTAACGATAGGCTTATAAGCATTTTAAGGCATAAAGTGCCATTGAAAATACATCAACCAGTGCAATAAATGCGAATGACTCTCATAATGTAAAATTCTGAAAAGTGACAATCTTGCCCGCTCAGTTGGCCTTGCAGCAAGAGGATGCTGGGCGTAAACCTCAAAAATATGAGTTAAGGAGACGCAGTCATGGCAGCCCATCGCATTGAAAAAGACTCAATGGGTCCGATCGAAGTTCCGGCAGATAAGTTATGGGGAGCGCAGACACAGCGCTCGCTGGAGCATTTCCGTATTTCGACCGAGAAAATGCCGGTCGCTCTGGTGCATGCGCTGGCGCTGACCAAGCGTGCCGCCGCTCAGGTTAACCGCGATCTGGGCCTGTTACCGGCAGAACGTGCCGATGCGATTATGAAGGCTGCTGACGAAGTGCTGGCCGATAAGCACAGCGACGAATTCCCGCTGGCGATCTGGCAGACGGGCTCCGGCACGCAAACCAACATGAATATGAACGAAGTCCTTGCCAACCGTGCCAGCGAAATTCTCGGCGGCGAGCGCGGCATGTCACGTCTGGTGCATCCGAACGACGATGTCAATAAAAGCCAGAGTTCCAATGATGTGTTCCCTACCGCCATGCATGTGGCCGCGGTTATCGCGGTGCAGGAACAGCTGATTCCGCAATTGCAGGTACTGAAAAAAACGCTAAACGATAAAGCCATTGCCTTTAAAGACATCGTCAAAATTGGCCGTACTCACCTGCAGGATGCCACGCCGCTGACGCTGGGGCAGGAGATTTCTGGCTGGGTGGCGATGCTGGAACATAGCCTCAAACATATCGAACACAGTATCCCGCATCTGGCGGAACTGGCGCTGGGCGGCACGGCGGTGGGCACTGGCCTCAACACCCATCCGGAATATGCGGTGCGTGTGGCTAAGGTGCTGGCGGAACTCACCAAACAACCGTTTGTGACGGCTCCGAATAAATTTGAAGCGCTGGCGACCTGCGATGCGCTGGTACACGCGCACGGTGCGCTGAAAGGTCTGGCGTCCTCGCTGATGAAGATTGCCAACGATGTGCGCTGGCTCTCTTCTGGCCCGCGTTGTGGTATTGGCGAGCTTTCTATCCCGGAAAATGAACCGGGCAGTTCCATTATGCCAGGTAAGGTCAACCCGACGCAGTGCGAAGCGGTGACCATGCTGAGCTGCCAGATTTTTGGCAATGATGTCGCCGTTAACGTAGGCGGCGCATCAGGTAACTTTGAACTGAACGTGTACCGTCCGATGATCATCCACAACTTCCTGCAATCCATTCGTCTGCTGGCTGACGGCATGGACAGCTTTAATCATCACTGTGCGACGGGCATTGAACCGAACCGCGATCGTATCGAGCAACTGCTGAACGAATCACTGATGCTGGTCACCGCGCTCAATACGCATATCGGTTATGACAAAGCGGCAGAAATCGCCAAAAAGGCCCATAAAGAAGGGCTGACGCTGAAGGGTTCGGCGCTGAAACTCGGCTATTTGACCGAAGAACAGTTCGATGCCTGGGTGCGACCGGAAGATATGGTCGGCAGCCTGAAGCAATAAGCTGCACGAGAAGGGAAGGCCAGCGATGCTGGCCTTTTTTATGCCAGCCGATCACACCACAAATGCAGACGGGGAATGATCAAATGCAAAGGTTCCGCCTGTGGCTTATAGCGATGCGCCACGTTATCCGCATCATAATCCAGTAATTCCCCCAGCACCGGCACCTGGCTGCGATCGCGACACAGCACCAGCAGCGGGGAAGGACAGGCGAGCTGAGTTTGCTTCTTCTCCTCGGCACGCCAGACACGCGCGACGGGCTGGACTTTCACCGGTCGTTTGATTTTCAGCCTGGCGTTAAGCGGGAGGTCGCGCACGGTTTCCAGTTCCTGCTGCACTTTCTCTGCCCATTGCTCTCGCGTCCACGGGGCCTGCGCCCGGTTGGCTTTCAGGCTGCGCTCCAGTTGCTCGATAATCTCTTCACGTTTGACGTTCTTGATGATGTTCTTATTGGCCCAGCCGAAGCGCAGGCTGTCAGGTGCGTCCAGCAAAGTCACGTTGCGGTAAGCATTCAGGGTAATCAATCCACGTAAATGCTGGTGAACAAACTCGAAACGCGCTTCGGCAGGCAAACCAGATTCCACGGTGATCAGCTGCTCCAGCCGCAGTTTGAGTGCGTTAATTTCCGCAACTAAACGGGTGATGGTGTCGCTGCTGGCTTCATCGGCTTCAATGCAGATAGCACCAGGCAGCCGCACCGCGGCTTTGGTACTGAGTTTCTCCGACTGATGCTGCATAAACAGCCGGCAGTAGTGGGCTAGCGCCATCTCGCGGGCCACGTCACCCAGATGCTGGGTCACCTTGATACGCGAAATCTCGTCATGTTCGTGGCCTTTTTCAATATCAGGCAGACTGAACACCCGGGCAATCAACAGCGGTTGTTGCTCAACCTGTTGGCGTAACGCCGCTAAATTCTGCTCCAGCGCGTTAACGCAGGCATGCAGGTCGGAAATCAAATCGTAACGAGCCATGCGAGGTCTCCCTAGTTACAACATACCAAATGTGGCAGCGAAACGAATCACTGGCAAGTGCGGTTTGTAATTACAACATACCAAAAATCAGTGATGATCCGCGCAGGCCTGCCACGACGGCGTAAGGATTCTGTTAAGCAGAGGGCTTTAGCGTTTTTCACAATAGATTAACGTGTTATAACAACTGCTTTGCCTGCTAACGGAATATTCTTGTGGAGCAACACGCGAAGCCCGGCGTTCCCGCCATCATCACCTTAGGGCTGGTTCAAATCCTCTCCTGGGGAGGTTCGTTTTATCTGATGGCGGTGATGGCCAATCCGATAGTCGCAGAAACCGGCTGGTCACAGCAGTGGGTTTACGGTGCGTTGTCGCTGGGTATTCTGGTTTCCGGCTTGCTGGCGCCGTTGAGTGGCCGTCTGATTGCCCGCGCCCGGGGCCGTTCGTTGTTGGCCGCGAGTGGGGCCGTGATGGCCATCGGCCTGGTGATGATGGGCGCAAGTCACAGCCTGCTGTTGTTCCTTTTTGCCTGGGTGATCATCGGCGTTGGTATGGCAATGGGCTTATATGATGCGTTGTTTGCCACCCTGGGGACTTTATATGGAGGGCAGGCGCGCGGAGCGATTACCGGCATCACGCTGATTTCCGGCTTCTGTACCACGCTGGTGTGGCCGGGTACCGCGTTGCTGATCCACTGGCTGGAGTGGCGCGGTGCCTGTTTTGCCATCGCGTTGCTGCTGTGTGTGGGCGTGTTGCCCGCTTATCTCTATGCGCTTCCCGCTACGGCAGGTAACAAGAGCAGCGGGAAATATCCGAAAGTTGCCGTAAAAAGCGATTTGTCCCCCGGTTTGTTTTGGCTGTTATGCAGCATTTTCACTCTGGCTTCGGTGATTATGACCGCTATCTCAGTGCAGCTGATTACCCTGCTCCAGGCAAGCGGTCATTCCCTGACCGCCGCGCTGGCGATCAGCGCCATTCTGGGGCCTTGCCAGGTCGGATCGCGGATTGTTGACATCGCTTTTAAGCGCGGTCATCCCATCTGGACCACCTTTTTCTCGGTGGGTTTGGTGGCGATAGGCTTATTGCTGCTGGCCTGTTTTCCGCAGTTTGCGCTACTGAGCATGGTGCTGTACGGTGCCGGAAATGGTTTACGTGCCATTGTGCGTGGAACTTTGCCGCTGGTGATGGTCAAACCAGAAGCCTACGCCGTCGTAGTGGGGCGCATGGCGCGTCCGGCATTGATTGGTCAGGCACTGACACCGCTGGTTGGCGGCTACGTTTTTCAGCATCTTGGTGCCAGTGCCACGCTGTGGTTACTTTGCCTGCTGGCGCTCATTAACGTGCTGCTGGTGGTGGTGCTGAAGCAAAAATTACCGGCTATTCCCCCGCAACCGGAAAGGGGAGTGGTAAATTAAGCAGCCTGTGCGCTTATGCCTGAGGAAATGATGAATACGTGCCTTGATCACAGACCCTCGCTTCTAAAAAGCAACAGTGTTTGTTATATTTATTGCTCAATGATTACTCACTACCGCGGCATGAAAACAACAAGATAGACCGCAACTCAGGATTAAAGAAATGCTTGATTACCGCTTCCCGACAGCTTTGCAGATGGTTTTGAGCGTAGCGATGGCGGAGCAATTGGGTAAACGCTCGACCAGTGCCATTCTGGCTTATGGCCTGGAAGCGAACCCCAGTTTCATCAGGAAACTCATGGTTCCGCTCACACGCGATGGCATTATCGTCTCGACGTTAGGCCGTACCGGTTCCATTCATCTGGGCCGTCCGGCTGGCGAGATCACCCTGCGCGATATTTATACCTCGGTGATTGAAGACAAAAAACTGTGGGCCTCACGCCCGGATGTTGCGCCGCGTTGCCTGGTGAGTGCCAACCTGTGCTGGTATTTCAAATCGATAGCCGATGAGGCTGAACAGGCGTCCCTTAATGTGCTGGAAAAACGCACCGTGGCGGATGCTCTGGCTGAACTGAAACAACGCGATACCAGCAACTGCGAACCCCTGCCAGACTTCGAAATCGAAGACCTCTGTAAGAAATCCCGCTGATTTTCCCGGAGCGCATCAATGCGCTCCCTGCACATTTCTTCACACGCAAAAAAAATCCAGGCATATAGCCTGGATTTTGCATTGTTCTGGAAAGTCGGAGCTATCACACCGTCTGCATTTCGCCTTCCGGTTGTTTACGTGTCACCAGCTTACGCAGCGCCACATAAAACACCGGGGTCAGGAACAAACCAAACAGCGTCACGCCCAGCATCCCGGAGAACACCGTAATACCGGTGACACCACGCACTTCGGCACCGGCACCTTCACCGAGAATCAGCGGGATAGTCCCGGCGATAAAGGCGATGGAGGTCATCACGATGGGACGCAGACGCAGACGACAGGCTTCCAGCGCGGCTTCAACAATCCCTTTGCCCTGCATCTCAAGTTCACGGGCAAACTCGACAATAAGAATCGCGTTTTTACACGCCAGCCCCATCAATACCACCAGACCGACCTGCACGAACACGTTGTTATCGCCGCCAGTGAGCCACACGCCGACCAGTGCCGACAGCATGGTCACCGGAACAATCAGGATCACCGCGAGCGGCAGCGTCCAGCTTTCGTACAATGCCGCCAGTACCAGGAATGCCAGCAACACCGACACCGGGAAGACGATAAAGGCTGCGTTACCCTGGGTGGATTGCTGGTAGCTCAGGTCAGTCCATTCGATATTCATGCCATTCGGTAACAGCTGATTCGCGATGCTTTCCACTTTGGCCATCGCCTGTGAAGAAGAAAGCACGCGCGGGTCGGCGTCACCAATCAGGTCTGCCGCCGGATAACCGTTATAACGGATCACCGGATCCGGGCCATAGGTGGTGGTGATATTCACCATGCTGCCAATCGGCACCATCTCACCGCGATCGTTACGGGTGCGCAGATTGGCGATATCCTGCACGCTGTCGCGGAAATCCCCATCAGCCTGCGCCATCACGCGCCAGGTACGACCAAACTTGTTGAAATCATTCACATACGCGGAACCCAGGTAAACCTGCAACGTACTGAACAAATCGGTCAGCGACACACCCTGCGCTTTGGCTTTATCACGATCCACCTGCACATCCAACTGCGGCACGTTAGCCTGATAGGAGGAGATCGGGAACATCATGCCGGGCGTCTGCATCACCGCACCGGACAGGGTATTGATCGCCGTTTGCAGCTGACCATAACCAAGACCGGCACGATCCTGCACATAAAGCGAATAACCGGAACCCTGACCCAGACCGAGGATCGGCGGCGGCATGATGGAGAAGCCAAAGCCGGACTGAATTTTGCTGATTTTAGCGTTCAGTTCCGCGTTAATCTGCGCCGCAGTGCGCTTACGCTGGTCAAACGGCTTCAGGCCAAAGAACACCGTGCCGGTATTGGGCGTATTGGTGAACTGCAAGGCATTGAGGCCGGGGAAGGCCACCGCATAATCGACGCCTTCGGTGTTCATGCCGATCTCGCTCATCTTACGAATCACTTCGTCGGTACGCGCCAGCGACGATCCTTCCGGCATCTTCACACCACCAATCAGGTACAGCTTATCCTGCGTCGGGATAAAGCCGCCGGGTACGCTGTGGAACATCCAACCGGCACCCGCCAGCAGCAGCACGTAAACACCAAATACCGCCCCGCGACGACGCAACGTTTTGCCCACCAGCGATTGATAGCCGTCGGCACTGCGCTGGAAGAAGCGGTTAAACGGACGGAACAGCCAGCCAAATAACCGATCGATCAGCCGCGTCGCCATGTCTTTCGGCGCATGGTGATCCTTCAGCAATTTTGCCGCCAGCGCCGGAGACAGCGTCAGCGAGTTAATGGCCGAAATCACCGTTGAGATAGCGATGGTGACCGCAAACTGCTTGTAAAACTGGCCGGTCACGCCGGAGAGGAAAGCCATGGGGACAAATACCGCACACAGCACCAGCGCGATGGCGATAATCGGGCCGGATACTTCACGCATCGCCTGATGTGCCGCCGCCGTCGGCGATAGCCCCTGTTCGATATTACGCTCGACGTTCTCCACCACCACGATGGCGTCATCGACCACGATCCCGATGGCGAGTACCAGGCCAAACAGGCTGAGGGTATTGAGTGAAAAGCCCAGTAGATACAGCACGCTAAAGGTTCCGACCACCGAGATTGGCACTGCCAGCAGCGGGATGATCGAAGCACGCCAGGTTTGCAGGAACAGAATCACCACCAACACGACCAGCACCACTGCTTCCAGCAGGGTATGCACCACCGCTTTGATCGAGTCGCGTACGAACACGGTCGGATCGTAAGGTGCTGCCCATTGCACATCGTCCGGGAAACGCGTGGCCAGCTCGGTCATTTTGGCGCGCACCGCGTTGGAAAGATCGATGGCGTTGGCACCCGGTGCCTGGAAGATACCGATACCTACCGCGTCTTTGTTATTGAGCTGCGAACGCAGAGCATAGCTGCCGGACCCCATCTCAATACGCGCCACGTCACGCAGACGCACCAGCGAACCGTCGTCGGCGGTTTTCAGTATAATATCGCCAAACTGTTGCTCGCTCTCCAGCCGTCCCTGGGTGTTGATCGACAGCAGAAAATCGCTCTCTTTCTTCAGCGGTTCGGCACCGAGTTGACCGGCAGACACCTGCACGTTTTGCTCCTGCATCGCGCTGACCACATCCGAGGCGGTCAGGCCACGCGCCGCCACTTTATTCGGATCGAGCCAGACGCGCATCGCGTACTCACCCGCACCGAAGATCTGAATCTGGCCGACACCCGGCAGGCGGGCCAGCTCATCTTTCACTTTCAGCGTGGCGTAGTTACGCAAATAGAGCGAGTCATACTTACCGTGGGGTGAGAACAGATGCACCACCAGCGTCAGGGTAGGCGACTGCTTTTGCGTGGTGAGACCGAGCTGGCGTACCGCATCCGGCAAACGCGCTTCAGCCTGTGCCACACGGTTCTGCACCTGTACCTGGGCCTGATCGGGATCGGTACCCGGACGGAAGGTCACGGTGGTGACCAGCACGCCATCAGAACCGGCCACTGATTTCATATACATCATGTTTTCCACCCCGTTGATCGCTTCTTCCAGCGGCGTGGCCACCGAATCAGCAATCACTTTGGGGTTGGCGCCGGGATATTCTGCGCGCACCTGCACGCTGGGCGGCACCACATCGGGGTATTCACTGATCGGCAGCAGCGGAATGGCGATCAGCCCGGTGACAAATATCAAAATCGACAGCACAGCCGCGAAAATTGGCCGGTCGATAAAAAAGCGGGAGAAATCCATAACAGGCAGTCTCGATAGTTATTGGGCGGTGCGCATCGCTACCGGTTGCGCGGTGACCGGCATGCCGGGCATAAAGACTTTCTGTAAACCGTTCACAATCACCTTGTCGCCAGGTTTCAGGCCGCTCTGCACGATACGCAGGCCATCAGCCAGGTCACCCTGCTGGATGTCACGACGCTGCGCTTTGCCGCTGGCGTCCACCACGTAAACGTATTTACGATCCTGGTCAGTCAGCACGGCTTTATCGTCGATCAGCAGAGCGTTGAAATCAGCGCTGCCGGGCAGGCGTACGCGGGCAAACAAGCCGGGAGTGAACTGACGTTGCTGATTATCCAGCGTGGCACGCATGCGGATAGTGCCGGTGCTGGCTGTCAGCTGGTTATCAAGGAAATCGACTTTACCGACATGGGGATAGCCCTGTTCACCGGTCAGACCGATTTCCACCGGCAGAGAGCCGCGATTTTCTCCCTTGCGCGCCATAGCCTGGTAACGCAGGAAGGTGCCTTCATCCACGTCGAAATAGACGTAGACATGATCCTGCGACACCAGCGTGGTCAGCACGCTGGCGCTGTCTCCGGCGGTCACCAGGTTGCCGATGGTGATCATCGCGCGGCTGGCGCGGCCATCAATCGGTGCGGTAACACGGGTAAAGTCGAGATTGAGCTGGGCCATATCCACCGCCGCCTGCGCGGACAGCACGGAAGCCTGCGCCTGGCTGGCGGCGGAACGGCGCTGTTCCGCCTCTTCACGCGACACCGCCAGCGTACCAATCAACTTATCAGTACGTGCCGATTCACTGCGTGCCAGCGCCGCCTGACTGCGTGCCTGCGCCAGTTCCGCCTGCGCCTGCTCCAGTGCCGCGCGGTAGGTGCGATCATCGATAGTGAACAGCACCTGGCCTTTCTTCACTTCATCGCCTTCGCGATAGTTAACCTGGTCGATGTAGCCGGATACGCGCGGGCGCAGCTGTACGCTCTGCACCGCTTCGATACGGCCATTAAAATTGTCCCACTGGCTGACTTTCTGCTGTACCACCTGCGCCACACTCACTTCGGGCGGCGGCGGTGGGGCACTTTTGGCCACACCCCGATCACAACCGGCCAGCAGGCTTCCCAGCAGCACCACTCCTGACAGGCTTACGCCCAGACGAACCCCATATGTCTGCAGATGCATTGTAGTTATTCCGCGTTAGTCAAAAAATTGAAAGGTCTTGTACAAAAAATTTTGCAACTTTGACGGTTGCATTAAAACCTGATGAGTGTAGGCTTGTGTAAACTGCATCTGCAAGAATATCTGATACACTTTATGTGCGGTTTTGATCGCAACGGATCATGCAGGGAATACCCCTACGAGAAGTGCGGCATTTAATGCAATAATAAAACTTGCATTAAATGGCATAGTCAGTACCCTTAAAGTGTAACTGCAATAGATACTGATACTGATCGCCACGGCGACGGGAGAGAATGGAATGATGAGCGACGCATTTATTCACGATCTGATCGACTGGATTGATAACAACATTGAAGCACGTCTGGATCTGGACACCGTAGCGGGTCGCGCCGGTTACTCAAAATGGCACCTGCAACGGATGTTCAAAGAACACACCGGCTATCCGCTGGGTGAATACATCCGGGCTGAGAAACTGAAACGATCGGCGGACCGACTGACCACCACCAACGAACCGATCCTCAATGTGGCGATCTCGCTGGGTTTTGACTCACAACAGTCATTCAACCGCAGCTTTAAACGCCAGTATGGTGTGGCACCCGGTGCATGGCGTCGTCATGCCGGGCACCAGCCAAGCGTTATGCAATAAACTCCGCCAGGGCCAGCGTTGCTGGCCCGCGTTTTTCCCGCCTGAAAAGCCTGCTATTATCGGCCTCCTGAACTTCAGGAAGGCACTATGTCAAAGAAACTCTGGATTGGATTGATTATTGCGCTGGTCGCCAGTTGGGCCGGGCTAAAACCGCATTTCTCCGCAGCACCCAAAACCGATATCGCGCAGCAGACCGATGCCGAAACCGTGGCGCGCTGGTTACAGCAGCATCATAAATTGCCTGATCTCTACATCACCAAAAGTGAAGCCCGCCGTCAGGGCTGGAATCCGGCCAAAGGGAATCTGTGCGATGTGCTGCCAGGCCGGGCGATTGGCGGTGATCGTTTTGGTAACCGTGAGCAGCGACTGCCGCAGCAGGCTGGACGACAATGGTATGAAGCAGACGTCAATTACGATTGCGGCCACCGTGATGCCGATCGTCTGCTTTACTCTTCAGATGGCCTGATCTTTCTCACCACCGATCACTATCGCAGCTTTAAGCCGGTACCCTGACAATGCTGACGCTGACCTTTGATTTCCATCAACTGCCCGATCGTCAGGCGTTCTATCACGCGCTGGCGCACCAGACTCATTGCCCGTTTGCCTTCGGCAACAATCTCGACGCGTTATGGGATTGGCTGACGGGCGGCATGGCGCTGCCCGCGACGCTGCATTTACGTCATTTCGATGCCTCCAGCGTGGAATTTGCGCCGGTGCTGGCGCTGCTGGAAGAGGCCGAGGCGCAGCTGGCAGGTGAGCTGCGCCTGGTGCGCGATTAAGCGTGCAGTGGCAGCAACATAATAGCCAGCGTCTGGCGGGCGCTGGCAGGTAAGTCGCCACCGCCGGTGTAGCCATTATTCTCGACAATCACGCTGTTCAGCCCCACCAGCCAGTCATAAATGTAATAGGCGGTGTGGTTAGCCGGTGCGGCAGAGAGTCGCGTCAGGCGCTGACCTGACGAGAAACTGACGCTGGGCGCGGGCGGACGGGCAAAAATAGTCTGGCCGCGATTGACCCGACTCGCCGGACGCTCCGCTTCCGGGCGCTGTAAAAAGCCCAGCCAGGCGACAAAATCCCCCAGCACCGTCATGGCACGCGAAACCTGACGATCGGTACGCGCCTCATGCGCGCTGGCCTGTGCATCCGGCTCATTCAGTGCCGTCTGTAGCTTACTCAGCATCTGATGACGGAAGCTGGCGGTGATCAACTCCTCCACCAGCAACTCCAGCGTAGGTTTATCGACGTTAAGCAGTGCCAGCAGGCTACGACTTTCCGGCAGCTGGCGCAGGTGATCCAGCCACAACGCAAAGACCTGCTGCGGAAATTGCTTATCGTTCGGGCTGCTGTGATGACGCGGTTCACTGGCGGTGACCGGCTCGTCTTTAAACAGATCGAACTCAAATCCGATGCCGAAATAGCTTTGTCCGGCGGGGGTGGCCTGCGTCTTTTGCGGTGTGCCGCCGCTGTTCTGGCTGAGCCACAGCTGACGCACCGCGTCACGTGACGGTTGCAGACGCTCCAGCAATTCACCATGCAGACCGGTACGATGTTGCAGACATTTCAGCAGCGTATCGGCGATGGTTTGTTTGCGTGCTGCCTGCTCCGGCGTGGCACTGGCTTCCGTCCAGGGTTGCAGGCGATCCACCAGTTTTTGTTGCAGCGCACTGAGTTGCAATGCCAGGCGGTCGCGACGTGCATCCGGCTGCATTTCATCCTGCAACCAGCTGCCCATGCGATCAACGCCAGCACGGTCCAGCGCCAGCATCGATCCCCAGCTCTGGCCGGGCTGCCCAATCTGACGTTGCACTGCTTCATCCACATTGATCTGTTGATGACGCGCATCGTAGGGGGTGATGGCCCAGATCAGGCGCGGTTTCTCACCGCTGGCAGGGATCGGCTGGTGCAGATGCCATTCGCGTAATGCCTGGCTGGCGAGGTCGGCATCCTGACGCTGGCTGGCGGCGGTGCAAATCAACAACAGGTCGATATCCTGCCGTGCGGCGTAAAAACCTGGCAGCAACGCGCGCTTTTGTTCCAGCAGCCGGGCGCGCAGTGCATCACGCGTTTGCAGACGCTGGCGATCGTCAAGCTGCGCACGGTCCGTTGGCGTGCCGGGTGCCGGTAGCTCCAGCATATCGGCTTCATCATACAACGCCTGACGTGGCGTCGAGCTGAGCGGGATGGTGATTTCCAGCGTCAGCAGGGCCAGCAGTCCGAGCGGCACCTGCTGTGCTTTGCCGACGCGATTGGCGACGATCGGGCACACCTCGATCATCTCCAGCAGGTCGGCATCGCTGGCAATCAGTTTCTCGGCGGGCAGTGACGCGTCATCCACCAGCAGGCTGAGCGGGGCCAGCACGCGCGGCGCGTGGCGCAGCTGATGACGCAGGTGCATCAGGCTGCGCAGGCTTTCGCTCAGTGCCGTTTGTCCCGGCCATAGCAACGCGAACAGCTGCACGCGGTCATCCACGTTCAGCCACGGGGCGAGGGCGACTGCCTGCGGCCAGAAGTGGCGATCCAGCACCTCGGCATGACGATGATAGCGACGGCTCCACGCCCACAGCGTGACCAGCGCATCACTCTCCAGTCCCGGCTCTGGTTCACTGAGACGATGGCGTTGCAGACGTTGCAAAGCGCTATCGATAGCGGCGGTATCCGGCTGTGCTTCGGTGGTGGCACAGGCCAGCATCAGGCGGATCAGTTCTGACTCGCTGAGCAAGGTGATCTCCAGCGGCCAGGCGCTGGATGAGGTTTCCCGCTGGTGGCTGAAACGGGTGGCGCTGGCAAAATCGAGATTGCCGGGATTGATATGCTGAAAATAGTTCAGGGTTTTGTCGCCAAGACGCGCCATCAGTTGCCCCTGCGCGTCGCCGACCATTTCACTCAGCAGCCAGGCTTTACCCGCCTGCGACTGACCAAATAACGCCAGCGTCACCGGACGCGCCAGCTGACGTGCCAGTGCATGGCTTTCCACCCGGGCGCGACGCAGTTGCAGGCTCAGGGTATCGCCTTCCATCGTCAGACGCGTGGAGTGCGGTTGCTGCTGTTCCACCCAGTTAAGGGCACCATCAAGGGTTTCCTGGAGCAGGCCCAGGCGTTTTGCCAGCGTGGCTGGCGGCTGTTTCTTGGCGGTTCTCATTTTTTGCAGACGCTCCCGCTATCAATCCAGTATTGCGCATTCGCATTGCCCGTGGCGGAAAGCGTATTCAGTTTCAGACTCAGCTGCTCCAGCGGAATGCGGCTGCCATCATCCAGGCGCGCCTCGCTCAGCACCAGACGTTCCGGACCGGCATTGTCCGGACCGGGTTGCACGGCAAGTTTAATCCGCAACACGCTTTCACCCGCCACTTTGCGCGCTAACGCCGGGTCGGTGATGCTCAGGCTGTAAAGCGGCGAAGCGGGCCAGCGGTCGTTTTCCAGCTGGCGGAAGCCGAGACAGACGTTACCGCGAATGCGGAAGCTGCTCTTACGATCCAGCGCGAAGGCACCGTTATCGAGATCGATCTCGCTGTAGCACAGGTTGTCATCGCTCAGCGCCTGGGTTTCATCCAGCACGCCAAGGTAGCGGATGGTGGAGTAAGGTTCGAAATCCCCGGCGCGGAACCAGAAACTGCTGAGGCGCAGATCCAGCGCCAGCAGGCACAGCATGGCACCGACCGCAGCGGTCGATTTCGGGTTATCAATACGGCCTTGTTTGTTGAACGGATACCAGTCGCTGGTGTGATAGCCTTCCAGCGACAAAATACGGCTGCCCGGCAGCGGTTGCAGGTGGCGTACCAGCGCCTGGATGCCGGGGAAGCGCGACGGGCGGCCGGTCAGCAGCAGTACATCACATTGGTACAGCGAGACCACTTCACACATGGCACGCAGCGCCGGGATGATCGCCATCCGGTGTTGCAGGAATTCGCCATGCAGCTGGGCGAGGCTGACCACCAGCGGCACTTCCAGCAGGTCAAAGCGACTGTCACCGCCGAGGGTACGCTGAATTTCACCGTTGACGAACGCCAGTACCGCGCTGCCCGGTTTTTGCGGCACCAGCTCGCCAAACAGCGCGTTGATCTCGCTGTGGCTGTCGAGCGGGTTCCAGTTTTCATAACGCTCCAGCACCGCCTGCGCCAGCGGAATAAACAGTTGCAGGGTGACCTGCTGACGCAGCGTGGCTTGCCCATCCATGCGGCTGTCGTGGCCAAACAATTTATTCATCAGCGGTTCGGGCAGCAGCAGACCGGCTTTCTGCAAACTCTGTTGTAAAGCGGGCAGGATCCACAGCTGGATCACATCCAGCAGGATGTCGTCCCCGGCCACTTTAAAGCCTTCACGGAACAGCAGCCGTGGGGTGATTTTGACGTTATTGCCCTGGCCGTCATCAAGGCGATATTGCGTGATGGCGAGATCGGTGGTGCCTCCGCCAATATCTATCGAGGCGATACGCAGGCTTTTGCCCGGCAGCTCATCGGCTTCACGCGGGCGATCGGGGCGGGCCATGCTGGTAAAGAAATCTTCGGCGCGACCGGCAAAGTTGACCTGAGTTTCGTTGAACAGCCACACCATCTGACCGCAGGTGGCTTCATCCCACTCCATCTGCACATCCGGTACCGGGCGCAGGCTTTTGGCCTGCGTCTCGGCGGTAAAGGCTTCTTCCGCCGGATGCCAGCCTTCCGCTTTCCACACCAGCGCGATGGCTTCCTGCATGCGGCGACGGAAAATTTCACGTTCCGGTTTCGGCATCGCGGAAGGCAGGGTGAGGATGACATGGCGCAGCTGACGCGGCGTCTGGCTTTGCGGCATGCGCTGCCGTTGCGCCACGCTGTTCATCTGCATCATCGCCTGCGCCAGCAATTCGCACAGCATAAAGGTCATCAGCGAGCTGCGGCTGTAGCTGGCGGAAAATACCGGCAGACGGTCATCCGCCGCCAGCGCATGTAGCGGCTGGCCTTCATCATTCAGCAGCAGGGTAAAGGGCAGCGCGGTAGCCTGTGGTTCGTCGCCGCTGCCGTTGGCATTGAAACGCCAGCCCGGCTGATAGCGCGCTTCATCCCACAGATAACGGCGTGGGCTGGAGAGGCCGGTGCTGCCCTCCGTACCGGCACGCAACAGCGCGAGGCGACTGGCTTCGCGGCCAACACGCGTCAGTGACGGCCACATAAAGGCGTTTTCACGTCCACTTTCCAGCGAGAAATTGGCTTTGCCAAAGCGGGGCTGGGCGAACTCCAGACGGCTGTCGAACAGTTCGTTGTACACCTGATGGGGTTCAGACAGGTCGCGCAGTTGTAACTCATAGGTCTGACGCAGGCCGTTGCTCTCTTCCGGGTGATCTTCCACCAGGATGCCGCAGGTGTGGGAGTTGCCGACATCAAGAATGATATCGACATTCACCGCCGGGGTTTGGGGTGACGCCGCCTGAATGGTGATTTCCGCCAGATCGAGCTGTTCGCCCAGCAGTTCCAGCAGATTCAGGTAATGCGCCTGATATTCGAATTCACGCAGTGCCTGATTCAGTTCCTGCTCGCGGCGTGATTCCAGCGCGCTGACCTGCTGGCTAAAGGTTTCGCGCAGCCAGCCATCAACCCAGGTGTGATCGAGGAATTCACCCAGTTCATAGTTGTGCCAGGCAAGGGCAAAACTGACGCCGTTCTGCGCATCGGCCTGGCTCAGACCCAGTTGCTCGCCGCCCTCGCTTTCGGCTACCAGTCGGGTGTCAAAGGCGAGGGTGATGCGATGGGTATTGCCCGCCGCATCTGGCTGTGACAGCGGAGCCAGATGCAGACGTGCCCAGTTTTCCGGGCCACCAATAAAACGACGGCCACTGGTGCAACGCAGCACCGGTAATGGCAGCCATTGATTAGCCAGCAATGTCAGTGAATCGGCCAGCGCAATATCGGATTCGGGGCGTACCACTTCTGGCGCGCTGCCATCTTCCGGGTAGAGCAAAAACTTGCCGCTATTGCCGTCAACGTTCAGGCGCAGCAGCGGGCCATTGGCTGTCTGGCGCACAAACTGGCGGCGCGCCTGCAATGCCGGCAGACGCAGGCCAAAATCGAGAAACTGCACACCGCTATCTTCAATCAGCGTGATTTTTTGTTTGTCATCGATGAGGGGTGCCAACATGGTTATTTACTCTCACGCTTGATCGTCAACGGGAAAACCTGATCCGCGCCATATTGCGCGTCACAGCTGGCAATGCCATCGCCCTGTTTACATACCAGTTCCGGCATGCGGTAGCGCGATTTGTCGCTACAGCTGGCGGTGTATCGGCTGCGAACGACCATGGTGCCCGCACTGGTCATGGCGGCGGTGACGTCGGCCTTACAGCGAATACCATCGCCCTGGGTAATCAGCGCGGTGCCTTTGCCGTTTCTGATTTGATAACGCAGGCTCGGTGGTTTGCCGGTGGGCAGATTGGTCTGGCGCAAGGTGACACGCCAGCGACCATCGAGGAAACGCACCGAACCGACGCGCACATCTTCAGCGGTGATCACCAAATCGTCGGCTTGTGCTGGCGCGGTCGGCACTGGTGCCGCAGCCACCGGGGCTGGCGGCGTCACCGCTGCGACTGGCACCGGTTCAGGGGCGACGACCGTGGCGCTGGCCTGTGGCAGGGTGGTGGCGAGTTTTTCTGCCTGGACCAGTACCGCAGGTGGAGCAATCGCTTTGCTGACCACGGGAGCCGGAGCCTGGACGACCGCAGGTGGCGCAGCTTCCGGCGAACTGTGTAGCCAGAATGCCACACCAGCGGTGGCAGCAATGGCCACTGGCAGCAGCAGTAACCATGGACGCCATGAGCGTGCCGCAGGCGGTGGCGGGATGATTTCTGCCTGCTCCGGTTCTGGCGCGGTCATCTCCGGCAGCGGTTCTTCGCTGGCGATGACTTCGGGTTCAGGTTCTGCCACCAGTAACGGCGTATCCACCACTGGCGGCGGTTCCGGCAACAATGACGGCAGTTGCTCATCAAGGCTGTCACGCAGACAGGCCAGCGCGTCATCACGCGTGCGCGCCTGTGGATCGACAAAGCCCCAGAAAGTAATCACGGGTTTGCCATCCACCAGATAGACATATTGCTGATCGGGGAATTGCAGGGTTTTACTCAGCAGCGCGCCAAACAGGCGCATAGCCGGATTCTCGGTGTCGCGCGCGCGCTGGCTCAGGGCCTGGAGATCCTGCTGATTAAGGGTGAGTTGTTCCAGTGCCTGGCGACGTTCATGATCGCTGGCCGCCAGCCACGAACGCACTTTGCCGCTGAACGGCGCGTACCAGTCGAGGCGGTCGCCGCGTTCATTGGGCTGCGGAATGGCGAGGCAGTTCGCCAGCGTGGTTTGGCGGCGCAACCGCAGGGTTTCGCGAATTTGCAGGGCAGAGGCCCAGACCGGCTGGCCGTTCTCACCCAGTGCCAGTAGCGCGTCGAGATTGCCGCTACGCAGAAAAGTTTTTGCCACTCGTTGGCCCTTATCGGTGGATGTCTGAGGCAGAGAATCGTGTGTGATTAGCGATGGTGGTGATCTTAAGCCAAATGCAGGTGAATCAAACGGCGGAAATAAGGGGGAAAACAGGGCGGTTTTCCCCGGCTGGGCGATAAATTGTGGAAAATTTAAGCGCGGGAGCGCGGTGACAGCACCAGCCAGGCCAGCATACCGCCGACCAGGCCCCAAAAGGCGGAACCGATGCCGAGCATCGATACGCCGCTGGCGGTGATCAGAAACGCGATCACTGCGCTATCGCGATGTTGTGGTTCTGCCAGCGCGCGATGCAGGCTACCGGACAAGGTGCCCAGCAGCGCCAGACCCGCCAGCGTGGCGATCAACACCTGTGGCAGCGCACTCAGCAGCATCGCGATCAGTGCGCCGGTAAAACCGGTCAGAATATAGAAGAATCCGGCCAGTGCCGCAGCCATCCAGCGACGGGACGGATCGGCATCGACCTCTTCACCCATACAAATGGCGGCGGTGATGGCAGCAATACACACCGAAAAGCCACCAAACGGTGACAGCACCAGCGCAATGGCGCCGGTCCAGCCGGTGAGTGCAGACACCGGCGGCTGATAACCATGCGCCTGAAGCGTGGCGATACCCGGCGCATTTTGCGACGCCATCGTCACAAGGAAATAAGGTATGCCGACCCCGATCAGCGCCGCCAGAGTAAAGTGAGGCGTAATCCATTGTGGCACGCTGATGCTCAATGCCTGGGGCGGAATGGCAATGGCGTGTTGTCCCAGCGCCACCAGCACACCGGCGATCAACGCCAGGATGACCGCGTAACGCGGCAACCAAAGGCGGCTGAACAGCCATACCAGGCACATGCTGCCGCACAGCGCAAAATTGCCCTGTAAGCCGGTAAACGCATTCAGGCCGAAGCGCAGCAGGATGCCCGCCAGCATGGCTGCGGCCAGCGATTGCGGAATATATTTCATCACACGGGCAAACAGGCCGGTGATTCCGCACAGGACAATCAGCACGTTGGTGAAGACAAAGACGCCCACCACTTCATGCAACGTCAGGCCGTGCAGGCTGGTTGCCAGCAGCGCGGCTCCCGGTGTTGACCAGGCCGCCAGCACCGGCATGCGTGTCCACAGGGAGAGGCCGAGCGAGGCCACGCCCATGCCAATCCCCAGCATTGAAAACCAGCCACCAATCTGTGCCGGTGTCGCACCGGCGGCCTGGGCGGCCTGGAAAATAATGGCCGCTGAGCTGCTATAGCCAATCAGTACGGCAACTAAGCCAGAAATCAGTATGGGCAGCGAAAACGAGCTGCGTGTAGTGGCGCTGATCATGCAGGGCGGTCCTTTGTGCGTTATAGCGCACATTGTTGCATGGGACGCTATAGCGCACAAGTGCTACACTGCGCGCGAGCTTGTCAGGAGATCCCATGGAAAATCTGCATCAACACCTGAGCCTGGCGCTAAAACAGTTGCGGCAGGCCAATGGCTGGAGTTTAACGCAGGCGGCGGCACGCACCGGCGTCAGCAAAGCGATGCTTGGCCAAATCGAACGCGGTGAATCCAGTCCTACCGTGGCGACGTTGTGGAAAATTGCCACCGGCTTTAACGTCCCTTTTTCCTTCTTTATCCAGCGCAGCGAACAGCCTCCGGGCATGGTGGCAACCTTTAGCCAGAGCAATGCACAGATGCAGGCCAAATCGCTGCTGCCCTACGATGCGCAACTGCGTTTTGATCTGCTGGAAGTGACACTGGCAGCGGGGGCGCAAAGTGATTCTTCGCCGCATGAAGAGGGGGTGATTGAACAAGTGGTGGTAATCGAAGGCGAGTTGCTGCTGGGGGTTGAGGGCACCTGGCGCCGTTTACAGCCGGGTGAAGCCAGCCAGTTTGCTGGCGATAAACCACATAGCTACCGCAATCCCCAGAGCACGCCATTGCGCTTTCACAGCCTGATCCACTACCCACGTCGGCCATAAGGCTTACAAATTGATACGAAGGTAAACTACACAGTTTGCCTTCGTATTTATATACTCGCGTTTCATTGTAAGGGAGATGTCGTCATGAGCGATCTGAACAGCGCCGCCGCAGCGCTGCGTAGCGTCAACGGCAAACTGGCCAGGCGTTTGCGTGAATCGGCACCACCGGGGGATCTCACCTGGTCGCAGGTGGCGGTACTCGGCTATCTGGTACGTGATGGCGCGATGACCGTAACGGAGCTGGCGCAGGCGGAGGGGGTGCGCACCCAATCAATGGGGGCGACAGTCGCCAGTCTGCTAACCGCAGGCATGGTGCTGGGTGAAGCCGATCCGCATGATGGTCGAAAAACCCGCTACTATCCAACCAAAGCCTGTCGTGAGCTGGTGGCGACTAACCGCGCCCAGCGTGATGACTGGCTGGTGAAAAGCATGGCGACGCTCAGCCCGCAGGAACAGCAAACGCTGCTGGCCGCTATTCCCTTACTGCAACGACTTGCCGACCAATAATCCTGAGAGGACTCAACATGGCTTTATCGACACTCGACGCCAAAACCGCCCTGATTGTGATTGACCTGCAACATGGGATTGTGGCGCTGCCAGTGGTGCACGATCCGAAAGTGGTGATCGAACGTTGTGCACGCCTGACCGACGCATTCCGCGCCAAAGATCTGCCCGTGGTGCTGGTTAACGTGGCTGGCGGTGCGCCGGGTCGTAATGAGCAGGCGCGCCACAGCGGCGAGCTGCCAGCAGACTGGGCGGTACTGGTACCAGAAATGACGCCGCAGCCGGGCGACATCAGCATCACCAAAAAAACCTGGGGTGCGTTCCATAACACCAGCCTGCACGAGCAGCTGCAACAACGCGGTGTGACTCAGGTGGTGGTGTGCGGTATCGCGACCAGCATCGGGGTGGAATCCACTGCGCGTCAGGCGTATGAATTAGGTTACAACGTCACGCTGGCCACCGATGCCATGACCTGCCTGAATGCGGATACGCATCAGAACAGCGTCGAACGCATTTTCCCGCGCCTCGGTGAAACCGGTTCAACGGCGGATGTGCTGGCGCTGCTGGGATAGTTCCCGGAAAAAGCGCGATAAATCGCGCCGCTACGATGGGTTGCACTTGATTCGTCGCGGCGCGATTTTTCGCGCAAATTTAATTACTGGAAGGCGTAGCTTACGGTCAGGCCAACGCTGTAGTTGCGGCCAGGCGCCGGTTCGTAGTAACGACCATTGCTCTCGTTCACAATCACCGAACCAATATAGTTGCGGTCGAACAGATTATCGACGCGGGTAAACGCATCCAGCGTCCAGCTCTCGTGGATCAACCATTTGTAACCGGTGTTCAGACCCACCACGGTGTAAGCCGGGGCTTTCACATCGTTTTCATCATCAGCGGCGATATCGCTCATATAACGCACATCGGCTCCGGCATACCAGCCGTATTCAGGCGCGTATGACAATCCGGCGTACGCCATGTTGCGCGCAATTCCTGGGATGCGATTACCGTCGCAACTGTCCGTACCACAGGCGTTGCTGCGATAGCGCGCATCCAGCAGGGTCCATGCCGCTTTCAGCCGCCAGTTCTCACCGAACTGCTGATCCAGGCCCAGTTCCAGACCACGACGACGGGTTTGTCCGGCATTTTTATAGCTGGTCCGTCCGTTGCTGCTGCTATCCGCGACGATTTCATTATCCGTATCGGTCTGGAAAATAGCGGCGGTCAGCAGGCCATAACCGATACGTTTTTTAGTCCCCAGTTCAACGGTATCGCTGGTAGCGGGTTTCAGACCGAGATTGAGTCCGGACTGTCCATCAGAGCGGTATGACAACTCATTAATGGTCGGGGTCTCAAAACCACGACCTGCAGAAACATAGGCGTTCCAGCTATCGTCGATGGCATATTTCAGAGAGGCCGCAGGCAGCCAGCGATGGTAGGTGGCGTTGCCACTGTCGTCGCCGTTGCCGGGGGTGATGTAGAAATCGTTGGAGTCAAAATTGACGGTGCTGTAACGCACGCCAGCATCCAGCGACCACTTATCCGTCAGCTGCCAGGCGGTTTGCAGATAAGGATCAAGATTCCACATCAGATTGCGTTCATTACGACGCATATCGCCCATCACGCCGTAATCGGTCACGCCGTTACTGGTGGTGAAGTTTTCGTAACCTTTGCGGCGTTCGGTCATGGTTTCATAATCGAGACCGCCGGTTACCGTGAGCGGAATGCTGAACAGGGTGTCGCGATGGGTCCAGCGAGTATCGATACCCTGATAATGACGGGTAAGGGAAATCACGCCACCCGGATGTGCCGCGTTGGTCTGCGCACTGGCCGGAATAGACTGATACTGGGTGGTTTCACGCACACCGGCGTACATCATCACGCTCAGGTCGTCGTTTTCGCTCATCTGACGCTGATAATGCAGGCCGCCCTGGGTCTGATCGACAGTTTTACGCGCGTTGTACAAGGTGACATTGCTCGCCACCTGGCGCGGGTTTTGCTGCCACTGTGCTTCGGTTAATCCGCCCGGATCCTGCGCATCCACATGAACGCTGTTGAACAGCAGCGTCAGGGTGCTGACATCATTAATACGCACACCCAGCTTCGCGTTACCGAGATTTTTCTCGGCCGAGCTATGGTCGCGATAACCGTGCGTGGTAAAGCGTGAAGCGGAGATGGTGTAGTTGACGTCCCCGGCATGGGTGCCATCGCCGGTCGCGCCGCTGGCTTTAATGCTGTTGCGCCAGCTGCCGTAACTGCCGTACCAGCTGCTGGCTTCCAGCGTGGTGGGCTGCTGGCCGGTTTGGGTTTCAACATTGATCACGCCGCCGGACGAGTTGCCATACAGCGCAGAAAAGGGGCCGCGCAGCACTTCAACGTGGTCGATCGATCCGATGTCAACGTTTGAGGTCTGGCCCTGACCATCCGGCATGGTGGCTGGGATCCCGTCCACGTACATGCGAATGCCGCGCAGGCCATAAGTGGAACGTGAACCAAAGCCGCGCACCGAAATCTGTAAATCCTGGGCATAATTTTGCCGGTTCTGGATTTGCAGACCGGGCACCCCATAGAGATTTTCCGACAGGTTAACGCGCGGTGCCGCATGGCGCATATCTTCACCAGAAACCACGCTGACCGCTGCTGGCGTATCCAGTTCGGACAAACCAGAACCGGCGGGAGTGGCGCTGACCACCATGGTATTGCTGGCGTCATCCGCTGCCAGTAACGGTAAGGGGAACACCGCAGGCAGCGCCAGCCACAGCCCCTGACGCAGTAAAGCTATTTTCATTATGAAAGACCGTAACAAAAGAAGTGAAATGTACCGGACGGAACATTATGGCGCATATGTTAATGGTTTTATCCGTTGTTGGCATTACTTTTCAAGTCTTTGATTCCGTTTTAAGAAGTTATATGGCCTCCTTTTTACTCGTTAGTTGGCTCTGAGTTTTTTCGCATATAACTCACTCTCAATTCGCCGCCAGTTCCAGACAACGATCACGGCGACAGAACAGGCAAAATCCTCACTGATGAATTCATGTTTATTTATTGCTCTGCCAGTGAATGGTGATGCATCGCAGAAGGATAGTGCGCTGTTCTGTTCTACGAATGGCGAAACACCCTATTCGGTTGAGCGCACTGCGGTGATCGCGAAAGCAGTAGCTACGACGGGAGTTGGTGTGGGTTATTTTACATATATGGCCTCAGCTGCACAGACTACCGTTAACCTTGCTGTTGCTGAATAGGCTATTTTAGCATGGCTAAGTCACCATCTGACTTGGCGGCAATGTATACGCAGGCCAAACGCCGCATGACAGCCAGAGACCTCACATTGCTTTAATGCGTAGTTTAAACAGTCACATAAAATAACGCGCATTAAATTAGAAACGATTAATACATGCCAGGTTCTAATTGTATTTGCATCACTACTCCCTTTAGCTAATAAACATCAAGGAGATTGATTATGGCCGAAGTAGATAGTCAGAAGCTTACCTCTGCTGAGTTGAGTTCATTGTTTACACCCGAAGATTATGGCGTGATTGCAAACGATCAAACCTATGCACATACCAACTCACTATGCATTTACAATATGCTGGAGGCAATCCGGACAGCAGGAGGTGGGGTAATTTGGATGAACCCAAATGCAACTTACTGGGTTGACTTTGTTAACTTCATTCCAGGTAATGTTGTTATTTATGCAAACAATGCCACTATCAAACATGTGAATCCTACTTCGGCATATGGGCGCGGTGGTCTGGTAATTGGCAGTAGCAGGGAATGGAATTACGCCACTGCTAAAGCGCTTTATGTTGCCGGAACTTATCCAGGTTCTATCAGCACATCTGGTGTTACGGACCTGCCGCTCGGCACATATCTTAGAGATAATCAGTCTTATGTTCAGGCTCAGAACGTAACAATCCACGACCTGCGAATGGAAGCATATTTCTCCAGTTCAACATCCTGGGGTGGTTATGCGATCAACTGCGTTAATGCGCAGCATGTGAGAATTTACAACCTCAAAACATACGGATGGACTCAGGCATTTAATTTTGGAAACGACTCTTCAACATCATCTCCATCATGCCATGATGTAATGGCATATGGAGTGACTGTTGAACAGGCTGATATGGTGCAGACCTATTATGCACTCGGATTTATTGCCAACTCTACAAACTGCGGTGTTGATGGTGGCACTCTGTTAACTGCAATGACAGCCGGGTCTACAAATGGTTCTGGTGTGGCTACGAACTATGTTGAAAGTGCAATAATCAGGAATATAAAAATTCCAAGCCTTGGGCTTACAACTCAATCAGAAGGGGTTTTATTAAATAATTCCAAAGGAGGGATAGTAGAAAATATCGACATAAGAAACTGCACTAACGTGATATCTACATATTTCACCGTGAGTGGTTACAACGATTCAACCATGCCGAATGTGATAAGGAACATCACAGGGCAGGGGGTAAACATAATTTCAATTTACGCTCAGTATGCACATATTGAATCCTTTGAAGGTGTTGGTAACTTTACCTATGATATTTATTTTGCAAATAATAATGCTGCAAACAACACAATCAGCCAGACACCAAAGGTAATGGGTTTTGGTGGAACTAATCTTGTGTCATGGTTTATTCAGAACAACGTAATAAGTGGCTGGATTCGTAAGTATTTCTATATCCGGCCTGCGGCAATCCTACTTAATGACAAGGCTGATACAACATCATGGAATGATAATATCACCGTTGCGACCAAGAGCGGTACCAACCTCTACTTTGAGTGGCAGATTCCGGAGGGAGTAAAGGCAGTTGATGATATCAGGGCTTATATAACGTTTGGTCCGGGTTCTCAGGATGCAGGGTCAAACTTTGAGATAGCCCTTACACAGATGGTTGCGTATGACGGTAATGCAAACACTGCACCAAATGTACTCTTCAGCAATAGCAAAACAGCCGACGGAAGTACGGGAACAACTTTAGTTGCTCAAATCACGACTGACCTTGGGATGGTTAGATTATCTGACACAAGTAATACGATATCAGGCACTACATATACAGGTCTGGCATATAGCCATTACATACGAATCCGGGCTACATCAAATGTTGCCAATAACGTTTTCAAGCATATGCGAGTTGCGGGGTATAACTAATGACTGGTTCTGAATCAAAACAAGCTTCCATGCTTTATTTTGTAAACGTTAATTATTACACAAACTCTGCGCAGAAGACGGCCATATAATCGGCGATACAACTGCTCACCGCGTAATCCCTGAACACGTACGGGAAAAAGCTAACAGGCTGCCATCTGGCAGCTTTTTTTTGAAAAAAAATCAATTGATTATAAAATCATCTCCCTTGGAGCGATTCCACTCGAAACCGATCTTCTAACACGAATAGCGCCATTTCTGCCATCAGATGGTCGGATTGATGGTATTCAGTGCAATACCAAGCGTCAGCAGACATCGGTGCAGCTAACGCCTATGTGATGAACATCAGCTCCGGTATCCTCTCGCTGAACAGATTGGTATGGATTGAGGCATTATTCTGTTGTTCCTGATTTAACGCTATGCTATTTGCTCTTACGGGTAGACCATCTCATTTCAGTAGTTGATTTTTAGGATCGACGCGGCGTAAAGGCACCGCCCATGTGTTATATCACACATAATTAAAAAAAGGACAGACAGATATTAACTCTTCTGGCGGAACGTAATATTACTGACAGAAAAACGCACCAGTATGGTCAGATGTGCGGTTTAGGTGTCATTTACTACGCAGTTGTCGCATTAAATGACGCCAGCCACGTAGTCTCAGTGACATCAGAAGGCAGATCTGCGAATATCAGAGCGTCAATATTACGGACATAATTGTCTATGATGCGTTCGTTTGAATAGCCATAATCAGGAGTGACAATACAAAGATTATCTGATGTTCGCTGAATTACTAATACAATTGAAACATTCTGCGTCGCTGAATACAGGTTATACTCAGCAGTTGAAGTCGTAAGATACATATAATATTCCTCACATGGAGTTTAAATTCAACTCAATTACTGCGGACAAGGCATCAGTACTGGTGTTGGTAAAACTGATTGAGGTCCCACTGAAGGTGGCGTAACAGAATGAGTGCGGCCAGAGGCCCGTGTTAATCGCTCCCCCGGTATCAATTGCTGCCAGATATAATGTGTCGAACGCATCGCACTTTAAAGCGAAACGGTAGGTTGCTTTTTTCTTAGACGCCAGCATCAGTGTCGCGTGACAGTGAATAGCATCAAAATTTGAATGATAAAAAATACCGGCCGCGAAATCTAATTCACTTCCTGATGTGTTTTGTATTCTTATTTTCTGGTTATTCCAGTAAATTGCTCCCTGGCCAATGCTCACAGGCCAGGTTGCTGGGGAAGTGCCAACAAAGTCGGGGAGGTCCATATTGTTCAGTATCACGGTCCTTGCGGTGCTAGTCTGGTCGATGCGAAGTAATACATATCCTGCGGGTCCTCGTAATATCCAGGAATCAAGCTCCAATTTGGCATCATTTGCAGCCTGAGAATTATTCAATGTTAGCGCATAGGTTGTCACGGTTGCTGCGGTATCAATGTCAAGAAGGTTACCTCTTGCTTTGAATGTTCTCAGGTCACGAAGCTCACCGAGAGCAACAGCGACAGAACCCTTATACCTGATTTCACAATTGTGCATTTCTCTATCCTGGCGGTCATAGAACAGAATTGTTCTGCCAGAGACTGATTCATAGATGCAACCACGCTGAATAATTTTTGCTGAACCAGATGCGTTACTGGTTCGACTTCGGTGGCAGAAAAGTGAGTTTCCTGAAGTATCAAGGACGCGAACCCTGTTCCTCTCAAATATAAGGGAACCATCCTGAATAAGATCCAGGCCTCCATATATCATTTCACCAGCGGCGTCAGTTAAGGCATTTGAGACTGCCGTCCCGGACCTGTCATTTGCCGTTGAGTATCGGTCAACATTGTTATTGGCGAAAACAATGTTCCCCATAGTGATTGCCGCCGCAACCAAATCTGACTCGCTCCCTGTTGCGAAAATAGCAAGCTCACCATTTCGGCAGTTGGTTACATAATTGTTATAGACAAAACAATTTCTTCCACCTTCAATATCTATTCCTACATCAGCGCAATGAGATACGTAATTGTCATGGATGAAAATTTTCTGACCTACAGCACCCCAAATTCCACCACCGTTGTTAAGAGAGGGGTGCGAAACTTTAGTGATGATATTCGATGATATTTCGATGTTGGTGGCTAGCCACCACATGATCCCATGACGAACGCCTTCAATATAATTATTCTGAGCTTTGCAATTTGAACACTTATAAAATTTAACAGGGATTCCTGATGTATTCAGGAACTGACAGTTGAGCACTTCGGCTCCTGTTTTTCCTGTAGGGATAAGAACACCAGCCCCATTGTAGAATATTTCTCTTACCCCATTGAAAATAATGGAACTAATTTTGCTATTGCTCCCAGCTACAAGGCAATGTGACTCTGACCCGGTGATTGTTGTGCCTGTCACATCTGCTGTTAGGGTAATTTCACAACCATTAATTGCCCTGAGACTGGCGTTGTCTGCAAGGATGCCTTCACCAGAAATACCAATTGAAACATCAAGAACTTTACTTCGAGGCTCCTGGCAAAATAGCTTCCATTTTTCCGTCTCATCACCGATGCCTGTGAAGCCATAATCAGAAGCATATAGCTCTATTGAATTAACAAAATCCTTTGCAATCGTTACTTCAACACTCATGCTTCCCCCTGGAATGTGAACTGTATGGATGTACAGCTAAGTTATATACTGTAAATTTATACAGTTCAATATGCAGAGGTGAAAATCATGGACCTCCTGCGCCAGTTAAGTGACTACTTCGGGTGACGCATCGACCTGAACGAGATAATGAATGCCCGCTATGAAGGCACAATCACGGTGGAGACTGTTGGCGGTCGGGTAGTGGTGGACACATCAATCAGATCGGGGCAGGTCCGACGATATAATGTAGGTACCCCATTGCCGTGAAATTCAATCAAACCGCTATTGTGCATTTTTGCGATGATTTACTATGCAGGAAAGCTGTAAATTATCTTTGTAAATCATCGTACTATCTGACTTTCACAACCATCCGGATTGCGCACTAAAGCTTTGCAGGGATGCAAAGAGTTGTTGTATGCTCTGCGTTACCAGATTGGTGACACTTCATACAATTCCACTCTGTGACTTCACTGTCTGGTTGGTTTTTTTGACTCTTTATTGTGACCCCTTGAGCCGTGATCGGGAGGTTTGGATGACAACTTTAGCGCGACGCTCTGTGCAAACGATTAAAAATCGCACGCAGTACGTTGACTCATTTATCGATTCTGAAACTTCAAATGAATTCACTGTGCTTCGTTTAAGTGAGCGCCAGTCCCCTCAGCGTCAACTTTTTATCGTTACACTGAATGACACTCAGGCTGATGGTGAAGTTATTCCATTCGCTGAAATTGCCACGTCATCAACGAACAAACTCCGCTATGTCGTAAAACCTTCAGAACAGTATCCGCAACTGGCGGACGCTCATCTTCTCGACATGATAGAGACAGTTATTACAATCTTTATGAATAAACATTGGAATAATAATATTCACTAATAGGTTCGCAGATATGCCCCCAGACCTGATTGGTAACTACAATAAAGATATTCACATCGAGTTGGATGGCATAAAAAGTCATCTGGAAACGAATTATCTATTTACTCGTGAAGGTGGTCTTTTCCGGGTTGATGAATATGTTCTAAATGGTGGGGCATATCATTACTACCTGGATATTTATTCAATAGGCTGCTCTGAACCTGATTTTTATCTCGACTTCGGCACGGACCTTGATGATCAGGGAATGCGGCACGATGATATCGTTGAAAATCTTTTGTCTCTTAATATGGAAGATGAGCGACGTACCAAAAAAATCGGTCGGGTTGCTTATAAGGATATGTTACTACAGGATAATGGTTTCGTGCTTTCTGCCAAACAGATAAAAAGTGTTGTCATTGACGAAGATTACCGCGCAGCTGGCCTGGCAAGGAATATATACAAAACGTTGACGATGAAGCATGAATATATTGTTTGTGATAATACACAAAGTATCTCCGGCGGATCGTTATGGGCGAGCAGTATCTTAACTATTGGCGAAGTCAGAATTTATGATACGCGCCTGAATGCTTTTGTTGATGTGCTTGCCAAAGAGGGAAAGGCTATTGGAGGATTGATTCCCTGGAGTTGCCAGACGCTCACTGCACAACAAATCGTGGAGTGGGGGCGTTCTTTTAATCCAGACTCCTGCCATCATATCGTTAATGTGCTTAATAAAGATGCACTCTATTGATAAAAAACCACCACCCGGTTTTTCCTTCTCTTTGGGATTATTTTGAATAAGTTACGAGACTTATTAATAATTACTGACCCGCGATGCGGGTTTTTTTATGCCCTTGTAACGCAATTTCTATAGCATGACGGGTTATTGCCAACGCTCAGGTTTAAAAATGTTTTTTCACCGCACCTCTGGCCTGGCTGTGCAGCTGAATTCCTGTCAGGCTAGCGTTTTTGTCCGAAACCATAGAAGGGAATGAAGATGAGTCAGCAACCCGTAGTCGCGGTATTGGGGCTGGGCGCAATGGGCCATGCCTTTGCCGCTAACCTGTTGAAGAAAGGCTTTGTGGTGCAGGGCTGGAACCGCACACGCGCCCGTGGCGAAGATTTAGTGTCTGCCGGACTGCTCCTGAGTGACAGCGCCGTCCAGGCGGTGGACGGGGCGGACGTGGTGATTGCCATGCTGTCTGACGGTGAGACGACGCTCCAGGTCATCAGTGAAGCGCAAGGTGCGTTCAATCAGGGTGCCACGCTGTGCCAGATGGGCACCATTGGGGTAGAGGCGACCGATGCGCTGATTGCGCAGCTGGCAGAAGCGCGTCCGGATATGGTGTTTATCGATGCGCCGGTTTCCGGCACCAAAGCGCCAGCGGAAAACGCGCAGATTCTGGTGATGGCGAGCGGTGATCAGAGCAAAGCCCAGGCGGCAGAACAGGTGTTTGCGGCGATTGGCAAGGGCACCCAATGGTTAGGTGCTGCCGGGGCCAGCTCACGCATGAAGCTGGTGGTTAACAGCTGGCTGATTGGTCTGATGCAGAGCCTGGCGGAAAGTACCCGTCTGGCAGAGCAGTTCGGTTTCAGCACCGACGACCTGTGGAAAGTGCTGGACGGCGGTCCGCTGGCCGCACCTTACGCCAAAATGAAACTCGGTATGATCGCCAGCGGCGACTTCACTCCGCAAATGCATCTGATCTGGGCGTTGAAAGATGCGCGTCTGGCGCTGGATGCCGCCGGTGAGGCAAAACTGCCCGCGCTGGAGAACATCGTGGATGTCTGGCAGCAGGCGGTGGACGCCGGTTATGGCGAACAGGATCTGGCAGCGGTTTATCAGTTCCTGAAGCCGTAATGCGATGACGGCGGTGCTGAACTTCGACTTCACCAGCCGTCCGCTGGTGCCCTATGCCCATGATTATGCCCACGGCGATGCAGAGCCGTGGCATTACCATGACTGCGCCCAGCTGATCCACACCCTGAGCGGCGTGGTGAAAGTGGAGACACAGCACGGCAACTGGATTGTGCCGCCCAGTCGCGGTGTCTGGTTGCCCGCCGGTACGCGGCATGCGTTGCAGATTGTGGGTCAGGTGGCGGCGCGCACGTTGTTTATCGATCCGCTGGCAAGAGCCGACCTGCCTGCCAGCTGCCAGGTGGTGCAGATCTCGCCGTTGCTACGTGAACTGATTGTCAGCGCGATTGCCTTGCCTGCAAGTTACTCAGCGGGCAGCCGTGCCGAGCGGATCTACGAACTGATTCTGGATGAAATCCGGGTGATGGATGTGCTGCCGTTCGGTTTCCCCTGGCCGGAAAGCGCCCGGCTTCTGGCGTTGTGCCAGCAGATCCAGCAACAACCCGGCGAAAATTGGACGCTGGTACGGGCCGCGGCAGAACTGTGTGTGGCGGAGCGCACCCTGGCGCGCCACTTCAGTCGCGAAACCGGTTTGCAGTTCAGCGACTGGGTGCGACGGGTGCGCATCAGTGTCGCTTTAACCCGCCTGGCGCAGGGCGACACGGTGCTGGCGGTGGCGCTGGACCTCGGTTATGACAGCCCCGACGCCTTCAGCGCGATGTTTCGCCGTCTGCTCGGGGTTACGCCAGCGAACTACTTTCCAGCGGCAGAAAAGCGTGGGCGGCGTTAAGCAGCGCCTGTAACGAGGCGCGCGCCACGTCATTGTCGATACCCACACCCCAGGCGCGCTCGCCACGACTATTCACACAACTGAGGTAGGTGACGGAGCGACTGTCACTGCGTTTGCCCAGGGTGTGTTCATGATAATCCTCAATACTCAGCGTCAGGCCATAGCGCTGGCGTAAGGCGGTGACCGCTGCGGACAGCAACCCGTTGCCTTTGCCTTCCAGACTGACCTGCTGTGTCCCTTGCTGCAGCCGGGCTTTCAGGCGCGTTTCCCCTTTCTCATCGCTATGACTTTCTGCTTCCAGCAATCGTCGCGCTGGTTGCGTCAGGCCGTAGTGTTCGCAAAACAGTTGCCACAACGCGTGGTGGGTCATCTCCTGACCATGCGCATCGGTCTGCTGCTGCACGATGCGGCTGAAGTCCTGTTGCAGGCCGCGCGGCAATTGCAGGCCGTGGTTCTGCTCCAGCAGCCAGGCGGCACCGCCTTTGCCGGATTGGCTGTTAACGCGGATCACTGCTTCATAGCTGCAACCGATATCCGCCGGATCGAGCGGCAGATACGGCATTTGCCAGATTGTTTCTTCACGTTCAGCACGCTCGGCAAACCCTTTGCGAATCGCATCCTGATGCGAGCCGGAGAACGCGGTAAACACCAGCTCACCGGCATAAGGGTGGCGTGGATGCACCGGCAACTGGTTACAGCGCGTCACCACTTCCAGCACTTGCTGGATATCGCTGAAATCGAGCTGCGGGGCCACTCCCTGGGTATAGAGATTCAGCGCCAGCGTGACGATGTCCACGTTACCGGTGCGTTCACCGTTACCGAACAGGCAGCCTTCAACCCGATTGGCACCGGCCAGCAAAGCCAGCTCGGCGCAGGCGATGCCGGTGCCGCGATCGTTATGCGGATGCACGCTGATGCTCACCTGCGCGCGCTGGCTGAAGTGGCGGCAGAAATATTCAATCTGGTCGGCATAGACATTCGGCGTATTCACTTCAACGGTCGCGGGCAGGTTGATGATCATCGGGCGTTGCGCACCAGGTTGCCAGATGGCCGCCACCGCTTCACAAATCTCCAGCGCGAATTCCGGTTCGGTAAAGCAGAAGGTTTCCGGCGAATACTGGAAGGTCCATGCGGTGTCCGGCTGGCTTTCACAGCGGGCGCGGATCTGGCGTGCACCGGCGCAGGCCAGTTCAATAATCTCCGCTTTGCTCTGGCGAAACACGCGCTCACGAAACAGCGGGGCGGTGGCGTTGTACAGATGGACGATGGCACGCGGTGCGCCGCGCAGCGCGGCAAACGTCCGGTCGATCAGATCGGCGCGTGCCTGGGTCAGTACCTGAATCGCGACATCGTCAGGGATGTGGCGCTGTTCAATCAGCAGGCGCACAAAGTCGAAGTCAGTTTGCGAGGCGGCAGGAAAGGCCACTTCAATCTCTTTAAATCCGCAGCGCACCAGCAGTTGCCAGAACTCCAGTTTGCGTGCGCTGTCCATCGGCGTCGCCAGGGCCTGATTGCCGTCGCGCAGATCAGTGGAAAGCCAGCGCGGTGCCTGGGTCAACTGGCGTGATGGCCACTGGCGTTCCGGCAGGTCAATCACCGGGTAAGGACGATATTTTTCAGCGGGTTGGGTAAGCATAGGGGTTCTCCTTAGGGTCTGCTGTCAGTCTCGCTGAAGTCATCCCGCTGCGGCTCGCCCATTGCTGACAACCACCCGTGCAAAACTGACAATTAAGACGCCACAGCCACCCCGCTTATGCACCACCTGTTTATAATTTAGAACTGAACAAAATCGGACCGGTCGGTAGGCCGGTTGGCGACCCGCCTTTTGGCTCAAGACTGATGGCTATCGAAGCATTATTCAATGGATTCAAGCCGTTTAAAGCAAAGTCACTGGTGGCCTCGCTGTTCACTAAGCCCAGCGACACAGGTGCTTTGCCTGCCGGGATTAGCCAGAGCTGCAGGCTTCGGTCGGGTTCGACGTTAACCTGGCCGAGTGGAAAGAGGCTGATCCTGTCCTGGTGACTGTTGGTGCTCACAACCCATTGTCCGGTACGCTGGGCATTATCCAGCACCGTTAGCGGCGTCAGGGCGGGTTCTCTGTAGAGGTAAGCTGAGACCAGTACCGCAATGGAAATACCCGCAGCAGCAAGCCAGGGAAGGAAACGCCTCTGCGGTGTAACCTTGTTTCTGGCAGGAAGGGCAAGGGAAATTCTCTTCCATATGACGTCAGGCGGTTTGACAGGGATAAGATGGTTATCCATCCCGGCCAGCAGAGACTCCCATCGGAATACACGCTCAGCCAGTTGAGCTTCATTCAACATCCTTCGCTGAAAGCGGATTCTGGCGCCCCCTTGCAATGTCCCCAGCGCATATTCTGCCGCCAGTGATTCATCAAGTTTGTCTCGTTCGCTCATAACCCAACGCACTCCCGAAGGTGTTCCATGCCGCGACGAATCCAGCTTTTTACCGATCCGACAGGCTGCTGTAGCCAGTCGGCGATATCCGTATGCGACATGCCCTGATAATAGGCGAGTGATATGCTCTGACGCTGCTCACTGCTTAAATGTTTCAGGCAATGATGTAGCCGCGCAACCCGCTCGGCATCCTGATTATCCTGATGTTCAGCAACCGCTGGCGTTATCTGATCTTCAACATATTCTTCGTCCGCACGGAACTGCCGGACATATCCACTTCGCAGCCAGTCAATACAGCGGTTGCGAACGATGTGCGTCATCCATGTCAGCGGCGAACTCAGGGTGCTATTAAAAGATGCCGCATTGTTCCAGACGGTGATAAAGCAGTCATGCAGGACTTCTTCTGCCCAGGGACGGTGGCGCAGCATACGCAGTGCAATCGCGAACAGATGTGGTGAGGTGAGTCGGTAGAGCTGTTCAAAGGCAGAGCGGTCGCCATCCGCAACCGCCCTGAGTAACGTTTTTTGCTGCTCAGCCTGAATTGAATCCATATTCTTTCCGGATGGTTTCACTTCCCGTTCGGAGTATAGACAATTACTTCGGCATCAGAACGTTATCAATCACATCAATCACGCCGTTTTTCTGGTTGACGTCATAGGTACTGATATTCGCGACATTACCTTGTCCGTCCTTCAGCTGGATGTTATGCGGACCATTATTCATGATCCACACAGGCTGACCGTTCACGGTTTTTAGTTCAGCGTGACCACCGCCTTGTTTAATTTTTTGTTCCAGCGCCTTCATATCATATTTCCCGGCAACCACATGATAGGTCAACACGCTGGTCAGTTTGGCTTTGTTTTCGGGCTTGAGCAGGTTATCGACCGCTCCTGCGGGTAATTTGGCGAAGGCGGCATTTGTCGGCGCGAATACGGTGAACGGACCTTTGCCCTGTAACGTATCAACGAGGCCTGCGGCCTTCACTGCGGCGACGAGCGTGGTATGGTCTTTTGAATTTACAGCATTTTCAATGATGTTCTTTTGGGGATACATTGCAGCGCCTCCAACCATGACAGAGTCATTGTTCATTGCCGCGCTAACGCCCGTTGCAATGAAAAGTGCTGCGGATACGACGGTAAGGCTGATTAACTTTTTCATCATATACCCTCATTGAAGGAGCAAAGAAGTTGCTCACGATCGGATATACGAGTGGGAAGGGGTAATGGATGCAGCTGAAAATGACTTTTTTGTGCGCCGCGATTTGGCGAAAGCGCGGCAGACGCGTAGCATAGCCCCTATGTTATCCCGTTGTTATCAGGCTATGCCTCTTTCAATTTTCGATGGTCACAACGACCTGCTGCTTAACCTGTGGCTGCATCATCGTGATGCGCCCGCTCAGGCATTTTTCTCCGGTATAGAAAATGGACACCTCGACTTCCCGCGTATGCAGCAGGGCAGTTTTGCCGGTGGCCTGTTTGCGCTGTTCGTCCCGCCGCAACGTTATATCGAGCAGGTTGCGCCCCAGCGGGCGCAGGAGCGCTGGTCGCCGCTGGAAATCCTCTGGCAGCAGCTGGCGATCCTCAAAACGCTGGTGGCTGAATCGCAGGGCCGCGCCCGCTTATGTCTGACCCACGCCGATATCGCCGCCTGCCGGGCGCAAGGGGTGCTGGCGCTGGTGGCGCATATCGAAGGGGCCGATGGTTTTGATGGCGAAGGTGAAACGCTGGCCGCGTTTTATCAGGCTGGCGTACGCAGCATCGGACCGTTCTGGAATCTGCCCAACCGCTTTGGTGTGGGCGTCACCGGTAACTTCCCCGGCTCACCGGACAGCGGCCCCGGTTTAACCGCAGCGGGCGCAGCGTTGATTGCCGCTGCGAATCAGCATCGCATGCTGATTGACGTTTCCCATATGAACGCTAACGCGTTTTGGGATACCGCGCGTTTATCCTCTGCGCCGCTGGTGGCGACGCATTCCAATGCCCATGCGCTGTGCCCGCAGCCGCGCAATCTCACCGATGATCAGCTGCGCGCCATCCGCGACAGTGGCGGCGTGGTGGGGGTCAATTTTGGCAACGCTTTTCTGCGTGCCGATGGTAAACGCGACACCGACACGCCACTGATCGAAATTGTTAAACATGTTGATCATTTAATCGCGATAATGGGCCGCGATCATGTGGCCTTTGGCTCCGATTTCGATGGCATCAGCGCGCCAGAGGCGTTGAAAGATGTTTCCGGGTTGCCACAGCTTTGCGCCTTGTTGCGCGAAAATGGCTATGATCAGGCGATACTTGAGCAAATTACCTGGGGCAACTGGCAGCGGGTGCTGAAACAGATTTGGGGGGAATAACACAATTCCCTTACCTAATCGGGGTTGATCTGTTCGTCACATTGGCGCAACATCAGCCCGCGTTGTGTATTGCGATCGGGATCACAGATCCTGGCGCAAGCATTCCATGCAGAGTTCGCTCTGCGTTAAGAGACTTAGAGGAAGAATATTATGTGGAAAAAACCTGAATTTGTTGACCTGCGTCTGGGCCTGGAAGTGACTCTGTACATCTCCAACCGCTAAGACTTCTGCCCGCCACCTGCGCGGGCATTTTGTTTTCCTTCTCCGGTCATTTCTCATGTTTATTAAAGTTCTCGGTTCGGCGGCGGGCGGTGGTTTTCCGCAGTGGAACTGTAACTGCGCCAATTGCAGCGGCCTGCGCAATGGCACGATCCAGGCTCAGGCACGCACGCAGTCATCGATTATTGTCAGCGATAACGGTGAAGATTGGGTGCTGTGTAACGCCTCTCCCGATATCAGCCAGCAGATTGCCCACACGCCAGAACTGAATAAAAAGGGCGTCCTGCGCGGCACGGCGATTGGCAGCATCATTCTTACCGACAGCCAGATCGACCATACCACCGGCTTACTCAGCCTGCGTGAAGGTTGCCCGCATCAGGTCTGGTGCACCCCCGAAGTGCACGCCGATCTCACCAGCGGCTTCCCGATTTTCACCATGCTGCAACACTGGAATGGTGGTTTGCAGCATCATGCGCTGACACCGCTGGAACCGTTCCGCGTTGATGTCTGCCGCAATCTTGAATTCACCGCCATCCCGATCCTGAGCAACGCGCCGCCGTATTCGCCATTCCGCGATCGTCCGCTGCCGGGCCATAACGTGGCGTTGTTTATTACTAACCACGCCAATGGTCAGACGCTGCTGTATGCGCCGGGCCTCGGTGAACCGGATGCGGTAATTATGCCGTGGCTGCAAAAAGCCGATTGCCTGCTGATTGACGGTACCGTCTGGCAGGATGACGAGCTGCTGACCACCGGCGTCGGTAAAAATACCGGCAAAGCCATGGGCCATTTAGCGCTTTCCTCAGCCCAGGGCATGATGGCGCTGCTGGGGTCATTACCGGCTAAACGCAAAATTTTGATTCATATTAACAACACCAATCCCATCCTGAACGAGCAGTCACCGCAGCGCCAGTTCCTGACGCAGCAGGGCATTGAAGTGAGCTGGGATGGAATGGCGATTCATCTGCAGGAGTCTTCATCGTGATCATTACTGAAGCCCTGACGCCAGCCGCCTTTGAACAGGCACTGCGCGCCAAAGGTGCCTATTATCATATTCATCACCCGTACCATATCGCCATGCACAACGGCGAAGCGACGCCGGAGCAAATTAAAGGCTGGGTGGCGAACCGTTTTTATTACCAGACCAATATCCCGCTGAAAGATGCAGCGATCATGGCGAACTGCCCGGACCCGGCGACGCGACGTAAATGGGTGCAGCGTATTCTCGATCATGATGGCAGCAACGGTCATGAAGGCGGCATTGAAGCCTGGCTGCAACTGGGCGAAGCGGTAGGGCTGACGCGTGAAGAATTGCTGTCTGAGCAGCATGTGCTGCCTGGCGTGCGTTTTGCGGTGGATGCTTACGTCAACTTTGCCCGCCGGGCCAACTGGCAGGAAGCGGCCTGTAGCTCGCTGACCGAGCTGTTTGCACCGCAGATCCACCAGTCGCGTCTCGACAGCTGGCCACAGCACTATCCGTGGATTAAAGAGGAAGGTTATTTCTACTTCCGCAGCCGCCTGAGCCAGGCGAATCGCGATGTGGAGCACGGTCTGGCGCTGGCGCTGGAGATTTTTACCAGCGCTGAGCAACAGAATCGGATGCTGGAGATTCTGCAATTTAAACTCGACATCCTGTGGACCATGCTTGATGCCATGACCATGGCCTATGCGTTGCAACGTCCGCCTTATCATACGGTCACCGACAAGGCGGCCTGGCACACCACCAGACTGGTATAACAACATGAAAGATAACCTGATCCCTGCTTTCCGTCGCGGCTATCGTCTGCAATGGGAACCCGCGCAGGAGAGCCATGTGGTGCTCTATCCGGAAGGGATGGCGAAACTGAATGAAACCGCCACCGCTATTCTGGAGCTGGTAACGGGCAAACAGGATGTCGCCGCCATTATCGCTACGCTGAATGCTCGCTTCCCGGAAGCGGGCGGCGTGGATGAAGACGTGAAAGCGTTTTTGCAGTCAGCCGTTGAACAAAAATGGATCCAGTGTCGTGAACCCGAATAAACCAGGCATTACGCCGCCGCTGTGGCTGCTGGCCGAGCTAACCTATCGCTGCCCGTTGCAGTGTCCGTACTGCTCGAATCCGCTCGATTTTGCTCAGCAGGAAAAAGAGCTGACCACTGAACAGTGGATTGAGGTGTTCCGCCAGGCACGCGCCATGGGCAGCGTGCAGCTCGGTTTTTCCGGTGGCGAACCCCTGACGCGTAAAGATTTGCCGGAGTTGATCAAGGCCGCGCGCGATCTCGGTTTCTACACCAACCTGATCACCTCAGGCATTGGCCTGACACAGAACAAGCTTGATGCCTTTGCTGACGCCGGTCTGGATCATATCCAGATCAGCTTCCAGGCCAGCGATGAAACGCTGAACGCCGCGCTGGCTGGCTCGAAAAAAGCCTTCCAGCAGAAGCTGGAAATGGCAAAAGCGGTAAAAGCGCACGGCTATCCAATGGTGCTGAACTTCGTGCTGCATCGCCACAACATCGACCAAATCGATAAAATTATCGATCTGTGTATCGAACTGGAAGCGGATGACGTGGAACTGGCAACCTGTCAGTTTTATGGCTGGGCGCACATCAACCGTCAGGGCCTGCTGCCGACGCGTGAGCAAATCGCGCGCGCCGAAGCCATCGTGGCGCAATATCGCCAGCGCATGGCGGCCAGCGGTAACCTCACCAATCTGCTGTTTGTCACGCCGGATTATTACGAAGAGCGTCCGAAAGGCTGCATGGGTGGCTGGGGATCGATCTTCCTGAGCGTCACGCCGGAAGGCACGGCGCTGCCATGTCATAGTGCACGTCAGCTGCCGGTGGAATTCCCATCCGTGCTGGAGCGCAGCCTGGATGATATCTGGTATAACTCGTTCGGTTTTAACCGTTACCGGGGTTATGACTGGATGCCGGAGCCGTGCCGTTCCTGTGACGAGAAAGAGAAGGACTTCGGTGGTTGTCGTTGCCAGGCCTATATGCTGACTGGCAATGCCGACAACGCCGACCCGGTGTGCAGCAAGTCACCGCATCACGACAAAATTCTCGAAGCCCGGCGTGAAGCCAGCTGTAGCGATATCAAAATCGCCCAGCTGCAATTCCGCAACCGCACCAATTCACAGCTGATCTACAAGCAGCGCATTCTGTGATGACCACGCGCAGCCTGCGGCTGAAGAACGGCCTGTGCTGCCATTTGCATCATCAGCCCGATGCCCGCGCCGCCGCAGCGCTGCTGCGCGTGGAGGCGGGCAGCTTGCAGGAACCGGACCGCTGGCCGGGGCTGGCACATTTGCTGGAGCATCTGCTGTTTTGTGGCAGTGAGGGCATCACAGACGATCAGCGTCTGATGCCCTGGGTGCAGCAGCAGGGCGGTCAGGTTAATGCCACTACGCAGCTCAGTCAGAGCGCCTTTTTCTTTCAGGTTCCCGCCAGTGAACTGGAAGCAGGGGTGGCGCGGCTGGTGGCTATGTTGGCGGCACCGTTACTGACGCCCGCAGCGATTACGCAGGAAAGCGCGGTGATCGACGCCGAGTATCGCTTGTTGCAGCGTCATGCGGAAACCCTGAGCGAGGCAGCGTTGCTGGATATGCTGGTGGCGCCACGTGAATTTCAGCGTTTTCGCGTCGGCAGCCTGGCCGTGTTTGGTGACAATGTCACCAGGCTGCGCCAGGCGCTTTGCGCCTTCCATCAGCAGTTCTATGTCGCGGGCAATATGACGTTGTGGTTGCAGGGGCCGCAAACGCTGGATGAGCTGGCGACGCTGGCGGAACGTTATGGTCAGCAGCTGTTATCTGGCGCGTTACAGGCGTCACCGGTATCCCCACAACCGGCCGCGCTGCGCCAGCGCCTGCTTCAGCTACCCGGCAGCGAAAGCTGCTGGCTGACGCTGCTGTTGCCGGGTGAGATGGCATCGTTGCGCGATGAAATCAGCCAGTTACGTCGTTTCTGGCTGGATGACGCGGCTGGCAGCCTGCTGGCACAATTACGTGCTGCGGGGCTGTGTGAAGATCTGAGTGTGCAGTGGCTGTGGCGCGATACGCAGCACAGCTGGCTGGCGCTCAAATTCAGCGGGCAAACCCTGACAACGCAGCAGGCACAGCATATTCAGCATCACTTCCGCCAGCATCTGCACGCTCTGACGCAAAGCAGTCCGGCGCAACGTCAGCATTATCAACAGCTGGCGCGGGAGGATTTCAGCCAACTGTCGCCGCTGGAACAACTGCGCGGTCGCGCGCTGGGTTTTGCGCCGGACGCATCCTGTGACTTTTCCCGCGTGCTTAACGCCTTGCAACAGACGCCCCCGCTGGTGCTGTTGACGCAACGCCAGTTGGCGACTAAATCGCATCAAACCCAGGGATTCAGCTTATCGGTTGCTGACTGGCCGACAGAGGCCAGCCAGCACGTAGCAAGTTTACCGTTCTGGTTTTATCCGCAGGCAGAGGCGCAAGCTTCCCGTGCGCTGCCTGACCGTGTCTTTCCGTTACTGAACGTGGACCCGGTTCAGCCGCTGGAGACCTTGCTACTGCGTCCGGCGTTTTACCAGCCTTGCAGCGATGAAGATGGCGAGGCGCGTCAGCGTTTGCTGCGTCCGGTGCTGGCTGCGCTACGTCATGCAGGCGGGCGTGGCAGTTGGCAGCTGATACAGGGCATCTGGCAACTGGTCATGCACCTCCCCAACGATGACGATGCTGCGCTTGCGGCGGTGACTCAGGTGGTGCAGGTGCTCAATATGCCCCTGGAACCTCAACCCGTCAGGGCTGCGGCAGGCATTGCGATTCGCCAGTTATTATCGGCATTGCCGCAGCAGTTGATCACCCCGCGATCCTCAGTGGGCTGGCAGGCTGCCTGGTGCGGCCAAAGTACCGCGTTGCGTGCTGATGTCGCGCGGGTGCTGAGTGATCTCCCGCAGGGGGCGACCACCTCGGCAGCTCGCTTAAACCAGGGTGTGACGGCCATCCCGTGCACAGGCAGCGATCAGGCGCTGCTGGTGTTTATCCCGCTGAGCGAGGCTGATGATGACGCGCTGGCGGCATTACGCGCGCTGGCGTTGATCTATGAACCGCGTTTTTTTCAGCAGTTACGCGTGGAGCAGCAGATCGGTTATGTGGTGACGGCGCGTTATCAGCGTGTGGCAGATGTTGATGGCATCCTGCTGGCGTTGCAGTCGCCCGATATTCCCTGGCGCGAACTGCTTGGCCATTGCAAACGCTTTCTGCGCACGCTGGATATCTCTGCCGCGCCATTTGAAGCTTTGCAGCAGTCGCTGCTGCAATGTGTCGTGAGTGACAATGCGGATGCTGCACTGAGTGCGCTGCGTCAGCAGCAGGGTTTACCCGAACTGACCAGCACGGCGATCCGCCAGCTGGAAGGGGCGCAATTGCAGCACTTGCATCAGCGCCTGCTGCGGCAACGTCGGCGCTGGCGGATTTTATTGGCGATAGGCCAGCCATGAAACTGTCGCTGGTGTGAATTGTTTCATATTGATATTGCTGAATTTTTTTGAAAATTTCGTCCAAAACTCTTCACTGTTCCCGCGCCGCATAATCCCGGACACTCTTCGGTATATTCTGAACCAAGAGGAACAACTGGTGAAAAACGTTACCCGCTTTGCGCTGCCCCTGCTGGCCGCTGCCACTCTGTATGCACCGCTGTCTCAGGCTGCTGCCATGCACTACGATCTGAACCCGGAACACACGTCAGTGATTGTGACCTGGACCCATTTCGGTTTCTCGCATCCGACTGCGGATATCCCGAACAGCAAAGGCACCCTGGTGTTTGATAAAGACCATCCGGATCAGTCACGCGTTGACGTTACGCTGCCAGTCAGCCAGATCGACACCCACGTCCCGGCACTGACCAAAGAATTCCTCGGCAAAGAGTATTTCGATACCGCGAAATATCCTTCAGCGGTATTCCACAGCACCAAAGTGGTGGCGAAGGGCGACAACAAGTTTGATGTAGAAGGGAATCTGACCTTGAAAGGCATCACCAAACCGGTAACGCTGCACGCCACGCTGAACCAGCAGGGCGAGCATCCGATGGTGAAGAAACAGGCGATTGGTTTTGATGCCACCGGCACCATCAAGCGCTCTGACTTTAAGCTGGATAAATACGTGCCAGCAGTCAGCGACGATGTGACGCTGACCATTTCGACTGAAGCGTACGCGAAATAATCGTCACTATCGCGCGGTGTTGTAAAACCCGCGCGATAAATCGCGTCGCTACCAGGCCGTGCAGGCCCGAGCCTTTAATTATTCCGCCCAGAACTTCTTCTTACTGGTTTTGCCGATGCCTGGATTACAGGTGTTGGTGGGATCGAGCTGTTTCCAGTGCTCCACATGTTCGCAGGATGCGTGATATAAATGGCCGACGTTATGTTCTGCCGGATACTTCGCCCCGCGCTGCTCCAGATACACTTTCACCGCTTCTTTGAACGCCTTCGCATCCACACCCGCCTTCAGCACATAATCCTGATGATTGACGTAGCAAAAGAAATGCCCGCAGCAGGAGTCTACCTGTACCTGCTCAGCCAGATGGTCCGGCAGGGTTAAGCGCCATGCATCGTCATTACGGCGCAGCGCCACGTCGAATGCCACCAGACGCTCATTCGGGTTATAACCGAGGGCATCACAATAGGAGATGGTGCAGCCGCCCACGCCAAAACGCACCAGAAAGGCATCCGCCGCTTCGCGCGCATCGCAGTGGAAAAAGCCGCCGCTGTGGCTGGCGAAAAACGTCTCCAGCAAGGTCTGCAATTCAGCGGTTTGCGCCGATTCCACCTTAATCATCAGATGATGTTCATATTCGCTGCGGTAATCCATGATGCGCGGTGCCACGAAGCGCGGCGTGATCTGGTTGAAGAATTGCAGCACCCGATCAACAAAATTGCGTGGCAGAAATTTCAGATGGCTGACGCGCACATCCCATTTGGCTTTATTCGCCATCAGGCGCGGCAGCGCCTGCGGACCGAGCTTACGAATCGCCAGATACATATGCTTGGCGTAGCGCACGGTGAGATCAAAGGCGTGGCGATGGATGTACTCCGCCTGCACCGGTAACTCGCTCATCTGCGTCAGCAGATAGCGGCGCAGGGCCACCAGCACCGCTTCATCATTGGTGCCGATATAGAAGGTGTCGCTGCCTGCACTGGCTTCAAAGGTGGGGAGACGGACAGCAAATACCACCACTTTGCCTGCACTGCCGGAGCTGTCATGCAGATAACGAATATCACCGTTAAAGCGGGAAGGGCTGTCGGCGGTGACGTCACGCAGGCGCTCGGCGTAATCCTCCGCCCAGATTTTGCCCTGCCAGTCCGGCTGCTCGCCGGTCTGATACTGCTGGCGGGTCAGATTGTCCAGCATGGCTTCCGGCGTGTCTCCGAGGTCAATACCCAGATGGTTGACCATCTCCAGTCGGCCATCGTCATGTATGCGGGCAAATAACGATTTCTCGGTAAATGCCGGGCCGCGACGAATCAGCGAACCGCCGGAGTTGTTGCAGATGCCGCCGACCACGGACGCACCAATGCATGAAGAACCAATCACCGAGTGCGGTTCGCGCCCGAGCGGTTGCAGAGTCTGCTCCAGCTCCGTCAGGGTCGTACCAGGGAAAGCAATCACCTGACGAGCCTCGTCGATCACCTGCACACCTTTCAACTGGCGTGTGCTGACAATCACCACTTCACGATCATAATCGTTGCCATCCGGCGTAGAGCCGCCGGTCACGCCGGTATTCGACGCCTGCATCAGAATAATGGCGTTATGCGCCACGCATACCTGAAGAATTTGCCACAGTTGCGGCAATGTCTGGGGCAGCACCACGGCCAGCGCGTCACCGCGCCCAACGCGGAATCCTTTGGTGTACCAGGCTTTATCATCAGAATGGGTTAACAGCTGTTTTTCACCTACCACGTCACTCAGTTGACGCAACATTTCCTGCGGGGATGTCATGTTTTCTCTTCTGTGTCATGTGTCTGCTGGGTTATTGGACAGGCGCAGACCGCGGAATGTCAATGATTGATCGGCGCTGACGTTAAAATAACGCACGCAAGCATTATCCCTTTATCTTCTGCGAAAAAAACGCCGCGGACCGATAAAAATGCGCGAGGTATCACAAAATAGATTTAAAGAAAAACGGCGAACAAGGAGTTAAATAGCCATGGAGGATTTGATGCCTGAAATAAATATAACCACATGAAAAATATAATAATTACTTTCTGTTGGAATAATTTAGCATGTGATGAAAGTCACAAAAAAGGCTATGAGAACATCCTTGTCAATGATCGCAGCGAATAAATTAGTGATGAAAATGTGATCTTCATTGCAAATAGAAACCCTCTTCATCGGAAGAATGAATCACAGAAGCACAGCGTGAGGAGTGGGAACAATGAGAATTGGCATGGTGATCAGTGGTGGTGATGTTACCGGCATCAATAACTTTATTTTTCAGATTTCTCGTTTAACGCAGGCCGAGATGGTGTTATTTAACGGCGGCATTCCGGGCCTGCTGGAAAATAAACATCAGGAAATTTCCCAGCGTGATTTGGTGGATTACGCCATCGCGCCTATTCCGGTCATGCAATCCGGCAGACCAACGCGGAAACTCATTCGGCCAGAATATGAATCTATTGCCAAACAGCTTAAGTCGCTACGTATTGATGTGCTGATTATGGCGGGTGGTGATGGTTCGCTGCAATTTCTGCATACGCTGAGTGAATTTGGGGTGAATTGTTTTGGCGTCGGCATGACAATTGATAATGACGTATTTGGCAGCGATTACACCATTGGTTTTTCTACCGCCTGTGAACAGGTATTAAAAGAAGTTACGAAGTTACGTAATACCGGTCGTGGTTTGCCGGGGCGGGTATTTATGGTGGAACTGCTGGGGGGCTACTGCGGTGAGTTAACGCTGCAATCGGCGATCAAATCGAATGCGGATTTTGCCCTGATCCCGGAGTGCCAGATCCCCTTACAGGAGCTGGCGCAGCGCGTCTCGCAGCGTCTGGCGGAACAGAATAGCGTGGTGATTCTGTGCTCTGAAGCCTACACCCGCGAATACTCCCCAGGATTTCAGGGAGCGATTGATACCTTAATTAAACAACTGGAACCGATGATTGCCGTGCGTATCCGTAAAACCATCATCGGTTATGGCCTGCGTAATGGCGATCCCACCTGTGAAGAAATTTACCAGGGCACCATTATGGCCAGTGAAGTCGCGCGTTGTATTCAGTCGGGAATGCGCAATAAAGCGGTCATTATTAATGGCAGCAACAAACCGATACCCATTGATTTAATAAGCATGAAAAAACGCCTGGTCGACACCGAAGGGCATCATTACAAACTCGCTAAACAACTGCATATTCTGTGAGGAGATAGCCATGCTGAAAATATTATGTGTATGCGGATGTGGTCTGGGATCCAGTTTCGCCATCGAAATGAGTGCCAAAGCGGTATTAAAGAAGCTGGAAATCGAGGCGGATATTGATCACACCACCATTTCCGAAGCCAACGCATTTAAATCCGACATCATTTTAACCCAGAAGGCATTTGCCGATGTATTAAATGCCGATGCCAGCCCGGAGCAAATGAAACGGGTGATTATTCTCAACCGGTTGACGGATAAAGCGGAAATTGAGCAAAAAATCGTGGCATTTATGAAAGAGCACAACATGAAGGTTGCTAACCATGAATAGTGTGATCAACTTCCTGGTAAAAGATCTGCTGGGGCAGGCATCGATTCTGATTGCCTTTATTGCCCTAGTCGGTTTGTTACTGCAAAAAAAATCAGCAGGCAAGGTGGTGGAAGGCACCTTTAAAACGCTGCTCGGTTTCTTAATTATGATGGCGGGTATCAACATTATTGTTGGCACGCTGACCTTCCTCAATACCATCTTTACCCACGGCTTTGGCATGCAGGGTTATATCACCGACGTTGCTGCGATTGCCGGGTTAGCGAACCGCGAGCTGGGTTCAGAAGTGGCGCTGACGCTGTTGGTGATCTTTATCGTCAACATCATCATTGCCCGCCTGACACCGTTCAAATACATTTTCCTTACCGGACAGGCGCTGTTGTGGATGGCGACCATCGGTGCGGTGATCGGCTACAAAGCGGGGCTGACAGGCTTACCTCTGATCCTTACCGGCGGCATTTTTGGTGGCGTGATGGCGGTGGTGATGCCCGCGCTGGCACAACCGGTGGTGCGGCGCATTACCGACTCGGACGACGTTGCCCTCGGCCACTTCTGCACCATTGGTTACCTGGTGACGGCGGCGGTGGCGAAAGTGGTCGGCAAAGGCTCGCGTTCTACCGAAGACCTGAAGCTGCCGGATAACTTCAAATTTCTCCAGGACACCTATTTGTCGATGGCGGTGGTGATGGTGCCGATGTACCTGATCCCGGCGGTGGCAGCAGGCCCGGCATTTATCGCTCAGTACAGCAACGGCATGAATTACCTGATGTACGCCTTTATGCAATCGATTCAGTTCGTGGCCGGGGTGTTTGTGCTGTATAGCGGCGTGCGCCTGCTGCTGAATGAGCTGGTCCCGGCGTTTCGCGGTATCGCCATGCGCATCGTGCCGGATGCCAAACCGGCGCTCGATTGCCCGGTGATGTTCCCTTATGCGCCAAACGCGGTGATCGTCGGCTTCCTTGCCACCACCCTGGGTTCCGTCGTCGGCATGCTGGTGTTCCCGATGTTCGGTCTGGCGATGATTTTACCGGGGCTGCTCACCAACTTCTTTGCCGGTGGCACGGCCGGGGTGTTTGGTAACGCGCTCGGTGGCCGTCGTGGTGCGATGATCGGCGGTTTTGTCCACGGCCTGTTTATTACGCTGCTGCCCGCGATTCTGGTGCCGATGCTGGAAAGCTACGGTTTCACCGGCGTGACCTTCAGCGATTCGGATGTCATCAGTACCGGCCTGGTACTCGGTCATGCGTTCCAGAATAACTGGCTGTTCGTCGCCCTGTTTATTGTCTTCATTACCCTGATCGCCTGGTTTGTTAACGGAAAATCTACGAAACCTCACGAGGAAAATGTTCATGAAACTTTATAACTTTACCGATCTGTTACAGGTGGCTAAACAACGTGAATTTAAAGCGCTCGGATCTTTTAATTTGCACTGTCTGGAAATGTTACCGGCTTATTTTAAAGCGGCAGAAAAAACCAACAGCCCATTAATGATTCAGATCTCCACCGGTACGGCGAAATATCTCGGTCATAAATTGCTGGTCGATGCGATTTGCTCACTGGCAGAAAGTAAAAATGTACCCACCTGCCTGCATCTCGATCATTGTTCTGATCTTGATGCGATCCAGACAGCGCTGGATGCGGGTTTCAGTTCGGTGATGTATGACGGCTCGCATCTGTCGATTGAAGAGAATATTTCCAACACGCGTAAAGTGATTGATATGGCGCGCCCGTTACATGTGTCGGTCGAAGCGGAACTGGGGGCGATTGGCGGCTCAGAGGATGGTAAATCGGTGGAAATGAACGAAACTTCGTTCACCACGGTGGACGATGCCAAACGCTTTGTGGATGAAACCGGGGTTGATATGTTAGCCATCTCCATCGGCACGGTGCACGGCCTTTACACCGGCAAAGCGCATATCCAGCATCAGCGGCTGGCAGATATCACCGAAGCGACCCATACACCGCTGGTACTGCACGGTGGCACCGGCGTCAGCGATGAAGATATGCGTCTGGCGGTGCGCAGTGGCATTGAAAAAGTGAACGTCGGCACAGAAATGAACGTGCAATGGGTGGCGCGCTGTAAACAGACGTTCGAAAAGGGCAAAGTAAACGACAGCGTGCGCAATTTTCTGGTGCCCGCTAACGATGCCGTTACCGATGTATTGGTCGAAAAAATTCAGTTGTTCCGCTAAGCATCTTTCATGACGTATTAACCTGAGGTGCCCTGGCGCCATTCGGGGCAGGAGACGCTATGTTTGGATTCAGGAAAAAGGCCCCTGAGAATAAAGGGGCGGATGAGCAGGAAATAGATCGTCAGGCTGAAAGCATCAGCGAGAAAATAACCACGCTGGAGCAGGAACTGGCAAATAATCCGCGCGCAGGTGAAACGCAAAAACAATTAATGCTGGAATATAATCGGGCATTAAGTTTATTTGCCAAAAGCCGTCGTTTCCGTCAGGAGATTGATCCACTGTTCATCAAAATCGATGAACTGCGTAATACCATTCGCAAGTCGATATAAGGAGGAGGCATGAGCATCAAACAACTGTTGCAGGAGGCGAATGCTATTCAGGTGGGCATTGACGCCCGCGACTGGCGCGAGGTGATTACGCTGGCTGCCCGGCCACTGGTCAGCGGGGGCTATGTCAAAGCCTCCTACCCGGAGGCGGTGATCGCCAACACCCTGACGCACGGCGCGTATTACGTGTTCGAAGAGGGCATCGCCATCCCCCACGCCCGACCGGAAACCGGTGTGCTGAAGGATTGTTTCAGCCTGATCCTGCTGGAGGAACCGATATCCTTTGCCGGGAGTGACAAGGCCGATATTGTCATCATGTTCGGTGCAAGCGATAGCAACGCGCATATTGAAGAGGGGATTCGTGCCATTGTCTCTCTGCTCGAAGACGAAGAAACGCTGGTGCGGTTGCGTAAGGCCGCCAGTGTCGCGGAGGTCATCGACATCCTATGACAACGCTCACTGAAGAGAAATGCGTGGTGCTGGTCAACGGTATCCCGGCTTCCGGCAAAAGCACCCTGGCCCGCGCTGTGGCGCAGCGCTTTAGCTTACCGGTGCTGACGCTGGATAGCCTGAAAGAACCGTTTATGGCCAGCTTTGCACCGGTGGATCGCCTGCGTAATCGTCAACTTGGCTGTGCGGCCTACCAGGCGATCTGGAAAATCGTCGCCCAGGCACCCGCCAGCTGTGTTTACCTGATTGATGCGTGGTTTGGTTTTCAGCCGAAAGCGGTGCTGGAGGAGGGGTTGCAAAACGCCGGAGTGACGCGGGTGCTGGAGCTATGGATGGCGATCTCACCGGATGAGGTGGTGGCGCGTTATCAGGCGCGCCTGGCACAGCGAATGCCGGGGCATCCGGGGGCAGAATACTTGCCCGAGCTGCGGCAACTGGCTGAACGGGCGCAACCGATGGCGCTGGGTCCGGTGTTGCAGCTGGATGCCTGCGCACCGGACGAGGCCGCTGCACAGGCGTGGTTACAGCGTCAGTTGCAGCGTCAGCCTGCGCGTTCGCTATCGGTATCCGGGTGAAAAAAGGTTGCCAGCAGGGCGCTGAGTTGCTGATCACCTTTGCGATCCGCCGCCAGCTGGCGACAAATATCCCCCAGTGCCTGATAGAGGCGATCGGTTGCCAGTTCACCCTGGTTAAGCGTCGCGATCTCATCCATTTCAGCCGCCCAGCGCCAGGCTTTTGGCAGCATATCCGGGGCGGCTTTTTCCATCCTTTTCAGCATGGCTGCCTGGCTTTCTGCCATCTCCTCACGCAAGGCATCGGCTGCACCAACCCGGCTGGCGTTAATCAGCATCGCTGACGTGAGCAGGGTGATGCCTTTATTGATCCCGGCATAGGACATCTTCAGCGCCGATGCCGCACCGTTTTCCGCTGACATGATACGCACCCGCAGGCCCAGATCGCTCAGGGTTGCCAGCTGGCTGGCATGGGGACCAGAAAACCAGAAGCGTGGCCCGGTGGGATTGTTCTCTCCCGGTGGCAGACCAATGATTGCCCCATCGACAAAAGGCGTGCCGGTGGCCTCAATCACCGCTGCCACCTGGTGCAGCGTTTCCGGGCTGATAGCGTTGCAATCGACATACAACGGCTTACGTGTGGCGGCGGCTAAGTGTGGTGCCATCTGCTGCGCCCAACTGAGGGCCGATTCCGGCGGCAGAATGGAAAAAATCATATCCGCCTCGCACAGCGCGGCTTCACTGGCATCGGTGATCTGTGCGGCATGCGCGCGTTGTTGGGAATCGGCAGAACGCTGGCTTAACGGGCTGATGACGCGCGCACCGTGCCGGGTCAGCACCGCTGCAACCGCCGCGCCCATCGCACCCGGTGCGGCAAAGGCAAGGGTTTTCATGATGTGATCTCACAGGAGTTAAAGAATTGAGTGTGGCTGTATTTTGTTCTGGCGAATTCCACTCTTTGGTTACAAAGCATGTTTCGTTAATGCAGATACGCCAGCATCCACCAGGCTTCTGTGATGCTGATCTCAATTTATCGTGAAACATGGAGAATGTTATGAAAATCGATCTACACGGCAAAACAGCGTTAATCACCGCATCCACCGGCGGCATTGGTTTCGCCATCGCTCAGGGGCTGGCTGCCAGCGGGGCGGAAGTGGTGCTGAACGGGCGCAGTGAAGCCTCGGTCAGCCTGGCGCGGGAAAAACTTAACGCGGCGGTTGTCGGGGCCAAAATTCACACGGTGATTGCGGATTTGGGCAGTGCGCAGGGCGCGGATACCTTGCTGAAGGGGCTGCCCGCGATTGATATTCTGGTGAATAACGCCGGGATTTACGGTCCGAAGGATTTTTTTGCCACCGAAGATGACACCTGGGAAGCGTACTGGCAGACCAACGTCATGTCCGGCGTGCGACTGTCGCGGGCGTTGCTGCCGGATATGGTGAAAAAAGGCTGGGGTCGCGTGGTATTTATCTCGTCAGAATCGGCACGCAATATTCCCGCCGATATGGTGCATTACGGCGTGAGTAAAACCGCACAGCTGTCGCTGGCGCGCGGGCTGGCGAAAGTGGTGGCGGGTTCCGGGGTGACGGTGAACAGCGTATTGCCTGGCCCGACTATTTCCGATGGCTTTGCCAGCATGATGGAAGCCGAGGTGAAACGTACCGGCAAATCGCTGGAAACGCTGGCAAAAGAGTTTGTGATGAGCCAGCGCCCGAGCTCGGTGATCCAGCGCGCCGCCACCGTTGAAGAGGTGGCGAATATGGTGGTGTATGTCTGCTCAACCCAGGCATCGGCGACGTCCGGCGCTGCGCTGCGCGTTGATGGCGGTGTGGTGGATGATATTGTGTAGCGGCGCGATTTATCGCGCAATTCTGTACACCTAATTAAGCAAAAAATCCTCACGCTGCGGGGTAAAGGTATCCAGCAGCGTGCCCGCCTCCAGACAGACGCAGCCGTGCACCACATCGGGGGCTTTATACAGCGTATCCCCGGCGCTAACTTCTTTGGTGACGCCATTGATGGTGAAAGCAAAGCGACCAGAAAGTACGTAGGTCAGTTGCTCGTGCGGATGATGATGCAGCGGGCCGACGGCTTCTTTTGCAAAACTCACCTCAACTGCCATCATGCGGCCGCCGTGTGCCAGTACCCGGCGGGTGACGCCGTTACCCAAATCTTCAAGCTGTGTGGCTTCGCGGTAAATAAACATGGTAGCTCCTCACCTGTTGTCTCGCCGTTGTGTGAGCGAACTCACAACTAAAAAGGGTTTTCACTGCTGCATTTTAGCGTCCTTTGATTAAAATGAAACAGTGTTTCAATTTAATATGAAGGATGGATCATGAAAATCGCGTTAATGATGGAAAACAGCCAGGCAGCGAAAAACGCCACTGTACTGAAAGAACTGGAGTCCGTGGCACAGCCGCTGGGCCATCAGGTGTTTAACGTTGGCATGAGCGACGAGCAGGATCATCATCTTACTTATATTCATCTCGGCATCATGGCCAGCGCACTGCTGAACAGTGGCGCGGTGGATTTTGTTATCGCCGGTTGTGGCACCGGTCAGGGCGCACTGATGTCGCTGAATATCCATCCTGGCGTGGTGTGCGGCTACTGTATCGACCCGGCCGACGCGTATTTGTTTGCCCAAATTAACAACGGCAATGCGTTGTCGCTGCCGTTCGCCAAAGGCTTTGGCTGGGGCGCGGAACTCAACCTGCGTTTCATCTTCGAAAAAGCCTTTACCGGTGCGAAAGGGCTGGGCTACCCGCCCGAACGCCGCGAGCCGCAGGTGCGTAACGCCGGGTTGCTGAACCAGGTAAAAGCGGCCGTGAACAAGGAAAATTATCTCGATACGCTGCGCGCCATTGACCCGGAACTGGTGAAAACTGCTCTGAGCGGTCCGCGTCTCCAGCACTGCCTGTTCGAACACGGGCAAAACGACGAGATCGTGCGTTTTGTCCGTGAGGTTGTGGCCTGATTCTGGTTTTTCCATAAACGACGCGCGATAAATCGCGCCGCTACAACCTGTGCAGATCCGTAGCGGCGCGATTTATCGCGCATAGCCTCAGGCGATGGCAGAGCCCATCTGTGGATGTCGGCTCGCCTCCACCAGCATTTGGGTATAGGGCACCGTTGCCTGGCCCGCCACCAGCGCATCCACTTCCAGCGTCTCCAGAACCTTGCCGTGCTGCATTACCGCCACGCGATGGCACAGATGCGCCACTACGCCCAAATCATGTGTCACCATCAGGTAGGTCAGGTTTTGCTGTTGTTGCAGGTCACTCAATAAATTCAGGATTTCTGCCTGCACTGACACATCCAGCGCGGAGGTGGGTTCATCCAGCAACAACACGCGAGGCTCCAGGATCAAGGCGCGGGCAATCGCCACGCGCTGGCGCTGTCCGCCAGACAGCTGGTGAGGGTAACGCGTCAGCCAGGCACGGTTCAGCCCCACTTTTTCCAGCATGGCAATCACGCGCTGCTGGCGCTGTCCGATACCGTGAATCTGTAGCGGTTCCTCCAGAATATCGCCGATGGTATGGCGGGGATGCAGTGAACCGTAAGGATCCTGGAACACCATTTGTACCTTGCGACACAGGTTGCGTGCGATGCGATGGGGCAGCGGCTGGTCATCAATCATCAACTCGCCCTGCCAGTGAGTGAACAACCCGGCAAGGCATTTCAGTACCGTGGTTTTCCCGGAGCCGGATTCGCCCACCAGGCCAAAAATCTCCCCGGCACGCACCGCCAGGTTGACGTCGAACAGCACCTGATGGCGCTGCTCATCTTCGCCAAAACTGAGGTTGAGATTACGTACCCCGATCATCTGTTTCATGACTCTCTCCTTAAGGTTGCAGCCAGCTGTCCTGGCGTTGCAGCACCGGCAGACGCGGGCGACGCTGGTCCATATCGGGTAACGCCGCCAGCAGCCCCTGGGTATAGGGATGCTGAGCCTGGCCCAGCTCCGCAGCGGCTAATGACTCGACCACGCGACCGGCGTACATCACCAGCACCCGGTCACAAAAGTGGCGAACCAGGTTGATGTCGTGGCTGATAAAAATCAGCCCCAGTCCGCGCTGTTTCACCTGCTCATCCAGCAATGTCAGCACCTGCAAGCGCACCGACACATCCAGCGCCGAAGTCGGCTCATCGGCAATCACCAACTCGGGATCGGTGATCAGCATCATGGCGATCATTACGCGTTGCCCCTGGCCGCCGGAGATTTCATGGGGATAGAGCTGGTAAACCCGTTCAGGATCGCGGATGCGCACCACATCGAGCATCGCCAGCGCCCGGTGTCGCGCTTCATCACGCTGTCCGGGGTGGTGGCTGCGCCACGCCTCGGCAATCTGTTCGCCGATACGCACCACCGGATTGAGCGAATATTTCGGGTCCTGCATGATCATCGAAATACGTTTGCCCCGGATGGCGCGCATCTCCGCCGGGGTGGCGCGTAACAGGTCCATCCCGGCAAACTGCATACAGCGGGCGGTGACTTGCGCGCTACGCGGGTGCAGTTGCAGCAGGGCGCGGCCCACGGTGGATTTGCCGGATCCCGATTCGCCAACAATCGCCAGTTTTTCATGGCCGAGCTGAAAAGAGACGCCGCGGACCGCCGGAGTGCTGTGGCGTCCATTGACGAAGCTGACCTGCAAATCCTGCACATCAAGCAAGGGTCGGGGGTTATTCGCTACGGGGATCGAGGATGTCACGCAGGCCATCTCCTAAGAAGTTAAACGCCAGACTATTCACCAGAATCGCCAGACCTGGCACCGTCACCACCCACCAGCACTCCAGCATGTAGCTGCGGCCGCTGGCGATCATCGCCCCCCATTCGGGATCCGGTGGCTGCGCCCCCAGACCGAGGAAGCCCAGCCCGGCAGCGGTCAGGATGATGCCCGCCATATTCATGGTGATGCGGATAATCACCGACGGCAGACACAGCGGGACGATATGCTTCCAGATTACGCGCACAGGGGAAGCACCCTGCAAACGTACGGCGGAGATAAAATCCGCCTGACGCAGCGACAGCGCCTCGGCCCTGGCCAGACGCGCAATCGGCGGCCAGGCGGTCAGGGTGATGGCGATGACCACATGCTCAAGGCCTGGACCGAGTGCCGCAACGAACGCCAGCGCCAGCACCAGGCTGGGGAAGGAGATAAAAATATCGGTGACGCGCATCAGCACGCTATCGACCTTGCCGCCGAAATACCCGGCAGTGACGCCGAGCAGCAGGCCAATCGGCCCCACGGTGACCGACACCAGCAGCACGATATACAGGGTGATACGCGCGCCCCACACCAGGCGGCTAAAGATATCGCGACCAAATTCATCGGTGCCAAACCAGTGCTGCGCGCTGGGCGGACTCAGCGCGTTATTCAGGTCCTGAATCAACGGATGATAAGGCGCAATCCACGGCGCAAACAGCGCCGTCACCAACAGCAGCAGGATGATCGCGCCACCGATGGCGGTCAGCGGGTTACAGGCCATGCACCAGAGAAACTGACCGGTGCGGGCCGCCAGACGCCGACAACGTTCCAGGCGCTCGCGTGTGGCGCTGGCGTAAGGTGTTTCCAGCGAAATCGTCATACCTTGGTCCTCGGGTCGAATACCTGATAAAGCAGATCAGAAACCAGGTTGAGCAGGACAAAAATCAGGCCGACCACCAGCACGCAGCCCATCACTGCATTCATATCGCCCAGCATCAGGCTGCCGGTGAGATAGGAACCAAATCCCGGCCAGGAAAACACCGTTTCGATCAGCACTGCGCCTTCCAGCAGTGAACCGTAAGCCAGCGCCACCACCGTCAGCAGCTGGACCAGAATGTTGCGGAAGGCGTGTTGCCAGATAACCTGCCACTCGGTCAGCCCCTTAACACGCGCGGTCAGAATGAATTCCTGCGACAGTTGCGCCAGCATAAAGCTGCGTGTCATGCGGCTGATGTAAGCCAGCGAGTGGAAGCCGAGCAGCGAGGCGGGCAGAATCAGGTGATTCAGCGCGTTGGCGAATACCGTGCCATTACCGGCCAGCAAGGCATCCACCAGCAGCAAACCGGTACGGCGCGGCACCACGCCATCGAGACTGAAATCCACCCGTCCGGCCCCCCCGACCCAGCCGAGATGCGCATAAAACAGCAACAGGCCAATCATGCCAACCCAGAAGATCGGCGTGGAATAACCGGCGAGGCTGATGATGCGCACCATATAATCCACCGGACCGTTGCGGCGTGCTGCCGCCCAGACGCCGAGTGGCACACCCAGCCCGGTACCGATGACAATCGCCAGTGTGGCCAGCTCCACCGTGGCCGGGAAGACACGCAGGATATCGTTGATCACCGGTTGACCGGTCAGCAGCGCCTGGCCGAGATTGCCGTGCAGCAGGCCGTTAAGGTAGATACCAAACTGCATCCACAGCGGTTTATCAAAGCCGAGCTGGTGATATACCTGCTGATAAGTGGCGTGGTCGGCGTCCGGGCCGACAATCGCCAGCACCGGATCGAGTGGCATCACCCGGCCAATAAAAAAAGTCAGCAACAGCAGCCCCGTGAGGGTGATCAACACCTGCCATCCACGGCTGCGCAGCTTGCGCCAGTGGCTTCGCGTCAGTTTCATTGCGCACCTCCCGCCAGGTTGTCCGGCGTTTTCCATACGTCACGTAAGAAGGTGGTCGCCGAGGGATGCGGCACATAATCCTGCACCCGGTTGTTAACCACCACCGAGTCGACCATCTGGGAAATCGGCATCAGAGCCGGGATCAATTGGTCATAACGGCGCTGGATAGCGAAGTAATCCTGCTGCTGCCGGGCGCTGTCGCGCTCCAGTAGCGCCTGGTCGATCATCTGATTCAGCTGCGCATCGTAGAAACTGGTGCGCCAGCCCTGAAAGTTGGTCAGTCGGGCGCTGTCAGCGTTATTCGGGTTGTACACCAGTGAACGCAGGCTGGAGTGGGGATGGGGTTCCACACCGCTGCCACCACGCCCGACCAGCAGGTTAAACTGCCGTTCGCGCATCGCCCCGTAGATCTGGTTACCGGTGCCGGTAATGATTTTGGCGCGGATACCGCCCTGCATCAGGGTGGATTGAATGGCGATGGCGATATTGAGAAACGGCTGATCAGCCAGCACGCGCAGCGTGGTATCAAAGCCGTGGGGATAACCCGCTTCCGCCAGTAAAGCTTTGGCGCGTGGGATATCCAGTTTGTAGCCGGGGTCGGGCAGAGTGGCGGGCATACCGGCCTGAATCGGGCGCTGATGCAGTTCGCCATAACCGGCCATCAGGGTGTGATTGATCCCCTGATAATCCACCAGATAACGCACCGCCTCACGCACTTTGGCGTTAGCGAAGTGGTCATCCTTCATACTCATCGCCAGATAATAAAGGGTGCCTTTTGGCACGGCATCGACGGTGAGATCCGGGTCGTGACGCAGCGCTTTGACATCGGGGATCGCCATATTGCTGGCAATATCGATATCGCCTTTTTCCATCATCAGCCGCAGGGTTTGCGATTCCTGTAAATGACGGAACACCACGCGCGACAGCTTCGGCGCACCGCGCCAGTAGTTATCCGCGCGATTCATACGCAGCACGTCTTTCGCCTGCCAGACATCCAGGCGGAACGGGCCGGACCCGGCTTCGTGGGTGGTCAGCCAGCGATTGCCCCAGTCACCGTTGCTGGCATGGGCCTGCACGGTTTTGCTGTCGAGCACCACCATGCTGCCGAGTGCTGCCAGCGAATAAAGCACCAGTCGCGGATCGTTGGCTTTGGGCAGGCGAATCTGCACGGTACGTGCATCCGGGGCGCTAATCAGCTGGTCCACATTGTCTTTGCTGAAACCGTAGGATTTCCACACCGAGGCCTGCGCCAGATTCAGGTGCAGCACGCGGCGCATCGACCACACCACGTCGGCACTGGAGAGTGGGTTACCGGAATGAAAGGTGACATTGTCACGCAGGTGGAAGGTGAGTTGCCTGTTATCCGGGCTGATCTCCCAGCTTTGCGCCAGCGCCGGACGCACGTCGGTTAGCTGACGTGGATCCAGCTCCACCAGCCCGTCATACAAATTGACCACGATACCCACCACTTCATTGCCGGTCATGGCGGCGGGATCGAGCGTCAGCAGGTTGTTCATATTCATCCCGACGATCAGTTGATCGTCGGGTGTGGCGGCCAATCCAGCGGGGCTGGCCGTCAGCAGCAGCAACGCGACGCAGCACGTTGTGCAACGGGTAAAGAGGTTCATAAGCAAAGTCCAGCAGGTCAGAGGTTTATTGTTGTTTGCCGTACTGCTTGTGTCGGGTATTACCAGCGATTCAGGGTATGGGTTTCAATCCAGCTAAAATTGATGTCTTCGCCCAGTCCGGGACGGGTCGGCAGATGGACAAAACCGTCGCTGTCCATCGGGTCGACCAGGCTGTGGAGATAGGCCGGGGGTTGTTCATAATCGAGGAAAGGATGCAGCAGGCCGCGCTCATACCAGCGACAGTTACGGATGGCACCCACCACGGCGAGGCTGGCGGCACCGTTGCCGTGCACTTCGCAATCCATACCGAAGGCTTCGGCCAGGCTGGCGACTTTCAGCGTGGCGGAAATCCCACCCACGCCGTTGGCCCCGGCGCGTAAAATGTCACAGGCACCGGCCTGCACCCAGTCGGCGCGGCTGTGGTGTTTGCCACCCAGGCTTTCCGGGCCGAGTACATCAATGCTCAGGTTATTCGCCAGCCAGGCATAGGACGCCATGCTTTCTTCTTCCATTGGCTCCTCAAACCAGGTGAAGTTGAGTTTTTCCAGCGCTTTGCCGATGGTGAGGGCGTCGCTGCGGCTATACCAGTGGTAGCCATCCAGCATCAGGGCGATATCCGGTCCCACCGCTTCACGCACGGCGGCGCAGGCTTTGATATCCATTGCCGGACTGGGGGCAAACGACACCGGTGGCATCCAGGTATGCAGCTTGATGGCGCGATAACCACGCGTCACCAGCTGTTCGGCAAAACGGGCGTAGTCGTCCGGAGTTGCCAGACCGCCTTCCAGTTCATCGCCACACATGGTGCTGCCATAGGCGGGAATTTTCTCGCGATAACCGCCCAGCAGCTTATGCACGGGTTGTTGCAGTTTACGACCGATCAGGTCCCACAGCGCCTGTTCCACCGCCGACAGCGCACGCTCCGTCAGTTGATGGGCGCTGCCGCGTTGCCAGTGCACCAAATCCTGCCACAGCCGTTCACGATCAAAGGCGTTTTGTCCGAGTAAAACCTTACGAAAGAAAGCATTCACCACATGCGGGCGGATCACCTCGGCGGGCGCAAAAGCGTGGCCGCAGTGGCCGTCTTCGCTGGTCAGGGTCAGTAACGCCAGCTGAGCGTCACTTTCTGCGCCGGGATGCGAATGCCCGGCGCTATCGGATACGCGGCGTGTAGGGTAGGTAAACAGGGTGACATCAATGGCGCTGATCTTCACGGCAACTCCTCCGGTAAACACATGTCCATGCCCATGACGGGCGTTATCAGGAAATTAAAACGGTGTTTCATTTCGTAATTTAGTCTTCACCTTTTGTTAACGCATTAGCCAAAGCGCGGATCATTCCGGCGATAAATTGGGCAATTGCCTGGCGGGCTGTGAGCGTTTTCACGAAAGGAGGGCGTTTTGTGAGCGGCGACACAGCGGGAGGAATGTAAAAAAATGTGTCGCCGGGGGCTTTTCATTTTGTTGCCGCCAGGTAATAGTGACGCCGCGAAATGCATTAATAATAATCATTATCATTTGTAGGGTTAGATGACATGAAGAAATGGATGTTAGCGCTGGGGTTGCTGACGGTTGCCTGTGGTGCATCCGCCAAAGTCATTACCGATGTGGCCGGGCGGCAGGTCGAGGTGGCACAGGAGTCAAAACGTATCATTCTGGGTGAAGGGCGGCAGATGTACCTGCTGGCAGCCTTCGACACCCAGGCACCGTTCCAGCGTGTGGTTGGCTGGCGTGATGATTTCCACAAAGCGGATTATGACGGTTATATGGCGTATGAAAAACGTTATCCGCAGATTAAGCAGTTGCCGACCTTTGGCGGAGCCAAAGATGGCACCTTTAATGTCGAGCAGGCGCTGACGCTGAAACCCGATTTGGTGCTGATGAACCTCGAATCAAAGCGGCGACTGACGAAGGTAAATTGATCGAGAAGTTGCAGGCGGTGGGGATTCCGGTGGTGTTTATCGATTTCCGCGAGAAACCGATGGAACATGCCGAGCAAAGCATCCGCATTATGGGCGAACTGGTTAACAATCCGCAGCGCGCAGAGGAGATTATTGCGTTTCGTCGTTCTGCCATTGCCAAAGTGACCGACCGCCTGAAAAATTTTAACGGCAAGCAGCCAAAAGTGATGATTGATCGTGCCGGCGGTTATACCGATGAATGCTGCATGTCATTCGGTAACGAAAACTTCGGCCAGATGGTTGAGCTGGCGGGGGGAAGGAATATCGCGAAGGATCTGATCCCAGGTACCTTCGGTACCCTGAATCCGGAGCAGATTATTGCCAGCCAGCCGGATGTGGTGGTGGTCACCGGCGCGAACTGGAAAAACTACAACACCGTCGGTAAATGGGTCGGCGTGGGACCGGGTGCCGATACCCAGGAGGCCGAAGCGCGCCTGCGTACCCTGATGATGCGTGATGCGTTTAAAACCCTGCCGGTGGCGCATAACGGCAATGCCCACGCGATCTGGCATCAGTTCTACGACAGCCCGTATCAGTTTGTCGCCATTCAGGCGCTGGCAAAATGGCTGCACCCGGAATTGTTCGCTGATCTCGATCCGGATGCCACTTTCCGCGCGTTCCATGAAAAATTCCTGCCGCTGCCTTATCAGCCAGGTTACTGGGTGACACTGCCAGCGGATCGTTCCTGATAAATCGCAGGCAATAAAAAAGGATTTGGCAGCAACGCCAAATCCTTTTTTTCTGTTCACACATCGGCTGGTAACCGGGTGTTGAACGGGGTGCTCAGCACTCCTCACAAAACGAATCATAAAATGTGCAGAGAAAGATTTCAAGTTTGGCTCAACTACTGTATGGTTGTACAGGTGTTGAGTGTCGGGCGTCGCTTCATTGTTTTCTGATGACTCCCAGGGGCGCGGATTGTCAAATCCCGGCAGGTACCAGGTGGTGCTGGCCTGTGGCTTTCACAATGAGCGTCGCTCAGCACTCCTCACAGATGTGCTCAGGCGTTCGGCGGGTGGAGTCAAAGTCCCGGATGCCGGAAGGCGCGCTCCTGCAGAGGAGAAGGAAAGTGATGGAACTGATTAGATTGCTGCTGGATTTAGTCCGCGTCATCTTGCAGATCATCGTTGCCCTTTTGCAACTGACCGGTCAGGCACACTGATCGGAACTTGAATCAAGGCGGAGCTAACCACTCCGCCTTTTTTCGTGGCTACGCCAGCAGGGCGGCGGCGGCCAGCAACCGGCGGTCGTCGCCTGCGGCAAATTGCAGTTCGATCCCGACCGGAATGCCATCCGGCGTTTGCGCCAGCGGCAGGCTGATACCCGGCAGGCCCACCACGGTTGCCGGTTCGCAATTGGCAATCAATTGACGAAACAGCGCGTTGGCCTGTGCAATCAGTGGTGGCAGCAACGGCACGCTGGGAAAGATCAGGCCATCGAGCTGATGCTGATGAAAAACCGCCTGATAGCGTGCGGTGAGCAACGGTTTCCAGTGGTTTACGGCTTCCTGATATTGTTCAGCGCTGACGGTGGCGGCATCCGCCAGCAACGCCTGCACATCCGGGCTTTTCACCGCCTGCTTAAGTTGCTCAAAAGTAAACTGGCTGCCGCGCTGTTGCAGATAATGTGGCAGATCGCGCAGCATTTCATAGGAAGCCATTGGATAGCCGGCTTTCACCGCCAGTTCCGCCACGTCGGCGATTTCCACCTCAATCAGCGTCACGCCGCGTTCGCGCAGGCGCTGCAATACCGGCTCCGCTGCCTGCACCACCGCAGTTTCACAACCGGACCAGAAATGCGCGCGCGGTATCCCCAGGCGCAAACCATCAAGCGCCACCGTGGGCAGTTCGGACTCACCGCTAATGGCGGCATCGAGCGCGATCACCTCGTCGATGTGTTGCGCCAGAATTCCAGCGGTATCGCGGCTGACCGAAATGGGCGCGATACCCTGTTGCGGATAACGCAACAGCGAAGGGCGAAAACCGATCAAACCACAAAATGAAGCGGGCAGCCGGACAGAGGCCCCGGTATCGGTGCCGATACTGGCAGGGACGATCCCCGCCGCCACGGCCGCCGCGCTGCCGCTGGAGGATCCCCCCACCACGCGTCCGCAGAGAAACGGATGCAGCACATCCCCCTGAGCCACGTTCAGCCCGCTGGTGCCGGAAGCCAGCTCATGCATACTGGCTTTACCGATAATAATGGCCCCAGCCTGTTGCAGGCGGGTGATGATTTCAGCATTACGGCCGACGATTTCTTCCGCCAGTAACGCGGTGCCGATGCTGGTCGGCATCCCCGCCACATCAATATTGTCTTTGACCACCAGAGGCAAACCGGCGAGCGGTGCTGTGCCGGTGCTTAACGCGGCAGCCGCTGCCAAAGCAGGCTCCGTCGCCAGCCAGCTCAGGCTATTAAGATGGCGTTGTTTATAAGCCTGCAACAACGCCCGATGCAGTCGTTCACCGGATTGCGCCATGGTTTACCCCATCGCCTGCGGGCGTTCGCTGCCTTTTACCGTGGCGCGATGCATCACGCGGCGGTAAGCAACATCATCGTAAGGGGTGGCCTGATGCATGGTGCAACGGTTATCCCAGATCAGCAGGTCATGGGCCTGCCATTTATGGCGATAGGTAAAGGTTTCACTGATGGCGTGGGCGTTAAGGCGTGCCAGCAATGCTTCGCTCTCCTCCGGCTCCAGGCCGACGATCTCTTTCACGATATCCTGGCCGACAAACAGCGACGGACGCCCTGTTTCCTGATGGCGGCGCACCAGCGGGTGGACGACATCCGGCGTTGCCGCTTTTTGCTCGGCGCTGAGCGGTTCGCGGTCGGCAAAGGCTTTGGCGTAGTAGGTAGAATAGGAATGCACGGCGCTCAGCGGCTGAATCAGGCGTTTGGTGTCGTCATCCAGCGCATCATAAGCAGCAAACATTGAGGAAAACAGCGTATCAGCCCCCACCGGCGGCACTTCCACCGCGTGCAGCACCGAGCCAAAGCAGGGCACTTCGTAGTAGGACCAGTCAGAGTGCCAGTTCCAGCCTTCTTTATGGTTGCCAATCGGCTTGCCGTCCTGTTTCACATTCGACAGCACATACAACTCGGGGTACGGCGTGGTCAGAAACTGGCTCAGTACATGGACCTGAAGCTCACCGAATTCACGCGCAAACGCGACATGCTGTGCTTCAGTCACTGGCTGGTGACGTAACAGCAGCACGGAGTGGGTATTGAGCGCGGTGCGAAGTTCAGCAAATGTCGCCGGATCAATGGGTTGTGTCGCATCGATGTTCAGCACTTCCATGCCGATATGATCTGTTAACGGGCGTAACTCTAACATCGGTAACCTCCTGAATGTTTACTGACGATAGCTGGGATCGAGTTTGTCCAGCAGACGGATAAAAGCGGGCCACTCGCGCTCACCACGCAGGCGGATATCCCCTTCACATTGATTAAATTGACGGGCGGCTTTCTCGGAGACCGCTTCCGGTGGCAGCAGCAATTTGCTGCCGCTGCCCTGCGCCATCAGCTGAATGCGCGCAGCGCGTTCAAAGTAGTAAGCGAGCATAAAGGCTTCCGGAATGGTGCGACCGGCCGCCAGGATGCCGTGGTTGCGCAGCACCATTACCTGGTGCGGACCCAGATCGCGTACCAGCCGGGCGCGTTCATCGGTGTCCAGCGCCACGCCTTCATAGGCGTGATAACCGAGGCGATTCCAGAAATGCATCGCGAACTGGCTCACCGGCTGTAAGCCTTCTTCCAGCGCGGAAACCGCCGTGGCGGCATCGGAGTGGGTATGCAATACGCAGATGGCGTCTTCACGGGCCGCGTGGATGGCGCTGTGGATGACAAACCCGGCGCGGTTCACCTCATAGTCACTCGGTTCCAGTGCATTACCTTCCAGATCAATTTTGATCAGGCTGGAAGCGGTGATCTCAGGGAAAAACAGGCCATACGGGTTGATCAGAAAGTGGTGTTCCGGCCCCGGCAGGCGTACAGAAATGTGGTTGTAAATCAGGTCATCCATGCCGAAATGCGCCACCAGCCGATAACAGGCGGCAAGCTGAATACGAAGTTGCTGTTCGGTTTGCGTCATGATTATTTCCACCAGATAAAAGTTGTGTCGATCCAGGCCAGCAGGCCATACAGCGCGATGCTGACCAGTGAAGAAACCACCACGGCCGCCCACACCGTGAGCAGATCCACCTGCTGGGTGGACTGGAAGATGGTCCAGCCGATGCCCTGATACGCCCCCAACATCTCAGCAACGATGGCCACGATGATGCTGCGCACCAGGCCAACACGCAGCCCGCTGACAATGTTGGGCAAGGCGGCAGGCAGTTGCAGCTTGCGCATGATGGTGACGCGGCTGGCACCGAAGCTGCGCATCAGGTTGATCATCTGCGGGTCAGCTTGTTTCAGCCCATGCAGGCTGTTGACCAGAATCACAAAGCTGACGGCCAACACCACCAGCACGATTTTTGACATGGCCCCCATGCCAAACCAGATCAGCGCCAGCGGGATCCAGGCCACGGTGGGCACCGAGTTAATTGCCACCGCCAGCGGCATCAGGATGGCTTCCAGTGGACGAAACACGGTCATCAGCATCGCCAGCAGCAACCCGGCCAGCAGGCCCAGCGCGAAGCCACTAAGTGCCTCCAGCAGGGTCCAGCCCATCGATAACCACAGGCTGCTGCCGCTGCTGATGATCGCCAGCACGATGCTGTGCAGCGAAGGCAAAACAAACGGAGGAATATCAAACAGCCAGATACTGCCTTCCCACAGCAGGATCAGGCTCAGCACGCCGCAAATCGGCGGCAGAAGTTGGCGTATCACGGCTATTTTCCCCACCATGCTAATTTCCTCTCACAGCGCTCCACCACGGCATACAGCAGCGCCCCCGTTAACCCGCAAATGACGATTAACGTCCACATACGCACCACATCTTCGTTGTACATCGACTGGATCAGCAGCACGCCCAGCCCAACGGTGTCGCCAAACCACTCGCCGACAATCGCGCCGACCAGGCTCAGGGAAATGCCCAACTTAAGGGCGACGAAAATCGAGGGGGCGGCAGCGGGGAAGTGCAAAACCAGAAAACGCTTCATCCCGCTGGCGCCAAAACTGCGCAGCAGGCTGATATGCAGCGGGTCCACCATTTGCAGCCCGCGTTTGGTATTGAGCGTGACCGGCAGAAACGTCAGGTAAAAAGCAATCATCACCTTGGCAAACAGCGTATTGCCGAACCAGATCACCACCAGCGCGCCAAAGGCGATCACCGGCACGGTTTGCGAAACGACAAACAGCGGAAACCAGGCGCGATCGATCCAGCTGACGTAGAAAAACAGGATGCCGCAAGCCACGCCAAATGCGGTGCCGAGCGCAAAGCCCAGCAGCGTCTCCAGCGCGGTGCGTCCGGTGCTGGCCAGCAGCTGCGCCGCATTTGCCTGGATATCCTGCGCCACCATCATGATTGACGGCAGGTAGCGCGGGCTGATGGAGAACAGCGTGACGCTGCCCTGCCAGAACAGCAGCACCAGTAGCACCGTGACCAGCAGTGGATGAGTCAGCAGGCGCTTCGTCATGATTGCCCCTCAAGCTGGGTAAAGCGGAACGACTTCATGCTTTCTTCTTCGATCGCATCGAGCAGGCGCTTTTTGATGGCGATAAATTCAGCAGAAGTCACGATATCCGCGGTACGCGGCCGGGGCAGGTCAATCGGTTCGATACATTTGATGGTGCCAGGGCGCGCGCTCATCACCACCACTTTGCTGCCAAGAAAAATCGCTTCGTCAATGTCGTGGGTGATAAACAAAATGGTGCGGCGATGCTGTTCCCACAGCTGGAGCAGCCAGCGCTGCATCAGCGTACGCGTTAGCGCATCCAGCGCGCCAAAAGGTTCATCCAGCAGCATCAGATCGCGCTGAAACAGGAAGGTGCGCATCAGGGCGACACGTTGTCGCATGCCGCCGGACAACTGATGGGGGTAGCTCTGTTCAAAACCGCTCAGACCGAAGCTGGGAAACAGCGCCTCGGCCCGTTTGCGCGCGTCCTTGCGCGCAATGCCTTCACATTCCAGTGCCAGAATGGCGTTATCCATAATGGTGCGCCACGGCAGCAGCAGATCGCGCTGCGGCATAAACGACACTTTGCCCAGCAACTCGCCATCCTGCTGTGACAGGCCTTTAAACAGGATGGCACCGTCGTTATCCGGATTGATCAGGCCAGCGATCATGTTAAACAGCGTCGATTTGCCGCAACCGGAAGGACCCACCAGCGTGACAAACTCCCCTTCATTCACCGTCAGGTTGACGCCAGAGACGGCGACCACCGGCTTCTGCGCATCGCCAAAGCGTTTCCATAAATTATCCAGCTGCAACAGGGGCAGTGAGTTTTTGGGTGCAACGGTCATCAGGCTTCTCCGCGCGGGCTTTAGTTGAGGGTTTTGTCTGCTGCCGGGACTTTCTGCCAGAAACTCAGATCAAAGGTTTGATTCACGTCCACCGGCTGTTTCAGCGCGCCGTATTGCACCAGCAGCTTCATCATCTTCTCTGCCTTCGGCATATCGACGTAGCCCAGCCCCGGTGAACCCTGCGGATACATCAGCGTGGCGATGGTATCGAGCATCGCCACCTGGTGTTTACGGTCGAGGCTCGGGTTGGTTTTCATCAGGATATCGATGGTTTCAGCGCGGTGGGTAAGGGCGTATTTCCAGCCTTCCAGCGTGGCATCCACAAACGCCTGAACTTTTGCCGGATCTTTTTCCACCATGGCTTTCGAGGTGATCAGCGCATCCTGCTGCGTGGTGACGCCGACATCGTCCGGCGAGATCAGCTTCAGATTGGTCACGCCTTTCTCTTTCAGCGTGTTGTATTCGTTGTACAGGGTGACGGTCGCGACATCGACCTGCTTATCAATAAACGGGTTAAGCGACACCGATTGCGGCAGCAGGGTGATATCGTCTTTCTTCAGGCCCGCAGCACCCAGCGAGGCCAGCAGGGGATACTGCACCCCGGTAAACCACACTGACACCTTCTTACCTTTAAAATCTTTGAAACTGTTGATACCGGAATCGGCATAGGTGACAAAGGCAAACGGGGTGCGCTGCTGCGACATGGCCAGCGCCACAATCGGCAGGCCTTTTTCCCGTGCTGCCAGCACGCTCTCCATGCCGCCCGCCAGGCCGAAGGTATCGGCACCGGAAGCGACTAAAGTCTCAACGTTGATGTTCGGGCCACCGGGATTGATAGTGACATCCAGCCCATGTTGTTGATAAAAGCCTTTTTCTTTTGCGACATAAAAACCGGCGAACTGCGCCTGGGCCAGCCATTTCAGGCGGACTGAAACTTTCTCCGTGGCAGCCTGCGCGGCACTGGCGAGCAATGCGGTGCAGAGTAATCCAGTCAGACAACGGCGGACGAACGGTGAGGTGAATCCTGGCATTGGTTTATCCTCTGGTTTCGGGTGTCAAATAGCCTGGTAATGTCTTACGTACTCAATTTATGTATACATCTCATCGCTTCTGAAATAACGGTGATGCATTACCGGACTTGCAGGATATGTGCCAGCTTCGATAAAGGGCATTGACCCGCGCCAGAAATCAGCGACAATACGCATTAGGTAGTGATGCAATGGATGTATACCTAAAGTAATTTAAGGTATGCAAAAAGGATCATATCAGTGCAACCTGACGAGCAAAAAGCACCATGAGTGAGCAAAAAAGTCTCTCCCGCCTGGCGGGAACATCGCTGGCGGATGGCCTGAAGCAGAGCCTGGAAAAAGAGATCGCCAGCGGTGTGCTGGAACCCGGTAAACGTCTGGACGAAAAGGAAATTGCCGCACGCTTTGATGTCTCACGCACCCCGGTACGTGAGGCTTTTCGCCTGCTGGCAGCGGATGGGCTGGTGGATCTGAATGGCCGCCAGGGCGTGATGGTCCGGGCGCTTGGCATGAATACGTTGCTGGAAATGTTTCAGGTGATGGCCGAGCTGGAGGGACTCTGCGCCCGGCTGGCAGCGCGGCGGATCGCGCCGGATCAGTTGCACCAGCTACGCCAGATCCATCAACAGATGGCAGATCAGGGCACCTCGATCTCACCCGCCGCGTTCTATGACATGAACCTCAGCTTTCATGAGGCAATCTATGCCTTTGCCCGTAATGAGTTTTTAGCCGAGGAGACGCGGGCGCTGCGTAATCGTGTGGGCGTGTATCGCCGTCGAGTCACCTTTCATCCGGGTCGGGTCAATAAAACGCTGGAGGAGCACGGCGCGATTGTCGAAGCCATCGCCCGTAACGATGCTGATGCCGCACACGATGCGATGCGTAAGCATCTGACTTTACTGGGTGACGATCTGGTGGATTTTATCGCGGGTTTCGCCGGATAAATAAATTTGCTTTCCTGGTATGCAAATTGCTTTGTTTTGTATACCTAACACGGAGAGCACAACATGAAACTGAATCTGAATGGCAAAAGCGCGCTGATCACGGGCGCATCAAAAGGGATTGGTGAAGCGACAGCACGGGTGCTGGCTGCGGAAGGTTGCACCTTACATCTGGCGGCGCGCAATGGCGCGGCGATGCGCGATTTGCAGCAGGCGTTAATCGCGGAATATGGCGTCAGCGTCTCGGTTTATGAAAAAGATCTCAGCTCCACGGCGGCGATGGAGTCGCTGGCGGCGGAAGTAGGGGCCATCGATATTCTGGTCAACAACGCCGGGGATATTCCTGCGGGATCACTGGATATCGTCGATGATCAGGCCTGGCGCGCCGGTTTCGATCTGAAAGTCTTCGGCTATATCTCGCTGTGCCGTCTTTATTATCCGCAAATGAAAGCCGCCAAAAGTGGCGTGATCATCAATGTCATCGGCAATTCCGGCGAGAACTGGGACGCCAGCTACATTGCTGGCAGCACCGGCAACGCGGCGCTGATGTCGTTCACCAAAGCGCTGGGGGGCCGCAGTCTCGATGACGGTATCCGCGTTATCGGCATCAACCCTGGCCCGGTAGCGACCGATCGCATGCTGAAAATCATGAAGCGCAAAGCGATTGATATGCTGGGTGACGAAGCGCGCTGGGAGGAGCTGTTCGCGCTCTATCCGGGCAAGCGTCCGGCGACGTCAGAAGAAGTGGCGGACCTGGTGGCGTTTATGTCTTCCGATCGCGCCGGTTATATCAGCGGCACCAATATCACTATCGACGGCGGCATTGCTGCGCGTGGATCGGTCATCTAACCGGGAGCGCAGCATGTCAGATATCTATACCCGTAACGCCTGGTTTGATCAGCTATTTGCCACCGAAGGGCTGATCTGGATGGGGCAAAATACCAACCATTTACCTGCACACCCGGCGGTGCTGGCGGCGCTACAAGCGTCGGTGGCTGCCGCCGAGTTTAACGCCTATGCGCCGCCGCTCGGTTTTGAATCGCTGCGCCGTGCCATCGTTAATGACATTGGCGTCGCTGGTGTCGAAGCGATGGTAACCGATGGCGGCGTGAATGCGCTGGCGACGTTGTGCCGGGCACGCTGCCGTCCCGGCACCACCTTCGTCACCACCGATCCCAGCTGGAAATGGCCATGCCAGTTTGCGCAGCAGATGGGATCGCAGGTGATTCAAATCCCTATCTGGAATGAGGTTTGTCATTATCGCCTGACCCCGGAAGCACTGGCGGCGGCGGTGGATGACAACACCGCCCTGATTTACCTCGTCGATCCGAATAACCCGCTGGGTATTCACTACAGCCGTGAAGAGTTGCAGGCGTTTATCGCCATTGCCCGTCGCCACAATGCGTTGCTGATTCATGACTGCACCTATCGCGATTTCGCCCCGGACCATGTTGCTGCGCTGGGACTGGATAGCGAGCAGGTGGTGATGTCGGTGAGCTTTTCGAAATGGCTGGGACTGGCAGGGTTGCGCGTCGGCGCGTTGATCGCCGCCCCGCAATTGCTGGCAGAACTGGCGCCGTACAACGGTGGCGTGCTGGGGGCCAGCGTACCGGCACAGCGTGCGGCCGAAGCCGGGCTTCAGGTGAAAGAGGAATGGATGGCCCGCTTACTGGCGGCCGATCACCACAATAAGGCGTTGATTGCTGAAGCGGTCCGGGCAGTACCCGGTTTGTCTTTGCCGGTATATCCCTCTGGCGGAAACTTCCTGGTGATCGATGTCACTGGCGCAGACATTCGCCCGGAAGCGCTGGTGGAGTGCTATCTGCAACAGGGCATTCAGATCCGTCATGGCGGTTATCACACCGCAACCTTCGGCGATCGTTTTATCAAAGTCAGCACCACGGTTCCCGCTGCCTGGGCAGAGAAGTTTGCTGCACTGCTGCCGGAAATGGTGGCGCAGGCCGCGCAACAGCAGGAATTCCGTCAACCCTTCTGAGGATCGAACCATGTTTATCACCACCAATGATGATGTGCAGCTGTGGGTCGAAAGCACCGGTACTGGCCTGCCGATTCTTTTTATCCACGAATTTGGCGGCAACTACGATAGCTGGCAGCCGCAAATTCATGCCTTCAGCCGTCGTTATCAGTGCATCACTTATGCGGCACGTGGCTATCCGCCCTCTTCGGTGCCGACGCAGTTAGAAGCCTACTCACAACAACGTGCGGTGGAAGATGCGCTGGCGGTGCTGGATGGTCTGGGTATTGAGCAGGCACACATTGTCGGTTTATCGATGGGCGGGTTTGCTGCATTGCATTTTGGCCTGAATGCGCCTGAGCGTGCGCTGTCGCTGACCATAGCCGGGGCGGGTTACGGCTGCGAGCCGGAAACCGAAGCCTATTTTCGTCAGGTCTCGCTCCAGGTGGGGGAAAACTTTGCCAGCCAGGGCGCTAAAAAGTTTGCGCCGACCTATGCGCTGGGTGCCAGCCGTGTGCAGTTCCAGAATAAAGATCCGCTGGGCTGGCAGCGTTTTGCCGATCGGCTGGCAGAGCATGACTCGCTCGGGGCATCACTCACCATGCGCGGGGTGCAGGCGCGTCGTCCGGCCTTTTATCAGCTGGAGCCACAGATTCAGGCGTTGCAGTTGCCCGTGCTGATTATGGTGGGGGACGAGGACGATCACTGCCTGCAACCGGGCCTGTACCTGAAAAAGCATCTGCCCGCTGCCGGGCTGGCGATCCTGCCGAAAACCGGCCACACCCTCAACCTGGAAGAACCGCAGCTGTTTAATCAACTGCTGGCGGAGTTTTATGCCCAGGTGGAGAGCGGCAACTGGGGCGAGCGCGATCCGCGCGCCAATCCGGCGCAGATTATGCGTACCGACTGATACCAGCGAGCAGGAGATATGATGAAAATTGCGGGTGAACGCCTGTGGCAGCGGTTGATGCAAATGGCACAAATCGGTGCCATTCCCGGTGAGGGTGTTAATCGCCAGGCATTGAGTCGGGAAGAGGAGGAGAGCTGGCAGCTGATGCAGCACTGGGCGCAGGAAAGCCAGCTGGAAACCTGCGGCGATGCGGCAGGAAATTTGTTTGTGATTTTACCGGGGCTTGACCGCCAGGCAGCGCCTTTGCTGCTGGGCAGCCATCTCGATAGCCAGCCCACGGGTGGACGCTTTGATGGCGTTTACGGCGTGCTGGCCGCGCTGGAAGTGTTGACGGTGCTGCGCGAGAGCGGCCTGCAACCTGGCTGCGATGTGGTCGCCGTCTCCTGGATGAATGAGGAAGGATCGCGCTTTGCACCCGGTATGATGGGTTCCTCCTGGTTCGCCGGGGCGCGTGATCTGGCGGCGATTCACGCCGTCGCCGACGCCGGTGGGGTGACGGTGGGTGAGGCGCTGGCAGCCATCCGACAAAGGATGCCGTTGCCGGTTTGGCGCGGCAGCTGGCCTCCGGCGGCTTATCTCGAAGCGCATATCGAGCAGGCAACCGTGCTGGAAAAAAGCGGAGCGACCATCGGGGTGGTGAGCGGGATTCAGGGGAAAGTCACCTGGCAGGTGACGCTGCACGGCGAACGCGGCCATGCGGGCACCGTCCCGATGAAAGAACGGCGCGATGTGCTGCGCAGTTTTACCCGCATTGCTCAGCAACTTTATCAGGTCACTGGCGACGCCGATCCTCAGGTGATGTTTACCATCGGGCGGGTGGAGATGCAGCCCAATGCGCCTTCGGTGATCCCGGATGAACTGACGTTTCGTATCGACCTGCGTCATCCACAGGAACCGAGGCTGACAGCGTTGGCAGCGCAAATCGAACAGATCATCAATGCGCTGGCGGCACCCTGCCAGGTGGAAATCTCCCGGCTGAGCGAAGCTGCACCAAATGCCTTTGATCCCCGCCTGCAGCAGATGATCGCCGGGTCTGCCCGCGAGCGGGGTTATCCGGCTATTTCGCTGCTTTCAGCGGCCGGTCATGATGCGCGCTATCTGGCAGCCATTTGTCCTGCGGCGATGATCTTTATTCCCTGCCGGGCGGGGATCAGTCATGCTCCCGAGGAGTGGTCTGAGCCAGAACAGGTGTGTGCCGGGGCACAAGTGTTACTGGATGTGGCGGTGAAGTGGTTGGGGGGATAACACCGGCCACTTACCGCACGGACCGGTAGCGGCGCGATTTATCGCGCAGTTTTTGTGGCTGCATCTTGAAAAGAGCGCGATAAATCGCGCCGCTACGGCTATCCTGTGGATTCTTCACGCAATTTGTTACCTGAAACAGGATGCCACAGGAATGTCTCACCCCTCGTCGCAAACCCCCTCAGCAGCAGGCAGTCCGCTCTGGCTGGCGCTGCTGGTAGCGCTGACCTTTTTTATGGAAAACCTCGATGCCACGGTGATTGTCACCGCGATACCGCAAATGGCGCATGAGTTTGCCGTTGGCCCGGTGGCGCTCAACGTCGGCATCAGCGCCTATTTGTTAGCGGTGGCAATATTTATCCCGATCAGTGGCTGGCTGGCGGGACGCATTGGGGCGCGCAACCTGTTTGCCGCCGCCATTCTGTTGTTTACCCTGGCATCGGTGTTGTGCGGCGTCAGCGACAATCTGCCATTTTTCACCTTTAGCCGGGTGTTGCAGGGGATTGGCGGAGCCTTGATGGTGCCGGTGGGGCGAATGGTGGTGCTGGGCGTCACGGCGAAAAAACATATGGTGAAAACCATCGCGGTGATTACCTGGCCTGGCTTGATTGCACCGGTGCTGGGGCCGCCGCTGGGTGGTTTTATCGTCACTTATGGTCATTGGTCGTGGATCTTCTGGCTGAATATCCCGTTAGGCATACTGGCGCTGCTGGCCACCTTCAGACTGGTACCGAAAACCCATAACACCTCAGCGCGGCCGTTTGATGGCCTCGGCTTTGTTTACACCGCCTTAGCCTGTGTCGCGCTGGTCACCGGGCTGGAATTGCTGGGACACAGCGAGTTGACCAGCGGATTGTTGCTGATGGCGGTGGGCATCGTCAGTGCGGTACTGACCTACCGCCACAGTCTGCACCATCCGGCACCGTTGTTGCCTTTCGGCACGCTGTCGATCCCAACCTTCCGCAGTACGGCGATTGCCGGATCGTATTTCCGTGCCTCCATCAATGCGATTCCTTTCCTGCTGCCGCTGTTGTTTCAGCTCAGTTTTGGCTGGAGCGCGGTGCAGGCGGGATCGATGGTGTTGTGGGTGTTTGCCGGTAATCTGGCAATGAAACCTGCCACCACCTGGCTGATGAATCGTTTTGGATTCCGCCGCATCCTGCTGTGGAATGGCTTGATTAGTCTGCTGGCGATTCTCAGTTGCGTGCTGCTCAGCCCCTCACTCAGCTATTTCGCCATCGCCACTATTCTGTTTATTGGTGGTCTGACGCGCTCGCTGCAGTTCAGTTGCTATAACAGCCTCGGATTCGCCGATGTACCGCAGGAAAAGATGGCGGATGCGTCGGTCATTTTCAGTATCTTCTTCCAGTTCAGCATGAGTGCCGGGATCGCGATTGCTGCGCTGCTGATGCGTATCTCGATGGGATGGCGCGAGAGTACCGTGCCAGGCCAGGCGGATGTGAACGTGGCATTTATCGGTGTGTCATTGCTGGTGGCTTGTTCGCTGATCAATGTCTATCGGCTGGAAAAGAATGCCGGGCAGCAACTGCTGAAGCAGTGAATGAATACGCTATGTGACTTGCCATCTGGCTGTCATCCAGGCCGGTTAAATTGATGTCTCGTCGCTGCCCTGTGGCAGCCAGGTTATCCAGACATCTGACCACTACGGAGTTTTCGCTATGGCACTCGCTGCTGTGCAACCGGCCAAATTACAACATACCGTTATCGATCCCAGCGTGCGTATGCGTGAGACCAGCATTGGTCAGCAGTGTGAGATCCTCGCACACAGTTACCTTGAATACTGCGAGCTGGGGGATTTCTCTTACGTAGGTGAGCATTGTTGTATTGCTGATGCGCACATTGGTCGCTTTACGGCTATCGCTAATCAGGTACGCATTGGCGCACCGAATCATCCGATGGATCGGGCTTCCCAGCATCGTTTTACCTATTGCCCGGAATATTATGATAACCAGGCACAACGTGATGCCTCCTTCTTTGCCGATCGCCGTGCTGATCGGGTGATCATTGGTCACGATGTGTGGATTGGTCATGGGGTGATTGTGCTGCCCGGCGTCACGGTGGGTGATGGGGCGGTGCTGGCGGCGGGGGCTGTGGTGAGCAAAGATGTGCCACCTTACACTATCGTCGGCGGCGTACCGGCCAGGCCAATTCGTGTGCGTTTTACGCCAGCCATCGCTGCGCAGCTTCAGGCGATCGCCTGGTGGCACTGGCCGCTGGAGAAGATCATGGCACATCTGGCGGATTTTCAGTCCGGCGACATTGACGCATTTTGTCAGCGCCACGGTCAGTAAATCCGTCGGACTTGTTTGTGGTTTGCCCCACCCGGTTATCTCAAGTAAACTCAAAATGACCCATTTTTGAGATTGCTTGCGATGAAGATACGCCGTCCACCCACTACGTTGGTTGAAACCATGAGCGCCGCAGAGATGACGGCGCTACTTGAGGTGCACGCCGAGTGGGACGAACGCTACCTGCATTATGATGAACTTTATCGCAGGCTGAGTAATCGTACAGCACGTGATGCGGTCTGGACCGCCTTAAAATTTAAACGGCGGAGTACCGCACAGGTATTTTCGCTGGCGGCTCAGCCCGTCATGTTCAATCTGACGCATAAAATCAATACCGCGATTTCAACCGTCGATCGGCTTACCTTTGCGCGCAATGGGGCGCCTTCGGACGAGGATGCCGCATCTTACCTGATGTCACAACTGGTGATGGAGGAAGCGATTTCCTCCAGTCAGCTGGAGGGGGCGGCAACCACCTCGCGCGTGGCGATGGAATTGCTGGCTATCGGACGCGCCCCGCGCAACGAAGACGAAAGCATGATCATGGGTAACTGGCGTCTGATGCAACATATCGTCGCGTTGGGCGATGCACCGCTGACGCGCAGCGATATCCTGGCTATTCATCGTATTGCCTGTGCGGATATTAATGACGGGAAATATCATCCGGGTGAAGTGCGGCGTAACAATGATATTTTTGTTGCCGGACGGGATGGCGAAATCATTCATCAGCCGCCTGATTTTCAGCAGCTGGATGCCATGCTGGATGCGTTGTGTGAGGAAGTACAGCAACTGGAAGCAAAGGGCACGCATCCACTGCTGGTCGCCTGTGTGCTGCATTTTGCCATTGGCTACATCCATCCCTTTAGCGACGGGAATGGCCGCACCGCACGCGGGTTGTTTTATCATCATCTGATTCGTCGGGGTTATAGCGCTTTCCGCTATATTTCGATCAGTAAATTACTCAAAGCGGCGGCGGTGAAATACGGCATCTCTTACCTGTATAGCGAAACTGATGACATGGATCTGACTTATTTCATTCAGTTTCAATGTGATGTGGTAGTACGTGCCGTGAATGCTTTTACCCAACAGTTGGCGACCCTGCACCAGGAGCGTGAACGGCTGACGCAGTGGGTCGAGACGCATTTAACCCTGAGCAAAGGCGAGCTGGATATCATGGCGATGGCGCTGAATGCGCCTGGCTCGTTACTCAGTGCCTCGGGCGTAAAAGCCCGGCTGGGGATTGCGGATAATACCGCACGCAGCCGCCTCACCGCGCTGGCAGAACAGGGGATTCTGCGCCCGCTGAAAGAGGGGAAAGGGACGGTATATCAGGCGCCGGTGTCATTGCGCAAACTTAAGGAATGGCTGGCGAAGTCAGGCTGACGTTGCCAGCCATTCACATTATCTTCTGACGCAGCGGTTGGGCTGTTGGCACCGCTTCCGGTTTCAATCCCACATGCAACAGAATTTGACTGCGATAATTTTCATCATTGTCGCGAACCTCATCGCTGAGTAACACGCCAGCTTCATTAACATTTTTTCCGGCCACTTTCACTTTGTCGCGTGCCGCGCTGCGCATCCACTCATACTCAATATCGATATGGCCGCTGTCGATGCAGCGAATGCCTTGTTGACTGAGATCATAGGCCAGCACTGTCGCGGTAGGACCAAGTGAAATCAGTACCAGGTCGAAATCACGCCCGTGTGCCAGCACGGCGCTGTAAAGATCGTTGTAGAGTGAAAAAGCATTACGATTCAGCGTGGTGATACGTTTAATTTCTGCCGCCCCCGCCAGCAGATCATTACCCATACCTAAACGCGTGCCACTGCCTTCCACAATTAAAATTTTTTATTTTCAAACAGCTGTTTAAATTTGGTAAACATCACGGCGGATAACGCCTTGTCTTTATAATCATGGTACGGTCTGGTGACTGAGGTATTACCATACAGATATTTTCTACTTAATAATGGCTCATAACGCAGAAAGCAAAATGATTTATGGAAAAACCAGAACAGGGCCGAACCGAACCGCATATTCCCGGTGCCACGAAATGCATCGGGCATACAGATCAGACAACTGGGGTTGTTATTAACGCCTCGCCGCATGATCTCTTTTAAACGAATGGAAAGGCGTTCATCAAATGCCTGAAAACCAATGTTTTTGAATAACGTCATTTCCAGCTCACCATCGCCATAGCGGCTGATGGAGAGGTGATCGTTTTTCAGCAGCAGGTCAATGGTTTGCTCGGGTGAGAGTACCTTATATTGTTTAACACGCGCATTGGCCCGCGGGTATTTGAAAGCGGCATGGGTAAGTTTAAACGGAAAGCGTAATTTGCGATAAAGTGAATTAGCGCTGATCATCATTAACCTTCTGTTATAGGCGGGCTTGCCGCAGGGCAGTCGCGTGACTTATATCACGGCATGTTGTTTATTGGCGTCTGAGGAAACTCTCAAATTAACTTCCTTGCAGAATTACTTATCATTGAGAAATAAAAACCCTGCGGAAGAAAAATAAAAAACCTATAAAATCGTGAGGTTCTATTATTTTACCCAGGATAATCCTTATCGCCCTATTTACCACTGGTTAAATAAATTCATTTGATGAATGAGGGTAATTGCTGCGCGTGGGCACCGTTCTCCGGGCGTCCCGCTCGGGTTATCGCGTCGTTAAGATAATCCCAGCAATTTCAGCAGCAGCTGCACGAAGTTTTGCAGGGCAAAAATCACCAGCACCGCACCCCCCACCACATTAATGAAGTAACCGATTTTCTGGATGTTGATGAGTTTGGCCGAAGTCAGCAGGGCGCAACATACCACCACCAGCCACAGACTCATAATCAGGATATGTACCGTGGCTAACAGCAGAAAGTGACTCAACGCCGCCTGTTTACCGGCAAACTGCGACACCACGGTGAGATAAAGCATCACCGCTTTAGGGTTCAGCACATTGGCCAGCCAGGCATCAATGATGGTGGTTTGTCGGGGACGACGGGAAACATAAGGCGACGCCACATTGCGCCCCCGTTTAATCAGCTGTAACCCGAGCCAGAAGAGATAGATGGCTCCGGCGAAACTGAGCAGGGTAAAAATAGCCGGGGAGCGTATTAGCAGGGCGCTGATCCCGGAGCCAATCAACAGCGCATGGGTATAGATACCCAATGTGGTCCCGATAATAATCGCTGCCAGGCCACGGTAACCCGACGTCAGGGTATTGTTAATCGCCAGCGTGAAGCTGGCTCCCGGTGACAAGGCGATTGGCAGGATGGCGATAATAAACGCAACGAGATTCGAATCCATAATGGCAAGCGACGGGCGATAAGCTGCTGATGGCAATGTGAAATAATTCTGATGAAAATTCGTGACTAATGCAATGTGGCTAAGCAGGATAGTGATAAGTATCCGCTAATAATCACAGAAAGGATTTGCTATGACCCTCGCCTGTTTACATACCGCTGCCAGCAATATCGCTATTTTTGATCAGGCCGCCGCCAGCCTCGGCATGCCACCCACGGCCTTAAACCATCTGGTGATGCCACATCTGCTGGCCGAAGCCGAGTTGAGTGGCGGCATGACGGGCGAGCAGCAGGCGCATCTGACCGCGTTGCTGCATAGCCTGACACCGTGGTTTGATGCGATTCTGATTACCTGTTCTACCCTGGGGCCGGTAGCGGATAGTTTCCACAACGATGCCAACGGCTGCGTTGTCTGGCGCACTGACGGCATGCTGGCCGATGAAGTTCACCGCCGGGAGGGGAAGTCCGTAGTGTTATGTGCGGCGGAATCGACGCTGGCAGCAACCACCGCCTTGTTTTGCCCGCCTGCATGGAGCGGGCAACAGCCTGAAGTGCGCCTGATTCCCGATGCCTGGGCCACGTTTAAAGCCGGTGATCAACTGGGGTATCGGCGGCTGATTAAGCAAGCGGTGGAGAAAGCCCGTGAGCAGGGCGCGGTGAATGTGGCACTGGCGCAAGTGTCGATGGCGATTGCGGCGCAGGATTTCAGCGAAGAACAACGCCCGTTAACCAGCCCGCAGCTGGCATTGCGTTGCGCGATAAATCGCTCGTTTTCGTAGCTACCTACCGTCTTGAGCGTCAATCCCTGGTGCGAATAAATTCGCACCCTACGCCTGTAGGGGCAGCATTAATGCCAACCAGGTCAATAACCGCACGGAGCCGTAGCGGCGCGATTTATCGCGCAATTCTGTGCACCGTGCCGGTAAACCCCGCGCAATAAATTGCGCCGCAACAATCCGGTGCGATATTTCACTGCGGAGTTCAATTATCGCCCCGCAATCCCGCAAAGGTGCCGATCATGCGGCATGTTCGATCTTTTCACTTTACTTACATACACCATCAACGGTTGTTTGTTAGACTCCCGCGCTGAGAATGAACGTTCACTATAGGGTTAACCATGATGGTTTTTCAGCGATATGTCATTGCGGGTCTGGCGTTTCTCATTGTCGCCTGCGACCAGAGTGCAGAGAACAAACCCGGGGCAATGGTCACGGAAGTTGGCGTAAAAACGCTGCAAACAGAACCGGTGACACTGACCAGTCAATTGACAGGGCGGGTCACCGGCACCATGACGTCAGATGTACGTCCGCAGGTGGGAGGGATTATCCAGAAACGCCTGTTTACCGAAGGGGATGAGGTTAAAGCCGGTCAGGTGCTTTACCAGATTGACCCGGCCAGTTATCAGGCCAGTTATGACGAAGCGGTCGGGCAACTCAAAAATGCCATCGCGGTGGTGAAAAGCAGCAAACTGAAAGCCGAACGTTATGCGGCGCTGGTGAAAGAGAACGGTGTTTCCCGTCAGGATGCCGATGATGCGGAAGCCACTTACCAGCAGAATATTGCTTCGGTTGCGCAGTACAAAGCGGCGGTAGAAAGTGCGCGTATCAACCTGAATTATACCCAGATCAAAGCGCCGATCAGCGGCCGTATTGGCATTTCATCGGTGACACCCGGTGCGCTGGTGACGTCCGAGCAGACCACGGCACTGGCGACGATTCGCGCCCTCGATCCGATTTATGTCGATCTGACCCAGTCCAGCGTGCAATTGCTGAAGCTGAAACGCCAGCAGGCGTCACTGAACCAGAACAGCGATGAGGTGCCGGTGACGGTGCAGCTGGAAGACGGCTCTACTTATGATCGCACCGGTAAGCTGGAACTGACTGAAGTCTCGGTGGATGAATCGACCGGTACCGTCACGCTGCGCGCCATCTTCCCCAACCCGGATCACCAACTGCTGCCTGGCATGTATGTCCGAGCCAGTGTCACCAATGGTGTGAAAAACGATGCGATCCTGGCGCCGCAGCAGGGGATTACCCGTGATGCGAAAGGCAATGCCACCGCGCTGGTGGTGGATAAAGACAACAAAGTGGCAAGCCGTGAAGTGGTGACCGATCGGGTGATTGGCAACAAATGGCTGATCGACAGTGGCCTGCAAAGCGGCGACAAGCTGATTGTCGAAGGGACTGGCAAAGTGCAGCCAGGCCAGACCGTGAAAGCGGTAGAAACGGGCACCACCACCACGACTGACACCAGCGCGAATACCGCCGGAGGAAACTGATTATGTTGGCTCAGTTCTTTATCCGCCGACCGGTGTTTGCCTGGGTGATTGCCATCTGCATCATGATGTTCGGTATCCTCAGCATCAAAAACCTGCCGATTGCGCAATACCCTGATGTGGCACCGCCGCAAATCAGTATTCAGGCAACCTATACCGGTGCGTCAGCGGAAACGCTGGAAAGCAGCGTGACCCAGGTGATTGAGCAGCAACTGACCGGTCTTGATGGTTTGTTGTACTTCTCGTCTACCAGTACCGCGTCAACCGGCCAGGTCAAAATCACCGTCACCTTCGAACAGGGCACTGACCCTGATATTGCCCAGGTCCAGGTGCAAAACAAGGTGCAGCAGGCGGAAAGCCGTTTGCCGGACGCGGTGACCCAGCAGGGTGTGACCGTCGAGAAGGCACAGAGTGACTTCCTGCTGATCATGGCGCTGTACGACAAAAACAACAAAAGCACCTCTGCGGACGTGGCTGACTACCTGGTCAGTAACATGCAAGACACCTTGGCTCGTCTGCCGGGCGTCGGTAGCGTGCAGGTGTTTGGTGCGGAATACGCGATGCGTATCTGGCTGGACCCGGCGAAACTGGCTTCCTATTCATTGATGCCTTCTGACGTGGAAACCGCGCTGGAAGCGCAGAACACCCAGGTCTCATCCGGTCAGTTGGGGGCACAACCCGCCAGTAAAGAGCAGCAACTGGTCGCCACTGTGCGTTCCCGTTCGCGTCTGCAAACGCCAGAGCAGTTCCGCAATATCGTACTGAAAAGCCAGACAGATGGTTCAGTGGTACGGTTGAGCGATGTGGCGCGAGTGGAAATGGGGGATGATGACTACAGCGCCAACGTGCTGGCCAATGGTCATCCGGCCTCGGGTATCGCGATTCAGCTGGCGTCCGGTGCCAACGCACTGTCCACCGCCGAGGTCGTTAAATCCACGGTCGATGAGTTCCGTAGCAGCCTGCCAACCGGTTATGACATCGCCTATCCGCTCGACAGCACCGACTTCGTTAAAATCTCGATTGAAGAGGTGGTCAAAACTCTCGTTGAGGCGATTGTGCTGGTGGTGATCGTGATGTTTGTGTTCCTGCAAAACATCCGTACCACGTTAATCCCGGCGATTGCCGTTCCGGTGGTGTTGCTCGGCACCTTTGGCGTGCTGGCGGTGTTCAACTACTCGATCAACACCCTGACGATGTTCGGGATGGTGCTTGCCATCGGGCTATTGGTGGATGACGCCATCGTGGTGGTAGAAAACGTTGAGCGCGTGATGCGTGAAGAACATCTGCCGCCACGGGAAGCGACCGAAAAATCGATGAAGGAGATCACCGGTGCGCTGATCGGTATTGCGCTGGTGTTGTCGGCGGTGTTCCTGCCCATGACTTTCTTCAGCGGTTCAACCGGCGTTATCTATCGCCAGTTCTCCATCACCATTGTGTCTTCGATGGTGCTGTCGGTGATCGTCGCCCTGACGCTGACCCCGGCGTTGTGCGCCACCATGCTGAAACCGCACGATCATGAAAGCGGGCAGAAAGGCTTTTTCGGCTGGTTTAACCGCAGCTACGAGAAAATCCAGGCGCGTTATCACGATAAAGTCGGGCATGTGATTCACAGCTCGGTGCGTTACCTGCTGCTGTACGCGGTGCTGCTGATTGGTTGTGCCTTTATGTATCTGCGTCTGCCGACCGGCTTCCTGCCGACTGAAGACCAGGGTTATATCATGGTGCAATACACGCTGGCTCCGGGTGCCACGGAAAACCGTACCAGCGAAGTCCGTCGTCAGATCCAGCAATACTTCGCCACCAAAGAGAAAGATAACGTCAACGTCAGCATGCTGGTGAACGGCTTCAGCTTTGCCGGTAGCGGGCAGAACGCCGGTGTGGGCTTTATCTCGTTGAAAAACTGGAGCGAACGTAAGGGCGCGGCCAATACCGCTGATGCCATTGCCGGACGCGCCATGATGAACCTGTCCGCTATCCGTGATGCGCAGGTGTTTGTCCTGTCGCCGCCGTCCATCTCAGGTTTGGGTCAGTCGAATGGCTTTACCTTCGAATTACAGGGACGCGGCGCCACCGATCGTGACCAGTTGCTGAAGCTACGCAACCAGTTGATTGCCGATGCCAATCAGGACCCGGTGCTCAGCAGCGTTCGTGCCAATACCTTGCCAGATCTGCCGCAGTTGCAGGTGGATATCGATGACGAGAAAGCCCAGTCGCTTGGCCTGACCATCAGCAATATCAACAGCACGCTAAGTGCGGCGATTGGCGGCACGTACGTCAATGACTTCACCGATCGCGGCAGGGTGAAAAAGGTCTACATGCAGGGTGATGAAGAGTTCCGCAGTAAACCAGAGGATATCGATAAATGGTTTGTGACGGGTACCGATAGCGACGGTGACACCACGATGGTGCCGTTCTCGTCATTCTCTACCTCGCACTGGACTTATGGCCCGGATGTGCTGTCTCGCTACAACGGTCTGTCGTCCTATGAGATTCAGGGGGCGTCGGCAAGCGGCAAAAGTTCCGGTGATGCCATGACGGCGATGGAGAAGCTGGCGAGTAAATTGCCACAAGGCACCACCTTTGCGTGGAGCGGTTTGTCCTACCAGGAGCGACTGGCCGGTAACCAGGCGGTATCGCTGTATGCCATCTCGCTGATGGTGGTGTTCCTGTGTCTGGCGGCGCTGTATGAAAGCTGGTCGGTGCCGTTCTCGGTAATGATGGTGGTGCCACTGGGTGTGTTTGGCTCCCTGCTGGCGATTACGCTGCGCGGTCTGGAAAACGATGTTTATTTCCAGGTGGCACTGCTGACCATCATCGGTCTGTCGACCAAGAACGCCATCCTGATCGTGGAATTCGCTGAGGATAACTACCGCCGAGGGGAAAACCTGGTGAAAGCGGCGATGCACGCGGCATCGATGCGCTTGCGTCCGATCATTATGACCTCGCTGGCGTTTACTGCCGGGGTATTGCCGCTGGCAATATCGACCGGTGCGGGTGCTAACAGCCGTATCGCCATCGGTACCGGCATTATCGGCGGTACCATTTCCGCCACGTTGTTAGCCATCTTCTTAGTTCCGCTGTTCTTTGTGCTGGTCCGTCGCGTATTCCCTGGGATGCCGCATAGCCATGCGAGCCACACTGCAATTGCTGAGAAAACGGGGGAATAACATGTCAGCAAAACTTTTAGTGATCTTTTTACCCTGTTTCCTGGCGGGCTGTGTCTCACTGGACCCGGACTATAAACGACCAGAAGCCCCGGTGAGCAAAACCATGCCTTCCGGCGAGGCCTATCGTTCATTGCAGGGCGCTCAGGCGGCTAATTATCGTGATATCGGCTGGCAGGAATATATTCTCGATCCGCAACTGCGTCAGGTGGTGGCGATGGCGCTGGATAGCAGTCGCGATCTGCGTGAAGCAGTCGCCAGTGTCAAAGCCGCCCATGCGCAGTACGGTGAGGAACGGTCGGAGTTATTCCCAACCATCAATGCGGGTGTCAGTGGCACCCGTTCACGAGCCCTGACGGGCGAAGGCAACCAGACTGCGATCAGCAACAGTTATGAAGCCGAGGGCAGCGTCAGTTCATTCGAGCTGGATTTGTTTGGCAAGAACCAGAGCCTGACGCGCGAGCAATATGAAACTTATCTCGGCACGCTGGAGGGGGCACGCAGTACGCGCCTGACGGTGTTGTACAACACCGCAGATTACTGGTTACAGCTGGCGGCCGATCGCAGCAATCTGGCGATCGCCAAAGATACGGCGGAAAGCGCCCGTCAGTCGATGGAAGTGACGCGCAAGCAGATGGAACATGGCACCGCCTCAATGGTGGATCTCTCCTCTGCTGAAACCACTTATCACTCGGCGATGGCGGATGTGGCCAGTTACACCACGGATGTGGCGCAGGATAAAAACGCGCTGGATTTGGTGGTGGGACGCAGCGTGCCGGATAACCTGTTGCCACAGGGTATTGATGCGCTGGGGCAGGCATTCCGCGAGGTGCCAGCCGGTGTTTCGTCGGATGCGCTGTTGAATCGTCCGGATGTACTGGAAGCGGAACATAACCTGAAGTCAGCCAATGCCAGTATTGGCGCGGCGCGCGCCAACTTCTTCCCCACCATCTCGCTGACCACCAGCGGTGGCGTGGGCAGTTCTGACCTTTCTTCACTGTTTAAAAACGGTGCCGGGATTTGGTCGTTTGCGCCGAGCATCTCGCTGCCGATTTTCACCGGTGGTTACAATATTTCGCAGCTGAAATACACCAAAGCGGAGAAGGAATACTACGTCGCGGCGTATGAGAAAGCGGTGCAAACGGCGTTCCAGGAAGTGGCGGATGCGCTGGCACGGCGTGGCACCATCAACGACGAGTTAACCAGCCAGCGTAATAACGTGACGGCCTCGCAGACCTACTACCATCTGGCAGATCTGCGTTATCGCAACGGCATTGATACCTACCTGGATGCACTGACCGCGCAGCGCACGCTGTATAGCGCGCGCACCAGCCTGGTGACCACCCAACAGGCCTATTACCTGAATCTCATCACTTTCTACAAAGTGATGGGTGGCGGGACCGCATTGAAAGAGTCGGAACTCAAGCTGTAAAATCCCGTGGGCCGATTAAATATCGGCCCACGACGACGAATTCGTACATTTTTTTTGATGAGGTTTCAAATTGACCAGGAAAGACTTTGAAGATTTTACGCTCCAGCGCAAACAGCTGATTATTAGTGCGGCGAAAGTCTGTTTCAGTCGTTCTGGTTTTCATGGTGCCAGCATGGCAGAGATGAGTGCTGAAAGTGGGCTGGGTGCGGCACAGATATATCGTTACTTCAGCAGCAAAGAATTATTGGTGATTGAAACGGTAAAGGTCATCGCGACAGAATGGCGCACCTTTCTGGAAAATAAACTCAGTCAGCAACCGCAGATGGCAGATATTATTGCCAGAGATTCGGTATTCTGGCAGGGATGGTCAATTAAGGACCAGTGTTTATTGCTGGAAGTCTATTCTGAGGCTTCACGTAATGCCAGTGTGCGTGACATTCTCGCTGAGCAAGAGCAACAATTAATTGCCATGCTGGATAATGTATTTCAGCAGCGGGAACCCCAGGCGACGGCGGAGCAACGTTTTAATCAGATCCATTTTTTGTTACTGCTGATTGATGGTGTGGCCTGTCGTACTTTTGTTGACGATGGTTTAGATCAACAGGAACTGGCGCGTCTGAGCACGATTCTCAGCGAGCATTTATTGCCTTAATTTATTGTTTAACCACGGTATTGTTCACGTCGTTGATAATGCCGTCAAAAAATGGCACAAAGGACGGTGCAATGTCGCGTTGTTTCATACTGCGGCGGATAATAATGCCGTCAATAATCAGTGACAGCACATATAAGCGGGTATGGATAACATTGCTGTCTTTCTCAGGATGCAGTGCCTGTTCTTTAGCAATAAAATTATCTTTCAGATTTTGCCAGGCATTGGTCATGATTTGCATAATGCGCGGGTTACGCATCGATTCAGACGATATTTCCATTAATAACACAATATCATTTTCCACTTCACGCGGTACCAGCCCGGCGGAAAACAACGGCAGGCGTGCCTGACCCCCTGATTTGGCAATTTTTTCCAGATCATCATTTAAGCGATCTTTTAAACGTTGCGTGATGTTTAACACCAGCGCTTCGATAATCGACTCTTTATTGGTGAAATATTTATAAATCAAACCCACGCTGATATTTGCCTCACGGGCAATATTCTGGATTGAAGTCTGGTGAAAGCCTTTAAGCCGCATGCATTGTTCTGCTGCGGCAAGAATTTGCTCTGTCCGATTCATTTTGTATGGCCTGCGGAAAGTAAGCGCTTATTTTACGTAATTTCCGCAACGATGGCGAATGATCAATTGTCAAAAAATTTGATTTAACCGAGCAAATCCCCCTACTGGTGTGCAATTTTCCAGTCACTATCATGGTTGCCATAAACTGATTTTGTGGAGGCTGAAAATGAACGTGTTACGTGCACAGCGCGACCAGCTGTTTGAATATGGTCCTTTTACCATTCGCCGCCAGCGTCCTGGCGAGGCGTTTGGCCCGCTGGCGATTGTGGATCAGATGACGCTGAAAACCGGCGCGCGCGTACCGATGCACAGCCATCAGAATGATGAGATCTTCACTTACGTCTGGCGCGGTTCCTCCCAGCATCAGCATGAAGATGGCGAACGCACGCCGCTTAACGCCAAACGCGTGATGGTGGTGAATGCTGGTGACGGTTTGCGTCATGAGGAATCGGCACCGCTGATCGAAACCGAAATGTTGCAGGCGTATATCCGGCCCGCCAGCGCGGGTGGCGAAGGGCGGGTGCAGCAATTCACGCGTGGCGAGGGCGCAGCGATAAATGCCTGGACGCTGTTGGCCGGACCTGAAGGCAGTGATGCACCGCTGACGTTACGTCAGGCGGTGTATGCCTGGGATCTGAAACTGGAAAGAGACCAGCAAATTCAGGTGCCGCAGCGTGAGGGCTTTGCCGTCTGGATCACCCTGCTGGAGGGTGTGGTGCGTATCGGTGAGCAGCGGTTGCATAAAGGTGATGCGGTCAGCGATGCGGCATCACTGCCGGATATTCGCGGAGAACGTGATGCCACGCTGATCTGTTTCCTGGTGAAAGCCGATGCGCCCGCGGTGCTGAGTGGTACGGTCAGCGGGCAATAATCATCGCGCGCTGAGTGCGGTTGTAGGCAAGAATGCTGATAACCGCACATTCCCCCCCCGATCAAAACACTTCTCATTTTCACATCCTGTTAACGATCCGTGACCCGCCTCTTAGTTTTGCAGCGTCGAGCCGTGCAATATTCTGACATATCGCAATACTAGATATATCTAATTATTCGTTATCGCACCGTCATCCACGTCATCAATGCAGGGAGAAATCATGGATCTGGGCATACGCAATAAAATCGCTTTTGTCTGCGCGTCGTCACAGGGGCTGGGGCTGGCGTGTGCGCAGGCACTGGCGGCAGAAGGGGTGCGCGTCACGCTGAACGGGCGTTATGAAGCCAAATTGCAGGACGCTGCTCAGCGGTTGCGTGAGGAAAATCCAGCGGCGGAAATCAGCTACATCTGCGCGGATTTAACCAGCGAGGCCGGGCGTAGCAGCATCATCAGCGCTTTACCGCAGGTTGATATCCTCGTTACCAACAATGCCGGGCCACAGCCTGGGGCATTAACGGACTGGGAAGCGAGCGCGTTGCGTGAGGCGATGGAAGCCAACTTTATTCCTGCGATTCAGCTGATCCGCGCCTGGCTGCCTGCCATGCAGACACAGGGCTTTGGCCGCATTATCAATATCACTTCGGCGATGGTGAAAACGCCACATTACATGATGGGGCTCTCCACCTCGGCGCGTGCGGCGTTAACCGCGATGTGCAAAGCGATCAGCCAGGACGTGGTGCGTGACAACGTCACCATAAATAACCTGCTGCCGGAGCGGATCGATACACCACGCCAGGAATTTATGCTGCAACGCCTGATAGCCAAAGAGGGCATCAGCCGCGAAGAGGCACGCCAGAGGAATGTGCAATCCATTGCCGCCAGACGCTACGGCACACCGGCTGAATTTGGTGCCGCCTGTGCGTTTCTGTGCAGCCAGCAGGCCGGGTTTATTTCGGGTCAGAACCTGCAACTGGATGGCGGCTCCTATCCGGGGTTGATCTGATGACTGAGCTGATTCATCAATTGCTGGCGTTTGAACAGCAGCGGCAGCGCGCGCTTATCGAAGCGGATTTAACCGCGCTGGAAAACATGCTGGCAGCGGATCTTATCCATATCCACAGTACCGGCATGGTGCATAACAAAGCGCAGTTTCTGGCGCATGTGAAACGGATGGGGGGATTTGTGGCTATCCAGCGTGACCCTCCGGAAATTCGTATCGAAGGTGATATCGCCATCCTGACGGGCAACACCCGTAACCGGGTGCGGCGGCTGGAAACCGGTGAAGAAGCAGAGCGTTACGGCTTCTCGACGCTGGTACTGCGCCGTATCGCCGGTGGCTGGCAAATTCTGCTCTCGCAGTTAACCCCTCATCAGGTCTGACAGCAAAGGAAAACAGCATGAAACTGGTACGTTTTACCGAACAGGGCCGCACCCGCATTGGCAAAGTGGTGGGGGATCAGGTGATTGATCTCTCTGGTGTACCTGGTGTGGGGGATTCCATGCGCCAGCTGCTGGCAGGATTAACGCCGCTGCGCCCGCGCCTCGCAGCAGCAGGTTCTCCGGCCTTCGCGTTAAGTGCGGTACAGCTGGAAGCGCCAATTCAGGACGCGCAGAAATTTCTCGGCATTGGCATGAATTACCGCAAACATGCGGAAGAAGCGCGTCAGGCGGGCATTCCGATTCCGCAAAGCCAGCTGTGGTTTAACAAACAGGTTTCCTGCATCAACGGGCCGTTCGCACCGGTGGTGAAACCCGATGCCAGCAACAAAATGGATTACGAAATCGAACTTGGCGTGGTGATCGGCAAACGCTGTCGTCACGTTAAAGCCAGTGAGGCGGCAGGCGTGATTGCCGGTTATCTGATCGTCAACGATGTCTCGGCGCGTGACTGGCTGCACAAGTCACCGACCTTCACACTGGGTAAATCCTTCGATACCCATGGTCCGATCGGGCCGTGGATCACCACTGCCGATGAAATCCCCGATCCCCTGCGGCTGGAGATGAAGTTGTTCGTCAATGGCGAACTGCGTCAGCATGCCGACAGCGGCGACATGATTTACGACATCTATGAGCAAATTGCCTATCTCTCGACGGTGATGACGCTGGAGCCGGGCGACATTCTGGCGACTGGTACGCCCTCCGGCATCGGTGCGCCGACCGGACGCTTTTTACAACCCGGTGATGTGATGCGGCTGGAGATTGCAGGCCTCGGTCATATCGAGAATCCGGTGGTTGCCGAAACCTGCCAGGAGGCATGATGACCCGTGACAACTTTCGTGATTACCTGATGCCTGCGGATGCCGAACGTATCGGGCTGGCGCGCGGTGTCGATCTGCAAACCTATGGTGCGCGGATGCTGGCTACCGACAAAGCGCAAAAACTCAGGGCGCACTGGCAGGCGATGCTGGATGAAACTTTTCGCGGTATCACCAGCAATGGCGAAGTGCAGCCGGATCTGTTTGCCCTGCGCGATGAAGGGTTTGCGGTGGAGGAGGCGGTCAGGGCGGCACAGGCATTATTGTCCACGCTGGATAGCGCGCAACAGCAGCAGGTGAGTTATGCCATCGACGCCAAACAGTGGCGTGCCTGGTACAACCCGGAAATTCCTTTCAATGATTATGGTGTCCGGCTGGATGAAACCGCCGCGCCAACCCGTGAAGCTTTCTGGTCCTTACTGCAAAGCTGCACCAGCGCACGCGGTTTCCGCAAAGTGCAGCAGGTGATGGATGCCAACCATTTTCTCGGTGAACTCTACGATCTCACCCACATCATGAACCGCTGGAGCTTCCATTTTCTGCTGTTTGGCACCCCCTCGACCACGCAGCCGTGGGGTTGGTCGATCTACGGTCATCATGTGGCGTTTTGTTGCTTTATCAGCGGCAGGCAACTGGTGATTGCGCCGACCTTTTTTGGCGTTGAACCCAATGTGATCGAACGGGGTGATGCCAGCGATTGCGTGCTGTTCCGTGAAGAGGAGCAGCTCGGTCTGGCGTTGATGCAATCCCTTAGCAGCGATCAACAACAACGCGCCACCATTTATGCGTTGATGGAAGACCCGTTGATGCCTGCCGAACGCTTTAATTTTGCCGATCAACGCCATCTCGGTGGCGCGTTTCAGGATAACCGGGTGATCCCGCTGGAAGGGGTATGCGTGGCGGAGTTTACCCCGGCGCAGCGCGCCAGCCTGATGGCGCTGGTGGCGGTATTTGTCGATTTTCTGCCGGATGGCCCGCGAGCCTGGCGTCTGCGCCAAATCGAAGACCATCTGGATGACAGCTGGTGGAGCTGGATTGGCGGCCACGGTGATGACGATGTGTTTTATTACCGCCTGCAAAGCCCGGTGGTGATGCTGGAGTTTGATCATCACAGCGGCATGTGGCTGACCAATGAGCAACCGGCGCGTTTCCACATTCACACCATCACCCGCATACCCAACGGCAACGACTACGGCAAGGCATTGCTGTCGCAGTTGCAGAAGTAATCTCAGGCTGCAAAGCCTGAACTCCTGTCGTACCGGGTGACGTCGTTTTGCCCGGGTAACCCAAAGTGTCAATTGACCGTTCCCTCACGGGACGCGGATGGTTTCGCTGTGCCTAAAAAAGGTCGGCATTAATGCCGACCCTACAAGGACGTAGGGTGCGCATTGATGCGCACCTGCAAACCCTACACATTATTACGAGGTTATCAGGCAATGCATGTTCAGAAAAAAACCAAAATTGCTGCATTAACCGTAGTGCCTCTGGCGTTGTTCTGCGGTAACTGCTTTGCGGAGGCAGCACCTGCATCTGACTCCGACAGCTTTAATGACTGGCTCACACAAGGCAATATCTCGGGCGAGCTAAAAACCATGACCTTCTTTAAAGAATTTAGCGGCACTCTGCCCAATAAACGCACCAGCTCGGCGGGAGGGGATATCCAGTACCGCAGCCCGCAGGCGGCGGGATTTAGCGTGGGATTGGGGGTCTATGGGGCCTATAACTTTGGATTAAACAACGACGATCCGGAAAAGACCGAGATCTATCTGCCATCCGAAGACGTGACCGTGCTGGGTAAGGCCTTCCTGCGTTATCAGGGATATGGCTTTGATCTCCAGGGCGGACGTATCGGGCTGGATACGCCCTTCGCCAATGAAGGTGAAGGCTGGACCATGATCCCGGCGCTGTATGAAGGGTTTGGCGGCAGCTATGCCCTGAATAACACCGGCGACTTCCGGCTGAATGCGTACCGCATTTATCGGTTCAAACCCGAAAGTTCGGACGAATTTGGCAAAGGCGATGCCGGTGCCCCTGAGATTGAAGACACCAGCATGCCATCGGTGGACAGCAATGGCTTCACCACCGTGGGCCTGCGCTATGGGCAGCAATGGAACACCCTCGCCGAAGCCTGGTATTACAACTTTGATAAACGCGCCCAGCTGGGTTATGGCGGGGTGCAACTGCCGGTCTCCGCGCTGAAGTTTGGTAACTGGACGCCGTACTGGGGCGCGCAATATCTGCATGAATGGGACGCCAGCGATCAGGCGTATCCCTATCACAACATCGATACCGACCTTTATTCCGGGCGTATCGGCATGAAAACGCGCAATCACGATCTCTATTTCGCCGCGACCTATGTGCCGCGTAAAGAGGATGCCTTCCTGAGTGGGGGGTTCTTCGCCCCTTATAGCTACGGCATTTATGACCATACTCCGCTGGAGAGCGGTCAACCACTGGTTTCGATGGTCACCACCAACCAGCCCGGTAAGGCGTTTGCCCTGCGCTATGCGTATCACGACGAGAAGTACCTCGGGGTGTTTGGCCTGACGCGGCTGGAACTGGAAGACTCCAGCGGCATTTACTATCCGCTGCCGGCCGAGAATATCAACGCGGCCTTTATGATTCTCGGTTACAACGTCACGCCACGCCTGCATCTGGAATTCGAGTTTGACTACGTCCATTCCCCTAATGAGGTGACGGGCAACTATCACGCCGAGCGCCTGCGTCTGGTGTACCGCTTTGGCGCGAAAATGGCGGATGACGATTATTAATCAGGAGGCAATATGGCTACACGCGAAAGCATTTATATCGACGCTTTTCCCCATGCGAATCCGATCCCGGCTGCGTGTCGGGTGGGATCGATGCTGTATTCCGGGGTGATTTATGGCCGGGACCCACAGACGCAGCAGGTGCCCGCCGATTTGGGCGAGCAGTGCGCGCTGATGTTCCGGCATATGGCGAGCATCGTCTGTGCGGCAGGCGGCAGCATGGAAGATGTTATCAAGGTGACGTTATGGATGCAGGATAAAACCCAGCGCGAGGTGGTGAATCGCTACTGGCTACAGGCTTTTCCGCAGCCACATTCACGCCCGGCACGTCACGCGCTGGAGGGCAACTTCAGCGGCAATACCTTAATTCAATGCGACTTTATTGCCGTGCTGGCACGCTAATCCCCTGATAGCGGGCAGTATTTGTATCTGCCCGCCGCTTTCTCTATATTGCCTGTGAGTCATATCCATCTGGACTATATCGAAAATTTCGATATATTTAAATTCAGTGAGATTTGTGTGGTTATTCAGGTAACAGCGCGGGGGCAGACATGGTCGGACAGAGCGAATTGGACACGCAACCTGCGGGTGGCAAAACGGGCCGCCGGGCGCGCGCCTTTGATTATGGCGAATTACGTCTGTTATTGCTGGCAATTATCGCCAAACAACCCAGCCATGGCTACGAACTGATTCATGAAGTCAACGAACGGCTGGGCGGCACCTATAAACCCAGCCCCGGCGTACTCTATCCGGCCTTAACCTGGCTCTACGATCGCGGCTACGCCGAAATCGATTTAGAGAAAGGTGGACGCAAACGCTACACCATCACCGAGGAAGGGAATGCATTCCTCAGCGCCAATAAAACCGTGATTGATATGCTGGTGGCGCGCGTGGTGCCGAAGGGGCAAGGGCACGGCAAGTCACCGCAGGCGATTGTGGAGGCGATGGATCATCTGAAACGTGCACTCAGCCTGCGCGCCAAAATGGAACCGGTAGCGGAGCAGGTAGTGACGCGTATCGGAGAGATTATCCATGTCGCGGCCAACCAGATCGAAGCCCTGCTCAATGCGCCGATGCTGAGCGATGGGGCGGCAACATGCGTGGCCAATATCGTCACCCCTAACGGTGAGCGTTTTCTGCGCCGCCTCGGCAGCCATTTTCAGCATCGCACGCCGGTGGTGATGGATGAAAACAGCGGCCATTTCCGCATGAGTATGGGCGAAGTGCGGATGGAAGCGCTGGACGGCATTTTTCGTGTCACCTTAACCGCGCTGAATGACGAAAAACTGATTGAGATGCAACATATTCTGGTGCGTCATCTGGAAGAGGCCGCAGTGCGGGAAACGCTGGACGTGGTGTGGCAGCCAGCCTGACCCGCGCCGCCACGGTTTTGTGCAATTAACGGAAATCCGCCGCCAGTGCCGAGGTGGCTTTCACCAGCAGCCCGACATCACTGCCCACCGCGACAAAGGTGGCACCCAGCGCCAGATAACGCGCACAAAGTTTCGCATCGGCACTCAGAATCCCCGCCGCCTTGCCATGTGACTGAATGCGCAGCAGCGCCGCTTCTACCGCCTGCTGTACCTCAGCGGCGGCGGGTTGTCCCGGATAGCCCATATCTGCCGCCAGATCGGCCGGACCAATAAACACCCCATCGACACCCTCAGTGGCGGTAATCGCATCCAGCTGCGCCAGGCCCGCACGGCTTTCCACCTGCACCAGCAGACAAATCTGCGCATTGGCGGTGGTCAGATAATCCGGCGTGCGGTTAAAGGCCGAAGCCCGTGCCAGCGCCGCACCCACACCGCGTATGCCGTGCGGCGGATAGCGCACCGCTTTCACCAGCGCCTGCGCCTGTTCTGCACTCTCCACCATCGGGATCAGCAGCGTCTGCGCGCCAATATCCAGCAGCTGTTTTATCAACCAGGGGGCATCCATCGGTGCACGTACCACGGCATGTGCCGGTGCTGCCGCCAGTGCCTGGAGCTGGCTCATCAGCAGCGGCACATCATTGGGCGCGTGTTCACCATCCAGCAGCAGCCAGTCAAAACCGGCAGCGCCGCAAATCTCGGCGCTGTAGGGGCTGGCCAGTGCCAGCCACAGGCCAATCTGCGCCTGTTTGTGTTGCAAAGCCTGTTTAAAACCATTGATCGGTGCGGACATCGTTGCCTCACGCAAAGTAGCAGCTGACCGAGCCATGACGGCCATAGTCAGCATGGATGGTATCGCCATGACGGGCCTCAATCGGGCGGATAAAGGAACCGGCCAGCACAATCTGTCCGGCGGCGAGGTGGTCGCCATACTGCGCCAGCCGGTTTGCCAGCCAGGCAATGCCGCGTGCCGGATGGTTCAGCACTCCCGCCCCCAGCCCGGTTTCCTCAACGGTGGCATTACGCGACACAATCGCGCCCAGCCAGCGCATATCAACGTTTTCCGGGGAAAATAACTGGCTGCCCAGCACCACACCGGCATTGGCGGCGTTGTCGGACACGGTATCGACGATGGTGCGCGCTTTGCCACTGGCGGCATCGCTGCGCACGATGCGGGTATCCAGAATTTCCAGCGCGGGTAACACGTAAGCCGTCGCCGCCAGCACCGCTTCGACATCCACATCCGGCCCGTGTAACGGTGACTTGAGTACAAAGGCCAGCTCCGCTTCAATACGCGGCTGAATAAAACGTTCGGCGGGAATGGTGGCACCATCGTCAAACACCATATTGTCGAACAACACGCCGGAGTCGGGGGTGTCGATGTTCAGGGCGTATTGCATCGCTTTTGAGGTCAGGCCAATTTTCCAGCCAATCACCTTGCGCCCCCCCTCAATCTTTTGCCGCACCCACGCCTGTTGCACCGCGTAAGCATCGTCCAGCGTCATCGCCGGGAAGCGCAGCGATAGCAATCCGGTCTGACTGCGGCTGTGTTCGGCCTGATCGAGCGCCTCTACGGCGGTTAATAATTCGCTCTGGCTCAGCATCATCACACCTCATCCTGAACGGTATTACGCAGGGTGCCGATACCCTCGGCATGCACTTCAATCACATCGCCCGGTTTCAGCCAGACGGGAGGATCAAAACGCGCTCCAGCCCCGGTGGGGGTGCCGGTAAAGATAATGTCGCCGGGATTGAGCGGAATAAAGGTGGAGATATAGGCGATGATCCAGCTAAACGAGAAGGTCATATGGCGGGTACGATCGTCCTGACGCAGCTCGCCATTCACATGGGTGGTTAAACGAATATCAGCCAGCTGTGCGGCATCGCTGAACGGCACCAGCCACGGGCCGATTGCCCCGGAGCGATAGAAGTTTTTACCCTGGGTCACGTTAAATTTGCTGTGGCGCACCCAGTCGCGCACCGTCCCTTCGTTACCGACGGTAATGGCGGCGATATGGTTCAGCGCCTCACTTTCAGCAATGCGGCGACCGGCTTTACCTATCACGATCACCACTTCACCTTCGTAATCGAGTTGCTCGCTCTCGGCGGGGCGCAGCAACGGTTGCTGATGGCCGGTGAGGGACTCGATGAAGCGCACAAACATCGACGGATAATCCGCTGCCGTCTGCCCGTCTTTATATTCCGCGTTGCGGTTGGGATAGTTGACGCCGATGCACAGGATTTTACCTGGCTGGCTCAGCGGCACTTCGTACTGAATATCGGCCAGCGCGTAATCCACCGGCAGGTTTTGCGCCTCAGCCGCCAGGGACGCCAGCGCCTGATCGGCAATCACCGCATCCAGCGTCGGCCAGCGTGTGCCAAAGCGCGGCGTAAGATCGATAACACCGGCACCGCTGATCAAACCATATCCCTGCAACCGACCTTTGTCGGCTGAAAAACGGATAAATTGTGGTCGTTCCACGGGTTTTCTCCTTCTTTTAGCAAAAATACGGCGAGCAGAAGCCCGCCGCTCCCAGCATGGTGGCTGAGCAGTGTTCAAGACACAGGAGGGTTTACGGCGTTGACGCAGCGCCGTGGCGCGTTATGCCAGGTTAAACATGCGCGCGGCGTTGCCGCCCAGAATATTGGCTTTATCCTCAGCGCTGATATCCAGACCTTCGATGGTTTCAATGCCCTTGAAGAACCAGTCTTTACGGATCGGATAGGAGCTGCCGTAGAGGATATTTTTGCCGCCAATTACCTTCACCGCGGCTTCCAGCTGCGCTTTACCCCATTGCGGCGCACCGGAGGTGTCGAAGAAAATGTTGTTGCTCAGCTGCGCGCGCAGGTTGCCGGTGCCGGTCTGGAAACGATCGACGGCATCGTTGAACTGATGTTGCGGCGGAACCAGCATATCGGCGAAGGCATAAAACGCGCCGCCCAGCATGGAGTGGATAAAGCGCAGGTTGGGCAGCTCATCGAACATGCCGCTGAACAGCTCGCGACCCACCGCTGTTGCCTGGTCAATGCAGCGACCAAACTGACGACGCTGGTTGGTGTAAGGCAGCACCGAGTTGAAATCCACCGGCAGCGGCGTGTGGTGCACCACCACCGGGACGCTCAGGTCGTTGAGGAATTTCAGGTACGGACGGAATGCCGCGTCGTCGAGGTAAATCTGGCCGTAGTGGGCGACGATCTGCGCGCCACGGAAGCCCAGCTGATTCAGGCAACGATCCACTTCGCGCAGGCAATCTTCGGTGCCCCACGGCGGCACCACCGCCAGCGCCGACATGCGGCCTTCACTGCGTTGCACGTATTCGGCCATGCGGGTGTTGACCTCTTTGCAGGTCTCCAGGTCCAGCCACTCCTGCCACACCGGCAGACGGAAAATGGCGTGATCAACCCCGGCTTTTTCCATGTCAGCCAGCTGGCTTTCCAGCGTGTATTGCCCTTCGGCGTAGTTCAGGTTAACGAAGCCTTTCGGCTGCTCGATGATCAGCTGGCTCAGTTCTTTGCCTTCGATTTTCTCTACGCGGGTATGCACGCCATATTGTTTCGGTACGCAGTTGAGAAATGAATTCAGCAGCTTCTTGTCAGAAAACAGCTCGCCTGGCAGCCAGTGCATATTGGCATCGATGATCTTGCTCATAGTCAGTTCCTTTATCTCAATTATTTAGGGGTGGCAAAAACCGATTGGTACTTCGTCGGTTGGTCGGTCTCTTTTTCTGTCGGAATGCGCATACCGGCTTTGGCGTGGTATTCGCTAAAAATCGACAGGGCTTCTTCATGGGGAAAGATTTTTTCGATGTCGTCGAACGGCTTACCGCCGCTGCGTTCCTCGACGATACGGCGTACCACTTCCGGGCCTTCGCCGCGTGATGCCAGCACCAGCCAGTTCACTTTTTCACGTCGTTCCAGCTCGTAAGCCTGCAAGGCGGCAACCGGGTCACTGATACTGGCGAGTTTCTCCGCCACCACGCGCGCATCGACAAAGGCCTGGCAAACGCTGTTGCCACCGCGTGGATACATGGCGTGCGCGGCGTCACCGAGCAGGGTGATGCGGCCAAACGACCATTGCGGCAATGGGTCATGATCGATCAACGGGAACAGATAACATTCGCGGGCGTTGCGGATCATCGCGCTGACATCGAGGAAATCGAGCTGGCAGTCATCAAATACCTGTTCGATCTCTTTGACGCCGGTTTCCTGGTTCCAGTCTTCTTCGGTTTGCGGCTTCTCGTCCTGTTCAATCACCCAGTTCACCAGCTGGTTGCCCTGACCATCGACGTTGTTCTGAATCGGATAGACGATCAGCGTGCCCTGACGAATCGGGTCGCCGATGTGCAGAATGCTGCCGCCAGTTTTGAACGGCGGCATCACCGTGACGCCGCGATACAACGTCAGGCCGGAGAAGTGGCTGCGGGCGGATTCCGGCAACAATTTGCTGCGTACCACCGAACGGATACCATCCACGCCAATCACCACATCGGCACGCACGCTGTTCGGCGCATTGAGGTTTAAGCGGGTATCGAAATGGACGGTCACGCCGCTGTCATCCTGCTCGAAATGGCTGCAACGACAGCCGAGGGTGATGGCGTCAGCGCCCAGACGTTGCTGTACCGCTTTGTACAGCATCATTTGCAGGTGGCCGCGATGGACAAAACGCTGGTCATAGTCGTAGCCCATATGCTTGCCGCACTGCTCGCCGAAGATTTGCTGACCGTAGCCGGTGTAAAAAATCGATTCTTTCGCTTCCACCGAGATGTCGACAAAGGCGTCGTACAGGCCCAGCTCGGTGATTTCTTTTACCGCGTACGGCTTGATATCAACGCCGACGCCCAGCGGTTTAATCTCGGCCACCGCTTCAAACAGGCGGGGGCGAAAGCCCTGCTGATGCAGGCGCAGAGCGGTTGCCAGTCCGGCCGGGCCAGCACCAATAATGACGATATCCAACATGATGACTTCCTCTTGTTATTCAGCGTTCAACTATGACTTTTCAGGGTATTGGTTTTGAGGTCGTGACCGGTTTGCCGCTGCACATCGCGCAGCCAGATCGGCAGCCCTGCCAGACACACCACCAGCCCGGCGATCACCAGCAGCGCCAGCGACTGCGGGTCTTCGCTGCTTTGCGCGGCGATAAACAGCGGCGGGCCTAAGAACACGCCGACCAACGTCAGCTGGGTGATCAGCCCGCTGGTGGCCCCAATGCTTTCGCGTGAGGGCGCGACCACCGGGGCCAGTGCCCACATGCCCACCAGCAGGCCACTGCCAAACATAAACACCCACGAGGCAACGACGGAAACCATAAAGCCGAGCGGCAGGGTGTAGATCGCCAGAGCAGGCGCACCGGTGAGAATCAGGCCGACCACGCCAATTGCGGCGGCTTTCACGCCCCGGTTCAGCATCGCGCCGACCATCAGGCAGCCGATGCCGTTGCACACCATCGCCACCACGTTCCAGTGCGCGACTTCCAGCACCGGCACGCTGTAGCGTTTGGCAAGATAAGGGGCGAGGGTGGAGATAATGCCGGTCTGCAAAAAGGCGTCGGCACCGAATGAAATGCCCAGCAGGTAGATCAACGGGCTTCTCAGTACCGCGCGTAAACCACGGGTACGCGAGAACTGCGCTTTCTCCTCAGCGGTGCGGCGCGGCAGACTCACGGTGGCGACAAACGCCAGCGCCAGGGTGAGGGCCGAATGCGCCACGAAGGCGGCTCGCCAGCTGCCAAAATGCTCCGCGAGGCCCGCTGAGAGAAACGGCAGCAGGAAACTGGCGGGGACAAATGTCGACCACAGCGCCATCGCCATATTGCGTTGTTTGCCAGTGGTGATGCGGATCAACAGCGTCACCGCCGCCACGGCGGTTAATACATAACCGATGCCGGTGATGATGCGTCCGGCCAGCAACAGATTGAAGGCCGGGGCGGCGACCACGCAGATATCGCCTGCGACAATCACCACCGCACCTGCCAGCAACACCACCCGGTCACCGATCCGGTCAACGAGGTAACCCGCCAGCAGGGCGCCGAGCGCCACCATCAATGACGGCAGCGACATAATCAGCCCGATCTGGCTGTGTTCAAATACCTGGAACTCTTTGGCGATGGAACCTAACTCGGTGACTGCTTCACTGACGGTCATCGCCGCCATTACGCCAAGCGCATAGGCGACCAGAATTCTGACCAGCGGATTTTGAATGAATGTACTCACGATCCTTTCTCCCAATGGCTGATTTCATAACGTGCTCAGGGTTTACCGGGGATGGCCGGTACGCCTAACCATCATTGGCAAGGGCGAGAAAGCGCTCCAGCGTGGGCGGATCGACGGGGATTTCCGGCTGAATAACCGGGACATGGGCGAAAGGCGTCGCTTCGGTGAACCATTTGTTTTGCGCCGGTAATCCCCACTGATCGGCGCGTTTGGGATCGGCCAGGTTCCAGCCGAGGGCCGGTTCGATATCGATATGCTGGTAATGGGTATTAAACAGCTCGATACGATGTCCATCCGGATCGCGGAAGTAGACAAACAACGCGCCACTGATACCGTGGCGGCCCGGGCCGCGTTCGAGCTGTGGCGCGTAACCCAGCGCTCCGGCCACATCGCAGGCGCGGATCATGTCGTTGGTATCTGGCAGGGTGTAGGCAAAATGATGCAGACGCGGCCCCGGCCCCTGGGTAAAGACGATATCGTGCGGATTCCCCTTGCGTTGCAGCCAGACGCCCCACAGATGCTGATCCTGCTCAACCTGAGACCAGGTATATTCACTGACGCGAAAACCCAGCGGTTGATAGAACGACCAGGCCTGGCGCACATCGCTGGTCTGGAGCTGGTAATGATCGAGACGCTGGGCGCTGGCACCACGGTAATGCTGATACTGTTTCAGCATCCGCTCACAGGGTGCCATGGACGCGCAAAACTCCAGCGGTACGCCAACATTGTCACTGACATGCAGGGTCAGGCCCTGATAAGGTCGCTCCACCACGGCGGTTTCCCGGCCCTGTAAGGCAAAATATTCTTCCGCTTTGTAGATATCGTCATCGCTGCGCACCCGCATGCCGATGCGAGCACAGTGAACATCCGGCGATTTTTTTAATACCAGGCTGTGATGGCCGCGTTCTTCCAGACCGCGCAGATACACGCTGGAATCATCCTCGTCACTGACCACCAACCCGATGAGATCGGTATAGAACTGTTTGCTGACCGCAAGGTCGCGAACGTTCAGGACAACATGACTGGCACGCGTCACGTTGAAAGGTGGCTCCAGAACCAACTCGTCGATCTGTGGCATGGGTATGTTCTCTCTTTCAGATTAAACCAAGGGTAGCGCTGTTGTAATAAATTTAGATATATCGTGTTAATAGATATATCTCATAATATTGCCGCGATAGGAGATCGCGCGCACAGTTCGAAGGGAAAATTTTGGAAAGTTGTGAAGGCGCTTTGTATCGCACTGTATCTGCGTCGCTCACCAATACATCGCGAGGCAAAAAACCGGGTTGTCAGAAACAACCCCAATACATCGGCATGGTGTTATGTAGGCGTTGTCACTCATCAATCAAATTTCTGGAGATACCGCCATGTTTCGTAAACCCTTGCTGGCTACATTGATCACCGCGACTGCGCTGTTTGCTGCCACCCATGCCGCTGCGGCAACCCCGACCGAAGCCGATTATGCGCAGGCGTTTCACACCATCCATCAGGTGAAAGCTGGGGTGCTGAACGTCGGCTATGTCGATATCGGTCCGCGCGATGGACAGCCGGTGATTCTGCTGCACGGCTGGCCTTACGACATCAACAGCTACGCCAGCGTCGCGCCACAACTGGCGGCGCGTGGTTATCGCGTGATCGTGCCGTATCTGCGCGGTTATGGTTCCACCCGTTTTCTCTCCGCCAGCACGCCGCGTAATGGACAACCCTCAGCGCTGGCTGCCGATACCGTGGCGCTGATGGATGCGCTGGGCATTAAACAGGCGGTGTTTGCCGGTTTTGACTGGGGCGCACGTACCGCGGATATCGTGGCGGCACTGTGGCCGGAGCGGGTCAAATCCCTGGTTTCCGTTAGCGGTTATTTGATCAGCAGCCAGCAGATTGGTGAAAAACCGCTGCCCCCGCAGGCCGAGCTGCAATGGTGGTATCAGTTCTATTTCGCCACTGAACGTGGCCGTGAAGGTTATGCGAAAAATACCCATGATTTCGCCAAATTAATCTGGCAGCAGGCGTCCCCAGGCTGGAAATTCAGCGATGCCACCTTTAACCAGAGCGCTCAGGCGCTGGATAATCCGGACCAGGTGGCCGTCACCGTCAGCAACTACCGCTGGCGTATCGGGCAGGAGAAAGGCGAACCGCAATATGCGGCGTATGAGAAAAAACTGGCCACTCTGCCGGTGATCAGCGTGCCGACCATTACCATCGAAGGGGATAACAACGGTGCGCCCCATCCGGCTCCGGCGGCGTATCGGGCCAAATTCAGCGGCAAATATGAACATCGCACCTTTAGCGGCAATATCGGACACAATCCACCGGCAGAAGATCCGCAGGATTTTGTCAAAGCGGTGGTTGATGCCGCAAAGATGTGATTTTGTGGTAATAATTTGTTTTCGGACCGGTATTTTGTACCGGTCTTTTTTGCATTCATCCTTTTAAGCTGACTGATGACAGGGGGTTGTTTTGGAGCATATTGATCACATCCTGGTTGTTGATGATGACCGGGATATCCGCGAACTGGTCACCGACTATCTGATCAAATCCGGCTATCGCGCCACCGGCGCTGCCAATGGCCGGGAAATGCGCGCGCTGCTGGCGGCCAATGCGATTGATCTGGTGGTGCTGGACATTATGATGCCCGGCGACGATGGCCTGACCTTATGTCGTCAGCTACGTAGCGACCCGCAGCGTAATCTGCCGATTCTGATGCTGACCGCGCGCAGTGAAGACAGCGATCGCATTCTTGGGCTGGAAATGGGCGCGGATGATTATCTGGTCAAACCCTTTGTCGCCCGTGAACTGCTGGCGCGGATCAAAGCGATTCTGCGCCGCACCCGTGCTTTGCCACCGAATCTGCAAATCACCGAGACCGGTCGCCTGATTGCATTTGGTGACTGGCAGCTGGATACCTCGGCGCGTCATCTGCTGGATAACGAAGGGGTGATTGTGGCGCTGAGCGGGGCAGAATATCGCCTGTTGCGCGTGTTTCTCGATCACCCCCAGCGGGTATTAACCCGTGACCAGCTACTGAATCTGACGCAGGGACGTGAGGCCGAGTTGTTCGAGCGCTCCATTGATTTGCTGGTCAGCCGCCTGCGTCAGCGTTTACGTGAAGATGCGCGCGAACCCGCCTACATCAAAACGGTACGCAGCGAAGGTTATGTACTGGCGTGCCCGGTGATGATCAAAGAGGTGAATCTATGAGGCTGTGGCCGCGTTCGCTGCTGTCCCGGCTGGTGCTGATTGTCCTGCTGGGACTGGTGCTGGCGAACGGGATGACGGTGGTCAGCCTGATGATTGAGCGCATGAGCAGCGCCAAAACCGTGATGCTCGGCAACCTTGAGTATGATGTCGCCACCAGCGTAGCGATTCTCGATCATCTCTCACCCGCAGAACGACCGGGCTGGCTGGCAAAACTGGCGCGCGGTAACTATCGCTATGAACTTTCACCGGGTCAGGCTGGCCCCTGGCCGGACAGCTGGCGTGCGCGCGATGCCATCCGTTCGCTACAGGAGACGCTCGGTGGGCACTATCCCTTAACCTTCAGCAATATCCCCGGCCCGAAGTTACATATTCAGGCCCATATCACCCTGCACGATGGCGCACCGCTGACGCTGGATCTGTGGCCGCGCATGCCCGCCATTGCTCGCTGGTTGCCGGTGGTGTTGTTTGCTCAACTGGTGCTGCTGGCATTCTGCGCCTGGATCGCCGTGCGCCAGGTGGTGCGTCCTTTTATGCGCTTCACCGAGGCGGTGGAAGGGCTGAAACCGACCCGTGCCAGTATCATGCCGGAAAGCGGTCCGGCCGAGGTGCAGCAGGCGGCACGCGCCTTTAACGCCATGCAGCTGCGCATCCAGGATCATCTGAAGGAAAGGGCGCAGATTCTGGCCGCCATTTCCCATGATCTGCAAACCCCGATTACCCGTATGAAGCTACGGGTAGAAATGTCGGAACAGCCGGAACTGCGCGATAAGCTGCTGGGCGATTTAGATAATATGAGCCGCCTGGTACGCGAAGGCATCGATTATGCGCGATCGGCACAGATACCGGATGAAACGCCACAGCGGGTAAGCCTCAATGCGTTCCTTGATAGCATCGCCTGTGATTATCAGGATGTCGGCAAAGCCGTGACCTTTTTGCCCTGTAGCGGCAAAGATAACTTCAATGTTCGCCAGCAGGCGCTACGGCGCATCATGACCAACCTGATTGATAATGCGCTGAAATTTGGTCATCAGGCCGAGGTGTTATTGCTGAACGGCGCGGATGGCAGCATGGCGATCCACGTGCGTGATAACGGGCCAGGTATCCCGGAAGCGGAGCTGGACGCGGTGCTGGAACCTTTCTATCGCGTCGAGAATTCACGTAATCGCCATACCGGGGGGACCGGCCTGGGGCTGGCTATCGCTGCGCAGCTGGTCAGCCAGATGGCCGGTAGCCTGACGTTAAGTAACCGGGCGCAGGGTGGGCTTGATGTGCAGATCCTGTTGCGTGAGTAAAAAAGTCCCCCTTTTGTAGCCTTATGTATCAACACCGCCCTGGGATATTTACTGAGACAAAAAGGGGGGATGGCGGAAACGTCGTGAACACATCAGCTGGGTTAAATAAGCGCACTGCCAGATAACGCAGTGGTTGATTTCACTCCATCACATTCACGAGGTTTCCGATGAAAAAGTTTCTGTTTAGTGCCCTTGCCGCTGTCACGCTTACCGCTTCTTTTGCCTCTCTCGCCGCGCAGGAAAATCCCGCGGTTAACACCGTGGTGCTGGTGCATGGTGCCTTCGCGGATGGCAGCAGCTGGAATCGGGTGATTCCGCTGCTGCAATCTCACCACATCAAAGTTATTGCGGTTCAACTGCCACTGACCTCCTTACAGGATGATGTTGCCGCCACCCAGCGCGCCATCGACCGCGCGCCGGGCAATGTGGTGCTGGTGGGCCACTCGTGGGGCGGCACCGTCATCACTGAAGCCGGTAATAATCCACGCGTGAAGGGCCTGGTGTATGTCGCTGCTTTCGCACCGTCCGTCGGACAATCGACCGGCGATCTGGCCGGAAGCTACCCATCCCCGCCAGGCAGTGCCGCTATTGCCAAAACGCCGGACGGTTTCCTTTACCTGCCTGCGCCAACGGTGGCGCAGGATTTCGCCCAGGATTCGCCCGCCAGCCAGCAAAAACTCCTCACCGTGACCCAGGGGCCGATTCGCGCTGCGGCCTTTGGCGACAAAGTCAGCCACGCCGCCTGGACGCAAAAACCGAGCTGGTATCTGGTCAGCACGCAAGATCGGATGATTAACCCCGACCTGGAACGGGCGATGGCGCAGCACATCCACGCCAGTGTTAGCAGCGTGGCGGCCAGCCATACCTCAATGCTGAGCCACCCGACCACGGTCGCTCAGGTGATTACCCGTGCCGTTGATGGCGTCAATGCCCAATAACTTCTCTGGAGGTGACCTATGTCGTTAATTATCGCGTTTCTGGCGGGGATGCTGACGTTACTGAGTCCCTGCACATTGCCGGTCATCCCGTTTGTTTTTGCCAGCGTGCGCGGCAAACGAGGGCAAATGGCCGCGTTGCTGGCGGGTATGGTGCTGGTATTCACCGTTGTTTCCCTGCTGATTTCGGTGGCAAGTAGCTGGGTGACCCAGGTGACGGCCGCAGGGCGCTGGCTGGCCCTGTTGTTCCTGGCGCTAACCGCCATCACGCTGCTGTCCACACGGGCGGCGCAATTTATCACCACGCCTTTTATGCTGCTCGGCAACCGTATCAATAATGCCAGCAACCAGCGCACCGGCCTGGCGGCGGCACTGCTGGCCGGGATGGCGATCGGTATGCTGTGGTCACCCTGCGCAGGGCCGGTACTCGGGGCGATCCTCAGCCTGGCGATAACCGGCCAGCATGCTTTCTCGGTTGGTTTGCTGCTGGCGGCCTACGGTGCCGGATGTGCGTTGATGCTGGGGGTGTTGTGGTATGCCGGACATGAATTGCTCACCCGTCTGCGTCCTGGGCTGGCAATGATGACGCGCTGGCGTCAGGGGGCCGGGGTATTGATGCTGGCGTCGGTGGTGCTGCTGGCCAGCGGCCGGCAGGGGGCGTTGCAGGCGGCACCGGCGCTGGCGCAGAATCTTGAGCAGCGGCTGAGCCACTTTCTGCCGACCAGTTCGCCAAAAATTACCCCGGTGCCGGTGGTGGAACAGACGCAAAGTGCTATGCCGGGCCTGGAAGGTGGCACCGACTGGTTCAATAGCGCGCCGCTCAGTCGGGCAGATCTCAAGGGCAAAGTGGTGCTGATTGATTTCTGGACCTATGACTGCATCAACTGCCAGCATACGTTGCCGCATGTCCGTGACTGGGCGAAGAAATACCAGGCGGATGGCCTGACGGTGATCGGCGTGCATACCCCGGAATATCCGTGGGAGCGGGATCCGGCGGCGGTCGCCCGGGCGATCAAACAATGGGGGCTGCCATACCCGGTGGTGGCGGATAACAACTACAGCATCTGGAATCGCTTCGGCAATAGGTACTGGCCCGCCCATTATATTTTCGATGCCCACGGCCAGCTGCGTTACACCGCGTTTGGTGAAGGCGATTACGCCGGGCAGGAGAAGGTGATCCAGCAGCTGTTGCAGGAAGCTAAAGCGTAAAACAGCGCCGCTCGCGTAGCGGCGCAATTTATTGCGCTAAGGCGCGAAGGTTAACGCGCGTGGTTCCAGAAACGCGGTGATGCCCCATTGGCCCATTTCCCGTCCGATGCCCGAACTGCGGAACCCGCCAAAGGGCGCGCGCGGTTCATGTGCCAGGGTATTAATCATCACTCTGCCAGCCAGAATCTGCTCACCAATCTGGCGCGCCCGGCTTTCATCTTCGCCGATCACCAATGCCGAGAGTCCATACCGGGTATCGTTCGCGATGGCGATAGCCTCCTGTTCATCCCGATACGTTAACAGGCTGAGTACCGGGCCAAAGATTTCTTCCTGGGCGATGCGCATATCATTGCTGACATCAGTAAATAATGTCGGTTTGACATACCAGCCGTGGGTCAGCGGCTCCGGTCGGCCGACGCCTCCGGCCAGCAGACGCGCGCCCCGTTGTGTACCCAGTTCAATGTAACGTTGCACGCGTTCCCATTGCTGCTGGTTAATCATCGGGCCGATGGTGGTGCTGGCATCCGCCGGATCGCCAGAACGCTGGCGCTGCACGGCGGCGGTCAGAGCCTGCTCAAACTCGGCTTTACGTTGTTCTGGCACCAGGATACGCGTCCCGGCAATGCAGGCTTGTCCGCTATTGATAAAACCGGCCTGCACCGCAAGTTCGGCAGCGCGTGTGGCATCGGCATCGGGCAAAATCACGGTGGGGGATTTACCTCCCAGTTCCAGCGTCACGCGTTTAAAGCTGTCGGCGGCGCTGCGCAGAATGGTTTGACCGGTGGCGGTGGAACCGGTAAAGGAGATTTTCGCCACATCCGGGCTGGTACTGAGGGCATGACCCACCGTGGCACCACGACCGGTGACGATGTTAAATACACCGGGCGGTAATCCGGCACGATCCAGCGCTCGGGTAACAACGTCGGTTTGCAGTACGCTAAATTCACTCGGTTTGATCACCGTGGTACAACCGGCGGCGATCGCCGTGGCCAGCTTATGGCAGATAAAGCCAGCGTTGCTGTTCCACGGGGTGATCAGCGCGGCCACCCCGAGTGGCAGCATCTGCACGCTGGCGCGTCCTGCCTGTTGCTGAAAGGAATACGTTTGCAGTTCTGTCATCACCTGTCTGATGACATCCGCAGGATAGGTTGCCATCCATTGCGAACGTGAGGACGGCGCACCATATTCTTCGCGCACCGCCTCATGCAGCTCTGCTTCACATTGCTGCATGGCGTGAAACATCGTTTCCAGCAGCGCCAGCCGTTGCGCGACGCTATATTGGCTAAATGCCGGGAAGGCGGCTTTGGCCGCTGCGATGGCGTGCAATGCATCGCTTTCATTAGCCAGCCGGGCGGTGCCGATAACACTGCCGTCAGAGGGTCTGATAATATCCATCCTCTCGGTGCCTGCCGGGGTGACAAAGCGGCCATTAATGTAGATATGTTCGATTGAGCGCATGGGCTGTTCTCCTGTAAGGCTGTGGTGCAAGGAAAGTAGCACGCACGCGATGTCGCTATAATCCGCCTGACCCTGCAAAGGGTATTGCGTTTAACGGAATAATTGATGAATCGAACCGGTATCAGTGAACTTGAAATCATGCTGACAGTGGCGCGGCGCGGCAGTTTTAGCGGCGCAGCCAGTGAGCTGGAAATCTCCCCGTCTGCCGTCACCAATGCCGTCGCCGGGCTGGAAAAGCGGCTGGGTGTGCGGCTGTTTAACCGCACCACGCGCAGCGTCGGGTTAACCGAGGCCGGACAGCGCTTTATGGTGAAGGTTGCACCTGCGGTCGAGCTGATCCGCAGCGCGTCTGCGGAGATCGCCAGCCTGCCCGCCGATCCTGCCGGGTCGCTGCGCATCAATGTGCCACCAGAAAGTTGCGCACTCTGGTATGACGAAATTTTGCTGCCGTTTCTCGCTCGTTACCCGCGTATTCGCGCGGATATTCACAGCCAGAAGGATAAGGTGGATATTATTGCCGCGGGCTTTGATGCCGGCATCCGTCTGGCAGATGATATCCCGGCCGATATGATCCCGGTGAAGCTAACGCCGCCGTTGCGCATGATCCTGGTGGCATCGCCCGATTATCTTTCCCATGCGGGTACGCCGCAGCAACCTGAAGATTTGCATGAGCATCGCTGCATCTGTATGCGTATGGCCGACGGCAGCATTTACCGCTGGGAATTGAGCCATCAGCAACAAAGCTACAAGGTGCAGGTGGAGCCGCTGCTCACCGTCAACGATCTGGCTTCGGCGCAGAAAGCGGTGGTGGGGGGATTGGGCATTGCCTGTATGTCAGAACGGCATATCGCGGCGGATGTGCTGGCGGGCAGGGTGATTCAGTTGATGCCGGAGTGGCAGGTCAATCTCGGTGCGTTGTGTCTGTACTATCCTGGTCACCGTTTAGTACCGCCTGCCTTAAAGGCGTTGACGGAGTTTATCCGGCAAGTGATGGACGCACGAAATCTGTAACGGCACGATGTATCGCGGACATTTCTTTACTCATATTTGATGTGGGTATTTAACATCTGGCGAATATTAAAGACAAATAAAACACCCGATTAATATTTTATTTTCCTGGTTGTTGATAAAACAATATCTTGCATCATATCACCGTGCCTGGATCATAAAAAACAAAATAGTCTTCAGGATGATTCTTTTTTACAAAAAACTATAAAATCTATAATGTTATTTTTGTAAGCTTATCCATAGTTTTAAAAATCCTGGAGGAATAATGCAAAGAACTATCTACGATATCGATGTTGATATTGCAAATTTAAATCAAGCCATAAAAAATCACTATGAATGGTCAAACAAATTGCTCGAAATTAGTTTATTCGGTGGCAACTTTGACAGAACCTTAGAAGGAGAACATTCACACGAACATTGTGATTTTGGTAAATGGGTTGATGCGGTGTTAATTAAATATGATTTCAATGAGAATGATTTATTACGCATTTCAGATTCGCATAAAAAAATGCATCAATCGGTCAGGGACATTATCGCCGCTATCAAAATCAATGCCTTTACCCACCCACAGCTCAAAGAATACTTCCATAAACAGAAAAACTTCCTTGATGCCGTAGATACTTACAAGTCGCGCCTGTTGGCAAGCCGCAGTGCCTACGATGCGCTTACCGAATTACCGATACGTAGCAAGTTGTACAGTGATTTTCCACGTTTGCAGGAGCGATGTACGCGGAACGACAAAGATCTGTATCTGATTATCCTGGATGTCGATCATTTTAAAACCGTCAATGATGGTTATGGTCACAATGGCGGCGATGCAGTGCTTAAAGGTCTGGCTAATTTGCTGGTGGCAAACATGAGGAAATACGAGAGATGTTATCGTTATGGCGGTGAAGAATTTGTTATTCTGGTGGAAAGTCAGCGTCTTGATGATATCAAAAAAATCATCGCAAGACTGATGGTGAAAATTCGCAACGAAACATTTTTTTATGAAAATAGCGCAATCAATATCACGGTGACATCGGGTGTTGCTCTGGTTAAAGAAGGGGGAACACTGGAGAGTATTATCGAGCTTGCAGATAAAGCGATGTATTACGGCAAACAGCATGGTCGGGATGTTTGTATGCTGAATCATAATAATGAGATTGGACTCTTTTACAAATAATCACACCATAACCTTTCCCAGCCACGTGACGCGGGAGCCTGCGCATGCGCGCTTTCCTGCGGCACCAGTGAGCCAGCGCACAATCCCGCATTAAACTTTTTCTGCTGCCATCGGCTAACCCACTGAAAGCCAGAGCCCTCTGTACAAATGCCCAAATTGTCTCGGGCATTCACACCTTAACGCCCTGATTTGCGCCGGATACGCTGCACCCACCCTGACCCTGTGGAGAAAAATAATGAAAATTGCTATGCGTCTGGCGTTACTTTCTGCCCTGGCCTTCAGCGGCTCGCTGATGGCGCAAACCTTCGTCTATGTGTCCGAGGCCAGTGATGGCAACATTGCCCGCTATGCCCTGAATGATAAAACCGGGGCGCTGACCTTACTGGGCCAGACATCGGCGGGCGGTAAAGTGATGCCGATGGCGCTCAGCCCCGATCATCACCGTTTATATGCTGCGATTCGCAGCCAGCCACTGCGGCTGGTGAGCTGGACGATTGATGCGCACAGCGGTGACCTGACACAGGCAACCGAAGTGGCGGCAGCGGCCAGTTATCCTTATATCAGCGTCGATAATCGTGGGCGTTTCCTGTTAGGTGCATCCTACGATGGCGATGTGGTGCATGTTTATCGGCTGGCGAAGGATGGCAAAGTAGAAGCACCGCCGGTGGCGGCGTATAAAACCGGCCATGTGGCCCATTCGGTGATCACCGATGCCACCGGACATTCGGTCTATGTCGGCAACCTCGGCGTCGATCGGGTACTGCAACTGAATTTAACCCCGGACGGCAGCCTGACGCCGATTGGCAACGGCTATGTGGCGACCGCCGCTGAGAATGGTCCGCGCCACTCGGTGATGTCGCCTGATAACCGTTATTTGTATAACGTCGGTGAAATGGGCGGTGTGATTACGCAATTTAAGCGGCAGCCAAACGGCGCACTGGATAAAGTCGCCGAATGGCCCAATGCGGTCGCGGCGAAATATCAGTTGCAACATGGGCGCGAACGTCCGGCAAATTATAACGATCCCACCCCGCGTATCTGGTCAGCGGATATCCGCATCACGCCTAATGGTCATTTTTTGTATGTGACAGAACGTACCAGCAGCACGGTTACGGGTTATCGTGTCAATAAAGATGACGGCAAACTGACGCTGATTGGCAGCTGGCCGGTGGAGAAACAGCCGCGCGGCATTGCCATTTCACAGGATGGTAAATGGCTGGTTGCCAGTGGGGAGAAAAGCGACGTCACCGGCAGCTATGCCATCAATCCGCATAGCGGGGTGCTGAAAAAGGTGGGCAGCGCACCAGCGGGAGGCGATGCCAACTGGGTCACGATGGTGACGTTTAACTGAGTGGCGCACGGTGCCGGGGAAAAACGCGTGATAAATCACGCCGCTACGGTCAGATGTGGCCTGTAGCGGCGCGATTTATCGCGCGGGTCTTTCCGGCATCCTGCACGGAATTGCACGATAAATCGTGCCGCTACAAATCTGCACAGCTATTTAATCCTGATTATGTGAATGTGAAGCCCCCGCGTTAATCTCATCAAAGATTGCCGCACCGGCCTTAAACACTAACGATTTTAATAAATCAAATTTTATCAGCGCATCTTTATCAATTTCCTGATTCGGAGCCAGATATTCATAGGCCTGCTCGGCCACCCGATGCCAGATACTCACCATAAAATCAGCATTTTGCTTGATAAAATAGAGCAGGAATTGATGGTTGTTATAACCAATATCCATAAGTTGTTTGAGTTCTTTGCGTTTTTCCTCAGACTCATCACTGAAACGGTTACGATAGCGTGCTGCGTGTAAGCCTAAATATTTATATCGAAACTCACCAATTTTTATTCTGTGTATGGCGTCGGTGGTGTATCGCGATAGCTGGTCACAGAAACGCTCCAGAAACTCCGTGTCGCGCATCAGGTATTCAACCATATGTCCTCTGTCGGACAACAGTTCTTTGCCATACTCTTCGATGCCGCGAAAGCTGAATTTCTTCATTAAATTATAACTTTCGATATAGACCTCAGGAGGGGTATACGCATAATCCAGGCCATTGTTGATATGTCCGGTTTCGTGTATGGCTACCTGTTTAAAAATGTCATCATTCGGTATTTTTTGCGTATAAATATGCTTGTGCTGGTCATCAAAGGTGGTGAAGGCGATATCACCGGGGCTGAAAAATAATTTTTCCGCATCATCTTTAAAACATCCGGCAACCAGTTGACCATTTTTGGCAAATCTTTCCTCAAAAATCCGGAATCTGTCTGGGGTAACGGCCAGTATGTTATTTTGTAATCTTCTGAAGTCTGAGGTGAACGATCTGACCTCCTCTGCAGTAAAGATTTTTCCGGTAAATTCAGTGAGGATATCCCCCATTAATTTCGGGTGAAGGTTGTTATTAAATAGATTGCTAACCATCCTTGCCTGAGAATGGAGTTCATTTATGTTGGCACTCAGGCGTTGAAAAAATGCCGGGTATTTTTTTTCAAAGTCATGTTTGTTTTTGGTTTTTAAGGAATACTTTTTTTCATCCGGGATGTCAGGGGGGAGTATTCCATCGAGGATTTTATTAATCCTCAGGTTGACCTTGATTTCGCGCTCAGGATAGTCTTTGTAATACATCTCCAGGCTGTCTTTGAATGCCCGGTTCTGATATTGATACGTTTTTATTTTTCTGTCCAGATTTTTGAGTTCTTTAATAATTTTGTCTGCTTTCGGGTAAAAGGTTTCTTCCTCTGGATACATGGCATGATATATCTCTATGGCACGGGAAAATTTCTTAAATCCGCTGTCAATAGTTGCAGCCGTTTCCCATTTGGCAAATTTGTCGATAAACTCACTGGCGGCAGGGAATTTTCCGCGGATAAAATCAATCGGCAAATTCTTTGCTAACTCCTTCATCATCTTGCGGCAGGTGATTTCGGCAAAGTGGGGTGGGTCCGGAAGTTTGTTACCTTGTTTAATTAACGCCTGCATCGCCGTTTTGCGCTGGTGATCCTCATGGGGATTCAATGCCATATAACCATAGGTGAGCGGGCTTAGCATATCCGTGTAAAATGGCGCTTTCGTGGAAATATCGCGCGTTGCCCGGACTGGCATACTATTCCTGTCGATGGGATCACCCCGCCAGGTGCGGAAGAAATCGTTAAATTCAGAAAGCTGGTGAAATTGAATCCTGTTTTTATCGTCTTTCCACTCAGTGATGATGGTGTCACCATCATCTTTTTTCACCCAGAGGCGTACGGGTCTCCAGCCGGGTGGAGTAATCAGATTATTAAAAAAGGTTTCGGTAATATTGGCGGTATTAAAATCAATTTCGGCAAATTCTTTTTTAAAATAAATTACGCCATATTTATCTAAAACCCGCATGTCCTGTTCCAGCCGTTCGGTTTTTAATGCATTTAGCGTATTGCTCTCAATGTGAGAAAGGAAATTATTAACGTCGAGGTTGAGTTCCTGATTAGTGGATGTATCAAAGACAGTGGCATGTCTGGTGGGCAGAAGTAAAAAGTTTTTCTGATCGACCCGGTAATTTTTCACACCCTGAGCGGTATTGAGTTGACAATAAATCTGGTCGGTTATGGTATTCCATTGGACATCAAGGATTTTTACCCGCGAGGGGAGCGGGCGAAGATTGAGGGAATCATGACTTAGCATCCAGCTCAGGCTGCTATGGAATAACGTCGAATTCGCCAGATAGTTTTTAACCTGACTATCCTGCAGGTACATTTGCTCCTCAAGTTGTACGACGCCTGGCGGATGCAGACTCGCCTGCCCGGCATTGTTTTTTATTTCTGCTCGGATGTTTTCTGTAATTTTCCCCACCACGGAACGCGCCACATAGGCAGCAAACTTAACCAGTTTGCTGCTTTCCCCTTCCGGAGACGCATCGTACAGACAAGTTGCGGCATCCTCCAGAGTGAGCAAGGCTTTTTTTTGCAGTATCTGGTTGGTCAAGAATATCGTCCAGTGCCTGCTTGCAGGATTCAATCGGGATGAATTGCATGATTAAATTTCCTGAAAAATTGAGTACCGCATCCGCAACGCCAGGGGCGCTGGTTGGTACTGTGATTAATTCAGGGAAGCGTAGCCTGGCAATATTCTGGCTTAAATTCTGCATGTAAAAATGCCAGTTCTGCTTGTAGTTGGCACCCGGTACGTTTTTTTTGTCGCCAACAAAAAACGTCGTTTGTGACAATTGATGCACACCTTGTGCAGACAGGCGTGCCACAAATGCATTTTTACCCTGATTATTGATCCAGCGGGCATAGTGGTCTTTATTGTTATAATGTCCTGAATCGTCATAGGCGAGTGGTGCTGCGAAATTATTGAGTGCCGGAATCTCTGAGATAAAATAGCAGCGTCTGATGCGTTCGAAATCTGCGGTGATAACAAAACCAATAAAATGGCGTATTTTAACCCGGTCTGACGCATTCTCCGAGGTAATAAAATGGATTTCCAGCCCCTGAGGCTCTTTCGACGCCGCCAGGAAAAAGTCCTGGTCCACCGCAGGTATCTGGTTGAGTGCCAAAGCACAAAGCTGGCCTTCAATATCCACTAATTTCTGATAATCGGCTTTAACCGTGCTGACCTGTTCTCCGCCGGATTGTATCTGATGATAAATTTTGTTGTTGAGATACAAAGCGTGAACCAGTAATCCGCCTTCAGCTTCGAGAAGATTGAGATAATCGCACAAGCGGTGGGTGCCTTTTTGTAGCAAACTATCGAAACGTGAAAATCGGTTGAGTAAATAGTCTTCCGAGAACCGCAGTAAGGTTTGCATACCAAATTGTTTTAACTTATCAATCGAAAGATTATTTAATTTATCCTCATTGGCAATGATTCCTGCCCCCACGCTTAACAGCACGCCACTCGGAGAGAGCACAATTTCCGCACTGATATCCTCTTTATTGATTAAGCGAAAGCAGGGAAAGTGGTTTTTGACAAATTCAACATAGAGAAATTGCAGTTTTGCTATTACGGTTTCACTTTCCAGAAAAGCAGGCAAGGGGTAGTCAGTATTTATCACTGAGGCCAGTAGATTATTTTTAAAACTATTTTGCAGATCGATAAGAATATTATTCAGTGCGGCAAATGACGTGCTTTCAGGGCGAATCACCGTCATAAGATTGCTAAAAGTCGCCGAAAGGAGTTTACCTGGATCAGGAATCAGGCGATCAATCCGCTCAATCAAAATATCAGTCACCTGCTGTTTTCCTTCTGGATGGTTTATCCAGGCATGCAGCACTTCCTTATTCTGCGCAAAGCGTGAACCCTCGAACAACCGTGTAACGAGTTTAAGCAGTGGTTGGTCGTCGAACGCACAGCGTTGATGGAGAGTTATCACCAGTTTTTTGCAGAGAAATACCACTTCCTCCAGAGGCGTCCATTGCGGCTGGGTCGTTCCTGCCAGTTCGGTGAAACAGGCATGAATTTTGTCATCCAGCCGCGTTGCGGGTAGCTGTCCAAGCCATTGTTGTGCCTGTATTAACATGTCACTGAGATCGCGGGCAACCAGCGGTGGCTGTGTTATCCGGCACGATCCCTGAGGTTTTCGCTGTTCTGATGGGCCAAATAGCCGCGTCATACTGTCCTGCGTGACCGCCGGGGGCAATGCTGAGGTTCTGGCCGTCGTTGCGGTTGTTCGGGGGCGGGTTGGAAAGGTAAAGGGGATTAAAATCTTTTTGTCGCGCTCGAATAAGTTAATCTCGTAATCAATCACTTGCGCCCGCGACATCGGCGTTGGCGTTGGCGGTATCTCAGCGGGGGTTGTCTCCTCATCATATTCATAGAATGGCCAGTCATCATAAGGGGCCATCGGCCCGAAGGGATCGAGGTCGCTGGCGTCTTCGAATTCCTGCGCCCCGACCAGTGGCAGGAGATGCCAGCCCGACGCTGGCATCGATACTTTTTCCCGCAGAGCATAAGGCGCAGCCAGCGGAGCAGGGGCCGCTGGCGGTACCTGAGCACAACAAACCCCATTGTTTACCGGTTCGCTTAGCCCGGCGATCTGCCACGGATGGCGGTAAAACGCGGTGGGATAACCGGCCGTAGCGCGATTTAATGCGCGGTTGATCTCAATCTCTGCCAGGTGTTCATTACTCACGCACACCCGTGTTGCCAGATTGTTTTCAATGCCAATACCGGCGATAGCGAAAGCGGCGGTCTGGTTATCCGCCGGTTGCACAATGCCTGACGGACATTTCGGGACGCGCAGGCAAATCGACTGCCCCTGACGAAGCCGCAACGCTGGCTGGGCAACGTCACCAGGCAGATTGATAACCGATTTAAACCGTAATGCTGTATCTGGCCCAGCGGTATCGATGATCGCACTGGCATTTAACCGTTGCGTGGGGTGCGGTGTTGCTGTGGAAAAAGTCAGGGCGGGCAAGTTGATATCGAGATAAACGCTGATCCAGGGTGCCAGCCTGTTTAGCAGGGGCAGCAACAGGGTAGAGCGCGGTTGCCAGAAGGTCATCTTTTCCAGGCAACGCCTGAGCTGCTGCACAAAGGTATGGCAAATATCCCGTTCTTCTTGCTTCAGACTGCACAGCCATTCCCTGCGACTCGCCACATAGGCGTCAATCCACTGTAACGCCCTGGTGGCGTCATCTGCGGTTGAGACAGCAAGCACCAGCGTATTGAGACGATAGATAAAATTATTCACATCGGGATGGTTTGCGCTAACACGCAACAATCCGGGGAGCTGGCGGGTGGCTTTGCCGATGGCCTGTTTTTGCAGCAGGCTGAGAAGCCACATCGTCAGTAGCTGGGCGGCGGCCAGCGGGGGCGCTTCTATGCCTCGGGGATTGGCAACGGCGAGGGCACGAAAGTAGCTACCGACATTGCTCAGAGCCTGTCGAATGCCTTCCGCTGGGGTGCGTGGCAATTGATGATTGCTGGAGAGCATGGCCAGGCTGTTACGCAGAGACTGGCAGATCCCGCTCAGGGAAAATACCGCGTTACGACCAGGCTGGGGCGCAGTATGACTGGCGCAAGCGGATGATATATTGGCAGCACCCGTCATCAGAAACTCCTTCATGGTGAATGGCTGGCAAGGGAAGTGAAAGGAGTAAAACCTGGACAGACCCCCCTGGTTTTACAAGGAGGCTCATGTGATGAAATGATGAAAAATTTCTGAACTGAAACCTGATAAGGTCTAGCCGTACCAGCTATAGCCGCGCGGTACGCGGGAAAACCCGGCTTCTTTCAGTGCTGGCAGCAGCGGTGATTGCCCGGCGGGAAGGTCGTCGATACGTTCCAGGGTAAAGTTAAGATGCTTCTCGCGCTTGAGTGCCGTGCCCAGCGCCAGCACTGCCGCATGCATTTCATCACCGGTAGTTTTGGCGGTGAATGTCATCAATTCTTTGCCACCCTGCGGCAGATAAAGCAGGACCTCGCCACGCACCATCACCACCAGTGCGCCATTGCGGCGTGTGGGGCGATTGCCTGTCAGGCTTTGCGGCCAGGGAAGTTGCACACCAAAGGGATTGGCGGGATCAAGTACCGCAAGGGCGACCGGACTGGCGCCGCTGTGCTGACTGCTGGCGAGCTGGCGCAGGCGGTCAATCGCCGTATGGTCAGCAAACTGCGCGGCACCCATCCCGGCAACAAACCGCCCGCGTAACAGTCGTCCGGCATCTTCCAGGCCACGCAGCAGCGGTTGTAACGCCGGGAACCCGCCGGGCACCTGTTCTGCGATGGCTGCACCACGGCTGATGACGCCAAAGCGGTCCAGCATATTTTCTGTCAGCGCCAGCGCGCGCTCGGTATCGGCAAGGGGCGGACGCATAACCAGCGACCAGCGGCCCGCCATGCTGTTGAGGCCAGGGCCGGTGCTGATACGGGCAGCGGGCGTGCTATAGCTGATGCGTCCGCGCCGGGGGCGGCTGGGACGGGAACGCGGTGTGCTGCTCTGGCTGCTCAGGGTGCGCAGTGCTGACCAGGTGTCGGTGGTGAGATAACCGCGCCAGGCCAGATCCCACATCGCTTCGTAAACCAATGAGGAATCAGCGGTTTCATCTGCCAGATGCGGCAGTAACTGACGCACAAACCAGCCGCTGCCGTCCTGCAACAGCGTCAGGATCGATTGTTGTAGCGGTGTCAGTGCCACGGTTTTTCCCTCGTCTGGTGCAGGAAGCGTTTCAGCGGCGTAGTCATTTAAATGCAATGACACCAACCCCTCACTGGCCCCCTGAGCGCGTTGTCCGCTCCAGATTACCTCACCGCTGGAGAGCAGTTCATCCAGCATCGCGGGCTGGTAATCACGCACCCGGACAGGAAAAATTTGTGATTCCCACAGCGCAGCGGGCAATGCGACCCCCGCCAGTTGTTCGATCACCCGCAGCACGCCGTTGCTGCCACTCAATGCGCCCTGGGCCTGACGGGCCGCAGCATCGCTCAATACGCCCTGACGCTCCAGCAACAGGGTGACATAAACCGCCTGATTCACCGGTTTAGTGGCTTCGCGCGCCGCCTGCAACGAACGGATGCGCAGGCGACGGAATACGGATTCCGCCACCCATTGCGGTTCGTCGGTGTCGGCTGCGGCAAAGTCGCCTTTCAGCACCTTGTCCTGCTGGCGCAGCACCTCCAGCGCATCGTCGGCGACGACGCGCCCCAGCCCGAAATGCCGGGCCATTTGTGACGCCGTAAACAGCGCATGGGTCCGGGCGAAGCGGCTAATCAGGTCGTATAACGGACGCGCTACCGGCTGGAGCAGCACGGCGGGTAGGGTATCGGGCACGCTGCTTCCCAATGCATCGCGCAGCCGCGCGGCATCCTCAGTCACCGCCCAGCGCGTGTCACCGGCCATGTTGACCGGGAAAATCCGTTGCGCCTGCTGTAGCGCCGTTAAACCGGCATGCAGTGCTTCTTCGCCGCTGTAGCGTAGCGCCAGTTCCGTAGTCGAAAGGGGGCCGATTTCACGCAACAAATCCACCAGTGCTTCGCGACTGCTGGCGTGATAATCAGGCAGCGTGCGTTGTAATTCCTGCTCCACGCGGGCGACCACCTCGGGAGCCAGCAGTTCGCGCATATCGACCTGGCCCAGCAGGTCACTTAATAGTTTGCTGTCCAGCGCCAGCATGGAGGCGCGTTTCTCTGCCTGGGGAGCATCGCTGGCATACATAAACTCAGCTACGTAACCAAACATCAGCGGGGCGGCAAACGGTGAGGGCGAATCGGTACTGACCTCCACCAGCTGAATCTCTCCCTGTTGCAGACGCAACATCAGATGATGCAAGGCGGGTAAGTCGTAGACATCCTGTAAACATTCGCGAGCGGTTTCAATCAGGATGGGAAAATCATCAAACTGGCGGGCAACTTCCAGTAACTGCCCGGCACGTAAACGTTGCTGCCAGAGGGGCGAACGTTTACCGGGATTGCGGCGTGGTAACAGCAGCGCACGCGCCGCACATTCGCGAAACCGGGCAGCAAACAGCGCCGACTGGCCGACGGATTGGGTCACCACCCGTTGTAGCTCATCAGGCGCAAACAGGAACATTTCAGCGCCGGGGACTCGGCCTTCACTGTCCGGAAAACGCGCCACAATGCCATCATCGCTGGCGACCACGGCAGGATCGAGACCCATGATCCGGCTGATGCGTTCTGCCACCGCCAGTGCCCAGGGAGCATGCACGCGCTGGCCGTAAGGCGAATGCAAAATCACGCGCCAGTCGCCGGTTTCATCGCGGCAGCGTTCAATCAGTAAGCTGCGATCGGTTGGCAAGGTGCCGGTGGCCTGGTGTTGTTCGGCAATCAGCGTCTGAATATTATGGCGTGCATATTCATCCAGGGTGTCGCCTGGGGAAGCACCCTGATCAATGGCGCGCAGATAGCGCCCAATCGCTTCACCGAGTGCCGCAGAGCGGCCAACCCCCTCGCCATGCCAGAAGGGCAGACGCGCCGAACGTCCGGGGGCTGGTACTACCACTACCTGATCATGCGTAATTTGCTGAATGCGCCAGGAAGTGGCACCGAGGGTGATGATGTCATTGACCCGCGATTCGTACACCATCTCCTCATCCAGCTCGCCCACGCGTCGCGCGCCCGCCTGTTCTTCCCCTTCAGGCAGCATGACGCTGAACATACCGCGATCCGGGATGGTCCCGCCGCTGGTCACCGCCAGATGCTGCGCGCCCGGACGGCCACTGAGGGTGTGGTTGTGGCGGTCCCAGATGATGCGCGGGCGTAAATTGGCGAATTCGTCGGAGGGATAGCGTCCGGCCAGCATATCCAGCACCGCATCAAAGGCGCTACGTGGCAGAGTGCGGAAAGGGTCGGCACGCCGGACCTGCTCAAACCAGCCATCAACCTGCAAAGTATCCATCGCGGCGGCCGCCACCGTATGTTGTGCCAGCACATCCAACGGGTTGTGTGGCGGAGCGATGGCATCCAGCTTTCCGGCCAGCATGGCATCCACCGTCACCGCGGTATCCACCAGGTCCCGGCGCGTGCGCGGCCAGAAAATACCCTTAGGGGTGCCGCCAACCTGGTGCCCGGCACGACCCACGCGTTGCAGCGCACTGGCGACCGACAACGGTGCCCCGACCTGCATCACCAGGTCGATATCACCCATATCAATGCCCAGTTCCAGGCTCGATGTTGCCACCACGCAGCGCAGTTTTCCCGCCTTGAGGGCGGTTTCAATCTCCAGCCGTTGTTCTTTCGACACTGAGCCATGATGCGAGCGGGCGATAAAGGTATCGGGCGTTTGCACCCGTTTTTCGGTGCCACCGGTGAAGGAGCCGTAGCCGAAGGATTCTTCCGGTTCTGTTGGTTGTTCTCCCCGCCGCCGCGCGTAGAGTTCGTTGAGGCGTGCGGTGAGTTTCTCCGCCAGACCGCGTGAATTAGTAAACACCAGCGTGGCCCGATGGCGCAGCACTTCGTCGAGGATACCGGCTTCGATATGCGGCCAGATCGATCCGGCAGCCAGGGTCGCATCCTGAGCAGCGCGCGCATCGGGACGCTGCTGAATATCGGTCATATCGGCAACCGGGACGGTGATGGTCAGTTGCAGGGGACGCTTTGCGTCGGGGTTGACCACCAGCGTTTCACCCGCACCGCCAAGGAAACGTGCCACCACCTCGGGTGGGCGTACCGTTGCTGACAGACCGATGCGTTGGGCTGGCTGGGCCAGCAGTGCATCGAGTCGCTCCAGACTGAGCGCCAGATGAGAGCCGCGCTTGCTGCCCGCCACCGCATGGACTTCATCGACGATCACCGTTGAGATGCCCTGTAGCGTTTCGCGTGCTTTGGAGGTCAGCAGCAAAAACAGCGATTCCGGCGTGGTAATCAGGATATCGGGTGGACGTCGTTGCAGCTGCGCCCGCTCAGCACTGCGCGTGTCACCGGAGCGCATCCCCACCGCCAGCGCGATCTCCGGCTCGCCTTGCTGACGGCGCTGTGCTTCAACGCCCGCCAACGGCATTTGCAGATTGCGCTGGACATCAGCGGCCAGCGCTTTAACCGGGGAGATATACAGGATGCGGGTTTTGTGGCTGCGTTCGACGGATGCTGCCTGGCTGCGTTCACGGAACAAGGCATCAATCGCATGCAGAAAAGCCGCCAGCGTCTTACCGGAGCCGGTAGGGGCGATCACCAGACAGTTTTTCCCGCTGGCAATGGCCTGCCATGCTTCGGCCTGGACCGGTGTCGGGGCCCGAAACGCAACACGAAACCATTGCTGTGTCGCGGGTAAGAAATGACTGAGCGCTGCATCTGACATCCGCTTTCCCTGATTGCTTAATCGGTACACTTCTCAGTTTAGCGAAGTCGAAGGAGGAAAATCAGGGTATATACTTGTTTCTTTGGTTGGTTTCTTCATCAACAGGAGTGAATGATGGTTATGTTGAAGCGCGCGCTGCTGCTGGCGCTATTTCCGGCCTCAGTGCTGGCCGCCCCGATTTTTACCCTGCAATCATCCGATTTTACCGACAACGCGATGCTGGAAAAGGCGTTTGCCGGTAACGCGCAAGGCAATCCTTCCTGTACCGGTGACAATGTTTCCCCGGCCCTGAGCTGGTCCAATGCGCCCACCGGGACACGCAGTTTCGCCCTGATGATCACCGATCCGGTGGGAGGAAAGGGGCTGGGCGTCACGCATCTGGTGGCCTATAACATCGCCGCCGATCGCACGTCCTTTGCCCAGGGGGAACTGGCAAAAGGTACCGGTTATACCGGGGGCAAGAACTCTCCCGGCACCACCCGCTATTACGGCCCGTGTCCGCCGGTGGGAAGCGGCGTGCATCACTACAACTTTGTGCTGGTTGCTACCGATTTACCGCCTGACCAGTTACCGGCGGGGTTAACCCATGATGCGCTGGTGACGAAATTAAAAGGCCATGCCCTGGGTGCCGCCACCCTCGTCGGACGTTTTACTAACGATCACTAGCGGCGTGATTTATCACGCAGGAAATGGCTGAGTCAGATACTCCAGCCATTTTATTGAAACGATATCTTCCATGTTTTTAGCGCTAAAAACTTGAGATGAGAACAAATGGTCGGTAAACTTTTGCACAGGAGGATTTATGAGTATTACGTCGATTGTGCAAAACGAGATCGCCCATTTTGAACCCGGCAAGTTATTCACTTACCGGGATATTCCGACTTATCGCCTGTCACCAGACAGCACGATAAAGACGATGGGTAAGCTGGTTAAAGCAGGAGAGGTCCGTCGATTTTCCAAAGGCAATTTCTATCGTCCTAAACAGGGTATCTTCGGTGAACTCCGGCCATCTGATAGCGAAAAGATCAAAAACCTGTTGTACAAAAATGGCAAACTGGCAGGGTATGTCACAGGTTTAAGTCTCTATAATCGACTCGGCCTGACCACTCAGGTTCCTGGCACGGTAACCATTGCGACTGAGAAAGCCAGACAGGTTAAAAATTTCGGTAATATGGTGGTCAGGATGGTACCCGCGCGTGCGCCTGTCAGCGCGAAAAACCTGCCTGCACTTGAATTTCTTGATGCGTTAGCCGATATCCGCTTCATCCCGGATGCGACCCCCTCAGAATCGCTACGAAAATTGATGGTGATATTGCAAGCCCGTGACCGGGTGGCGCTAAAAAAGCTGATTGAGCTGGCGCTTGACTACTACGCACCATCGACTAAAGCCCTGCTTGGTCTGGCACTGGATATCACGGGCGTTGCCGATAGTTTACGTCTCTATGAGTCGATGAATGTCACGACCCGCTATAAAATCGGCATTGATGAATGGCCGTTAGCCACGAAGAAATGGAATATTGAATGAATTTACATGAAGACAGGGACGTTTGGCTGGAACTGGTGCATATCACCGCCGATCACTTCGCGATACCGGCGGTGTATGTCGAAAAGGATTACTGGGTGACCTGGGTGCTACGTAACCTTAGCCTTTCAGCCTTCCGGGACAGATTGATCTTTAAGGGCGGGACGTCGCTGTCAAAGGCGCATAGGCTTATTCACCGCTTTTCTGAAGATATCGATCTTGCGGTGCATGTGACGGGGATGTCAGGCAGCCAGGTGAAACAATTAATCCGGGATGCTGAGATCACCATTACCGAGGGGTTAAGTTATATCCCCAATCATCCGGCAGAATCAAAACATGGTTCTTTTCGTAAGACGTGGCATAACTATCCACGCATTATAGCGGGCGATTTTGCGCAGGCTTCTCCTCAGTTATTGCTGGAAATTAATGCCTTCACCACACCAGAACCTTTTTCACCCATGCCGATAAAGACGCTGATTGCTGAGGCACTTTTCCACATGGGACATGCTACGAGCGCAGAACGCTATGGGTTGGGTGAGTTCACGGTCAATGTATTAAATATTGAAAGAACGGTGGCAGAGAAAATCATGGGACTGGTTCGTGCTTCCCGCGAGAAGGCACCTGATATTGCCCTGAAATCCCGCATCCGTCATATTGATGCTCAGAGCGGTTCACAAGCAACTCACCTTGTTTAACGCTGCGTAGCGGCGCGAGAAATCGCACCGCTACCAAATTTCCGTCAGGTGTTGTATCCCAGTTCTTCAGAAATGGCGCGGGCGGTGGCGACCACTGGCCCCATCAGCTTTTTCACCCCGATCTGTTGCATCTTGGCGGTGGGTAACGATATCGATACCGCGTAAGGCACGCGTTGCTGGATATCGAACACCGGGGCGGCAATGCATGACACGCCCAGTTCATTCTCTTCACGATCCATCGCCGTTTGTTGCTGGCGGATGTTTTTCAGCTCTTCCATCATTTCCGGCAGCGTGGTGATGGTGTTTTTCGTCAGTTGCTGGATGCTGTCCTGATGGCTTTGCCAGTATTCGGGCAGATAATCTTCGCTGCCCCAGGCCATAAAAATCTTGCCCATCGCCGAGCAGTACAGCGGCATATGCTGGCCGATATAGGCGCGGGTGCGCATCATCCCGGTGGTGGGTTCCAGCTTATAAATCAGGATCACATGGTCATCTTCGCGGCTGGAGAAATTGACCGTTTCTCCCACTTCTAAGTTCAGTTTTTCCAGATGCGGGGCCGCAACATGGATGATGTTGAGTGAGGAGAGCGCCTTCTGCCCGACTGAAATAAATTTGGTGGTTAAGCGATAGCTGCCGGGCGAAGGGGCCTGGGTGACATAACCACTGCTGTGTAACCCCTGCAACAGGCGGTGCACGGTACTCTTGTTCATGCCGGACAGCTCGGAAAGATGGGCCAGCGGGCATCCGTTGGGGTAATTGCTTAACAGTTCAATCAGTTGCAATCCACGAAACAGGCTCTGCGTCCCCAACGGCTTGTCACTCTTTTCTTCCTTTGCTTTATCCACTTTAACCACCATCCACGCTTCCTCTCAGTTTTCCTGCTCCGGTAAAAGAGCAGTCGCCAGATGTTAACTCAGACACTTCAGCCTGGGAATCCTTCGCCAGTTTTAGTGTGACTTTTCGCGAAAATCCACCCCGCAGGAAGTGAGTGATGCATCACAATTCCGCAACAGAAAATATAACTACCTGTTTATTAATGGATTATATCCCGCTCACTTCTTTGCTTTTCGTGCGCGTCAGGAATAGTATTTTTTGGAATCGTATTTCGCATGTTGAAATTTAGCGGTGTTTTCAGGTTGTCGCCGCTTTTGATGCTCACCAGGAGTTTGCAGGAGGCTGTAATGCAGCATAGCCCGGGAACACCGGTTCTTACTCTGAGCCATATCACCAAACGCTTTGGCGGCAATCCCGCCGTGAATGATGTCAGCCTGGCGGTTTATCCCGGCGAAGTCGTTGCCCTGCTGGGAGAAAACGGCGCCGGAAAATCCACCCTGATTAAAGTGCTGGCCGGTGTCTACAACCGTGATGAGGGAGATATCCGTTTTCACGATACCAGTATCGGCTCTGCCGCCAGCCTGAAAACGGCGACGCACCAGCCGATTGCGTTTATTCATCAGGATCTCGGTCTGATCGAATGGATGACGGTGGCGGAAAATATGGCGCTGGTGATGGGGTTTACCCGTCGTCTGGGGCTGATTGACTGGCGTGCCGTACGTGAACGTTCACGGGCCGCGCTGGAGGAAGTGGGCATCGTACTGGACCCGGATGCCCGCGTGTTCGAACTGTCGCGTACCGAAAAGTCACTGCTGGCGATTGCGCGTGCCGTGGCGGTCAATGCGGAAGTGCTGGTGCTCGATGAACCGACCGCCTCGTTACCTGCCAATGATGTGCGCCATCTGTTTGACGTGATTAACCGGCTGAAAAGCCGCAAGGTCGGCATGATCTACGTGACTCACCGCCTCGATGAAGTGATCGAAATTTCCGACCGTATCTGCGTGATGCGCGATGGCAAACATGTGGCGGAAGGCAACACCGCTGACTATCAACTGCATGATCTGGTGGAGATGATTGTCGGTGAAGCGCTGGAGGGCAACCAGCGGCAGCCGTTACCTGAGGCGCAAAAACCGGTGCTGGTGCTGGACCAACTGTGTATTGATGAAGTGGGGCCGGTCAGCTTCAGCCTGCAACCCGGCGAAATGCTGGCGCTGGCAGGTTTACGCGGAGCCGGGCAGGAGGAGATTGGCCGCCTGCTGTTTGGTTTGCGTCAGGCCACCGCAGGCAGCATCCACTTTCGCGATCAACCCTATCAGCCACAAACCCCGCAGCAGGCAATGGCGGCTGGCGTATCGCTGGTGGCAGGCGACCGTACCGGCGAAAGCCTGGTGATGTCGATGAGTGTGCGTGAAAACCTGTTTCTTAATCCCTGCGCCAGTGGCCATCGGCTGCTGTCACGCTACGGACGTCGCGCCGAAATCGGGGCCAGCTGGTGGAAGGTGCAGCTGTTCGATGTGCGGCCTAAAGACGTCAACCTGGATATCAGCGCCTTGTCCGGCGGCAATCAGCAGAAAGTGGTGATGGCGCGCTGGATGCACCTCAACGCCCCGTTATTGATTCTGGAAGATCCGACCGCTGGTGTGGATGTCGGTGCGCGGGAAGAGATCTATCACCTGCTAAATAAGGCGCTGGCTGATGGCATCGCGGTGCTGGTGATTTCCAATGACCTCGAAGAGATCGCCCATATCTGCAACCGCGCACTGGTGTTTAACCGTGGCCAGGTGGTGGGCGAATTAAAAAATGAACAGGTGACCTTTGCCGGTTTGCTGGAGCTGGCCTCTGCCAGCAGCGCTGCCCCATTAACCACCGTCTGAAAAGGAAGGCAGGAGAAAAATTATGTCGAAAACATCCGTAAAATCCACCGCGCTGGAGCAGCGGGTAAACCTGGCTCAGCATGGCTTTGCCCCCTGGTCGATGCAGATTATGACGCGCTATGGCCTGCTGTTGCTGTGCGTGCTGCTGACCCTGCTATTTTCCGTGCTGTCACCGTCGTTCGCCACCATGCTGACCTTACAGGCGATTCTTGCCAGTAAAGCCAAAATTGCCTTACTGGCACTGGCTGCCACGCTGCCGATGATCGTCGGCAAGATCGACCTTAACGTCGGTTTCGGCATTGTGCTGTGGCACATCCTCGCCATCACCTTACAGGTGGAATATGGCTTCTCGTGGCAGATGGCGGTGCTGACGGTGCTGGCGATCTCGGCGTTGTATGGCCTGCTTAACGGCATTCTGGTGGCGTTAGCGGATATCGATAGCTTTGTCGCTACCCTCGGTTCCGGCACCGTACTGTACGCGGTGGCGTTGTGGCACTCCGGTGGACGCCAGATTGTTGGCGATCTGCCCGATGCTTTCAGCGCGCTGCACCATACCGAGCTGTTCGGTATCCCGATTGGCGCGTTCTATGTGCTGGCTGTGGCAATCGTGCTGTGGCTGATCACCGAACATACCCCGCTGGGTCGTTGCATGTATGCGGTCGGCGGCAATCCCACGGCGGCGCGCCTGAACGGTATCGCGGTGAACAAATACATCATCGGCACCTTTATCGCCTCCAGCGTCCTCACCGGTTTCAGTGGCGTACTGATTGCTGCCGAACAGGGTGTCGGCCAGGCCAGCGTCGGGATGGATTATCTGTTGCCTGCGCTGGTGGGGGCGTTCCTCGGCAGTACCACCATCCGTCCGGGACGGGTGAACGTCTGGGGCACCGTGGTGGGTATTGCGATTCTCGCCATCGGTATTGCCGGTATTCAGCAGTTTGGCGGTGACTTCTGGGTCGAACCGTTGTTCAACGGGGCTACGCTGCTGCTGTCGATCACCCTTGCCGGTTACGCCCAGCGTCGCCGCATGTTGAACCAAAAAGCGGTGGTGCGCAGCCAAAGCGCGCCTGCCTCTGCACCTGACCATAAACAAAAAACCATCACACCAGGGAATTCATTATGAAAAATAAGGTATTGGGTCTGACATTTGCCGCCATGCTGGTGGCATCAGCGACCGCGCACGCAGACAGTTACCTCGACCAGGCGACCGCGGCAGTGGCAAAAGCCACCGCCAGCTCCAGCACCTGGGATGGGCCGACCACCGGACCAAAACTGCAGGCCAACAAGAAAATCATTTTTATCGCGTCCGACATGAAAAACGGCGGGGTGCAGGGAGTGCAGCAGGGATTAAGCGAGGCGGCTAAGGTGGCGGGCTGGAAGCTGGAAACCCTCGATGGCGGCGGCTCGGTCAAAGATCAGCTCGCGGCGCTGAATCAGGCGATTGCCCAGCGTCCGGACGGCATTGTGATTGGTGGCTGGAACCCGAACGTGGCGAAAATCCCGCTGAAAAAAGCCAGGGAACAAAAAATCGTGCTGATGGCGTGGCATGCCGAACCGCAACCGGGACCGATTGAGAAATACGGCGTGACGGACAATATCACCTCGGATTCCAACGAGGTTGCGCGCCTGGCGGCGCAGTATGCCGTGGTGCGTTCGGGAGGCAAGGCGCAGGTGCTGATCTTTACCGATTCGCTCTATCAAATCGCGCTGGATAAGGCCAACACCATGAAGCAGGAAATTGAAAAGTGCAGCGGTTGTAAGGTGGTTGAGTTTATCGATACGCCGCTGGCCGATACCGCCAACCGTATGCCGTCCATGACCTTCAGCCTGTTGCAGAAGTACGGCGATCATTTCCAGTATGCATTGTCGATCAATGATCTCTATTTCGACTTTATGGCACCGGCACTGAAAACCGCTGGCAAAGGCGGCAAAAATGCGCCGTTTAATATCTCGGCAGGAGACGGTTCCATTTCTGCCTTCCAGCGCATCCGCAATGACGACAGCCAGATTGCCACGGTAGCAGAACCGCTCAAGCTGCATGGCTGGCAATTGCTGGACGAATTTAACCGTGCCTTTGCCGGACAGCCGTCATCGGGTTATGTCACGCCAGCACATCTGATCACCAAAGAAAATATCGCCAATGACGGCGGGCCGCAGAACAACTATGACCCGGCCAATAACTACCAGGGTCATTACAAAGCCATCTGGGGCGTGCAGTAACGGAGGCCAACATCATGCAGGTCGAAAAACTCTGTTCTCCTGCCATCTGGGCCGAAGGCCCGGTGTGGCTGCCACAGCAGGATGCGGTGGTGTTTAGTGATGTGAAGGGCAACCGCATGTTCCGCTGGCAGCGCAACGGCGAACTCAGCCTGTGGCGTGCCAGCTCCAGCTATGCCAACGGCAACGCCCGCGATCAGGCGGGCCGGGTGGTGAGCTGTGAACATGGTCGTCGCGGCATCAGCCGTACTGAACATGACGGCAGCGTTACCATGCTGGTGGATCGGGTTGAAGGGAAGCGCTTCAACTCACCTAATGATGTGGTGGTGCGCTCGGATGGCACCATCTGGTTCACCGATCCGCCTTACGGCATCATCAACGATGAAGAGGGGTTTCACGCCCATAGCCAGGTGATTGGCTGCTATCTCTACTGCTTCGATCCGGCCAGTGGACAGCTCAGTATTGCCGCCAGCGATTTGCAACGCCCGAATGGTCTGGCGTTTTCCCCGGATGAAAGCCTGATGTATGTGGCCGATATGTCCATCGTGGATTTCCCGACACTGGGCCGCCGTCAGCTGCGGGTGTACCAGGTGGATGGCCGGGAACTGGTGGCGGGGAGGTTCTTTGCTGACGTGGCTCCGGGTTTCCCCGATGGCTTCTGTGTCGATAGTAATGGCGATATTTACTGTAGCTGCGCCGACGGGGTGATTATCTTCGACCGGCACGGTGAGACCATCGGCAAGATTCCGCTGCCGGAACGGGTATCGAACTGCACGCTCGGTGGCCCGGAAGGTAACGAACTGTATATCACCGCCACCACGTCGTTGTATCGGGTGCATATCCGGATGTAATGCGGCACGTTCCGTAGCGGCGCGATTTATCGCGCAATATCGTGCGCGATGTCCGAAAACCTGCGCGATAAATCGCGCCGCTACCAATATGTGCCAGTCTGTATGCGTCGGGTCATGTTCCCCCTTGATCCGGCTTCCCCACGCCTGAAGATCGGCCAGTTTGCGGGCGATCACAAAAGCAGATTAAATTTTTATTTCATTGATTTTTAAGTAAAAAATTCCCACCCATTTCTTTGACTCTCCACGGCTTTCCCCATACGATTTATTTGAAATGACATTCCAACATATGAAATTTAAAGCATAGCGCTGGGGAGTGAGTGCCGTATGAGAATCAGTTATCAGCAGTTGTATGAGGAATTCCTGCGTGTCCTGTTAAGCCGCAAGGTGCCACAGGATAAGGCCACCGACTGTGCGGCGATGTTTGCCGAAACCAGTCTCAACGGCGTCTATTCTCATGGCGTAAATCGGTTCCCGCGTTTTATTCAGCAGCTGGATGCCGGGCATATCGTGGCTGACGCCACGGCAAAAAAAGTGCTGTCGCTGGGGGCTATCGAGCAGTGGGATGCACAACGCGGCATCGGCAATATCACCGCTCGCAACATGATGGATCGCGCTATCGAGCTGGCCAGCGATCACGGCATTGGGCTGGTGGCGCTGCGCAACGCGAATCACTGGATGCGTGGCGGCAGCTACGGCTGGCAGGCGGCAGAGAAGGGGTTTGTCGGCATTTGCTGGACTAACTCGATTGCGGTGATGCCGCCGTGGGGCGCGAAAAACTGTGCTATCGGCACCAACCCGCTGATTGTCGCAGTGCCTGGCGAGCCGATCACCATGGTGGATATGTCCATGTCGATGTTTTCCTACGGCATGTTGGAGGTGAACCGTCTGGCGGGCAAAACCCTGCCGGTGGATGGCGGTTTCGACGATGAAGGCAACTACACCCGCGATCCTGGCACCATCGAAAACAACCGCCGCATCCTGCCGATGGGCTACTGGAAAGGCTCGGCGCTGTCCGTGGTGCTGGATATGCTCGCCACGTTGCTCTCCAACGGCGCATCCGTCACCGAAGTCACCGAAGACAACGGCGACGAATTTGGCATCTCGCAGGTGTTTATCGCCATCGATGTTGACCGCCTGATCGATGGCGAAACCCGCGACCACAAACTGCAACGCATTCGCGCGTCAATTACCGGCGCGGAACCTGCTGACAGCCAGCAGGCGGTGCGTTTGCCGGGCGAAAGATTCCCGGTGCTGCGGGCGGAAAACCAGCGCCTCGGCATCCCAGTGGATGAGCGTGTCTGGACACGCATCCAGGCGCTGTAACGGAGGAGCTACCGATGATTACCGGACATATCGCGAACACTGACGCCCGTCATTATCCACCGGCAATCGCCCAGGCGATTGCGTATCTCGCCAGTCACGATCTGGCAAACATCGCCGCCGGACGCTACGTAGACAGCGCCACCGGCTGGCAGGTGCAGGTGCTGGATCTGCAAACCGCCCCGGCGCAGGAAAACTACCCGGAAGCCCATCGCCACCATATTGATGTGCAATATCTGGTGTCGGGTGACGAGGTGATTGGCGTGGCGAATCAGCCTGCCAGTCTGAGCATCCATCAACCCTATGATGCAAACCGCGACATCATTTTTTATCAGCATGCGCCGGATGAAACCCTGATCCGCATGGTGCCCGGCACCTTTGCGGTGTTCTTCCCGCAGGATATTCACCGCCCTAACTGCGCGCCGCACCAGCCTGCGGCGATCCGCAAGGTGGTGGTGAAGATCCCGACTACCGCACTGGAGGGAACAGCATGAGCCTGACGTCTACCGCACTGACCCGTGAAGGCGTACCGTCGCTGCGCTGGCTGCGTATCATTCCGCCGATTCTGATCACCTGCATCATCTCGTATATGGATCGCGTCAATATTGCTTTTGCCATGCCGGGCGGGATGGATGCCGAGCTGGGCATCAGCGCCTCAATGGCAGGGCTGGCAGGCGGCATCTTCTTTATTGGTTATCTGTTCCTGCAAGTGCCGGGCGGCAAGCTGGCGGTGTACGGCAACGGCAAACGTTTTATTGGCTGGTCGCTGCTGGCCTGGGCGGTGATCTCGATTCTTACCGGGCTGGCGACCAGTCAGTATCAGCTGCTGGCGCTGCGCTTTGCCCTTGGCGTGGCGGAAGGCGGCATGCTGCCGGTGGTGTTGACGATGATCGGCAACTGGTTCCCGGATAAAGAGCGAGGCCGTGCCAATGCCATCGTCATTATGTTTGTGCCGATCGCCGGGATCATTACCGCGCCGCTGTCTGGCTGGATCATCACCAACTGGGACTGGCGCATGCTGTTCTTTGTTGAAGGGGTGCTGTCGGTATTCGTCATGGCACTGTGGCTGTTCACCATCAGCAACCGCCCGCAGGAAGCCAAATGGATCTCTCCGGCGGAGAAGCAGTACCTGATCAAGACCCTGCATGACGAACAGTTGATGATCAAAGGCCAGAATACCCGCAAAGCCTCGCTGAGCCGGGTGATGCGCGAGCCAGTGATGTGGCGACTGATTCTGGTGAATTTTTTCTATCAGACCGGGATCTACGGCTACACCCTGTGGCTGCCGACCATCCTCAAAGGGCTGACCAACGGCAATGCTGAGAAAGTGGGGATGCTGGCGATTCTGCCGTATGTCGGGGCGATTTTTGGCATGTTTCTGTTCTCATCGCTGTCCGATGCCAGCGGTCGCCGCAAGATCTTCGTGGCACTGCCGCTGGCGGGCTTTGCCCTGTGTATGGCGCTGTCAGTGCTGTTGCAGGCTCATGTCTGGTGGTCCTATGCCGCGCTGGTGGGTTGCGGGGTGTTTATCCAGTCGGCTGCCGGGGTGTTCTGGAGCATTCCGCCGCGTCTGTTTAATGCGGAAGTGGCGGGCGGCGCGCGTGGCCTGATCAATGCGCTGGGCAATCTCGGCGGTTTCTGTGGCCCGTATATGGTGGGCGTGTTGATTGCTGAGTACAGCAAGGATGCCGGGGTTTATAGCCTGGCGATCTCGCTGGCGATTGCTTCCGTGCTGGCATTGACGTTACCGGCACGCTGCGACTCCGTGAAGCGGGAGGCGGCATGAACAGCTGGTTAGGACTGGATTGCGGCGGCACCTTTATCAAGGCCGGGTTGTACGACGCGCAGGGCCGCGAACTGGCGGTGGCGCGGCAAAATTTGCCGGTGCTGGTGCCGGAACCGGGCAGAGCCGAACGCGATATGACCCAGCTGTGGCAGCAGGCGGCGGCGGTGATCCGCGAGGTACTGACGCAAAGCGGGCAGGATGCGGCGCAGGTGGCGGGTATCGGCATCTCCGCGCAGGGCAAAGGGCTGTTCCTGCTGGATAAGCAACATCAGCCACTCGGCAATGGCATCCTGTCATCCGACCGACGTGCGCTGGCGTTGGTGCAGCAGTGGCAACGTGACGGTATGCCGCAACAGCTTTATCCGCAGACGCGTCAGACGCTGTGGACCGGCCACCCGGTGTCGCTGCTGCGCTGGATTAAACAACATGAACCCCAGCGTTATGCCGCCATCGGCAGCGTGTTGATGGCGCATGATTACCTGCGTTTCTGTCTGACCGGGGAGCTGGCGTGTGAAGAGACCAACATCTCTGAATCCAATCTGTATGACATGCAGAGCGGTGGCTGGTCAGCGGCGCTGGCACAGACGTTAGCCATCGATGAAATCATCCCGGCGCTGCCGCCGATTATTGGTCCGACGCAGATTGCCGGTCATGTCACCGCCGGGGCGGCAGCGCTGACCGGCCTGCGTGCGGGCACGCCGGTGGTAGGTGGCTTGTTTGATGTGGTCTCCACCGCGGTCTGTGCCGGGTTGCATGATGAAACCCGGCTGAACGCGGTGATGGGCACCTGGTCAGTCACCAGTGGCATTACCGACCGCATCATCGATGAAGTGCATTACCCGTTTGTCTATGGCCGCTACGCCATTGATGACCAGTTCATCATCCATGACGCCAGCCCGACTTCGGCGGCGAACCTGGAATGGTTTTGTCAGCAATGGGGCATTGAGGATTACCAGCAGCTGAATAACTGGGTGGCGGAATTGCCCGCAGCCAGCAGTTCGTTGCTGTTCCTGCCGTTCCTGTATGGCTGCAACGCCGGGGCCGATCTGCACGGCAGTTTCTTTGGCATCCAGGCGGGCCATAGCCGGGCACATCTGGTGCAGGCGATCTATGAAGGGGTGGTGTTCTCGCACCTGACTCATCTCAACCGTATCCGCCAGCGTTTCCCGCGTGCCACCGCCCTGCGCCTGAGCGGCGGCCCGACCCGTTCCGCCCCCTGGATGCAAATGTTCGCCGACGCCAGCGGGATGCCGGTCGAAGTGCCGCAGATCGCCGAGAGCGGTTGTCTCGGTGCGGCGCTGGTGGCCCTGACCGGCACCGGTGCGTATGCCTCGCTGCAACAGGCGCAGCAGGCGCTTAACCCGGAAATTGTCACCTGGCAACCGGACAGTACCCGACACGCCCGTTATCTACAGAAATATCAACGTTATCAGCAGCTGGTGCAGGCTCTGGCGGCTGTACAAGGAGAGACCCCATGAGCCTTCCTTTGCTCCAGCTGGCGCTGGATCACACCGACCTCGATGCCGCACTCAGCACCGCGCAGCAGCTGCATCAGCAGGTCGATATCATCGAAGCCGGCACCATTTTATGTTTCAGCGCGGGCATTGAGGCGGTACGCCGTCTGCGTCAGCAGCATCCAGGCAAAACCCTGGTGGCCGATTTCAAAGTGGCGGATGCCGGGGCCACGCTGGCCCGCATGGCATTCGATGCCGGTGCTAACTGGATGACGGTAATTTGTGCCGCGCCGCTGGCGACCTTCGCCACCGCACTGGAGGTGGCGCGCGAGTATCAGGGCGATATCCAGATCGAGCTGTTTGGTCACTGGACGCTGGATGATGCGCGGCAGTGGCGCAGTCTCGGGCTGACGCAGGCTATTTACCACCGGGGCCGCGATGCGCAGGCCAGTGGTCAGCAGTGGAGCCAGCAGGATCTCGATGCGATGCAGGCGTTATCGGATATGGGGTTTGCGCTTTCCATTACCGGGGGGATCACCCCGGCCGAACTGCCGCAGTTTCGCAATATCGACGTAAAAGCGTTTATCGCCGGGCGCGCGCTGAGTGACAGTGTCACCGGTGTCGAGACCGCCAGCCAATTTCATCAGGCCATTGCCAACATCTGGGGAACACCATGAAACGCCAGCATCCACTGGGAATCTATGAGAAAGCGCTGCCCGCCCATCTGACCTGGCCGGAACGCCTCGCGTTGGCGAAAGCCTGCGGCTTCGACTTTGTCGAAATGTCGGTCGATGAGACCGATGAACGGCTGGCACGGCTGGACTGGAGCAAAGAGCAGCGTCTGTCGCTGGTTAACGCGATGATTGAAACCGGCGTCACCATTCCGTCGATGTGCCTGTCCGGGCATCGCCGCTTTCCGTTCGGCAGTCACGATGCGGCGACGCGTCAGCGTGCCGATGACCTGATGGATCGGGCGATCCAGTTGGCAAAGGATGTCGGCATTCGCACTATCCAGCTGGCGGGGTATGACGTCTACTACGAACCGCACGATGCCGGGACGGTGGAGCGCTTTGCCGCCGGGTTATCGCGCGCGGTGGAACGCGCGGCGGCGGCCCAGGTGATGCTGGCGGTGGAAATTATGGATACCGAATTTATCAACGCCATCAGCAAATGGAAGGTGTGGGAGCAGCAGCAGGCTTCGCCGTGGTTCTCGGTCTATCCCGATGTCGGCAACCTCAGCGCCTGGGGTAATGACGTCACCGCCGAACTGACGCTGGGCATTGATCGTATCGCCGCCATCCATCTGAAGGATACCCAGCCGGTAACCGCCGATTCGCCCGGCCAATTCCGTGATGTGCCATTTGGTCAGGGCTGCGTCGATTTTGTCAGCGTGTTCCGCACGCTCAAACAGCTGAACTATCGCGGTGCGTTTCTGATTGAGATGTGGACGGAAAAAGCCGAGGAGCCCGTGGCGGAGATCGTGCAGGCGCGGCGCTGGATTGAACAGAAAATGCAGGAAGGGGGATTATTATGAGCTTATCAACGTTGAAACAACAGGTGCTGGACGCCAATCTGGCGTTGCCGCGCCATCACCTCGTCACCTTTACCTGGGGCAATGTCAGCGCCATCGATCGCGCCAGTGGCCTGGTGGCGATCAAACCTTCCGGCGTGGAGTATGACGGTATGACGGTGGAGGACATCGTGGTGCTGGAACTGGAAAGCGGACGCATCGTTGAAGGTAGCAAGAAACCGTCGTCGGATACCGCCACCCATCTGGCGTTGTATCGTGCTTTTACTGATATCGGCGGCATTGTGCATACCCATTCACGCCATGCCACCATCTGGTCACAGGCCGGGCAGGACTTGCCCGCCTGGGGCACCACCCACGCCGACTACTTCTATGGCACCATTCCCTGTACTCGTTTGATGACCGAACAGGAAATCGTCAATCAGTACGAACACAACACCGGCGAGGTGATTATCGAAACTTTCCGTTCGCGCGGTATCAGCCCGACGGCGATCCCGGCAGTGCTGGTCAATGCTCATGGTCCCTTCGCCTGGGGTAAAGACGCGGAGAACGCGGTACACAACGCGGTGGTGCTGGAAGAGATTGCTTATATGGGGATTTTCTCGCGTCAGCTGACGCCGGGGATAAAAGATATGCCGCAGGATTTGCTGGATAAGCATTTTCTCAGGAAACATGGCGCTAACGCCTATTACGGGCAGTAAAACGGTACGGATTGGTAGAGGCGCGATTTATCGCGCCACTACTTGATTATTTCAGCCGATCCGCCGATCCACACACCAGAATTTTATCGCGTACTACTGCTTTCATCGCATCCATTCCCACCCGCAGATAATAGCGGGGATCATTACCTTGTGGATTCTCGCCAAACCAGTTCTTTACCGCACCGGCAAAGGCGATTTTCAGTTCAGTGGCGACATTGACTTTGCACACGCCCAGCCCGATGGCGCGGCGGACATAGTCATCCGGCACGTCGCTGGCACCGTGTAACACCAGCGGGATATCGACGCGCTGCTGAATTTTTGCCAGCCGGTCGAAGTCAATTTTCGGCGTTTGCGTATAAAGACCATGCGCGGTGCCGATCGCCACCGCCAGGCTGTCAACCCCGGTTTGTTCGACGAACTGCAGGGCTTCGTCGGGATCGGTGAGAAATGCGCTTTCATCACTGACCGCCATATCATCTTCTACGCCACCGAGGCGTCCCAGTTCCGCTTCGACGCTGCAATCGTGGCGATGACAGAAGTTCACCACTTCACGCGTCAGACGCACGTTGTCGGCAAAGGGCACATGGCTGCCGTCAATCATCGCACTGCGTACCCCGGCAGCGACTTTATTGCGGATGTCATCAAGGGTTTCATGATGGTCGAGGTGCAGCGCCAGCGGCAGGCCGTAACTGGTGGAGTAAGCCTCGCACAGGGCAAATATCTCCTTAAACGCAATATGTTTAAAGGTGCCCGGCGTGCCCGCCAGAATCACCGGCGATTGCATTTCCTTGCAAACATCAAGGATCGCCTGAATGGTTTCGGCGTTATGGATATTAAAGGCGGGCACGGCATAGCCGCGCGCCTGTGCATCCAGCAACAGATATTTGGTCGAGATGATGCCCATCAGTGTGCTTCCTTCTGTTGCTGCCACGGATGGATCACCACGCCCTGAACCACGCGATTCACCGTGCCGCTGGCGGAAGGGGTATCCGGGGTAATACCGGATTTCAGCGATGCCGTCAGCGCAAAGATCTGCGCATAGATCAGGAAGCAGAAGGCCAGCTCAATATCGTTTAGCGTCTGGGTGGTGGGTAAATAGAGATGCGGCCCCGCTGCAACCTCGGCAGCAGGCTGGCTGGTGATGGCGACCACGCGCAGGGCGATCTTTTCACGATGCAGCTCGGTCAGCAGGTCAAGGTCGTACTGACGAGTATAGGGATGGCCGGAGACGAACAGCACCACCAGGGTTTTATCATCAACCAGCGATTTAGGACCGTGGCGGAAGCCAACCGGCGATTCGTAGAAGGCGGCCAATTGTCCGGCGGTGAGTTCCAGCACCTTCAGCGCTGATTCGCGTGCCGCGCCCTGCAGGCTGCCACTGCCGAGATAGACCACCCGTTGCCAGTCAAGATCGCCAAAGGCTGACTGGCTGAAATCACCGTGGCTTTGAATGATCTTTTCGCAGCACTCGGCAACATGGCTGAAGCGCGGAGTATTGAACTGCTGCGGCGCAAAAATAGCCAGGCAACTCAGCATCATGGTGCTAATGCTGCTGGTCATGGCAAAACCACGGTCATGGGTTTCCGCTGGCATCAGACGCGCCCTGGCGTTGTCATGCTCACTGGCAAAACGATACAAATCACCGGTGGCGTTGCAGGTAATGATCAGATGGCGGCAGTCGGGCACAAACTGATTGGCAAGTTGTACCGCCGCTACGCTTTCCGGGCTGTTGCCGGAGCGGGCAAACGACACCAGCAGAAGGGGTTGATCGTCCGGGAAGTAGTCCATCGGATTGGTGACTAAATCGGTGGTGGGGATGGCGACCACATTGGTCCTGAGCTGACGCGCCAGATAAGGGGCGATGATATCGCCGATAAAGGCTGAGGATCCCGCACCCGTGAGGATAATCCGGCCATTGGGCTGGGCGTAGAAGGTAGCTAGCCAGTCATCCAGTTCGCCACGCTGCGCGTCGAGATGTTGCAGGGCGCTCATCCAGCTTGCCGGTTGCTGTCGAATCTCTTCCTCGGTCCAGGTTTGGGTTCCCGACATGTTGGCCGCAAGGGTTTCATTCATCACAATATCCTTAAGATTAAGCCGTTACTGAAAGCCAGTCCGATAGTTTCACTACCTTTCTTTTTGCTGTCGTTTGGTTATATAAACTGATAAGGCAATCTACAAGAAAGGAAATGAAACTTCAACATGAGAAAGAAAGAAAAGGAAAGGTGTGCGTCGTTACGCGATAAATCGCGTCGCAACAAATTCGTGCAGAGGTGTTGGATTTTATTCAGAAGAAAGGAAGATAACGGGCAGAAGAGAATGGCGAGGGATATTTAACGGAAAAAAACAAAGCGGTAATAATATTTACCGCATTAACCAGAAATAAACATCAACCAGCCGATGATGCTCACAGCGGACGTTAAAATATAGCCGACACCTTCACCTGTCATATAACGACGCATGGTCATATCTAACTGACCTACTTTAATTTTTTCACGCTGTTCGTCGTCAGTGGCGTTCAGGATAGTACGAAATGCCGCGATACCATTGGTGAGAAACAGCGAGCAAATAGCGGCAACAGTCAGGGTTAATACGTTATGCATGGTCATAGGCTTCAATCAGTTTGTCTGTCGAAGTTTTATTCTATGGCAAAAGCTGAAGCGCTTCAGTTCAAATTTAGCTATCAATGTTATTGATCAAATTTTATTTGAACATCGCGGGAAATCGCGCGATAAATCGCGCCGCTACGGCTCGGTGCGGTTATTGGCCTGGTCGGCATGAATGCCGCCCCTACATCTGTAGGGTGCGAATTTATTCGCACCAGGGATTGACGCTCAAGACGGTAGCTACCCTACCGCCACACCCTTAACCCATAGCTGCTGGGGATACAGCTGGTCATTCAGCGCCAGCAGATTGGCCTGTTTCCCCGGTGCGAGGGTGCCCAGCTGATGCGCTATGCCCAGCAGGCGCGCCGGATGCAGGCTGGCCATCTCAATCGCCTGTTGGCTGCTGACGCCGCCGTGGGCGACCATATTGCGTACCGCGGCATCCAGCGCCAGCGTGCTGCCAGCCAGACCCCCTTGCGCCGTGCGCACCACACCCGCCCGCATCTCCACATCGTGACCACAAATTGAGTACAGCCCATCGGGCATTCCGGCGGCTCGCATGGCGTCAGTAATCAGAATGATGCGTTGCTGCGCGCATTGGCAGGTGAGGCGCAGGACCGCCGGATGGACATGATGACCATCGGCGATCAGCTCCAGCCAGGCGCGCGCGTCGCTTAATCCCGCGCCCGTCATGCCCGGTTCGCGATGATGCAAACCGCGCATACCATTGAAGCAATGTACCAGGCCATCGGCACCGGCATCCAGCGCTGCCAGCGTCTGGTCATAACTGGCGGCGCTGTGCCCCAGCATCACGCGAACTCCCCGTGCTTTCAGATGACGAATGGCCGCCAGCGCCGCAGGTTTTTCCGGGGCCAGCGCTACCATGCGCAGCGTGCCTTGCGCCACCTCGATCAGTTGATCGATCTCGTTGATATCCAGCTCGCGGAACCATTCGGGCAGGTGTGCACCGCGATTTTCGGCGGTAAACCAGGGGCCTTCAAGGTAACTGCCCAGCAGCTGAGCACCGGACGGATGATGGCGATAAGCAGCGACGCGCCTTAACGCCTCGACGATTTCTGGCAGCGGGGCGGTGACGGTGGTTGCCAGCCAGGCACCGACTCCTTCGCCTGCCTTATGTTGTGCCAGCGTCAGCAACGCCGAGGGATCGTCATCCATCACATCCACGCCCGCACCGCCATGCACATGGGTATCGATATAGGCCGGGCACAGCAGCTCCGCATCCCGCCGCGTCTCGCCGGGGGCGATGGGCTGGATGGCAGTAATGATGCCATCTACCAGGTGCAGCTGCTGTTCATCGCGCCAGCCTTCCGCGCACAGTAAGCGCTGCGCCCGAATAATCTGTTCCATCTCTCCGGCTCCTTTAAGCAGGCTGGCAGGCGTAATGATACTGTTGCAGCACATCCTGAATATGATCGATTAACAATGCATGGGGAGTGGCAGGCAGCTGACCCTGGCGCACTTTGTTGTATTGCAGCGGCAGATACTGGCTGATCAGCGGCAACGGGAGTGGGGTATCCGCCAGATTGCGGATCAGCACCTTAAACGCATCGGCAATCTGCGCATCCGGCCAGTAGTAGCGCACCCGGTCCGAATAGCTAAAGCCGCGCGCCAGGCGGCGAGTGTAGCTATCGCCGTGATAATGACTTTGCCAGTAGCCGGGTTTGTCGAGCATCACATCCTCCAGCACGGTGCGCAGGTGGGAACAGGCTTTGGCACTCAGCAGTTCCTCTTCGATGCTGGCGAGGGAAAACAGCGCTTCGCGCAGGGCAAAGGTTAACGCCGGGCCGACTTTCAGAATGGCGAAATGGTCGATAACCAGCTGGCGCAGCGCTTCAGGGGTTTGATAGTCGGTGGAGTGGGCTTCGAACAGCGGCCGTCCGGCGGCTTCCGCCCACTGGCGCAGTTGCTGCGCTTTTTGTGGTTGATAATCAATGATGTGCGTATGGTCAAACTCTACGCCAGGCTGCACCACCAGACCGATAATGCGTGGCCATAGCTCAGACAACCCCTGTTGCTCAAAGGCATGGTGGTGCGCCAGTAGCGTGGCCTGCGCCGCTTCCGGGGTGGTGACGGCCAGTTCGGTCAGGGTTTCGTGAGCGCCACCGGGTACCGGGACTTCCGTGCCGATGACATACACCAGATCACGGCAGCCGAAATGCTGCTGGCAGGTTTCCTCGGCAATCGCTGCCAGTCGCGCGGCGCGTTGCGCCACAATGGCATCGGTCAGCGGCACCGGATCATCGGCACAGGACATGCTGCAATCGAGATGGATTTTCTTAAAGCCCGCCTGCACATAATGGGCAATTAACACCTCGGCATGTTGCATCGCCACCCCGGCAGCTTCCTTTTGCCAGCGATTAGGGCCGAGATGGTCGCCGCCGAGAATCAGCTGTTCACGCGGAAACTGGCAGGTATCCGCCAGCTGCCAGAGAAAATCACGAAAGTCTGCTGGCGTCATGCCGGTATAACCACCGGTCTGATCCACCTGGTTGGAGGTGGCTTCGACCAGCAGCGGTTGCTGGCGATCGCGGGCAAAGCACAGCGCGGCCTCCAGCACTAACGGGTGAGCAGAGCAAACGGAGAAGAGTCCATTTTGCTCTCCTTGCTGATGACGGGTGATAATTTCAGTCAGTAGTTTCACTTTCAGCTCCACAGGGTAAGATACCACCCATCAATCTTTCACAATCTTTCTTTTGTGTCGGGTGGCGATTGATGAAAACATAATGAAAGCTACCAGATGCGTAAAATGAAAGGCAAGAAAAAGATAACGCAAGGTTAAAAAGCGTTTTGTCCGTCACTCGTGGATGGCAAAGGTTGCATTTGCCCGAAAGAAAGGTGTTAATAGCCCAATCGAAATAAAACGAAAGCAATGAATGGCAGGCTAACCTTATGCAGCATTCTGATAATCCGATGGAAAAAAGCGTGGCGGCGACCAGCGAGCGCCGCGAGCAGATTATTCAAAAATTACGCCAGCAGGGTAGCGTGCAGGTGAATGATCTCGCTGCGCTTTACGGGGTTTCCACCGTCACCATTCGTAACGATCTGGCGTTTCTGGAAAAGCAGGGGATTGCGGTTCGCGTGTACGGTGGGGCGCTGATCTGTGATAACGGCCAGGGAACAGCGGAGCCTTCGGTGAAGGACAAAAGTTCGCTGAATATTTCGGCGAAACGCAGCATCGCCAGCGTGGCTGCCGAGCTGATTAAACCGGGCCATCGGGTGATCCTTGATTCCGGCACCACCACCTTTGAGATTGCCCGCCATATGCGCCAGCATCAGAATGTCATCGCCATGACCAACGGGATGAACGTTGCCAACGCCCTGGTGGAAGCGGAAGGGGTGGAAGTGCTGATGACCGGCGGCCATTTGCGCCGCCAGTCGCTGTCGTTTTATGGTGACCAGGCCGATCATTCGTTGCAGAACTACCATTTTGACCTGCTGTTTCTCGGCGTCGATGCCATCGATCTGGATCGCGGCATCAGCACCCATAACGAGGATGAAGCGCGCCTGAATCGTCGCATGTGCGAGGTGGCGGAACGCATCATTGTGGTCACCGACTCCAGCAAATTTAACCGTTCCAGCCTGCACAAAATCATCGATACCCAGCGTATCCATATGATCATCACCGACGACAGCATTCCGCAGAACAGCCTCGAAGGGCTGCGTCGGGCGGGGATTGAAGTGGTGCTGGTCAGCCAGTAAGCATTGCGGGCGCTGATACGCCCGCATCAAAACTCATGCGGTTTGCGCCGGAGTGAGCAACCGATCAAGTTTTTCCCATACCGGCGCTAAATCCACCAATTTGCGCTGCTCACGGGCTTCATCCATCGCCAGCGCCAGAATCCCGGCTTCAATCGCATCCTGCGGCGAAACCGGCAGCGGGCCGCCGTGCAGCACGTGGTCTATCACCTCACGCGCCATTTGTTCATCGGCACCATAATGCTGTGACAACGCGGTACGGGTAGCGTACTGCTTATCCACGGTTTTGTTGCCGCTCATGACATCGTGTACCCACAGGAAACCACGAATAAAATCGCCTTCCGCCTGGCCGCGCGACCCCATGATGCAGAAACGGCGGAATTGGTCCGGTGCGTTGATGTTGGTATGGAAATTCATCGCCACGCCGTTGGCGTATTCAACAATCGCCACCTGGTGGTCAACGATGTCGCCATCGCTGTCGAACACTTTATCGTCCCCCAGCCAGCCAGACGGCTTCTGGTGAAACAGCGTCATATCATCCACCCCGTGCTGGCGCGGATCATTTTCTGGCACAAAATTACGCCGCCCGCCAAAGCTGGCAACGCGCATCGGCCGGGAACCAATCAAGCTATTGTAGAGATCGAGATCATGGCAGCATTTTTCCAGCATAAAGCTGCCGGAATAGCGTGAATAGCGCCGCCAGTCGCGCATAAAAAAGGCCCCGTGGTACGGGTAGATATGTTCCGCGGCTTCTACCGAAACGATATGACCCAGCGCGCCGGACTGCCGTGCCTGCATCACATCGCGGTACATCGGCGCATAGCGCAGGACCAGGCCAATCAGCAGCTGTTCCTGACCATACTGCGCCAGCAATTCAGCCAACTGATAACTTTGTTCAAGGCTTGCCACCACCGGCTTTTCGCAAAACACTTTCACGCCCGCTTCCAGACCAACGCGGATATGCTCCAGATGCAGGTGATTGGGAGAGCCGATCATCAACAGATCGAGCTGATGCGCCGCCAGCAGCGCCTCGGGCGTGTCATAGACATCACCGGCTGCGATGCCATGCTGTTGCAGGGTCGCCAGCCCGGCCGGGGCCGGATCGACGTAACCCACGATGGTGAAGTCTGGCAACAGGCTACTGAACACATGCCCGAGATAACCGAGACGGAACCCTAATCCAATAATGCCTACTTTCATGAAGCTACTCTCCCGCGGTATTAGCGATCGGCGATGATGATTTCGACGCCCATTTTTTCCAGGGCGCGCACGTACTGCTCGGATATAGCACTGTCGGTGACCAGCCGGTGGATACGCTCCACCTCGCGGATCAAACAGAAACTGGTGCGACCAAACTTGCTGGAGTCGGCCACGGCAATGATCTCGCGTGAGACATCGCACATGGCGCGGTTAATCTGCGCCTCTCCCAACTGGGGCGTGGTAATGCCGGAGGTCAGGTCAAAACCATCGACACCGAGAAACAATTTGTCGAAGCGGTACTGACGGATATGCTGTTCCGCCGTCGGGCCGTCGATTGACCAGGAAGCGCTGCGCACGTTGCCGCCCAGCACCATCAAATGAATGTTTTCGCGGCTCGCCAGTTCATAAGCGATGTTGATGGCGTTGGTCATCACCACCAAATCCTTCTGTTTGTCCAGATGTCGGGTCATCAGGCTGGTCGTGGAACCGGAATCGATAATCACCGCTTCCCCGTCATTGATCAGTGCGGCAGCGGCTTTGGCGATGGCGAATTTCACGTCGCGATTGATTTTGCCTTTGTCTTCCAGCGGTCGATCAAAAACAAACTGACGATTCAGTTGTGCACCGCCATAGCCACGAATGGCACAGCCGCTTTTTTCCAGCCAGCGCAGGTCATTGCGGATAGTGACCGAACTGACGTTGTACAGGGCGCTGAGATCTTCCACCCGCACCACGCCCTCGCGCCTTAGCTGCTCAATAATCGATTCACGGCGTTGCTCGGTATTGATCATAAAGCTCCCTCCTGAACAGAGTTGAGTAGCGCTGCGCCACGCACGCCGCTGCTGTCGCCAAACACCGGTGGCAGAATCACCGCCGGTGGGCTGACGGCAAATAACCCTTCACGCATGGCATCCGGCAGGCGCGGATAGATTTCAGGAATATTGGACAACCCGCCGCCCAGTACAAAGGCGTCAATGTCCAGCATCATCTGTAACCCCGCCAGCGCACTGGCAAGAATCGCGATAAACATGCTAAACAGCTGCTGGGCCAGAGGGTCCTGTTGCCGGAAACTGACCATCAACGCGGGCAGATCGCGGGCCGGATGACCAAAATGCTGGCTTAGCGCCAGCAGACCGCGTCCGGAAACATAACGTTCGTAGCAATCCTTCAGGCCACAGTTACAGGCAAATGAGGGCAACTGATAGCGCTGAATCAGGCGCGCAGGTACCGGTAAATGCCCCCATTCGCCCGCCATGCCATGCTTACCGCTGAACAGTTGTTTATTCACCACCAATCCGCCGCCCGCGCCGGTGCCGATGATCACGCCAAACACCACCGAATAATCCAGCGTTTGCGGCGAATGCGCTTCGGATAGCGCAAAGCAGTGGCAATCATTGCCTATCGCCACTGGGCGGTTAAGCAGGGTTTCGATATCCCGCTTCAGGTTGCGGCCGGTAAGGCAGGGGACATTGGCCGAGAGCTGCTGCTGCGTGCGCGGATCGGTGATACCGGGCAAACCGATGCCTACTTTTCCTTTGCAGCCAAACTGCTGATCGGCCTCCAGGGTGAGCTCCACCAGGCAGTTGAGAAAGGCGGTGTAATCTTCACCGGGGGTTGCCACCCGCTGGCGAAACAGCTGCTGCATCCTGTCGTCATAGGCGGCGATTTCAATTTTTGTCCCGCCGATATCAAATCCGTAACGCATAGGGTTATCCTGGGATTAGAGGCTCGCCGGGCGCAGCACACGCCCATGGGTGATATCAAACAAATGAGCATGGTCCAGCGCCAGTTGCAGCCCGATGCGTTCGCCCGGTTGTGACGCCCAGCCAAGGGAAGAAGGGAAGCGCGCGACAAAGTGGCGGCCTGCCACATCGCAATGCACGATCTCTTCATTGCCCATATGTTCCACCGTCTGCACCGTTGCCGGTAACGCCCCCGGCGCATCCGCCGTGGTGATCAGCACATGCTCCGGGCGGATACCGAGGCAGATTTGCGCCTCAGTGTAGCCGTTCAGACGCGCCGCCACGCTGGCAGGCAGCACCAGCTTGCCGGCATCGTCAAATGACAACGCAGGCTGGCCGTTATTAGTAGTAATAGTTACATCATGCAGGTTCATAGCCGGGCTGCCGATAAATGCGGCCACGAATTTGTTTGCCGGCTGATGATAGAGGGTCACCGGCTTGTCCACCTGTTGAATCACGCCGCGATCCAGCACGCAGATGCGATCGCCCATGGTCATGGCTTCCACCTGATCGTGGGTGACATAAATCATGGTCGAGGGTAAGCCCTCCGCTTTGAGTTGCTGATGCAGATTGATCAGTTGCAGGCGCATCGAGACACGCAATTTTGCATCGAGATTGGATAGCGGTTCATCAAACAAAAACACGCGCGGACGACGCACAATCGCACGCCCCAGCGCCACACGCTGGCACTGCCCACCTGAAAGCTGTCCTGGTTTTCGCTCCAGCAAATGGCTGATCTCCAGGTTCTCTGCCGCTTCGCGTACCCGGCGATCAATCTCCTCGCGGGGCATTTTGCCGCTCAGGCTAAACGCCATGTTTTTATATACCGTCATATGCGGGTACAGCGCGTAGTTCTGGAACACCATCGCCACTTCCCGGTCTTTGGGTAACACCTGATTGACGCAGCGATTTTGAATCACGATTTCACCTTCGCTGATGCTTTCCAGCCCGGCAATCATGCGCAGCAAAGTTGATTTTGCGCAGCCCGATGGCCCGACAAACACCATGAATTCACCTTCCTGAATCGAAAGGTCAATACCGTGCAGCGCCTGGAAGCCGTTGGGATAAATTTTCTTCACATCATGTAGTTGAATGCCAGACATAGCTGCTTCCTCATGTTGGGGGGCAATTACCCTTTAACTCCGGCGCTGGCGATTCCCTGGATGAAATAGCGCTGGAAAAAGATGAATAACATCAGCATCGGCAGCACCGCCATCAGCGCGCCAGCCATCAGCATCGGATAGGGCACGCCCGCACGACTGGCGAGCGACGCCAGCCCCACCGGCAGGGTTAACTTATCGACGCTGGTATTAACGATTAATGGCCACATCAGGTTATTCCAGGCCCACAAGCCATTAATAATGATGCAGGCAATCAATCCCGGACGGATCAGCGGCAGCAGAATGCGCCAGAAAATCGCGAAATGGTTGTAGCCATCAAGCAATGCGGCTTCTTCCAGCTCGCGCGGCACGCCAAGGAAGAACTGCCGCAGCAGAAAGGTGGCGTAGATACTGAAAATGCCGGGCAGGATCAGACCACTCAGGGTGTTCACCAGGCCGAGTTTCTGCACGATAAGAAACTGCGGAATCAGGAAAGCCTGGGCGGGCACCATCAGAATCGACACACACAACATAAACACCGTGTCGCGGCCACGAAATGTCAGGCGCGAGAAGCCATAAGCGGCCATTGCCGCAATCAACATTTGCAGGGTGACGGTGAAAAAGGTGTAAAGAAACGAGTTGATATAAAAGGTGGTGAAGGGGATCTCAGTCAGAATACGGTGATAAGCCTGCAACGAAGGATGCTGAGGCAAAATCGCCAGCGGAATCTGGATGCTTTCCGGCTGGGTTTTCAGTGAGGTCAGCAACATCCAGATAAACGGCACCAGCGAGATAAGGCTGGCCAGCGTCATCAACGCGTACACCGTCAGACGGCGGATTTTTTCCTGATGCTGACGACGAAACCACGCCAGTTCTTCTGATTGGGGTAATGTGCTCATGGCGGGTTTCCTCAGGTAACCTTTATTTTTTTACCAATAAACATCTGCACCAGGCTGATCACCAGGGTCACGATAAACAGCATCACGGCGATGGCAGAGGCATAACCTTTTTCCTGTAAATAAAAGGCGTATTTATAGAACAGGAACGTCACCGTCATGGCGTCACTTTCAATCATCGAACGGTCGAACATTAAAAAGATCACGTCGAAGATTTGTATCACTTCAATGAAACTCATGATCGACACGAAAAATAATGTCGGCAACATCAGCGGTAATGTAATAAAGAAGAAGCGGCGCAGGGTGCCAATGCCGTCAATATCAGCGGCTTCATACACCTGACGGGGAATATTTTGTAACCCGGCCAGCAGGATAATGATTTTTAACGCCAGCGATGACCAGATAATAATGATAGACACGCTGAGGTGCACCACTTTGGGATCGGAGAGCCAATCAACCTGCGAAATGCCTATAAATCCCAGCATATGGTTAACCAGGCCAAAATCACCGTTAAACAGCCATTGCCACACCATCGCCACCGCCGCAGGCATGGTGATAGCGGGTAGAAACAGCAGGGTGCGGAACAGCGTCTTGCCACGAATCGGCTGGTTCAGGCCGATTGCCAGCAGCAGCGAAAGAGCAAGGCTGACCGGCACGCACACCACCACATAGAACAGGGTATTGAGCGTAGCGGTATAAAAATCATCATCTGTGAACAGGTCACGATAATTATCCAGACTGACCTCGGTCCAGTTCATAAACTGATTGAGATCGGTAAAGCTATAAAAAAATGTCTGGAGAAAAGGAATGAAATAAAACACCAGTAAGCCGATAACCAGCGGAGCGATCATTATCCAGCCCCAGAAACGCTCGGCTCGTTCCAGACTACTGACATTTTTTACCGTTTTCACACGCGGGATAACGGTAGCGGGGGAGATATTTTCCATCTTTATCGGCTCCGAAGCGGCGCAATTTATCGCGCGGGACCTGATAGCAGCGCGATAAATCGCGCTGCTACAGAATTATTTTTCCATCACACGGCTGATTTTCTTCACCGATTTATCCATTTCTTCTTTGGCATCTGCGCCCATAAAGATTTTCTTCAGGCTGCTGATCCACATATTTTGCCACTTCGGTGTATTGGTCCCGGCGGTGGGATAAGCGGTGGCGTGATCCAGCGCATTCAGATAGGCGGTGACGTCAACCTGCTTCACATTGGCAGCCCAGGCTGGCATCGCCTGTTTGTTGGCCGGAATGACCGCGGCTGCCAACTCCTCCTGCGATGATTTCTGCGCCATAAAGGAAACATAACGCCAGGCGGCATCTTTATGTTTACCGTTGGCGTACAAGGCAAAACCGAGGCTGTGTGCCACACCGGCTTCTTTATCGATGCGCGGCATTTCAATCACGCCAATATGATCGTTAATTTGTGGGTTGCTGGCGAAGGGTGCCGCCTGCCAGGAACCAGCGTATACCATCGCAGCACGGTTGGAGGTAAATACCGAGTCGGTTTTCAGCTCACTCATCTGATTGGCGGTCGGCAGCAGGCCCTCTTTCATCATTTGCTGCAATTGCTGATACACCCAGATCGCGTTATCGCTGGCGATATCGGTCGGCTGACCATTGGCTGGTACGATATGTACACCTTTCTGATACAGCAGGTTCAGGTAGCTTTCCTGGCCGTCATTGCTGAGATCCATATACAACGGGAAGGCGTCGCCTTTCAGTTTGGCTTTCAGCGCGGTGGCGGTGGTTTTCAGGTCATCCCAGGTCCAGCCTTTTTTCGGATAGCTGACACCGGCCTGATCAAACAGTTTTTTGTTGTACCAGACAGCAATCGCATCCACATCTCGCGGGATAGCCAGCTGGTTGCCATCAAACTGGTAGGCTTTCACTGAGCTGGCGACGATGTTGTTCAGATCGACCGATTTATCGTTCAGGTAGCCATTCAGCGGGGCCAGCACATGGTTCTGCGCATACTGGATAAAGTAGGGCATATTCACCCAAAAGATATCCGGTGCCACACCACCCGCGACGGCGGAATCCAGTTTGACGAAATATTGTGAAGCCGGTACCACTTCTATATCAATATTGATATCCGGGTTAGCCTTTTCGAATGACTGAGCAATTTTTTCTTCAGCAGGAAGTTGATTTCGATCCCAAATAGCGTAACGCAACGTTATTTTATCGGCCGCCTGGCTGAGTGCAGGAATTAAAAGTGCGACAGCTAATGTGATTCCGGAAATTACTGGCCTGATATGAGACTTATTGTTTTTTGCAAACAGCATGACACAACCCTCATCAATAAAAAGTATTTCGCTGGAAAGACCCGGTGTTGGTGAATGATTTTGTAAACCATCCGTAATCTGGCTGTCAACAACGAAAAAGTGTAAGTGTGAGTGGTGATTTTCCTTTCGATCTTTCGAAATCGAAAGGTTTTCGACAGGATTTTACGTATCATTTCGTCACACAAGTAGCGAAACGAAAGGGTGGGCGGGCGGTAATGATCTAATTAGCAAGGCTTTTTTCTGCGCAGGTTAGGATGATTCATGTGACATTAATAACGCTAATTAAAACTAAAGTCCTGACATTATTTCTGCCCGGCTTTCAGTGTTTGCAGGAAAATATTATGATTTGCGAGCTGCGTCATCTTATTTTCTTATTACCTTTTTTTTCTATTTTTTCTTTTCAGTATGCGTGCTATTAATTTGCCCAACTTCTGACGCTATAAGGGATGAACCATGACGTTACATCTGCGGCTGACTTCGTCGCTGGAAAAAATGTTCCACCAAAAAACAATTACCGATGTAAAGCAACTGACGGCAGCCAGCATTCTTTCCAATGAAACGTTTTCTTTCCAGGCGCAATATTTTCTGCCCTCGCAGGAACGTAAAACCCGTCGCACTTTGTCCTGGTCAGTGGAGAGTGAGTTGTTGCCGTGGTTGCAGTTGTATCAGGTAACGTCGGTGCCGGGGCATCTGGCGTGTTACAACACCGTAGATGAAAACTACCTGACCACCGAACCGGGTCTGTTTCCGGACTTGCTGATGCCGCTAACCACGCCAGAGCTGCAAATTACCTGCAATTATCAGGGGGCACTGTGGCTCTGCCTGACACCTCCGGCCAGCGGTTTGCCGCCGGGACAGCACAACATTACCCTGCGCTTGCAGGATAAAGAGGACAGCAGCCTGGTAAGCGAAAGCGCATTGACGCTGACGGTGTTACCTGATGCGCTGCCAGAGCAGCAGCTTTACCATACCGAATGGATCCATACCGATTGCCTGGCAAATTACTATCAGCTGCCGGTATTCAGTGAGGAGTACTGGCAGGCAGTGCGCAACTTTGTGCACAGCGCGGTGGCGCACGGCGTCAATATGATGCTGACCCCGCTGTTTACGCCGCCGCTCGATACCGCACCGGGCACAGTGCGCACTGAGGTGCAGCTGATTGATGTAGTGGATGATGGGCAAGGGGGTTACCGCTTTGGTTTTGAACGCCTGGCGCGCTGGGTGGCGTTATGCCGGGAAGAGGGGATACGTGACTTTGAAATCGCCCACTTTTTCACCCAATGGGGAGCTGCTCATGCGCCGCATGTGGCGGTGCAATTGCCGAATGGCAGCCGGGAAGCGCGTTTTGGCTGGCATACCGATGCGTTTGGCGAGCAATGGCGTCACTTTCTCACTGCCTTCCTGCCGCAGCTGACTGCCTGGTTTACTCAGCAGGGATTGCAGGATCGGGTGTGGTTCCATATTTCCGATGAACCGACCGATCAGCATCTGGCAAACTATCGTAAAGCCAGCGACCTGCTGCGCCCGTTAATCTCCGGCTATCGCACGCTGGATGCCTTGTCCGATTACGATTTCTATCGACTCGGCCTGGTGGAGAAACCCGTTACCGCCTCTGATCATCTGGAACCTTTTCTGGAGAATCAGGTACCCGGCCAGTGGACCTACTATTGCTGCGCCCAGTATCTGGACGTTGCCAACCGTTTTATGGCGCAGCCGTCGGTGCGCAACCGTATCCTTGGGGTTCAGCTGTGGTTGTATCGCATTGAAGGCTTTTTGCATTGGGGTTTTAACTTCTATAACAGCGAGCTGTCACGCGAAGCGATTGATCCCTTCGCCGTCACCGATGGCTTGCAGGCGTTTCCGGCAGGCGATCCTTTCCTGGTCTATCCCGGCAAAGGTTTCACCCCTTTGCCCTCGATTCGTCTGAAAGTGCTGCTGGAAGCGTTACAGGATCTGCGGGCGTTACAATTACTGGAAAGGTTGCAGGGGCGTGCAGCAGTAGAAGCCTTAGTGGATGAGATGATGGAAATGCGCATTACCTTTAAGGCCTGGCCTGCTGATGCGGAAAAATTGCTGCGGCTGCGTCACGAGGTAAACCGGCGCATTGCTAGCAACAAGGCATAACCTTACGGTTTAATGAACCGGGCGGTTTTGTTATGCTGCCCGTTCAGCCGCAAAGAGGATGTTATGCGCACACTTACCGATGAAAAAAGACAAGCCATTATGACCGCCGCCTCAGCCGTGTTTCAGGAACATGGCTACGAGCGGGCCTCAATGAATGAAGTTGCCCGCCGTGCCGGGGGGTCTAAGGCCACGTTATACAACTATTTTCCTTCCAAGGAAGCCCTGTTTGAGGCGGTGGTCAGGACTTACAGCACCCATTATCTGACCGAAGCCGCCGGGGAGATCCTCAACGACGATGGCAGCGAACTCAGCCTGGAAAGCAAACTCCATCGTTTTGGTAAAGGCATGCTGAGCGTGCTGATGACCGACAGCCAGGCACTGCAACTTTATCGCGTGGTGGTCGGTGAAGCCGGTCATTCGGATATCGGCGCGCTGTTTTATGAATCCGGCGTGCGGGAAAGTATGGAAATGCTCGCCAGCCTGATGAAAAACCATATGGAGCAAGGCGATCTGGCGGAAAATTGCCCGATGCTGCGCGCGCGCCAGTTTTCCGCGTTGCTGAAAGCCGAAGTGGATGAATTGCTGTTGAAAAAAGAGATGGATACTTTTTCTGAAAGCCGGGTCACCGAGATGGTGGCGGCGGCAGTGAACCTGTTTCTGGCCGGTGCCTGCCGCCGTACTGGCTCGTAGCGGCGCGATTTATCGCGCTATTATCAGCAGTGCCCCGGCCAAAAGCGCGCGATAAATCGCGCCGCTACATTAATTGAACTGTTACTGTAATTTTTTCAGCAGTTCCTCCGCGCCCTTATCAATGCCGGTTTCTGCGGCGCTGAGTGAGCCGAAGGTGGCTCCGATATTCATCGCATTGGGATATTGTTCCGCGACGTAGGCCAGCAGCAGTTCACCGGTTTCGGCATCATGAATTTCCACCGCATAGTTCACATAACCACTGAGCATGCCGCGCCCGCCGCGAATCGACTGGACGATATTATACGGCCCTCCGGCAAGATCGAATTTGGTGACGGTCCCGGCAAACTGCGTAGTGGTATCCGCACCGGTCAGCGTCAGTTTGAGACGTAGCGTATTCGGGGAAGGGGACGTGGCGCTCTGAAAGCGCGTGGTTAACTCCTTGCCAAACTTCTGTTGCATATAATCGGCAAGATGGCGGCGATCGGCTTGATCCATATCGTTAAACTGGCCGTCACTGCCCTGATAAAGGCTGACTGGCTCAATAATGATCTTGCCATATTTCTTCCAGTCCACTGGCGCACTGTAGCGATAAGGGATTCTGTCGTTGTCATCCCCGGCGTTGGGACTGAGACGGGAAGACGACTCCAGGCCGGTATACTTCACCGGCGCGGTGCTGGAACATCCGGTCACACCCGCCATCAGGACCAGAGCGGCTAACCCCGCATAAATCCCCTTCAATGATTTCTCCACAATCCGATCCTCTTAAAAAGTAAAAATGAGTATAAAAACGCCATAATTAAACTGTACGGTATAGTTATCTTGATTTATGCTGTTTCTGTCAAGCAGATGTTGCGGCAGGTTTCTGGGGGGGCGGGGGATGCACAGAACGATCATCAGCGGTGAAAACGGCATATGCCGAAATGAGGCAGATTTATTACTGGCCGGAAACATGGCGCTGCCTTTGCGTTACGCCAGCCTGCCGTTGGGTAAAAAATTGAATAGGCTAGGGCTGAGGCTGGCACTAGCATCGCGTTGCCCGCCAGAAGTAGAAGAACAGGTGATGTGGGTCGTCAATGGCGCGATGCTGAAGGGGGAACTGCGCTACCGCAGCCCGGATGTTATGGTCACGACATTTTTGCAGCTGCTTTATGAGTACCAGGTGAGCCGCGCGATGCCGTTACGTGCCGCCGTGCGCACCGCCGTGAAACGGTTTATGGCGGAAAATAGCGGGGTGATCCTGTAGCGGCGCGATTTATCGCGCGGGTTTAAGCAGACGTTGAAAATGCCTGAAAAGAGCGCGATAAATCGCGCCGCTACGTGTTCATGCATTTCAGAGGCCCTGGTGTTGGCTATTATCTTACTGGAAGGTCACGGTTTTTTTTGGTTTTTGGTCAACAGATAAAGAGAAAACATCCGGGCGGGCATAATGTCCGACCACATCAAAGTCATAACGGGCGCGAATCAGTTCATCGGTATCAATCTGCGCACACAGCAACCCTTCGCTGCCGCGTAACGGACCGGCCAGCACATCACCCAATGGGCCGATAATCACGCTGCCACCCTGAATCAACAGGCGCTGACTGTCCCAGCCGGGGATTTCAATACCGAGTTCTGCCGGTGACGGCTGAATCTGACAGGCACTGAGGACAAAGCAGCGTCCTTCATGGGCGATATGCCGCATTGAGGCCTGCCACACATCGCGTTCATCCACCGTTGGCGCGCACCAGATTTGCACCCCTTTGGCGTACATGGCGGTACGCAGCAGCGGCATATGATTTTCCCAGCAAATCGCGGCACCGATGCGCCCGGCTTGTGTGTCCAGCACTGGCAGGGTGGAACCGTCGCCCTGGCCCCAGATCAAACGTTCGGTGCCGGTTGGCATCAGTTTGCGATGTTTCGCTGCCAGTCCGGTTTCGGGTTCGAAAAATAACGCGCTGCAATATAAGGTGCTGCCTTCGCGTTCAATCACGCCAATCACTAACGCCGCCTGGGTTCTGCGCGACAGATCCGCCAGCGCCTCGGTTTCTTTGCCCGGCACATCAATGGCGTTGGCAAAGTATTCAGCCCAGGTTTCCCGTCCCTCCGGCAGGCGATACCCCAGTTGGGTGCCAAAGGTTTCCCCTTTGGGATAGCCGCCGAGCAGGGCTTCAGGCATCACCACCAGACGGGCACCGCTGGCGATGATTTGCTCTTCATAAGACAGAATCTTTTCTAAGGTTTGTGCTTTGCCTGCAGGGGCGGAACCCATTTGCAGCACTGCCACAGTTGAGGAGGCCATGGTTAATTACCTGTTGCCGAAGATAGGAACCACTGATACTCCCCGCTATAGTGATATGAATCAATCGCCATGGCCGCATATCTGATATGAACAACATGAATATCGAAGCACTCGATCTTAATCTCTTCAAAGTGTTTGAAGCCCTGTATGAAGAAGGCAGCGCCAGCAGAGCGGCGTTACGGCTGGGGATTACCCAGTCAGCGGTGAGTGCTGCGCTGGGCAGATTGCGCAAAATTTATGGCGACCATCTGTTTGACCGCACCGGGCGCGGTCTGCGCCCAAGTCGCCGCGCCGAGGAGTTAAAACCGATTGTCAGTGAAGCGCTGAATCGCTGTCGCCAGAGTCTTGCGCTGGCGCAGCTGGATCAGGCCGCGTTCGATGGCCGCAGCGTGGTGCTGGGCTGGTCTGATGATTATGAAATCGCGCTGGCGCGCCAGCTGATTAATCGCGTGGCGCAGGAATATCCGGGACTGCGGCTGATATTCCGGCAAATTCACAGCCGGATTGCCGCCGGGATGCTGATGAACCGCATGGTCGATTTGGCGGTTACCTCGGGAAGCGGCAGCTCGGCAGCGTTGAGTAAAGAGTTAGTGGGGGTGAATGACTACGCCTGCGTAGTGGATTTTATGCCGACCACGCCGGAACTGACTATCGATGAGTACACCACGCTGCAACATATTCTGATTTCATCAGGGGGTATGGTGGGGATTGTCGATGAAGCGCTGGCTGAACTGGGGCTGAAACGCACGGTTGAAGCTGCCGCGACGCATTTCTCCGCCGTACCCTGGCTGATCAAAGGTTCACGGTCAATTGTGACGCTGCCCAGCCACGCCGCCCGCGCGATGGCCGACATGTTCGATTTACACCTGTTACGCTGCCCGATTGAATTACCTGAGTATTCGGTAGAACTGGCCTGGCGAGCCGACAGTCTCAGGGACCCGGCAGTGGCCGGGGTGAGGAATATTTTGCGTGAGTTGCTGAAAGTGATGTGTAAGCCGTCACGTTAAAAACGTCGTGACGGGCTAAACGCCTCCATCGCAATGCTGCTGCGCTCGCCGTGCATCATTTCGGCCAGCAACATCCCGGTGGCCGGACCGAGAGTAAAACCCTGATGACCATGACCAAACGCGCACCACATGCCAGGCTGGCCCGGCACTGCACCGATCACCGGTTTCATATCCGGCATACAGGGACGGGCACCTTTCCAGGGCTCAGCTTCTACGGCAGCACCCAGCGGCACCAGCTGGCGCGCCACCTGTTCCACCGCCTTAAGCTGAACAGGGGTGGCAGGTGCATCAATATCGGCCAGTTCTGCTCCGGTGGTGATGCGTAAACCGCGCGCCATCGGCGCAATCAGATAGCCCCGTTCTTCATCCAGCATCCAGTGGCGTGGCGTAGCGCCTGCTACCGGCTGGAAATGCTGATGGTAGCCACGTTTCACAAACAACGGTGGACGATAGCCAAAATCACCGGTGAGCTGCGGACTCCAGGGACCGAGTGCCACCACCACCTGACGTGCCTGCAACCAGGCTCCGTTTTGCGTTTGCACCTGCCAGCCGCCGTCCGCCGTCGGGCGCAGCGTCTGGGCGTTGCCCTGATACCAGGCGGCTCCGCGCGCCAACAACAACGTCGCATAGGCTTTCACCAGCTCGCCGGGATCACGCACCGTCAGCGGGTCACTCCAGTAAACCGCACCGCTCAGCTGCGCGCGTAACGCCGGTTCAGCAGCCTGTAATTGGGCTGCATCCAGCTTGCGATGATTCACCCCCATCGCCAGCAATTTGTCGGCATCGGCAAAAGCCGCATCACGCGGTTTATCGCTGCGAAACAGCATCAACCAGCCACGCTCACCGAGCAAATGGCGGGCGTTGGCTGCATCCAGCAACGCTTCATGGGTATCGATCGATAAGGCGATCAACGAAGCATAGGCCGCTGCAATCGGCGCATAAGCCCGCGGTGCCGAATTGGCGTAGTAGCGCAACAGCGGTGAGATGAGGGAAGGGATTGCGCGCGGATGATAACGCACATCCAGTCGACGATTGCCCGCCACGCTGAGCAGCGTACTGACTTCACGCGGAAAGGCGTAAGGATTGACCGCCTCGCGCTGAATGATGCCCGCATTGCCATACGAGGTTTCTTCGCCAGGGGCGCGCCGGTCCAGCAGCGCGACATCATAACCGCGTTGTTGCAGATGCAGGGCACAGCTCACCCCAACCATCCCGGCCCCCAGCACTAACACATCATGCGCCATCGCTTTACTCCGCAGTGGGTTTTTGCGCGACCACGGTGATCTCCAGCAACGCCTCCTGCAACACCAGGCCTGCCAGTACCGTGGTTCTCACCGGTAACGGATCGCTGAACCATTTGGCATACGCCTGATTAAACGGGGCGAACAAATCGGCATCGGTGAGATACACGGTGCAGGAGAAGATATCTGCCAGGGTGCAACCCTGTTCGGCCAGCGTGGCCTGAATGGTCTGCATCACGCGTTCGGTCTGACGGCTGACTTCTGCCGCCAGCGTGCCATCTTCTTCAAACCCAATCACACCGGAGAGCCATACCTGATCACCGACCAGACGTACTTTGGAAAAAGGTAAATTCATGTTGTCCTCGTTTACTGACCTAAAGGAAGATAAAAATCCGCCATGCTGGCGATGGGTGGTGCGAGGCGCAGCGCGGCAATGTCCGGCTGCGGGCGTGCCAGTTGCGGATGCTGGCTAAATTTTTGCTCCAGCGCTTTTGCCACCCGCAGCACGCCAGTGTCGTCACCGCGCTTGCCGATGATCTGCAAACCAAACGGCATGCCCTGCGCATCCCGACCCAGGGGTAAGGAAAGGGAGGGCAGCCCGGCCAGCGAGGTGACATACGCCAGCGCCAGCCAGTGATAATAGGTTCGTGTCGGCTGGCCGTTGATTTCACGCGGATAAAGTTCGGTCCACGGACGTGGGCTGATGGTGACCGCCGGTGACACCATATAATCATAGTCGTGAAAAAACGCTTCCCAGCGCCGATACAGCTGGGTTTGTAAATCCAGTCCGCGTGCAATATCCAGCGCGCTGTAGCGCAAGCCTTCTTCAATATTCATGCGGACGTTTTCACCCACTGACTGCGGATTTTGCTGATACAGTTCACGCGTAGCAGTAAGGAACAACAGCGAGCGCAGGGTTTCGAAGGCTTCATTCGTTCCCTGACAATCCGGCGTCGCCTGTTCAGCGCTGGCGAACAGCGGGGCGATATGCTGCATTTTGCTGTGAAAGCAGTCCACCACACCTTGCTCGGTCGGGGCGAAGCCGAAGTCGTGGCTCCACGCCAGGCGTTGCGAGGAGAGGTCCATCGCAGCCAGAGGGAAGAACTCCTGCGGCTGGCGCAACTGGCGTCCCGGCACCACATGCGACAGCGGATCGCGCGCATCTTCTCCCTGCATCACGCTGAACATTAAGGCAGCGTCATCCACCGTGCGTCCCATCGGACCCAGGGTGGAAATTTGCAACCAGGCGCAGCCGCGTTTTTCTGCCGGGATAAGACCCGCCGTCGGGCGGAAACCGACCACGCCATTAAAAGCCGCCGGATTACGCAGCGAACCGCCGGTATCGGAACCGGTCGCCAGCGACACCATGCCGCAGGCCAGCGCCGCCGCAGATCCGCCGGAGGATCCTGCGGCGGAACGGGTGGTATCAAACGGGTTACCGGTGGTGCCATACACTGCGTTGCGGGAGTTTCCTCCGGCACCCCATTCCGGCACGTTGGTTTTGCCGACGATATTCGCGCCCGCCGCCCGCAACACCGCCACCAGCCGCTCATCCTGCTGTGGCACGTTGTTACGTTTTGCCACGCTGCCGTAAGTGGTCGGCAAGCCAGCGGCGTCGATCATATCCTTCACGCCGAGCGGTAAACCGTGTAACGGGCCGAGTGGTTCGCCGCGCAGCACCGCATTATCCTGCTGTTTGGCGACGGCGCGCGCCGCAGCAAAATCGCAGGCCACCAGCGCATTCACCGCCGGATTAACCTGTCCTATCCGGTTGATGCAGCTTTCCAGCAGCTCACTCGGGGCGATGCTCTTTTCTCCAATCAGACGGCGGGCTTCAGTCGCCGGGAGATCGCATAACCTATCCATCGCATCATCCTTCTTTGGTTAATATATTCAGGTTCGCACTGATGTGTAGCGGCGCGATTTATCGCGCAGGTTTTTTAGGTGCTCAATTCAAAAGATGCGCAATAAATTGCGCCGCTACGTCAGGTGCCTTAACTGAGCGGCATTACCGCCGCTGGGCCGGTTTTTTCCGTGCGGATGGTCAGGCTCATCAGGGTTGAGAACGCGGCGGCCCCCATCAGGAACAGGAACGCGGAGCCAAAGCTGAAGTGTTGCACCATCAGACCAATCGCCAGCGGGGCAATAAACCCTGCTGCCTGGCCGCCAAAGTTGATCACGCCAATACCCGAACCCACCATCCGTGGCGCGAGGATTTTGGTTGGCAGCGCCACCGCCACCGCCAGCACAAAGGATTTAAAGAAATAGGTGAATGCCTGTGCCACGATCACGCCAGTCAGCGTTTCCGCGCGGTACATACATCCGATGGAGATGGCGGTAAACAGGGCGCTGAACAGCAGCATCAGGTTTTCCCGGCCATTAAAGAATTTCATCATCACCCAGCCGCCGATGGCGGTCGCGATCCCGGCCATCAGATAGGGGATCGGCAGCAGCACGCCGACGGCTTTCAGGTCGAGGTGACGCTCGGTCATCAGATAAACCGGCATCCAGGAATCCAGCCCTTTGTTGATCAGGCTCAGGCCAAACCACACTGCCGCGATCTTCCACAGCAGCGGGTGTTTCATCACGCTTTTCACGTCCTGAAGATTAATACGTTGCCGCTGTTCATTGTCACTGGCTGGGGTGTTGCGCACCGTCAGGCTATATATCAGTACAAACACCAATCCCAAAATCCCAATTAGCATAAAGGTGTGACGCCAGTGGAAATGCAGCAGCAGTGGGGCAATTAACAGCGGGGCGATCATGCTACCGATATAATTCGACGACACCAGCAACGAGGTAATTTTGGGTTTTTGTTCCGTACGGTAATTTTCCGCCGCATTCTTAATGGCTGCCGAGGGGAACGCGCCTTCACCCAGACCGAACAACAGGCGGATCAATAACAATGACGCCAGCGACCATGCCAGGCCGGTCAGCAGGGTGAACAATGACCAGAAACCGATCGCCATAATCACCACTGACTTCGCGCCAAAGCGGTCGGCCAGCCAGCCACCCGGCAACTGCATCAGCCAGAAACCAAAATAGAACACGCTCAATACCAGGCCGAGTTCGGCGGGGCTGAGGTGCATTTCCGCCGTCAGCGCCGGTGCACCCATGCTCAGCACCACACGATCAATAAAGGCGATACACCAGGCGATATACAGCAAAATAACCACCCAATGCCGGTAAAACGATGAAGGTTGCATGGCAGTTCCTTATTAGCCGGAGGATTAAATTTCTCAGCAGAAATTCATCCTGCCATGCGCTCAGGGTTATCACCATTTCAACTTTTTCACGTTATCGATGCCAAAAAGGCAAAGATAACCTTGTGATAAGCCATTATTATTTCGCGCCGTCATAAACGACGAAAAAGGGATCGATTCAGATGTTAGGTAATAAGTGAATATTATGATGTGACGGCGGAAATAAACGGCGTGGACTCCATTTCGCGAATAAAATGGTCAATAAACGCCGTCACCGCTTTGGGTAAGCTGCGGCCCGCCAGCGTATTCAGTTCGATATTGATGCCGTGCAGATCCTGTCCCACCAGCGGCACGGCGCACAAATTATGTGCGCGAATATATTCGCGCACCGTCATTTCGGACGCCACCACCACCCCCTGTTCGTAGCGTACAAAGGCCAGCAGCGCGCTGATGGAGTTAGTGACAAATACCGGCGAAATGACGATCCCCTGACGGCTACAGCAGGCATCGAACAGGCGGCGCAACATAATTGGCCGTTCCGGCAGTCCGAGAGGATAGCCACTTAGCTGCGAAAGCTGTAAACCGCTGCGCCGGGCAAGCACATGATCGGGCGGCATCACCGCCACCAGCCGGGACTGCAAGCGCCAGGCGACATGGATATTTTCCTCGGGAATCTGGCTGAAAGTCAGCCCGAGGTCACTTTCCCCTTCGCGCAGCCGACGCACCACCTCTTCGGCATGGGTAACATGCAGGCGAAAATGGATATCGGGATAATGGCGACGGAAGGAGGCGATCATCATCGGTAAAAAATCGACGCTGAAGCCAGCTGAACTATCGATGCGGACTTCACCTTTACGCAGCCCGCTTAGTTCAGCCAGTTCATGCACCACCTTTTCACTTTCCAGCTGGGTGCGGATCGCCCAGGCCGCCAGCAACTCCCCGGCGGCGGTGGGGACCATTCCTTCCTTACGCCGTTCGAACAGGGTTTCCCCCAGCCGATCTTCCAGGCCGCTGATCTGACGACTGATAGCGGAGGCGGCAACATTCAGTTTTTGAGCCGCCAGGCTGAGTGAACCCGAGCGAACCACTTCCAGAAAGTAGCGGACGGCATTTTCCTGCAAATGGCGTGCTTTCATACTCAGCCTTTTTTAGCTTAATGGTGAATGATCTGGTCGAGAAAATTGCGCGCGCGCGGTGAGGCCGGAGTGGTGAAAAAGGTTTCGGTCTCGGCGTCTTCGATAATTTCCCCGGCATCCATAAAAATGATGCGGTCAGCAATCTTACGGGCAAAACCCAGTTCATGCGTGACACAACACATGGTCATGCCTTCAGCAGCCAGTTCCGCCATCACCGCCAGCACCTCCGCCACCATTTCAGGATCCAGTGCCGAGGTGGGTTCGTCAAACAACATCACTTTGGGGTTCATTGCCAGCGCACGGGCGATAGCGACACGTTGCTGCTGGCCACCGGACAACTGGGCCGGATATTTATGCCCGTGCCGTTCCATGCCCACACGTTGCAGCAGTTCCTGCGCTTTATCTAATGCCGCCGCACGCGGGCGTTTCAGGTTACGCATCTGCGGCACAATCAGGTTTTCCAGCACCGTCATATGTGGGAATAATTCAAAGGACTGAAACACCATACCCACCTGCTGACGCAGGGCGGTGAGATTGGTTTTCTTATCACTGAGCTTCATGCCATCCACATCAATTTCGCCGCGCTGAAACGGCTCCAGCGCATTGATGCATTTAATTAAGGTGGATTTCCCCGAGCCGGACGGGCCGCAAATCACCACCACTTCGCCTTTTTGAATATTCAGCGTGCAGTTTTTCAGCACCGGCAGCTGACCATAATATTTCGACAGATTATTAATGGCGATCATGCGTTTTTCTCCTGCAAAAGGGTAAGCAGACTATTGGCGACGATTTTGGTGGCGCGCTGTAAATCATCAAGATGCACACGCTCATCGGCGCGGTGCCCATTGGCCTCCAGGAAACTACGCGGTCCGGCACCGTACATAATGGTGGGAATGCCTGCGGCACTGTACAGACGGGCATCGGTATACAGCGGTAGCCCGACTAACGGGATCGGCTCCTGCAGGATTTCTTCTGCCTGCTGGCTGAAAATATTGGCCAGAGCGATGCTCGCGGCGGATGAGGTAAAAGGGCGCGCCAGCAAAATGCGTTTTACCTTGCAGGTAATGCCGGTCAGCTGCTGTTCGACGCTGGCAATCAGCGCGATTAATTCCTGTTCCACCGCCTCCGGGTTTTCCTCCGGGATAATGCGACGGTCGAGGCGAATAACCATATTATCGCCCACCACATTGGTATTAATGCCGCCCGACACCAGACCAATCACCAGCGTAGGGGAATCAATACCCGGAACCTGTGAGTGCGTTGCGGCCAGCGAGTCGCGATAGTGATACAGCGCGCTCATCACACGGTTCCCGGCTTCGATGGCATCTTGGCCGCTGGCAGGAAAAGCGGCGTGCGCCGATTTACCCTGCACGGCGATTTCCAGATGCAGACAACCATTATGCGCGGTGACGACAAAGTAACTTAGCGCAGCACAGACCACGTAATCCGGCTTGCTGATGCCATTCTCCAGCAGCCAGCCAGGTCCGGTCGCGCCACCGGTTTCTTCATCGTAAGTAATGTGCAGCTCGATGGTGCCATTTAGCCTGGCTTCGCTGTGGATCAGCGCCAGCAGCGCGTAAGCATAAGTGGTGATGTCTGATTTCGACACCGCAGCCCCACGACCATATAACCAGCCATCTTCGATTTCGGCCCCGTAAGGGTCTTTGCTCCAGCCGCCACCGGGTGGCACCACATCACCGTGCGCATTGAGCGCTACCGTTGGACCAGGTCCAAAGCGATGACGCACCACCAGGTTGGTCGCGCTGCGCATCCCGGCAGCCTGTACCACCTCATCCGGCACCGTGAAGGTTTCGACTTCCAGCCCCAGCGCGCGTAACTGCTGCGCGGTGACTAAAGCATGGGGCGTGCAATCACCTGGCGGGTTATCCGACGGGGTTTGCACCAGAATTTTCAGCATCTCAACCTGGTCGGGAAAATGGTGTTCAATCCATGTGGCGACACGTTGTTTACTCATTGACAGCAGTCCTGTGATTATCGAAACGGGAAATATGGTAAGGCGACAGATTGATCTCACTGCTGCCACGAAGAATAAGTTGCGCCAGGCTGCGGGCCACCACCGGCGACAGGGTATAACCATTGGAGGTCACGGCGTTGTAGAAACCGGGGATGCCGGGCACTTCGCCAATAATCGGCGCGCCGTCGATATTGATATTCATCCCGGCCCAGCTGCGCACCATATGCAGGCCACTCAGCGCGGGCAGCACTTTATTTGCCACCCATAAATTGCCTTCAATACTTTCGCGCGTGGGCTGATTCATGCGCATCGCCGGATTAAATTGCGCGCTCCAGCCTCCGCCAATTAATAAGCTGCCGTGTGCGGTCTGTTTCAGGCTGAGATGACGGCCCGCGTGTGCAATCAGATGATCCACCAGCGGCGCGGCACGTTCGGTGACGATCATCTGCAACGGCGCGCCTTTGACCGGCACGTTGATCCCCACCATTTCACCCACTTTGGCGGCCCAGGCACCGGCAGCATTGATCACCCGCTGCGCCTCAATCACGCCACGGCTGGTCTGCACCCGGTAGCCGCCGTGGGAGAGCCGCTCAATGGCCATCACATCGGTGCCGCGCTGGAAACGAGCGCCCTGCGCGCTCGCCAGCTGATTCACCACATAGGTGGCACGCAGTGGGTTGATTTTGCCTTCCATCGGGCAAAATTCAGCACCGATCAGCTGCGGGGAAAGGTTGGGGGACAGTTGCGCCAATTCACGCGCATCCAGCAAGCTGGCTTCGATACCGTAGCGGCGTTCCAGCAACATTTTCTGTTCGAGGAAACGCATTTCCTGCTCGGTTTCCGCCACCATCAGCCCGCCGGTGATCTTAATTTCCAGCGACTCACCGCTGGCGGCTTCCAGTTCCTGCCACAACCGGACCGAAACCGGCCCGAGTGGCAGCGTTTGTGCTGCCGGACCGCCGCCTTGTTCGGCTTTGGCACCAAAATCGAAGGACAGCAGTTGCACATGCAAGCTACCGGCGTTGGCCCCGGAAGCCTGTAAATTGATATCGTCGCGCTCCACCACCAGCACATCCGCACCGCCTTGTGCGAGGTAATAACCGAGGCAGTTGCCCATCACGCCGCCACCGATCACCAGGACGTCGGTCTTCTGCGCGGGCAAGGGCGCAGATTCCACCGGGCGCGCCAGATTAGGGGTGATGGCGGGTTTATGGCCGCCCCATTCCTGTTTCTCAAAGGTCAGCGCAGCAATCGGCACCGGACGCACCGGGAAGCGGGGCGCATAGAATCCGCTGGTTTGCTTTTGGCGTCCGGTCATCTCCGTCACCAGCTGCGCCACCATGCCGGAGCAGGTCCGGCCCTGACATAAGCCCATGCCGGTGCGCAGGTTACGCTTCAGCGCGGCCGGGGTATCCATGCCCGCGCTGATGGCGCTGCGCAAGCTGCCAAGGGTGATGTTTTCGCAGCGGCAAATCACCGTTTCGTCCGCCAGCGATTGCAGGCTCACCGGCGGAGCCTGATACACCTGCCACAACGCCTGTTGAAAATCTTCTGCTTTGGCGAGGCGTGTTTTCAACTGATGGATATCAATGCTCTCAGCCGTTTTGCCGAGCGCCTGGAGCGCACGGATGCCAGCCAGCTGACCGCGCGTCTGGGCAATCTGCGCGCCGCCGAGCCGGGCACCATCGCCGATGACATAAACGCCAGCGACGCTGGTTGCGCCGTCTGCATCGGTTTTAATTGTTGGGGTGCTGAACGGGGTGGCGGCAAGTTGCTGTTCGCAGCCCAGCGAACGAGCCAGATCGGTGGAGGGAATAAAGCCGTGGCCGAGACAGAGCACGTCGCACGCAATTTCGCGGCTTGAACCGGGAATGCGCTGCCCGTGCTGATCCACCGCCATAACGGTGATGCGTTCTAACCGATCCTGTCCGTGCGCCGCGATCACTTCATAACCCCAGCGCACCGCCACACGATTTTTTTTCAGGATCGACAGGTAATGACGCCCCTTGAACAACAGCTCGGGGGCAACTTTTGCCATGGTCAGGATCTGCCGCAGCAGTTTGATCCCCGGTTTAGCGGCACGTTCCAGCACCTCAACCACCTTGCCCTGGCTGGCGACCAGCTCGGCGGCAAACTGCAAATTCAATGGACCATTGCCGCTGACCACCACTCGCTCACCGGGAATGACCCGATACGCTTTCGCCAGCGTCTGGCCAGCGCCGGTAGTCATCACGCCGGGCAGGGTCCAGCCTGGAAAAGGCACCGGGCGCTCATAGGCACCGGTGGCGATGATCAGCTGTTGCGGGCGAATCAGCAGCGTTTGATCGCGCCAGATAACGCCAATTTCCTGGGCAGAAAAGGCCGCCCAGACCGTGGCCTGTTGCAGAATGTCGACCCCGGCAGCCTGGGTTTCTTTCAGCAGGGTGTCGCCATCGCGCCATTGCTGCGGCACTTTGCCATGCAGGGTGTGAGAAGGGGCCAGCGGTTTAAAAAACTGGCCGCCACTTTGCGGACGTTCATCGATCACCATGACCTTCGCACCCGCTCTGGCGGCGGTGCGTGCGGCGGAAAGCCCTGCCGGACCGGCACCCAGCACCAGCAGATCGCAGTCGCGTGTTTCAGGGGCAATGTTGTGTGGGGTTGGGGCGAGAGGTTGGGCCGGTGGTTGCGGGGCGCGCTGAGTCTGCACCTGCATACCGTCCTGCACCAGAGTCATGCAGCTGCGTTGCGATCCTTTGCCGTCCACCTGCACCACACACTCGTAGCAGGCCCCCATGCCGCACCATAACCCGCGTTTGTCACCCTGATCGGTCTCACGGATAGTCACGATATTTTGCCGCGCGAGTGCAGCCGCAATGGTTTCGTCAGGCAGGGCCTGCACGGCTTTGCCATCAAACCAGATGGTCAGAGTTTTGCTGGCAGGAATGATGTTGGGAGATTTGAGTTCCATAACGCTTGTGATCCGACAACGCTTGTGTATACATTATGTATACGGTATACAAACGGTATGCATCAAGCAATTTCTTAAGGAACTCAAAACATGGCGCAGTTTCGCGGTACTTATACGGTGTTAATTACTCCTTTCACCCAGGATGGTTTAGCAATTGACGTGCCAGCTCTGGAAAAATTGGTCGATTGGCAAATTGAGCAAGGTATTCATGGGCTTATCCCATTGGGCAGTACCGGTGAATTTTTATCGATGACCCGTGAGGAGCGCCAGCTGGTCACCGAAACGGTGATTCGCACCGCAAGAGGGCGTGTACCGGTGCTGATGGGAACCGGTGCAGAATGGACGCCGGAATGCGTGGAACTGAGTAAAGAAGCGGAAGCGATGGGTGCAGATGGCGTGATGATCATCCCGCCATTTTATAGCTGCCCGAACGAAGACGAATTGTTTGCCCATTACCGTGCGGTGGGCGAAGCGCTTTCCATCCCGATCATGATTTACAACAACCCGGCCACCGCCAATGTCGATTTGCTGCCGAAAACCGTGGCGCGTTTATCGGAGATCGACACCGTTAGCTATATCAAAGAATCCACGCTGGAAGTCACCCGTGTGCGCGACATCATCGAATTGTGCGGCGACCGCATGAATGTGTTCGCCGGTATTCTCGGCTACGAATCCTTCTGGCTCGGTGCCTGCGGTTGGGTGGCGGTGGCGTCGAATCTGCTGCCATCGCAATGCGCGCAAATGTTCGAGGCCGCCGTGGACCGTCTTGATCGTAATGAAGCTCTGGCGCTGTATCACAAAATTCTGCCGGTAGTGCGTGCGGTTGGCGGACCACATTATGTTGCCGCCAGCAAAGCGGGACTGTCGATGATGGGACTGGAGGTGGGCATCCCGCGTGCGCCGCGTCTGCCACTTGCCAGCGATTTGCACCAGGTTTTGCGCCATGAATTAGAAAAACTCGCAGTGCTGAACAGCTTTCAGCATTGATACCCGTCCTATTTTTGCTTATTCGGAGAATGTAAATGATGACCAAAAAAACGTTGATAGCAGCTGCATGTCTTCTTACGGGTAGCCTGTTTATGCAAGCCAGCTTCGCGGCCTGTACCCCGATTGAGGGTGCAAACCTGGTAACAGCGGGTGAGTTAAAGATGTCCACTAACCCGACCTTACCGCCACTGCAATATGTCGATGGTGAGGGCCAGTTAAAAGGCATGCGCATCGAGCTGGGCGAGGAAATTGCCAAACGTCTGTGCCTGAAACCGGACTACACCCGTATTGAATTCTCCGCAATGGTGCCGGGTTTGCAGGGCGGACGCTGGGACATGATCAACACCGGCATTTTCTTCACCCCGGCACGCGCCAAAATCATGTATCTGATCCCGTATGAAAGCCAGGCCATCAGCGTCTCCGTAGCCCCTGCCGACAGCGGCAAAATTGCCAAAGTTGAAGATCTGGCGGGTAAAAGTGTTGGTGTAGAAATCGGCGGTTTTGAAGAAACCACCATCCGCAAAATCAGCAAAGAGCTGGAAGCCAAAGGTCTCAAACCGGTTGATATTCATACCTTTGATAACTTCACCGTGGCATTCCAGGCATTACGCGCGCAGCAGGTGAGTGCGGTGATCAGCATCGACGCCGTCGCAGCGGATTATCAACACAAAGGGATGTTTAAGCAGGTGCTTTCTGGCATCGACCCGACACCGGTTGCTATTGCATTCAAAGACGCACATCTGGCGGACGCTACCGCGAAAGTGCTGAACCAGATGAATGCCGATGGCAGCTTACCGGCGCTGTTTAACAAGTATGGCGCGAAAATGATCTCCGGAACCTTTAGTGTTCAGGGTCCCCACTCGTAACTGTAGGAAAGCGAATTATGATTCAGGGCTGGAGCTGGGAAGGGTACTTCCATTATCTCACCAACTATTTCATTTTCATGGGGGCGGTGAATACCGTCCTGTTAACCCTGGCGGGAATGGCGGGCGGGCTGGTATTGGGAATATTACTTGCCTTTGCCAGACTCTCGCCCTGGGCATGGATTAAACAGATTGCGCGTACTTATATCTGGATTTTTCGTGGTACGCCGTTACTGGTGCAGCTGATTATTATCTACACCGGCCTGCCGCAGATAGGCATTCGCTTTAGCGTGATTGAAGCGGTGGTGATGGGGCTGGTATTGAATGAAGCGGCTTACCTGGCGGAAATCATTCGCGGTGGTGTGCAGGCTTTGCCGAAAGGGCAAATTAATGCGGCCAAAGCCCTGGGCTTTAACCAGCTGAATGTGGCGCGTTACGTGATTTTCCCGCAGACCATGCGTTTAATCCTGCCGTCGTTAGGCAACAGCTTTAATGGATTATTAAAAACCACGTCTATCGCTTCGGTGATTTCCATGGAGGAGTTACTGCGTCGTACTCAAATATTGATGCAGGAACAATTTATGGTGCTGGAACTGTTTATGGTGGCCGCCACCTATTATCTGCTCCTCACCACCTTGTGGGACTTTATCCAGCGCAAAATCGAACGTCACTACGCGAAAGCGTATCAAAACACCACCCACAGCAGTGAACCGGTCAAAACCAGCTTTAAGGAAGTTTCCAGTGCTTACACCCGGGAGACGCAACCATGAAATCCTTTGATCTGATTATTAAAAATGCCGATATCGTGACGGCTGCCGATCGTTATCATGGTGATATTGGCATCAATGATGGCCGTATCAGCGTCATCGCAGCAACACTCGATGAAACGCTGGCGCAGCAGGTGATCGATGCCAAAGGTCGCATGGTCACGCCGGGCGGTGTTGATGCCCATTGTCACCTCGACCAGCCTTCCACCGACGGTTCTGTCGGGGCGGATGATTTTATCAGCGGCACGCGTTCAGCTGCCTGTGGCGGCACTACCACCATTATTCCTTTTGCTATGCAATTCAAAGGGCAAAGCCTGCACGACGCGATCGCCGATTATCATCAGCGTGCGGAAGGGAAAGCCTGCATTGATTACGCATTTCACCTGATTGTTACCGACGCCAATGCCGCAGTGATTGAAGAGATTCCGCAGGTTATCCAGCAGGGCTACACGTCATTTAAGATCTACATGACCTATGACGCGTTAAAACTGACCGATCATCATATTTTAAATGTGCTGGAAGCGACGCGTGAAGCCGGGGCAATTGCCATGATCCACGCGGAAAATGATGACTGCATCAGTTGGTTAACCGAGCGGCTGAAAAAGCAGGGTAAAATCGCGCCGCGTTATCATGCGCTGGCCCATTCACCGATTGGCGAGCGTGAAGCCACGCACCGGGCGATTTCTCTGGCGGAACTGGTCGATGTGCCGATTTTGCTGGTCCATGTGTCCAGCCGTGCGGCGATTGAGCAGATTTACTGGGCGCGTGGTCAGGGCATCAATATCTTTTCTGAAACCTGTCCGCAATATCTGTTTCTCACCGCCGAGGATTTGGGGATCGATGACAGTTTCCACGGGGCGAAATGTATTTGTAGCCCGCCGCCACGCGATACCGACAGCCAGAATGCGGTGTGGAATGCGTTAGCGAACGGCACTTTTACCATTTTTTCCTCGGATCATTGCCCGTTTAACTTCGATGATCCGCAAGGTAAGAAGCTGCATGGCGATAACGCTTCGTTTGATCTGGTGCCTAATGGCATCGCCGGACTGGAAACACGTCTGCCGTTATTGATGAGTGAAGGGGTACTGAAGAAGCGGATTTCCGCCCAGCGCTTTGTCGATTTGACCGCCACCGCACCGGCGAAGCTCTATGGCCTGTATCCGCAAAAAGGTAGCATTGCGGTGGGCTCGGATGCCGATCTGGTGATCTGGGATACCGATATCGATAAAACCATCAGCAATCGCGATTTGCACACCAATGCCGATCACACGCCTTATGAAGGTAAACAGGTTCAGGCCTGGCCTGCCATCACCTTATCGCGCGGTGAAAAAGTCTGGGCGGAGGGTGAATATCAGGGAAGGGCGGGGAATGGTGCGTTTCTCACCTGTGCGGTGCCTTTCCCAATAAGCGGATAATCCGGTAAACTCATTAGCCATTTTACTTTTGGACACTGCGTGAAGATGACTGACTATCAGGATCACACCCTTGCTGCGATTATGGCTGCCAAGCCGTTGTATATGAAATCAGCCAGTCTGTCTGAGCAGGTTTATACGTTGCTGAAGGAGTTAATCCTTGAACGTAAAATTCCCGGAAGTAGTGAAATGCTGGAATCGCGGCTGGCGGAAGAGTTGCAGGTTTCCCGTACGCCAATGCGCGAGGCATTGGTGAGGCTGGCGGGTGAAAACCTGCTGGAACGACGCGGCGCACGTTCCTACACCGTGCGCACCATCGATATCAAAGAGTATCTTGATACCATGGCGCTGCGGGAAGTGCTGGAAGCGGAAGCGGTGGGTAAAGCGCTGGATAAAATCAGCGCCGCTACGCTGGATGACCTGCTTAAAGAGCTGCGTGAGTTGATTGATGCCGGTGAGGCGCAGGAACATCTTTTCTGGCGTTTCGATGAAAAGCTGCACAACACCATTGCCGAAGCCAGTGGCAACCTGGTGCTGGCACAGGTGTTAAAAGGTTTGCGCGTTAACGTGCGCCTGTTCCGTTTGCATAGCCCGCTGCATCGCCAGCAGGAAAATCATGCCGAGCATCTTGATTTGCTCAATGCGATGCGTGAAGGCGATCGGGAAAAAAGCCTGGCTTCCATTCGTAAACACATTATTAATTTGCGCAATGATGTGATTTCTTCGCTGTAAAAAATTTTCTTATCCTTATCTGGCGGCGCGATTTATCGCGCCGTTATCATTTCTAATCTGATATATCCCCTGAGTTTTTCCTGATTTCTAATTTTGAGCGTAATAAATATGCTAGCCTGAATCCCATTCGGACGATAAAAGTGAGGGATTATATGGAAACCGGTGTAGCTAACGTCAGTGGCAATAATGTTATTGTCCCCAGTGAAGTTGATAGTCATGAGCTTCATCAATTCCCGGTGAGCGGTGCTTCAAATAATACAGTTGAACCTCTTAGCCTGGTCGCCACCACAACGCCAAATATATCACCCAGCGATTGTTTTAAAAAAATAATTTCTTTTTTTTCTTCGCTTAACATTCTGCATATTGAAACACATAAAACACCATTTTTATCTACCATTCACTTACTGGAGGAATTTTATAAAAATAGCGAATCCTTCAGGATATGCTTTGAAAAAGTCTGTCAGAAAATAACCCATGCGGATTTTAAAACTAAAAAACATTTCGCTCAAATATTGCATGCGTTTAATGATTATCAAAAAGAGTTCAAAGATAACGCTACGAGTGTAGAATTGGCTTTATTCTGTACGATGCAAAAAATCATTTCCTATGGTTCAGGTTCGATTAATATCGAGCCGATTAAGCGCGCACTGGGCCAGAGTGATGATCAGGCCATTTTGCCGGTGCTAAAGGATTTGGACAGTCGCTGTCTGGATAACTTTCTGCGCGTCGAAACGAAAGATTATACGCCTGATGCCTACGCCAGCGGTATTTGCAATTCCCCATTGGATTTAACGCTGCTGGGAATTCAGGATTTGATTAAGAGTTATAATCCGGAAAATAAACCGGTGGTGTTGATTTTTGATTTTGATGACACCGTCAGCATTTCCAATCATCGATTTATGGGCTTATCGAACACGGAGTGGAATAACAGGGAGAACGATAGCACTGCATATGATAAAGAAGCTCACATACGGGATGTTTTTCTCTCAGTTTGCGCGGGGCGGGAGTATGTTGGATTTATTTCATCGCGTCCTTTTATTGATAGCGCATTAATGCGACTGGTTGATTTTTTAGAAACAAAAGAAATCGCCGGTGCGATATGGCAGGATGAATCTCAACGTGAGATGAAAATTAATTTTGATGGTACGGTCAAAAAAGATGTCACGACATTCCCGGATGGGAAGCCTCGTTGGTGGTGTTATAACGATAAAGTTTACCTGACATTCCATACGCCTAAGATTGAAATCATTAATGACATAGTGAATAAACTTGCCATGAAGCACGGCGTCAAACCGAGCGATTTCTTTGTCGCGTTTTGTGACGATGATGGAGGGAATCATGAAGTCGCGCGTAATGCCTTTAAACAGATGAAAAGCGACGGAGTTGAAAGTTATGAGCTTTTATCGGTGCAAACATGCCCGCATGAGATGGTCGAGGATGTGTATGTCTACCGGGAAGGCATGGAGAATGAATCCCAGGCTTGATCTGCAACGTATTCAGGCGTCGCTACGTGAAATCTGAGAAAAGAGCAGGGTAATGATGGTGGAGTTTTGCCGTAGCGGTGCCCCTGGTGCGAATAAATTCGCACCCTACAGATGTAGGGGCGGCATTGATGCCGACCAGGCCAATAACCGCGACGGGCGAGGTGCGGTCCGGGGCGTGTGCGGATACCTTATTTAACATAATATACATTGTAGGTACTTTTATGGCAGCTAAGCTCAAATGTCCAATCTGAGCTTAGCGACGCCATAACCCCGGCTATAAAAGCCAATTACCAGCTGACGGGCTTCAGCTGCATTCCATGGTTACCCCGGTAATCCGGTGATACCGGCGATATCCAGTTAGCCAGCAACTCAGCCTGCGGTTTGTAGATTTCAACGCCCAGCGGACGGCAAACTTTCAGCGTATCTTCCGCTTCGTCGCCCCACATCGGCAATGACAGATCGCCACCCGGACAGGTCGATAACGCACACAGCAGGTCAATCTCAGCGAAGAACTCCAGATAATCGCCCTTTTTCGCCGGACAAGCTTTCATAAAGTATTGGTCATCGTCGTTCAGGCCGGTGCACTGGAAGACATTCATCACATCGTGAACATCAAACTCAGTCAGACCATACGGCTGCACGGCACGCACCAGGTTGGAATGGCAATGGAAATCGAAATCTTCACCGGTCAGCAGCTTGTTGACGTAAGGATCGCAACGCGTTCCCAGCAAATCATGGACACGCCCACCATCGCTGTCGATACCATAATCCGCCAGCGAATCGGCAGTAATGGTCGCCATTGGCCGGATAAACGGTAAATTGGACCACAGGCGATCGTAAGTCGAAAGATGCGCGCGTTGCAGCTGACGTGTGCGGGACACCCACATTCTCTCGCGCGGATCGCGGCGGTTCCAGATGTTCAAATCCCCAACCTGCGGACCTTCTGGCGTGGTAATACGGAACAAATGCCCGGCTGGCACTTCCCAGGCAAAACCGGTACGAATCGGGATCAAATGGGAGGCGGTAAGCTCACGCGGTCCCTCGGCAAGTGCCTGATAAAACTGGCGATCAACATCTAATGCAGAGCCGGATGTGCTCTGGTACGCGGCAGGATAATTCGACATCAGTATGATTCTCCATGAGAAATAGGATGACTAAAAGTGGTGGTCAGCTGGCGCTCGGAATAGTCGAGGTAATCAATCAGCGCCTGGCATGCGGCGGCGGTTTGATGCTCGCCCAGCAATGTCAGGATCTGACGATCGCGGGCAATCCACGGCAGCTGAAAATCACGCTCGCCAGCACCGCTGCAAAACAGCAGACGTAACTGCGCCAGCAAGACGCTGAAAAAATCGTTGAATCTGGAGCAACCCAACATCTGTACGATGCTTTGATGAAAACGCAGGCTATGGGTACCCACGCTGCGCCACTGTTCTTCGGCTGCGGCCTGGGCAGCCTTGTCCAGATGCTGCGCCATGCGCGTCAGATGAAAGTCACTGACTGGGCTGTTCACGGTCAGCGCCAGCACTTCCAGATGGCGGCGCGCTTTGAAAATATCGCGCACATCACGCTTATCCAGCTGACGCACAAACACCCCGCGATTCTGGTGATAATTCACCAACCCTTCGCCGTGTAAGAAACGCAGCGCTTCCCGCAGCGTATTGCGGGAACTGTCACATAACGCCGCCAGTTCGATTTCGCCCAGCGCCTGCCCGGCTACCAGGTTGCCGCTGATAATATTTTCCCGCAGCAGAATCGATATGCGTTCGAAAGCAGGCAAGCCAGATAAATCAATATGCTCTGGTATTTCAATGGTTAAGGTGCGGGTTTCCCCGGCTGATCCTTTCATATGCTGACCTCAGGCCGTGGCCATATCATCGATAAAGCGCGAAATCCGGTGATCGCGCATCTGGCGAATCTCTGCCGGTGAGGCATCGATCTGAATACGCCCCTGCTCCATAAACACCACCCGGTCGGAAATAGCGAAAGCAAACTTCATCTCATGGGTGACGATCAACATGGTGATCCCCTCCTCTGCCAGCTTTTCAATCACCTGCAGAACTTCGCTGACGCGTTCGGGATCAAGTGCCGATGTCGGTTCATCAAACAGCACCACCGCAGGCTTCATGACCAGCGTACGGGCAATGGCCACGCGTTGTTGCTGACCACCGGATAGCTGATGCGGATATTTGGTGGCATGTTCCAGCATCCCCACTTTATCCAGCATTGCCAGGCTGCGTTGATGCAGATCCTCACGGCTGTCCAGATTGTGCAGACGCGGTGCCAGCAGCAAATTCTCCAGCACCGTTTTATGCGGGAACAGATTAAAACCCTGGAACACCATGCCGAGCCGGGTAATCTGCGAACGGTAAGGTAAGGCATTCTCACGCTGTCCCGCCTCGATAAACGCCTGACCCAGCAGCTCTACGCTGCCCTGGTCGAGTTTCTCAAGCCCGTTCACCGTACGGATAAGCGTCGTTTTGCCGGAGCCGGAAGGACCAATAATCGAGATCACCTCGCCAGGTTTCACGCTGAGGTTGATATCGCGCAGCACCGGTTTATCGTTAAACGCTTTGCTGATGCCACGCAATTGCAGAATCGGTTTGGCCGAGGCGCTGTGGCTTTTGCGCGTCAGTGCCTGGGGGGCCGGTAAACTGGCGCGTGCCTGTTCGGCATCAAACGCGGCCGGAGTCCGATTTTGTACATCCCAGCGGCGTTCGAGCCAGCCAAACAGACGCTCAAACACAGTGACGATCAGCACGTAGTAACAGGCCACCGCCAGCATGGTTTCCATCACCTTGAAGTTGTCGGTGTACAGACGCTCGCCCACCATCAAAATCTCGGACAGGGAAATCACCGACACCAGCGAGGTCATCTTCACGATGGTAATAAATTCATTCACCAGGGTGGGCAGCGAGATGCGCAACGCCTGCGGAATAATGATGCTGAGGCGGATCTGGGTGGTGTTTAATCCTAACGCCCTTCCCGCTTCAAACTGCCCGCGCTGGACTGATAACAAACCACCGCGATGAATCTCCGCAATATAGGCGGTCTCACTGATGATCAGGGCCAGCAGGCCAGCGGCAAACGGGTTGGACAGTACGCTGCTGGTCGCCGGAAAAATCTGTGGCAGGTTAAAGATAAAAATCAGCAGCACCAGCAACGGCAGGCTGCGAAACAGCCAGATATAACAGCCAGCAACATTGCGCAGCAGCGCATGGCGCGACTGTTTTGCCAGCGCCACACCCAGTCCCAGAACGATCCCTCCCAGCCAGGTCAGCACGCTGAGTTGCACCACCAGCCAACTGGCCCGCCAGAAGTCCGCGTAATGAAATAAACTTATCAGGTAAGGCCAGTCAAATTGCATGCTTCCTCCAGGGAGATCCGTTATTTACAGCGTGCCAGCCAATGCTTTGGTGATTTCATCCGCGTCCGGCATTTGCAGGTTGTACTTTTGCAACAGCGCACGATAGCTGCCATCACTCACCTTCTGCGCGAATGAGGTTTTCAGTTCGTTCAGCAGCTGCGGGTTGTCCTTATTCACCGCCAGGCCGACCACCACCGGATAAATCATCTGATGTGAAGAGATTTTCAGGCGCTGCCCGGTCTTTTCGACTGTCGCTTTGGCCACTGCGGCATCTTCATATTGCGCATCCACCGCTGACGACAGCAGCGCCTGCGTGGCTTCCGGTGAAGTCGGGAACTCGCGTACCGAAATGGCACCCAGCCCTTTCGGCTGGCAATAGTCCGTTGACACTTTATTCAGACGCGCAATCCAGGCACCGCCTTTGATCGAAGCGACGCGTTTGCCGCACAGATCTTCCGGCTTTTCAGGCGCAAAGCTGGAACTGGCGGTGACCAGCAAAGAACCCCCGGTTTTCATATACGGCAGAAAATCCACCTGCTGTGCCCGCTCTGGCGTGACATACAGTGTTGAGGCGACAACGTCGAACTTATCGCTTTTTAAGCCGAGGATCAGGCTGGCAAAGCGGGTGTCCTTCACCACCGGTTTCAGTTTCAGCGGCGCGGCGATCAGGTCAATAAACTCAGCATCAAACCCGGCGGGTTTATCCTGTTTTAAGAAGTTATACGGCGGATACGTCAGGTCCGAGCCAATGGTCAGGCTGCCAGGCACAAGGGTGGCAGCCTGCGCGACGCTGAAGAACACAGGTGCTGCAAGACAGGCCATGCGTAACATCGTTTTCATAGTGGAAAGCCTCTGGTGTTGTTTGTTCAACAATGTATAAGCATTAAGTGTGCCAATATTATGTTTTGTGATTTTTCAGTGGATCAAATGCAGCCAGGGAGGATCTTGTTACGATGGATTGAACCAGAATGGGGCAAAAAAAACGGGCGATGCACCAGCATCGCCCGCTCGGGGAAGGAAAGGATCAGGTTATTTGCCGGCAAATTCCGCAAAGGCCACCAACTGGCGCGCGAGGAAACGTTTGGTGTCCTCATCAACCAGCACGCCATCCACCACCTTATGGCCGACATCGCCAATCATTGCTTCCGGCTTATTCAGCACTTTGGCATCGAAATAAGCGAGGATCTGTCGCAGATGCAGCTGCGCGCGCACCCCACCTAACTTACCCGGCGAGGCAGACTGAATCAGCACCGGCTTTCCGGCCAGCGGTTGCGGATTGACACGAGAAAGCCAGTCGAGGGCATTCTTCAGCAAGCCCGGAATGGAATGGTTATATTCCGGGGTGATGATCACCAGGCCATCAGCCCCGGCGATATGTTCTGCCATGGCGACCACGGCCGCAGGGAAACCCTCCAGTTCCGTGTCCATGCTGTAATGCGGGAATTCCCCCGGCGATCCCAGAGCGGTAAACACCACGCCCTCGGGAGCCAGTTCCGGTAATGTGCTGGCAATCGCCGCATTGACCGATCCGCTACGCAGGCTACAGGTCAGGGTGACAAACTTCAGAGGGTGATTATTCATGGTTCGCTCGCTATGTAATGGGGAAATCTAAGCGATTATCAGCAAGAATTGAAAAAAAGTAAGTTATACAGAAGGATAGCTATACCAAGATATAATTGATCCTTTTGCTGAAAGTCACATCCACGCCCTATTACATCATTCAAATTATCTGAACGACTCCGCCAGAGATCAGGTATTTAGTTCCCCCTGCCATGTGCTTACAATTTATGCAATCGAAGCATACGCTTCCCCGACATTGAGCGACACAGGAAATGATCATGAAATATATCAACATTTTTGCCACCAGCATGACGCTGCTATTCCTCTCATTCTCAAGCTTTGCCCAGGCACACGGCACGCCGCTGGATGCTGCCCAGGCCCGCGTAGTGATGCAGTCTAAAGAGGCTGGCGCATCATATAAAATCGACAGCGCACGATATGTGAACCACATCGAGCCTGCTGCTGAACTGATCAGCTTCACCCTCGAATAACCCCCGCCATACGCCGTCGTTTCTGCGTGCCTGCGACTATACTGTTGCGGGGGTTAACACCCTCAGTGCCGCTACTCATCAGCTCAAAACAATCCTTAACTGATAGGAGTCTGTTCTATGGCTTTTGTAACGACGAAAGATGGCGTGAATATCTTCTTCAAAGACTGGGGACCTAAAGAAGCTCAACCGATTGTCTTCCATCACGGCTGGCCATTAAGTGCCGATGACTGGGACAATCAGATGTTGTTCTTTCTGGCAGAAGGATTCCGGGTTATCGCGATTGACCGCCGCGGTCATGGCCGCTCGGATCAGGTCAGTGAAGGACATGATATGGACCATTACGCCGCAGATGCCTCAGCAGTAGCTGAACATCTTGACCTGCATAATGCGGTGCATATCGGACATTCCACCGGTGGCGGCCAGGTCGCACGTTATGTCGCCCAATATGGCCAGCCTCAGGGCCGCGTCGCCAAAGCGGTGCTGATTAGCGCGGTACCGCCGCTGATGTTGAAGACACCGGGTAATCCCGAGGGTACACCATTAGAGGTGTTTGATGGTTTCCGTGCTGCGCTGGCGGCGAATCGCGCGCAGTTCTATCTCGATGTGGCTACGGGGCCGTTCTATGGCTTCAACCGCGAAGGCGCGCAGATTTCCCAGGGCACGATTCAGAACTGGTGGCGTCAGGGCATGATCGGCAGTGCCAAAGCGCATTACGAAGGTATCAAAGCCTTCTCGGAAACCGATCAGACGGAAGATTTAAAGGCGATTACCGTCCCGACGCTGGTGCTGCAGGGCGATGACGATCAGGTGGTGCCCTATAAAGTGGCCGCACTGCTGCAGGATGAACTGCTGCAGGACAGCACATTGAAAATTTATCCCGGCTTTCCCCACGGGATGCACACCACCCATGCTGATGTGATCAACGCCGATTTACTTGCCTTTATCCGTGCCTGATTGACCTTCTCTTCTAAACCAGTCCGTTCCGGGCTGGTTTACCCTTCCCAACCCTTCTGTCATTTTGTGATGCAGTTCATGGACTTAAGGCGGGAGCGAGTTTCTCTATGTTCGTGACAGCAAATTTTATCTTTGGTCGATCTCATTCCGCTAACGTAGCGCCATAACGCATGCAGTGGAGGAAATGAGATGGATAAGCTGTTGTATGGTGTGGCCTATTATCGCGAATATTTGCCTGAGGAACGGCTGGATGAAGACATCAGTCTGATGAAGGCTGCCGGTATCAATGTGGTGCGCATTGCCGAAAGCACCTGGAGTACCTTCGAACGTCACGATGGGGAGTTTGATTTCTCCAGCGTGCTCACCGTGCTGGACCGCATGCATGCCAGCCAGATTGCGGTGATTATCGGCACCCCCACCTACGCGATACCGGGCTGGCTGGCAAAGAAACACCCATCCGTGATGGCGACCACGCCCCAGGGCGTGAACAAATATGGTCATCGCCAGAAGATGGATATTACCAGCCCCATCTATCTGCGTTACGCCGAACGGATTATCCGCGAATTATTACGCGCCACGGCGCAGCACCCCGCAGTGATGGGTTTTCAAATCGACAACGAAACCAAGTATTACGATACCTGCGGTGCGCATGTACAGCGTGATTTTGTGCGGCATTTGCAGCAGCGGTTTGCTGGCGATCTTGACCGCCTCAATGCGGAGTTCGGGCTGGATTACTGGAGCAACCGTATCGACGCCTGGGAGGACTTCCCGCCGCTGGAGAGCACCATCAATGCCAGTCTCGGCGCAGCTTTCCAGCAATATCAGCGTCAGCTGGTTGAACAATTTCTGGCCTGGCAGGCTGAACTTGTCAGCGAATACCGGCGGCCAGAACAGTTCATCACCCATAACTTCGATTTTGAATGGCGTACCTGGTCTTATGGGCTGCGTGGCGAGGTCGATCATTTCGCCGCTTCTGCCGCACTCGATATTACCGGCGTCGATATCTATCATCCCAGCCAGCACCAGCTGACCGGTGCTGAAATCGCCTTCGCCGGAGATATCGCCCGCACCACCAAAGATAACAATTATCTGGTGCTGGAAACCCAGGCGCAGGCCTTCAAAAACTGGACCCCTTATCCCGGCCAGCTGCGTCTACAGGCGTTCAGTCATATTGCCTCGGGTGCGGCGATGATCGGTTACTGGCACTGGCATTCTCTCCACAACGCCTATGAAACCTACTGGAAGGGTTTGCTCAGCCATGATCTGCAACCCAACCCGATTTACCATGAGGCACAACAGATTGGTCAGGCGCTGGCCCAGCTGTCGCCGCAACTGGCGGGATTAAAGAAACAGAACCAGGTGGCGCTGCTGGTCAGCAATGCCTGCCTGACCGCCATTGACTGGCACCCATATCAGGGGCACCAGTTTGGCCGTCACAAAGAGCATCAGTACAACGATCTGTTCCGCAGCTATTATGATGCCCTTTACCGGCTGAATATCGAGGTGGATATTCTCACCGTTGACGACCCGCGCATCAGCCGTTATCAGTTGCTGATCGCGCCACTGATGTACGCCGTATCTGATGACGTGCTGCAACGATTGAACCGATTCGTGGCTGACGGCGGTCATGTGCTGTATTCGTTTAAGTCAGGTTTTGCCAATCAGCATCTGAAAGTGCGTCATGAACGCCAGCCGGGCGTGATTCGCGAAGCGATTGGGGCCAGCTATCAATTGTTTGTCGAACCGCACGACGTCACCTTGCAGTCGGATGTGCTGGACCTGCCTCCGCAGGCCACCCAGGTTGAACACTGGATGGAACTACTGGAAACAGAGAACCCGAATGCGGAAATCTGGGCGCGTTATCAGCATCCTTACTGGGGCAAATATGCCGCTATCGTTCACAATCGATTTGGCCGTGGCAGCGCCACCTATATCGGATGCTGCATCAGCGAGGGTGCGCTGGAGAGCGTGTTATGTACGCTGCGCCAGCGACTGGGATTGGCCGATGACGCTGAGGGTCACCGCTTCCCGGTGGTGGTTAAACGCGCCACCAATCGCGCCGGTAACACCGTGCTGTTTTATCTCAACTTTAGCAGCCAGCCGCAACAGGTCACCTTGTCATGCGCGCGCGGGCGGGAATTGTTGCGCCAGCGGCACTGGCAACGCGGTGAGACGCTCACGCTGGCCGACTGGGATGTCGCGATTGTTGAACTGGAGGACGCACAATGAAAACCGCTACCCCGACGGATGACCTGCAACGCATTGGCCTCGCTGAACGCCTGGCCTTTGGCATCGGCGATTATGGCACCAACCTGACTTACACCCTGATGGTGACCTTCCTCGCCTATTTTTATACCGATGTCGTCGGAATCTCCGCCCTGCTGATTGGCTCGCTGATGTTCTTCGCCCGGGTGCTGGATGGGGTGATCTGTATCTTTGTCGGTATCCGCATCGATAAAACCCGTTCGCGTCTCGGCAAAGCGCGGCCCTGGGTGCTGTGGACGGCGCTGCCTTTTGGTCTGTCGGCCTTTTTGATGGCGACGGTGCCGGATGTCAGCGATAGCCTGAAGGTGACTTATGTGTGTATCACCTACCTGCTGGCAAACATTTGTTTTACCGCCAATAACATCGCCTATGGCTCATTACTTGCGCTGATCACCCGTGATGCGTATCAACGTGGCATCCTGAGTGTGTTCCGCAAGGGGCTATCGACCTGTGGTTCGCTGACAGTCGGCGTGTTCACCCTGCCGCTGGTCGCGCACTTCGGCAACAGCAGTACCTCCTGGATCATCGTGTTTGCCATCTTTGGCTTCTTTACCGCGCTCTGTCTGTTCCTGACGGCGTTGGGCACGCGTGAACGCGTCCAGCCGGTGCGCAGTGACAACAGCCAGCGCATCAATGCGCGTCAGGTGATGAGTTCCATGCTGGCGAACCGTTACTGGCTGATGATCTTTTTCTATCTGCTGATTACCTTTACCAGCCTGACCGCGCTCTCCGCCGTGGGGGTATATTATTCGAAATACATTCTGCGCGATGTCTCCCTGATTGCTTATATCAGCATGGCGCAATACATCCCCGGCCTACTGACCCTGATGATCATTCCGCTGTTGCTGAAAAAACTGGGTAAGCGACGTCTGGCGATGCTGGGCTTACTGGTCTGCTCGGTCGCCTATCTGATTCCGTTGCTAAATAAACAGGATGCGCTGTTTGTGATCATCGCCACTGCCGTGCGCAGCGTCGGCTTCTGTGGCATTGGGGCCACCATGTTTGCCTTGCTGGCCGATACCATCGACTACGGCGAATGGCGTACCGGGCTACGTATTGAGGGTATTTTGTTTAGTGCCGGTACCCTCGGGCAGACGCTGGGCATGGGGTTAGGTACCGCCAGTGTCGGCTGGATCCTCGGGGCGGCCGGATTTGTCAGCGGCGGCAACGCCGTACAATCACCGGCGGTGCTGAATACTATCGAGTTTATGTTTATCTTTTTCCCGCTCTTGCTGGCGCTACTCAACTTCGGGCTGCTTTATTTCTACAAACTGGATGATTTCTATCACCAGGTGGCACAGGACCTGGCAGCGGGCCGCTACCAGCAAACTAACCCGGTTATGACGCCGGTGGTTCAGGAGCCGCTGCAACACTAAAGTTGCGCCACGCCGCAAAAGCGCCCTCTGCTCAGCGATTCTGACGGAGGGCGTCGTTATACTTCCCGCACCCTACTTCGCAGGAATGATGCAGATGGTTGAGTTGAGCGACGCCGACATGATGAATTTCTCCCCGCTGGTGAAAAGTTTCACCTTTAACGCCTTTATGGTGTCGGGATATACGCCAATCAGCCCCGGTAGCAAGCTCGACTTCTTTATTCACCGACCCCAGGGGATGAAAGGTTATCTGCTCAATATCACGCTCAAAGGTGAAGGCATTATTCATCACGCTGACGGAGAATTCCGTTGCCAGCAGGGAGAAATGCTGTTGTTTCCGCCTGGCGTGTTGCATCACTACGGTCGCGCTAAAGAAAGCCCCGCCTGGGACCATTTGTGGATTTATTTTGTGCCGCGCCCCTACTGGATTGACTGGTTACACTGGGATCGTAACCTGGGGCAGATAGGCCGTATGGCATGCGGCGATACCCCACTGTTCCAGCATATGGTGCAACTGTTTAAAGAGGTTATTCACTGGAATGCCGCTGCTGAACCGCTGGCAGAAGCGATAGCAATGAACACGCTGGAGCGCATTATTCTGGATGCATTCCAGCGGCAACCCACCAGCAATCGTCATAACCGCGACCCACGTATCCAGACGGTCTGTCATTACATCAATGACCACCTGGCCGAAGAGACGCGCGTGGAACAATTGGCGCAGATGACGTTCTTATCCCCTTCCCGACTGGCGCATCTGTTCAAGCGTGAGATGGGACATACCATTTATGGCTGGCGTGAACGCCAGCGCGTTTCACGCGCCTGTGATTTGTTACAGCAAACTCAGTTGCCGATTGCCCAGGTCGCCCACGCAGTCGGGTACGGTGATCCCCTCTACTTCTCGCGCATATTTAGCCAGCACCGCACACTGAGCCCACGCGAATATCGCAAAAAGTTTGAACGTATACCGCTCTTTTAATTGGTCGATTGAATTCCGATCAATAATTAACCATTCGGGTCAATAAGTTATGCCTTATCTTCACACTGCAACATTCGCTGATGATAATCAGACTTATTGTGATAACATCCGGCGTTATGCTAACACCCCTACATCTTTACGCAGGTTGAACCTGTGTCTTTTCGCAGTATATTGGATATTAAGCACAACGTTTAAACATCCGTGAAATTCAGGTTGAGAAGAGTCCTTCTATGAATCACTTAGTTTATGTTGTAGATGATGACGAATCGGTAAGATCTGCCCTGAGTAATCTGCTCAGTTCAGAAGATTATGACGTTATGGTTTTTTCCACCGCTCAGGCATTTCTTGATCACACCTTCAACGCCGTTCCCAGTTGTCTGATTCTGGATATTAATATGCCCGGTGCGGATGGCTTTGCGGTAGCAAATACCTTAAATGCACGCGGTTATGTTATTCCTACCATTTTCCTCACCGGGTTCGGCACCATTCCTGTTACCGTTAAAGCGATGAAAACCGGTGCCTGTGAATTCCTGACCAAACCGGTCGATCCGGAGCGGATATTACAGGCGGTGGCAGAAGCGCTGTTGATTGCGGAAGAAAACCTGGTTTCCTCACAGGAAAAATATGACATGACCGTCCGCCATCAGTCACTGACCCCGCGTGAAAGCGAAGTCATGATGCTGGCAATCAGCGGCCTGCTGAACAAGCAGATTGCGGCGGAGATGGGCATCAGTGAAATTACCGCCAAAGTGCATAAACGCCGGGTGATGGAAAAAATGAATGTTCGTTCCCTTTCCGATCTGGTGCGTGCTGCCGAACGGCTGAATATTCTCAGCACGCGTCGTCGTTAAGGATTAGCACTGGCTGGCGGCTCGACGGGTAAGGTAAACCAGAAGCGGCTGCCATAGTCAGCCCGGTTTTCCCCGCGCAATTCGCCGCAGTGCTTTTTAATGATGCCCTGGCTTATCGTCAACCCCATTCCCATCCCTTCTTTTTTAGTGGTATAGAACGAATCAAAGATATGTTCCCGCACCTCATCCGGGATACCCGATCCGCTATCCAGCACTTCAAAGCGAATGGTGTCGGGGGTGGGATTGGAGGTTGCCAGCGTCAGAATGAGCGAACGCTGGTCAATGCCGGTCATGGCATCGATAGCATTCACCACCAGGTTCAGTAGCACCTGCTGAATCTGGATGCGGTCACAATACACTTCAGCACAGTCGGCATGCAGCTTCAGTTCCAGCGAGATCCATTTTCGTTCAATCTCGGCGCGCGACAGCGCCAGAATATCGCGCGCAATCAAATGCAGGTTCGCTTTAGCAAAAACCGAGTCATGTTTGCGGGTTAATGCCTGCAGACCCCGGATAATATCGCCTGCGCGTTTACCTTCCTGCAAAATTTCATCAAGGCTAAAACAGGCATTCTCGATATGCCGGGGTTCGCGTTTCAGCCAGCGCTGGCTGGCACCGGCATGAGCGACGATCGACATTAATGGCTGATTGATTTCGTGCGCGATCGAGGCGGTTAACTGCCCGACGGTGGTAGCACGTGATACCCGGGCGAGATCGGCCTGCGCCATACGTGCCGCATCCTCTGCCCGGCGTTGTACGGTAATGTCGGAAATGGTGCCAAAGTATTCTTTCACTTCCGGCCAGTTCTCCACCGGATCACCAATCCCTTTGATGTAACGATATTCGCCATTTGGCCGGATGATGCGAAATTCCGCCTGCATACTGATGCCGTTCTGCACGCTGTCGCGTACCAGGTCATTAATACATTGAAAATCATCAGGGTGCACAACCGTCATGAAATCCGCCATCGACCAGCTTTGTTGCTGCTCGGGCAGACCGAGAATACGCATATACTCATCCGACACGGACAGCCGGTCCTGCCCGATATCCCAGCTCCAGGTGCCGGTATGGCTGATTTTCTCCCCCATCATCAGGGAGGTCTGGCTGGCGCGCAGCTGTTTCTCCACGCGTCTGCGGTGAATGTTTTCCTCAAGCAATTCGGCATACAAGCGTGCGGTCTCAATGGATACCGCAGCCTGCGCGCTGAGGGTTTTGACGATATGTGATTGCTCGGCGGTGAACACATCCGGCATCAGCCGGTTTTCCAGATATAACACCCCGACCATATTGGCCTGCTTGAACATCGGCACACACATCACCGCTGCGCCGGAGGAAACCAGATACGGGTCCTGACTAAAGGGGCTGAAATCCTCCGGTTTACCGGTACGAATCTCCTGTCCGGTGCGGATTACCGCGGAAAGCACCGACAGCGGCAAATCAGTAGCGGCTGGCCGTTCTTTGACGATCCTGACTTTTACGCCATCGGCATTGGCTTCGGCCCAGGCTTCCGTTTCCGGGATGTTGCCGTCGAGCACGCGAATCAGCAGGCAACGCTGCGCCCCGGCGCGTTCCAGCAGCATCCGCATCAGAATATGGATCAGACGGTCAAGATTGATCTCTTCCGTCAGGGCGCGTACCGCCGTCACCACACTTTCGAGGTCACGAATGGATTCGTCTTCAAAGGGGATGGTGGTGAACGCGTTACTTTGTTTTTGCGTCGCCAGTTGTGGATAGCGCTGTTCCAGCTGTCGCACCTTGGCCTGTGCGCCCCAGTTTTCCCAGCCGCTGATCGCCCCTTTTAAATAGGCATCGGCGGGCACGTCGAGTTTCCAGCCTTTGGCGCAATACCCCGCCAGCTCGTAAGCCAGTGCGTTGATGTGCTGATAGCCAGCCTTACGTGACAAATTGATTGCCACCTCATACTGGCTGAGCGCCTCGCCCACCTCTCCACGCAGACGGGCAAGTTCTGCAGCGATCAGCGCGGCTTTATCGGCAAACAGCTCGGGATTAAGCACCGACCATTGGACAATTTTGTCAAAATGGTCGTGGGCCTGCTGGCGTACTTTGGCGGTCGCCTGCCCGGCAGACAGCGGCACCGTCAGGCTCAGTGCACTAAAGAAATGCAAATCCAGCAGATAGATATAGCCAGGCACGGCGCTTATCAGCTGCGTCGCCTCGGCAAAACAGGGCAAGGCCAGGGCATATTCACCGGCATAAAAATGCGCCATGCCGCGATACAAAGATGACCAGAACAGCACCATCGCTTTCGGACCGGACACCGGCCCTGGCTCGCTGCCGGTAAGCTGTGTCGGATAGAGATCGACCCCGCTGAATTTGGTATGGCTGCTGCCGCGCAGGTGGATGACAAAATGCTTCTGCATCAGCAGCACGTTTTCGACATCGGGATAAAAAGATTTTTGCGTAAAGGCCAGGCCACGTTCGATGGTGGTCTGTACCGACTCCAGATGATCACCGCGTGTCAGGTAGTTCATCACCTGATGACGCAACGACAGGCAGGCAAAGGATTTATCGCCGTGCGCCAGCGCGACATTAAAGCTCTTTTTCGCGTAATCGATGGCGAAGGCCAGCGGCTGCGTCCAGATCCCCACCTGATCGAGCGGCAACAAGGTGCGCGCTTTAAAACGCACAAAGTTGTGCTTTTCAGCCAGCTGCGTGGCTAGCATGCCGCATTTGAAACCGTAGTGGTATTCCTGGTAGCGATCGGTGATCAGCACGCTAAACCACGACAGCCCAAATACCGATGCACCACTGATACCGTGATCCAGCGTCATATCCAGCATTTTGCACACCAGCAGCAGATGCAATTGCGGGCAATCATACGAGGAGGCAAAAATGGTACTGGCCATCAGGTTCAGTACCGACTCTTTCTCGCGGTTCGCCATCAGCGGCAACGTCCCAATGGTGACGGACGGATCCGGCCCCAGGCGCGCTTTCAGTGCGTACCAGGCCGCGTTGCACTCATCCTCATCCGGATAGCGATTGAAATGCACACCGAACACCGCCAGCCAGGCCAGCGCGGTTTCCAGTGCCAGATAGTTGTCTGACTGGCGCATATGGATCTCAGCCGACAGGCAAGCTGCCGCCGATTTCTCCGTCAGGCTGCCCGGCATCCCCAGCAGCACCGTGCACTGGGATTGCGCTGCGCTGAGATTGCCTTGCAGGAACTGGCATTCGGCCTCTTCGAAACCGAGCAAAAAATGGTCAGAGGTGGGTTGTTGCTGATTCAATGCGCGTGCCGTTTGCAGATAACGTAACGCCGACGCGTAATCGCCAGCGCGTTTGGCGCGCTGCGCCGCCGTAAGGCTGAGGCGAAAATAATTGCGACTTTGTGCCGGGGTCATCGGCACATCCGCCGCCATCGCAATATGGTGCACCGCGCGAAACAGCGTTTCGTTGCCATCGGCGCGCGGTGCGCACTCCGCCAGCAGACAGGCGGCCTGTTGATGGATCCGTAACTTTTGCTTAAAACCAATCAGCAAAAAGGCCGCATCATGGACGCGATCGTGGGTAAAAGTGTATTCATCATTGACGATGGTAATAAACTTCGCGGCAATGGCGGGTCGCAGCCGCTCCTGAATTTTACGCTGACCAGCGCCGAGAATCTGGCTGAGCAACGCCAGTTGGCCATTCCCCCCCAGACAGGCCAGGCTGCCGAGCAGTTGTCGGGTCGCTTCAGGCATGCGCTCCAGCTGGCGTACCACCAGGCTGGCGACATTATCGGTATACTGGCGCGCCTGCAACGCGCTCTGGTCGTAGTGCCATTTCAGCGGATCTTTGGTGTAAAAAATCAGCCCGTCATCGATGGCCTGTTTAAAAAACTCTTGCAGGAACAGCGGATTGCCGCCGGTTTTCTCATGGATCAACTGGGCCAGCTCGCTGGTGCCGCTGGTGCGGGTATGCAGCATACCCGCCAGCCAGCGGGCGACCATTTTGACGTTAAGCGGCTGTGGCGTCAGTTGGGTGATGCGCGCTGCAGCGCCCTGGATGCGAGCCAGAAAACCGGCCACCTGTCGGCAAGGCATCGATTCCGCATCACGATGCGCGATCACCAGTAAAAATGGCAGATGCTCATTACGCTGAAACACCTTCTCCAGCAGTTGCAGGCTGGCCTGATCGGCCCAGTGCACATCATCAATCAACATCACCAGCGGTTTACCGGAAGAGGCAAACGCCTTGATTAACGCCCCGGCCATCTGGTGAAAACGTTCGCGCGCATCGATTAACGGCTCGGTGCTGACCACAGGTTGCGAAATATCCAGCAGCTGGCGCAGTTCCGGCACCAGTTCGATTGCCAGCTCGACGTCATTGCCCAGCGCCCGTGCCAGGCGCGCGCGCCACACCTGTACATCCGCCGCGGGCAGGCCGAGCAGATATAACGTCAGGGTGCGAAAGGCGGCGCTCAGCGCGGAATATGGCACCTGGGGGGAATGTTGATCGGCTTTGCCGACCGTCAACAAAATGGGCTTGTGCTGCATCTTTTTCAGCGCGGAGGCAATGATGGCAGACTTGCCGGATCCCGGCGCGCCGCCGATCATCACCAGATGATGGGTGCCGCTGTGCTGCGCCTCCTCCAGCGCGTTCAGTAATTCTCGTGCCTGCGGATGGCCGGTAAACAGCGTTTCAACACGATAATTTGTCGTGAAACGCTCCTGCAAACCCAGGGTAAAAGGGGCGATGGTGCCCTCTTCCGTCAGTGTCGCCTTGCAGCGCCGCAGATCGGCCAACAAGCCATCAATGGTTTGATAGCCATCAGCGGGCGATTTTGCCAGCAGACGCAGGATGATGGCCGACAGCATTGCCGGGACATCCGGGCGAATCGATGCTGGTGGACGTGGCGCGGTCGCCAGATGATGGTGGATCCATTCAGTCTGCCCCGCCTGGGGTGAACCAAACGGCAGCCTGCCGGTGAGCATTTCGTACAGTACCACGCCCAGACTGTAGAGATCGCTGAGGTTGCTGACCGGATAAGGCGTGCGGCCGGTATGTTCCGGCGACATGTAGGCCAGGGTGCCGCCCGATGCGCGCAGCGAATTTTTCAGCTGAGAATCGACGGTGACGGAGGCCAGCCCAAAGCCACCCAAACGGTAGGAACCGTCGTTGTTCAGGAACAGATGAGCGGGTTTGATATCGCCGTGCACAATCCCCTGATGATGGGCCTGACTCAACGGCAGACACAGCTGAATAGCATTGCGTAAATAATCCGCGATCTGCTCCGGCGGTACGCCGATGATCCCCGCCAGCGTACGATAAGGAAACTGCGGATACACCAGCGCATAGTGACCCTGGTAACGGGTAAAACCCGCCGGTTTCACCGCCCAGCGTGGGGCCAGATGCGGAGCCAGCGCCAGCTCGTTTTTTAATAGCTGTGTCGCCTGAAATGCCACCTCGTCACTGGCGGCAGTGGCGATCAGCACGGTTTCACCGCTGACAAATCGCCCCATTAACCAGGCAATGCTGCCATCCTGCGCCAGCGGGGTTAGCACTATCTCTTCCGGCAGGATGATCTTCGCGTCGTCGTTACCTTCCTGCGGGACAGAGATAATACCCATTATGGTGTTTCCCCCTGCGACAGTTCGCTACGGATAATGGTCAGGAGCGTATCAACATCAATGGGTTTTCGCAAAAAGGTCACCGCACCCAGCGCAATCGCATACCACTGCACGGATTCTTCCTGATCGGCAGAGATGAAAATCACGGGCAGAGCCACGGATTGCTGTTTCAGGACTGAGTAAAGTTCAAAACCGCTCATTCCTTTCAATCTGACGTCGATGATCAGCATAACCGCGCCGATTAATGCTGACTCGTTTTGGAGGAGTTCTTCGCCCGATTCATACAGGCTGGTGGTGTATCCGTCAGAATGCAGTAAATTGCTCAGGCCATTACGGACTGAGCGTTCATCATCAACGATAACAATGTGCTGTGGTAGCGTCATGCTGTAATCCTCTGATAATCCTCACGCGCACGTGAGGATATTCCTTAGGGTCCCTTTTCTCCACCCGATGGTGGCGTGCCACTGATTTTGGGCACACATTCATGGCGGAACCAGGCCAGGGTTACCGGTTGGCGACGGATCAGGCGTTGCGCCAGCGGGACCAGTTGCTCCCCCACCAGCATGCCAAATAATCCCAGCAACGCGATCACTGGCGGCGCAGGGGAATTGACATCTATCAGACCATAAATCACGCCCGCCAGCATACCCACTACCAGCGAAATAACATATGACTTCAGCATGGTCAGGATCTCTTATCGACGTGGCTGGCGACCGCAGCGGTCTGCGGCACGGGCTTCACCAGATGAATCAGCTGCCCGCCAATAATCATGCCCAGCAAACCGATGAGCGCGATTGCCGGTGGTGCGGGTGAACGGACCCGGAGCAGCGCATAGAACAGGCCAACCAGTACGCCTGCCCCCAGAGAAATGAGCAAAGGATTCATCATGATCCTCCTGAGACCGGCACATCAGGGTGCCGGTCATCGCAAGGGAATTAACGTGCCGGAACCGGCGCCAGGGTGCGATGTTCGCTTTCCTGACGTGATGGCGCTTTGTGCACCATGGTGTAAGCGTAATCAACGCCGATGCCGTAGGCACCAGAATGCTCTTTGGCAATCTTCATGACAGCGTCATAGGTATCACGATGCGCCCAGTCACGCTGCCACTCCAGCATCACCTGCTGCCAGGTTACCGGGATCACGCCCGCCTGGATCATGCGCTGCATGGCATAGTCATGGGCTTCTTTGGAGGTACCGCCAGAGGCATCCGCCACCATATAGATTTCATAGCCGCCTTCCAGCATGGCGCACAGGGCGAAGCTGTTGTTACACACTTCGGTCCACAGGCCGGAAACCACCACTTTTTTCTTCCCGTTAGCGGCCAGCGCGTCACGGACTTTCTGATCGTCCCATGAGTTCATGGAAGTACGTTCCAGGATATCCAGCCCCGGGAACACGTCCAGCAGTTCAGGGTAGGTATAGCCAGAGAAACTCTCGGTTTCGACCGTGGTGATGATGGTCGGAATGTTAAATACCTTCGCCGCTTTCGCCAGCGCAACCGTGTTATTTTTCAGCACCTGACGATCGATTGACTGCACGCCAAACGCCATCTGCGGTTGCTGATCGATAAAGATAATCTGGCTGTTATGCGGGGTCAGAACTTCAAGCTTAGAGTTGGACATGAATGTACCCATTGAGGTTAGTAACTGGATTTCCGCGAACATAAATACGGAGCAAAAGTGGCAGTCACCGGTTGGTCACTGTCAGATCTGAGTGTAGGGGGCATTACATGACCGGACTATTATCTCTGTGTATAAGTATACGAACGTATAGGTATCCCTTTGTATAACTAGACGGCCTTTCTCCCCGCTTACCATAATCCTGAGCTGATGGTGCTCTGCCGCCCTGCGTCAGCGCGCATTTCCCGTCCTGCTATTCGGACATCTCAGTTCAGGAGGATCTATGGTGACGCTCGGTAAAGCAGAGCTGATTTTACTCAACGGCAAATTCCACACCGTTGACCGCGCCAACCCGGTGGCTGTCGCCGTGGCGATTCGTGAAGGTAAATTTCTGGCCGTCGGTAGCCAGGCCGAAGTGATGGAGCATCATTGCGAAGGCACTAAAGTCATTGACCTTAAGGGGCATACTGCCATTCCTGGTCTGAATGACTCCCACCTGCACCTGATCCGTGGCGGCCTCAACTACAACCTGGAACTGCGCTGGGAAGGCGTGCCCTCACTGGCTGATGCGCTGCGTATGTTAAAAGAGCAGGCGCTGCGTACCCCGTCGCCGCAGTGGGTGCGCGTGGTCGGCGGCTGGACTGAATTTCAGTTTGCCGAACGCCGGATGCCAACGCTGGAAGAGATCAACGACGCGGCACCGGACACCCCGGTGTTTATTCTGCATCTCTACGATCGCGCCCTGCTCAACCGCGCCGCACTGAAAGTGGTGGGATACACCAAAGACACACCCAACCCGCCAGGGGGTGAAATCCAGCGCGACAGCAACGGCAACCCAACCGGGATGCTGATTGCCCGTCCCAACGCGATGATCCTGTACGCCACGCTGGCAAAAGGACCGAAACTGCCGCTGGAATTGCAGATCAACTCCACCCGTCAGTTTATGCGTGAATTGAACCGTCTCGGCCTGACCAGTGCCATCGATGCGGGCGGCGGCTTCCAGAATTATCCTGACGATTATGAAGTCATTGCCGAGCTGCACAGCAAAAAGCAGATGACGGTGCGCATCGCCTATAACCTGTTTACCCAGCGTCCCGGCCATGAACTGGAAGATTTCGAAAAATGGACCGATATGCTGACGCCCGGCCAGGGCAGTGATTATTTCCGCCATAACGGTGCCGGTGAAATGCTGGTGTTCTCGGCGGCAGACTTTGAAGACTTCCTTGAACCACGTCCGGACCTCGCCCCAGGGATGGAAGATGAGCTGGAGCGCGTGGTACGTCATCTGGTGGAACATCGCTGGCCGTTCCGTCTGCACGCCACCTATAACGAATCCATCAGCCGCATGCTGGATGTGTTTGAAAAAGTGGATCGCGATATTCCGTTTAACGGCCTGCATTGGTTCTTCGACCATGCGGAAACCGTGACGCAGAAAAATATCGACCGTATTAAAGCCCTCGGTGGCGGCATTGCGGTGCAGCATCGTATGGCGTTCCAGGGCGAATATTTTGCCGAACGTTATGGCATCGAAGCCACCCGCCACACCCCGCCGGTGGCGCGTATGCTCGAAACCGGCGTACCGGTGGGTCTGGGTACTGACGCCACCCGCGTGGCCAGCTACAACCCATGGACCGCGCTCTACTGGCTGGTGTCCGGCCGTACCGTGGGCGGCATGCAGATGTATGACGTCAATGCCCGCCTCGATCGTGACACCGCGCTGATGTTGTGGACCCAGGGCAGCGCCTGGTTCTCCAGTGAGCAAGGCAAAAAAGGACAGATCAAAGTCGGCCAGCTGGCTGATATGGCGGTGCTGAGTAAGGATTTCTTTAGCGTGCCGGAAGAGGAAATCAAAGGTATTGAGTCAGTGCTGACGGTGGTGGATGGCAACGTGGTGTATGCCGCCGGATCCTTCAGTTCAGAAGCCCCACCCACGCTGCCGGTGTTACCGGAATGGTCACCGGTGGTGAAGGTGCCGGGTCATTACCGCAGTGCGCCACCGGATGCTATGACGCGCGTCGGTATGATGCCGCAGGCGCATCATTGCAGCGGCCCCTGTGGGGTCCACAGCCACCAGCATGATATTGCGCGTGGTGCCAATGTTCCGGTAGCCGAAGATAACGCCTTCTGGGGCGCGCTCGGTTGCAGCTGCTTTGCGTTTTAACATCATGAAGACTTCATCGTTTTTCTCAATCCCGCCCCGGATCGATCTGGGGCTGTTTTTCCTGCGTCTGACTGGCAGCCTGTTGCTGCTGCATGTCCATGGCTTACCGAAGGTGTTTCATTTCCAGGAAGAACTGACGCGTATCGAAGACCCGTTCGGTATGGGGCCGTATATGAGCCTGATCCCGGCGATCGTGGCGGAAGTGATCTGCCCGATCCTGATCATCCTTGGCTGGTGGTCGCGGCTGGCCTGTCTGCCGATTATCGGCGTATTACTGGTGGCGATGCTGGCGGTTCATCCGGACTGGTCCATCGCCGACGGCCAGTTTGGCTGGTTGCTGCTGATTATCTTTACCACGCTGGCGCTGACCGGGCCGGGTGCGTGGCGCATCGGCGTCAAGCCAAAGCAGGAGCTGCGCCATGGCACAGGTTAATGATATTCACAGCGCCGGAGCCGAACTCCCCAGCGAAGTACCGGTACAAGCCGCTTCACCGTGGCAGCCCCTGAGACAACCGGTTTTCCGTATGCTGTGGCTGGCGACGGTGGTGTCCAACATCGGTTCATGGATGAACGATGTGGGCGTCAACTGGAGCATGCTGACGCTCAGCAGCGATCCCCTGCTGGTGGCGCTGGTACAAGCCTCCAGTAGCCTGCCGATGTTTTTGTTCGCGCTGCCATCCGGGGTGATGGCCGATATTGTCGATCGCCGTAAATATCTGCTGTTTTCGCAGCTGTGGGTCTTTATCGCCGCCAGCGGCCTGACGCTGCTTTCCTGGGCCGGTTTAGTGACGCCTGCCGTGCTGCTGGTGGCCGCCTTTCTGCTGAGCACCGGCGCAGCCATGAGTTCACCGCCCTTCCAGGCCATCGTGCCTGATCTGGTCAGCAAAAATGAGCTGGGACCGGCCATCGCCCTCAACTCGCTTGGCATCAATATCAGTCGCGCCATTGGTCCGGCGCTGGGTGGTCTGATCCTGTCATTTGCCGGTCCGTGGATGGTGTTTCTGCTCAATGCGCTGTCGGTGCTCGGGGTTGCCTGGGTGCTGTATCGCTGGCAGGCGGCTCCCAGCATCCAGCGGCTGCCACCGGAACACTTTTTCCCGGCAGTGCGGGTGGGATTGCGTTATGTCCATGCAGCACCGGTGTTCCGCAATGTGCTGGTGCGCACCTGCGCCTTCTTCCTGTTTGGCAGCGCCGGATGGGCCTTATTACCGCTGGTGGCACGGCGGGAGCTGGGACTCGGCCCGGGCGGCTACGGCATTATGCTGGCCTGCATCGGCCTCGGGGCTATCTGTGGCGCGGTGTTACTGCCGGGATTGCGCAAAAAATTCAGCGCCGACCGCCTGATGGTGCTGGCCAGCCTGATGTTTGGCCTGACCATGCTGGCACTGGCGTTTATCCGTCATTTCTGGTGGCTGAATGCCTGCGAATTCTTCACCGGATTCGCCTGGATTGCGGTGCTCTCCACCCTCAATCTTGGTGCGCAGCGTAGCGCCGCCAAATGGGTCAAGGCCCGTGCGCTGGCGGTGTATCTCACGGCATTCTTCGGTTCCATGACCGTAGGCAGCGCCGTATGGGGGCAACTGGCGACCCATTTCTCGATCCCGATTTCGCTGTCGATTGCCGCCGTGGGAATGTTTTTATCCTGCGCTACCGTTTGGCGCTGGCGGCTCGATCAGGACCCCGATTTAAATCTTGAGATCCTGAATGACAGCGATAGCAGCCCGGTGCCCGAGGTCCATCACAATCGTGGTCCGGTGATGGTGAGCTACGAATATCGTATCCGCAGCGAAGACGCCCATGATTTTACCGTCTGCATGCAGGATATGCGGCGCGTTCGGCGTCGTGGCGGCGCGATCAACTGGTCCATTTATGAGGACGTGCTGCAACCCGGCATTTTCGTCGAAACCTTTGTGGTGGGGTCCTGGATGGAACATCTGCGCGAAAAGGAACGCTACACCATGAACGACCGCAAGATTCAGAGCCGGGTCTACGCCTTCCATCAGGGCGAAAACATGCCCGAAGTTCGCTATCTGGTGGCTCCGGCCTGACGCAGGCCACCCTGGCATATCAATCAACTCAATCAACAAGAGGTCCATGCAATGAGCACTTTCAGAACCACAGACGGTACGCAGATTTATTTTAAAGATTGGGGTACAGGTAAGCCGGTGCTGTTCAGCCACGGCTGGCCGCTGGATGGGGATATGTGGGATAGCCAGATGAACTTTCTGGCGGAACGTGGCTATCGTGTTATTGCGTTCGACCGTCGTGGATTTGGCCGCTCAGAGCAGCCGTGGCAGGGATATGATTATGATACCTTCGCCTCTGACATTAATGATCTGATCAACTGCCTCGGTCTGGAAGAGGTTACGCTGGTTGGCTTCTCTATGGGCGGTGGCGACGTCACCCGCTATATCGCCAACTATGGCACCGCACGCGTTGCTGGCCTGGTGCTGCTGGGCGCGGTGACGCCGATCTTCGGTAAAGCCGAAGATTATCCGCAGGGTGTGGATTTATCGGTGTTTGCCGGTATCCGTGACGGGCTGAGAAAAGACCGCGCGCAGTTTATCAGTGATTTCGCCGCGCCTTTCTATGGCACCAACGCGGGTCAGACCGTTTCCGACGGCGTGCTGACGCAGACGCTGAATATCGCCCTGCTGGCGTCATTGAAAGGGACGCTGGATTGCGTCACCGCGTTTTCTGAAACTGATTTCCGTCCGGATATGCAGAAGATTGACGTGCCGACGCTGGTCATTCACGGCAGCAACGATCAGGTCGTCCCCTTTGCCACCACCGGCAAAGTTGCGGCTGAGATGATTAAGGGTGCAGAACTGAAGGTGTACGAGAATGGCCCGCATGGTTTCGCGGTGACCCATCAGGACCAGCTGAACGAAGATTTGCTGGCGTTTCTGCAACGCTAGTCACAATGCCAGGGGCGAATAAATTCGCCCCCTACGTGTAGGGTCGGCATTGATGCCGACCTGGTCAATGGTTACCGGGTTGGATGATTCACTTCAAGCGGACGCAAATCAAACACTAACACCTCGGCCTCATCGCCTTCGCTGAAGGTCAGAGTTTTTTCATTGCGCACCCGCGCACCATCTCCGGCTTTAAATTTCACGCCATTCACCGTGATGCTGCCGCGTGCCACATGGATATACGCATAACGATCATCATCCAGCGTCAGGGTCTGCTGCTCACCTGCACTGAAGAGTCCGGCGTAGATACGCACATCCTGACGAATGCTGAGTGACCCTTCATCACCTTCCGGAGAGACGATCAGACGCAGATTGCCGCGTTTGTCACTCTCAGGCACCGAGATTTGCTGATAGCCCGGCGGTGAGTTCTTCTCAGACGGCACCACCCAGATTTGCAGGAAGTGAACGCCATCCTCGCTGGAGTGGTTAAACTCGCTGTGCGTCACGCCGCTGCCGGCACTCATCAGTTGTACGTCACCGGGGACAATCACCGAACCCGTTCCCATCGAGTCTTTATGCTCCAGCGCGCCTTCCAGCACATAGGAAATAATCTCCATGTTGCTGTGCGGATGTGCACCAAAACCACGCGCTTTCGCCACCTGATCATCGTTGATGACTAACAGGTCGGAGAAACCTACCTGTTTCGGATCCCAATAGTTGGCAAACGAGAAAGTATGGTGTGAATGTAACCAGCCGTGTGCACCGACACCACGTTGTTCTGACAGGCGTTGTTCAATCATGATCTGCTCCTCAATTCTCTGTGTTAACCGGGTAAAGGAGTGATGTCCCCTTCGTTGAACACAGATTAGGGTAAACAGATTTGCCAAACAATGACGTGAAATTGCAATCAGTGTAACGAATAAGTGGACAATAAGATCAATAAAAAGCGCGATAAATCGCGCCGCTACAGATCGGCGGCGCAACGTATCACGCTATAAATGACTTAAAGGCTGGAAAACTTATGCAGTACGCGAACCAGCTGGGTCACAAAGCCGTATTCGTTGTCGTACCAGGAGACGGTTTTCACCAGCTGGATATCACCGGCTTCGCTGATTTCGGTCTGGGTTGCATCGAAAATCGAACCAAAGGGCACGCCAATTACGTCGGAGGAAACAATCGGATCGTCGGTATATTTAAACGACTCATTGTTTTCACAGGCTTTTTGCAGCGCGGCGTTAATCTCATCCACCGTGACTTTTTTATCCAGCACCGATACCAGCTCGGTGACAGAACCGGTTTTCACCGGCACGCGCTGCGCATGCCCTTTCAGCTTGCCAGACAACGCCGGAATCACCAGGCCGATGGCTTTCGCTGCGCCCGTGGTATGAGGAATGACGTTTTCCGCTGCCGCACGTGAGGCGCGGAAATCTTTACCACGCGGCCCATCGACCAGCGCCTGGGTGCCGGTGTAGGCATGGACGGTGGTCATGGTGCCGACTTTAATGCCAAAGCTGTCGTTAAGCGCTTTCGCCATTGGCGCCAGACAGTTGGTGGTGCAGGAAGCCACCGAAATGATGGTATCAGTTGCGTCCAGGGTGTCATCGTTGACGTTAAACACGATGGTTTTCATGTCACCGGCCGGGGCAGAAATCAGCACTTTTTTCGCGCCAGCATCAATGTGTGCCTGGGCTTTGTCCGCGGAGGTATAGAAGCCGGTACATTCAATCACCACATCCACACCGAGCTGACCCCATGGGATGTTCTTCGCTTCTTTCTCGGCAAATACCTGAATACTTTTGCCATCAACCACCAGGTTGTTGCCTTCAGCACTGACTGATACCGGGAAAGCACCGTAGTTGGAATCGTACTTCAGCAGATAAGCCAGCATTTCTGGCGAAGTGAGATCATTGATAGCAACAATTTCAACCGCTTCTTTTTGCTCAAGAATACGACGCAGAACCAGGCGACCAATGCGACCAAAGCCGTTAATACCGATTTTTTTCATGATAGAAGTCCTTGCCATGGGTGAAGAGGAATTCAATAACAACCGGGAAAGATGACAATTAAATTAACTCAACTGCCGCCATCTCCCCCACGCATTCTGTGCGCAAAATTTCCGCAATGAAAAACGCCAGCGTGGATGCTGGCGTCGGCGGATTAATTGAGGTGCAGTTTTATTTCTGCGCCTGCTTGTTGCAGCGCGGTGCGTACCGTTGGCTCCTGGCTCAGGGCATTCAGTAAGCCATAGTCATGGATCATGCCGTTGTAACGGGTGACGGTGACGGGCACGCCTGCTGCGTCCAGCTTACGTCCAAACGCTTCACCTTCATCGCGCAGCACATCCAGTTCGGCGGTTTGAATCAGCGTCGGCGGCAGGCCACGCAACTGTTCAGTGGTGGCGCGTAACGGCGAGGCCAGAATATTGTTGCGATCTTTTTCACTCGGCGCATAGCTATCCCAGAACCACTTCATCATGTTTTTGGTCAGGAAGTGGCCATCCGCGAACTGCTGGTAAGAAGCATCATCAAAGCTGGCGTTGGTGACCGGCCACAGCATGACGTCATAACGAATTGCCGGGGTGTGGAATTGTTTGGCCTGTAACGCCACTGCCGCCACCATATTGCCTCCGACGCTGTTGCCGACCAGTGCCAGCCGGCTGCCATCGACGCCAATCTCTGCGCCGTGCTGCGCGACCCATTTGGTGGCTTCATAAGCCTGAGTGATGGCGACCGGGAAATGCGCTTCCGGCGATGGTGTGTAATTGACAAACACTGCGGCCGCGCCCGATGCATTCACCAGATCGCGCACCAGGCGCTCATGCGTCTGATAATCGCCCAACACCCAGCCACCGCCGTGGAAAAACATAAACACCGGCAATACGCCCTGCGCATGCTCAGGTTTCACGATGGTCAGCGTCAGCGGCTGGCCCAGTACCTGAATAACTTTTTCACTCACCTGGGCGGCGGGCAGTTTGACGCCCTTCTGCGCGCCAATCAGTACCTGGCGTGCCGCTGCCGGTGACAGTTGCTCAATCGGTTTGCCGTTACCGCTGTTCAGCACTTTAAGAAAGGCCGCGACACCCGCAGTCGGAGCGGGAACATTATCTTCGCTTGCGGCAAATGCCGTACTCACCTGACTCGCCAGTAATAAAGCACCCATCACCATCTTCAATTTCATTGTCTTTTCCTTTTCAAATGTTACGTTAAATAACGCAATGGTTTTTCGTTTATTTGTTTTTTAACAGTTCTGCCGTCAGGTAGAAGAATGCGTTTTTGTCATTGGCATATTGCCCCCTGATTTCACCTGGGGTGGCATGAATATATTTTTTAAAAATACGGGTGAAGGTTTGCTGGCTGGTGAAACCATTTTCGATCGCAATTTCCAGCAGAGTTTTCTGGCTGTGAATAATGGAAAACGTCGACTTGATGACTCTGCGCAGACGGATATATTCGCCGAGGTTATACCCGGTTACGTCGCGGAAGATACGCTGGAAATGCCAGTGCCCATAACCACTTTTCCCGGTTACGGTACTGACACGAATGTTTTCGTCATACAGGTTATCTTCAATCCAGTGGATAATGTCATCCACCACCGAATAAATAATCTTTTCATGCACCGGATAAGAGGTGGGCAGAAATGTCTTCTCAGCCGTCGTCGTGTTCATATAACACCCTGCCTTGCAGATATTGAATAACAATATCAATCAGCTGTGGTGTAAAAGAAAGTTATACAAACGGATAGGTATACGAATGGATAATTGATTTTTATTTTTGGCCGCCCCTGAGGGCGACCGTGCGCATTACATCATCTGGGGTTCGCGAATCGCATTACCACGGGCAAAACGGCTCAGGCTATAGGGAGACAAATCGGTATAGGGCTGATCGTTCATCACCAGCTGTGAACACAACTTCCCGGCCCCCGGACCAATGCCAAAACCATGGCCACTAAAGCCAGAGGCGACGATCAGACCCGGCATCTGCGGGATTTCGTCAATCACCGGCACCAGGTCCGGGGTGGTATCAATCCAGCCACCCCAGGCATGATCGACGGAAATGCCCTGTAATTCAGGGAATTCATGCACCATTTTGGCAATCGCTTCGCGCAGAATTTGCTTGTCCGCCGCCGGATCCAGCACACGGATCTTTTCAAACGGCGAGATAGCGTCCATCGACCAGGATCCTGCCGCTTCCGGACCGGAAAAGAACGAGCTGTTGATGCGGATTTTCAGCTTTTTGGCGATTTTGCTGCGGTACATGGGATAAAAGCGGGTGGCATAACGCAGGTTCTGCGGTGCCAGGTCCAGTTGCCCGCGCCCGGATATCGCCACGGTATAAGATCCATCCAGACGCCGACGCATCGCCAGTCCGGGCACACTCAGACAGCCCGGAGTCACTTCAGCCGCCACCGTGGTCTTAAATGCCGTGCCCAGAATATTGGCGCTCGGCAGCTCAATGCCGTAACGCGTGCAGAAGCGTGAACTCCAGGCCCCGCCGCAGCAGATGACCCGGCTGGTTTTGACCAGGCCGCGCTCGGTCCATACACCGGTGACACGCCCGCCACTGATGTCCAGCCCGCGCACGGCACAGCGCTGCTGAATATTAGCTCCGCGCTGCTGCGCCCCGATCGCCAGCGCAGGCACCGCCTGTGAAGGTTCAGCACGACCATCACTGGGCGACCACACACCACCCAGCCACGCTGTTTTGCCACCAATACGTTCCTGCGCTTCTTTTGCCGACAGCAGCTGGCTGTGAAAACCAATATTTTTCGCCTGTTTACCCCAGCTTTCCCACTTTGCCAGGTCTGCGGCTGCGGTGGTGCCATACAGGATCCCGGTACGGCGGAAACCCAAATCCCTGCCGATTTCATCACCCAGCTCAGACCAGCGTTGCAGGCTGTACATCGCCATCGGCAGCTCGTAAAGATCGCGGTTTTGTTGTCGCACCCAGCCCCAGTTGCGGCTGGATTGTTCGCAGGCCATCACCCCTTTTTCAAACAGCGCCACTGATACGCCGCGCTTCGCCAGTTCATAGGCGACCGAGGTACCGATAATCCCACCGCCAATCACTACCACGTCAGCCTGTTCAGGGAAGGCTGGGCTGTCAGGCACTGCATCAATCTTTACGCGCATAAATCGTCCTCACGTCTCAGGCATTGCAAGAAGTGGTTTCATCATAAAAACACTAAGCGGATCGGGTAAATAAGGCGGGAAAGCCGCGCACTGGCGATAGCCCATTTTCTCGTACAGCCGGATAGCCGCCTGTTGCTGATTCCCGGTTTCCAGCCGGGCCACCTCACAGCCTTGCTGCACGGCGACGGTCTCAAGGTGTTGCACAATCGCCTCACCCAGCTGGTGACCGCGCCACGTCGGGCGGACATAGATACGTTTTAATTCTGCACCCCCGTCGCCCTGCAACAAAATCGCCCCGCATCCCACCGGATGATCAGCGGCATCGGTGACCATCAGGCAATGCAGCACGCCATCCTCAACCGTGGTGAGATCCAGACAGTGGTTACTTTCCGCCGGATAAAGCACGCTCTGGAAAGCATCCAGTTCAGCTATTAGCAGTTGTAAATCGGTATTTTGCGGGTGGGTGGTTTTGATAGTAAACATCCTTGCGATCCTTCTGTTCCGGCAGGTTATGTATTTATCGTTCCACACTACTTTTATCGCGAGGAGAATTACCAGGGTAAGACTTCTTTCGTATAGATGCGTCGCGGTGCGATGTATCACCCCGCGACGCTATGCAGCTATCAGGCTGCACCACCTGCCAGTTTATTTAAGGCGATCACTTCAGAATGCTCGACCAGCGGCGGCAGTTCGCCAAACAACTTCACAATATGCGGTGCATTAAGATGTTGTTCCAGCAGCGCCTGGCTTTGCCACTCTTCTGTCCAGATAAAGCGGCGCGGGTTCTGGCTGTCGCGATTAAGCTGGTAAGTGATACAACCCGGCTCTTTTAATGTTTCTTCAATCACGCCACGAAATAGTTTCTCAGCCTGATCTTCACTGCCTGGTTTAATCGTAAATATTGCTACAACAGGAACTGTCATATTCCACTCCAATATTAAAAATAATAAGCAACAATACGTTAGCGCAGCCCGTGCGGGCTGTCAGTCTGAAATTGTGCGCTGGCTTTTTTATTTTCATCCGTACTGACGGTAGCTTTTTAGGGTCATATTTGTTTGCCGATTAATTTCCGATACTGAATAAACTCAGTTTTACTGGCTATCTGATCATATAACTTGCGTGCTGTGGCATTAGATTCCTGGGTGGTCCAGTAAACGCGCGAGCAACCCGCCGCTTCCGCTTGCTGATAAACCGCGAGTATCAGCGCCTTACCAACTCCTTTACCCCGAGCTTCCTCACTGACAAACAAATCCTGCAGGTAACAATAATCCCCTGATGTCCAGGTGGAACGATGGGTCAGATAATGCGCCAAACCAATTAGTTTCCCATCCTCTTCTGCTACCAGGCAGTTCAATGTTTCAGTCTCCACACGAAAGCGGCGCCAGGTCAGCTCAGTGGCGACGTCGCTGATGTCTGCCTTATAGAAACGCTGATAGCCCTTCCACAACTTCAGCCATGAGCGGTAATCACTTGTCTGCAACGCACGTAACTGCATAGTAAATCCCTGCCTTTTATCCTATTGATTAACTTATCTACAGTCAGGTTATCATGGATTTATACCATTTATTTACCAGCGTCATTCGCGTTACCGACCAGGGGAGTAAACGCCAATTAAGTGAACAACTTCACAACTGCGACATGGCGTCTGCTCGCTTAGGCGCAGCGGGAATTACAATGATGTCCTTATCTCGCGGTTTTTCAGGAGGAAACACGTCATGTTCGTCACCAATAAAGTTCGCATGAATCGCCTGTTTCAACACGGCAAATGTCTCGATGTGGCTATCGATCACGGCATTGCCAATGAACCCGATTTTCTTATTGGCCTGGAAAATATTGCTGGCGTGATGCGCAACCTGATTGCTGCTCAGCCGGATGCCATTCAGGTCAATTACGGCCAGGCCGATTTATTGCAACGCGAAGTGGGACACAAACCGGCGCTGGTGATGCGTACTGACGTCGGCAACGCCTATAACGCCGCCCGTCATCGCGAAATGTGGGCGGTGCTGCACAATCCGGAAGAACCGATTCTCGCCGCATTACAGATGGATGCCGCCGCCGTGGTGGTGAATCTGTATCTGATCCCTGATGAACCCGGCATCTTCCGCATGTGCGTGGAGAATATTGGCCGCCTGCGCCAGGCCTGCGATCGTTACGCGATGCCGCTGATGATTGAACCGCTGGTGATGGCCCCTGCGGGACAGGGTGCCGCGTACGGTTCGATCGGTGACGTGGAGAAAATCGTGCCGCTGGTACGCCTGGCGCGCGAGCTGGGTGCCGATATCGTCAAAGCCGATCCGACGGAGAACGTGGAAGACTTTCATCGCGTGGTGGAAGCGGCGCGCTGCCCAACGCTGGTACGCGGTGGCGGCAAAGGCGAACTGGGTGCGGTACTGCAAAAAAGTGCGGCGCTGATGGCGCAAGGTGCCAGCGGCATGGTGTATGGCCGCAACGTTTACCAGCACGATAATCCGTCACGCGTGGTGAAAGCGCTGATGGCGATTATTCATCAGGGAGCCAGCGGCCCGGATGCGCTGGAAATTTATCAGCAAGGTTAAGGGTTTGCACCACGGGTGAATACAGGTATAAACAATGTTCAACCCTCACCAGGATCAACATCGTGCAAATCACCCAGTTACCGTTTGGCATTACCCAGTGGGACAAAATCGAGCCGGAAACGCATCACGGCGAGCGCGGTTTTGCGCTGTGGCGTACGCAGCGTTTTAATGATATTCGCGTACGGATGGTGGAGTATTCGCCAGGTTATCTGGCCGATCACTGGTGCCTGAAAGGGCATATTTTGTTGTGTCTTGAAGGTGAGATGCTGACCGAGCTGGACGATGGCCGCTGCTTTACCCTGACACCGGGCGTCAGCTACCAGGTGGCCGATAACGCCGAAGCGCATCGTTCATCAACGGAAACCGGCGCGAAGTTATTTATTGTCGATTAAGCAATCGCGCCCTGTCTGAGCGGCGCGATTGAGGGCGTTTACTGATGCTTTGCCATGGCGTAAGCGGCCGTTAAATCCAGGCGTTGCCAGAAGGACTGATCCGCAGTGGAACCTGATAACGGATAACCTGCTGGCAGTGCCGATTTCACCATCAGCGCACGACGTTGCGCGTCAGACAACTGTGGTAACGCCGCTTTCAGCAGCACCTCAGCCCCTGCGGGTACGGTCACCGCCACATTTTTACCTGCGGCTTTCGGCAGGTTGTAGCTCATGGTAAAGCGATAGAACTGCTTCATCTGCGGCGAAGTGTAAGGGTCGTTCTGGCCGCCACTGCGTGCGCACTCTGCCAGCGAGGTGCCACACTCTTTCTCCAGCGCCGCACGCAGCTGATCGCGCGCCTCACTGAACAGCGCCTGGTAGCGCGTGTCGTTCAGGTAATTGGCAACGTTACGTTCAGCCACCATACGTGAACCCATCACATCCAGCGGGTAATGCACACCCAGCACCAGACGCGAATAACCATAACGCGCGCCACGGGTGACCAGCGCTTCAAAGCGCTCCGGCACCATTTCAGCCATTAGCAAAGCGTCGGTGTAACCGGTGTTGGTATGGCCACTCGGGAAAGAACCGCCATCGGCGCTATACGGTTGATTATCTTTCACTACCGTATCATCCGGCACCAGATGGATGGTGTTGCCTTCATGCAGGAACGGGCGCGGATAGTTGAAATGCTTTTTCGCTGCGCCGGTACTGACTTCGCTGGCCTTAATCAGTGCAGCCGCTTTGCCCAGTTCGCCCTTGTCATAGGCAGCCAGAAACGCTTTGCCCAAACGTGGACCCATGGCATCGGCGAGGAAATAAAGGTGGTTAATGCCTTCCGCATCGGCCAGCGCCTGATGACGCGTGCCCTGGGTGGCATTCAGGTTGATATTGGTGACAGTAGCGCGGTTGGCATCCAGCACGCTGGCTGGCAGAGCGCTAAAACCCGACAGCAGTGCGATACCCGCCTGCTGATTGGCCTTGGTCTGGAAATCGTAACCTTTACTTTTCAGCCATGCGTAGTCAGCTTGCGTTGGCGACTGTTTGGCTTTTTCCAGCAGATTACGCGTCAGTGCGGGGTTGTTACCCTGTAACGCGGCGCGTTCGGCTTGCAACATCTGCTGTTCAAGATCGTTATAACCTGCGTGAGCAGAACCGGTTGAAGTCTGGCTGGCGAGCGCGGCGGCGTCCGGCAGTGAGATCGCATGCGCCTGCTGCGCCAGCAGCAAAACGGTGGCCATCAGTGTGTAGCGGGTTTTCATTATTTTCCCCTGTTATCAGAACATTACCTTGCCGGGGAAACACGCTAGCACCCTGATGTGACAGTTTTATTTCATTTAACGGCACTGACTGGAACAGTTTTGTACGCAAATTTGTGCCAGCGAACCACATGCGCTGTCTTTATTGTTGTTGCATTGCGATTGCTGGATATAACAGTTTTGCTGGCAGGCAGAAACATCACATTTCGCTGCGGCGGGTGTCAGTTGCGGTAGCGGCGTTTTTTGCTGCGGCTGCCAGCTGGTTTGTGCTGCGACGCCAAGGCTGGTCAGCAGCAGCAACAGGATAGTCCACTTCATCGCCTTACCCTCGTGTGGTTGGTCAGAATCAGTATGGCACACGGCATATGGCACCGATCCGTAGCGGCGCGATTTATCGCGCAATGTTGAGTTCGGAGCCGAAAAAAGCGCGATAAATCGCGCCGCTACACTATGTGGATAATGAAACTATTGATTCACCCCTTACCTGGTTATGCATCATATTGGTGCATGACAATGAACCATTATTGTGCGCACCATGCATTTCGGCCTGGGTAAAGTTGATTTAAATCAATAAATATCAACCCATTAAGCCCGTTATTTTGCATCCCCCTTCGTTGGTACAAAAGTTGCAAGCCTAATCCGTATTGCAAAGGAGACGGTTATGAAAGCGATTGTGATTGGTGCCGGCATCGGCGGAATGAGCGCGGCGATTGCGCTGGAGAAAGAAGGTTTTAGTACGGTGGTGTTCGAAGCGGTGAAAGAGATGAAACCGGTCGGCGCGGCCATTTCCATCTGGCCCAATGGCGTGAAGTGCCTGAATGCCCTCGGCATGAAAGAATCGCTGCGTGCGCTGGGCGGCAATATGGCGTTTATGGCCTACAACGATGCCCACAGCGGTAGCACCCTGACCCGCTTCAGCATGTCACCGCTGGTACAGCAGGTGGGCGAATATCCCTATCCGGTCGCCCGTGCGGAACTTCAGGCGATGCTGATTGATACCTATGGCCGCTCACGCATCAACTTTGGTAAGCGCGTGACTCAGGTGGAACAAACTGCGTCAGGCGTTACTGCCTGGTTTGATGATGGTAGCCAGCAAAGCGCCGATTTTCTTATCGCGGCTGACGGTACCCACTCGGTTATCCGTCATTATGTGCTGGGTGAAAACGTTGAACGCCGCTATGCCGGTTACGTTAACTGGAATGGCCTGGTGACCATCGATGAAAACATCGCCCCGGCGGACCAGTGGACCACATTTGTCGGTGAAGGCAAGCGCGTCTCGCTGATGCCCGTCAGCGACAACCGTTTCTACTTCTTCTTTGATGTCCCGCTGCCGAAGGGATTAGCGGAGGATCGCAGCACGCTGAAAAGCGATCTGCAAGGTTACTTTACGGGCTGGGCCGAGCCGGTGCAGCGTCTGATCGACACCATCAACCCGGACACCACCAATCGCGTAGAAATCCACGATATCGAACCCTTCAGCCAGTTTGTTAAAGGTCGAGTAGCGTTGCTGGGTGATGCGGCGCACAGCACCACGCCGGATATCGGTCAGGGGGGATGCGCGGCAATGGAAGACGCCATTGTGCTGGCGCAGACGCTGGCGTCGCATTCGCTGGGGATAGAAGATGCGTTACTGCGTTATCAGGCGCGTCGCGTGGAACGTACCAAAGATTTAGTGTTGAAGGCGCGTAAGCGTTGTGATGTCACGCACGCGAAGGACGCGGCAATCACTGCGGCCTGGTATCAGGAGCTGAAAAATGAAACCGGCGAGCGGGTGCTGGCCGGTATGTGCGACACCATCGAAGGTGGCCCGCTGGGCTAAATTCACCCTTAGCGAGTAGCGGTGCAAAATATTGCGCCGCTAGCTTTAATATTTTGCCAGTTCTGACAGCCCTCCCACCTGTTCAAATGTATCGCGGTTACCAATGCGATTATGATGCGACAGATTGAGCGCAGACAATGGCAGTTCTTTTAATACCTTATTACCCGCTACACCGGTGTTATATTTCTGCACCTCAGCGTTACCCCCGCTAACCAGCACCTTCTGGAATAATTTCTTATCATATTCACTGAGAGGATTTCCGGGTTTGCTTAATGGTCGTCCCTGATGCTGGCTCACGACCTCCCTTTTTATTTCCGCATCCAGCATGCCCGTTCTGTCTTTGCCGCTTTTGCAGTTGTACGCGGGCACAGCACCAATTTCGTATGCCAACATGGCCATGCGCTGTGCGGCTTTATAGGGCTCGCCCCCATCATAATGGTGTGATTTTTTATTATAAATTTCTTTAAGTTGCTGACACAGCTCTATCACCTTTTCCCGATTTTCAGGATGCGTTTTCAGGTATTCACCCACCATCCCGCCGGGAGGTGCAGACGGATCAAGGTTCTGCCCTAATAACTGATTGAATGCCGCCGCGTTATATTTATCTGATGCTGACTGCCCCAGACCCGCCTTTAAAGATGCTTCGTTAACACCGAAGTTAAATGCCGCCACCTTAAGTCTCACTTTGACCTGATGCAATTCACCATCGCTCCCCCTGACCATTAAAGTAACCGGATTCTGTTTGCTTAGCGTTTGCCAGGCATGCATTTGGTCATCCAGCATTTTTCTTTCATTACCGACAGAACCCGGTGTAACCAGAGACGTGGAAACGATTTGCAGTTCGACTTCCTCTCCCGCTAACGCTTTATTAAGCAAATCCGGTTTTGCATATAAAGCGGCCGTTGTCACTTCTTGTGCTTTCGCTACCGAACCGGTTTTGCGGGTCGCTTCATCTTCTACACCATAGGGGGAAAGTATACCGTGGCGAACGCCCTTAAATAAGGTTTTGGCTTTTCCTTCTTCATCGGCCACCGTAATTTCCGACATCCATAAATTGGTCGCGTGCTGGGTATCTTTGCTTGAGCCACTGCAAACACCTTTATTCTGGTAAGATTCGGCAAAAATATCGTCTTCCCCGACCTTCATTTGCCCTGCTGGCGTTAACCTGCTGGTGTACTCCTGATTATTATGGCTGAACTGCGTTTGTACTACATCCCAATGTTGGTTATTGCGCAGCTCAATCGAGGCATGCTTAAACTCCTCACGCATCATGTCTTCCACCTCACTCAATGGGCGTGGTGAATTATTTTTCGCAATGAATGCCTGCGCAAGCTGGGTAATTAATGCTTTCTGATATTTTTTGCAATTATCAATTTCCTGTTGTGTCGCCATCCTGACGTCATCGTGCGATGAATTTAACTGGCCGGGCACGGATGATAAAGCATCCTTGTCGAGCTGATATTTTTCCACAACACGTTCGGCCGCATTATGTTGCGCTTGCTGGAATTCTTTCAGCGCATTTAGCGAGCGGGTGGATGTTGCTGCTGTGATTTCAGGCCCGGCGATGTCGGCGCTCTCTGCCGGTAATGCCTGAGACGGTGTAACCTCATCCTGGTTTGTCATCGAGGTGCTGGCGTATATGGCCCCAGCCTGCACACCTTCGCGTATACCCGCCGCCGCCAGCGTGATGCCACTGCTCACCACCATATCTGCCGCAAGGTGATTGCGGGCCTGTTCCATGGCATAGCTGAGACCATACTTGCTGATATCATGCATCGCGCCCAATCCGTTGGCGGCAAGCCTGGCAATCTCCGGTGACGTGGTCAGTGCCGCCGACATCGCAGCATGTTTGAGCGTTTCCATTCTGTTCTGGCCAATGATGCCAGAAGGTAAAGGAACGCCAGGCATCGACGTGAGTTTCAGATGGCCTTCGCGCTGTATACCCGCTGCAACGAGGGTTCCTACTGACAAAGCCGCCCGCGTACGACTGAGGAAGCTGCCCAGAAACCCGCCCGGTAAACCAAAATCGACGGCCTGACCGAGCAGCGAACGTAGCACGCCACTGACCGTCGATTTCGCCATTCCGGCGATGCCCTTATCTGAAATCAGCGTTGCCCATTGCAGCCCCGGTTGAGCCAGCACCGTCCGATAATCACGTGGGAGTTGCAGCGTACCGTCATTTTTTTGCTGGTGCGCTTTTTTAATGAGTTCGCTAAACGCCTCGCGATCAAATTCCCTGGTGTCAATCTCTGCGGCGAACTCATCTGCCAGTTTATCTACCAGCGCATCCTTTTCTGCCGGACTTAAATCCGTCCTCTTATCCAGCTCTTGATGCAGCGCCAGGACGAGGTAGATCGCCACGCGCTGCAAAGGTCCATAGATAACCGGGTCCTGGTGGGTGATTTCACGCAGCGTACCTGCGGCGGTACGGGCTGAGGTTTCTACCTGCTGTAAAATTTCCGCGCACGGCAAGCCGATTTCGGTTTTTGTTAACCGGTCCTGGGAAAATGTCAGTGACGCTGCGTTGTTGGCCGCCTTTCGGGCTTGATTAAATACTTTCCTGAAGCCTTCCCGACATTGGGCGTTATCCACACGAAACTTCCGCAAAGCATGAATTTTCTTTTCCTGACGTTTGATTTCCTCAGGCAGCACGAGAATATCTTTTTCCATCACACTTAATTGTGTCTGTGCACGTGAGAATTCCTCTCTGCTGGTGACCTCCAGTGCGGCCAGCCTTTTGTCTGTCTGCTGAAAACGGTGCTCAACCAGTGAAAATGCTTTCTTCAGCTCATCTTTAGCGGTGACCAGCGCATTGACACTTTCCGTACGCCGATCACTCACATTCCCCAGCGGGTCTGCCCCTTTTTTATGCGCCTGCATATCCGCCACTTTATCCGCCATTTTGGCGGTACCGGCCAACGTCTGAGCTTGCAGCTCAAACCAGTGCAGTGACGTCAGCAGCGGATCACTTTCGGACTCCAGCATGTCCGTCAGTTTTTTTCTTTCAAATGACGGTAGTCCGATCTTGTCAGTCAGGCCTTTTGTGCTGTGTGCCGTTTTTTTTACCAGGCTTTGCAGCGTCATCGCCACCTCTTTAAGCTGCGTCAGCGTATCTTCTTTGATACCGACGGAGGCCATGTGAGGGGATTGATTGCGCAACAGGCTAAAGGCCAGACCGATCTCTGTGCACCCGCGTTTGATTTCCTCCGACTGGATGTCGTCACGCGCCTGCATGAATTTCTTCATGGCTCCGTCGAACACGTCGCGCTGTGTTTTGGGCTTGTCTGCTCCGTCTGAAGTGACGCCCTGACCTTCCAGCGCTCTGTACATCGCAATTGCAGCAGCGGCGGCCGTTTTTAAATCTTTCAATCCGGCCGGTGCTGGAGAGTGGCTAAGCTTTGCGTCGATGGTCTTCAGGCGGGAACTCAAATCGCCACAGAATGCCTGTAACTTGCTGACAGCATCACGCACCTTGCCCTCGGGTAAATCTGCGCTGGCCCGTGTAAGTCCCTTTGTGGCCTCCTGAATGTAAAGCCGCTCCCGATACACGCCCTTTTCGAGATTGACCTCGTGCGTCTTCAGGCTGCTCATCACGTCAGTGATCGGGTCATTCTTACTACCAGGAATGGTGACTTTTTGCAGTGCCGCGCGTACCCGGCCTGATTTGTCAGGGTACGCCCCCCCGATAGCCTCATTTCTTTTATTCTTCACCACATCCAGCGCGTTTTTCACTTTATGCCGGACATTTTTCAGTTTTTCGGGCAGGCCGAGAACGTCATGTCCGCTGCTGGCCTGTCTGACTTCCTTCAGGGTGTTAATCGTGTCTTTCAATCCGCTGGAGAGATCTTTCAGTGCTTCGCAGGCGTCGAGGCGCAGCTGTTTAGTCTCTGGCGACAACTGTTTTGACTTAGCAGGATTCACCTGCATCGCCTCCGCACTGTCCTTCATCACCTCAACCGCTGCCGCCAGCACTTTGCGCTCATCCGGACAGGCCAGTTTTCTTTTTAGCTTTTGCAACCCGCCCAGTTCTTTCTGCTCTGCCGGGGACAACATCTGCGGCTTCTCTGCCAGAGCAGCCAGCCGCGCCTCCTGAGCGTCCTCCAGATTTTCCAGCCCCGCAAGCTGGCTCTCCAGGCTCGCAACCTCAGCCTTTAGCAGTGGGCCTTGATCATCAATATTTACCCAATTGGTGCCTTTTTCTTTAATGAATTCATTGGCCGTGGCAAGCGTGGTGGTGCTGACTTCCTCATCCAGTAGCTGCCGGAACAACGCGGTGTCGCTGGTCTGCTCGCTGCCAGGTCCAGTTACCTTGCTCATAAATACTGCGGTGGCGTGGTGAAGATCTTGTGCGTTATCTGACAGGGTGGCGTTTTGCGTTTCAGCCCCGCAGCGAAAGCTGTCGAGCAGGGTGCGAAATTCCGCTGGCTTCTCATTCAGGAAGGGTTCGTCAATCTCTCCAGCGTTATTAACAAAACCGCCTTCCCTGAGGAGGCTAGACAAGCCAGGACTCACTTTAAGGTATTCATTCAATAACCGTACGGGATCCCCGGACAGATCAGGCATTTCCTTAATGACCTTAAGCGCCTCGGAGATAATAAAATCGCAGCCCACGTCTGCCAATGGAACAGAGTCAGCAGGTCTGTCCATATAAACCGTTGATGGATTCGTGATGGAATTAGAAAATGTAACGTTCATGCTGATTTGGCTCCTGGCCTGAATGCGTTTAATTAGCCGGGAGTGTATCGGGGGGCGCTGGGGGGGACTTACGGATTGTGTCGATTCCTTCTGTTTTCTTTATCATTAACGGGCCACTGACCAGTGACCCGTTAATTGATGGTTATTCCCCTTCCAGCCCGCGGTTCTTCAGCATTGGGCCGATTTCTGGCGCTTTGCCGCGCCAGGCCAGCCACAGGTACTGCAAATCGGTGCTGTTGCCGCGTGACAGGATGTGTTCACGGAAGTGCTGGCCATTTTCCCGCGTTAAGCCGCCCCGCTCCTCAAACGCCTGATAGCCATCATCGGCCAGCATCTGCGTCCAGATATAGGCGTAATAACCCGCAGCATAGCCGCCGCCCCAGATATGGCGGAAATAGCTGGAACGGTAGCGCGGTGGCACGGTTGCCAGGGCAATATTCTCTGCTGCCAGCGCCTGCAATTCAAAATGGCTGACATCTTCGGGATTGTCATGGGTGGTCAACGAGTGCCATTGCATATCCAGCAATGCCGCTGCCAGCAGCTCCGTCATGTCGTAACCTTTGTTGAATTTCGCCGCGCGAACCATTTTCTCGCGCAGTTCAGCAGGCATTGGCTCGCCGCTCTGATAGTGGCAGGCATAATTGGCGAACACCTGCGGATTGCTGGCCCAGTGTTCGTTAATCTGCGACGGGAATTCGACAAAATCACGCGGCGTGGCGGTGCCAGAAAGGGTGACATAGCGCTGTGAGGCGAACAGACCATGCAGCGCATGACCAAATTCATGGAACAGGGTGATGACTTCATCCCAGCTCAGTAACGCGGGCTGGCCTGCCGCCGGTTTGGTGTAATTACAGACGTTGTAAATGACGGGTTTGCTGCCCAGCAGTGTCGATTGATCGACAAAGTTGCTCATCCATGCGCCGCCGCTTTTGTTATCACGCTTAAAGAAATCGGTGTAGAACAGCGCCAGCGGCGTATCGTCCGCATCGAAAATCTCATACACGCGGACATCGGGATGATAAACCGGCAAATCATGGCGCTCGCTAAAGCGAATGCCGAACAATTGGCTGGCTGACCAGAACACCCCTTTTTCCAGCACGTTTTCCAGCGCGAAGTACGGGCGAATCTGGCTTTCATCCAGCGCGTATTTGTCTTTACGTACCTGCTCAGCGTAGAAGCTCCAGTCCCAGGCGCGCAGCGGAAAACTATGGTGCGACAGCTCAATGGCCTGCTGAATCTCTGCCGCTTCCCGCTCGGCCCGTCCACGGGCGGCAGGCACGATATTGCGCATAAAACTCAACGCCGCTTCCGGGGTTTTTGCCATCTGGTCCTGCAAACCCCACTCGGCGTAGGTTTTGAAGCCCAGCAGAGTAGCCCGTTGCGCGCGCAGCTTTGCCATGCGCAGTACCAGCGCGCGGGTGTCGTTTTCATCGCCCAGCTCACAACGCGTCAGCGAACGCTGGAACAGCACCTCGCGTGTTGCACGTACGCTTAACGCTTGCAGCACCGGTTGCTGGGTGGTGTTTTGCAACGGAATTAACCATTCCCCCGACAGACCGCGGGCTTCGGCCGCCGCTTTGGCATGCGCCAGTTCCTCATCGCTGAGTCCGGCCAGCGCCGCCGGATTGCTGACGGTATACGCCCCCGTTTTGGTGGCGGCCAGCAGCCGATTACCAAACTTTGTACCGAGCGTGGCCAGCTCCTGATTACAGGCACGCAGCTGGTCTTTGTCAGCGTCATTCAGGCTGGCACCCGCCAGCTGAAAATGTTGCCAGACCACTTCCACCAGTCGCATCGCTTCAGCATCCGGGCATTGCGTACCGCGATGCTGATAAACGCTGTCGAGACGGGCAAACAGCTGGCTGTTCAGCGTGATTTCATCGTTCAGCGCCGTCAGCTGCGGGGTGATGATTTCATCCACTTCCTGCAGCAGTTCGCTGGTATTGGCGGAGGTCATGGCGCCAAACACCAGATTGACCCGGTTCAGCAGTTGCCCGCTGCGTTCCAGTGCTTCATAGGTATTTTCAAAGGTAGCTGGCTCTGGGTTGCTGGCGATCGCCGCGACCTGCTGGCGTTTCTCTGCAATACCGGCTTCCAGCGCCGGAAGAAAATCGGCTTCCTGAATAAGGTCAAACGGTGGGGTCTGGTACGGCAAGGTGCTGGCGGTGAAAAAAGGATTCGTTCTTGAATTCATTATCGCTCCTGATCATCAGCAACGCCGGAACAGGGTCCGGCGGGATGTCTCTATCCTGGCAGTTTCGCGCCGTCTCAACAACTCATCGTCTGACGCTGATAAACGCTAATGATCTCTCCTGCCACCGCCACGGCAATTTCTGCTGGCAGCTTGCCCTTCACATCCGGTAAGCCGATCGGGCAACGCAGGCGGGCCAGGGTATCCGCTGCGATTCCTTTCCCCTCCAGCCGATAACGAAAACGCTGCGCTTTGGTTTCCGAGCCAATCACCCCGGCATAACAGAAATCGCCCCGACGCAGAATGGCTTCGCTTAACGCCAGATCAAGCGGGTGATGATGGGTCATCACCACAAAATAGCTGCCTGGCCGTGCTTCGGCCACGCCATCCACTGGTTCCTCCAGCTGTCGCACCGTAACGCCATCCGGCACCGTGCGGAATTGCGCCGCACGGCTATCGATCCAGGTGATGTGACAGGGTAACGTTGACAGTAGCTGCACCAGTGCCTGACCGACATGCCCGGCACCGTAAACCTGAATTTCTGGCTGCCGTTGCATCAGCGGTTCAAACAAAATCGTTGCCATGCCGCCACAACACTGCCCCAGCCGCGCACCCAGCGCAAATTCCTCGCTATGCGGCGTAGCACGCTGCTGTTGCAACATCTCCCGCGCCTGGGCGATGCATTGATATTCCAGATGACCGCCGCCAATGGTGAGAAAACTGTCGCTGGCGGTGACCACCATTTTGCTGCCGCTGTCACGCGGCACCGAACCGCGCTCGCTGAGCACGGTCACCAGCACACAGCTCTGCCGTTTTTCCCGCAGGCTATGCAGCACGCTAATCCAGTCGTGGTAGATCATCATCCGCTCCAGAGAGGCGCTGGACGCCCCAGAAAACCCGTTCCGGTGTGGCAGGCGCATCCAGCAGTGGATGATGACGATAATCTGCCACACTGGCGACCGCATCCTGCAACGCGCACCACACGGCAATCCCCAGCATAAACGGCGGTTCGCCGACGGCTTTGGAGTGAAACACCGTCTGCTGTGGATTTTTGCGATTCTCCACCAGGGTGACGCGCAGATCCGCCGGGACATCACTGATAGCCGGGATTTTGTAGCTGGCCGGACCATCCGTCAGCAGTTTACCCTGATCGTTCCACACCAGTTCCTCACAGGTCAGCCAGCCCATGCCCTGCACAAATCCGCCTTCCACCTGGCCGATATCAATCGCCGGATTCAGGGAGGCACCCACATCATGCAGGATATCGGCACGCAACAGGCGGTACTCGCCGGTGAAGGTATCCACCAGCACTTCGCAGCAGGCCGCGCCATAGGCGAAGTAGTAAAACGGCGTGCCGCGCCCGGCGTTGCGGTCGTAATGAATGCCCGGTACGCGATAGTAGCCGGTGGCAGAAAGCGGCACCTGATTCAGCCATGCCTGCTGGCAGACCTGGGCGAAGGTAAAATGCTGCTCTCCGACCCGGACGATGCCGTTGCTGAAATGCACCCGCTCCGGCCCGCACTGATGCAGTTTGCACAGCATTTCCGTTAAGCGATTGCGCAACGTCTGCGCCGCATCCTGGGCGGCTTTACCGTTCAGGTCGGTCCCACTGGAGGCGGCCGTCGGTGAGGTGTTGGGCACTTTACCGGTATCGGTGGCGGTGATCTGGATTTGGCTGATGTCGATTTGCAGCACCTCAGCGACGATCTGCGCCACTTTGGTATTCAGCCCCTGGCCCATTTCGGTGCCACCGTGGTTCAGCTGCACCGTGCCGTCGGTGTAAATCAAAATCAACGCCCCGGCCTGATTGAGGAAGCTGGAGGTGAATGAGATGCCAAATTTCACTGGCGTCAGCGCCAGCCCGCGTTTCATCACCCGATTGGCCGCATTGAACGCCTGAATTTCGCTGCGCCGCGCCGCGTAGTCGCTACTGTCTTCCAGCTGCGCGGTGATCTCGTCCAGCAGATTATCTTCCACCTGCTGGTAATAATGGGTGACGTTGCGATCCTGCTTACCGTAGTAGTTACGTTTGCGCAGTTCCAGCGGGTCGAGCTGCAACTCACGCGCGATGTGGTCCATGATTTGCTCAATCGCCACCATGCCCTGCGGACCACCAAAACCACGATAGGCGGTATTTGACGCGATGTGGGTACGGCAGCGGTAACCAGTGATCAGCGCATCGCCGAGGTAATAAGCATTATCAGCATGGAACATGGCTCGATCGACTATCGATCCACTAAGATCAAGCGAATATCCACAATTTCCTGCCAGATCGATCTTCACCCCACAAAAACGTCCCTCGTCATCGAAGCCGACGTCGTAACGCACATAAAAGGGATGACGCTTGCCGGTGATACGCATGTCATCACGTCGGGCGAGACGCATTTTTGCTGCCCGCCTGGTCTGGCGCGCCACAATCGCACACAGGCAGGCCACCCCTGCCGCCTGCGTTTCTTTACCGCCAAAGCCCCCACCCATGCGGCGCATATCGATGGTGACATTGTTCATGCTGATCCCCATCACTTCTGCTACCAGCTTCTGCACTTCGGTGGGGTTTTGTGTGGAGGAGAATACCTGCAAATTGGCATCCTCACCGGGGATCACCAGTGACGTCTGGGTTTCGAGGTAAAAATGTTCCTGCCCACCGATATGAAAACTGCCCTGAATACGGTGTGGCGCACGCGCCAGTGCGGCATCCGCATCACCGCGCTGATGGACGTGCGGCTGCTGAACAAAATATCCCTGCTCCAGCGCCTCACAGACATCAAGGATCGCCGGTAACGGTTCATATTCGACGATAGCCGCCGCCACTCCGGCGCGTGCCGCTTCCGGGGACTCGGCGGCGACGGCGATCACCACCTGACCAAGATATTCCACTTTATCCTGCGCCAGCAGCGGATCACCGGGTTCCAGCGGACCAACATCGTTGATGCCCGGCACATCACGCCAGGTCAAAACACTGACCACGCCTGGCACTGCGTAGCAGGGCTGCACATCGAGGCGGGTGATGCGCGCATGGGCGTGCGGGCTGAGTAACGGGCAAAGATGCAGCAAACCGGGCAATTCTGGTTTGTCATCGATATACATCGCTTCGCCGGAAACGTGTTTATCGGCGCTTTCGTGTTTACGGCTGCGTCCGACGCCAGTCTGGATACCGGCGTCAAACTGCGTCTTTAACAGCGTTTCATTCAATTGCGGGCGGTTATGAGACATAGCGCGTTACCTCTGCAATGGTCAGTTCACCGCTGGACTGCGCGTAGTAACGCCGCAGCAAATTACGCGCCACTTGCAGGCGATAAGCCGCGCTGGCGCGGAAGTCGCTCAGTGGCTGGAAATCATGGCTCAGGGCAGCACAGGCAGTTTCAATGGTGGTCAGATTAAAAGGCGCACCGGCGAGCGTAGCCTCAGCATGTAATGCACGTTTGGGTGTCGCCGCCATGCCACCAAAGGCCATACGCACACGCTGCACCGTACCGTTTTCCAGTTGGATATTGATGGCGGCAAAGATGGCGGAAATATCGTCATCCAGGCGTTTTGACACTTTCCAGGCAACAAAGTCAGGTGACACTGTCACGCGAGGAATGATGATGGTGCGGATAAACTCGCCCGGTTGTAACACCGTCTGACGATAACCGGTGAAAAACTGATCAAGCTCCACTTCACGACAATGCTCCCCCTGCTGTAATTCCAGCCGGGCGCTGAGCGCCAGCAGCATTGGCGCGGCATCGCCAATCGGTGAGGCATTACCGATATTGCCACCCAGCGTGCCCTGATTGCGGATTTGCAGCGAGGCGAAACGCTCCAGCATGGCACTGAATGCCGGAATGCGCGACGCCAGAAACTGATAACAGTGATGCAGTGATGCCCCCGCGCCGAGACGCCAGCTTTCATCATCCTCAAGGCAGGTCTTCAGCTCCGCTACCTGCTCCAGCGCGATTAACAGCGGGATACGCTGATACTGCTGGGTGATTTGTAAGCTGAGATCGGTGCCTCCTGCCAGCAGACGTGCTTCAGGATGCTGCTGATACAGCGCCGCCAGCTGTGCCATCGTTTTGGGGACAAAACAGCGGCTATCATTGGCGTCCAGCACCTGCACTTCATTGCTGCTCAGCGCCTGTAAGCGCTGCACCAGGCTGGCCTCGCTCTGGCTGAAGTTATCACTGGCTGGCTGTTCGCAGGCCTGCTGCGCCGCATCCATAATCGGTCGGTAGCCGGTGCAGCGACACAGATTCCCCGCCAGGGCCTGCTCCGCCTGATGCCGGTCCCAGCCGTCACTGTTTTTCTGTAAGGTAAATAACGACATGACAAATCCCGGCGTGCAGTAGCCGCACTGTGAACCGTGGCAATCAACCATCGCCTGCTGCACCGGGTGCAGATCGTTCCCCTGGCGCAAATCCTCCACGGTGATCAACTGTTTTCCCTGCAAGCTGCTGACCAGCGTCAGGCAGCTGTTCACCGTTTCATAGTGCATGCGGCCATCGACTACTTTGCCCAGCGTCACGGTACAGGCACCACAGTCGCCTGAGGCGCAGCCTTCTTTGGTGCCGCGTCGTTGCTGGTGATTGCGCAGATAATTCAGCACGGTGAGATTGGGATCGAGGGTATGCTCGGTCACCAGACGGTTATTAAGCAGAAATTGAATCATGCGGCCTTCACCCCGCTTTCACGTTGCCAGACGGGCTGACCATTCACCCAGGTCTGGGCGATGTTGCGATCGTCACCCAGCGTCATCAGTACAAACAATTTTTCCCAGATATCTTTGCTGTTGGCATAGCGCAGTTGCTGCAATGCCGATACGGCTGGGTCGAGTACCACGAAATCTGCCTCTTTACCGGGATTGAAATTGCCGATGGCATGATCAAGATCGAGCGCATGCGCCCCACCCAGCGTTGCGTGGTAGAAGGCTTCACAGGCGCTGAGTTTGTAGCGTTGCAGCTGGCCGACTTTATAGGCTTCGCCCAGCGTCTGGAGCAGATTGAAGGTGGTGCCAGCGCCGACATCGGTGCCGATGCCCATGCGCACCCCCTGTTGCCAGCAGCGTTTGATGTTAAATAATCCGCTGCCGAGAAACAGGTTGGAGGTCGGACAGAAGGCTATTGACGAATCGGTATCGTGCAGACACTGCCATTCATGGTCTTCCAGATGCAAACAGTGGGCAAACACGCTGCGTTTACCGGTGAGCTGGTGTTGGTGATAGACATCAAGATAGCCTTCGTGCTCCGGGAATAACTCTTTCACCCAGGCAATTTCCTGCGGATTTTCGCTCAGGTGGGTATGCAGCCAGGTATCGGGAAATTCCGCACGCAGCTGGCTCACTTTTTCCAGCAACTGGGGCGATGATGTGGGGGCAAAACGTGGCGTCAGCGCGTAGCTTAACCGCCCGCGATTGTGCCAGCGCTGAATCAGGTCACGGGTTTGCTGGTAGCTGTCCTGCGGCGTTTCCGTCAGATAAGCCGGTGCGTTGCGATCCATCATCACCTTTCCGGCGATCAGGCGCATATTGAGTTGCTCCGCAGCGCTGAATAAGGCATCGACCGATTGTGGATGCACCGTTCCGAACACCAGCGCGGTAGTGGTGCCATTCGCCAGCAGCTGGTGCAGAAAAAATGCCGACATCTGTGCGGCGTGATCGGGACAGTGATACTGGCTTTCTACCGGAAAGGTGTATTGATTCAGCCATTCCAGCAACTGCTCACCAAATGCGCCGATCATCTCGGTCTGTGGATAATGGATATGGGTGTCGATAAAACCCGGCACGATCAATTTGCCACGCAGGTCGATCAGGCTGGCGGGATTAATGTGTGTCTGCGCAGTTTCCCAGCTTTCCAGGCTCACGACTTTGCCGTCGCGCAGCGTCAGTACCCCATCTTCGAGGTAACGTGCCTGATCGGCAATGGTGTCAGGCTGGCTAGCCAGGCCGGTAAAGTCAAAAAAGCTGGCCCGCAGCGTGGTTTCGGATGCAAAAGGCATAAAATGTTCCTTAATTGAGAAAGCACCCGGCTTTCTCTTTGTTATGGCAGGTGACGGCCTTTTATGTAGTTTGCAAACAACATGCCAACGCAAATTTGTTATTTTTTTACTTTATATACAACTAGTTATGTTTATTTCTCTGTTTTTGGGTTGCGAATCACAGGCAACCGAATGCGCAACCGGTTGCCTGGGGTGGCAATCGGTTGCGATTTAACAACTGGCATTTTTGGTGCGATTGGCGGGAGAGTGACGCGTGTCATTATGGTGCAGGCCTGCGCCATGATTGTGCATGACAAATTCAGTCATCGCTTTTTATCGGCAGAAAATCCGGCTTAAATTTAAAGAAAGGATTGGGTGCATTGAGGCCAGCCGCAACAACAAAGAGTGGCGGGGATCACTCCCCGCCGGTTGCTCTTACCTGGGTTCGTAATCCATGACAGCAGCAACCTCCATGTAGCCGGTGCGGATTCGTACCTCGCAGAGGTCTTTCCTCGTTACCAATATGGCGGCTATCACCGCCCCTAATATGATGGTGGCGATCAGGATCGCCTTATGCTGCTTCATGGTTGCTTCTCCTTGCCTTTCAGCACGTAAGAGGCTACCTTTATGTTGTCTGGCATGAAGGGGCCTCGGGTTGATTTAATCTTAATCACTCGGGGCTTTTCTTCTTCCTGCCTTTAACAAATGCTTAAGGCAGAAAGCCTCAAGCACCCGCCGCGATTCTATGCCAACCCTCTGACTTAACCAAAGTTTTTAGATACCCCGCTTCGGAAATCCGTACTTTTATCTCAATTTTGCGATCCAGACCCGACATCCTTATGGTTTATGATGTTTATGGTTCATGATCCGGAGAGCCAGGTTGTCGTGCTGAATACGGTGCTGACAATTCAGTTTTGTCTCCTGTATGCCCCCTAAGATTTTGAGGTGGATTAATTTAATTTAAATCAATAGATTAATCATGACGTGCAATTATTTAAGGAACAGTGAGATGATTATTTTTGTTACCGGTGCGACCGCCGGTTTTGGTCAAAGTATCACCCGCCGCTTCATTGCTACCGGTCATAAAGTGATCGCCAGCGGACGCCGTGCTGAGCGCCTGCAGGCACTGAAAGACGAGCTGGGTGACAATCTGTATACCGTTCAGCTGGACGTGCGTAACCGCGCGGCCATCGAGGAGGCTATCGCCGCCCTGCCTGCTGAATGGCGCAATATTGATGTGCTGGTTAACAATGCCGGTCTGGCGTTAGGCGTAGAGCCAGCACACAAGGCCAATATTGAAGACTGGGAAAATATGATCGACACCAACAACAAAGGTTTGGTGTACATGACGCGCGCGTTGTTACCAGCCATGGTGGAACGCAACGTCGGTCATATTATCAATATCGGCTCAATTGCCGGTAGCTGGCCGTATCTGGGTGGCAACGTTTATGGTGCGACCAAAGCTTTCGTACGTCAGTTCAGCCTGAATCTGCGTACCGATTTGCATGGCACCGCGCTGCGTGTTACCGATATCGAACCAGGTCTGGTGGGCGGTACCGAGTTTTCCAATGTCCGTTTTAAAGGCGACGACGGCAAGGCAGACAAGGTGTATGAAGGCACCACCGCACTGACAGCCGAAGATGTCACCGAAGCGGTGTATTGGGTCGCGACGTTGCCGAAGCACGTCAACATCAATACCCTGGAGATGATGCCAGTCACGCAAACGCTGGCCGGTCTGAAGGTACATAAAGAATAACGTGTAGCGGCGCGATTTATCGCGTCGCTACGCTTCACTGCCCCAACCCGCCACAATAATCAGCATGCCACTTAAGGCTATCAGGCCGCCTGCCCAGTCCCACGGGCTGAGCTTTACCCCATCGACCACCCGCAGCCAGATCAGCGCCGTCATCACATATACGCCACCGTAGGCGGCATACACGCGTCCACTCGCCGCCGGATGCAACGTCAGCAACCAGACAAATAGCATCAGGCTGAGCGCCGCCGGTAGTAGCAGCCATGCCGTCGCCCCCTTCTTCAGCCATAGCCACGGCAAAAAGCAGCCAACAATTTCAGCGAGGGCAGTGAAAAAAAACAACAGTGCGGTTTTCACCAGCATAAAAAGTCTCTCAGAAGTCTCAACAAATGCCTCACCGCTGGTGAGTAAAGAAGCAGCGATGATATACTAGCGGCCATTGTTGTTACAGCCACCATCGCGGCTGTGCTGGCGTTAACTGAAGGAAAAGATGATGAAAAAACTGTTTCCCGCACTACTGGCTGCGGCACTGACCTCCAGCGTACTGCTGACTGCCCCCCTGGCTTCCGCGCAGACCGATAAACTGATCATTGAAAACGGCAACAGCGCTGCCAGCAATGAGGCGGCACGTCAGAGTAAGGAACAATGGAATGACACCCGTAACCTGCGCAACAAGGTAAACACCCGCGTCGAAAAAGAGTTCGACAAAGCTGACAAAGCGTTTGATACCCGTGACTCCTGCGAAAAAAGCTATAACGTCAACGCTTACTGGGAACCCACCACCCTGCGCTGCCTCGATCGTCGTACTGGCCGCCCGATCGCACCATAAACCGCTGATGCTGCTATAGTCATCAAGGGAATAAAAACCAAAGGAGTGTGTGATGAATAAACGTGTAGCCGTTATCGTGCTGTCTCTGCTGGCATTACCGATGCTGGCGCAGGCCTCCTGTGAAAGCGTAAAAGCAGACATCAGCAAAAAAATCATCAGTAACGGCGTAGCCGAGTCAGATTTTACTCTGGATATCGTGCCGAACGATCAGGCCGACCAGGCCGGTGGGCAGGTTGTGGGCCATTGCGAAAACGACAGCCAGAAAATTGTCTACAAAAAGCTGAACCACGACGCTGACAGCAACGAACCCAATGCTGCGGGCAGCTCACAGGATTCATCTTCACAGTAAACATACCCTGTAGCGGCGCGGCTGTTCACGCCGCTACTCATTCTCCGGTCGCTGATGCGGCATCAGCCACGCAATCCACAGCGTCAGGCTGGCAATCAGCAGCGCCACCACAAACACCCAATGCAACGAACTGGCAATCTGGGCTATCCACTCCTGCAATGTTCCGTGTGGCAATGCCTGGCGGCTTTCATGCGACATGATCTTTTGCATCGGATCGCTGGCCTGCGGCAGCCGAAGCATCAGGTTATAATTCAGCACCGCCCCCATCAGCGCCGTCCCAATCGCCGAACCCAGCATCCTGCTAAACATAATCGACGCGGTACAAATGCCGCGAATCTCGTAATGCGCATGGTTTTGTACCGAAACCAGGAAGGTGGTGCTGGTCATCCCCATGCCGGTGCCGATGACAAAAGCGGTGAGTCCAGCCTGCATAATGCTGCTGTCGGCGCGCAACAGCAGCAATAGCGCGCTACCGGCAATTAACAATAGCGCCCCCAACTGGGCGGTAAAGCGGTAAGAGGTCATCAGCATCAGGCGCCCACTCAGGGTGCTGGCGAGCGGCCAGCCAATCGACATCATCGCCAGCGCACTGCCCGCCTGTAACGGTGTGCCACCGGTAATGCCCTGAATCCAGGTGGGCAGGAAAGCGCTGATCCCCATCATCGCTGCCCCGATAATCAGATTGCCCGCATTGCCCGCCACAATTAACCGGCTGCGCCAGATGGCCAGCGGGAACAAGGGTGCCGCCGCGCGTTGCTCATGGCGTTTGAGGAACATCGCGGCGATAAACGCCATTACCACGAACAGCAGCAACCAGTAGCCAAGAACCTCGGCCTGCAACAAGGCGATCAGTAACGCGCTGACGCTGAGCATCAGCCAGGCACAGCCAGTGATGTTTAGCGCGCAGCTTTGCTGCTGTTCACGAGCGGGAAGGAATCGCGCCAGCAGCAGCATAGAGATCAACCCAATCGGCACGTTGACCCAGAAAATCACCGCCCAACTGAAGTGCTGCACCAGCCAGGCGCCGCTCAGCGGGCCGAGTATTGCCGCGACGCCCCAGACGCTGGAGAGCCAGCCCTGCACACTGGCGCGTTCACGCGGCGAGTAGATGTCCGCGACGATGGTGGTGGTCAGCGGCATGATGGCTCCCGCCCCCAGCCCCTGAAAAGCGCGGAACAGAATCAGCCACGTCATGCTATGGGCAAAGCCACACAGCACCGAACCGATCAGGAACAGCGAAACGCCAACAAAAAATAGCGTTTTCCGGCCCCACATATCTGCCAGCCGCCCGTAAAGCGGCACCGTCACCGCCTGGGTGAGCAGATAAATGGAGAAAACCCAGCCAAACTGCGAGAAGCCGCCCAGATCGGCAATGATGGTGGGCATCGCCGTCGCCACAATGGTGACCTCAATTGCCGCCATAAACATAGCCAGCATGCAGGCTACGAGGATCCAGTGACGGTTTCCCGTTTGTATTTCTGCGCTCTCAGTCATTTTTTTACCTTCCTTTGTCTCAAGGCTAGACGAAATTTGCCGTCGTCAATTTCCTCTGCGTGCGCCCTGTTGTGACATTGTCACAAAATTCGATGAATTTTTTTTATTGTCATAAATTGCCTTATTTGATGCGGGCTGAACCCGTTTTTCCCCTTTTTCTATCTGTCTGATTTTCCCCTGAAAACTGGCATGTTTCGTTTTGGGTTGCTATAGGTCTAAAACCCCTTTCCCGGTTTTCACTGGAAAAGTGACATTAAGTAGTCGTTTTATCTGCAATCTTAATTTTTTTAACGTTTTTATGATTCAGGGAGAAGCACGCTATGCAAAACGCATCGCTTGCCCGACGAGCCGGGTTGGCAGTGCTTGCCATTGTGGTGGTGGTTGGGCTGCTGGTCTGGGGACTTGGGTTGGATACGCTGCGCGCCCGCCGGGTGGATTTAATCTACCTTGGGCAACAGCATCTGTTTTTGGTGTTCTGGTCGATGTTCTTCGCGCTGCTGGTCGGCATTCCCAGCGGCATTTTGCTAAGCCGTCCGTTTGCCCGGCGCTGGGCCGAGTACGTGATGCAGATTTTCAACGTCGGCAACACATTGCCGCCGCTGGCTGTGCTGGCACTGGCGATGGTGATTGTCGGCATCGGCGATCGTCCGGCGTTAATTGCGCTGTTCCTCGCCTCTCTGCTGCCTATCGTGCGGAATACCTTTGCTGGACTGAGCGCGGTGCCCCCCTCGTTGCTCGAAGCCGCCAACGGTATTGGCATGACCAAATTTCAGCGTTTACGCCAGGTGGAAATCCCCAATGCGCTGCCGGTGATCCTCGCCGGGGTACGGATTGCGACTGCCATCAATGTTGGTACTGCGCCGCTGGCTTTTTTGATTGGTGCCAGCAGCTACGGCGAGCTGATTTTTCCGGGCATCTATCTCAACGATTTCCCAACGCTGATCCTCGGTGCAGCGGCAACCGCCCTGTTCGCGCTGATCCTCGATATGCTGCTTGCCGCAGTGGGACGCATCCTCAGCCCGCACTCAGCGGCATAACCACAGGAGTCTTGTGATGGCCACTGCCAACCTGCTGGCGCGCTGGGCAAAACGCACCGCGCTGGCGCTGACCGCAACCCTGGCACTCAGCCAGGCCGCTGCGGCCGCCACCCCAATTGTGATGGCGACTAAAAGTTTTACCGAGCAGCACATCCTTTCCGCCATGACGGTGATGTGGCTGCAAAAGAAAGGTTTTCAGGTGATCCCAAAAACCAATATCGCCACCACCATTGGACGTAACGCGATGATCAACAAACAGATTGATATGACCTGGGAATATACCGGGACGTCGCTGATCATCTTTAACCACATCAATAAGCCGATGTCGTCACAGCAGGCTTATCAAACGGTGAAAGACCTCGACGGTAAGCTGGGGCTGATCTGGTTGGACCCGGCACCCATGAACAATACCTACGCCTTCGCCATGAAACGCGAACGTGCTGACAAGGAAGGGATCAGCACCATGTCGCAGCTGGTGGCAAAGCTGGAGCAGATTCGTCAGACCGACCCGGATCATAACTGGAAGCTGGGGCTGGACCTGGAGTTTGCCGGGCGTTCTGATGGCCTCAAGCCGTTACAGAAGGCCTATAACATGCCGCTTGACCGCCCACAGATTCGGCAGATGGACCCCGGTCTGGTGTACAACGCGGTGCTGGAAGGTTTTGTTGATGCTGGCCTGATCTATACCACTGACGGACGTGTAAAAGGCTTTGATCTCAAGGTGCTGGAGGATGATAAGCACTTCTTCCCAAGTTACAACGTCACGCCGGTGGTGCGTAAAGATGTGCTGGAGAGCCATCCGGGGCTGGCAGCGGCGCTAAATCAGTTGTCACCGTTGATCACGGACGAGGCGATCACCGAAATGAATAAACGCGTCGATATCGATCACCAGTCTCCTGAACAGGTGGCACGTGATTTCCTTCAATCCAAAAACATGCTGTAAGGAGGCGCTATGGATACCCTGCATTACATCATGGATAACTGGGACACCCTGCTGGCCCTGACCTGGCAGCATACCTGGTTGGTGCTGGTGGCAGTGGGTTTTGCCATTGTCGTTGGTGTGCCGCTCGGCATTTTGATTGTGCGCTTTAAATGGCTGGCGACGCCGGTATTGGGTATTGCCACCATTGTGCTGACTATTCCGACCATCGCGCTGTTTGGCCTGATGATTCCGCTGTTTTCGCTGATCGGTCAGGGTATTGGTGCCCTGCCTGCCATCACCGCCGTGTTTCTTTATTCACTGCTGCCAATTGTGCGTAACACCCACACCGCACTAGAGAACTTACCACCGGGGCTGCGTGAAGCAGGACGTGGTATCGGCATGACCTTCTGGCAGCGTCTGCGCTGGGTCGAGATCCCCATGGCATTGCCGGTGATTTTTGGTGGTATCCGCACCGCCGTGGTGATGAACGTCGGTGTGATGGCGATTGCCGCGGTGATCGGTGCGGGTGGTTTGGGCCTGCAACTGCTGGATGGCATCAGCGGCAGCGATGTCCGTATGTTGATTGCCGGTGCGTTGATGATTTGTGTGCTGGCTATTGTGCTTGACTGGCTGCTGCATCGTTTGCAGTCGGCGCTGACTCCTAAGGGGATTCGATAATGATAAAACTGGAAAACCTGACGAAAACCTTTACCCAGAAAAACGGCACCCGCTTCAATGCCGTTGATAACGTCAGCCTGGAGGTTCCCGCCGGGGAAATGTGTGTGCTGCTCGGTCCTTCTGGCTGCGGCAAAACCACCACGCTGAAAATGATAAACCGACTGATTCCCGCGACCAGTGGCAGAATTTTGATCAATGGTGAAGACACCAGCATGCAGGATACCGTGACGCTACGCCGTAATATCGGCTATGTGATCCAGCAGATTGGTTTGTTCCCCAATATGACGATTGAAGAGAACATCACCGTGGTGCCTCGTATGCTGGGCTGGGATAAAAAACGTTGCCGTGAACGCGCGACCGAGCTGATGAGCATGGTGGCGCTGGATCCGACAAAATTCCTGCATCGCTACCCACGCGAGATGTCCGGTGGTCAGCAGCAGAGGATCGGCGTGATCCGCGCGCTGGCGGCGGATCCACCGGTACTGCTGATGGATGAACCTTTCGGTGCCGTTGACCCGATTAACCGCGAGGTGATCCAGAATGAATTCCTCGACATGCAACGGCAGTTGAAGAAGACGGTGATGCTGGTCAGCCACGATATCGACGAGGCATTGAAGCTCGGTGACCGCATTGCGGTGTTTGGACAGGGCAAAATTGTGCAGTGCGCCAGCCCGGATGAATTGCTGGCGAAACCGGCGAATGATTTTGTCGGTTCGTTTGTCGGCCAGGACCGGACCCTGAAACGTTTGTTGCTGGTGCAGGCGGGTGACGTCACCGATCAGCAGCCAACCATTACCGTGCAGCGCAGCACCCCGCTACAGGAAGCCTTCGCCACCATGGACGATAACGATATGCGCTCGGTAACGGTGGTGGATAATGATGGTAAGCCGCTGGGGTTTGTGAAACGCCGCGAAGCTCGCGGGGCCAATGGACGCTGTGAAGAAATGCTGCATACCTTTACCGTCACCGGCAAAGCCGAAGAGAACCTGCGTGTCGTCCTGTCCAAATTGTATGAACACAATTTGGTATGGATGCCGATTGTCGATGAGGATGGTCGCTACAGCGGGGAAATTTCGCAGGATTATATTGCGGACTACCTGAGTTCGGGCCGGACACGTCGGCGGTTGAATCCTTAACTGACGATCCGTAGCGGCGCGATTTATCGCACAATCCGGTGCACGATGCGGGAAAACCCGCGCGATTTATCGCGCAATCCCCTGCGCGCTGCGGGAAAAACCCGCGCGATAAATCGCGCCGCTACGTCAGTGTTTAATGGGAGTCCTCTGCGGCGGCTGTCGTCAGTGCAGCGTTGCTCTGCTCTGATGGCAGCATCACGTTAAGCACAATCGCCAGGATGCCGCCGGTGGTCACCGCATGGCCAAACAAATTGGTGATGATCATCGGGAATTGTTTCAGCACATCCGGCACCGCTTCTACACCCAGACCCAGACCAAATGACACTGCCACAATCAGCATTTCACGCCGTCCCAGTGGCGTCTGCGTCATCACGCGGATCCCCGCAGCGACTACGCTACCGAACATCACCAGCGTTGCCCCACCCAATACCGGCGGCGGAATTTGCTGCAACAGATTACCAATCACCGGGAACACGCCCAGCAACACCAGCATCAGACCAATCACCATGCCGACATAACGGCTGGCGACACCGGTCATCTGAATCACACCGTTATTCTGCGCGAAGGTGGTGTTCGGGAAAGCAGAGAACATCGCGGCCAGCACGCAGCTGATGCCATCCGCCAGGATGCCGCCCTGCAAACGACGCTGGAAGCCCTCTCCCTCAATCGGCTGGCGCGACAGCAGGCAGTTGGCAGTGAGATCCCCTACCGCTTCGATAACGCTAATCACAGAAACCAGCGCAATCGGCACAAAGATCGCCCAGTCGAAGTTGAAGCCAAAGCGGAAAAAGCCCGGCATCACCAGCCAGCTGGTGGTTGCCATCGGTTTCAGTTGGAGATGGCCGGTCAGCGCGGCAGCAATACAACCTACGGCGATGCCCGCCACCACTGCAATCAGTCGTGCCCAGCGGTTACGTGAACGGTTGAGTGCCACAATCACCAGCAACGTCAGTGCACCCAGCGCCAGGTTCCACGGCGCGCCGAAATCAGCCGCGTTATGACCACCGGCCCAGTCAGTGATGCTGACTTTTATCAGGCTGATGCCAATCAGGGTGATCACGGTGCCGGTCACCACGGGTGTTAACACTTTACGTAACGGCGCGATACAGCGGCTGATCAGCATCGGGATCAGGGCGGCGATCAGGTTGCAACCAAAGATCATCGCCATGATCTCTTCCGGCGATCCGCCGCGTGCTTTCACCATCAGGCCGCCAGACAGGATCACGCCGAGGAAGGCAAAACTGGTGCCTTGCAGGCAGATCATCCCCGCGCCAATGCCCATAAAACGCCGCGCCTGGATAAAGGTACCCAGACCGGAGACCAGTAACGACATGCTAATCAGATAAGGAATATAAGCCTGTAATCCCAGTACCGAACCAATAATCAGCGGCGGCGTGATGATCCCCACTACGCTGGCCAACACATGTTGCAGTGCGGCAAAAAATGCGGGGACTGGGCCTATGCGTGCTTCCAGCCCGTACAGCAAACCTTTTTCATCTGAGTGCGACATAACGGTGCTCCGGCAGTAAATTCATCAGGTCAGCTGATGCATGAATCACGCCAGAGCAATAAGTTTCAGTGATATTTTTGGCAGGGTGTTGAATTTGAAGGGGATTAATTTGGCAAAAAAGGCGGCCGAATCTGCAACCTTAGATTCAGCCACTCCGCATTTGCCACTTTTCGTTTCATCACGCTGCGGGTTTTGCACTGTCGTTGTGCGCCAGGCGGTTATCCAGCAGCGAAAGATCGAGATAGCCACTCAACTCGCGCTGTTCTGCACGCGGCAGATAAGGCAACTCACCCAATAACGGTGCGGCTAGCTTTTCACTCAGCACATCAATGATTTCAGCATAATGTGCCAGCCCAGGGTTGATGCGATTGGCAACCCAACCCACCAGCGGCAAGCCATCCTGTGCTATGGCCTCGGCAGTCAGTAAAGCATGGCTGATGCATCCTTCTTTAATCCCAACCACCAGAATCACCGGCAATTGCTCCTGTTTTACCCAGCTTGAGAGCGGTTGCAGATCATTCATCAGGCAGCGCCAGCCACCCGTACCCTCAACCACTACATGCGGGGCGCGCTCCTGCAAGGCAGCCAGCCCTTTACTGAGCAGCGGATAATCAATTTGATGGGTGGGACTGGTGCTGATTTCATCCTCTTCCAAAGTAATAGGATTGATCGAAGCATATGGTAATACCAGGCCAGAAGCCTGCTGCAATAACAGCGCATCCTTGTTACGCAAACCCTCAGGGGTCTGTTTTGCGCTTTTAGCAATGGGCTTATAACCCACGGCGCACTGACCTGCCTGTGCAAAGCACTGCAGCAGCGCGCGGGAAACCACGGTTTTGCCCACCGCGGTGTCGGTACCGGTGATAAAGAGTGTTTTCACCCTTCCTCCTAACATTTAGCGATGTGAACCAGAGGTGACGAAGGGGCAGTGTAAGTAAATGTCGTACCTGACAGATTGCGTTAGCGCAAACTTAGGGCGAGCTAATCAACCCTGGAGCAGTTTTACCAGCAAATGACCGGAATAAAGGGCATCTTTGATTAACGCCGCAGCGCCTAATGTGCCGGGTTCGTTAAACGCGGTGGGGGCCAGTTGGATTTCGTCGCTGTAAGCGGGCAAAGCCTGCTGGCGAATGGTGCTGCTGACAGCAGGAAACAGGACGTCAGCGGCCTGATTGAGGGGGGAACCGATAAGTATTTGGCGTGGATTGAAGATATTAACCATCATTGCCAGCATGCGGCCAATATGATGTCCGACCCCGGCAATCACATCGGTCGCCAGACGATCGCCCTGCTGTGCCGCCTGACACAGGGTTTCAATCGTTAGCGGGGCCGCGTGCAGGCGGCTCTCCGGCTGGGTCGGCAGGCGCAATTTCGCCAGGTTAAGCAAACTGCCAATGCTGGCGACGGTTTCCAGGCAGCCATGATTGCCGCAGTAACACTGCTGACCATAAGGATCAATTTGCGTGTGACCAATTTCCACCAGCGCCCGCCCGCTCTTGTGCAGCAGTTGTCCACCGGTAATCACCCCGGCTCCCACGGTTTCATCAATCACAATCTGAATCACGTCCTGCGCCCCGCGTGATGCGCCAAACAGCGATTCAGCCAGAGTCCAGGCGGAAATATCATGCTGCACGAAAACCGGCACACCGCTGCGCTGCGACAGGGTCTCGCCCAGCGGCATATCCTCAATATCGTAACCGGGGATACGGTGCACAACACCGGATGCAGCGTTAATCAGGCCCGGCAGCGTAATGGCGATAGCCGTCAGGCGCTCCAGCTTTTTCTGATGTCGGATAAAAAAGGCATCGATCAGTTCCAGCAGCTCCTGCAACAACGGCTTGTCCGGGCCGACGATCAACGGCAGACGCTCCTCCTGCAAGGCTCGGCTGCTGAGGTCGCGTAATGTCAGGGTGATGTGACCAGGCTGAATACGCACCGCCAGATAGTGCCAGGCCAGGGTATCCAGCAGCAGGCCGATAGCCGGACGTCCACGGCTGCCCGCTTCCTGAAACTCGGTTTCCTGAACCAGATGCGCATCCAGCATTTCACGGACGATTTTGGTAATGCTGGCAGGCGCCAGCTGGGCGCGTTTGGAAAGTTCTATACGCGAAATCGGGCCGAAATGATCGATCAGTCGGTAAACCACGCCTGCATTGGTCTGCTTTATCTGGTCAATGTGGCCAGGTTGACTGTCCTGATTCACGCCCTGCTCCCGGTTATTTTCGCGCTTCTAAATAAATAGCAACTATGGTGCGGCAGAATGGCGGATAGCGCCAAATATTTGATTAGATATGTGATTTATCGCACATAAAGCCTGGTGTTTTTCTCACCCACTGGATTAAGTTTCGGCGTTGCGCTGTAAAAGCATCATCATATTCGCCATCTGCGCGCTGGGTTCGCGGGTGGCTGACCACACCAGCCATACCTCCGAAAGCGCATCGCTTTCATGCAGCGGTAGCCAGACCACATCAGCCAGCCGTGCACGGCGAAACGACGCGGGTAATATCGACACCCCCAGCCCGGTCGCTACCAGCCCGAGAATCGTCATCGCCTCACCGACTTCCTGGGTGACGAAAGGTTTGATCTGGTAACGATGCAGTAAGGCAAGAATCTCACCATATAGGGCAGTGCCGCCCTGGGGATCAAAGAAAACAAAGGGTTCATTGGCCAGTGCCTGGATGGAGATGGACTCGGCATCGGCCAGCGGATGCGCCCAATGCACCACCGCACAGAGCGGCTCACGCAGCAACAATTGATGCTGCAAATCAGCGGGCAACGGTGTATTGCGCATCACACCCAGATCGAGACGTCCTTCATGCAACGGTGCCAGCTGCTGCCGGGTGTTGATCTCCTGCATCTGGATATGGACTTCCGGCCAGCGCTGACGGAAATGGTAGAGCGCATCAGAAACCAGCCCGGTAAAAGGCGCGGATGAGGTAAAACCGATGCGCAGCTCCCCTTCCTGACCATTATGTAACCTGACGGCACGGCTGGCGGCCTGTTCGACCTGCAGCATGATCCCGCGCGCATCCAGTAAAAACTGCTGCCCGGCGGCGGTCAGTTGCACGCTGCGATTGGTACGGGTAAACAGCTGCGCACCAATCTCCTGTTCCAGCTGCTGGATCTGCTGGCTGAGCGGCGGCTGTGAAATATTCAGGCGCTGAGCAGCACGGCCAAAATGCAACTCTTCTGCCACGGCAATGAAATAGCGCAGATGACGCAGTTCGATATTCATACTTTAAACGTCTCATTCGAGATTATTAATATATTGTACAACCTATTCATACTTTCCTACGATATCAATACCTTCATAATCTTAAGGATTTTCCGTGAGTCGCTCTTCTCAGGCTGTGACACTCGATGAGGACGAAGTGTCCGTTGTGCCTGCCTCAGTTCCCGCATCAGCAACATGGATTGAACGTGGTTCGCCGCAATTTATGCGTGTCACCCTTGCCCTGTTCTCTGCTGGCCTTGCCACCTTTGCCCTGCTTTATTGCGTCCAGCCAATTCTGCCCGTGCTTTCCCAGCAGTTTGGCGTATCGCCAGCGGCCAGTAGCATCTCGCTGTCGCTTTCGACTGCCCTGATGGCACTGGGATTGCTGGTCACCGGCCCGCTGTCGGATGCTATTGGTCGCAAATCGGTGATGGTCACCGCGTTGATGCTGGCGGCCATCTGTACCGTCATTTCTGCCATGATGACCAGCTGGCACGGCATCCTGCTGATGCGGGCGTTGATTGGTTTATCGCTCAGTGGTGTGGCTGCGGTGGGGATGACTTACCTGAGCGAAGAGATTCATCCACGCGTGATTGCCTTCTCGATGGGGCTGTATATCAGCGGTAACTCGATTGGCGGGATGAGCGGACGTTTGCTGACCGGGGTGCTGACCGATTTGTTCTCATGGCGCATTGCCATTGGGGTGATTGGCTGCTTTTCGCTAGCTTCCGCGTTGATGTTCTGGAAAATCCTGCCTGCTTCGCGTCATTTTCGCCCGGCTTCTCTGCGTCCACACAACCTGCTGATCAATTTCCGGCTGCACTGGCGAGATAAGGGCTTGCCGCTGTTGTTCGCCGAAGGTTTTCTGCTGATGGGCGCATTTGTCACCCTGTTCAACTACATTGGCTACCGTCTGTTAAGTGCCCCGTGGTTTCTCAGCCAGGCAGTGGTGGGATTGCTTTCTGTGGTCTATCTGACTGGCTCCTGGAGTTCGCCTAAAGCCGGTGCCATGACCAGTCGCTTTGGACGCGGTCCGGTGATGATCGCGGCCACCGCTATCATGCTGTGCGGATTATTGCTGACAGCGTTCAATACGCTGTGGATTATCCTGCCCGGGATGATGCTGTTTACCGCAGGTTTCTTTGCCGCTCACTCGGTTGCCAGCGGCTGGATTGGTCCGCGCGCGCGTCGTGCGAAAGGTCAGGCATCATCCCTCTATCTCTTCAGCTACTACGCGGGTTCCAGTGTTGCCGGTACCTTAGGTGGCGTGTTCTGGCACAGCTTTGGCTGGAGCGGCGTCACGCTGTTTATCAGCATGCTGCTGGTGCTGGCTTTACTGGTCGGCTGGCGTTTGCAGTGCCGTAAACTGTAGTAGCCTGCATCTTTATAACGAGGTCATTGCGCCCCGTTTTCCCACGCAAAAAACACTTCCTGATAAACCTTTAGTCCCAATCAAAACAAAATATCAATTGCTAGCTATAATTTGTTCTATTCCAACTATTGTTAGACTTTTTTTTTCACAGCAACGAGGAAGTCAGATGGGACTCTATTATTATGTCGATAAACACGCAGGCTTTAACGATAATCATGTGGTACATGCCACCGGTTGTCCCTTCCTTCCTCCTGACGCGGCACGGCGTTTTCTTGGCACTTTTTATACCGCGAACGCCGCGATTCAACAGGCGCGAAAATTTTTCCCCAGCGCCATGGGCTGCGAACATTGCTGTCCGGTTTTGGTAAAAAAAAACCTGACCACTCAGAATAACGTGGCGCTAAAACACATGGTGTGACTCTGATAATCCCGGCCTGGATCCCGTCGCAGCGGTGCGCCATTTTGTTAAGCTTTCCTGTGGCATTCCGCTATGTTAAACACACATAAATTTGCTTGTGGTTGGATCGTTGATGCGGGAAAAATTCGCGAAGTCACAAATCGCCCTGCACTGGTTAACTGTGCTATTGATCGCCATTGCTTACACCACCATCGAACTGCGGGGCCTGGTGCCGCGTGGTTCGTTGCTGCGTAATCTGATGATCGTGACGCACTTTAGCTGCGGGGTCTCGGTATGGGTGCTGATGCTGGCGCGTGGTGTGTTACGCCATCGTCACGTTTCGCCGGATATTCTGCCGCCACCGGCACGCTGGCAACAGGGTTTAGCCCACCTGATGCATCTTCTGCTGTACGCGCTGTTTCTGGTATTACCTATCCTGGGAGTCACCTCGAAGTATCTGAATGGGCGTCCCTGGGAATTATTCGGCATGGTGATGCCCGTTAGTGCGACGCCTGATTTTGATCTCGCCGATAGCCTGATTAGCTGGCACGAGACCCTCGCACCACTCGGTTACTGGTTAATCGGCCTGCATGCGGCCGCCGCATTACTGCACCATTACGTATTCAAGGACAACACGCTGTTGCGCATCATGCCAGCACGCAAACGCGGCTGATAACCTCAGGCTATTGACTTTGGCGTTGGCGATAAAAAATATTCAGCAATAAAACGCCCTTAGAAGGTTTCCCTCCGCGTTTTAATCCATCACAATAGGCACAAATTGTGATGGATGTCACTTTACATGGGTGCCTTTCGCCCTTCATTTGCTGCTGACTGATCTGAAATTAATGCAATCAACAACCGTCTCCCGTAAAACGGCCTGGCTACGCGTGGTGCTGCTGGCCATTGCCGCTTTTGTCTTTAATACCACCGAATTTGTGCCGGTTGGCTTATTGTCAGATATCGCCGCCAGCTACTCGATGAAAACAGCGGATGTCGGCATCATGCTGACCATCTATGCCTGGGTAGTGGCGCTGTTATCGCTGCCGCTGATGCTACTGACGCGTAACATTGAGCGTCGTCTGCTGCTATCGATCCTGTTTGTGCTGTTTATCGCCAGCCATGTGCTTTCGTCTGTGGCCTGGGATTTCACCTCACTGGTGCTCTCCCGTATCGGTATCGCCCTCGCCCATGCGGTGTTCTGGTCGATTACCGCGTCACTGGCGATACGCGTTGCTCCGGCGGGTAAAAAGACCCAGGCGCTGAGTATGCTGGCCACCGGCACCGCGCTGGCGATGGTACTGGGCGTGCCGATTGGCCGCGTGGTGGGTCAGTATCTGGGCTGGCGCACCACCTTCGGTATGATTGGCTTATCCGCTTTGGTACTGCTGGTGCTACTGGCGCGTATTCTGCCGCGTCTGCCAAGTGAACATACCGGATCGCTCAGCAGCGTACCGATGCTGTTTCGCCGACCAGCACTGGTCAGTATGTATGTGCTGGTGACATTGGTGGTGACCGCCCATTACACCGCCTACAGCTATATCGAACCCTTTATGCAGGTGGTGGCGAATTCCGGGGAAAACTTCACCACCTTGTTACTGCTGTTGTTCGGCTCTGCGGGGATTATCGGTAGCGTGCTGTTCAGTACCCTCGGCAATAAATATCCTTCCGCCCTGCTGATTGCGGCCATCGCTGTGATTACCTTGTGCATGGGTTTGCTGATTTTTGCCGCCGTGCGTCCGGCAGCCATTTCCACGCTCTGTATCTTCTGGGGTATGGCCATGATGATGATCGGGCTGGCGATGCAGGTACGCGTGTTGTCGCTGGCACCGGATGCCACCGATGTGGCGATGTCGCTGATGTCCGGTATTTATAACATCGGCATTGGTGCCGGAGCGCTACTGGGGAACCAGGTCAGCCTGCATTTAAACATGGCGGATGTGGGTAATGTGGGCGGATTAATTGGTCTGGTCGCGTTGTTCTGGTGTATCTACATCTTCCGTCGTTATCCGCAATTGCGTTCGAACGGGTAGGCAAGAAAGGGCTTCAGATACGCTGTTATCTGAAGCCAGCCCCTTCTTATTTATAGATTTCTGCGGTGCCATGCAGGTTGTTGTTGCCAGAGGTCGAAGTGATGCGGAAAGACTTTGCTCCGGCAGCACTCGCCTTCTCCGCCAGTTGATTCTCCAGCGATGTCAAATCCGTACTACCTGATGCGCTTACCACGCCAATTTGTTGTTGGTTCACTGGCGCTTCGCTCACCAGATCAGCAGCCATGGTACCAAACGCGATTGATGACAGGGCCACAGCGGCCAGGGTCAGTTTAATGCTTTTCATGATTTGTCTCTCTTAGCAGATGAAATTAGGGTCAGTCGCCATTAAATTAACAACCGTTAAGTAAATGCTAGATCCAAAGCCGTATGCGCGTCAACTATTTTATTAACGCTCGTTATTTTAATGGGGAGTGGCGTGAGTATGGGCTTTGGCGTCGATCTGCACTTGACGGATCAGGCGGTTTTTCCGATCAAAAGCACAAACGGGCAAAGTGTGGACATCACTTTACCCGCTGCCCTTGCATATTAATTTAATGATCGGTAATTTAATGATATGTTTTCGCCGTTGTGAGGATGTATGAGCCAGATTAGTGAACCGGTCATCCGCAAAAGTCGTGGCAGACCCAAAGTCTTTGATCGCGATGATGCACTGGATAAAGCGTTGATGCTGTTCTGGGCACATGGTTATGAAGGTACCTCGCTGGCAGATTTAGTGAGCGCGACCGGTGCGAAAGCCCCCACGCTCTACGCTGAGTTTGAAAACAAAGAAGGTCTGTTTAAGGCCGCCATGCAGCGTTATATCGAACGGTTTAGTGCACAACGTAATGCCGTGCTGAATGATGCAGCGCTGGATGTGAAGTCAGCGATTGAGGCGTATTTCCGCGCCACCGCTGCCTGCTTCACCGAGTGTGACAAACCGGCCGGTTGTTTTTTCATTTGTACTTCCAGCGCCCTTTCCGCTAGTTCTGAAGAGGTGGCACGCATGCTGGAGCAGCAGCACCATGCGCAGGAGCACGCGTTACAGCAGTTCCTGGCCGCCCGTCAGCAACAGGGTGAGTTGCCTGCCTGTAGCAATACCACTACGCTTGCCAGCTTTCTCGCCTGCGTACTCCAGGGGATGTCAGTACGCGCCCGTGAAGGTGCCAGTCGGGAAGATTTAGAGCAAATCGTTGATACACAAATGGCAATTTGGCCTGCTCTGGCGGGATATTGTTCAGTAAGGACGTGACGGCGTGAGTGTTCACGCCGCCACGGGTTTATGGCAGGAAAAACATCGGTTTTAATGCTGCGCTAATCGGGCTGTTATCGGCGTTGGATGGCATCAAATCTCTCATTGATGCCCACCAGCGCTGGCAGACTTCGGTTTGTGCCACAGCCTGCCAGCGTGCTTCTGATTCAATCTCAACGCTGGCAAACAGCAAATGGCGTTCCGTATCCAGCCAGATAGCGTAATTATGCGCCCCATGCGCTTTGAGGGTCTCAGCCAGTTCCGGCCAGATGGGCGAATGACGGCGCAGATATTCCTCATGGCGATCCGCATGCACCTGCATCACAAAGGCTCTACGCAACATTGGCCCGCTCCACCTGCAACGCCGACTGCCAGGGGGTGACACCAAAGCGTTCACCCAGCGCGATCAGTTGTTCCGTGGTGATACTCTGGCGAATGCCGCCCATCGACAGCGCTTTGACCACCACTTCCGAGGATTTTTCCGCCGTATCAATCAGACCAAAGGTCTCATCCAGCGTCGGCCCCGCGCCAAAGATGCCGTGGAAAGGCCACATCACCAGGCTATGCGTCGCCATTTCATCTGCCGTTGCCTGACCAATGCCATCGGTGCCAGGGACCATCCACGGCAGGATACCCACGCCATCCGGGAACACCACCAGACATTCGGTGCTGCCTTCCCATAACAGACGAGTGAAACGCGCGGAATCCAGCTCTACCACGTAACTCAGCGCCATAAAGTTGGTGGCATGACAATGCATAATCACGCGGTCAGCACCGTGACTCACCTGCTTACGTACGCTGTGCGACTGGAAATGGGCAGCCAGTTCTGAGGTCGGCAAGCCGCCATTGCTCAATCCCCAGTGAATTTTGTACGACAGCCCGCGATCATCAACCTGCAGCAGTACCAGACTGTCGGCGGGATCCAGTTGTACATTGCGGAAAAACTTGCCGGAGCCGGTCACCAGAAACCAGTCATTTGCCAGTGCCGGAGCCGGTTTGCTAAGTTCAATACAACGTGGTTCAGCATAGAAATCCGCAGCATACGGCTGCACTTCTTCTGGCAGCAGACGCAGGCTAACGTTACCGCCGTTGCGCTCGTCCCAGCCCTTCAGCCACATATCACTGGTCGCTTTAACCATTCCCTGTACAAACGCGGAAGTGAGAATACTTTGCATGGTGTGTCCCTTAACGTTGAGCCAGAATTTGTTGTTCGTAATGGCGGACATCGCTCAGCCAGCTGGCATCTGCCGGTACGTCATGGCGCAGGCACCAGGCTTCCCAGACCGCCTGCCACGGCAGCGATTTTTGTTCTTCCAGCAGCGCGAGGCGGGCGGTGTAATCCCCTTCACTTTCCAGTTTGCGCAGCTGTTCCGTCGGCTCCAGCAGCGCGCGCAGCAGGGCTTTTTTGGCATTGCGCGTACCAATCACCCAGGCGGCAATACGATTGATGGAAGCATCAAAAAAGTCGAGGCCGATATGGACTTTGTCGAACAACTTCTGGCGGGCGATTTCATTAGCGATGGCCTGCGTTTCGTCATCCAGCAGCACCACATGGTCGCTGTCCCAGCGTACCGGGCGGCTGACATGCAGCAGCAGGCGTGGTACATACAGCATCGCGGTGGAAATTTTGTCGGAGATCACTTCTGTCGGGTGGAAGTGGCCGGCATCAAGCGTCAGCGCGATCTGACGGCTACAGGCATATCCGAGGCAGAACTCGTTAGAGCCAACGGTATAACTCTCAGCACCGATGCCAAACAGTTTGCTTTCAACCGCATCGATATGATGTTGCGGATTGAGTTTTTCGCTGATGATCTCATCCAGCGCCGCCAGCAGTCGCTGACGCGGTGCCAGCCGATCCACCGTCAGATCTTTCATCCCGTCCGGCACCCAAATGTTCATTACTGACGCCGTACCCAACTGTTCGCCGAACGAAGCCGAAATGCGGCGGCTGGCCTTGCAGTGGTCAATCCAGAACTGGCGGATGTTTTTATCTGCATGCGCCAGAGTAAAACCGTCGGTGCTCAGCGGGTGTGAGAAACAGGTCGGGTTGAAATCCAGTCCCAGTTTGTTGCTCTTTGCCCACTCGACCCAGTTACTGAAATGTGCCGGTTCAATGGCATCACGCTCTACCGGCTTATCGCTTTCCAGATAGATAGCGTGCAGATTGAGGCGTTTTGCGCCCGGAATCAGCGACATCGCTTTATCGAGATCAGCGCGCAGTTCCTCAGCATTACGCGCCTTACCAGGGTAATTGCCAGTGGCCTGGATACCGCCGGTCAGAGCACCTTGTGGGTTCTCGAATCCGCGCACGTCATCACCCTGCCAGCAGTGCATCGACACCGGAATATCATTCAGTTGCGTCATTACCTGTTCCACATCCACGCCGATCGCGGTGTAGCGTTGTTTCGCCAGGTCAAAGGCCTGTTCAATCAGCTTTGTCATAAGCAAGTTCCTTAGCGGGTTGGCTCAGCGCGGCAAAACGTGCCTGGCTGGCACGAAACGCGCTGTTGTTAAGCGGTTCGAATTTTTCTAACGGGAAGTTCTGGCTGATACAGCGACGCAGATCGGCAACATCACGCAGCTCACCGAGAGCGATCAACTGGCAGCCGACATTGCCCAGCGTCGAGGCTTCCACCGGTCCGGCAAACACCGGCAGCTGGCAGGCATCGGCGCAAAGCTGGTTGAGCAACGGATTCTGGCAACCCCCGCCAACCACATGCAGCTGACGCAAAGGTGCTGAACGTAGCTGGCCGAGTTCGCAGATGACCTGGCGATACAGCAAGGCCAGGCTGTCAAAAATGGTGCGGGCCAACGCGGCAGGCGATTGGGGAACCGGCATATGTTGTTCCGCACAGGCGTTCTGAATTTCCTGCACCATACTGGCGGGATTGATAAAGCGGCTGGCGTTGGGGTTGATCAGGGCACGGCAGGCAGGTTCATCCGCCGCCTGCTGAATCAATCCACAGAGATCGCTGATTTGCAGTTCGCTGCACACTCGCTGCAACAGCCACAGGCCCATGATATTTTTCAATACCCGATACCCCTCCGCCCCCCCTTCATTGGTGAAATTGGCGTCGAGCGCGGCACGGCTCAGGCAAGGTTGCAGGCTCTCAATCCCCATCAGCGACCAGGTGCCAGAGCTAAGGTAAGCGGCATCCTCCTGCATTAAAGGCGTTGCCAGCACGGCACTGGCGGTGTCGTGGGTGGCGACCGCCATCACCGGAATCCTGTGCCCACGGGGGCTGGACCAAAAACCGACGGTGTTACCCGGTGCGGAGGGTTTGCCAAACCAGCTGGCATCTACCCCCGCCCAGGCCAGTAAATCCGCGTCCCATTCGCCACTGGTGATGTTCAGCAATTGGGTCGTCGTGGCGTTGGTGTATTCCCAGTTCATGTTGCCGGTCAATTGATAATGCAGATAGTCCGGAATCATCAACGCATGTGCCACCTGCGCCTGCCAGTCTGGCTGTTGCAGATGCAGCGCGCGCAGCTGATAAAGGGTGTTAAACGGCAGAAACTGAATGCCGGTGCGCTGATAAATGGCCGGTTTGCCAAGATCGCTGATCGCCTGCGCCATCTGGCCGTCGGTGCGGGCGTCGCGATAGCTCACTGCCTCACCGACCCGCTGCCCATCGGCATCCAGCAGCACCAGGTCAACACCCCAGGTATCGATACCGATGCTGTCCGGCACGATACCTTCTTCATCCAGCTGTTGCAGCCCGCAACGTATCTCCTGCTCCAGATGGTCCAGATCCCAGCAGTCGTAACCGGCACGGCGCACGCGCTGATTAGTAAAACGGCGCACTTCCCGCAGGGTGATGCGCTGAGACGCGGGAGTCCATTGTGCGAGCATGACGCGCCCGCTGGATGCGCCTAAATCAATGGCAACAATGTTACGCATACTCATGGCGTGTTCTTCCTGTGATGAGATGCGTACAGAGTAAAAATCCTGTCGTCTGGTCACCTTCCCCTTACTGCCAGCGCGCCAATGCTGCTGGCATCGTTGCAAAGATGTTCGTGAGACAGCTCACAGAACCACACAAGCGCCGGGTTGTGACCTTCGCCGCATTTTCCCGAACAACACGCGAGATCTTGAAAAATTAGCCATTTTCCTGCATCGGCCGGTTGAAAATTCAAGGTAAGGCGGCAGCCGCCTGAGTAGACTCGGTTACGGTTTTGTTAATAATGAGAGGCGAGCCATGACCGTTTTACACAGCGCAGATTTTTTCCCTGCCGGGGATTACGCCATCGCCATCGAGCCACGCGTACCGCAGCAGGCGTTTCCTGAACATCACCATGATTTCCACGAAATTGTGCTGGTAGAACAGGGTTCCGGCATTCATGTGTTCAATGGTCAGCCGCAGGCGCTGTGCGCCGGTTGTGTGTGTTTCGTCCGCGATCACGATCGCCACCTTTATGAGCAAACCGACAATCTGTGTCTGACCAACGTGTTGTATCGCAGTCCGGCAGCCTTCCGTTTTCTCTCTGGTCTGCAAGCCCTGCTGCCGCGCGAGGAGGATGGCAATTACGCGTCTCACTGGCGAATTAACCACAAGGTGATGGGCCAGGCCTTGCAGATTGTTACGCAGATGAATCCGCCAGGTGTCTGGTCACTGGAGAAGCAGGCGCGTCAGGAACAGTTATTCCTGCAACTGCTGGTGTTGTTGCGCGAGGCGGGTCACAACGATGAAGCCCAGGATCAGGAAGCCCGATTGCATCGGTTGCTTGACTGGCTGAATGAGCACTACAGTGAAGAAATTGGCTGGGAGGCACTGGCTGACCAATTCTCACTGTCGCTGCGCACGCTGCATCGTCAGATGAAGCAGCAAACCGGGAATACGCCGCAACGCTACCTGAACCGGTTGCGCTTGCTTCAGGCACGCCATCTGTTACGGCACAGCGATTTGCGCATTACGGATATCGCCTTTCAGTGTGGATTTGGTGACAGCAACCATTTCTCCACCTTGTTCCGGCGGGAATTTGGCTGTGCGCCCAGAGCGGAGCGCCAGCAGATGTTGTGATTAGGAGTGACCCTCATGTCGCTAATATTGTCGCGCGAAGACTATTTCCCGGCCCCCTCTTTGCCGATTGCGGTAGCTGAACGCCTGCCGCAGCCTTCCTTCCCGCCGCATCGTCATGAGTTCAGTGAAATTGTGATTGTCTGGCGCGGCAACGGCTTGCATGTGCTCAATGATCGGCCATGGCTGATTACCTGTGGCGATGTGTTTTATATCCGTGATAACGACTGCCACAGCTATGACAGCGTCAACGATCTGGTGCTGGACAATATTCTCTACTGTCGTGACCGCTTTCATCTTGGACTGGACTGGAGCCAGCTGCTGCCGCCTGACGATGCGGAATCGCCCGGTTGCTGGCGCTTAACCACGCGCGGCATGGCGCTGGCACGCGGGGTGATCACCCAGCTGGAGCGGGAAAGCCGCAAAAGCGATCCTCTCTCCATTCAGCTTTCTGAAGCGCTTTTTTTGCAGCTGGCGCTGATCCTGCGACGCCACGGTTATGCAGCGGATCGTCCCTGGGTGTTGCCGGAGGGAGAACAGCTGGACCTGCTGATGTCAGCCTTGCAGGGCGCGATTGACCGCCCTTTCGACCTCGCCATGTTTTGTCAGCAAAATCAGTTGAGTGAACGGGCGCTAAAACAATTATTTCGCCAGCAGACCGGCATGACCATCGGCCATTATCTGCGTCAGTTACAGCTATGCCAGGCAAAATACCTGCTGCGTACTCAGGATTGGCTCATCAGTGAAGTGGCTGCTCGTTGCGGCTTTGATGACAGCAATTATTTTTCGGTGGTATTTACGCGTGAAACCGGCCTGACGCCGAGTGCGTGGCGGCAACGTTTTTTGCCAAACCGCCCGATAATGGTGAATGAAACACATTAAATCATTGCGGCGCGATAATTCGCGCCGCAATGATTAATCAGGATGCCATGCCCAGCCCGACAATATTCGCCGCAATGATGATCACCACACAGCCCAGCGACAGCACACGTACCGGACGTTGCCCAACGGCTTTCCACTCCTTCATGACCAGCCCAACCAGGCCACCGCACAGCACATACAGGCTCATATGCAGCATCCAGCTGACGAAGTCATACTGTGCCGGGATTTTGGCGTGTCCCCAGGCATAGAAGAAGAATTGCAGATACCACATGGTGCCGCCCAGCACGGCAAAGGCGATGTTGGCGAGCAGCATCGGCTTCGCAATTGAGAAATCGGCCCGTACAGAGAGATCCGACTTCACCGCCAGACGGATAAAGCAGTAGGCCAGGTTGACCAGCGCCCCGCCACCCATGATCACCACATAACTGGGCAGTGCCACATACAGCGGGTTAATGCCAAGGGCCGCAGCCGCTTCGTGCATCGGTTTTGCAGCGTCCATCGCAAAAGACATCCCGGCTGAGAAGATGCCGCAAATCACCGCCAGCACCAGCCCCTTCTTCAGATTGAACTCTTCCGCGTTGATACCCAGGGCGCGTTCTTTTAACAATCCGGCGCGTGAGACGATGGCGACGCCAATTAACGCCACAAACACGCCGAGCAACGTTAATCGCCCGCCTTCCGAGCTGAACAACTCAACAAAGCGGCCCTGGAGCAGCGGCGTCATCAGCGTACCTACCACCAGGGTAATCCCTATGGCGATACCGATGCCCATTGACATACCGAGATAACGCATCGTCAGCCCGTAGTTGATGTTGCCGATACCCCACATGGCACCAAACAGAAACACCGGCAGCAACTGCGAAAAGCTGAAGCTACCGTAGTAAGCCCAGAAATTCGGTAACAGCACCGCACTGACCACCCAGGGCAGAATCAGCCATGACATCACGCCACCGACCGACCACATGGTTTCCCATGACCACTTTTTCACCTGTTTAAACGGAGCATAAAAGCATGCGGCACTGGCGGCACCCACCAGATGCCAGAAAATACCTGCAATGATGGCACTGTTCATTGTTATTCCTTCGTAAGGTTGAGGCCAACAGGAAACCGACGGTCTCCCGATTACCCGAGAGTCTACGGCGGTCAGCTTTTACTCAGCCTTTGGATGGTTGCCGGGGAACGGGCGGAGTTGGCAATATCCGGTGGGTATTCAACATTCGGATCACAAATCCGCATTTGCAGGCAGTTACTCAGGGAAAATGGATAACTCATTTATTATTATCGATTTTTTCCGGGAATGTTGTGTTGATCAGCACAGTTTTAACCTGATTGCCAGACTCCCTCTTAACATGGCAATCACACAAAGCACGGATCATGCCTTCCCCCGGCTGCAATTAATCCGTATAACGTTGAGGAAAATCATCAGGACGAAGGATTGGGATGAATACCAAATGGTTGACGCTGATGCTCTCAAGGCCGGTAAGCCGCGTGATGCTGGATGATATCCGCGCGATCGTACCGCCTGAGTCGCTCAACATCTTCATAAATGGACTGGAAGAGATCCGCTATGCCCGTGTTGAATGCGTGCAAAGCGAAGATAACTGCGCCCTGCTGGCGTCGGCTATCGTGGTCTGGCGGCAACTTGGGCATATCCATAGTATTCATTATCAAAAAGGTGAACATCTGCGTGAAGTTGACGATGCCACGCAGTTTCAGCTGTTCAGTATGATGAAAACGCATCGTGCCCTGGTTCAGCTGGGCTGAACCCGCATTCACTTTAGGATAATCATGAAAATCGGACTGCTTTTTCCTATCGCCATTATTGTTGCCGGTGTCAGCTTTCTGGCCTGGTTTATTGCCAGCGGCGCGATGATGCCGGGTTCCTGACGTTTTCAGACTCTGCCGAACCACATAGTAACCTGCTGAATACGCAGCATTTCGCCAGTTATGCTGCGTTTATCATGTTGTTCTTCCCGTCTTTGCCATCCCTTCGCCCGCCGTGGCAGTCATAAAAAGGTGCTACACCTTGATCTGTTTCACTCTGCATTTCACACAAATTTAACGAAACCGATCGCGGAGACCCTACAGATGACAACGCACCATCAACATTTCATTAATGGCGAGTTTGTTGCAAACCAGAATGATAAATGGATTGAAGTGATTAACCCGGCCACCGAAGCGCTGCTGTCACGCGTGCCGGAAGGGACAAAGCAGGACGCCAGCCGGGCTATCGCAGCGGCAGAAGCGGCGCAACCTGGCTGGGAGGCGTTACCGGCGATTGAGCGCGGCAACTGGCTGCGTAAAATCGCCGCCGGTATTCGTCAACATGAGACGGAATTGACCGCTACCATCGTTGCCGAAGGCGGGAAAACCCAGGGGCTGGCGCAAACCGAAGTGCTGTTTACCGCCGATTATCTTGAATATATGGCGGAATGGGCGCGCCGCTATGAAGGGGAAATAGTTAACAGCGACCGCCCCAATGAAAACATTTTTGTCTTTAAAAAGGCAATTGGCGTCACCACCGGTATTCTGCCGTGGAATTTCCCCTTCTTCCTGATTGCGCGTAAAGCGGCACCGGCGCTGGTCACTGGCAATACCATCGTGATCAAACCAAGTGAACTGACCCCCAATAACGCGGCGATCTTCGCCCGCATTCTCCATGACATCAGCCTGCCTAAAGGGGTGATTAACTTTGTTTACGGCTATGGCCCGGAAGTCGGCCAGGAGCTGGCGGCGAACCCGAAAGTCGGGCTGGTAAGCCTGACAGGCAGCGTCAATGCCGGTATCGCCACCATGGAAGCCGCAGCGAAGAACGTCACTAAAGTGTCACTGGAACTGGGTGGCAAAGCCCCGGCCATCGTGATGGATGATGCCGATCTCGATCTGGCGGTGAAAGCGATTGTCAGTTCTCGCGTGATCAATACCGGGCAGGTGTGTAACTGTGCCGAGCGTGTTTATGTGCAGGAAGGCATTTACGATCGCTTTATCAACGCGTTGACCGAAGCCTTTAAGCAGGTGAAATTCGGCAACCCCGCTGAGCTGACCGACATCGATATGGGGCCGCTGATCACCGCTGCGGCACTGGGGCGTGTTGAACAGAAAGTGGCGAAGGCGGTTGAGCAAGGCGGCAAAGTGCTGCTGGGCGGGAAGCGTGCTGGCGATAAAGGCTTCTATTTTGAACCGACCATCATCACCGGTGTGCGTCAGGAGATGGAGATCATGCGTGAAGAGATCTTTGGACCGGTGCTGCCCGTCATGGCGTTTAAAACGCTGGATGAAGCCATCACGCTGGCAAATGATTGTGAATATGGGCTAACGTCGTCGATCTACACGCAAAACCTCAATACCGCAATGATCGCCCTGCGTCAACTGAAGTTTGGTGAGACCTATATCAATCGCGAGAACTTCGAAGCGATGCAGGGTTTCCATGCAGGCTGGCGTAAATCGGGCGTCGGCGGTGCCGATGGCCGTCACGGGCTGGAAGAGTATCTGCAAACCCATGTGGCGTATTTGCAGTTCTCGTAAATAAGACTTGCGCGCTAAATCGCGCCGCTGCGGAACTGTGCGTTTATTGACCGGGTCGGCATCAATGCCGACCCGGTGTTGATTAACTCAGGCGCTGCTTACTGCGCACCAGCGCGATACCACTCAGCAAGGCCACTGCCATCAGATAATAGCTCGGTGCCAGGCTGGTGCCGGTCGCGCTGATCAGCAGGGTACAAATCAGCGGCGCAAAACCACCAAACACCGTCACTGCGATGTTATAGCTGATAGCCATGCCACTTGCGCGGGTACCCACCGGGAACAGATCGGCCATCACCGAAGGCACCGTCGAGAAATATACCGACTTCAGCAGCGCCATCCAGCCCACCAGCAGGATCAGCGTGGTCGGGGTGGTGTGGTTGACCACCATCTTAAACGCCGGATAGATAGTTACCAGCAGCAGAAGCAGCGATCCCCACATCAACGGCACACGCCCGACTTTCTCAGCCCACAGCCCCATCAGCGGCGTAACCACCGTCAAAATTACCCCAGCCAGCAGCGTCGCGGTGAAGGCCACCGACCCCGGCAGATGCAGCGTTTTGGTGGCATAGGTCGGCACATAGTTGAGCATGTAGTTGACCGCAGTGGAGATCACCATCAACCCGATTGCCAGCAACATCAGCTCTTTCTGGCGGCCAAACAGGCGCTTCAGCGGTGCCGCTTCCGGCTGTTGTGCGGCGAAGCTGGCCGGTTCATGCACATGGCGACGGATATAAATGCCCAGCGGACCGATCAGCAAGCCAAACGCGAACGGAATACGCCAGCCCCACTCCTGAATCTGGCTCTCGCTGAGGATCTGCGTCAGACCCAGACCAAACGCTGACGCCATCAGGGTGCTCGCCCCCTGGGTGGCGAACTGCCAGCTGGCGATAAAGGCTTTACGCTCCGGAAAATGCTCAACCAGGAACGCCGTCGAGCTGCCGAACTCGCCACCGGCGGAGAATCCCTGAATCAGGCGCGCCAGCAGAATCAGCACCGGGGCAATCAGGCCAATCGAGGCGTAACCCGGCATAAAGGTAATAATCGCCCCGCCCAGCATCATCAGGTTGATCGACAGCAGCAGCGCCTTTTTACGGCCATGACGATCGGCGTAGTTGCCCAGCACAATCGCCCCCAGCGGACGAATCAGGAACGAAACGCCGAAACTGCCAAAGGTCAGCAGCAGCGATACCGAGGGATCGCTGGTTGGGAAGAAAGCATGGGCAATATAACTGGCGAAGAAGCCATAGACCGCAATATCGAACCACTCCAGCGCATTGCCGATACAGGTGGCGAACAGGGTTTTGTGCAGGCTGGGTTTAACCGCGCTGGCCGGTGCACTTTGGCTGAGGCTGCTCATTTGGCACCTCCGGCATGGGCACGGTGACGGGCCATCAGTTCCTCGCCCTGCTCACCCAAATCCCACAGCAGGCGCGTCATGATTTGCAGACCCTCACGCGCAATGGATTTCAGCATATGTTCGTTAACGCCATGCTGACCACAGGCCGGATACGAGTGCGGCACCCACAACGTCGGCAGTCCGAGGATATCGGAGAACACTTCGTTCGGCAGCGAGCCACCGAGATTCGGCAGCAGCGCCGGTTTTTTCCCGCTGGTCTCCGCCATGCTTGTCAGCACCCAGTGCACCAGCGGATCGGTGGGATCAAGGCGTGTGGCAGGCGATCCACGCATAAACTCCACTTTCACCTGATCAAAGCCATGTTGTTGCAGATGCGCCTCAATGTGTTGCACCAGGTTTTGCCAATCCGTTCCTACCACGAAACGCAGCTGACAAACCGCGCTGGCCTCTCCAGGAATGGCGTTCATCGGCCGTGCCGGATTGCCGGTGAGAAATGCCAGCACTTCCAGCGTGTTCCAGCCATACAGGCGTTCGGTTGGCGTCAGTCCAGGCTCACCCCAGTTAACCTCAATCTGCGGGTCGCCTGGCATGCCCCCTACTTCGATATCACTCAGAATGGCACGCACTTCATCCGTCAGTGAGGTTGGCTTCAGTGCCGCCACCTGTAATACGCCGTTGGCGTTTACCAGCGAGGCAATTGCATTCGCCAGCTGAGTTCCGGGGTTGGTGAGCAGACCGCCCCAGTTGCCGGAGTGGTAGGCATTGTCGCGTGCGTTGATGGTAAGACGAAAATTGACGCAGCCGCGCGAACCCAGGAACAGCGTCGGACGGATCGCATTGAGGCGCGGGCCATCGGAGGCAATAAACAGGTCCGCTTTCAGCAATTCGCCGTGTTCCAGACACAGCTGCGCCAGACCCGGCGAGCTGATCTCTTCACCCATTTCAAACAGCATCTTACAGTTAAAGCCGAGGCGTCCACCGCGTGCCTTAAAGACCTGTTCCAGCGCCGCCAGATTGACGCAGTGCTGGCCTTTATTATCAGCGCTGCCGCGACCGTACCAACGATCGCCCTCTTCGGTCAGCTGCCACGGCGATAATCCGTCGCACCAGTTTTCATCATCGCCAAATACCACATCGCCGTGACCGTAACTCAGCAGCGTTGGCAGCGCCGGATCTTCGATGCGTACCGCGACCAGGAACGGACGCTGGGCGGTGACCGGGTTGTCGATAAAGTGCAAAGTGAAACCGAGTGCCTCAAGTTGCGGCCCGATTTCCTGATGCAGATAGTGATGCAGTTCGTTATCGCGATCCGCACGCTGGCTTTCCGTCACCAGCGCCACGCGGCGCGCCAGTAATTGCTGGAATTCCCCGCTGTCAAAATAGTCGCTGGCCTGATTAACGACCTGTTGTACTGTCATGTTTGCCCTGTCTTTTGTTGGTTTTATCATCATCCTTATCTTTGCGGAAAGGCTGATTTGCCACAATTATCAATTTATCGAGTAAGATTTGCTTTTAAAGCAAAGGTCAGCTGCCCGATTACGAGGCATGCACCATCAGGAGGCAGGTCAGTGCTCAGCAGTGAAATTCGTTATTTTATGACGGTCGCCAATGCCGGATCGCTCAGCGCGGCCAGCGAGCAGTTGTTTGTCGCCATTTCGGCGATCAGCCGCCAGATTCAGCGGCTGGAAGCTGAAGTCGGTGTGCCGCTGTTTGACCGCCACGCCCGTGGCATGGTGCTGAACGAAGCCGGAGAAATCTTTGCTCATCACGTGCGGAAAAATATGCTGGATATGGAATATGCCCTGGCGGAAATTAAGGGACTCACCGCCGTGCGCCGCACGCAGATTCGCGTGGCCTGCACCGATGGCATGGCGTTTACCCTGCTGCCGCGCCTGTTTGCCGATTTCCGCGTCAGTAACCCAGGCGTGCTGTTCAGTCTGAAAGTCGCCAGCACCCAGGGCGTGGCTGAGTTAATTCGTAACGGCGAGTGTGATCTGGCGTTGCAGTTCAGCCTGTATGCCGAGCGTGGCGTTGAAGTCATCGGCTCCTGGCCCGCGCCAGTGCAGCTGGTGATGCATCATAACCATCCACTGGCGCAGGCTGATGAGGTGACACTGGCTGACCTGGGTCAATATCCGCTGGCGTTACCGGAGCAAAACACCACGGTGCGCCAGTTGTTTGATCTCTCCTGCCATATGAGTGGCTATGTCATTGAACCGGTGCTGACCTGCGATAACTTTTCCACCCTGTTCCATTTTCTGCTGCGAACGCCGCTGGCGGTCACCATTTGTAGCCCGTTTACCGTGATGTATGAGGCGAAAACCCACGGGTTGCTATTGCGCACGGTAGGCATTGATCAATTGAACCAGCGTACGCTGCAATTGCAGACATTATCAGGACGGCCACGCAGTGCCGCCCTGAATTTATTCCTGGATTTTCTGCACCAGCAGCTGAACACACTGGAACAATCGAGCGGTCAAAATCCGATTTCTCGCGATTAGTTGACTTCAATGAGTCTGCATCGTTATACAAGGCATTAATTAATAATTTGATTTAGTCGTTCTGCGAACGAACGCCCCGTTAAATTGATAAGGACTCCCGATGACAGATCAACTCGCCCGCCAGCTGACTCAGCGGTTTTACCGTTATCTGGCCGTTTCCAGCCAGAGCGATGCCAAATCCACTACGCTTCCGAGTACCCCCTCACAACATGCCATGGCTGAGATGCTGGCAGCAGAGCTGCGCGAGCTGGGGCTGGAAGAGATCGTCATCGACCAACATGCCACGGTAACGGCACTGAAGCGCGGTAATCGCCCTGACGCCCCCCGCATCGGGTTTATCACCCATATCGATACTGTTGATGTCGGGCTGTCAGCAGATATCCACCCACAAACGTTAACCTTTACCGGCGATGACCTGTGCCTGAATGCTGTGCAGGACATCTGGCTGCGCGTGGCTGAGCATCCCGAAATCGTGCCCTACCACGGCCAGCAAATTATCTTTAGCGACGGCACCAGCGTGCTCGGTGCAGACAACAAAGCGGCGGTCACGGTGGTGATGACGCTGATGGAGAATTTACAGGGCGATCATGGCGATATCGTGGTGGCCTTTGTACCCGACGAGGAAATTGGCCTGCGCGGTGCCAAAGCGCTCGATCTGGAACAACGCTTTGCCGTTGATTTTGCCTGGACCATCGACTGCTGCGAACTGGGCGAAGTGGTCTACGAAAACTTCAATGCCGCCGCCGCTGAGATTATTTTTACCGGCGTTCCGGCACACCCGATGTCCGGCAAAGGCGTGCTGGTCAATCCGCTGCTGATGGCGCATGACTTTATCCAGCGTTTTGATCGTCTGGCGACACCAGAGCATACCGAAGGGCGCGAAGGCTATATCTGGTTTAACGATATGCAGGCCAATGCCAGCCGTGCGGTGCTGAAAGCATCGATTCGTGATTTTGATCTCAATGGTTTTGATGCGAAGAAGCAGCAACTGGTGGAAATCGCCGATGAGATTGCCGCGCAGTATCCCACCGGGCAGGTGGCGCTGAGCATCAATGATGTCTACAGCAATATCAGCAATGCCATCGGTGAAGATCGGCGGGCAATTGATTTAATTTTTACCGCGCTGGCGCAGCTGGGGATTGAACCGAAGGTGATTCCAATGCGCGGGGGGACCGATGGGGCGGCATTGTCGGCTAAAGGCTTGCTGACACCGAATTTCTTTACCGGTGCGCACAACTTTCATTCGCGTTTTGAATTCCTGCCGGTGCCGTCGTTTGTGAAGTCGTATCAGGTGGCAGAAGCCTTGTGTTATCTGGCAGCGAGATAACACCGCGCAATCAGGTGTGCATCATTTTCGATGCACACCTGCATATGTTATTTCGCTACGCTAACGTCGATGCCCGGGAAGAATTTCGCCGCCAGTTTGGTCACGGTGCCGTCAGTCTGCACTTTGGTGATCGCCGCATCCAGTTCCTGTTTCAGCTTGGCATCACCCTTGCGCAGGCCAAAACCGATGCCAGAACCGAGGATAGTATCGTCTTCCACTGGCTTGCCAACGAAAGCAAAGCCTTTGCCCTGCGGCTTATCAAGGAAACCGGACTGACCCGCAGCTGACATCACCAGCGTGCCATCCAGACGCCCGGCGACCATGTCGTTATACACCTGATTTTGATCCTGATAGGACGTTACGGTCACGCCCTCCGGCTCCCAATGCTTTTTGGCATAGGTTTCCTGGATGGACCCCTGCAACACGCCGATGTTTTTCCCTTTCAGCGATTCTGCAGTCGGCAGCAGGCCCTGGCCCTCTTTCGCCACCAGCATGGTCGGAATACGGTAAATCGGTTTGGTGAAGTCGATGCTTTTCGCACGTGCTTCGGTGATGTTCATCGCTGAGTTGATGGCGTCAAACTTCTTCGCCTGCAACGCCGGGATCAGGGCATCAAAGCTGCTTTCAACCCAGCTGCATTTGAAGTTACCGCTCTGGCAAATGGCTTTACCCAGCTCGATATCGAAACCTTCCAGCTCACCCTGAGCGTTGCGGCTTTCAAACGGCGGGTACTGTGATTCCAGACCGTAGCGTAAGGTGTCCTGGGCGAATGCATGCACAGAGGTCATCATGCCCAGCGCCACAAAAAGTACGTTTAATTTTTTCATTGTTATACCCCTAAGTTACCCTTTGACCCGGCAGAGTGCTTCTGCTCCGGCCTGTAATGTCGCGTCGTCTTTGGCAAACGACAGACGGATTAATTTATTGTCTGTGCCATCCATATAAAACGCCGACAACGGAATGGTCGCCACACCGTGATCGACGATGAGACGTTTTACCATTTCGCTATCACTTTCGTCACTGAAATGTCCGTAACTGGCTAAAACAAAGAAAGAACCGGCGCACGGCAGCAGTTTAAACGGCGAATCCGCCATCAATGACATCAGGCGATCGCGCTTCTGCTGATAGAACGGCGACAGCTGCAAATAATTTTCCGGGTGTTGCAGATAGTGGGCGAAACCCACCTGCATCGGGGTATCCGCGGCGTACATCATAAACTGATGCACCTTGACGATTTCCGTCATCAGCGCGGCCGGTGCCAGCGCATAACCGACGCGCCAGCCGGTGACGTGGAAGGTTTTGCCAAAGGAGGAGACAATCACGCTGCGCTGCGCCAGCTCCGGATGCGTTGCCATGCCGCAGTGCGGACGACCATCAAACACGATGTGTTCGTACACTTCGTCGGACAACACCACGATATCGGTATTACGCGTCAGTGCTGCCAGCTGATCCAGATCCGCCGGGGTTAACACCTGCGCACTCGGGTTGTGCGGCGTGTTGATGATGATCATGCGGGTACGCGGCGTAATGGTGGCACGCAGTTCGTCCCAGTTGATGGCAAAATCCGGCACCTGCAATTTCAGGCCAATCGGCGTACCACCCTGCAAACGGACCACCGGTGCATAGCTGTCGAAGGCCGGTTCGAAGAAAATCACTTCATCACCCGGATGCACCAGCGCGGAAATCGCCATATAGATCCCCTGGCTGGCGCTGCCGGTGATCAGCACTTCACTGCCGACATCGTACTGCTGGCCATACAAAGTATGCACCTTCTGCGCCAGTGCCTCTTTCAGTGCAGGCAGCCCCGTCAGCGGCGCATACTGGTTATGCCCCTCGCGCATCGCTTTGCTCACCAGCTCGACCAGCTGAGGATCGCAGGGGAAATTCGGTGCGCCCTGGGACAGGTTGATGGCTTTATGCTGCGCCGAAAGCTGACCAATCACACTGAAAATAGTGGTGCCAACATCGGGTAATTTTGAAGAGGTCTGAACACTTGATTGAAGAGACATCGTAACTCCGCCAGATAGGTTGCATAACCACGTAATAAAATCAGATTTCTATTCAACGGCCTGCTGCTTGAGTCCACAAGCGAATTGTTGTCATAATAGCCATGACTTAAAATCATAGCTTGAGGCTGTTATGTCCCGCTCTGCTCTGCCGCTCAACGCCATTCACGCCTTTCTGGTCACGGCGCGTCACCTTAATCTGACGCGTGCCGCCAGTGAGCTTTGCATTACGCAGGGCGCGGTCAGCCGCAAAATTGCCGCACTGGAGAGCTGGCTGGGGTTCGCATTATTCGAACGTCACGCGCGTGGGCTGCATCTGACCTCGCAGGGGGCGGCGCTGCTGCCTGAGCTGCAACAGGGATTCGCCATGCTGGTCAATGCCACAGAAAAAGCCAGCCGCAGCAATGCTTCGATTCGCCTGAAAGCCCCCACCTGTGCCATGCGCTGGCTGGTGCCGCGTCTGGTGGCGCTGGAGCAACAGCGACCGGACATCCATGTGGCGCTCACCACCACCCTCGATCATGCTTCGCAACTGGATAACTTCGATGCGGCGATTGTCTACGGCATTGCCCCCGCCGAGGCCATCCATTTATTCGATGAGCGTCTGACGCCGGTGCTGACCAGCAGCGTCACGCCACCCGCCAGCGTGGCTGCCCTGTCCCGCTTCACCTTTTTACATCCCACCAATGACACCCGCGACTGGCAATTGTGGCTGCATGCGCAGCAGGCCAGCGTTCCGATGGCGCGCAACCAGCATTTTGCCACCATGGATCTGGCGATCAGTGCGGCGATTCAGGGATTTGGTGTGACGGTGGCGGATGTGTCGCTGGTGCAGAATGATTTGGCAAATGGTCGGTTGATCGCCCCGTTTGACCACTGCGTCTCTACCGGGGCGAGTTATAGCTTATTACAGCGAGCGGAACGTGATGCGCCACCCTTCCTGCAGGAACTGGTGGCGTGGTTGTGTCAGCCTCAGAATGAAACCCATTCGTCGGCGCTGGCGGATTTGGATTGAGCCACCGGTGGCGCGTTGAGCGCCGGACGGCGTAACACGGGGCCAGCCGGGGGTTTGGCAGCGTTCGTAACCGGCGCGCTCGGCGCAAGGCGGAATTTCGCCACTGACGCCTGCAACTCTTCGGTCTGACGCTCCAGCGCGCTGGCCGCCGCAGAAACTTGCTCAACCAATGACGCGTTCTGCTGCGTCACGCTGTCCATCTCCGTCACTGCCGTGCCCACCTGCGAAATCCCTTTGCTTTGTTCTTCCGAGGCGGCGGCAATGTGCTTCATGATCTCATTCACATCCTGAACCGATTTCAGGATGTCATTCATGGTATGACCGGCGTTGTTCACCAGCTCTGAGCCTTTACCGACACGCTGTACCGAATCTTCAATCAGGGTGGCAATCTCTTTCGCCGCATTGGCGCTGCGCTGGGCGAGGTTACGCACTTCGCTGGCAACCACGGCAAAACCACGCCCCTGCTCACCGGCGCGCGCAGCTTCCACCGCCGCGTTCAGCGCCAGGATATTGGTCTGGAAGGCAATGCTATTGATGACGTTGGTGATTTCAGCAATTTTCTTCGAACTGCCGGAAATCCCTTCCATGGTGGTCACCACTTCACCCACCAGACGGCCACCCTGCTGTGCGGTACCAGAGGCAGTTTCCGCCAGTGAACTGGCCTGACGCGCGTTGTCGGCGTTAAATTTCACCGTGGCGGTCAACTGCTCCATGCTGGCTGCGGTTTGCTCCAGCGCGGCGGCCTGCTCTTCGGTGCGGGAAGAGAGATCGTTGTTGCCTGCGGAAATTTCCGCCGCACCACGGTAAATGTTTTCCGTCCCGCTGCGAATGGCGCTCACCGCTTCACGCAGGCTGTCCTGCATCGCGCGCAGTAACGGCACCAGTTTGCCCACACAGTTGCGGCCAAACTCCTCTACCGGCTGGCTAAGATCGCCCTGAGCGATAATGGCGAAGTGATCGCGAATCTTATCCAGCGGCTTAACCAGCATGGTGACCAGGTAACGATCGGTAAACAGCAGGATCAACAGACCGACCCCCACCGCCACCAGAATAATCACCTTCGTCACATTGGTCAGTTTATCGACGGTGACACGGGTGTCTTCCAGTTTGATCGCCGCCGCCTGATTAAAACTTTCGGCGCTGGCACCAAAGGCACGGCTCAACGCTGGCGTGACATTATTGGCCTGCGCACGGTAAGCCTCCAGCGTGCCCTGCTGCGCCAGCGCAACCTGCGGCGCAATCCCTTCATCCAACAGTTTTTGCCAGTTGGCGATCACGTTATTGGCGGTATCCGCATCCATCGGACCCGGTGCCATCGCTTTAAACTGTTCCAGCTGCTGCTTCATGCTGTCCAGCGCCTGTTGCACCGGCCCGAAGGCATCGGCCGGGGGTGTGGCACCAGAGGCACGGATTTCCATCACGCGCGACATACGTGTGACCACACGAAAATATTGATCGTTGCCTTTACTCAGCACCGTCATTTGATTGACCAACTGACGATCAACCTCGTTGCCGTCACCCAGAGCGTTTAGCGAGTGCACGCTAAACAGGCCGACGACGCACCACAGCAGGCAGAACAGCCCAAGAATGGTCAGCATGACGGCACGAATAGTAAAATTTTTTAAGATACCCATACGAAATCCCTTGATGTGAAACGCAATGGAGGCCCGATAAAATCGGGCATATTGCGTTTATCGGCAGCAGATTCAGAAAATGTACGGGTTTTGCAAGCTAATTAATTGCTGGATCAGCTGCGAATCCAAAAGGATTGTCTGAGCTAAATCAGAGGGATGCGAGAAAATTTGCCTTAAAAAAACGTTTGCGGAATTTAAGCATTAGCAAATTAATTAAAGTTTCACCATGCTGCGCATCATCAGGCGGAACAATCGCAGTCGCCCACGCATAAAACGAGGCTGTAACCTCAGGGGATGTTCTGTCTCCTGGCTAAACACCAGCGTCACATCTTCACTGGCACGCCAGGCGGGCCAGGCAATGTCACCCTGCAACTGATGGCTGAACTCATTGGCGTCCCGGGCAAACGTCACCCAAAAAGCGCTGACTTTGGCGGCGAAGGCATGGTCGGCTGCGGTATACGTTCGCCCTTCTGGCGGCGGCAGCGATTGCAGCGTATTGAAGACATAGGGGATTTCGTTGCCATGCCAGGCTCCGTGGGGATAGAGATCGCGTGATTGCTCGGAAACATAATCGAACCAGTAACGCCAGCCAGGCATACCGATATTATGTTGCGCTTTGACGATCAACAGCGGCATCACCGAAAAAGCCATGTCACGCGCCACCGCGCGCCCCAGCAGCCTATCATCGTGAATATCGTACAACCACTTGATCACCCGATAGCTGAAGCGGTTTTTACGCCGTAGCTGCTGGAGCACCTGGGTGGCATCGACGCCAAAAAACTCCAGCACGCTGGCCTCATCGCTATTGCTGCCAATCATCAACGGCACCCGGTGCTGTTTGCCCGCCAGAAAAGTGGCCAGCATCGGCCTGGGCAACACCGCATCGCCACTGATCGGCACCGGCCCCAGCGCCAGTGGACGTTGTAACGGCCAGAACGACTCCGCAGGCAACTCGCGTAACTGAGCGGCCGAGACGTTTTCCGCCAGCCCGAAATGCGCCGCCACCTTTTTGCCCGCCTGCTGCGCTTCTGCACGCGGAATATCCGGCAGACTATAGGCGCTCTGCACAATGCCTTTGTGGAACAATCCCTCAGCCAGCGGGGAACAACATAAAGACAATACGCTACGCGCCCCCGAAGACTCACCAAACAAGGTGATATTGTGGCGATCGCCGCCGAATGCCGGGATATTGCGCTGCACCCATTGCAGTGCCGCAATCTGATCGAGCAGCGCAAAGTTATTCACGATACCATCCGATGGATATTCCGCATCCAGCGCCGGGTGAGCAAAAAAACCGAAATGGCCGAGACGGTAGTTGAGGGTTATCACCACCACGCCCTGCGCGGCCAGCGCTTTGCCACGATAAGGATCGAGGCTGCCAGCGCCAATGGCAAATCCGCCGCCATGTAGCCACACCATGACCGGCAACGGCCTGGAAGGCTCGATATCAGGCGTCCAGATATTCAGATAAAGGCAATCTTCGCTAAAACGCCCAGGATCACCGCCACCTGCCGCGACGCAGTAGTCCCGATTTTGCCAGCTGGCATCACCCCATGCTGTGGCATCATGCACCCCCTGCCAGGGCCGCAATGGCTGTGGTGGCCGCCAGCGCAAGGCGCCAACCGGAGGGGCGGCATAGGGTATCCCCTTGAAGACAAAAAGATCATCATCCATTGTGCCTCTGAGTTCACCTTCCGCTGTCACGATCCTCAGACGTCGTTCGTTTTTCATCTCGGCTTCCCTGATCATGGATTCCTCCATTATTTGCAGGCCCGGCGTGATTGTCCATGTTGCTGAGGAATTTGCAGATTAAGCCGAAAACCCGTGCGCGAGATTCAACACCCCATTCTGATTTTTTGTCGGGTTGCCATTTACCGATTAGATTTAATGTTACAGGTTGACCTGGCGAAATGGAGAAGCGCAATGTTCGGTGGTATTAACCAGCTGTTTACCCGGATGTGTGATCATCCGGACTTCGCTAAATTACTGCTCCGCCTGACGTTTGGCGGATTACTGTTGTTTCATGGTGAATTTAAAGTCGTGCACGGCGTGGCGTGGATTGAGCATCTGCTCACCGTCAGAGGTATGCCTGGCTTCATCGCATACGGTGCTTACATCGGAGAAATTCTGGCACCCGTGATGATGATCATTGGTTTCATGACACGCCCTGCGGCGTTCATTATTGTGATCAACATGATTGTCGCGACGTTGCTGGTAAAAATGGGCGTGGTCTGGCACCTGACGGATGTGGGTGCATGGTCGCTGGAGACGGAAGCCCTTTACACGCTTGGCGCACTCGCCATTATGTTTCTGGGTGCCGGGAAGTACTCGCTGGTGCGGACTCCACGCCTGCAATAATGATACAAAGCCGGTCCGCAGACCGGCTCTTTTTATGCCAGGCCGCAGCGTACCAGGCTGCGCTGCTGCATCTGCTGATACAACACCATTTCATCCTGCACCGCTGCACCCAGCGCGCTTTCAAAGGCTTCGCGGCTGGCGTTGCCCGCACTGCGGACCTGGGCTTCATCTCCCAGATTAGACTGGAAAATCCCCGCTGCGCTTACCGGTAAAAAGTCTTCATAGGTAATGGGTTCTGCCAGCAATCGACCTTCTTTCATCAGCTGTTCCATACTCTCTTCCGCACGCGGAGGAGACTGGATGCCCTGTTCCGTTAACCGATAGCGGAACCACGCCAGCTGCTGTTCCCGCAGGCTGGTTTCATCATCAGGAAAGTCACTGAACACCGCTGCCAGATGTTGCTGATGGTGCTGGTTATCCGGGCCGGTTCCCGCTTCGGCCAGCAACTTATCATACAGCGCGCGGCCTTTCGGCGTCAGCGCCACACCACGCTGCTCGATCTCGCCGAACCGGGCGGTATGCGTCCCCTGAAAGCCATCCTGAAAATGGACCGGTTCTTCCAGCGCCTTGAAGCTGGTCTGGCGCAACAGAATCGGCACCTGACGTTGCGGTGGACCTTCGATCAGCGTTTTAGGATCGATACCGCGTGACGGCATCAGCGCCTGCACGCGGTCAATGTCCAGCGTACGCGGTGTCAGATGGTTGATGTGGCAACCGCGGAAGCACACCACATCGGCGATCAAACGATGCTGCTGACTCAGCGCACGATAGGTGGCGCTGTCAACCGTGGTATGCGCATGCCAGCGGAAGGTTTCCAGTGCTTCTTTGACGAATAACGCGGCATCGGCAGCGGTAAGTCCGCCCTGCTGCTGGTGTTTCGCAATCAGCGCCCGGCAGCCTGGGGTAAAAATATCGCGTGCCGCGAGGATAGCGGCAGCTTTGGCACGCAGCGCCTCATCGTTAATCAACTCCAGCCGCAACAGTGAGGTAAAAACGCGGAAGGGATTACGCCGCAGCGCACTATCGCTGACCGGACGAAACGCGGTGGAGTGCACCGGCACGCCAGCCTGTGACAGATCGTAGTATCCCACCGGATACATACCCATGACGGCAAACATCTGCCGTAACAGGCTTAACTCCGCAGCCGTACCCACACGGATGGCACCATGACGCTCCACGCTTAAGCGGCTGAGTTCATCGGCAGCAGCCAGACGATTTTTCAGGGCGGGATTGGCTTCCAGCGTCCGTTCGTTAACGGCGCTGACCAGTTGCGTCAGAGTGCCATATTGCGGCACCTCTTGCTGGTACATCGCCGACATGGCCTGAGAAAACAGCGTGCGAATGGCATCGCTGGCGAGAAAGTTGTCCATGATCATCACCTCGGGCTAAAGGGTTGTTGCTACTGTAGATCAACCGCTTAACACCGGGTAACAATTTCGTGGAACTGTGATCTCGCCTGCTTACTCCGGGTCACCAAAGCGAAATTTCAGGACCAGCATCACCGTGGTTAACACCGCCGGTAAGGCCAGCATCAGGAAGATATGGCTGAATGACCAGCCAAGCGACAGCAATTCCGCGCCGACAAAGGCACTGAGGATGGCACCGACGCGCCCTACACCATGCATCCAGCTGGAACCGGTCGCACGCGCATGGGTGGGATAATAGCTGGCAGCCAGCGCGTTCATGCCGGTATTGGCACCGTTAAAACAAAAGCCGCTGCAAAAGGCGATGCCACTCATCAACCCGACCTGGGCTGGGGAGAAACCGAGGACGATAATCGCGATACCGCCACAAAAATAGATCACTGCCAGCGCCAGGTTGGCATTGACGCGGTCCATCAGCCAGCCAGCGAACAGTGACCCCAGAGTGCCGCCTGCCTGGTACATCGCGGTGATGATCGCGGCTTCAGTGACCGACATCCCCAGCGTATTCACCAGTGACGGCAGCCAGCTGCCAATCAGATAAACCAGGAACAGCCCCATGAAATAACCGCCCCACAGCATCAGGCTGCCAAACAGGTAGCGGCGGGAAACCACGGTGGCTATCGCGCCATGACGTGCGGTGGCTGGCTCGGCACTGAGAAAATGGCTGTTAGCTTGCACTGCACCCGGCATCATACGATCGAGAATGGCATGAATCCGCGCCGCGGGTGCCCGACGACTGATAAGAAAACGCACCGACTCCGGTAAACCACGCAGCAGGAAAGGCAGTACCACCAGCGGCAGCACGCCACCGAGCAACATCACCGCATGCCAGTTATAACGCGGCAGCAGACAGGAGGCGGCAAAACCACCCGAGGCGGCACCGAAGGTGAAACCGCAAAATACCACGGTGATAATGAAGGAGCGACGGCGTTCAGGGGCGTATTCCGCCACCAGCGTACCCACGTTGGGCATGGCCGCGCCAAGGCCTAATCCGGTCAGAAAACGGAACAACATCATCTGTTCGATGTTTTGTGCCATCGCAGTGGCCAGCGTCCATATGCCGAAGAACAGGACGCTTTGCAGAATCAGCAGGCGGCGACCAAAGCGGTCGGCCAGTGGCCCCGCCACCACAGCACCCAGTGCCAGCCCCACCAATGCGGCGCTGATGACCATGCCGAGTTGATGATTGCTGACTCCCCAGGCGGCTTTGAGCGTCGGTGCGATAAAGCCCATCAGCGCGATGTCCATACCGTCCAGCGCCACAACAATGAAGCAGAGTGCAATCAGGCGCTTTTGCCAGCTGCTTAATGCGCTCTGATTAATGAGCTGGCGGACATCTACTGCTTCAACGCTGGTCACGTCAGAACCCCTGCTTCGGCTTACCGATTTAAACATCAGTTTTGGTAAAAAAAACGGCGCTTATGATAGCTCATCGTTAACAATAGCGGGCAGTAATTTTGAATGTAATTGAGAATTATTCAGGATTTGTGATCTTAACCCTCTGATATTACTGACGGTAATAACCTGGCAGGTAGATTAATATCCGGTATTCCCCGTGATTACAGTGACTTATGCGTTTAGCGCCACACAAGCTAAAATTGTTAATATAATTTTGCAGCGAGGTTAACAAAATTTCAGTTTGCCAGTTGCCTGCGCGCTGGAAATCTCATTAAGTGTGAGGTTATGGACAAAAATATCCTTTTCAATCAGCGCATTCGCTTGCGCCACTTACATACCTTTGTTGCGGTAGCGCAGCAGGGCACACTGGGCCGGGCAGCGGAAACTCTCAGCCTGAGCCAGCCTGCGCTATCGAAAACCCTCAACGAGCTGGAGGAACTGGCGGGTGCCCGTCTGTTTGAACGTGGCCGTCTCGGTGCGCAGCTCACCACGCTGGGGGAACAATTTCTTACCCATGCGGTGAAGGTGCTGGATGCACTGAATCATGCCGGGCAGAGCTTCAACGCCCCGCTGCCAGGACGCCCCATGGTGATCCGTCTTGGCGCACTGACGACGGCAGCGATGGGCATGCTGCCGCAAATTCTCGATCGTTTTCATCAGCAGCAACCCAACACCACGGTTCAGGTGGCGACCCTGCATAACAACGTACTGCTGGCGGGTTTACGCGCCGGGGAATTTGATATCGGTATTGGCCGCATGGCCGACAGCGAGATGATGGCGGGTCTGACTTATGAGTTGCTGTTTCTGGAGTCGCTGAAGCTGGTGGTGCGACCGGAACATCCGCTATTAGGTGACAACGTCACGCTATCCAGAGCGATGCAATGGCCGGTGGTGATCTCCCCGGAGGGCACTGCGCCGCGCCGTATCGCCCAGCAGATGCTGGATGATCAGGATTGTTCCCTGCCCGCCAACTGCGTTGAAACCTCTTCCACCTCGCTGGCACGTCAGCTGGCACTGCGTTACGACTATGTGTGGTTTGTGCCATCCGGGGCCATTAAAGAAGATTTGAGCCATAATGCGCTCTGCGCCCTGCCCATCAGTTCCGGTGGACCTGGCGAGCCGGTGGGTATTATCACCCGCACCGGTAATACCTTAAGCCTGAGCGCAGAAGTATTAATGGCGACGATCCGTAAGTTCCACAGTTAACGGCTGCGCTTGGCATGCCGTTCGCGGTTATCCAGGCGCGCCTTATCGGTTTTACGCAATCCAATGTAGAGCGCGCCCGCACCGCCGTGTTGCGGTTGTGCCACGCAAAAGGTTTGCACTTCATCAAACTGTTGCAGCCAGCGAGCGAGGTAACTGCGCACGATATTGGCATGCGATTCATCCTCCCGCCCCTTGCCGTGAATGATCAGCAGATTGCGTAACCCCTGCTTGCGCGCCTGCATCATAAAGCTGAACAACGACTGGCGGCAGGTTTCCACCGGCTGACGCAGCAGATTGAGGCTGGCATCCAGCGGGTATTTGCCCAGCCGCAGTTTATCCAGCACCCCTTGCTGGATACCATCGGCTTTGTACTCCAGCGGCGTCGCCAGCGGAATAATCTCCAGAAAGCCACGCGTGAGAAAGTTTTCCTGTTCATCATTGCGGTGTGGTTCCCGTGGCGCTTTGGTGGATGGTGCGCGCAGCCACTGGGTATTGGCGCAATCTTTCAACGGTGTCACATCACCCATGGCATCCCGGAAAAGGTCATCATCATCAAGGTTCATGGTTTTTTCCCACATAACAATTCAGCGAAGAAAGAGTAGCAAAAGCTTTCTGGCATCACATCTGTCACTTTTTGCACAAAAATCCAGCTACGAGTGGTGCCAAAAAAGTGTCAACAAATCGTTCCAGATCAAAAAACACCCTTGCGGAAATTATTGGCAAATAGCGGAATTAGCGCTGATCAACTATTTTTGCGCCACCCCCACTTTTTTTGAGGATTATTACTGCTCGGATGAGTGTCCTTTGCACGGAAAAATGTTAAAATTGACCGCAGTCAATAATCATCGAGCGTAGACATTATGATCCCGGAAAAACGCAGCATTCGACGTATTCAGTCTGGCGGTTGTGCCATCCATTGTCAGGATTGCAGTATCAGCCAGTTGTGTATTCCCTTCACGCTGAACGAGCACGAACTGGATCAGCTGGATAATATCATTGAACGTAAAAAGCCGATTCAGAAAGGCCAGACATTGTTCAAAGCCGGTGATGAACTGAAATCTTTATACGCTATTCGCTCTGGCACCATCAAAAGTTACACCATCACTGAACAGGGTGACGAACAGATTACCGGCTTCCATCTGGCAGGTGATTTGGTAGGTTTTGACGCCATTGTCAGCGCCCATCACCCGAGTTTTGCTCAGGCACTGGAAACCGCGATGGTGTGCGAGATCCCCTTTGAGACCCTCGACGATCTGTCCGGCAAAATGCCTGCCCTGCGTCAGCAGATGATGCGCCTGATGAGTGGCGAGATTAAGGGCGATCAGGACATGATTCTGTTGCTGTCGAAAAAGAACGCTGAAGAACGTCTGGCTGCCTTTATCTGGAACCTGTCACGCCGCTTCGGTCAGCGTGGTTTTTCCCAGCGCGAGTTCCGGTTGACCATGACGCGTGGCGATATTGGTAACTATCTGGGACTAACCGTAGAAACCATCAGCCGTTTACTCGGTCGTTTCCAGAAAAGTGGCATGCTGGCGGTAAAAGGCAAATATATCACTATTGAAAACCATGCTTTGCTGGCAGAACTTGCTGGTCAGACTGAACAGGCTGCCTGACACTCAGCCGGATCAATAAATGTTATTTTATTGATCCGGCAACAACTTTTTCCCTTCTGCACTGTCCTAACTTAGGCTATCTTTAACCCAACTTGCTTTGGTTTTGAGGAGATTGCCTTATGTCCCGGTACCAAAATATTCTGGTCGCGATTGATGCACAGCAGGATGATCAACCCGCGCTGCGGCGTGCGGTTTATCTCAATCAACGCATCGGCGGAAAAATCAAAGCTTTCCTGCCTATCTATGATTTTTCATACGAAATGACCACGCTACTGTCGCCGGATGAGCGTGGCAATATGCGCAAAGGCGTGATAAGCCAGCGTACCGAGTGGATCCGTGAACAAGCCCACGCCTACTTAGAGGCGGGTGTCGATATTGAAATCAAAGTGATCTGGCATAACCGCCCCTTTGAAGCGATTATTCATGAGGTCATGACCCATCAGCACGACCTGGTGCTGAAGATGGCGCACCAGCACGATCGGCTGGAAGCGGTGATCTTCACCCCCACCGACTGGCATCTGCTGCGCAAATGTCCGTGCCCGGTGTGGATGGTTAAAGACCAGCCGTGGCCGGAAGGCGGCAAAGCGCTGGTGGCGGTGAACCTTGCCAGCGAAGAACCTCATCATGATGCCCTCAACCAAAAATTGATTCAGGAAACCACGGTGCTGGCGGAAATGGTTAACCATACCGAAGTGCATCTGGTGGGTGCCTACCCGATTACCCCGATAAACATCGCTATCGAACTGCCGGACTTCGATCCCAGCGTTTATAACGATGCGATTCGCGGCCAGCATCTGGTGGCGATGAAAGCACTGCGTCAGAAGTTTTCCATCAGTGAAGAGTTCACCCATGTGGCAAAAGGCTTGCCGGAAGAAGTGATCCCCGATATCGCGGCCCATTTAGGGGCGGGAATTGTGGTGCTGGGCACCATTGGCCGTACCGGATTATCTGCGGCGTTTCTGGGGAATACCGCTGAACAGGTGATCGATCATCTGCGTTGCGATTTGCTGGCCATTAAGCCTGATGACTTTAAATCACCCATCGAACTTGATGATGATGACGAAGAAGACGATGACGAATAACGCAAAGGGCGACCAACTGGTCGCCCTTCCTTTTATTACAGCGCGCGCAGAATGCCTTCTACGCTGGCCTTCGCATCACCAAACAACATTTGCGTGTTGTCTTTGAAGAACAGCGGGTTCTGCACACCGGCATAGCCAGTATTCATAGAGCGTTTGAAGACGATAACGTTCTGCGCCTTCCAGACTTCCAGCACTGGCATACCCGCGATAGGACTGCGTGGATCTTCCTGCGCTGCCGGGTTCACGGTGTCGTTCGCACCGATAACCAGTACGGTGTCGGTATCGCTGAAATCATCGTTGATCTCATCCATCTCCAGCACCACGTCATACGGCACTTTGGCTTCCGCCAGCAGTACGTTCATATGACCCGGCAGACGACCGGCCACCGGATGAATACCAAAACGCACTTTGATACCGCGTGCACGCAGCTTCTCGGTGATTTCCGCCACCGGGTACTGCGCCTGTGCCACCGCCATGCCGTAGCCAGGGGTGATGATCACTGAGGTTGAAGCTTTCAGCAGCTCGGCGGTTTCTTCGGCATTGATCTCACGGTGTTCACCGGCTTCTTCGCTCTCACCACCGACGCTGGTGTCCGTACCAAAGCCACCGGCAATCACGCTGATAAATGAACGGTTCATCGCCTTACACATAATGTAAGACAGGATGGCACCGCTCGAACCCACCAGCGCACCGGTGACGATCAACAAGTCATTGCTCAGCATGAAACCTGCTGCGGCCGCCGCCCAACCTGAGTAGGAGTTCAGCATCGAGACCACCACCGGCATGTCAGCTCCGCCGATGGAAGCCACCAGGTGCCAGCCAAAGGCCAGCGCGATGAGCGTCATCAGCAGCAATGCAAACACCTGCGCCCCAGTGCTTTCCGTGCGGACAAACCACACCAGCAGCGCAAATGAAACCACCAGCGCCAGCAAGTTCAGCTTATGGCGATGCGGCAGCATCAGCGGACGCGATGAAATTTTACCGCGCAATTTACCAAAGGCGACGATTGAACCGGTGAAGGTGACCGCACCGATAAAGATGCCGAGGAACACTTCGGTCAGATGGATGTTTTCCATCACCGCCGACAGGCCCGGTGCGTGGTCGAGGTAGCTATTAAAACCGACCAGTACCGCTGCCAGACCGACGAAACTGTGCAGGATAGCAACCAGTTCCGGCATTTCGGTCATTTCGACTTTCTTCGCCAGACGGACACCAATTGCACCGCCGATCACCATCGCCAGCAGGATCCAGGCAACGTTACCGCTGTTGGGGCCAAAGATGGTTGCAAGCAGCGCGAGAGCCATCCCGCTCATGCCAAAAATGTTACCCTGCTTTGAAGTCTCATGTTTAGAGAGACCGGCAAGGCTGAAAATAAACAGAATCGCGGCAACAATGTATGCTGCAGTGACTAATCCGCCAGACATGTTGTTACCCCTTAATTCTTACGAAACATTTTCAGCATGCGCTGGGTGACAGTAAAGCCACCAAAGATGTTGATACTGGCGATCAGCACCGCGATAAATGCCAGCAGCGTAACCCAACCGCCGTGCCCCATCTGCAACACTGCGCCAACCACGATAATGCCGGAAATGGCGTTGGTCACGGACATCAGCGGGGTATGCAGCGCGTGGCTGACGTTCCACACCACGTAGTAACCCACCACGCAGGAGAGCGCGAACACGGTAAAGTGCGACAGGAATTCCGGCGGTGCGACGTTTGCCAGGCAGGCGAACAACACCACGGCCAGTGCCAGCAGCACAAATTTGCGCCACGGCGATGCCGGTTTTTCTTCAACTTTTTGTTTCGGCGCTGCGGCAGGTTGTGCGGCTTTCGGTGCAGCGGATACCTGAATCGGCGGGGCCGGCCAGGTCACTTCGCCGTCACGGATGACCGTCACACCACGAATCACCACGTCTTCGAAATCGACATTGATTTGACCGTCTTTCTCTTTACACAGCAGCTTCAGCAGGTTCACCAGGTTGGTGCCATACAGCTGAGAAGACTGGGTCGGCAGACGGCTTGGCAGATCGGTGTAACCAATGATCTTGACGCCGTTGCTGGTCAACGTGACCTGATCAGCAACGGTCAACTCACAGTTACCGCCGGTTTGCGCCGCCAGATCGACAATCACGCTTCCCGGATTCATGCTGGCAACCATCTCTTTGGTAATCAGCTTCGGTGCCGGTCTGCCCGGAATCAACGCCGTGGTGACGATGATGTCCACTTCTTTAGCCTGCGCGGCAAACAGTTCCATCTCCGCCTTAATAAAGGCCTCTGACATCACTTTGGCATAGCCGTCGCCGCTGCCCGCTTCTTCCTCGAAATCCAGCTCAAGGAACTCGGCACCCATACTCTGTACCTGTTCCTTCACTTCCGGACGGGTATCGAATGCACGCACGATAGCGCCCAGACTTCCCGCCGCGCCAATCGCAGCCAGGCCAGCCACGCCCGCACCAATCACCATCACTTTAGCGGGAGGCACTTTACCTGCCGCGGTGATTTGACCGGTAAAGAAACGGCCAAATTCATGCGCGGCTTCAACAATGGCACGATAACCGGCAATATTAGCCATCGAGCTGAGTGCATCCAGCGCCTGGGCGCGGGAAATACGCGGCACGGAATCCATCGCCATCACGGTGACCTTGCGCGCCGCCAGTTTTTCCAGCAGTGCCGGATTCTGTGCTGGCCAGATAAAGCTGACCAGGGTGCTACCTGCGCGCGTCAGCTCGATTTCAGCCTCGTCGGGCGCATTCACTTTCAACACGATATCTGACTGCCACACGTCAGCGGTGTTGCTGATGGTGGCCCCTGCGGCAACAAAACTTTCATCATCAAAGCTGGCACGAATACCTGCACCCTGCTCGATAGTGACGCTGAATCCCAGCTTGATCAGTTGCTCAACGGTTTTCGGCGTGGCGGCCACGCGCGATTCATTGGCTAACCGCTCTTTGGGTATCCCAATTAACATACTGTTTCCTTTCATCGGTTAAAGGATGAGGGTCTGTAAGCGGCACAGGCTCAGGTAACTGAAACGATGTTTCAGCTACTTATGAGCGAAATGCGCAATGTAACAAAGTCTTTATAACCTACTGAAAATATGAATAGCGATCCACAGCGATAATGCATACTTATGACATTCACACAAATATTCAGAAGCTAAGATTGAATGCCACGTTTTGCCACTGCATTTTGGTCATATTAAAAAATTATATGCTGTGCAAAATCGTGTCATGGCGAATTTAGTGTTATTAAAAACCTTTATTTAACAATACTTTAACTATTGCAGCACTAAGTGTTACCAGATTTAGTGGTAACGCGCACAAAAAAACGCCATAGCAGATACTGATGACAGCCCAATGAATAATCCGGGTAGATTGTCAATCTCTGTCGGATAAATTGGCTGAGACAGGCCGATTATTACATGTAATAATCAGCGGCTAATCTGTTATACATCAAGAGTCCAGCACGTTTTCGTACTCATTTTTGCGTAAGGCGAAGGATCATTTTTATGAAGCTTAAGAACACTATTCTGGCGTCCACCTTGTTATCACTGCTGGCAGCCAATGCGTTTGCTGCGCAGGAACTGACGCCGGAAAAAGCGGCCGCGTTGAAGCCATTCCAACGTATTAATATCACCGGCCGTTTCAACGCGATTGGCGACGCTGCAGACGCCGTCTCTAAACGTGCTGACGAATTGGGCGCTGCCTCTTATTACATTCAGGGCATCAACGACAGCAATGGCAACAGCGGCAACTGGCGCGTCACCGCAGACCTGTACCACGCGGACGCTCCTGAAGCATCAAAGCAGACTGAATACCTCAGCTACAATGGCGTAAAAGCGCTGCCAAAAGCAGAAGCTTACCGTCTGGAGCCGTTCGATACCGTTTCCGTCAGCGGCTTTTTCCCCAGCCAGCCGGATGTCAACGACGCCATTTCTAAAGCAGCGAAAGAGAAAGGCGCGGCCTCCTTCTTTATTGTGCGTCAGATCGATGCTAACAACGGCGGCAACCAGTACGTTACCGCTTATGTCTACAAAGCCGATGCTAAAGAACGCAAAGTTCAGAGCCCGAACCTGATCCCTGCTGATTCTGAAGCCGGTAAAGCCGCACTGGCCGCAGGTGGTGCAGCGGCGAAAAACGTTGAGATCCCGGGTGTCGCCTCTTCAGAAACCCCAACCTCTAAAGTGGGTCGTTTCTTCGAAACACAAACCTCCACCGGTGAGCGTTACACGGTCACCTTAGCCGACGGCAAGAAAATCCAGGAAGTGAACGCGATTACCGCCGCACAGATGCAGCCGTTTGATAGCGTGACCTTTACCGGTCACTTCGGTTCACCGACTGAAGTGTCTGAAGAAGTGGCAAAACGTGCCGGTGACAAAGGGGCGAAGTATTATCACGTTACCCGTCAGTGGCAGAACCAGAGCGGCGGCAACCTGACTGTAAGCGCTGACCTGTTCAAGTAAACCCCAGGCAGGGCGGCACCCGTCGCCCTGCTGTTTGCATAAAAGCTAACCTTCTCTGCATCATCATTCATTGCCTTCCCGTTGCGTACTCCGTAAAATCTGCCGCCTGATTTTCAGGGTATTCCGTTTTAAACCCGACGATTCGTCGCGTTAATATCCAGCGGAATCCTTTTTACCCAGCATACTCTGCTGCTCAGGAATGGCGTTTTGGATAAAAAATTAGGTCTTAGTGCACTCACCGCGCTGGTGCTCAGTTCAATGCTCGGTGCGGGTGTTTTTAGCCTGCCGCAAAATATGGCCGCCGTCGCCGGTCCGGCAGCGTTGCTGATTGGCTGGTTAATTACCGGTGTGGGAATTCTGTTTCTCTCCCTGGCGATGCTGTTGCTGACACGCCTCAAACCCGAGCTGGATGGTGGTATCTTCACCTATGCGCGCGCCGGATTTGGCGAGTTGATGGGATTCTGTTCGGCGTGGGGATACTGGCTTTGTGCGGTTATCGCCAACGTTTCCTATCTGGTGATTGTGTTTTCAGCGCTGAGTTTCTTTACCGATACGCCGGACCACGTGGTATTTGGTGATGGAAATACCTGGCAGGCGATGCTCGGTGCCTCGGTGCTGCTGTGGCTGGTCCATGCGTTGGTGCTGCGCGGCGTGCAAACGGCAGCCAGCATCAATTTGCTGGCGACCCTCGGCAAACTGGTTCCGCTGCTGCTGTTTGTGGTGCTGGCAGTGATGGCGTTTAACTACGATCGTTTCCGTCTTGATTTCCACGGTTTGGCGCTCGGTAAACCGCTGTGGGAACAGGTTAAGCAGACTATGCTGATCACCCTTTGGGTGTTTATCGGTGTTGAAGGTGCGGTGGTGGTCTCAGCCCGCGCGCGTCATAAGAAAGATGTGGGGCGCGCGACAATGCTGGCGGTGCTGGCCGCGCTGCTGGTTTATCTGCTGGTGACGCTGCTGTCGCTGGGTGTGGTACCGCGCGCGGAGCTGGCGCAAATGCGTAACCCTTCGATGGCTGGATTGATGCAGCATCTGATCGGCCACTGGGGTGACGCAGTCATCGCCGTCGGCTTGATCATCTCGGTATGCGGTGCCTACCTGAGCTGGACCATTATGGCCGCTGAAGTCCCGTTTCTCGCCGCGCAATTGGGGGCTTTTCCGCGCAGCATTGCCCGGCAGAACCGCCATAACTCCCCCGCTGCCTCGCTATGGCTAACCAACGGCAGCGTGCAGGTGTGTCTGATTCTGATTGCCGTCACCGGCGCGGATTACAACACCCTGCTTACCATCGCCTCGGAGATGATTCTCGTACCTTATCTGCTGGTCGGTCTCTATCTGATCAAGGTGGTTCGCGGGCAGCAAAAAACCCTGGCGATGCTGACGGGCATCAGTGCCAGCCTGTACGGTATCTGGCTGTTGTACGCGTCAGGTCCGTTACATCTGCTGCTGTCTGTGGTGCTTTACGCGCCGGGTGTACTGTTGTTTCTGTACGCGCGTCGTGGCGGCCGTGCCAGCCAGGCACTGTCACAGCTGGAACGTATCGCTATCGTCTTGTTAATCGCCGCGTCACTGCCTGCCGTATGGCAGCTGACGAATTAATGAGGCTGACCGGGGATGGTCACGCACAGCAGGTCGCCCTGCTGTGTCAGGTTGAGCGGCTTGCGGTATTCCTGATGGATAGCATCAAGCTGCTCCGCTGACAGCGGATAAGGTAACTGGATATCGAAACGGCTGATGTGCTGCTGTTCAGCCAGGGTGATCAGGCGCGCAATATTGATCTCATCACTGACCTGAGTTGAAATGATTTGTAATGCTAATTCTTTCAGATGATCGTCGCTGGCCTGTAGACTGTGCGCTGATTTACGGGTGACCATGCCAAAAATGGGCAACACACCATAAATGGCGTCAACGAAGCTCCAGCGTTTTTTGCACGAGGCGGAAAGGAAATCACTGTAATTGAAGCAGATGCGGTCACTGTATCCGGCTGAAGCCAGCTCTTTATCAGACACCCTCGCACTCCTCCTGTTTTTCATTACGGTTCCGAACCTTGCGCCACAACGCGCTGCTAATAATGGCACATTTCACGGCCCGGATACCAGAGAGCAAAGGATATTTCGTGCTGTAGCATAGAGCTCGACAGCTGAAAACGCTATGCTGCTGTCCATACTCACCAGTCACAGTGGATTATGAACAAGATTGTATATGTGGAAGATGAACCGGAAGTAGGCGAATTGATCGCTGCCTACCTCGGACGTCATGACATTGACGTGATTGTGGAAACGCGCGGTGACCGCGCAGAAGCCACCATTGCTGCCGCCGATCCCGATTTAGTGATGCTGGATATCATGCTGCCGGGCAAAGACGGCATGACCTTATGTCGCGACTTACGTGCCAGCTGGCAAGGCCCCATTGTGTTGCTGACCTCGCTCGACAGCGATATGAACCACATTCTGGCGCTGGAAATGGGTGCCAACGATTATATTCTGAAAACCACCCCACCTGCGGTGCTGCTGGCGCGCCTGCGTCTCCATTTGCGTCAGGCGCATATCGGCCAGCCGGAAGTCACCCCAGCGGTACAAAGTTCGCAGAAGGTACTGCGCTTTGGCTCGCTGACTATCGATGCGTTGAATCGTCAGGTCACGCTGTTTGAGGAACACATCACCCTTTCCACCGCGGACTTTGACCTGCTGTGGGAACTGGCCAACCACGCCGGGCAGATTCTCAACCGTGATGCGTTATTACAAACCCTGCGTGGCGTCAGCTATGACGGGATGGATCGCAGCATTGATGTGGCTATTTCGCGCCTGCGCAAGAAACTGTATGACAGCGCCACCGAGCCGTTCCGCATCAAAACCATCCGTAATAAAGGCTACCTGTTCGCGCCGCAGGCCTGGGATACCCGTTCCGCATGAGAAAGCTCTTTATCCAGTTCTATCTGTTACTTTTCGTCTGCTTTCTGGTGATGACCTTGCTGGTAGGACTGGTGTACAAATTCACCGCCGAACGCGCCGGACGCCAGTCGATGAACGATTTAATGGCCAGCTCGCTGTTTTTGATGCGCAGCGAGTTGCGCGAGATCCCGCCGCGTGACTGGAACAAAACCATCCGCAGCCTCGATCTCGATTTATCCTTTAATCTGCACATCGAGCCGATGAGTAAGTATGAACTGGACGAGCCGGATATGAAGCGGTTACGTGCAGGCGAAATCGTCGCGCTTGACGATCAATACACCTTCCTGCAACACATTCCGCGCAGCCATTACGTGTTATCCGTTGGCCCGATTCCTTACCTGTTTTACCTGCACCAAATGCGTCTGCTGGATATCGCTCTGCTGGCTTTTATCGGTATGTCGCTGGCGCTGCCGGTGTTTATCTGGATGCGTCCCCACTGGAAAGAGATGCTGCGACTGGAAAAGGCGGCGCAGCGCTTTGGGCGCGGTGAACTGGATGTGCGTACCCATTTTGACAGCACTTCCAGCCTGTTCCGCCTCGGTGTCGCCTTCAACCAGATGGCCGATAACATCAACACGCTGGTTGCCAGTAAGAAGCAGTTGATCGACGGTATCGCCCATGAATTACGCACCCCGCTGGTACGTTTGCGCTACCGGCTGGAGATGAGTGAAAACCTGAGCGAAAATGAATCTGCCGCGCTGAACCGGGATATCGGCCAGCTGGAAAGCTTAATCGAGGAGCTGCTGACCTATGCGCGCCTCGACCGTCCGCGTGTCGATCTCACTCTGAAATCTTTTGACCTCGCCGAATGGCTGCGCCTGCATATTGAAGATGTGCAGGCGGTGAATCCGCAGGCGCAGATCGATCTCGACATTCCGCAGCGTGAAAACTTTGGTGTCGCTGATACCCGCCTGATGGAGCGCGTGCTGGATAACCTGGTCAATAACGCGCTGCGCTACGCACAACAACGGCTGCGCGTCAGCCTGTGGTTTGATGGCAGTATCGGGTGTTTGCAGGTAGAAGATGACGGTCCGGGTATTCCACAGGAAGAACGTGAGCGCGTGTTTGAGCCTTTTGTGCGCCTCGATCCCAGCCGCGATCGTGCTACCGGCGGTTGTGGCCTCGGCCTGGCGATTGTGCATTCCATCGCCCTTGCGTTGCAGGGCAATGTCACTATCGAGAGCAGCCCGCTGGGTGGTGCCAGTGTTCGCTTTTGCTGGCCGGTTGATCTACCCTTGCGGGAAATCCCGTCGCGCTTAACCTAACAAGGAGTTTCCCCGTGTCCTCAGCTTATCAGGAACTTAGCCGCACTTTTCTGCGTCTGTCTCGCTTCGGCCATTTAGGCGCTATCGCCGGTGTGGATATGCAAACCACCATGCCTGCCGGTGGCAGCCGCGCCCGTGGCGAGGCCATGGCCGAGCTGAGCGTATTTATGCACGAAATCCTGACCGATAAACGCCTCGGTGGCTTGTTTGATGCCGCGCAGCAGGAGTCTCTCAATGATGTGGAGCAGGCAAACCTGACGGAAATGCGCCGTGCCTGGCAACAGGCTACCCTTCTCCCGGCCTCATTAGTTGAAGCCAAATCGCTGGCGGGTTCCCGTTGTGAACACGCCTGGCGTCAGCAGCGTCCGGCGAATGACTGGCAGGGATTCGCTGCCAATCTGAAAGACGTGGTGAAACTGAGCCGCGAAGAAGCGCAGCTGCGCGCTGAGGCGCTCGGCGTCTCCCGCTACGATGCGCTGCTTGACGTGTTCGAACCGGGTATGACCAGCGCTCAGCTTGACCAGACCTTTGGCGAGTTAAAAAGCTGGCTGCCGCAACTGCTGCAAAAAGTGGTGGCAAAGCAACAGCAGCATCCCGTCACCACGCCGGTCGGGCCGTTTGCTATCGAATCACAGAAACAACTCGGGTTGAGCCTGATGGGCACCCTCGGTTTCGATTTCAATCATGGCCGTCTCGACGTCAGCGCTCACCCTTTCTGCGGCGGTGTGCCGGAAGATGTGCGTATCACCACCCGTTACAATGAGAATGAATTTCTCAGCGCGATGATGGGGGTGATCCACGAAACCGGACACGCCCGTTACGAACAGAATCTGCCCCAGCAGTGGCGCGGTCAGCCGGTGGCGCATGCGCGTTCCACCGCGATGCACGAATCGCAAAGTCTGTTTATGGAGATGCAGCTGGGACGCAGCCGCGAGTTTCTGCAACGAATCCAGCCGCAGGTGATTGCGCTGATGGGCGATCAACCCGCCCTCGCCAGTGACAACTTTATTCGTCTGACACAACGTGTGAAACCGGGTCTGATCCGTGTCGATGCCGACGAACTCAGCTATCCGGCACACGTGATTTTACGTTACGAGATTGAGCGTGCCTTGATTGAGGGCGAGATTGAGGTTGATGACATTCCGGCGCTGTGGGATGAAAAGATGCAGGATTCACTCGGCATGGATACACGCGGTAATTATCGTGATGGCTGTATGCAGGATATCCACTGGACGGACGGTGCTTTTGGTTACTTCCCGACCTACACACTCGGGGCCATGTATGCTGCACAGCTGTTCCAGGCGGTGAAGCGTGCCATTCCCCAGGTGAGCGAGCTGATTCTGCAGGGGGATTTGCAACCGGTGTTTGACTGGCTGCAACAGAATATCTGGCAGCACGGCAGCCGTTTCCCAACCGGGCAATTGCTGGTCAACGCCACCGGAGAAACCTTAAATCCGCACTATTTCCGCCAACACCTTGAACAACGCTATCTGGCTGATTAAACTGCGCGGCGGCCTTGCTGGCCGCCTTTTCCATTCCTTTACTTTCCTTTGTACATTCCGTTACACGCCGATACCAATCCCTCACGGAAAGAACTTCTGCAATTTCATATAGTCATTTCACCGGCCCCGCAGTGGGCTACACATGAAAAAATAGTTCGAGGAATTTGCAATGAAAAAATTATTTGCGCTGGTGATCGCCGCTGCTATGGGTCTGTCTTCTGTAGCTTTCGCAGCTGAAACCACTGCTACCCCGGCTCCGGCTGCTGCTGCAACCACTACCGCTGCACCGGTTAAACATAAAGCGACTACGCATAAACACAAGAAAGCCGCTGCTCAGAAAGCTCAGGCTGCCAAGAAACACAAAAAAGTAGCGAAGAAAGCTCCGGCTGCGCAGAAAGCTCAGGCTGCTAAAAAGCACCACAAAAAAGCAACCAAACCAGCTGCACAGAAAGCCCAGGCTGCTAAAAAGCACCACAAAAAAGCAACCAAACCGGCTGCACAGAAAGCCCAGGCTGCTAAAAAACACCACAAAAAAGTAACTAAACCTGCTGCACAGAAAGCTCAGGCTGCTAAAAAGCACCACAAAAAAGCGACCAAAAAAGCCGCTAAATAAGGTTGCCTCCGCGCGCCCGACCTTGCATTAATGATTGAAAACACCCGGTTCTGCCGGGTGTTTGTTTACTGGAGTAGCGGAACATGGTGCGTCGCTATCGCTTCGAAATCATTCTGATTGTGGTGATCCTGTGCGGCATTGTCGCAGCCAGCTTTTTTATTTAGTCGTTGTAGCGTGCTGATTATCCCAATATTTCTCCCTTTTTTACCGCTCACCGACTATAGTTATCGCTCAAGCGTGATGACAAAAACCTCTACTTATTCTCGCCATTGAGAGAACTATGCGCCTGGCTATCCTGTTATTTGTTGGTATTTTCAGTTTTAACCTCGCAGCACATGCCGATGATGAAGACGGGCCAAGCCCGGACGAGATTAAAACGCTGTTCTTTGGCAAGGATCACCGCAAAGCCATCACTGATGTCAGCGCTGCGCCCTGGGATGCCATTGGTCAACTGGAGACCGAAAGCGGCAATCTTTGCACAGCGACGTTGATTTCTGCCCATCTGGCATTAACCGCAGGTCACTGTTTACTGACCCCACCAGGCAAATTCGATAAGCCGGTGGCGCTGCGTTTTATGGCTGGCAAAAAAGGCTGGCGCTATGAAATTCATGATATTGATGCGCGCGTGGAACCCTCACTGGCACGCAAGCTGAAAGCCGATGGTGAAGGCTGGATTGTCCCACCTGACGCCGCACCTTTTGATTACGGTTTGATTATCCTGCACAACCCGCCCTCCGCGATTACACCGATTCCGCTGTTTGACGGTTCGCGTAGCGATCTGACGGACGCGCTGAAAGCCACAGGACGTCAGGTAACTCAGGCCGGTTACCCGGCAGATCATCTGGATACGCTGTATTCGCACAGCGATTGTCTGATTACCGGCTGGGCACAGCGCGCGGTATTGTCGCACCAATGCGATACCCTGCCTGGCGACAGTGGTTCACCGCTGCTGCTGAAGAAAGATGACGGCTGGCAATTAATTGCGGTACAAAGCTCCGCCCCTGCTCCCGCCGATCGTTACCGTGCGGATAACCGCGCCATTGCGGTCACCTCATTCCGCGACAAGCTGGAAGAGTTAGCGCAATAACATTGCGCTTTACTCAAAACCCGCGCGATAAATCGCGCCGCTACAATGAATGAGCGTTGCCTGTGGCAACGCGCGATCAGTTTATCTGCTCCATGGTCTGCAAAATGCGTTTATCCGAAATCGGATAAGGCGTCCCCAGTTGCTGGGCAAAGTAGCTGATACGCAACTCTTCCAGCATCCAGCGAATCGCCAGCACTTCCGCATCATCCTGACGCTGCGGCGGCAGCTTGTTACGCCAGCTTTGCCATGCCTGCTCCACCGCCTGCACTTTCAGCATCCGGGCGCGATCGCTGTGCGGATCGACCGGCAATTTCTCCAGACGGCGCTCAATGCCCTGCAAATAACGCAAGGTATCTGCCAGACGCTGCCAGCCGTTGCCGGTCACGAAACCGCGATACACCAGCCCGCTCATCTGATTCTTAATATCCGCCAGTGCCAGCGCCAGTGACATATCCACCCGGCCTTTCAGGCGTTTGTTGATATTGAAAACGCAGGTCAGGATCTGTTCCACCTGTTTCGCAATGGTGACAACCGTCTCGTTCAGTTCGGCACGCACTTTATCGCGCAGCTGCTCAAAGTTCTCCTGTTGCCACGCCGGGCCGCCTGCTTCGCCCATCAGCTTATCCACACCGCAGGCGATGCAGTCGTCAATCAGCTCCAGCACCTTGCCATACGGGTTAAAGTACAAGCCGAGCTTGGCCTTGTTGGGCAGCTTCTCATGCAGATACTTGATAGGCGATGGGATGTTCAGCAGCAATAAGCGACGCTGACCGCGCCACATCATTTTTTGTTGCTCCTGCTCGCTGTCGAACAGGCGAATCGCAACGCTATCTTTCTCATCCACCAGCGCAGGCCAGGCTTTAACCTGATAGCTACCGCGTTTCTGCTCATAGCTTTGCGGTAAATCGCCGAAGCTCCAGATATGCAGACCGCTTTGCTCCAGCCCGTCATCCGCCACTTTGGACAGCGTTTCCTGTACTTTGCCTTTCAGTGCCAGCTTCAGCTGATGCAGGTCTTTGCCTTCCTGTAACTTGCGGTTGTGTTCATCCACCACGCGGAAGGTCATTTTCAGGTGATCGGGCACCTGATCCCATTGCCAGGCTTCGCGGTCAATGGTGACCCCCGTCATCCGGCGGAACTCACGCTCCAGCGCGTCCAGCAACGGCAATTCCAGCGCGGTGACACGACCGAGGAAGGCTTCAGCATAGTTTGGCGCGGGCACCAGATTGCGTCGTACCGGTTTCGGTAACGATTTAATCAGGGCAATCACCAGCTCGCGGCGCACGCCAGGGATTTGCCACTCGAACCCGGCCTCATCCACCTGGTTCAGCAACGGCAGTGGAATATGTACCGTCACCCCATCGGCATCGGCACCCGGTTCAAACTGGTAACTGAGTTTCAGCTTCAGGTTGCCCTGATGCCAGAAATTCGGGTAATCAAGCTGGCTGACTTTTTCCGCACCGTCCTTAATCAGCATCTGTTTATCGAAGCTGAGCAGGTCAGGATTGTCCTTGCTGGCTTTTTTCCACCAGTTGTCAAAATGACGCGCCGAAACGACGTCACTGGCGATACGCCGATCGTAAAAGGCAAACAACGTCTCATCATCGACCAGGATATCGCGCCGACGCGATTTATGTTCCAGATCTTCGACTTCGCTACGCAGCTTCTGATTGTTGCGGAAAAAGGCGTGACGCGTCTGCCAGTCACCTTCCACCAGCGCATGGCGGATAAACAATTCACGGCTCAGCGGCGCGTCGATTTGGCTGTAATTCACCTTGCGTGCCTGCACAATCGGCAAACCGTACAGCGTGACCTTTTCCGTCGCCATCACGGCGCCCTGGGCTTTCTCCCAGTGCGGCTCGCTGTAGCTGCGCTTGATCAGATGCTGTGCCAGCGGCTCGATCCACTCTGGATCGATGCGGGCGGCGATACGTCCCCACAGACGACTGGTTTCCACCAGTTCCGCCACCATGGTCCATTTTGGCGGTTTTTTGAACAGACCGGAACCGGGGAAGATGGAGAAGTGGGCATTGCGTGCGCCAGTAAACTCCTGTTTATCGGCATCTTTCTGGCCGATATGCGATAGCAGCCCGCTCAGCAAAGCGCAGTGAACTTCACGATACGGTGCCGGTTCGCTGTTGACCGGCATCCCCTGCTCACGCACCACCTGGCGCAGCTGGGTGTAAATATCCTGCCATTCACGTACGCGCAGATAGTTGAGGTAGTCGCTTTTACACTGGCGACGGAACTGATTCCCTGACAGCGCTTTTTGCTGTTCCTGTAGATAGTTCCATAAATTCACGAACGTGAGAAAGTCGGACTCTTTCTCTGCAAATCGCCGATGTTTCTCGTCCGATGCCTGCTGTTTCTCCACCGGACGCTCACGCGGATCCTGAATCGAGAGCGCCGCAGTGATGATCATCGCTTCGCGCACACACCCAAATTTCTGCGCTTCCAGCACCATACGCGCCAGGCGTGGGTCCACCGGCAGCGATGCCAGCTGCCGCCCAGATGCGGTCAGTTTGTAGTGCCCGTCTTCATTGACGGTGATCGCCCCCAGCTCCTCCAGCAACCTGACCCCGTCCTGAATATTGCGTTTATCCGGGGCTTCAACAAACGGGAACGCGCCAATATCGCCGAGGCCGAGCGCGGTCATCTGCAAAATAACCGACGCGAGGTTGGTACGCAGAATCTCCGGGTCGGTAAATTCCGGGCGGCTCAGGAAATCGTCTTCTGAGTACAGCCGGATACAGATGCCTTCCGAGACACGGCCGCAGCGGCCTTTACGCTGATTGGCTGAGGCCTGGGAGACCGGCTCAATCGGCAGGCGCTGCACTTTGGTGCGATAGCTATAGCGACTGATACGCGCCGTGCCGGGGTCAATAACGTATTTAATGCCCGGTACAGTGAGCGAGGTTTCCGCCACGTTGGTCGCCAGCACGATGCGCCGTCCGCTGTGGGACTGGAACACCCGGTTCTGTTCCGCATTCGACAGACGCGCATACAGCGGCAGAATTTCGGTATGCGGCAGATCACGTTTCATCAGCGCATCGGCGGTATCGCGGATTTCACGCTCACCGCTCATAAAAATCAGGATATCGCCCCGGCTTTCCTGGCCCAGCTCATCCACCGCATCAAAGATGGCCTGAAGCTGGTCACGATCGGTGTCGTCCGCTTCTTCAACGATGGGACGGTAACGCACTTCCACCGGGAAGGTGCGGCCAGAAACTTCAATCACCGGCGCGTTGTTAAAGTGGCGCGAAAAGCGCTGCGGATCGATGGTCGCAGAGGTGATGATCACCTTGAGATCCGGGCGACGCGGCAGCAGCTCGCGCAGATAACCCAGCAGAAAATCGATGTTCAGGCTGCGTTCATGCGCTTCATCGATGATGATGGTATCGTACTGCAACAACATGCGGTCCTGCTGAATCTCTGCCAGCAGAATACCGTCGGTCATCAACTTCACCTGGGTGGTGTCGCTGACCTGATCATTAAAACGGACCTTATAACCAATGCAGCCACCGAGCGAGGTCTCCAGTTCGTCGGCAATACGGTTGGCGACGGTACGTGCAGCCAGACGGCGCGGCTGGGTATGACCAATCAACCCTTTCACACCCCGACCCAGCGTCAGACAGATTTTCGGCAGCTGTGTCGTTTTGCCCGAGCCGGTTTCACCCGCAACAATCACCACCTGATGGTCGCGAATGGCCTCGGCAATCGCCTGCTGTTTCTGGCTGACGGGCAGATTTTCCGGGAAAGTGATGCGTGGCGTCGCGGCCATACGCTGGGCGACGCGCTGCTCCGCCTGGCTGAACTCGGCCTCCAGCTCGGTAGCAATCCCCTCTTGTGCGGCGGGATTTTTCACTTTGGTTGCGCCATGTAGCCGACGTTGCAAACGCTGGCGATCACGCAACATCAGGTTTTCGAGTCGCGTCCACAACGGGGCCAAAGGAGAAGTAACGGATGATGACATAGTGATGAGTTACCTGTTGTGGCAATGCTCCGGCACTGCCGACCGGAAATACCGGCGGATTCAATCAATTAATGAGCGGCATCATAGCATAATTTGCCCCTGCCGCCCTGACCATGCGTGCTGCCTTATTCAATAAATTCGAACATAGGTCTCGAAATATTGCGCTTTTACCCGGCCCTGAATCTTCGTAGAGTGTAACGCATTGAGCGGTAAGCCTTCCGCGTAAACAAACAGGAAAACACCATGAGCAAAGTATTAGTTCTGAAATCCAGCATCCTTGCAGGTTACTCTCAGTCCAGCCAACTGGCTGATTTCTATGTTGAGCAGGCAAAGAGCAAAGGTGATGAAGTCACCGTTCGTGACCTGGCCGCTGACCCGATTCCGGTTCTGGACGGTGAGCTGGTTGGCGCGCTGCGTCCTTCTGACACTCCGCTGTCACCGCGTCAGCAGGAAGCACTGACTCTGTCAGATGCGCTGATTGCTGAGCTGCAGGCTCATGATGTGGTTGTTATCGCTGCGCCGATGTACAACTTCAACATTCCGACCCAGCTGAAAAACTACTTCGACCTGATTGCCCGTGCTGGCGTCACTTTCCGTTACACCGAAGCGGGCCCGGAAGGTCTGGTGAAAGGTAAACGTGCGGTGATCCTGTCCAGCCGTGGCGGCATCCACAAAGACACCCCGACCGACCTGCTGACCCCGTACGTTAAGGTGTTCCTCGGCTTCATCGGTATCACTGACGTGAACTTCGTGTTCGCAGAAGGTATTGCTTACGGTCCGGAAGTCGCGACCAAAGCAACCAGCGATGCTAAAGACGCGATCAAAGAGATTGCTGCTGCATAAGCAAAACTGTGTCATCTTTTAGCCGGGCCTGAGCGCCCGGCTTTTTTTTGCCTATTTTTGCAGCCATTGCCCGTTAATTCCCTGCACATACTCGCCAGATCCGGCACGATTCACCAGTTTTTCTCCGGCAATGCGCGCCACTTCACCGGTGGTCAAATTGTTCTGCTGCGCCACGCGCTGATATTGCTGGCTACGTCCGTCGTTGATGCGTTTGACCAGCGCCAGCGTCTCACTGTCCTGCTGACGCGCCGCAATATATCCGCTCAAAGTTTCACCGACCCGCCCCTGCTGGCGGGCCTGATCGAGCGTCAGCGCCCAGGCGGAAGGCACCAGTAACAGCGCCAATAGCAGAACTATCCCTTTACGCTTCATCGCCCCCCTCCTCAAAATAAACCGCTCTGATTCTTCAGCAGGGCTTCCACATCTTTATCCACCTTGATGTGAATTTCATGCTCGATTTTTACATTCATATTGATGGTGATCGGCTCTTTCGGTGCCGCGACTTCAATACGCGGCACGCAGCCAATCAGCGGCAGCCCGGCTGCCAGCACCAGTAATGCCCTCAGGCTCATGGTTGGGGGTCCTTTTTGGATGGCAGGGTGGCATTTTGCTCCACCCAGGATTGCAAATTATCGCCAAAGCGCAGGCTGCGCCACAGCTGGAACAGATTTTCCTGATGACGGTAGTTAAGGTTGACCGATTGTCGGCGATTGCTGAACTGGCTGGTGCCCTTCACCTCCGATTGCATGGTCAGATTGCCGAAGTTATCCAGGTCCAGCGTGGCCCATGAACGGGAGATCTCCATATAACGTAGCCAGTCCATCGCCGCACCGGCGGCAAAATTGTTGCTGGTGATGGCATCCGCCATGTCTTTATCCATGCGAAAGGTCAGCGGGCCGCTGTTGGCGATCCAGCCTTTCTCTACCAGCCAGCGTGGATTATTCACCCACAACGGCAATTCGCCATTAACCTTGCCGGACATGGCGAACTGTTTCGGTTTAATCGCGGTAATCAGGCGACTCAGGTCGATATCACGCAGTGAAATACGCGCGGGGTCATGCTGCGGCAGACGCAGCTCCGGCAGGCTGACGTGGCCACCTAACAGGTCGAGGTTAACATTGGAGAGCGTCAGCGGCTGCCGCTCCTGCCACGGATAATGGCCCTGCAAATCGGCGGTGATATTCTGCAAAGCAAACTGATTTTTCACTTCCGCGATGCGCAGGGATACCGGCCCGCGTCGGCCAAGCTGCCATTGATGATCTTTCAGGCGGAACGGCAACGAGAAATCGATACCATTAATTTCGCTATCTGGCATCCAGACGCTGCCGTTTTTCACCACCCAGTGCCCACCCGCCTCGAATCCCTGATCGCTGGCAGCTGAAAACGCCACCTGCGCCTGAAGATCGCCCGACTGAATGCGCATCTTCAGATCGCTGCTGAGTAAAGGCTGAAACACCGCCAGCGATTGTTTTGGCCACCAGGCTTCACCACGTAATCGTTCGCCATCCCAGCGCCCATGCACCCGCAACGGACCGATATCGCCTGCCTTGAGCTGACCACGCCAGATAAACTGGCTCGGGTCGCTGCCTTTCGCTTCAAAATCGAGTTCCGAAGGCGGCAACCAGCCACCGTAACTGAAGCTGGTCTGACCCGACTTCAGAGCAAAGCCGCCGTTAAAAGCGGGCTGCTGTGCATCGCGCTGCCAGCGTACCGGCGCGGTGAGGGTAAGACGTGGTTTGCTCACCTCAACCATGCCGTAAGCCAGCTGATCAAAACCGGTGTCCAGCGTATCGAGACTGATGAGTTGGTCCTGCCAGCTGCCGGTGCCTTTCACATCCCATTTGGCATTCAGCGGCTCCATCACCCCGTCGCCCCAGTAGCGCCAGTTCCAGCGTCCCCGATCGGGCCAGAATTGTGTGGCCCGACCATCAAGATGCAGTCTGAAGCGGCCAAAGCTGGGATCGTGTGCCTGCAGGATCGCCTGCAACCGTCCGTTTATCCCCGCCGTACTCAATGTCACCCCGGCCAACGGCCAGCGTGCCTCATCCACTTGCAGTGTCGAAAGCAGACGGCCACGCAGGCGCAGCAAGGCACCGGGCCTCAGCGCCAATTGCGGATCGGTCAGCATCCCCTGCAATACGCCCGGAATAGCACCGTATAATTGCAGCTCAGAAAATTTGCTTTCACCGGTTAACTGGAACGGTAAATGGCTGTTTTGCAGGCTGAGGGAGCCGGGTCCGACGCTCAGTACCAGGTTGCCCTTGCCGCCCTTGCCTTGCGTCAGCAAATTGAAGCGTCCCTCGATCTGCGTGTTTTCCAGCCCCTGCTGCCAGTCAGTCAGCGTCAGCGCCAGCCCCCCCGCCAGCGGTTGTCCCTGCTGCGGCCAGCGCCATTGTCCCTGGGTAATACGGATGTGTTGATCGTCGATCTGCCACGGCAGTTGCAGCAAGGGCTGTTCGTCATCCTGCTGACGCACCGTCAGCTTACCCTGCTGCTGTTGCCAGTTGAGCGCCAGGCTGAGCGGCTGTGGCCACTGCGTCAGGCTGATATCGCCACTGAGTTCACCGGCCACCGGCAGACCATCGGCAAAAGTGGGTAACGTCAGAGTGCCATGCACATCCAGCGGTTTGGGCAGTAACGGGTGGGTTAATTGCAGCTGCGCCAGTTGCAGTTGCTGACCTTGCAAACGTGCGTCAACCTGAAGATTGTCGCCCTGATAACGGAGGTGCTGCGCGTCTTTGTCGAGAGTCAGGTCAAACTGACCGGCGTATTGCTGCCACGGTAAAAGAACCAGTTGATCAAGATGGATATCCGCACCGGGCAGCATCGACTGCCATTGCGCCAGAGTACGCGGGGCGTCGCTGGGTACGCTGCTTTGCGGCAACGATTGCAGGCAGTCACTGTTGAGTTGTAGCTGGCGGGCGGCGAGTTGCCAGCGATGCTGATGCCAGCCGAGCCGGGCATCACTGACTTTAGCAAGCTCACAATCCCCGGCCAGGTAGCGGACTTCAGGAATAAACAGACCGCCCTGTTGCCAGCTGGGCGCAGCGTTCAGTTCCACGCGGGTATTGTCCGGCAGCCAGATACCGACCAGACGTGGCAACCATTGCGTCACCGTCAGTAACAATCCCAATAGCAACAATGTCAGCGCCAGCAGCGCAGCAAGTAATCGGCGTAGGCCCCGCGTCATGGCAGCTCACTTTCCTGTTCTTAACACAATCCTGACGAAGATGATGGCATGTTATGCCGGGTTATTGAAGGCTTAAACCCTGCTTCGGGTATTCACCAGCAAAGTTACGCAGAAACCGTTATCCTGTGAACATACCTGCATTCCATTTTTCAGGAGCGAAACAATGAAAGTTGCGGTTTACAGCACCAAACAGTATGACCAGAAATACCTCGAACACGTCAACGCCAGCTACGGTTTTGAACTGGAGTTCTTTGACTTTCTGCTGACAGAAACCACCGCCAAAAACGCCGTCGGCTGTGATGCCGTGTGTATTTTCGTGAATGATGATGGTGGCAAAGTGGTGCTGGAGGAACTGGCTGCGCTGGGGGTGAAATATATCGCGCTGCGCTGTGCCGGATTCAATAACGTCGATTTGACCGCCGCTGCGGCGCTTGGGTTACAGGTCGTGCGCGTACCCGCCTATTCGCCGGAAGCCGTAGCGGAACATGCGGTGGGCCTGATGATGACGCTGAACCGCCGCATCCATCGCGCTTATCAGCGTACCCGTGACGCTAACTTCTCGCTCGATGGCTTAACCGGTTTTAATATGCACAATAAAACCGCAGGCGTGGTCGGCACCGGTAAGATTGGCGTGGCTGCCATGCGTATCCTGAAGGGCTTCGGTATGCGCCTGCTGGCGTTTGATCCTTATCTCAGCCCGCAGGCGCTGGAGCTTGGCGCAGAATATGTGGATTTGAAAACCTTATTTGCCGAGTCCGATGTCATTACCCTGCACTGCCCGTTAACGCCAGAAAATCACCATTTGCTGAATGCCCATGCTTTCAGCCAGATGAAAGATGGGGTGATGATCATCAACACCAGTCGTGGTGGCTTAATTGATTCTCAGGCCGCGATTGACGCGCTGAAGCAGCAGAAAATTGGCGCGCTGGGGATGGATGTGTACGAAAACGAGCGGGATCTGTTCTTTGAAGATAAATCGAATGATGTGATTCAGGATGACGTGTTTCGTCGCCTCTCGGCATGCCACAACGTATTATTTACCGGCCATCAGGCATTCCTGACGGCGGAAGCCTTAACCGCCATCTCCGAAAGCACGCTGAGCAATCTCGGCCAGCTGGAACGGGGGGAAGAGTGTCCTAATCTGGTAAAAGCCTGACTGTGTGCGCCTGCGTTAGCGGGCGCATCTCCCACCCATCAGCGCCTGCTCATCACAACGACGACCATTTGCCAACTGGCACATCCCGATACGGGAACCATCGAGCTGACGTGAAAACGCCAGTGTACCCCCGGCATTCGAGCAATTCGATTCCGCCAGCGACGACATCACCACCTGCGGTTGTATATGTGCGGCAGTCGCCTGTTGCGGCGGTTCATTATCACTATTGCTGCTGCAGGCAGAAAGTAACAGTGCAGCACCGGCCAGCAGGAAGGAAGCGGCTTTCATCGTTCAGGCTCCGGGCGGATGGGGAAAAATTCGAACCAGCATATGTCAGGCGCCGCAAGGGGTCGAGAGGCGACACAGCTTTTTACAAAATTTTCTTTCCGGCTTTGCAACCAGAATTATCCTGATTGACGTTTTTTTACTACTTAACGGCGAAAAATGCCCGCCTTTCAGGCCCACAGCAATCTGGCGTAAGTGGTATAAAAAGCAGCAAAGTTAGATTTCGGTGCGCAGGATTCCGCACACCACACAGATAAGAAAGTGACGGCAGGACGCTTTGCTAGACTGAAATGATTAACCCCGGCAATTTTACGGGCATTCTCAGCTTAGCAAAGGACGATTTATGATTACCGTCGACGGCAACGGTGCTGTGGCTTCTGTCGCCTTCCGTACCAGCGAAGTTATCGCCATCTACCCCATCACGCCCAGCTCAACCATGGCAGAGCTGGCGGATAGCTGGGCGGGCGTTGGCCGCCGCAATATCTGGGGCGACGTCCCGCGTGTGGTGGAGATGCAATCCGAGGGCGGTGCGATTGCCACCGTACACGGTGCACTGCAAACCGGTGCACTTTCCACCTCGTTCACCTCATCGCAGGGCCTGCTGCTGATGATCCCGACGCTCTACAAACTGGCCGGGCAACTGATGCCGTTTGTCCTGCATGTGGCGGCACGTACCGTGGCTACCCATGCCTTATCGATTTTCGGCGATCATTCTGACGTGATGGCGGTACGCCAGACCGGTTGTGCGCAACTTTGTGCCTCCAGCGTACAGGAAGCGCAGGATTTCGCCCTGATTGCGCAAATGGCATCGCTCAATAGCCGCATCCCGTTTATCCATTTTTTTGACGGTTTTCGTACTTCGCACGAGATCAATAAAATCGTCCCGATCAGTGACGAGACGCTGCTGGCACTGATGCCACCGGAAGCGATTGCGCAGCATCGGGCCCGCGCGCTTACCCCGGACCACCCCACCGTGCGCGGCACCTCAGCCAATCCGGATACGTATTTCCAGTCACGCGAAGCCACTAACCTGTGGTACGACGCCTGCACCGGGCATGTGATTAATGCCATGGAAGCGTTTGCCGGGCAAACCGGCCGCCGTTATCAGCCGTTCGAGTTTTACGGCCATCCGCAGGCGGAGCGGGTGATTATTATGATGGGGTCCGGCTGTGGCACCACCGAAGAAGCCATTGATGAGTTATTGCAGCGTGGCGAAAAAGTCGGCCTGGTCAAAGTCCGCCTGTATCGTCCGTTCTCCGCCAGCCATCTATTGACCGTGCTGCCTGAATCTGTGCAGCGCGTGGCGGTGCTGGATCGGACTAAAGAACCCGGCGCGCTCGGCGAACCGCTGTTTCTGGATGTGATGACCGCACTGGCGGAAGCCTACAGTCGTGGCGAGCGCAGCACGTTGCCGCGCGTCTGCGGTGGACGCTACGGTTTATCATCGAAAGAATTCGCACCTGACGCGGTGCTGGCCGTGTTCCGCGCCCTGCAACGTCCCGAACCACCGGCCCGCTTTACCGTCGGCATTTATGACGATGTCACTCATCTGTCGCTGCCGCCGGAAACCAATATTGTCCCCAATCGCGCCCACCTCGAAGCCTTGTTCTACGGGCTGGGCAGCGATGGCAGCGTCAGTGCCACCAAAAATAATCTGAAGATTATCGGCAATGCCACGCCCTGGCAGGTGCAGGGTTATTTTGTCTATGACTCGAAAAAAGCCGGCGGGCTGACGGTTTCGCATTTGCGTGTCAGCCAGCAACCGATCCAGTCGGCCTATCTGATTCAGCAGGCCGATTTTATCGGTTGTCATCAGTTACAGTTCATCGACAAATATTCGATGCTGGATCAACTCAAACCCGGCGGCATTTTTCTGCTGAATACCCCTTACGCGGCCGATGAAGTGTGGTCGCGTCTGCCACAGGAAGTGCAGACGCAGCTGAACGACAAACAGGCACGTTTTTACGTGATCAACGCCGCCCGCATTGCGCGCGAATGCCAGTTAGGGGCACGCATCAATACCGTGATGCAAATGGCTTTCTTCCAGCTGACGCAAATTTTGCCGGGTGACAGCGCCCTGACCGAGCTGCAAAACGCCATCGCCCGCAGCTATCGCAGCAAAGGTGAGGAACTGGTGCAGCGCAACTGGCAGGCGCTGGCGATGGCACAACAGGCGCTGGAAGCCGTGCCGTTGCAAGCCGTCGATACTCGCAGCCCGCATCGCCCCCCGGTGGTCGCTGATAACGCACCTGATTTTGTCAAAACCGTGACAGCAGCGATGCTGGCCGGTCTGGGTGACAAATTGCCAGTATCCGCCTTACCCCCCGATGGCAGCTGGCCGACCGGCACCACCCAATGGGAAAAACGCAACATTGCCGAGGCTGTACCCATCTGGCAGCCCAATCTCTGCACCCAATGTAACCATTGCGTGGCGGCCTGCCCGCACTCCGCGATTCGCGCCAAAGTCGTGTCGCCGGAAGCGCTGGAGGGTGCGCCCGCGACCCTGGCCTCACTGGATGTTAAATCGCGCGATATGCGCGGACAAAAATACGTGTTACAGGTCGCCCCCGAAGATTGCACCGGCTGTAACCTGTGCGTTGAAGTGTGCCCGGCCAGCGATCGTGAACATCCGGAAATCAAAGCCATCAACATGAAATCGCGTCTGGAGCATGTTGAAACGGAAAAAATCAATTACGACGCCTTCCTTGCCCTGCCGGAGATCACCGCTGAGCAACTGGAGCGTATCGATATCCGTACCTCTCAGTTGATTACCCCGCTGTTTGAATATTCCGGTGCCTGTTCCGGCTGCGGCGAAACGCCTTATATTAAGTTGCTGACTCAGCTCTACGGCGACCGGCTGTTAATCGCCAATGCAACCGGCTGTTCCTCCATCTATGGCGGTAATCTGCCGTCTACGCCTTATACCACCAACGCTGACGGGCGCGGTCCGGCCTGGGCCAACTCCCTGTTTGAAGATAACGCCGAGTTTGGTCTGGGGTTCCGGCTGAGCGTTGATCAGCAACGTCAGCGCGCGTTGCGTCTGCTGGATCAGTGCGCCGCACATTTGCCAGAAGATCTGGTTGCCGCCCTTAAAGGTGACAATGTCACGCCATCATTGCGCCGTGAACAAATCGCGCAACTGCGTACCTTGTTACAAAGCGCGACGCAGCAGGAGGCCCAGGCGCTAATGACCGCAGCCGATGCGCTGGTGGATAAATCGGTGTGGCTGATTGGCGGCGATGGCTGGGCCTATGACATTGGTTATGGCGGGCTGGACCATGTGATGAGCCTGAGTGAAAACGTTAATGTGCTGGTGCTCGATACCCAATGCTATTCCAATACCGGCGGCCAGGCCTCGAAAGCCACCCCGCTGGGGGCCGTCACCAAGTTTGGCGAACAGGGCAAACGTAAGGCGCGTAAAGACCTTGGTATGGCAACCTTGCTGTACGGGCATGTTTATGTGGCGCAGATTTCACTCGGTGCCCAGCTCAACCAAACGGTGAAAGCGATTCAGGAAGCCGAAGCCTGGCCGGGGCCGTCATTGATCATCGCCTACAGCCCTTGCGAGGAGCATGGCTATGACCTGGCCTATAGTCATGAACAAATGCGCCTGCTGACCACCAGTGGATTCTGGCCGCTCTATCGCTTCGATCCACGTCGTGCGGAACAGGGCAAAGCCGCGTTGTCACTGGATTCACGCCCACCCAGCTCTGAGCTGGAGCAGGCATTGATGAATGAGCAGCGCTTCCGGCAGCTGCAAACCAGCGAGCCGGAAGCCGCTGCTCAGTTGTGGCGCGATGCCAGCGACGCTGCTACGCAACGTTATCAGCGGCTGGCAGAACTGGCAGGGAAAGCAGAGAAAAACGAGTCATAAACAAAGCCCGGCACACATGGCCGGGCTGATCGCACATCAACAGGGCTTGAGTTGGGTAATCGCCATCTCCACTGCCCGGTTCGGAGAGCCGGTTAATTCGCGATAACGGAGTTGCAGATTTTGTAGCTCCGTTGCCAGCACATCTTTTTCTGTCGCCGCGCCACGCTGCGCCAGTTCCAGGTAACATTGCCCCACCAGGCGGCACGCTTCTTCAAATACCATGTCGTACGTTTGCATCTGCCTCTCCTCACCTTTAGAAACTAAAGTAACTTATGCTTCCATCCTGTCAGTGCAGACAAAGCAAAATCTTCGCGCAGATCAATAAATGCACAAATAATTCAGGCAAAGAATGCTGATCCGGTTCCAGTGGCTGACTTAGCCAGAAAACCGTGGCTTCTCCATGCGGAATCCCAGCCCGATCAGGCGACCAAAGACAAAACGCAGAAAGGGAAAGCGGCGGATAAGACCCGGCATCGGGCTTTTACTGCCGGGCTTACGTTTATTGCTGCTCATTTTAATTTGCAGAAATTGTGTTGCCACCGTCGGAAACTGACGGCGTTTCTGTACCTTCGCCAAATCGCGCAGACTGACATCTCCCTGACGCAGCGGTTCCGTCAGATAATTGGCGGCTGCGACCGCATCCTGAATTGCCAGATTGACGCCAACCCCACCTATCGGCGACATCGCGTGCGCCGCATCGCCGATGCAAAGCACGCCGGGCTTCATCCAGCTATCGAGCCGGTCAATACGGATCGACAGTAGCTTAAATTGCTGCCACTCCTCCAGCATTGACATCCGTTCCACGCTAAAGGGTGCCACGGCAGCGATAGCCTGTTTAAACTGATCCAGGCCCGCCGCCTTTAATTCCTCAAACTGGCCTTTCGCAATGGTGTAGCCGCATTGCCAGTAGCTGCCGCGATCGATAACGATAAAGTTTTGCCGTGGCCCCTTATGCCCCATTCCCCAGGTCGGATCGCCCGGCTGTTTATCCAGCCGAAACCACACCACATCCTTTGATGCGCCAAACGCCCGACTGGTCAACCCGGCGGCGAGACGGACCGCTGAATTGCGGCCATCAGCCCCCACGACCAGCGGAGCCTGAATTTCCACCGGGCCGTTTTCAGTGTTCGCCCGAATGCCCCGCACGGTGTCATGCTGGTAGAGAAAGCGGTCGAAAGTGGTGGATTGCAGCAGGGTGAAACCGGCAAACTGCGCGCTTTTCTGCGCCAGAAAGTTGAGAAAGTCCCATTGCGGCATAAACGCGATAAAACGGCATTGCACGGGCAATCGGGTGAAATCGGCCATGGTAACTTCCTCACCGGCCAATTCAGCCTGCAACTTTTCAGCACGCTGATGTGGTAAGAGTAAAAGTTCGTCCAGTAAACCGAGCTGATGCATGATTTCAAGCGTAGATGGATGAATGGTGTCCCCGCGGAAATCACGCAGGAAGTCGGCGTGTTTCTCTATCACCACCACACGTAACCCAGCACGCACCAGCAGATACCCCAGCATCAACCCCGCCGGGCCTCCGCCAACAATGCAGCAATCGGTTTTCAGGATGTCATTCGCTTCGGGCTTCATAACCACTCCTTTATTAGCACTCGACCAGTTTATGATAATAATTATCATTTGTGTATAGATGATAATTCTGCGCTTATCATGATCATACCCATCTTTTTCCCGTGCCTCGTACCTGATAAAATATAACGTCAGCAGGGTTCTAATACTTATCAGGTACGCAAGGTAGAAAAAAACAATGACACGGAGTTTCACAGCTCTTTTTTTTATTATTTTCCTGTGCGCATTTTCTTATTTAAAGCTAAAAGGCATTTCCCACTATTCAGATGATGTCTGGTTTTCTAATCAGGCACACACGCCAGATATTTTCCAGTGGTTAGTCATACGCTATCAGACCTGGTCTTCCCGCACACCGATTGAATTTGCGTTATTAAAAATAATAAACCACAAACAAACCTGGGCTTTTTTAAATGCATTTTTTATCGCTATAACAGTGTGTTCATTTTCCGCGATCGTGGCGAAAAATAAAAAAGAGGTCATTTTATCAAGCCTGACTTTTTTACTGATCATACTTTTCACGATCAAGAAAGGATTTATCAATGAAGGCATCCTGTGGATGACGGGTTCGGTTAACTATTTGTGGCCGTTTGCCCTTGCCATATTGGGTTTTGCTCTGCTTAAACGATGCACGACAGAGCAGCATCTCTACAGAAATGCGTTGTTCACCGCGATAATCTTTTTCTTGTCGTCGTTCAGCGAACAGCTTGTGGTCATCAATCTCTTTCTGTTGCCGACAATCGCGTTACTCTACCGGGGGCCAGTGCAAAAAATGGCACTCCTCTCTCTGGCCACCACTTTGCTGGCCTTGACGTATATAATACTTAGCCCAGGAAATGCCAATAGATTACATCTTGAGATTGGGCGCTGGATGCCTGATTTTGTTAATCTCAACTTTGTTGATAAAGTCCTCATGGGATTAAACCTGGCCTTTGACCAGATGTTCACCGTTCAGCCAATCGCAGTCGGTATTATTTATTTATGTTTAGCCCTGATACTCCGTAACAATAAAAAGGCGCAAATATTTTCTCTGTTACTGCTTATTGCAACCATCATCTTGTCACTGATTGAACGCAGAGTTTTTGCTACATCAAATTTTGATGCCATCTATAAGTTCAGTTCAGAGAATATAACCAGCACTTTCGCCATTGCCAGAGCCGCGACGGTTATCATCTTTGCTCTCGCCACTACCCTGCTGGTGTTCCTGGCGCAACAGGAGAGGAAAGCGGCATGGCTCATTGCGATAGCCTATATCGTCTCGTATTCAGGAACGGTGATGCTCGGCCTGTCACCTACCATCTACGCTTCAGAGCAACGAGTGCTGATGGTGTCAGGAATGATGGTGTCTGCGCTGGCAGCGTATCTGGCTCTTCAGGCGTGTGCAATGCGTCGGAGCAAGCTGCTCCGGTGATTATCGCGGCAGAATGCAGGCACTTTATCTGAAGAATCTCAGTAGCCGTATCACCAGGATAACTGCAAAATGCGCTGGCGTTCAGCGCTGCAATCCGTACCATACGCACTCATGTCAGAGGGGTTTTCAGTCGTGGGATGCGTTCTGCGATGCTTCACACCTCAAGCCGTCATTGTAAAGCGTGAAAATAATGTCAGAAAATCAAGAAGTCACAAAAAAAGAGCAGTACAACCTGAACAAATTACAAAAGCGTCTGCGTCGCAACGTGGGCGAAGCGATTGCCGATTTCAATATGATCGAAGAAGGCGATCGCATCATGGTGTGTCTGTCGGGCGGCAAAGACAGCTATACCATGCTGGAAATCTTACGCAATCTGCAACAAAGCGCGCCGGTTAACTTTTCACTGGTGGCGGTGAATCTTGATCAGAAGCAACCAGGCTTCCCGGAACACATCCTGCCCGCGTATCTGGATAACCTCGGTGTTGAGTATAAGATTGTTAACGAAGATACCTACTCCATCGTTAAAGAGAAGATTCCGGAAGGCAAAACCACCTGTTCGCTGTGCTCGCGTCTGCGCCGCGGCATTCTCTATCGCACCGCGACTGAGCTGGGTTGTACCAAAATTGCCCTTGGCCACCATCGCGACGATATTCTGCAAACGCTGTTCCTCAATATGTTCTACGGCGGCAAGATGAAGGGTATGCCACCGAAGCTGATGAGCGATGATGGCAAGCATATCGTGATCCGCCCGCTGGCCTATTGCCGCGAAAAAGACATCATCCGTTTCTCTGAGGCCCGTCAGTTCCCGATTATCCCGTGTAATCTGTGTGGCTCCCAGCCTAACCTGCAACGTCAGGTGGTGGCCGATATGCTACGCGACTGGGATAAACGCTACCCAGGCCGTATCGAAACCATGTTCAGCGCGATGCAGAACATCGTGCCTTCCCATATGGCCGACATTAACCTGTTTGACTTCAAAGGCATTCAGCATGGTGATGCGGTGATTGATGGTGGCGATCTGGCATTCGATCGGGAAACGCTGCCCGTGCAACCTGCTGGCTGGCAGCCGGAAGAGGAAGACGCTGTCGATTTGAGCGTCCGTCTGGACGTTTTGCAGATAAAGTAATTCGCCCCGACAGAAAAAGGCGCGTCGCTTCGGCTACGCGCCTTTTTTATTAACGATGCGGGGGTGGATCGATAATCGGTGGAAACTCAGGATCGTACGGCGGATCGGGTTCAGGAATGGGTTGTGGATGCGGAATCGGTTCCGGAATCGGTGGTGGATCGGTTGGAATGGGATCGGTGGCGCGAATAACAGACATGCCCTTCTCCTTGTCGCTGAATGTCTTATAAGCATAGGTAAAGATAAGCGGCACTGGCAAACGGACAAAAAAAAGCCGGCGGATTAGCCGGCGTTGTACGAATCAAATGTGCTATGCAGTAATTCAAAAAAGGAAGTAAGACAATATGGAGCGCAACGCCCATCGCTTGACGTTGCATTCACCTGCGAGAGAGAGTTTGCTCCTGTTGCCTGATATGGATATTGACGTCGATCAGTTTTTTTACGCTTTTTTGCCCTCGCATCCTTAATTTACAGCGGGTTACCTTCTGCTAACCCGCTATTAACATCAGTAATGGCGCTTATAGCCATTTGCGTTGTCTTAGCCACCAGGCCAGTCCCAGCACCATTACCAGCAGCAACAGACAAAACACGCCAAAGCCCAGATGCCAGCTGCCGCCGGGGATACCGCCCAGGTTGACGCCGAACAGGCCGGTTAAAAACGTGGTCGGCAGGAAAATCATCGCCAGCAATGACATTGTGTAGGTACGCCGGTTCATCGCTTCCGCCAGCACCGCGGCGATTTCATCGGTCAGCACTGCCGTCCGGGCCACCCCCGCATCCAGATCGTCCAGCCCGCGGCCGAGGCGGTCGGCAATGTCCTGCATGCGACGACGGTTGTCATCATCCATCCACGCCAGTTTTTCACTGGCCAGCCGCGCATAAACATCCCGCTGCGGGGCCATATAACGACGCATCACAATCAGTTGCTTGCGCAGCAACGCCAGTTCACCCCGGGCCGGGACCTGTTGGTCCATCAGGGCATCTTCCAGCTCGATTATCTTGTCATGCATCTCTTCAATAAATTCGCTGGCATGGTCGGTCAGCGCGTCACACACATCCACCAGCCAGCTGCCGCCGTCTACCGGGCCATTACCGTTTTGTAGATCGGTCAGCACTTCATCGATGGCGTAAACTTTACGACGCCGCGTCGAAACAATCAGTTTGTCATTAATAAATACCCGCATCGCCACCAGCTGATCCGGTCGTGAATCACTGTTGTGGTTAACGCTGCGCAGCACAATCATAAAACCATCGCCGAGACGCGACACACGCGGTCGCATGCTATCGCCAGCCAGCGCATCACGCACGGCGTCGGGGATGAGTGGAGTCTTTTGCAGCCATTCAGCGCTCTGCTCCTGGGTGTAATTCAGGTGTAACCAGCAGGGACGTTCACAATTGATGACCTCAGAGTCATCAATGGCGATCACCCCACCTTTACCGTCGAGCTGACAAGCCACAATGGCATCTGAAACCTGCAATGCTTTACCTTCAATGACGTTCACGAACTCGCCTCTCCATCAAAATCAATACGATACAGTCTAGCGTGGCGACGACGAGTTGCAATCTTCAGGCTGTGAGCAAACATGACAGGCGGCCAGAGTGGCCGCCAGGGAGATTAGTGTTTTTCAATCCACATTTCGCGGCTGTAGGCCACGTCTTCCGGATTGGTGATCGGGTAGCCTTTCACCCAGGGTTTAATCAGACGTCCGTTGGTGTACTGATAAATCGGCGCAATCGGTGCCTGTTCAGCCAGAATTTGCTCGGCACGGTTGTAGTCCTGATTACGTGCCTGGGCGCTGGTTTCGTTACTGGCTTTTGCCAGCACGGCATCGTAATCGGCATTATGAAAACGCGCGATATTGCCGCTATGGCTGGAAGTCAGCAGGCTGAGGAAGGTAGAGGGTTCGTTATAATCTCCCACCCACGAGGCACGAATGACGTCAAAATTGCCGCTGTTGCGGCTATCGATATAAGTCTTCCATTCCTGATTTTGCAGCGTGACATCGACACCCAGATTCTTTTTCCACATCGATGCCACCGCAATGGCGATTTTCTGATGGCTTTCTGAGGTGTTGTACAGCAACGTCAGATGCAGCGGTTTCGCCGGTCCGTAGCCCGCTGCCGTCAGCAGCGATTTAGCCTGTGCATTAAGCTCCTGCTGACTATGCTGCTGCATGTAACTTTTCTGCGGCGTAAACCCTGCGGTCACATCCGGGGTAAAACGCCAGGCGGGCTTCTCACCGGTGCCCAGCACTTTCTCGGCAATGATGCGGCGATCGATGGTCCATGTCAGCGCTTTACGCACGCGGATATCGGCTGTGGGGCCTTTTTCGGTGTTAAAGGCGTAGTAATAGGTGCCAAGCTGGTCCGGGGTATAGACCTGGCCCGGCAGCTCTTTTTTCAGCAGCGCGGACATGTTTTTCGGGAAGGATTCGGTGATATCGATGTCGCCAGCACGATAACGTTTGGTGGCGCTGGATTCCTCATTAATTGGAATGAAGGTGACTTTAGTCAGTACCGAGTGCGCATCATCCCAATAATGGCTGTTACGGATCAGCACAATTTTTTCATTCACGACACGATCCTGGAGCTGATAAGCCCCGTTACCGACCAGCTTACCGGGGGCCGTCCAGCCATCACCCTGTTGTGCAATGACTTTTTCCGGCACCGGAAACAATGCTGCATTGGCTACCATGCTGGGAAACCACGGCACCGGACGTGACAATGTCACCTTAAGGCGATTACCATCCAGCACGCTGACACCCAGCTTGTCGGGGCTCATCTGCCCTTTGGTGATGGCTTCAGCGTTCTCGATGCCGCTCAGCGTCGCAAACCAGGCTGAAGGCGAGCTGTTTTTCGGATCAACCAGCCGTTGCCAGCTGTAAACAAAATCCTGGGCGCTGACCGGATCGCCATTGGACCAGCGGGCATCTTTGCGCAGGTTAAAAATCCAGGTCTTGTTATCGTTACTGCTCCAGCTTTGCGCCACACCCGGCACAATATGACCCTGCGCATCCTGATTGGTCAGCCCTTCGAATAAATCACGCATGACCTGAATTTCCGGCAGGCCGACGGCTTTCATCGGATCAAGCGATGCGGGTTCATCTTTAATATGGCGCACGATTTCCTGTACCGGTGCCAGTTGTGCGCCCGGCGGCACATTGGCGGCGAATACCGGCGCAGTTGCACCGATAACCATTAAGGCAGCAAGCGTCTTGCGAAAAGTTATTTTCATCACCACTCCTTTACCCAAAAAAAGGCGGCCGCCAAAAAAAATGCGCCACCAGCGACTTTCGGCACTTTATCGCAAATTGCTGATTGATAAATAGCTATTTTCCCGCGCGCTGTTTACCGTTATGTTGAGGCTGGATCCCCGGTCACAATTTGAGGAAGTTTGTTATGTCGTCACTACACCCGCGCCCACTGCGCGGCAAGCTGGATGCTGTCTGGCAACAATATGGGCAATCGGTGCTGGGTGCGCCGCTGCTGTGGTTTCCTGCTCCGGCTGCCGATGCCGAGAGCGGTCTGATTATCGCGGGCACCCACGGTGACGAAAATGCCGCAGTGGCAACGCTATCAGGTGCCATGCGCACTCTGCCGGAGTCTCTGCGCCGTCATCACGTCATTCTGGCGGTCAATCCTGATGGCTGTCAGCTGGGCCTGCGCGCCAATGCCAATGGTGTCGATCTCAACCGAAATTTTCCGGCGGCGAACTGGCAAAGTGGTGACACCGTATACCGCTGGAACAGCGTGGCTGACCAGCGGGACGTGGTGTTGTCTACCGGGGAACGTCCCTCATCAGAACCAGAAACCAGCGCGCTGTGTCAGCTGATTCATCAGATCAAGCCGCGTTGGGTGGTGACCTGGCATGAGCCACTGGCCTGCATTGACGATCCGCACAACAGTGAACTGGCGCAGTGGTTGTCGCAGCAGACGCAACTGCCGGTGGTCAGCAGTGTCGGGTATGCCACCCCCGGCTCATTTGGTAGCTGGTGCAGTGATCTTGACCTGCTGTGCATCACCGCCGAGATGCCACCGATTTCGGTGGACGAAGCCACCGAGGTGTATCTGGAAGCCATGATTAATCTGCTGCGCTGGCAGCCGCAGGGATAAGCACCCCGTTAGCAAAATGCAGCGACGGTTCCACATCCGCAGCCAGCCAGGTGGGACCGTCGAGATCGGCAAACTGCGCCAGCGGCGTCAGTGGAAGCGCCGCACGGATGGCACGCGAAGTGCACAACATGCAGCCCAGCATAATGCCGAATCCCTGCTGTCGCGCACTGACGGCCAGCGCCAGTGCCTCCGTCAACCCACCGGTTTTATCCAGTTTGATATTGACCATCTCATAGCGCCCTTGCAGAGCGGCGAGGCTTTCGCGGGTATGGCAGCTTTCATCGGCGCAGATCGGCAGCGGGTGAATAAAATTTGCCAGCGCCGCATCCTGGGCAGCAGGGAGTGGCTGTTCTAGCATCGCCACCTGAAGATCGGCCAGCAGCTGACAGCGTGCCGCCAGTCCCTCCGCCTGCCAGGCCTCGTTGGCATCGACAATCAGCGTGGCTTCCGGTACGGCGCTACGAATCGCCACCAAACGTTCGCTGATAAAGTTATTGTCCAGCTTGATTTTTAATAGCTGTGCACCGTGCTGCCACAGCGCCAGCGCGCTGCTGGCCATGGCATCAGGCGTGTCGATGCTGACGGTATGCGCGGTGACGATGCGGCTGGCGAGACTGACGCCACATAACTCCGCCAGGCTTTGCTGTTGCTGCTGGCGCTCCAGATCCCACAATGCACAATCAACGGCATTACGCGCTGCCCCCGGCGGCAGTGCCTGTTGCAAGGCTGCCCGTGTCATACCCGCCTGCAACTGCGGCAGCACGCTGGCAATTTGTGCCAGCACTGAGGCTTCGCTTTCACCATAGCGCGCATAAGGTGTTGCCTCGCCCACGCCACGAATCCCCTCATCTTCAATTTCCACCACCACCACTTGCGCTTCAGTGCGGCTGCCTCGGGAAATAACAAACGGTGAATGCAACGGCCAGGCTTCCGGATAACTCTTTACTGTTCTCATTATTTCTCCTTTAATCCGTCACTTAAATGCGAGGCGGCTCAGTAATCGCTACGATTTGCTCTCGTAAACCCTTAAAAAATATGTCATAAACAACGGCTATACCTGTACTGACGTGTTAAAAAGTCAGCTATTTTCATCGTTAAAAGGAAATCGTATGTCTCAGAATGTTCACTTCCAGGGCAACCCGGTGCCAGTTGCAGGCCAGTTCCCGCAGGCAGGCACCCAGGCTAAACCGTTTTCTCTGGTAGCTAAAGATCTCGCTGATGTGACTCTTTCTCAGTATGCAGGCAAACGCAAAGTCCTGAACATTTTCCCGAGCATTGATACCGGCGTCTGTGCCGCTTCTGTGCGCAAGTTCAACGAACTGGCGGGTAAAGCCAACAATACCGTGGTGCTGTGCATCTCCGCTGACCTGCCGTTTGCCCAGTCACGTTTCTGCGGTGCAGAGAGCCTGAACAACGTGGTTACGCTGTCTACCCTGCGTGGTGCTGAGTTCAAAGAAGAATACGGTGTGGCGATTGCCGAAGGCGCGCTGAAAGGTCTGACCGCACGTGCGGTGGTGGTGATCGACGAGAACGACAAAGTGATTTATAGCGAACTGGTGAACGAAATCACCAGCGAGCCAAACTACGATGCGGCGCTGGCTGCGCTCAACTAAGTCGTAAGATAAAAAAAACCGTCTTCAGCAATGAAGACGGTTTTTTTATGCCGGATTATTCGCTTTCGTTGCGTTTCTGGCTTAACCCATATTCGCGCAACTTATTGGCAATGGCGGTATGCGACACGCCCAATCGCTTCGCCAGCTTACGCGTGCTGGGATAAGAGAGATACAGGCGCGTCAGAATCGAACGCTCGAAACGACTGGTGATCTCATCCAGCGTCCCTTCCATCGCCTCTTCTCCCATCGACACATCCAGCGCCTGCTCCGGCAACACGATATCCTGCGGACGTAATTCGTAACCTTCCAGCTGCGTCAGCGCACGGTACAGCGCATTTTTTAGCTGTCGCACATTGCCCGGCCAACTGTAACGCGTGAGGAAGGCTGTCAGCTGCGGAGAAAGACGCGGACGTGGCAACCCCTGCTCATCAGCAAAACGGGCGACAAACATTTCGGTGAGCGGCAGGATATCCTGTGGGCGTTCACGCAGCGGTGGCAGATTCAGCGTCAGTACATTCAGGCGATAGAACAGGTCTTCACGGAATTCGCCACGTTGTACCAGCTCAATCAGGTTCTTTTGCGTGGCACAAATCACGCGCACATCAACATGCACCTCATGCTCTTCACCGACACGACGGAAAGTGCCATCGTTCAGGAAGCGCAACAGCTTGGTCTGCATCCGCGGTGACATCTCACCAATTTCGTCCAGCAGCACCGAACCGCCATTAGCCTGCTCGAAGAACCCTTTTTTCCCTTCCAGCGCATTAGGATAGGCACCCGCCGCGTGACCAAATAATTCACTTTCCGCCACATCATCGGGCAACGAGGCGCAGTTCAGTGCCAGGAAAGGTTTCTTGCCGCGTGCGCTGCGCAAATGACAGGCGCGCGCCAGCATATCTTTACCGGTGCCGGTATCACCGACAATCAGCAGCGGTGCATCGTGCATCGCCAGCTTACGCGCCTGATCCAGCACCTGACGCATTTTTGGCGTGACCGCTACGATATGGTCGAATTCCGACTCATCGGTTACCGTCAGGTTCTGTAGCTGACGGCCCATACGCGCGGTGGATTTCAGGGTGATCATCGCCCCCACCGGCTGATCGCTCTGGCCTTCTTCTTCAGCGAGGTAAATCGGGCGTGCTTCCAGCAGGAAATCACGTCCCTGAATCACCACGTGCTGCACCTCAGCATCAACCCGATCATTCTCAATCCAGCGCTGGAAGTTAAAGCCGCTGATCAGCGTCCCTGCGTTCTGGTTGCGGATTTTTTGTTCGTCGAGATTAAACAGATTTTGTGCCGCCGGATTCGCCAGTTCCACTTTGCATTTAAGGTCGATGGATAATACCGGTTCCGGCATCGCCACCAGTAACGCGCTCAGCGCCCGGTGTTCACGTTCTGATGGCATGTAAGCCACGGTGCGTACATCTGTCACGCCAGGTGTACGGCGAATTTCCGCCATCAGTGAGCTGAATGGTTCGAATTCCAGTGCGGAAAAGTTGAGGTAGATGCGCCCGAGTGGCGCAATTTCAATGCCGCGCAGGTCGATATTGCGGGCAACCAGCAGGTCGAGCAGCTCGCGCGCCAGCCCGATACGGTCCTGGCAGAAAACTTCCAAACGCATTGCGATGGCCTTATTCAGGTTTTGATTTTAGTGATAATACGCTAACTTGCGACGCCTCAGAAGGGGCCTGTCAGGAAAAGTTGACAGTATGAAGCCGACGATTGACAAAAGTGTAACGGAACAACCAATAATAATCCCGTCAAAAATCACAATTAACAAAGAAAATCTCACCTTTCACACCTTTTTCAGTGTGAAAGGTGAACATGGGTTGATTATTTAGCACTCTGCCCTGCTTTGCCCTCGCTTTTGCTGAGGGTTTCTTTCAACTGGCCAATCAGTTCCCGGCGGAAATCACCCAGCCGTGGTTTGTCATCTTCCAGCCATGGCAGCGGTCGACACAGCTCCATCGCCTTAATACCCAGGCGCGCCGTGAGCAGACCGGCACCAATCCCCTGAGCAGCACGGGCAGAAAGGCGCGCGGCAATATCCTGCGATACCCAATCCATGCCCACTTCACGTACCAGCTCGGAAGCGCCGGCAAAGGCCATATTCAGCAGCACCAGACGAAACAGGCGCAGACGGCTGAAGTAACCCAGTTCGATGCCGTAAAGGGTGGCGATACGGTTCACCAGGCGTAAGTTACGCCAGGCGATAAACGCCATATCCACCAGGGCCAGCGGGCTGACGGCAATCATCAGGGTCGCTTCCGCCGCATGACGGCTGATTTCACGCCGGGCCTGACGATCCAGCACCGGCTGCACCAGTTGCGCATACAGCGTCACTATCTCACGATCGTTATGCGTTTCATGCAACGCGGCATGCCAGCGCTGCAATGCCGGATGCGCCTGATCCAGCTGCGCCTGCTGTGCCAGTTTTTCACAGAAGGCACGTCCTTTACCGATACCGTGGCTATGCAGTAACTCACGCCCTACATCACGCTCCTCAGCGCGCTGCCGCAATCGATATAACCGACGCCACTCGCTAATCAGCGCACCCGCCCCGGCGGCGATGATCAAGCCACCGGCAACGCCGCTGCCGAGTGCAAACCAGTCACGTGTCAGCCAGGCATCGTGCATCCACTGCACTCCCTGAGCCACCACGCTGACGCCAAAAATGCCCAGGCCCGCACCCACCATTTTGCGCCACAGGCTGCGTTTCGGACGCAGCGCCGCTTCAACCACTTTTTCACCCGCCCCCTCTTCCAGCGGCTCCTCTTCACGGGTGGCGAGAAACGCCACGTCAGTGTCGGCGCTGAAGGTTTGCGCCGCACGCAGCGGTTTATCTGCTTCGCGATCCAGAGGCCGGGCAAAGTCGATACGCGGTTTTAACGGGGTTTCATCGTTCATCGCAACTTATCTCCCAACAAAAATTCCAGCGCCGAATCCATACGAATGTGTGGCAACGGACGGTCAACGTCGAGTTGCTGCGGGCGGAATTGTTCAAACTGAAATCCCTGCTGTTGCCAGAAGGTGTGACCAGGCAGGCGTGGCGGCACTTCGCCGGGATAGAAAGTCAGCGCTTCACCATCGTCGAGACGGTTACCACGCAGCGCGGGGAGCTTCTCGCCACGATGATCAACCAACCCGCTTTCGGTCGCCTGCACCGAGGCCAGACCAAGACAATCCATGGTGATGCCTTCGAATGCGGCGTTCTGCCACGCATCCTGCACCAGCTGCTGCAATAACGACACCATATTGGCGTGCTGATCGGCGGTGATGTGATCCGCTTTGGTGGCAGCGAACAGCAACTTGTCGATAACCGGCGAAAACAATCGGCGAAATAAGGTGCGCTGGCCGTAATGAAAGCTCTGCATCAGTTGTGTCAACGCCAGACGCATATCGTTAAACGCCTGCGGTCCGCTGTTCAGCGGTTGCAGGCAGTCGACCAATACAATCTGCCGGTCAAAGCGCAGGAAATAATTTTTATAGAAGCCTTTCACCACATGCTGGCAGTAATAATTAAACCGCTGTTGCAGCATGGCGAAATTACTGCCCGCCGGTGCCTGTCGCTGGATATCCTCCACCTGCGGCCACGGAAAAAACTGTAATGCGGGCGCGCCAGCCATATCACCCGGCAACACAAAACGCCCCGGCTGAATAAAATGCAGACCCTCAGCTTTGCATTGATGCAGATATTCGGTCCAGGCGGCGGCGATGGCGGCCAGACGGTTTTCATCGGCCTGGGCATAAGGATCGAGATCGGCACACAGGCTGCGCCAGCGCTGTGCCCATTCGGCGCGATCGCCCTGCAACAATCCGAGCATCTGCCGCGACCAGCCAGCATAATCCTGCGCCAGCATCGGTAAATCGAGCAGCCATTCGCCGGGATAATCGACAATTTCCAGATACAACGTGGCGGTGTCTTTGAAGTGACGCAGCAGCGATTCATCCGGGCGATAGCGTAACGCCAACCGCATTTCACTGACGCCGCGCGTCGGTGTGGGCCAGCTGGGCGGCACACCATAAAGTTGGGCCAGACCTTCGTCATAGGTAAAACGTGGCGTACCCAGTTCGCGTTGTGGCACACGTTTGACGCCGAGCAGACGCTCCTCACGCACCACAGAAAACAGCGGCAAACGAGAGCCGCTGTGGACATTCAGGAGCTGATTAACCAGTGAGGTGATAAAGGCCGTTTTGCCACTGCGGCTCAGGCCCGTCACGGCAAGGCGCAGGTGACGGTCAACTCCCCGATTCACCAGCGCCATCAATTCATTTTGCAGTCTTTTCATCGTTCTCCCTGATGAAACGCGCCGACAGGCGACTAAACACCTTCGTCAGCAACGGTTCCAGCGCAAACGCCAGTAACAACTTTAACGGACGCCGCGCCACCGATTTCACTGCCCAGCCAGCAAGGCCGCCAGGGGCGTAAGTGACTGCACTGATGATGATAAATTTTCCCGCCGACTTCAACGCAGGTGCTGCGCGGCGACGCAGAGTTGTAAAACGTTGGGCGGACAAGGCAACCTCCGGCGATTAAATTTGACGAAAACGGCTACGCACACTGAACGTTTCCGAGGTGACGTAGCGCTCAATATCACGCACATGACGTTCATCGACCTGTAGCGCTGCATCCAGTTGATCCAGCAACTCGCTGGCGCTGGGTTTATGTACGTCCGGCGCATCATCCGGTTTCACATCCAGCACGAAGCCGAGGATAAAATAGATGATCACCGTAAAGGCGAACAGACCAAAAAACAGCGACAGCACCACAATCACCCGTAACAGCGTGACCGGAATATCCAGATATTCCGCCAGGCCAGCACAGACGCCGCGCACCTTACCTTGCTGCGGGATGCGCCATAGCTTCCGCCCTTTCAGGCTTCCTCCGCTCATGGTTGCCTCCAGTTCGGGTGTTCGGCATCAAGAATCGCTTCCAGCGCTTCGACACGCTCGCGCATCCGGCGAGCATCCTGAGTCATCTGTTGCAGACGTTGCATATCGTTCGATGAAAGCTCTGCACCGCCGTTGCGTTTGTTGCTGTAGTGGAGCCATAACCAAATCGGTGCAACAAATAGCACGAAGATGGTCAGCGGTATGGCCAGAAAAAGTGCGCTCATTGACTCTCCTTAATCATTTAACCCGTAACTGGTTCAGCACCATTATTCGCTGCGATTCATTTTGGCTTTCAGGGCCGCCAACTGCTGGCTGATTTCATCATCGGCTTTCAGCTCGGTGAACTCCTGATCGAGGCTTTTCGGTTTGCCAAAACGCTGGCTTTCCGCTTCTGCTTCCATGTGATCGATACGGCGTTCAAACGATTCGAAGCGTGCCATCGCATCATTCAGTTTATTGCTGTCGAGTTGACGACGAACATCGCGTGATGAAGAGGCTGCCTGGTGACGCAGCGTCAACGCCTGCTGACGGGCACGGGTTTCGCTGAGTTTTTTCTCCAGCTCACCAATTTCCCCTTTCATACGTTCCAGCGTCTCTTCCACCTGTGACACTTCCTGTTGCAGCGCAGCGATCAAATCGGTCAGTTTCTGTTTTTCAATCAGTGCCGCGCGCGCCAGGTCATCTTTATCTTTGCGCAAAGCCAGTTCGGCTTTTTCCTGCCATTCAGCCTGCTGAATATCGGCCTGCTCAATACGGCGCAGCAATTGTTTCTTTTCGGCCAGAGCACGGGCCGAGGTGGAGCGCACTTCCACCAGCGTGTCTTCCATTTCCTGAATCATCAGGCGTACCAGTTTCTGCGGATCTTCGGCGCGCTCCAGCAGAGAGTTGATATTAGCGTTCACGATGTCGGCGAAACGAGAAAAAATACCCATAATGATGTTCCTCAGAGTGTAATGTGGTTGCGTAAGACGCTCATCACTAATACAAAAGGCGTGCCAGTTTTTAACTGTATGAATTTATTGACCTTGATTGTTTTACATCCTGCCAGCATTCGCATAAGGTAGTGAAATTGATTAACTGATGGTGAAATTCATCATGGCAAATGGTAACGACAACCTGCTAGGCGAATCCAACAACTTTCTTGAAGTGCTGGAACAGGTTTCGCGGCTCGCTCCACTGGAAAAACCGGTGCTGGTGATTGGCGAACGCGGTACCGGTAAGGAGTTGATTGCCAGCCGTTTACATTATTTATCCGATCGCTGGCAAGGTCCGTTCATCTCCCTTAACTGCGCTGCATTGAATGAAAATCTGCTCGATTCTGAATTGTTCGGCCATGAAGCCGGTGCCTTTACCGGTGCGCAGAAACGCCATCTCGGTCGTTTTGAACGCGCCGATGGCGGCACGCTGTTTCTCGATGAATTGGCGACTGCGCCGATGCTGGTGCAGGAGAAGTTGCTGCGCGTGATTGAATATGGGCAGCTGGAGCGCGTCGGCGGCAACCAGTCACTACAGGTCAATGTCCGTCTGGTGTGCGCCACCAATGAAGATCTGCCCGCGCTGGCAGCGGAAGGCAAATTCCGTGCGGACCTGCTCGATCGTCTCGCCTTTGACGTCGTACAGCTGCCACCGCTACGCGAGCGCCGCAGTGATATCCTGGTGATGGCAGAACATTTTGCCATTCAGATGTGCCGCGAATTGGGTTTGCCGCTGTTCCCCGGTTTCAGCGAACAGGCGCAACAGACGTTGTTGCACTACAACTGGCCGGGAAATGTGCGTGAACTGAAAAACGTGGTGGAGCGCTCGGTGTATCGCCATCACAGCATTGAGGAGCCGCTGGATAACATCATTATCAATCCGTTTGCACCGCGCAGCGCGCCGGTTCCGGTGACGGCCAGTAGCGAAAATAGCCAGCCCGCTCTGCCACTCGATCTGCGCCAGTGGCAGAACCAGCAGGAACGTCAGCTGGTGGAACGCAGCCTGGCGGAGGCGAAATATAACCAGCGCCGGGCGGCAGATTTACTGGGGGTTACCTATCATCAACTGCGGGCAATGATGAAAAAGCATGGGGTTGAAATTAATTAAATAATAATTAAATCAACATGCTAATTAAATTCGCGAGGCCCTGAAAGTGAAAGATAAACAATGATTTAAGCGCCCGACGCAGGGCGCATTATCATCATTGCCGGAATGCTTCCGAAGTTTAGTTAATATCGTATATCTCGTATTTTTTCAGCTTCCGTCTGATATAGCGAATCTCAAATCCCAGAACGGTAACAGCAATAACAAGCATCCCCACTACAACACTCAGTACAATCATAAGTCATCCTTGTCTTAACGAAATTACCCAAGCAAATTGTAACCTACCGTTACTATCAGTAGCTATCAAATTCACAATTCAAGTGATGAGAGTTTACCGCACGATTTTTCGAAATAGTTTGCGTTGTAGCAAGGCGGCAAGGGAGTGAGTCCCTGGGAGCATACATAAGTATGTGACCAGGGTGAGCGAGTGCAGCCAACACAGCTACAACGCAAAGTATGAAGAAAAAAAAGCCCGCAATAAGCGGGCAACAAATACTGGAAGCAATGTGAGCAATGTCGTGCTCTTCTTCGGTAGAGCCACCGTCGAAGCGCAGAAGAATAATAATCATTCTTATTATCATCTGTAAACCCCTAATTGAGAATTTTTCTCATCTCCACACTAACGTTGTGATTACCCCACCCTCAGTTTGCTGAAAAAGACACCAGAACTGTCCTTAATTTGGGGAGTGCCCAGCGTTTGCGATACACTCTCGCTATTGCCTCAGAATCGTTGAGTTCTATGCCAAAATTATTCCCCACGCTGTTGCTTGGTCTCAGCGTATTGAGTGCGTCTGCATGGGCGCTGCCTGCGAACGATATTCGCCACACTGGCTTCGTTTATTGCGTCAACGGCACGGTGAATACCTTCAATCCGCAGCTGGCCAGCAGCGGGTTAGTGGTCGATACCCTTGCCGCGCAGCTTTACGATCGCCTGCTGGATGTCGATCCCTATACCTATCGCCTGATACCCGACCTGGCGCAAAGCTGGGAAGTGCGGGATAACGGCGCGACGTATCGCTTCCACCTGCGTAAAGATGTGGCCTTTCAGCACACCAACTGGTTTACGCCGACACGGAAAATGAATGCCGACGATGTGGTGTTCAGCTTTGCCCGCATGTTTGATCGCCAGCATCCGTGGCATAACGTTAACGGTGGCAGCTACCCTTATTTTGATAGCCTGCAATTTGCCGACTCGGTGCAAAGCGTGAAAAAGCTCGATGACGATACCGTCGAGATTCGCCTGAACAGTCCGGATGCCTCGTTTCTGTGGCATCTCGCCACCCATTACGCGCCGGTGCTCTCCAAAGAATATGCCGATCAACTGACGGCCAAAGGTCAGCAGGAAAGACTGGATCGGGAACCCGTTGGCACTGGCCCATTCCAGCTCAGCGAATACCGCACCGGGCAATATCTGCGCCTGGCGCGCAACCCGCAATACTGGCGCGGGGTGCCGCGTCTCCAGCAGGTGGTGATCGATCTTGGCGTCGGCGGCACCGGTCGCCTGTCGAAATTACTGACCGGCGAATGCGACGTGCTGGCGTATCCAGCCGCCAGCCAGCTCAGTATTCTGCGTGACGACCCACGTTTACGGATGACGTTGCGTCCCGGCATGAATATCGCTTATCTGGCCTTTAACACCCGCAAGCCACCGCTGGATCGCCCCGAAGTACGGCACGCGCTGGCGCTGGCGATTAACAATGAACGTCTGATGGAGTCGATTTATTACGGCACCGCAGAAACCGCCGCGTCGATCCTGCCGCGCGCCTCGTGGGCATATGATAATGAAGCGCGCGTAACAGAATATAACCCGGCCAAATCGCGGGAAGCATTGAAGGCACTCGGCGTGGAGGATCTGCATTTGCGTCTGGTGGTGCCCACCGCGTCGCAGTCGTGGAACCCCAGCCCGTTGAAAACCGCCGAGTTGTTACAGGCCGATCTGGCGCAGGTCGGGGTGCGCGTCACCATCGTCCCGGTGGAGGGCCGTTTTCAGGAAGCACAGCTGATGGCGATGAACCATGATATTACCCTCACCGGCTGGGCCACCGACAGTAACGACCCCGACAGCTTCTTCCGTCCGCTCCTGAGCTGCGCGGCGATTCGCTCGCAAACCAATTACGCGCACTGGTGCTCACCCGCCTTCGATGAGGTGCTGCAACAAGCGCTGCTGTCACAGCAGCTTGCGGCGCGCATTGAGAGTTACGATACGGCGCAGCAGATGCTGGCACAGGAGCTGCCGGTGCTGCCACTGGCCTCCTCACTGCGGTTACAGGCTTATCGCCACGATATTAAAGGCCTGGTGCTGAGTCCGTTTGGTAACGCCTCATTCGCAGGCGTTTATCGTGATGAAAGCAGCGAGGAATAAGCATGATCATCTATATATTGCGTCGCCTGCTGTTGTTGATCATCACGCTGTTTTTGCTGTCGCTGGTCAGCTTCAGCCTGAGTTATTTCACCCCCAATGCCCCGCTGGAAGGCGCGTCCTTGTTTGATGCCTGGTGGTTCTGGTTTAAGGGGTTGCTTCAGTTTGATTTTGGTGTGTCCAGCACCAATGGCCAGTCGATTGATATCCAGCTGCGCGAGGTGTTTCCCGCCACGCTGGAGCTGTGCGTTCTGGCTTTTATGCTGGCGCTGATGGTCGGGATACCTCTCGGAATCTGTGCCGGGGTGATGCGTAATAAATGGCAGGACAAAGCGATTAGCGCGCTGGCGCTGCTCGGCTTCTCGATGCCGGTGTTCTGGCTGGCGCTACTCTTCACGATGTTTTTCTCGTTGACCCTCGGCTGGTTACCGGTATCTGGCCGCTTTGATTTGCTCTATCCGGTGCAGAACGTCACGGGTTTCGCGCTGATTGATGCCTGGCTGAGTCATTCACCGTGGCGGCATGAGATGCTGATCAGCACCCTGAACCATATGATCCTGCCGGTGGTGGTGTTGGCCGTTGCCCCGACCACTGAAGTGATTCGCCTGTTGCGCAGCAGCACCAGCGAGGTGATGGATAAAAACTACGTTAAAGCGGCGGCAACGCGTGGGCTGTCGCGTTTTACCGTTATCCGCCGCCATGTGCTGCATAACGCGCTGCCGCCGGTGATCCCCCGTCTGGGTTTGCAGTTCTCCACCATGCTGACGCTGGCGATGATTACGGAAGTGGTGTTCAACTGGCCGGGCCTGGGGCGCTGGCTGATCAATGCTATTCGCCAGCAGGATTATGCCGCAATTTCTGCCGGTGTGATGGTGGTAGGCGGCCTGGTGATCGTGGTTAACGTGCTGTCAGATATTGTCGGCGCAGCGCTTAACCCGTTGAAACATAAGGAATGGTATGCCCTACGATAATATCTACGCCGAAAAACGGCAGCCCGGCACCTTCCGACTCAGCTGGCAGCGCTTCTATCACGACACCAGCGCAATGATCGGCTTATATGGCTTCGGTGCCATCCTGTTTCTGTGTCTGTTTGGCGGCCTGCTGGCGCCTTACGGTATCGATCAGCAGTTCCTTGGCTATCAGTTGCTACCGCCCTCATGGTCACGCTATGGCGATGTCTCGTTCTTCCTTGGCACTGACGATTTGGGGCGCGATGTCCTCAGCCGGTTGCTGAGCGGCGTGACGCCAACCGTGGGTTCGGCGATTCTGGTTACGCTGCTGGCGGCGATCTGCGCGCTGGTGCTCGGCGTGCTGGCTGGCATTACCCACGGTCTGCGTTCGGCGGTGATGAACCACGTGCTGGATACGCTGCTGTCGATCCCCTCGTTGCTGCTGGCGATCATTGTGGTGGCGTTTCTTGGCCCACGGCTGGAACACGCCATGCTGGCCGTGTGGCTGGCGCTGATCCCGCGTCTGGTGCGCGAAATCTACACCGCCGTGCACGATGAGATGGAAAAAGAATACGTGGTGGCACTTCGTCTGGATGGAGCACGTAACTTCAATATCCTGTGGAGCGCGGTATTGCCCAACGTCCTGCCGCTGCTGGTAAGTGAATTTACGCGTTCGCTGTCGATGGCGATTCTCGATATCGCCGCGCTCGGTTTTCTCGATCTTGGCGCACAGCTGCCTTCGCCCGAATGGGGCGCGATGCTGGGTGACTCGCTGGAACTGATTTACGTTGCCCCCTGGACAGTAATGTTGCCGGGTGCTGCACTGATGGTGAGTGTATTGATTGTTAACCTGCTGGGCGATGGCATCCGTCGCGCCGTAGAAGCGGGAGCTGAATAATGCCGTTACTTGATATCCGCAATCTGACCATCGAATTTATGACCGCAGAAGGCCCGGTCAAGGCGGTCGATCGCATCAATCTGACCCTCACCGAAGGCGAAGTACGTGGCCTGGTGGGCGAATCCGGTTCCGGCAAGAGCCTGGTCGCCAAAGCCATCTGCGGCGTCACCAAAGATAACTGGCGCGTCACCGCTGACCGTATGCGCTTCGACGATATCGATCTGCTGCGCCTGTCCCCGCGCGAACGCCGTCGTATTGTCGGTCATAATGTATCGATGATTTTCCAGGAACCGCAGTCCTGTCTTGACCCCTCGGAAAGTATTGGCCGCCAGCTGATGCAGGCGATACCACGCTGGACATTTAAAGGCCACTGGTATCAGCGTCTGTGGTTCTGGCGCAAAGCGCGCGCCATTGAGCTGCTGCATCGCGTCGGTATCAAAGATCATAAAGACATCATGCGCAGCTTTCCTTACGAGCTGACCGAGGGTGAATGCCAGAAAGTGATGATTGCTATCGCCCTGGCGAACCAGCCACGGTTGTTGATTGCCGATGAGCCGACTAACGCCATGGAACCGACCACCCAGGCGCAGATTTTCCGCCTGCTCAGCCGCCTCAATCAGAACAACAACACCACCATTCTGCTGATCAGCCATGATTTGCGCACCATGAGCCAATGGGCCGATCGCATCAACGTGATGTATTGCGGCCAGACGGTGGAAACCGCGCAGAGTGATGATCTGATGGGGACGCCCCATCATCCTTATACCCAGGCGCTAATCCGCGCAATGCCGGATTTTGGTAGTGCCCTGCCGCACAAAAGCCGTCTGAATACCTTGTCCGGCGCGATCCCATCGCTGGAACATTTACCGATTGGCTGCCGTCTTGGCCCGCGCTGCCCGTATGCGCAGCGTAAATGCATCGAAACACCGCGTCTTAGCGGCAATAAAGCGCATCTGTTCGCCTGTCACTTCCCGCTGAATATGGAGGGTCAGTAAACATGGAAACGTTGCTGGAAGTGCGCAATCTGAGCAAAACCTTCCGTTACCGTACCGGTTTGTTTCGCCGCCAGCATGTTGAGGCGGTGAAGGAGGTCAGTTTTACCCTGCGCGAAAAACAGACGCTGGCGATTATCGGAGAAAATGGTTCCGGTAAATCCACGCTGGCGAAGATGCTGAGCGGCATGGTGCCACCCACGGATGGACAAATCCTGATTGACGATCATCCGCTGGAGTATGGCGATTATGGTTATCGTAGCCAGCGCATCCGCATGATTTTCCAGGACCCGACCACCTCGCTGAATCCACGCCAGCGCGTCAGTCAAATCCTTGATTTCCCGCTGCGCCTGAATACCGATTTGGATGACGACGCGCGGGAAAAACGCATCATTGCCACGCTGCGCCAGGTGGGCTTATTACGCGATCATGCCGGTTACTATCCCCATATGCTGGCTCCGGGGCAGAAACAACGTCTGGCGCTGGCACGTGCCTTAATCCTGCAACCCAAAGTGATTGTCGCCGATGAAGCGCTGGCTTCGCTGGATATGACCATGCGTTCTCAGCTGGTGAATCTGATGCTGGAACTCCAGGAGAAGCACGGTATCTCCTATATTTATGTCACCCAGCACATCGGCATGATGAAGCACATCAGCGATCAGGTGCTGGTGATGCATCAGGGCGAAGTGGTGGAACGTGGCGGCACCGCCGATGTGCTGGCCTCCCCGCTGCACGAACTGACCAAACGGTTGATCGCCAGCCATTTTGGTGAAGCCCTGACCGCCGAAGCCTGGCGGCGTGAGCGTTGATTGTTCACTGCGTCGCGGAAAACGCGGCGCGATTTACCGCATTTGACAGAGACGTGCTAGAATCCGCACGTCGATTAACGTCGGTCGCGCACTTTTTAACCATTGCGGCCGCCAACAACAATGACCATAAGGATTACAGCTATGGGTTTTCTTTCCGGTAAGCGCATTCTGATTACTGGCGTTGCCAGTAAACTTTCCATTGCCTACGGTATTGCGCAGGCGATGCACAAACAGGGCGCAGAGCTGGCTTTCACCTACCAAAACGACAAACTGAAAGGTCGTGTGGAAGAGTTTGCTAAAGACTTGGGTTCAGACATTGTTCTGCCGTGCGATGTGGCAGAAGACGAGAGCATCACTGCGCTGTTCACCGAACTGGCAAAAACCTGGCCAAAATTTGACGGTTTCGTTCACTCCATCGGTTTCGCTCCGGGCGACCAGCTGGATGGCGACTATGTAAACGCCGTTACCCGTGAAGGCTTCAAAATCGCTCACGACATCAGCGCCTACAGCTTTGTTGCTATGGCGAAAGAGTGCCGTGCGATGCTGAACCCGAATTCAGCGCTGCTGACCCTGTCTTATCTGGGTGCTGAGCGCGCCATCCCGAACTACAACGTGATGGGTCTGGCTAAAGCGTCTCTGGAAGCTAACGTACGCTACATGGCGAACGCGATGGGTCCGGAAGGTGTGCGTGTTAACGCCGTGTCTGCGGGTCCGATCCGTACACTGGCTGCCTCTGGCATCAAAGATTTCCGTAAGATGCTGGCACATTGCGAAGCCGTTACCCCGATTCGCCGTACTGTGACCATCGAAGACGTAGGTAACTCTGCGGCCTTCCTGTGTTCTGACCTGGCGGGTGGTATCACGGGTGAAGTGGTACACGTTGATGGCGGCTTCAGCATTGCCGCGATGAACGAGCTGGAACTGAAATAAGTTCCTGAGGGCGAGCCTGGCTCGCCCTTTTTATTTTAAAATCCGCGCGATAAATCGCGCCGCTACTTCCCCCTTATACATTCTTGCTATTAATTATCACCGATCATTCTTTTGCCCCGGACAGCCCTTCGGCGACGATAAGCTAGCCCTTCGGTGCGCGCCCGTTTTCGGATTGCGGCCACCGCTACCGAGTCCGTTTTTTGCAAAAGGAATGACCATGGAACAACGCCGTTCTCCAGGCCATGACCAGTGGTTTTACGAAAGTCAGACCCGCCCGCAACATAGCGCTGCGGCACCGCTGGTCCCTGAAGCTGCCCATATCGAGGATCGTTTTCTGCTCGGTTTGCAGCAGGAAGCGACCGCCTTACAGCCGTTGTTTATTCGCTTTCAACCCGCCCTGCTGGCGGCGCGCGATCTCAGCCAAATTCTGTTTCCCGATACCCTAAGCCCCACCCTAACACATACCCTGACGCTGTATGACCGTCTCAGCACCGCGCTGACCGTGGCACAGGTGGCGGGCGTGCAACGCTTATGCAATCACTATGCCGCGCGACTGAACCCGCTGCCAGGTCCGGACTCCTCCAGAGAAAGTAATAACCGGCTGACGCAGATCACCCAGTACGCGCGCCAGCTGGCAATGCAACCGGCGCTGATTGCTGCCAGCAGTATCAGCGCGCTGGATGCCGTCGGCCTGACCGAACCGGATATCGTCACCCTTAATCAACTGGTGGGCTTTGTCAGCTATCAGGCGCGCGTGGTTGCCGGATTACAGGCGATGATCGGCCTGCCGGTACGCTGGATCCCCGGCGTATCGCCACCACCTGATGCCGACGCCGCATTGTTTCAGCAACCCTCCCACTGGCAGCACGCGCTGAAACCGGTCGAGCTGCGTTATGCCACGGCGGAACAGCTGGCGGCCATCACCTTTTGTCAGGGCATCGATGGGCTGGACGACGCGGTGTGGTTGCTGGTACATGATGCCCAGGCCTTGTACGGCTGGGCGACGTTGCATCAACGTTTAAGCGAGCATTTTGACGCGGATGAGGTTCAGGTGCAGGCGGTGAGCGCACGAATTCTCGGCTGCCAGCGCCAGTTTGATCGCCATGCCGGAGAGAAGCGCGACACGCTGATTAATGAGATTGCCGGTGACGAGCCGCTCACCGCGTTGAGCGCACAGCTTACCCGGCTGCCTGAGCGTTTTAGCGCTGCCCATCTGCAACCGCTGCTCAATGCCGGTTGGGGAACAGAAAAGATCTTTACCCTGCTCCAGGCGGTGGCGCTGGCAAACTGGCAGGACCGCCTGCTGATGGCGCTGGGCGAGACACGTTAATCGGGCAAATGCCCACGCGCTTCATCGAAAAAATGCTGAGCCAGCGGCGTTGCCCGGCCTGGCTCAGCAATCACCAGCGCCGCCTGACGTCCCATCGGCGCGATCTCAATTGGCCGACGTTGCAGATTTTGCAGCATTTCTGGCAACAGATGCCCACAGGGCGAGACCATCACCCCTAACCCCACCTGCGCGCTTTGCAGCAGTTGCATGATTGACGCACTCTCAACAATCACCCGTGGCTGGAGCCCAGCCGCGCGCAGCTGGCTATCGAGATAACGGCGGAAATAGCGTGTCGGTTCAGCGAGACACAGCGGCTGGGTAGCAAGCAGCGCCAGATCAAGCGTCTGATGTGCCAGCAACGCGGGGAAAACCTCGGGATTGAACACCGCCTCGACGCCGCGATCCTTCAATAGCGCCGTCTGGAAATGCAGTTCACGCAGGGCATTGAGTTCAAAAAAACCGATGCCGCCATCCACCGTATGGCTGTTCAGCGCATCCAGCAACTGATCGGCGCTCATTGCCGACACGCGATAATCCAACTGCGGATAGCGTGCCTCAACCGCCTTCAGCAGCGCCGGTAGCGCCACACTGCACTGCGGCATCACCCCGAGACGCAGGGTGCCATTCACACCGTGTTTCAGCGATTCAACTTCCAGCTTAAGTCCCTGATACACCGAGACGATTTCCCGCGCCCAGGCCAGTACCCGCTCACCTTCCGGGGTAAAGCCATCAAAGTTGTTGCTGCGGTTGATCAGCGACAGACCCAGCTCGCGTTCAAGATTTTTCAGGCGCATCGATAGCGTCGGCTGGCTGACAAAGCTGGCCTCCGCTGCCCGGCCAAAGTGGCGCTCACGTTCCAGATTGCAAAGATAAATTAACTGTTTGATATCCATGTATTTTCACAAAATTACAGCGACACCTGGCGTGCGCGTCTGAGGGCGGTCAGAGACATCATCGTCAACATCAGGCCGATCATTAATAACAATTTAAAACTGATGGCCTTCAGCAGCACGATACCCACCACCCCGCCGCCAAGGAACGCCAGCACCGTGTACAGATGCAGCTTCAGCCGCTCAATATATAACGGCGCATCTTTAGGCGATTCCTTGCGCCGCAGCACATCAAATAACATCGCCAGCTCGATACCGATATCCGTCGAGGTGCCGGAAACATGGGTGGTTCTGACGCGTGCGTTAGAAATTCGCGTTACCACCGCGTTTTGCAGTCCGAGCAGAAAACTCAGGCTGAAAATCAGCTGCACCCCGGAATCACCGTTAGGAAACCAGCTCTCCAGCACGCCCAGCACCAGTAACGCGATGCCTTCGATAAAAATATTGATGGCGTAAATGCCACGAATTTCACGCCGCCGTCCGGCGTTGATAATCAGGGTTGAGACCGAGGAGCCCGCAATAAATAGCAGGATAATCAGTAGAAAAAACAGGCCGATATGCAGGTCAACTTTTGCCAGATGATCCGATAACAGCGAGACGTTACCGGTCATATTGGCGGAGAAAAAACCCACGGTTTCGAACGCTGCCGTGTTCAGTGCGCCAGCCACGGCCGCAAGGGTACAGGCCAGACTACGGTCGGTATTATAGGTTCTGGAACTCTCAGTGCTTACCAGCATGGCATTTCCCTGACTACCATCAACCCGGCTATCATCCTGCCAGCGCTGAATATTCTCAAGCGCTTCGGTTCTTTTTCCCGTCAAGCCACACCCAGCGCACTTTTCACTTCATTGGCGATCTTCTCCACCTGCGGGCCGTAAATCACCTGCACATCATGCTCGCTGACCCGGTTCACGCCATTCGCGCCGGTGGTCATCAGCGTCTGATCGACAACTTCATTCATCTGCTTAACGCGCACCCGCAGACGGGTAAAACAGCAATCGACATCCTCGATATTGGCCTCCCCACCCAGCCCGCTGATGATCACTCTGGTGCGCTCGTCGGCCGCCACCTGCTCCGGCTTCTGCTCATCCTCAGATTCGCGCCCTGGGGTTTCTACCCTCATCCGCGTGATGATAAAACGGAAGCCATAGTAGTAAATCGGCACATAGATGACGCCGAGAACCAGTGTCCACCACCAGTGCGTTTTGCTGCCGCCGAGAATGCCAAACACCACCAGATCAATAGCACCGCCCTGCACGTTGCCAATCATCAAATGCAGCATCGACATCAGCATAAACGACAGGCCCATCAATAGCGCATGCAGGAAATACAGCACCGGTGACACAAATATAAAGCAAAACTCCAGCGGCTCGGTGATGCCGGTGGTAAACGAGGTGAGTGCACCGGCCAGCATCAATGCTTTGACGCGCTGCTTATGTTCCGGGCGGGCGGTGTGATAGATCGCCAGTGCGGCGGCGGGCAAGCCAAACATCATCACCGGAATCTTGCCCTGCGCGAGGAATTGGGTGGCGGTGCGTACCGTCTCATCCGGAATCGCCCCTGGGTTGGTCAGTGAGGTGTTGAAGATATTCAAGGCTCCAACGATGGTCTGTCCATCCACGGTCGCCATGCCGCCAATTGGCGTGAAACGCACGGTTTCATTGAGGATATGATGCAAACCGGTCGGGATCAGCAGACGTTCGCAGGCACCAAGCAGAAACGCGCCGTACTGGCCGCTTTTGCCGATCATCTGCCCCACCCAGGCGATACCGGCACCGATGGTTGGCCAAATCAACGCCAGCAAGATTCCCACCAGCGGCAACACCACCACGGTGATAATCGGCACAAAACGTCGTCCACCAAAGAAGCTGATGGCGGTGGGTAGTTGCTGGGTATAAAAACGGTTATGCAATGCCACCGTAATCAGACCCGCAATCACCCCGCCGAGTACGCTCATGTTGTAGGTAAAAATGCCCAGCATCTCGATATATTCCGCCGAGGTCATCATCGCCGTGGTTTGATCCATCCCCGACTGCTGCAGGGCGGCGGCGGTGGTGGTGGCCGCTGTCATGCCCTTCGCCGCCAGGGTGGTGCTGATGCCCACATTCATGGCGATAAAACCAATCACCGCGGCAAACGCAGCGGTAGGTTTCTCAGCTTTTGCCAGACCAATCGCACTGGCAACGGCAAAAAACACCGGTAGATTGGCAAATAACGCCCCCGCCACCTTACGAATAAATCCAATAATGAGCTGAGGGATTTGCATATGCGCGAAGGCATCGCCCGTAATCGCCGGGTTTTGCATCGCGGCGGCAAGACCGAGGAATATCCCGGCGGCGGCAATCACCGAGATAGGCATCATCAAGGCTTTACCGAAGGCGTGAATTTGGCTGGCCATATTCTTCATGGTTCAGACCCTTGCAATAATTGAAAGTACAATTATTAGCCAGTTATTCACTGCACACGTAAAAGCCCGCCCGCAGTAGCCGGTAAAGTTTGAACCAGCTCACGCTTCTGTCCGATTAGCGCGATAAACGCCACCTATCGCACCATTAAGTCAATCAATTAGACAACTTTTGCTGTCAGTCGCACACTTTGCGTCAACAGTCGTCATATCCTGATAACAACTCCTAAACAATAAGCCTGCATTTACTATGAAATTTAAACGTAAGATTCAGCCCTACCGTGCTGCGGCCGGTGGATGGGGCTCTTTGGAAGCGACCACCCGTTTCGTCTTCGACAGTAAAGCTGCACTGAAAAACATGCGTAACCTGCTGCGTATGAACAAAGCACGCGGTTTTGACTGTCCGGGCTGTGCCTGGGGCGATGACAACAAAAGCACCTTCAGTTTCTGTGAGAACGGTGCCAAAGCGGTGACCTGGGAAGCCACCCGCCGCGTGGTTGAACCGGCGTTCTTCGCCCAGCACAGCGTCAGCACGCTGTATCAGCAAAGTGATTATTTCCTCGAATATCAGGGCCGTCTGACCCACCCGCTGCGCTACAACCGCGATACGGACCATTACGAGCCGATCAGCTGGGATGACGCCTTCGCGCTGATTGCCAGCCATTTACAGGCGATGGACCACCCTGACCAGATGGAGCTGTATACCTCTGGTCGCGCCAGCAACGAAGCCTCCTGGCTGTATCAATTGTTTGGCCGCGTGATGGGCACCAACAACTTCCCTGACTGTTCCAATATGTGCCATGAAGCCAGTGGCTCCGGTCTGAAACGCAGCATTGGCGTGGGCAAAGGCACCATCCGTCTCGACGATTTTGATCATGCCGATGCGATTTTTGTCTTCGGCCAGAATCCCGGCACCAACCACCCGCGTATGCTGCACAGCCTGCGTCACGCCGCCGACCACGGTGCGCGTATCGTCACCTTCAATACCCTGCGCGAGCGTGGTCTGGAGCGTTTTGCCGATCCGCAAAAACCGCTGGAAGTGGTGACGTCCATGGCGGGCACCATCAGTTCCGCCTATTACCAGCCTAATCTGGGCGGTGATATGGCAGCCATCCGTGGCATGGTAAAAACGCTGCTGGAAACCCATCGCGCACTGATCGCGGCCGGAGAAAAAGGTCTGTTTGACGAAACCTTTATCAACGCTGCCACTCAGGGCGTGGAAGCCTATCTGACCGCGGTGGATAACACCCGCTGGGACGACATTGTGCGTCAGTCCGGGTTGAGCGAAGCGCAGATCCGTGAAGCGGCCGCCATCTATCAAAGTGCCGACCGGGTGATCTGCACCTGGGCAATGGGGATCACCCAGCATAAACATTCTGTCGATACCGTGCGTGAAATCGTCAACCTGCAACTGCTGTTTGGTCAGCTGGGCAAAAAAGGCGCAGGTCTGTGCCCGGTGCGCGGCCACAGTAACGTGCAGGGCAACCGCACCATGGGTATTGATGAAAAACCCAGCAAGGCGTTCCTGGATGCGCTGGGCAAACATTTTGACTTTGAACCGCCGCGTGAGCACGGTCATAACACCGTGGAAGCGCTCAACGCCATGCTGCGTGACGAAGTGAAGGTGCTGATCGCCCTGGGTGGCAACCTGGCGGCAGCGGCACCTGACTCGCCGCTGACCGAAGAAGCACTGCAACGTTGTGGTTTGACCGTGCATATCAGCACCAAACTGAACCGTAGCCATCTGGTGCCCGGCCACGAAGGTTTGATTCTGCCAACGCTGGGCCGTACCGAGCGTGACCGTCAGGCAACGGGCAACCAGTTCATCACCGTGGAAGATTCATTCAGCATGGTGCACGCGTCTGAAGGCGTCGGTATTCCGCTGGCGGACACCCAACGTTCAGAAACTGCGATTGTCGCTGGTATCGCTCATGCCACCCTCGGCAAGGCGAAAATTGACTGGCTGGCGCTGGCCGATGATTACAATCTGATCCGTAATCACATTGCCGCCACCATCCCAGGCTTTAGCGATTTCAACACCAAATGTGATCTGCCGGGCGGGTTCTACCTCGGCAACGCCGCCGCAGAACTGCGTTTCAATACCCCGTCACAGAAAGCCGAGTTCAGCAACGCGGCCCTGCCCACTTCGCTGTTCCCACAGCTGGGTGATGTCGAGGTACCGTTTACGCTGCAAACCCTGCGTTCCCATGACCAGTACAACACCACCATTTACGGCCTCGATGACCGTTATCGCGGTGTGTACGGCCAGCGTGAAGTGGTGTTTATTCACCCGGACGATTTACAGGCGCTCGGTTTCAGTGAAGGCGAACTGGTGGATATCGAAACCCTGTGGAACGACGGTATCACCCGCCGGGTGAGCGGTTTCAAACTGGTGCCTTATAATATTCCTCGTGGCAACCTGGCTGCTTACTACCCGGAAACCAACCCGCTGGTGCCGCTTTCCAGCTACGGTGACGGTAGCGGCACCCCGACTTCGAAGTCAGTGCCGGTGAAGCTGGCCTTAACTGCCGCTGTACCAACCCAACGTATTGCCTGACGCCGGGTTATCAGAAGGTAAAAAGCCGCGTAAAGCGGCTTTTTAGCCTGTTTTGGCCTTGCCGCGCGGGCATGATTCGCGTAAAACTGTCAGCCGCTCTTAGGCCACGAAACTAAAAAAATTATGTTCCAGGATAACCCGCTGCTCGCGCAGCTGAAAGAGAAGCTCCACGCGCAGACCCCGCGCGCCGAAGGCGTGGTGAAAGGTACGGAAAAAGGATTTGGCTTTCTGGAGGTTGATGCTCAGAAAAGCTACTTCATTCCACCGCCGCAGATGAAAAAAGTGATGCACGGTGACCGCGTGGTTGCTGTGATTCACACCGATAAAGATCGCGAGAGCGCCGAGCCGGAAAGCCTGGTCGAGCCGTTCCTGACGCGTTTTGTCGGCCGCGTACAGAAAAAAGATGATCGTCTGTCTATCGTGCCGGATCATCCGCTGCTGAAAGATGCTATTCAATGTCGCGCTGCCCGTGATGTCACCCATGACTTCCAGGCCGGTGACTGGGCCGTGGCCGAAATGCGTCGCCATCCGCTGAAAGGCGACCGTGGTTTTTATGCTGAACTGACCGAATTTATCACCACCGCTGACGACCATCTGGCGCCGTGGTGGGTGACGCTGTCGCGCCATAATCTGGAGCGTGAAGCACCGGAAGTCGGTTTTGGTGAAATGATTGACGAGCATCTGCAACGTGAAGACCTCACCGCGCTGGATTTCGTCACTATCGACAGCGCCAGCACCGAAGATATGGACGATGCGCTGTACGCAGAAGAGACTGCCGAAGGCAACCTGCTGCTGACCATCGCCATTGCCGATCCGACCGCCTATGTCGCGGAAGGCAGCGCGCTGGATAAACTGGCCGCGAAACGCGCCTTTACCAACTACCTGCCGGGCTTCAACATCCCGATGCTGCCGCGTGAACTGTCTGACGATGTGTGTTCACTGCGTCCGAACGTGCGCCGTCCGGCGCTGGCCTGTCGCGTCACCGTACTGAAAGACGGCAGCCTGGCTGACGACATTCACTTCTTCGCCGCATGGATCGAATCCAAAGCCAAGCTGGTGTATGACGAGGTTTCTGACTGGCTGGAAAACAGCGGTAGCTGGCAGCCAACCAGCGACGCCATTGCCCAGCAGATTCGCCTGCTGCATCGTCTGTGCCTGGCGCGCAGCGACTGGCGTCAGACGCACGCGCTGGTGTTCAAAGATCGCCCGGATTACCGCTTCGTGCTGGGTGAAAAAGGTGAAGTGCTGGATATCATTGCGGAGCCGCGCCGTATCGCTAACCGTATCGTCGAAGAAGCGATGATCCTGGCTAACGTCTGTGCCGCCAAAGTGCTGCAACAGAAGCTGGGCTTCGGTATCTACAACGTACACACCGGTTTTGACCTCGCTAACGCGGAACAGGCGGCAGGCGTGCTGGCCGGCCACGGTATCACCGTGGATCCGCAGGCCATCACCACGCTGGACGGTTTCCGTCAGCTGCGTCGTGAGCTGGATGCCCAGCCGACACAGTACCTCGACAGCCGTATCCGTCGTTTCCAGTCGTTTGCCGAGATCAGTACTGAACCTGGCCCGCACTTCGGCCTTGGTCTGGAGGCCTACGCCACCTGGACCTCACCGATTCGTAAGTCTGGCGATATGATTAACCATCGCCTGCTGAAAGCGATCATTCGTGGTGAATCGATCGCGCGTCCGCAGGATGAGCTGACCGTGACCATGGGTGAACGTCGTCGTCTGAACCGCATGGCAGAGCGCGATGTGGGTGACTGGCTGTACGCACGCTTCCTCGCACCGTTTGCCGGTAGCGATCGCAAGTTCAGCGCCGAGATCATTGACGTTTCCCGTGGCGGCATGCGTGTGCGTCTGCTGGAAAATGGCGCCGTTGCCTTTATCCCTGCGCCATTCATCCACGCCGTGCGTGATGAGCTGGTGTGCTCACAGGAAAACGGCACCGTGCAGATCAAAGGTGAAGTCGCTTACCGTGTGACTGATGTGATCGACGTGACCATCGCCGAAGTGCGTATGGAAACACGCAGCGTGGTGGCACGTCCCGCCGCCTGAGCATGAAATTGTGCGGGATAACAGTCGTTATCCCGCATTTTTCCCCACCTGTTTAAACAATTGTTAAATTTGTACTCCGCTTCACACTTCTTCATCGATTCCCTGTCGCTTACATTCCATTACATTATTTTTAACTTGTTGTATTCGATCGTTTATTTTTCCCGGTCCCTACAAGGAGTTAACTCATGAACAACGTCAAAACCGGAATCATCTGGTTAGCGGTGGCGTTAATTGGTGCCGCATCGTTTGCCATGCTGGCACTCAGCCGCGGCGAACACGTTAATGCGGTGTGGCTGGTGATTGCTGCCGTGGCCTGCTACAGCATTGCTTATCGCTTCTACAGCCTGTTTATCGCCCGCCGGATCTTCGAGCTGGATGATCGCCGTCGTACCCCGGCGGAACGTTTCAACGATGGTCTGGATTATGTGCCGACCAATAAGTGGGTGTTGTTCGGCCATCACTTTGCCGCCATCGCCGGTGCCGGTCCGCTGGTCGGCCCCATCCTCGCCGCACAAATGGGTTTTCTGCCTGGCACCATCTGGATCCTGGTTGGCGTGATGCTGGCGGGTGCGGTACAGGATTTCCTGGTGTTGTTTATCTCCACCCGTCGTGATGGCCGTTCGCTGGGCGAAATGGCGCGGCAGGAACTCGGTGCCTTTGCCGGGGTGATCACCATGCTCGGCGCGTTCGGCGTAATGATCATTATTCTCTCAGCCCTCGCGCTGGTGGTGGTCAAAGCGCTGGCAAACAGCCCGTGGGGATTATTCACCATCGCCGCCACTATCCCGATCGCCTTGTTTATGGGCGTGTATATGCGTTTTCTGCGTCCGGGAAAAATCGCTGAAATTTCAATTATCGGCTTTGTGCTGATGATGGCGGCGATCATTTTTGGCGGCGATATCGCACAACATCCCTTCTGGGGACCGTTCTTCACCCTGAAAGGCACCGAGCTGACCTGGGTGCTGGTGATTTACGGCTTTGTCGCCTCGTCGCTGCCAGTGTGGTTGCTGCTGGCCCCACGTGATTACCTCTCCACCTTCCTGAAAATTGGCGTCATTCTTGGTCTTGCGGTGGGTATTTTGTTTGCCATGCCCGAACTGAAGATGCCCGCCGTCACCAAATTTATTGACGGCACCGGCCCGGTGTTTTCCGGCGCGTTGTTCCCGTTCCTGTTTATCACCATCGCCTGTGGCGCGATCTCCGGCTTCCATGCGCTGGTCTCCAGCGGCACCACCCCGAAACTGGTGGAGCGTGAAAGCCATATCCGTTTTATTGGCTACGGCGCGATGCTGATGGAATCCTTTGTCGCCATCATGGCGCTGATTTGTGCCTCAGTACTCGATCCGGGCGTCTACTTCGCCATGAACTCACCAGCGGCGCTCATCGGCACCACGGTCGAGAATGCCGCACAGGTGATTAATGGCTGGGGCTTTGTGGTGACACCGGAAATGCTGACCTCCATTGCCGGAGAAGTGGGCGAACAAACCATTCTGTCGCGTGCCGGTGGCGCGCCGACCTTTGCCGTCGGCATGGCACATATCATCACCGAGGTGTTTAACAGCCGCGCGATGATGGCGTTCTGGTATCACTTCGCCATCCTGTTTGAAGCGCTGTTTATCCTGACTGCCGTGGATGCCGGTACGCGCGCCTGTCGTTTTATGGTGCAGGACCTGGTGGGAACCGTGGTACCGTCACTGGCGAACAACCGTTCATGGCTGGGCAATATGGCCGGGACAACCGTGGCGGTAGCTGGCTGGGGATTCTTCGTCTATCAGGGCGTGGTGGACCCACTCGGGGGGATCAATACCCTGTGGCCACTGTTCGGCATCGGTAACCAGATGCTGGCCTCGATGGCGCTGATCCTCGGTACGGTGGTGCTGTTCAAAATGAAGAAACAGCGTTACGCCTGGGTGACCATTTTGCCCACCGTCTGGCTGTTTATCACCTCGATGACCGCGGGCTGGCAGAAGATTTTTCATGAGAAACCCTCAATTGGTTTTCTCGCTCAGGCCAGTAAATTCCGTAAAGGCCTCGACGAAGGCGTGATTATCGCACCGGCCAAAACCGTGGCGGATATGCAAACCATTGTCTTCAGTAACCAGATAAACGCCTTGCTGTGCGGCTTCTTTATGCTGGTGGCGGTGACCATGCTGATCGCCGCGTTCTTCGTGATTCGTCGTGCATTACGCAGTGAAGTGCCGACCGTACATGAATCAGCGGTGTCACTGCGTAAGGAGGTGCGTAATGTCTGATGCTATTCATCAGCCGCGAAAACCGGCAGGAACCTGGCAAATCCGCCAGTGCCTGCCACTGGCTGGTGTGGCGAGGGATGCGCCACGCACGCGCTGGCAACGATTGTGGCGAGGTTTGCAGCAAAGCTTCCGCTTAATGGTCGGTGTCCATGATTATCAAAATTATCTGCAGCATATGCGTCTGCATCATCCTGACCAGACACCGATGAATGAGCGCGATTTTTATCGCTACTGTCTCAATGCCCGCTTTCCCAGTGAGCCAGGAAAACTGGGCAAATGCCCTTGTTAATGCTGCGTAGCCCCAAATTTTTGGGGCTTTTTCGTGCCATTCATTTCTCTAAACAAAAATATATGCGGATTGCATCTTGTGCTTACGCAAGAGGATGAATACTGTTGCTAAAATAATGAGATACCGCCTGCTGAGCATTCCCCGGAGGAAGTTTCCATGACCGATGAACAAGGGCAAACGTTGCTTTACACCTTGTTTGGCACCACCAGCCCTCATTGGCGTCTGACATCGGACAGCGATGCATTGCACTTTGCTGAAGAGGAACATGCGCACACTAACCTCGCCGTCCCTCTGACCCCGGCGCAGGCGAGTTTGCTGCGTGCCATGACGGTCATTACTTCCAGTATTAACCTGACGTTATCCCTGCACGGCACCCCTGTGCCAATGCATTTTGTCGGCCGCAAAGTGAATCAGGCCACCTGGGCGGGCACTGCTTCTGCGTGGGGTGACACCTCCTCTGTCGCACGCGATTTGACCCTCGGACTTTCCTTTGCGGAACAAGTCGTTTCTGAAGCAAACTCGGTAATTGTCATCCTTGACCAGCGAGGAAACATCCAACGTTTCAACCGGTTAAGTGAAGAATATACTGGTCTCAAAGAACACGAAGTGATTGGCCGTAATGTATTCCAGCTGTTTATGACCAAACAGGAGGCCCAGGCCTCACGTCGCAACATTGCCGGGTTCTTTCGTGATGGCAGTTCTTACGAAGTTGAACGCTGGGTGAAGACCAAAAAAGGTCAACGACTGTTTCTGTTTCGTAATAAGTTCGTCCACAGTGGCAGTGGTAAAAATGAAATATTTCTCATCTGTTCAGGAACGGATATAACAGAGGAACGCCGCGCCCAGGAGCGTCTGCGCGTACTCGCCAATACCGATACCGTCACCGGTTTACCCAATCGCAACGCCATCCATCAGCAAATTAGCCTGGCTCTGGAGATGGCGAAAGGCGCGCAAACCGGCGTGGTTTACCTCGATTTGGATAATTTCAAAAAGGTGAATGACGCCTACGGCCATATGTTTGGCGACCAGTTGTTGCAGGCCGTTTCGCTGGCCATCCTCAGTTGCCTTGGCAAGGATCAAACCCTGGCACGCCTTGGTGGCGACGAGTTTGTGGTACTGGCGGAAAACACCAGCCAGGCCGCGCTGGAAGCCATGGCCTCGCGCATTCTGGAACGGCTGCGTCAGCCATTCCGTATCGGCCTGATTGAGGTGTACAGCGGTTGCTCAATCGGCATCGCCCTCGCCCCGCTGCATGGCGAAGATCGTGAAAGCCTGATTCGTAACGCCGATACCGCGATGTATCACGCGAAAGAAAATGGTCGCGGTAAATTTTGCGTCTTTGCCAGTGAAATGAATCAACGCGTGTTTGAATACCTGTGGCTCGACACCAATCTGCGCAAAGCGCTGGAGCAGGATCATCTGGTGGTGTATTACCAGCCAAAAGTGGATCGCGATGGCGAGGTGCGCACGGCCGAGGCGCTGGTGCGCTGGAATTCACCGGAACGCGGTCTGGTGCCTCCCGGGGATTTTATTGCTTACGCGGAAGAATCCGGCCTGATTGTGCCGCTTGGCCGCTGGGTGATGCTCAACGTGCTGCAACAGGTGATTACCTGGCGTGAGGAAGGCATCTGGTTACGGGTTGCCGTGAATGTCTCAGCAAAACAGCTGATCGATCAAAGTATTTACAGCGATCTGAAGCAGGCGCTGGCAGAAAGCGGCCTGACGGATTGTCCGATTGATATCGAACTGACCGAAAGTTGCCTGATCGAGAACGAAGCCGACGCACTGAAGCTGATGAAGCAGTTTCAGGAGTTGGGTGCGCAGGTCCATCTCGACGATTTCGGCACCGGTTACTCATCGCTGTCACAGCTGGCGCGCGTACCGATTGACGCCATCAAGCTGGATCAGAGCTTTATTCGTAATATCAATAAGCAGCCGGTGGCACAGTCGCTGGTGCGTGCCATCATGGCAGTGGCCAAAGCCCTTGAGTTGCAGGTGATTGCCGAAGGTATTGAAACCAAAGCCGAAGAAAAATTTGTTATGGCTAACGGCGTCGATGGGCGTCAGGGTTATCTTTATGCGAAACCAATGCCCGCAGACCAGCTCGGGCATTGGCTTAAGCATCCTGCCCGCGTTTAACGCTGGTCTGCGAGATTATCCGGCTTTGCGCAGGGATGCGCTATGACGGTTCTGCAGTTGTACCAGACGCTCCATGTAGGCAATGTCTTTCGGTTCCAGCGTGAAAGCATAATCAACCCAATCCTCCGTAATATCCATTAACTCTGCCCTGGAGAGCTGCAATACACGCTGACGCGCTTTCAGCATTGCCCGTACGCCATTCAATTTCGGACGCAGGGTATCGATGAAGGTGCGCGTGGCGCGGTAGCTATCACCAGGCTGGAACACTTTATCCACCAGACCGCGGGTTTCATACCATTCCGCGCTGTGTGACTCCCCTTCACAAATTAACTCTTCTGCCAGCTTCATCCCGGCACGGCGCGCAACTAACGAGTACCCGCCCATCCCCGGGAACAGATTGAAGGCAATCTCCGGGAATCCCAGACGCGCGCTGTTCTGCGCCAGAATGAAGTGGTGTGCCAGAGCGGCTTCAAAACCACCGCCAAGCGCACTGCCTTCAATCATGGCCAGCGTTACCGCCCCGGTGTCGAAACCCTTCGCAGCTGAATGGATGCAGTCCACACAGGCACGGGCATAGGCACGCAATGCTTCCCGCCGGTTGTTACGAATGCATTCAACAAAGAAACGCAAATCGCCCCCGGCGTTAAACATTTGTGGTACCAGCGATCCCGTCACCCAGAAATCAATCGGCAGACCGGAACGCTGCGCAGAGTAGCTCAGGTTCATGATCTCCTCGATGAGTTCGTGGTTAAAGCTGGGACGCGGTTGCGCCCGCAGCATCATCCACATGGTGTGCCGCCCTTCCTCATAATAGGCAGCCAGCTGCGTGGTTTGTCCGACTTCGGTGAACAATCTGCATGTAGGTTGGTTAATCACTGTCATAGTCTCATCCTCTGTTTATATGATGCGTTGAACGCAATATCAGCGTAATCCAGAGTGAGGCCAGACCAAATGAGAGATTGATTTATATAGCAAATTCCAGAGATTTCCCCGACACAGGGGTCGGGGAAAGATTAGCGGGGTTACTTGATGGCCGCGCGTTGCCCTGCCGCAACATGAAAACGCTTAACGCGCCGTGAATAAAGCGCCGTAATGATGGGGACCAATACTGAAGTGACAATAACCGATGTCGCCACCAGCGCGGTAGCCGCCGGGGCAACCGGTTTAAACTGTGGCAGCATTTCGGCGATCAAGACCGGCGTTGCCACCGCTGCACCCGCGGTGCTGGAAGCAGCAATGCCTGCGGTACCGTCTCCACCGCCAATCAGACGATCGGCAAGGATTAACGGAATGCCGGTGATGATGATGACTGCCACGCCTAACAGAACCCCGAGTAAACCGGTCTGCGCGATCACCGTTAAATCAATGGTATTGCCAAGCGCAAAGGCGAAAAACGGAATCAGGGTATGCACCGCTTTGCCGAAGAAATCCCGCAACTCCGGGTCGAGGTTGCCGAGGGCAAAACCCACCAGGAATGGCAGCACCGCGCCGACAAACACATGGGGTTCAAACGAGGCGATGCCTGCGGTTCCGAGAATCACCATGGTCATCAGTGGCCCTGATTCCAGCGACATCAGCACAAACGCGCCCGCTTCTTCTTTGGAACCGTATTGCTGCATGATCGAGGCATACAAACCGCCATTGGTCATATCCATCGCCGCCACTAACGCCAGGGTGGAAAGGCCCGCGAACATGCCAACTTCCACCCCGTTTTCCGGCATCACGCGTGAGGCAATGGCTGCCACCACCCAGGCCACAGCGATTTTGGTCAGCACCAGCGTACCGGATTTGCGTAATACCGTACCGGTGGCGCTGAGTTTAATGGATGCCCCCATGCAGAAGAACCATACCGCCAGAATGGGGACGGTGCCGCTCATGAGTCCATTGGTGAACGAGCCGAAGTATTTGCCCGCGCCGGGCGAAAAGGTGTGGCACAGTGCGCCAAGAAACAGCGGTATCAACATCATACCGCCTGGGATTTTATCGATTGCACGTTTGATATGCATATTAGTGTCACCTGTACTGAGCCAGAGGGAGGTGCGTTAAACTTTGCCAACAGGCATAGCAGGCAAGATAACGGCTCAAGGCGGGTAAAAAAGTGATCCCCAATATATTTATGAAACGTTGTTTTACTTTTATTGGTTTATCATTTTATTTTTTGATCGTGCTCGCCATACCAGTTGGATTAGGCCGATAAAAAAGGGCGCCATCTGGCGCCCGGTCGGTGTTTGCTACTTCTGCCCATACCAGGCATTTTTACCGTGCTTTCTCAGATAGTGCAGGTCAAGCAGGGTTTGTGAGATGGAGGGCAGCTCCTGACGTAGCTGTTCCGTGTGCAGCGCCATATAGGCGACTTCCTCCAATACCACAGCGCTGTGAACCGCGGCATCTGCATCTTTACCCCAGGCAAAGGGGCCATGAGAATTGACTAACGCTGCGGGGATGGCCGTCGGGGCAATCTCGCGCTTGGCGAACGTCTCGATAATCACCTGCCCGGTATTCCACTCATATTCCTGCTCAATCTCTTCCCGCTCCATCGCCCGGGTACAGGGAATGGTGCCGTAGAAATCGTCGGCATGCGTGGTTCCCCATGCCGGTATATCCCGCCCGGCTTGCGCCCAGATGGTAGCGTGACGCGAATGGGTGTGCACAATGCCACCGATCTCCGGCCAGGCAAGATACAGCGCGCGGTGCGTTGCGGTGTCTGAAGATGGCCGCATTTTCCCCTCCACCACGTTGCCGCTTTCCAGTTCCACCACCACCATGTCATCGCGCTGCATGTTGGCGTATTTCACCCCGGATGGTTTGATCACCAGTAAGCCGCTGGCACGGTCGATAGCACTGACATTGCCCCAGGTAAAGGTCACCAGGTTATAACGGGGCAAATCCAGATTGGCTTCCAGTACCTGTTGTTTCAACGCTTCCAGCATGTTTTTTCTCCTGCAAGATGTGATGGAGAAATTGTGCAAAGCCTGCGACAAAAACGTTATGGAGGGAATGGCTGTAAAAGCAGCGGAAAGTGGCTGAGGGCGTAAAAATGTGGCGTGAATTAGGAGTTTTCTATCTTCGGAAAAATTCCGTAATGATTAGACTTGTCTCCAGCCACCCGTGGAGCGATTTTGCTCCCATACGGCAGGGTTAACACGCTGTTTTCGCATTCGGGCTGCGGATTGCAGGCTTAAGGATGAGGACCGTGATGACATAACGGTGTGAAACAGTTTCAGGGAGCAACACCTATACTTAACGGGTTGCCTCTGTATGTACAATCAAGGAGAAGTTTATGACAACAACAATGAAACGTCTGACCGCGGCCGTTCTGGCGACCACCTTAGTTATCGCCCTGAGCGGTTGTTCAAACTGGTCCAAACGCGATCGTAATACCGCCATTGGTGCGGGTGCTGGCGCGATTGGTGGTTCGGTTCTGACTAACGGCAGTGCATTGGGTACCATTGGTGGTGCCGCAGTGGGTGGCATTATCGGCCATCAGGTCCACTAAAGGACCTTACATAATATAAGGCTACGCAGCGCATCTACAGTACAGGGCCACTCATTGAGTGGCCCTTCTTTGTTTAGCCGCCAGCGAGTTTAACCTTCATCCCTTTAGCTTCCAGCAGCGATTTCAGCAGGTCGCGCTTGTCGCCCTGGATTTCAATTACGCCATCTTTCACTGCGCCACCACAGCCACACTTTTTCTTCAGTTCGGCAGCCAGTTTCGCTAACGCATCATCATCCAGATCGACACCGGTGATCAGGCAGACGCCCTTACCTTTGCGGCCACTGGTCTGACGCTGGATACGCACCACGCCATCACCTTTAGGACGTGGTGCTTTTTCTTCGACGGGCGCAATACGCCCGCTTTCGGTGGAGTAAACCAGCGGATTGTCCTGAGCCATTAGCCCTCCTGTAAACTGCGCAGAATTTGCTGCAATGTCGCCGCAGGATCGGCTGATTGGGTGATCGGACGCCCAATTACCATATAATCAACCCCTGCCTGCTGCGCTTGCTGCGGTGTCATAATGCGGCGCTGATCGCCCGCATCGCTGCCTGCCGGACGAATACCCGGCGTGACCAGCGCAAAATCCCTGCCAATCACCTGTTTAAAATGCGCCGCTTCATGCGCGGAGCAGACCACGCCATCAAGACCGCAATCGTGCGTCAGGCGCGCCAGACGTTCTGCCTGGGCTGCCGGTGACAGAGTGATGCCCAGACCTTTGAGATCCTCTTCATCCATGCTGGTCAGTACCGTGACGGCAATCAATAACGGAGCATCGTTACCATATGAGACCAGCGCCTCACGCGCCGCATTCATCATGCGCGCCCCGCCACTGGCGTGCACGTTCACCATCCACGCCCCCAGGTCTGCTGCCGCTGCAACCGCATGTGCCGTGGTGTTAGGGATATCGTGAAATTTCAGGTCGAGGAAAATTTCGAAACCACGCGCCTGTAACGTTTTGACCAACGAAGGGCCAAACAGCGTGAACATCTCTTTGCCAACTTTCAGACGGCATTGGCTGGGGTCGATCCGATCGACAAATTGCAGTGCGCTGTCGAGATTATGATAGTCGAGTGCCACCAGAATAGGTGAAGTGGTAACAGGCATAACGTTTCCTCAGTTACAGGCACCCGCAGGCGCGTTAGACAAACGGCAAGCATTCTACCTGCGTGTCCTGGTGACGACAATCGCAGTGCTGCGATTAACCGGCTGATTGAATACTGGCTGCACAAGGCTTGAAGTTATTGAGTTGTAGCAGCCATTAGTATGTTGTAACTATGATAGCATTTTTTTTAAACTGACGACCATTACTGGCCGTCAAGTCCGCGAATAGGTTTCACTGATGACCAGGTGCGGCATGAAGGACAATGCCAGTACAGCGCATGCGCCGTAAAGCCACATTTCTGGCAGCGATAACGCGGTTTGGTGCGAATTTGCTCGCCAACCATATCCCGCAGCACCATCAGACTTTCTTTTGCACGGCCATCCTCCGCTTCATGCAGGTGAAAATCCATCAGGCGATGGAACACACGCATGGTTGGATGACGTTGCAGCTGGCGGTTGATATAGAGCTGCGCCGCTTCCGGGCCTTGCTGCTGCTCAAGGATATCGGCAAGATACAGTTCTGCTGCCGCTCCGGTGTTCTCCTCCACACAACGTTGCAGGAATTGCGCCCATTGTTCCGGCTCCTCCATCCGTTGATAGCAGGTTTCCAGCATCGGCATGGTTTCGCTGACCAGCTCTTTATCCTGCTCCAGCACCCGTTGCAGACGCTCCACCGCTTTTGCGTATTCGCCCTGCTCCATCAGGATGCGTCCGGTCATAATTGAAACACGCGCACTCTGACGATCGGCCGCCTCGCCTTTTTTCAGCAGCGACATCGCACGATCGAGGTCATCACTGCTGAGCGCCTGCAACGCCAGTTCACAATAGAAGTGAGCAATTTCACCTTTCTGCTTATCCTTGCCCAACTTGACCAACTTTTCAGCCACCTCAATCGCCTGCTGCCAGTCACTGGTTGCCTGATGGATTAACAGCAACTGTTGCAACGCGCCAATGCGGAAATCGGTCTCATCCACCAGTTGGCTGAACATATCTTCCGCACGGTCATACAAGCCAGCCGCCATATAATCGCGACCGAGCTGTTGTATCGCCAGCAAACGCTGTTCATAGCTGAGGGAGGCACTTTCCATTAATGACTGGTGAATGCGGATGGCGCGGTCAACTTCACCGCGGGAACGAAACAGGTTACCCAGTGTAAGGTGGGCTTCAACCGTGCCACTATCCTCTTTCAACATGTCGAGAAAGAGGTCAACAGCCTTGTCCTGTTGGTTAGATAGCAGAAAGTTAACCCCTGTAACGTATTCACGTGACAGGCGGTTGGCTTCCTGTTGCTTATCCTGTTGTGCACTGCGTCGGCCCATATACCAGCCATACGCTGCAGCGACAGGAAGAAGCAAAAACAGCAATTCAAGCATCGAAGCTTAATCCCGACGACCGGAGGAAGGTGAGGTCGTCACCGCGGTCGATTGTTCATTCTGCGCCTGCATACGTTTCAGTTTGCGCTGCGCGTGTGCCAGCGATACCCGTAACCGTAACCAGAACAGCCCACAAATTGCCCAGCCCAGCAAAAATCCGGCACCAAATAGCCCAGCCAGCAATGTTGAAATGCGAAATTCGCCCTGCGCCAGCAGATAGTTAAAAGTGATGATTTGATCGTTATGCGCCCCGAGCGTAACGGAGACGATGAAAATGACCAATACCACGAGAAAAATCAGCAAATATTTCACAATGCATCCTGTCTGAGGTTATCCAATAGAAGTATGCCAAAAAAGCGACGCCGATGCTGCTATCACCGCATCAAACGGCCTGATTTACGCAAGTGCAATCAATAATATGGGGCTGGATGGGAAAATTACAATCCGTCTTCCCGTTGTGCAATCTCTTTTGCCTCCGGCGGCGGGACACTAAGGGGACCACAAAACCGTTGGGCCAGCCATGTTGCTACCATCACCAGCAACCAGGAAATCAGCGTTGCCATCACCAAATCACGTGGCCAGTGCATCCCCAGCAACAGGCGGCTGCCCATCACCAGACTCGCCCAGACAAACACCACCACGATAGTCAGGGTGTGACGCCGCGGCCACAGCAAACCGATCACCAGCAACGCCCAGCTGGCGGCAAACAGGGTATGACCGGAAGGAAAAGCAAAACCGGTTTCAAATGCCCAGTGTTTTTTTAACCAGCCAGGCAGCGTCGTATCATTCGCCAACAGTTGTTCCACCACCTTGCTGCGCTGCTTACGTTTTAGCTCGTAAAACTGCTGTTCATCGAGACCATGGCTTTTTGCCAGCCACATCACGTAGGGACGAGGCTCCTGCACCTGATCTTTAATAAAGGATTTGGTGTACTGCCCGGTGAGGATAGCGCCATTCATGATGATGAGCAGCAAAATCGCGGGCCTGAGACGGAAGCGCAGGCACCATAATACCCAGGCGCTGAGAAGCAGGCTGGTGAGTGTTCCCCAAGGGCTGGTGACCGTTTCCGTCATCCAGAACAGGAATTTCAACAGCGCACCGTGGGACCCCGGCTGCCACTGCCAGCCAGAAAGCCAGACGCTCAGTGGCATTATCAGCAATAAAAACGCCCCAATCGTCGTGCGTTGTACAATCTTTAACATCCACTTTCCCTTACAACCGCGTAAAATACTGTGCAATGCATAACTTTAGCTGAAAAAAGAATAACATAACCATTGCGGCTTAGATAATTGTGCTTTATCACTACAATAACTCTGACTGATTAACTGCCTGATGTCAGGTTGTGGCACAATATTGTCAGTTTTGGGGCCACACAGGCCCATGCGTTATCATGATGATAGCGCATCCTATGAAGGTTCTGGAGAGTCAAATGCAGCTTAAACGGGTAGCAGAAGCCAAACTGCCCACGCCATGGGGAGATTTCCTGATGGTTGGTTTTGAAGAACTGGCAACCGGTCACGACCACGTCGCGCTGGTTTATGGTGATGTTAGCGATCACACTGCGGTGCTGGCGCGTGTCCATTCTGAATGTCTGACGGGTGACGCTTTATTCAGCCTGCGCTGTGATTGCGGGTTTCAGCTTGAAGCGGCGCTGACGGCGATCGCCGAAGAAGGCCGCGGCGTACTGCTTTATCATCGTCAGGAAGGTCGCAATATCGGCCTGTTAAACAAGATTCGTGCCTATGCACTGCAGGATAAAGGCTTTGATACCGTAGAAGCCAACCATCAGTTGGGCTTTGCCGCAGATGAACGTGATTTCACGTTATGCGCTGATATGTTCAAACTGCTGGGTATCAATGAAGTGCGCTTGCTGACTAATAACCCGCGCAAAGTGGAAATCCTCAGCGAAGCTGGCATCAATATTGTTGAGCGCGTGCCGTTAATCGTCGGCCGCAATCCAAAGAATGCCCATTACCTCGATACCAAAGCGGAAAAGATGGGGCATCTGTTGCCGAAGTCGTAATAAAAAAGCCGGGATCATCCCGGCTTTTTCTTAGTTCAGCATGTTACGAATCACGTAGTGTAAAATGCCATCGTTCTGGTAATAGGTCAGTTCATTCCCCGTATCAATACGACAGCGCGTCTCCAGCGTCTCACTGCTGCCATCGGCGCGAGTCAGGGTCACGTTGACGGTACACCCCGGTTTGAGCTGCGCCAGGTTTGCCACATCAATATGCTCCTCACCGGTCAGTTGCAGCGTTTTACGCGTGACCCCCTGAGGAAACTCCAGCGGCAGAATCCCCATACCAATCAGGTTTGAACGATGGATACGCTCAAACGACTCGGCAATCACCACGCGCACGCCTTGTAAACGCGGGCCTTTGGCCGCCCAGTCGCGACTGGAGCCGGAGCCGTACTCTTTGCCCGCTATCACCGCCAGCGGTATCCCCTCCTGCTGATACTTCATGGCAGCATCGTAAATCGCCAGTTGTTCATTGCTGGGGAAATGTTTGGTATAGCCCCCTTCCACGCCAGGGACCATCTCATTACGAATACGAATATTGGCAAAGGTGCCGCGCATCATCACTTCGTGGTTACCACGACGCGAACCATAGGAATTGAAGTCGTTGCGCTCCACACCATGTGCCAGCAAATAACGTCCCGCCGGACTTTCTGCCTTGATACTGCCGGCCGGTGAGATGTGGTCGGTGGTGACTGAATCACCGAGCATCGCCAGAATGCGCGCACCGGTGATGTCCTGCACCGGTTTGGGTGTTTTTTCCATATCGTCAAAAAACGGTGAAAGCCGAATATAAGTTGAACCTTCATCCCAGTCGTAGGTGGCGGCTTCGCTCACCTTGATTTGTTGCCATTCCGGTGTGCCGTCAAACACTTCGGCATACTCTTTATGGAACATATCACTGGTCACCTTCTGTACCGCCTCGGCAATTTCTTCCGGCGATGGCCAGATTTCTTTCAGATAAACATCATGGCCGCGTTGATCCTGGCCGATCGGATCGCTCTGCAAATTGACTTTCATATTACCCGCGAGAGCGTAAGCCACCACCAGCGGCGGCGAAGCCAGCCAGTTGGTTTTTACCAGCGGATGGATACGGCCCTCGAAGTTACGGTTACCGGAAAGCACTGCGCCGACGGTCAAATCGCCCTCTTTGATCGCGCTCTCGATACTATCCGGTAGCGGTCCCGAGTTGCCGATACAGGTCGTACAACCGTAACCGACCAGATTGAATCCCAGCTCGTCGAGGTAAGGAGTCAGCTGCGCGACAGCCAGATAATCAGAAACCACTTTGGAACCCGGTGCCAGCGATGCCTTCACCCAGGGTTTACGCATCAGCCCTTTTTCCACCGCTTTTTTCGCCAGTAATCCCGCTGCCATCAGCACGCTGGGATTTGAGGTATTGGTGCAGGAGGTAATCGCCGAGATCACCACCGCCCCATCATCCAGCTGATAGCTGTCACCGGTTTCGCTGTCGCGATAACTGACGCTTTTATGCGGTTTCTGTGCCTGGTTGAGTTCCAGTTCATTACTGGCGGCAAAAGCGGCAGGGACATCCCCCAGAGAAACACGGTCCTGCGGACGTTTTGGACCGGCGAGGCTGGATTCAACATCATTCATATCCAGCGCCAGTGTGCTGGTAAAGATGGGCTCGTCCCCTGGGTTACGCCACATTCCCTGCGCTTTAGCGTAGGCTTCCACCAGTTGCACCTGCACACTATCGCGGCCAGTCAGCGTCATATAACTCAGGGTGACGTCATCAATCGGGAAGAAACCACAGGTTGCACCGTATTCCGGTGACATATTCGCAATGGTGGCCCGATCAGCCAGCGGCAGATCCGCCAATCCATCACCATAAAATTCGACGAATTTACCTACCACGCCATGCTTACGCAGCATCTGCGTGACGGTTAAGACCAGATCAGTTGCGGTGATGCCGGGACGCAATTTTCCGGTAAGTTTAAAACCAACCACATCCGGGATCAGCATCGATACCGGCTGGCCGAGCATCGCCGCTTCTGCTTCGATACCCCCTACTCCCCAGCCCAGCACACCGAGTGCGTTAATCATGGTGGTGTGTGAATCGGTACCGACCAGCGTGTCGGGATAAGCCACCTCCGTACCGTCCACATTTTCATGCCAGATGGATTTACCGAGATACTCAAGATTCACCTGATGGCAAATGCCGGTGCCGGGTGGCACAACGCGAAACCGATTAAAGGCTTTTTGCCCCCAGCGCAGGAAAACGTAACGCTCATGATTACGTTCCATCTCTAACCGGACGTTTTCCTCAAAAGCTTCATCGTCACCAAAGTGGTCAACCGTGACCGAGTGGTCAATCACCAGGTCTACCGGCGACAGCGGATTCACCTTTGCGACATCGCCGCCGAGACGTTTTACTGCTTCACGCATTGCCGCCAAATCGACCACTGCTGGTACGCCGGTAAAGTCCTGCATCAGCACCCGCGCCGGGCGATAAGCGATCTCACGATCGGCATGCGCATCTTTTTGCCATGCCACCAGCGCCTGAATGTCTTCCGCCGTTACTGAGTCCTCATCCTGCCAGCGCAGCAGATTTTCCAGCAGAACTTTCATTGATTTGGGTAGACGATCGATATTGCCTAACTGGTGGGATGCTTTTTGCAGGCTGTAATATTGCCAGGTATTTTTACCAACTTTCAGCGTCTCCTGGCTCTGCTCGCGTAACGTCGACATAGCTCCTCCTTAATAATGACACTCTTAACCTCAGTAACCACAAGGTTTAGCTTAAAGATAGACCACATTCTCGTTAACGTTTTGATAACAACACGAAATGACACATTCAGCTATGTATTTAACTACAAACAAAAATGCCCCGACGATGAGTCGAGGCATTTAAAATGCGAAACAATTTGAGTTATTGGATTACATTATCATCCACACGGCAGCGGCCCAAAAAAGGAATGAAAAGGCATATATGCTGAACCATGACATTGTTGTTGTTGCATTCATAGAGTCACTCCCTCCCGGATTCCGGGTAAAAAGGGATAACGTCCTCAGCCAAAGCTGATGACACCATTTTTATATGCTGAGTGTGAAAAGAGGGGCTTTAAAGTTGCCCACCGGATAACCCGGAAAAGAAGGACTACTCGTTGATATAAAAAGAGCAGAACGCAGACCTGCGTTATTTGGACTTCGGATCCATGAATGATTCAATAAACTGACGCTGCTTTTCACTCAGTTCCCACGATGAAGGGATCACTCCATCCTGCTCAGTGCTGACAGCATCTTTCGCTTTACACGCAGGCGTGTTGGGCTGACGTGCAGAAACCGGAGATTTACTGCTGAGTGTATTTGCCCACATGGCTTAACCCCACATACGCCAAATCATTAGTGCCACCACTACCCAGAACAAGGCTGATGCAGCGAAGACAGTCAACCAGGCTTTGCGACGGATGTTACCTGAACGCCCAACCTTGGTGCTTTTAGCCCGGAAATCCGGTTGTACAGTTAATCTCGTAGCCATAGTTTTTGATAATCACTCTCAATAAAACGATTGATGACATCGATTAAGATTTAGGACGAATCCTAAACGCGTTAAGACCAAAAATCCAGTTATTTTTATTGAGCACAACGATTAATGCTATTTATCAAAATGTCAGAAACTGATGAGATAAATTTAATAACTAAGCAAACTATTAATTAAATAGTTACATTGTAAATTTGGGTTAAATCAAAATTAGATCCAATCTTAATTCAACCTTAATTTACCGGGCCAGATAAAAAGCCCTTCCCCATCAACTCTTAACTGGAGTATGGGAATATTCCTGGGATCTCGCAAAGCGGTAAAGTAAAAAATGTGTACTAATTCGCATTTAAGAACTAACAATGAAAAAACATGTGACCGATGTTTCATTTACAAAAAAATAATGAAAATTTTTGAGCTACGGCTGGCGCTAAGTAAGGAATAAACTGAGGGTGCCAGTCAGGCACCCCGGAAAAATAATGACTTAGCGGATCACTTGAAAGGTAACTTGATGTCACGGAACATGGCTTCAATATCTTCATTGGAGCGCAAGGCGACTGCGGTATCTACCACATCACGGGTCAGATGCGGAGCAAAACGCTGAATAAAATCATACATATAACTGCGCAGGAAGGTACTGCGTCTGAAACCAATCTTCGTGGTGCTATTGGTAAATATCTCTGATGCTTCAATGCGGACTAAATCCGGGTCGGAAACCGGGTCTACCGCCATGCTGGCAATCACTCCCACCCCTAATCCTAAACGGACATAGGTCTTGATGACATCAGCATCGGTGGCAGTAAAGACAATACGTGGCGTCAGTCCCGCGCGATTAAACGCGGTATCCAGCTCGGAGCGTCCGGTAAAACCGAAGGTGTAAGTCACCAGAGGGAACTCAGCCAGCTCCTCAATCGTCACCTGCGCTTTCCCCGCCAGCGGATGGTCCGGCGTCACCACTATTGCGCGGTTCCAGTGATAGCACGGCAGCATAATCAGGTCGTCGTAGAGATGCAGCGCTTCAGTGGCAATAGCAAAGTCAGCATTGCCTTTAGAAACCGCTTCAGCAATCTGGGTCGGTGACCCCTGATGCATATGCAGGGACACGCGTGGATAGCGTTCGATAAAGCCTTTAATTACCCCTGGCAGCGCATAACGGGCCTGAGTATGGGTCGTCGCGACATACAGTGAGCCTTTATCTGGCCAGGTATGCTCACCGGCAACCGATTTGATCGCATCGACTTTAGATAGCACTTCACGGGCAATGCGAATGATTTCCTCACCCGCTGGAGTCACCTGGGTCAGATGTTTACCGCTGCGGGCAAAAATCTGCACGCCCAGTTCATCTTCCAGCATTCTGACCTGTTTACTGATGCCTGGCTGCGAAGTGTATAAGCCTTCTGCGGTGGAAGAGACATTGAGGTTGTGATTGACCACTTCAACGATGTAACGCAACTGCTGCAATTTCATAGTTATATCTTCCCGGTAGGCGACAGAGTAGCAATCCCCCATGAGCGTGTTTCCGCCCTGGTTGAGGTATTTCAGGGAATGCGCGTCAGCGAAACGTAAAATCTATAACCACTATATCAGTTAAAGAAAGAATGTAGAACGATTAGCTATAAGGATGGGAAAAAGGCCAGCGAATGCTGGCCTTGAGGAGGATTACTTCTTCGCTTCCTGCCATTTACCGTCGATATAGAAGGCAGACCAACCGGTCGCTTTGCCCTCTTTTTCTGAGGCAACATATTGCTGCTTAGTCTTGCGACTAAAGCGCACCATGGTTTTATTGCCTTCCGGATCGGCGGCCGGTGCTTCTGCCAGATATTTCAGTTTTTCCGGCAGGCGGTCAGCGAAACGCTGTAACTCTTCCACCAGCGGCGCACGGGTTTCGCGCGATTTCGGGAAGGTATTGGCGGCCAGGAATACACCGGCTGCGCCATCACGCAGGACGAAATACGCATCCGACTTCTCGCACGGCAGTTCCGGCAACGGTACCGGATCTTCCTTCGGCGGCGCGACTTCACCGTTACGCAGGATTTTGCGGGTGTTTTTACACTCGTCGTTGGTACAGGCCATGTACTTACCGAAACGTCCCATTTTCAGGTGCATTTCAGAACCACATTTTTCGCATTCAACGATCGGGCCGTCATAACCTTTAATACGGAACTCGCCCTGCTCGATTTCGTAGCCATCACATTCCGGGTTGTTACCACAGACATGCAACTTGCGCTGATTATCAATCAGGTAACTGTCCATCGCAGTGCCACACTTCTGGCAACGGCGGCGGGCGCGTAATGCGTTGGTTTCCGCATCGTCGCCTTCCAGCACGTTCAGCACTTCGTTTTCCGGGATCAGGTTGATGGTCTGCTTACAACGCTCTTTCGGCGGCAGCGCATAACCGGAACAACCGAGGAACACGCCGGTGCTGGCGGTGCGAATACCCATCTTACGTCCACAGGTGGGGCAATCGATGGAGGTCAGCACCATCTGGTTCGGCTGCATGCCGCCTTCTTCCGGCTCTTTTTCGGCCTGATCCAGCTGCTGGCTGAAATCGCTAAAGAAAGAATCCAGCACACCTTTCCACTCAGCCTGGTTGTTTGCCACCTGATCGAGACTGTCTTCCATGTGCGCGGTGAAGTCGTAGTTCATCAGCTCACGGAAGTTTTCTTCCAGGCGATCGGTGACAATCTCACCCATTTTTTCCGCGTAGAAACGACGGTTCTCGACGCGCACATAACCACGGTCCTGAATCGTCGAGATGATGGAAGCATAGGTAGAAGGACGACCAATACCGCGCTTTTCCAGCTCACGCACCAGCGAAGCTTCACTGAAACGGGCTGGCGGCTTGGTAAAGTGCTGGCTTGGCAGCAATTCTTTCAGATCCAGCACATCGCCAACATTCACCGGTGGCAACGTCAGATCTTCATCATTCTTGCGCAGCGCAGGCATCACGCGAGTCCAGCCATCAAAACGCAGAGTGCGTCCTTTGGCTTTCAGTTTGAAGTCAGCTGCGCCCACGGTCAGCGTGGTGGAGTCATACTGCGCTGGCACCATCTGGCAGGCAACGAACTGACGCCAAATCAGCTGATAAAGCTTCTGCGCGTCCGCTTCCATATCCTTCAGCTTATCCGCCACGATTTCCACGTCAGAAGGACGAATCGCTTCGTGCGCTTCCTGCGAATTGTCTTTGCTGGCGTAAGTATTAGGCGCCTCTGGCAGATATTTCTTACCAAAATTCTGGTCGATATAACCGCGTGCCATAGCAATGGCATCCTGACTCAGGTTGGTGGAGTCAGTACGCATATAAGTGATGTGGCCCGCTTCGTACAGACGCTGTGCCATCATCATGGTTTTCTTCACGCCGAAGCCAAGACGCGTGCTGGCCGCCTGTTGCAGGGTTGAAGTAATGAAAGGCGCAGAAGGCTTGCTGCTGGTCGGTTTATCTTCACGATCCAGCACGTCATAACGGGCTTTCTGCAACAGGGCAACTGCCGCATGGGTCTGTTCACGGTTAACCGGACGGAAGGCTTTATCACCCTGATGCGTCACCTGCATCGCCAGCGCATCGCCTTTGGGCGTAACGAAGTCAGCATCGATTTCCCAGTATTCTTCCGGGACGAAAGCTTTGATTTCGCGCTCGCGCTCTACCACCAGACGCACTGCGACTGACTGCACACGACCGGCAGACAGGCCACGGGCAATTTTCTTCCACAGCAGCGGAGAAACCATATAACCCACCACGCGGTCCATAAAACGGCGCGCCTGCTGGGCATTAACACGTTCGATATTCAGCTCGCCCGGCTTATCAAACGCCTGACGAATCGCATTTTTGGTGATTTCGTTAAACACCACGCGGCTGAAACGTTTGTCGTCGCCACCGATAACCTCGCGCAGATGCCAGGCAATGGCTTCCCCTTCGCGGTCAAGGTCGGTTGCGAGATAGATGTGATCAGCATCGGCCGCAAGGCTTTTCAGTTCTGAAACAACCTTCTCTTTACCCGGCAGAATCTGATAATCCGCCTGCCAGCCATGCCAGGGATCCACGCCCATGCGGTTCACCAGCGCGGCTTTTTCATCTTTCTTTACCTTCTTACCGGCGGGTTTCGCTTTTTCCCCGTCGGCACTTTTACGGGTCGTTGAACCACTGGTCGGCAAATCACGGATATGACCGACGCTGGATTTCACCACGTAGTCATTACCGAGGTATTTATTGATTGTTTTGGCCTTTGCCGGGGACTCAACGATGACGAGTGCTTTACCCATATGTACCTTTACCTAATTGAAACGTCCTGATAAACGGGAGAGGATTGGAGACCCTGAAACCCAACGGGTTCAATATTGCTGCCACTTTTTCACTTTTCAAGGCAACCGGGACAATCTCAGGTCAGATTGCATCGACTTATGCAACTTTATGATTAGGAGCGAGTTTTCCATCTGACAGTATCACACATCCCGGTGTGATCTCCCTGAAATCTGAATCGCCCACACTCTACCTGATAAAATCCGTTACGCAACTTAATTAGCACTCTGTTTAATTTTGCGCCAGTTTTGTCTGTTGTCACTGATTTGCACCTCCCACTCACTGGCAAGTAATATAGAAGGAGAAAAGTGACTGTCAAAAAAGGAGTGAATAATGTCAGCATTTACGGAATCCATTTCACGCCAGGTGTTACTGGAAAAAGCCAATCAGCTTATCAAAGAGCACGATGATTATTTCGCCGGTATGGAAGCAAATGAGGTCATCCAGCAAGGCGATGTATTGGTGTTTCGCGGCCCGTTCTTTCTTGATGAACAAGGGTTACCCACCGCCAAAACCACTGCCGTTTTTAACGTGTTCAAATACCTGGCGCTGACCTTTTCTTCCCACTATCACCTGGAATAAAAAAACCCGGCCGGAGCCGGGTCGTTTTACAGTAGCGGCTTATTACCACGCTGCCACATTTTCAGAATTACCCGCTCCGCTGCCAGGCTGGCACTGTGTGTCACCCGGTCAATCATTTTACGTTTGCGGGCATAGTGCACGCCGAGCACGGTGAAGCGGTCCATCTGATGGATAATCAGCGCATCACTGGTGCCAATTTCGTCAACCAGCCCCAGATCCAGCGCCTGGCGACCATACCAGTGCTCGCCGGTCGCCACCTTCTCCAGGTCGAGGGTTGGGCGCATCTGATGGACAAAATCTTTAAACAGCTGATGCGTTTCGTTCAGATCTTCGCGAAACTTTTCCCGGCCTTCATCGGTATTTTCACCAAACAGTGTCAGGGTACGTTTGTATTGACCCGCAGTGTGCAGCTCGATATCGATGTCGTTACGTTTGAGCAGACGGTTAAAGTTGGGGATTTGCGCCACGACGCCAATCGAACCCACGATCGAGAACGGTGCCGCAACAATGCGATCGGCGACACACGCCATCATGTAACCACCACTGGCGGCCACCTTATCGACCGCCGCCGTCAGCGTCAGGCCCGCATCGCGAAGCCGTTGCAACTGCGACGCCGCCAGGCCATATCCGTGTACCACCCCGCCGGGGCTTTCCAGCTTCAGCAGCACTTCATCGCCCGGTGTGGCCACCGCCAGCACCGCAGAGATCTCTTCACGCAGTGAGCTGACTTCCCCGGCATCCATACTGCCTTTAAATTCCAGCACATACAGCGTCGGCTTTTCCGCTTCCGCTACACCGGCTTTGGCATTGCGTTTAGCGGTTTTTGCTTTCTGCTTCTCTTCTTTTTTATGCTGTTTCAGCCAGACTTTTTGCATCTGAGGCTTCATTTTCGCCAGCTGCAAATCCTCTTTCATCTGGCGGTAGTCTTCATCCAGATGGGTTAAGCGCAGCTGACCGCCGCTGTGACGTTTACGCAGCGCCGCATTGAGCACAATCAGAACAATAGCTGCGATCGTCACCACCACGGTGACGGCCTTGGCCAGAAATAATCCATAGCTGGAGAGTAAATCCATTCTGCCGCCTTATTAAACAGTGAATTACAGACAAAGGCTGAGTTTACCCGCTTTACCCGCGTTCGTCGCCTGAATTGCCCGCAGGCGGCACAGAATGCACGGTTGAGCGATTGCACCGAACGCCAATTTGAGGCATAAAACCAAAAAAACCCTCTGACCTGTGCAAAGGACATCGCTGTGCATTATCAACCGAAAAGCGATCTGCTTGAAAATCGTATTATCCTGGTCACCGGCGCTTCTGACGGTATTGGCCGCGAAGCCGCTTTAACCTATGCGCGTTATGGCGCGCAGGTGATCCTGTTGGGCCGTAATCCCGATACGCTGCAACAAACGGAACAGGCGATCAATCGGCTTAACAAAAAGCCCGCATCATCCTTGCTGCTGGATTTTTCCCATGCCACGCCAGAAAGTTGCCAGCAACTGGCACAACAGCTGGCCCAGCAGGTACCGCGCCTGGATGGCGTGCTGCATAACGCCGGCATTCTCGGTGAAATTGTGCCGCTTGCCGAACTGGAGCCACATATCTGGCGTCAGGTGATGCAAATTAACCTCGATGCCACCTTTTTTCTCACCCAGGCTCTGCTGCCATTGCTGCTGAAATCCGATGCTGGCTCCCTGATCTTCACCACCTCCAGTGTCGGACGGGTGGGCCGTGCGGGCTGGGGGGCCTATGCCGTGTCAAAATTTGCCACCGAAGGCATGATGCAGGTGTTGGCTGATGAATATAAAAATCGCCATTTACGGGTAAATTGCATCAATCCTGGCGGTACTCGCACCAAAATGCGCGCCAGTGCGTTCCCGGATGAAGACGCCAGCCTGCTGAAGACCCCGACTGATTTGATGCCGCTCTACCTTTATTTAATGGGTGATGACAGCAGACGGAAAACCGGCATCAGTTTTGACGCGCAGCCAGGACGCAAACCCGGACCGGCCAGCGCATGAGTGAACAACGTCATCAGCAACGCCAGCAGCGTTTAAAAGAACAGGTAGATGCACGTATCGCGGCAGCGAGTGAAACCCGTGGCATTCTGATTGTGTTTACCGGCAATGGTAAAGGCAAAACCACCGCAGCATTTGGCACCGCATTGCGCGCCTGTGGTCATGGCAAAAAAGCGGCGGCGATTCAGTTCATTAAAGGTGAATGGCCCAACGGCGAGCGCAATCTGCTGGAGCAACATGGGGTGGAGTTTCAGGTGATGGCAACGGGTTTCACCTGGGAAACGCAGAACCGGGCCACCGATACCGCTGCCTGCCAGCAGGTGTGGCAACATGCGCAACGCATGCTGGCGGATCCGCAGTTGGATCTGGTGATTCTTGATGAGATCACCTACATGGTCAGCATGGATTATCTGGATCTGGATGAATTGGTGACGGCTTTAATCGAGCGGCCACTGGAGCAAACGGTAATCATTACCGGTCGCGGTTGTCACCGTACATTACTGGAGATGGCGGATACCGTGACGGAGATGCGCCCGGTGAAACACGCGTTTGATGCCGGGATTCAGGCTCAACAGGGCATTGACTGGTAAAAACAACTGACGCCGCAAAAGCGGCGTCAATTATTCAATCAGGAACCGCGTTTACTGCTACGACGTGGCGAGTTGCTGACCTGGCTGTGACGTTTCACTGCACGGCGAATCTGGTTCGCTTTGGTGCGGCGACGATCTTTTTCCACCGCCACTTTGGTCACCGTCTCTTCCGGCATCTCAACCAGGGTACGCAGATAGTTTACCGCTGGTAATTCCAGCTCCATCCAGCCACCGCGCGGCAGGCCTTTAGGCAGTTGGATATCGCCATAACGCACACGCATCAGACGGCTCACCTGCACGCCGACCGCTTCCCATAAACGACGTACTTCACGGTTACGGCCTTCGGTCAGCGTCACGTTGTACCACTGGTTGATACCTTCACCGCCTGCGAAGCGCAGCGTTTTGAACGCCGCAGGACCGTCTTCCAGCTGCACACCTTTGCTCAGCTGACGAATTTTATCATCGCCGACTTCACCGAACACGCGCACCGCGTATTCGCGTTCAACTTCGCGGCTCGGGTGCATCAGGCGGTTCGCCAGTTCACCATCGGTGGTGAACAGCATCAGGCCGCAGGTATTTACATCCAGACGACCGACAGCTATCCAGCGCGATCCACGCAGGCGCGGCAGACGGTCAAACACCGTCGGACGCCCTTCCGGATCGTTACGGGTGCAGAGTTCACCTTCGGGTTTGTAATACGCCAGCACCCGACACACTTCAGTGGTGGATTCAGCGATGGAAACCACATGGCCATCAATACGGATTTTCAGGGATTTATCATTTTCGATGCGATCGCCCAGCGTCGCCAGTTTGCCATCAACGCTGACGCGTCCGGCAGAAATCATTGTTTCGATTTCGCGGCGCGAACCATGACCGGCACGCGCTAATACTTTCTGTAGTTTTTCGCTCATTGAGCTGCCTCGTTGTCGCCTTCCCAGGCGTCGTGGTAAGAAGGTACAGATACAGGGATTACCAGTTCCCGTATCGGAATCTGTATCACCCGCGCGACATCAGCTGTCAGGTCGGCAGGCGGCCCGCGATTTTACACTAAGCATAGCAGCGTTAACACCTTTTCCTTTGCTGCCGATAATAATGGCCGCAGCCAGGTCTGGCTATTTTATCAGCAAACCCCATACATTCGTCTTACTGATAGATCGCACCCACCACACCTCCCCTGCCGCAACTCAAGCCCCTGAATTTTTGTTATTTTAAAATGCGTTATTTCTGCGACAACTTAGCGGTACTTAAACAACCTGATACATTAGCCGCTTTCAAGACTGATCCGATAGCAGAGGCATCCAGACTTACAGATAATCACCAATACATAGACTGAAATACATAGACAAAACAGCATAAAAACTAAATAAGTGGGTTAATTAAGACTTATCAGATCACCAAATAAAAATTATCAGCTTATTAATATTTCACGTTGGATTAAGTCTCTATTTTCTGAATTATTTTCCATGAATTAAAATTGATGAATTGTTCTGAATAAAAAACTGTGTAAAATTTGAACCTGAAATTCGATGCATCGTGATAATAAAAACATTATCCTGACAATTTAGATTTAATTTCCTAACAGTTTGTTAACGATCATCGTGTAATTTCATTGATAATATAAACCGGCGCGCGCGGGAGTTGTTGCGTTAATTCATTCAGGTACGAATTAAACTTGCATGCCAAAAATCTTCACCAGGGATTTTACCGGCATGCCTGAATAAAGATCACTATCATGAGAACTTCTCTGCTTTGGCCTGCGCTCGCGTCGCTGGCACTGAGCGGTTGTTCCGTGGGCCATACTGAGTATAGTCGTGCGGCGCTGCAACACGTTGATATGAGCGTGACCGGCATCCCGACGGTACTGGGTTTAGGTGTCCTCGGCACAACCATCCCCTTAACGCCAGAATACAGCCTGACGGCCGCTCACGTAGCCACCACCGCCGTTCAGCGTGTAAAGGCGTATCATCCTTATTGTGATGTTGCCATTATTTATCACAAAAACGATCCTAAGACGTTGGTTAAATTCCGCAAAAGTGCCATTGGCGAACCGATTAAGATGTACGGTTACAGTTTTATTTCTGCCATGCCGGTTGAGTCAAATGGTGTGAATTTAGCGCGTACCGCAATCAATAATCACTGGAATAAAAAACCCTGCGTGGCGATGGCGACAAATGCTGGCGTGGTTCAGGGAATGTCAGGTGGTGCGGTATATAATGCCGACCAGACCATGGCGGGCGTTATTGTCGGCTATAGCCATGAAATCGATAATGTGCGCAGTGGTAAAACGGTATTGAAAGATGTATCGCTCTATATTCCGTATGGCGAATTCAGAACCTGGCTGGAAACCAATATTAGCCAGACGCCGGAGACGACGCCTGGCCACGCCTAATTACTGGAAGGGGCGAATATCACCGACACCTTCGCGCACGATGACGGGAGCATCGCTGGTGAGATCGACCACCGTGGTCGGCTGTTGTCCCAGCGTACCGCCATCGATGATCAGATCGACCAGTTTGCCAATGCTGTGCTGGATTTCTTCCGGATCGGATTCGGTAAAGTCATTACCCGGCAGCATCAACGAAGTCGACATCATCGGCTCATTGAGTGCCTCCAGCAGCGCCAGCGCCACCGGATTTGAAGGCACACGCAAACCAATGGTCTTACGTTTATCGTTCATTAAACGACGCGGAACTTCTTTGGTGGCTTTCAAAATAAAGGTGTAGTTACCGGGCGTATTATTTTTGATGAGACGAAACGCCGAGTTATCTACCTGCGAGTAAGTCGAGAGTTCTGACAGATCGCGACACATCAGGGTGAAATTGTGGTGGCCATCCAGCTGTCGGATACGGCAGATGCGCTCCATGGCATTTTTCTCTTCGAGACGGCACCCCAGCGCATAACCGGAATCGGTCGGATAGACAATAACCCCGCCTTTATTGAGATAGTCAACCGCCTGGTTGACCAGACGCGGCTGCGGATTATCCGGGTGAATATGGAACAGTTGACTCATAAAAACCTCATATCACCTGTCTGCTGGAACCAGATCAGGCGCAAGTGCAGGAAAACGTTCCCAGATCGGTTCAACACCGCCGGGTAACCACAACTTACGCCCCAACTCGATCCACGGACAGGGTTGGTGAAAATCAGATCCCTGCGACGCCGCCAGTTGATGATCGCGGGCATAGGTTGCCAGCTGACTGCGTTCATTAGGTGCCTGCTGGCATTGCGCCACTTCCATCGCGTCACCGCCCACCTCTGCGAAATGGGCGATCAGTCGTCTCAGCCATTTGCCGGATAGACCATAACGCCCCGGGTGAGCCAGCACGGCATAGCCACCGGAATCATGAATTGCATCAATGGCTTGTTTAATTGTACACCATTGTGGCGGCACATAACCGGTTTTACCGCGTGCCAGGTAGTTCTTAAACACCTGGGCCAGGTTGTCCGCTTTACCGATTTCCACTAAATAGCGGGCAAAATGACCACGGGTAATCACCCCACCCTGCGCCAGCCGTTGCGCTCCTGCCAGCGCATCAGGAATACGTGCACGCTCCAGGCGCTCGGCAATCAGCAGCGCCCGTTCCACCCGGCATTGATGTTGTTGCGCCAGAAATTGCGTCAGTTGCGGATGCTGGCAATCCACATGCAGCCCAACGATGTGGATTTCATGGTTCTCCCACAACGTGGAAGCTTCCAGTCCGGCCACCACCTTGAGCGGTAGCGCCTGCTCCAGCGCCGTTAATTGTGCTTCCGCCACCCCGGCAACGGTGTCGTGATCGGTAATGGCGAGCACACCAACACGCATTTCTGCCGCGCGCTGCACCAGCGCCGCCGGGGTGAGCAGGCCATCAGACGCCAGGGTATGGCTGTGTAAATCGTAAAGGGGAAAACGGGGGATGTCCGTCAAGATAACTCCAGCAACTGCATGAACCGGCAGGCATGATAACGATTTTGCCCTGAACTGAAAAAGGGTATTGACTTTTTTCAGCCGAACCAGTTAACTAGTACACAAGTTCACACGTAACGGGTATTTAATCATGGCTGTTGTTCATACGCATTCAAATGGTTGGTGGCGCGATGTTCCCGAACACGGGCGACGTCGTCGTGCACAACTTGCGTAAACGCTGTGCAGATACCTAAGCCCGCCACCGAGCGGGCTTTTTTTTGAGCTAAATTCAGAGAAATCATCATGCCAAATGCGAAACCTACATTGAAGTTGATTACCGGCACCGCGCCCTACCGCGAAGATCCGGCCGCAGTGTTTCATCAGTTATGCGGCGCACGTCCGGCAACCTTGCTGCTCGAATCCGCTGATATCGACAGTAAACGTAACCTGAAAAGCCTGTTAATCGTTGATAGTGCTCTGCGTATTAGCGCGCTGGGCAACGTGGTCACTATTCAGGCGCTGTCGGAAAATGGCCGGGCGTTGCTGGCGCTGCTGGATGAAGCGCTGCCACAGACGGTGCGTATTGAAGTGCGTCCGGATGGCCGCGAGCTGCACTTCCCACAGCCTCGGGATTTGCAGGATGAAGATTCCCGTTTGAAAGCGCTGTCGGTGTTTGATGCGCTGCGCCTGATCCCCCAACTGGTGCAAAGTCCGGTGGAAGAACGTGAAGCCATGTTCCTCGGCGGGTTGTTTGCTTACGACCTGGTGGCAGGATTTGAAGATCTGCCTGAATTGCAGAATGACCAGCGCTGCCCGGACTATTGCTTCTATCTGGCTGAGACCCTGCTGGTGATTGACCATCAGGAACGCAGCGCCCGTCTGCAGGCCAGCCTGTTCTGCCCGTTCACCAGCGAGTTCCAGCGTCTGCAAAGCCGTATCGAACAATTACGCGGACAGATGACGCAGGCCGCCCCCGCTCTGCCGGTGCAGACAGTGGAACATATGGTGTTAAGCACCAACCAAAGCGACGAGGTTTACTGCAACGTTGTCAGAGAAATGCAGGAAGCGATTCGCATTGGTGAAATTTTCCAGGTGGTGCCTTCACGCCGCTTCTCACTGCCGTGCCCGTCACCGCTGGCCGCTTATGACACGCTGAAGAACAGCAACCCCAGCCCGTATATGTTCTTTATGCAGGACCAGGATTTCGCGCTGTTCGGTGCCTCACCGGAAAGCTCGCTGAAATACGACGCCACCAGCCGCCAGATTGAAATCTATCCGATTGCCGGTACCCGCCCGCGCGGCCGCCATGCTGATGGCTCGCTGGATCGCGACCTGGATAGCCGTATCGAGCTGGAAATGCGGACTGACCATAAAGAGCTGGCCGAGCATCTGATGCTGGTGGATCTGGCGCGTAACGATCTGGCGCGCATCTGCGTACCTGGCAGTCGTTATGTGGCCGACCTGACCAGCGTGGATCGCTACACCTTTGTGATGCATCTGGTCTCACGCGTAGTCGGTACGCTGCGTCATGATCTTGACGTGCTGCACGCTTATCGCGCCGTGATGAATATGGGCACCCTGAGCGGCGCACCCAAAGTGCGCGCCATGCAACTGATTGCCAATGCCGAAGGCACCCGCCGCGGCAGCTACGGCGGCGCTGTGGGTTACTTCACCGCGCATGGCGATCTCGACACCTGCATCGTGATCCGTTCGGCCTGGGTAGAGGATGGTGTTGCCACCGTGCAGGCCGGGGCCGGTGTGGTGCTGGATTCGCAACCCCAGGCGGAAGCCGATGAAAGCCGTAATAAAGCCCGCGCCGTGCTGCGCGCCATTGCCACCGCCCATCACTGCAAGGAGATTTTCTGATGGCCGATATCCTGCTGCTCGATAATATCGACTCCTTTACTTACAACCTCGTTGATCAGCTGCGGACCTTCGGCCACAACGTGGTGATCTACCGTAACAATCTGCCCGCCGAACTGCTGATTGAGCGTTTGCAGCAGATGGAAAACCCGGTGCTGATGTTGTCTCCCGGCCCAGGCGCACCGAAAGATGCCGGTTGTATGCCTGAACTGTTGCAGACGTTACGCGGCCGCCTGCCGATTATCGGCATCTGCCTCGGACATCAGGCGATTGTTGAAGCCTACGGCGGTCATGTCGGCCAGGCGGGTGAGATTCTGCACGGGAAAGCCTCGTCGATTACCCATGATGGCATCGGCATGTTTGCCGGCCTGAGCAATCCGCTGCCGGTCGCGCGTTACCACTCGCTGGTTGGCAGCAATACCCCCGCTGAACTGACGGTAAATGCCAGCTATAACGGCATGGTGATGGCTGTGCGCCACGATGCCGACCGCGTGTGCGGTTTCCAGTTCCATCCTGAATCTATTCTGACCACCCAGGGCGCACGTTTGTTAGAACAAACGCTGGCCTGGGCGCTGGCGAAGTAATAGGGAGATAATGATGCAAGCTATTCTGGAAAAACTTTATCAGGCCCAGACACTGACCCAGGCCGAGAGCCATCAGCTGTTTAGCGCCATTATTACCGGTCAGCTGGAACCCACCCAGCTGGCAGCCGCGTTAATCGCCATGAAAGTACGTGGCGAGCGCCCGGAAGAGATCGCCGGTGCCGCCTCCGCGCTGCTGGAAGATGCCAAACCCTTCCCGCGTCCGGATTACACCTTTGCCGATATTGTCGGCACCGGTGGCGATGGCAGCAACAGTATCAATATTTCCACGGCCAGTGCTTTTGTCGCGGCCACCTGTGGGCTGAAAGTGGCGAAACATGGCAACCGCAGCGTGTCGAGCAAGTCCGGTTCGTCCGACCTGCTGGCAGCGTTCGGTATCAATCTGGATATGCCAGCAGAACAGGCGCGGCGTGCGCTGGATGATCTGAATGTGTGTTTCCTGTTTGCCCCGCAGTATCACAGCGGTTTCCGCCATGCGATGCCGGTGCGCCAGCAGTTGAAAACCCGCACGCTGTTTAACGTACTGGGTCCGTTGATCAATCCGGCGCGTCCACCGCTGGCGGTGATCGGTGTCTATAGCCCGGAGCTGGTGCTGCCCATCGCCCAGACGCTGAAAGTGCTCGGCTATCAGCGTGCAGCCGTGGTGCATGGCGGCGGTATGGATGAAGTTGCGCTGCACAGTCCGACCCAGGTAGCGGAGCTGCGCGACGGTGAAATCACCGGTTATCAGCTAACCCCGGAAGACTTTGGTTTCCGTTACCACGACAAAGAAGCGCTGGCGGGCGGCACCCCGGAAGAAAACCGTGACATTCTGACGCGTTTACTCCAGGGTAAAGGCCAGCAAGCCCACGAGGAAGCCGTGGCGGTCAACGTGGCGATGTTGCTGAAAGTATTTGGTAATGAAGATTTGCGTGACAATGCGCAGCGTGCCCTTACCGCGATTCGCAGCGGCCAGGCATACGAACGCGTTGTCGCCCTGGCAGCGAGAGGATGAGATGAGCATTAAGGGAACCGTGTTAGAAAAAATTGTGCTGGATAAAGCCGAATGGGTGGAAGCGCGCAAAGCGCAGCAGCCACTGACGACCTTCCAGAACAGCCTGCAACCGGCCGAACGCCATTTTTACGATGCGCTGCGCGGCACGCGTACCGCTTTTATTCTGGAATGCAAAAAAGCGTCCCCGTCGAAGGGTTTGATTCGCGAAGACTTTGATCCCGCCACCATCGCTGGCGTCTATCGTCATTATGCTTCTGCGGTATCAGTGCTGACCGATGAGAAATACTTCCAGGGCAACTTCGAATTCCTGCCCATCGTCAGTGCAGCGATTACCCAGCCGGTACTGTGCAAAGATTTTATCATCGATCCTTACCAGATTTATCTGGCGCGTCATTATCAGGCCGATGCCATCCTGCTGATGCTGTCGGTGCTGGATGATGATCAGTATCGCCAGCTGGCTGCCGTGGCCCATAGCCTGAAAATGGGCATTCTGACTGAAGTCAGCAATGAAGAAGAGCTGGAGCGCGCCATTGCACTGGAAGCGAAGGTGGTCGGTATCAATAACCGCGACCTGCGCGATCTGTCGATTGACCTGAATCGTACACGTCAGTTGGCCCCCCGTCTCGGCCATGGCGTAACGGTGATTAGCGAGTCCGGCATTCATAACTATGCCCAGGTACGTGAGCTGAGCCATTTCGCGAACGGTTTCCTGATCGGTTCCGCTCTGATGGAAGAAGACGATCTCAATGCTGCGGTACGTCGCGTGCTGATGGGTGCGAACAAAGTATGTGGCCTGACGCGCGCGGAAGATGCCCGCGTCGCACATGAAGCCGGTGCTATCTACGGCGGCGTGATTTTTGCGGCCGGTTCACCGCGCCAGGTCAGCACTGAACAGGCTCAGGCAGTGATTGCTGCCGCACCATTGAAGTACGTCGGCGTATTCCGTAACAACAGCATCAGTGACATTGTCACGCAGGTTACGGCACTCAATTTATTTGCGGTTCAGTTGCATGGTGATGAAAACCCGGCGTTTGTTGCCGAATTACGCCAGACGCTGCCTGCTAATGTGCAGATCTGGAAAGCACTCAGCATCAAGGATGCGTTGCCTGCTCGCGACTGGCCACACGTCGACCGTTATGTCTTTGATAATGGCCAGGGTGGCACCGGTCAGCGTTTCGACTGGTCACTGTTGCAGGGCCAGAAACTGGACAACGTGCTGCTGGCCGGTGGATTAAGCGCCGACAACTGCGTCGAAGCCGCACAGCTCGGCTGTGCCGGTCTTGATTTCAACTCTGGTGTGGAATCGGCCCCTGGCATTAAAGATGCCAGCAAGATCGCCGCAGTATTCCGCACATTACGCGCCTATTAATTTCTCTTGCCCGCCGGAGCGGGCTGGATAAGGAAGATGAGAAGATGACGTTACTGAATCCCTATTTTGGCGAATTTGGCGGCCAGTATGTGCCGCAAATCCTGATGCCGGCTTTGCGTCAGCTGGAGGCCGCGTTTGTCGAGGCTCAGCGCGATCCGGAATTTCAGGCGGAATTTACTGACCTGCTGAAAAACTATGCGGGCCGCCCTACCGCACTGACATTGTGCCGCAACCTGACCAAAGGCAGCAAAACCCGCCTGTACCTGAAGCGTGAAGACCTGCTGCACGGTGGCGCGCATAAAACCAACCAGGTGCTGGGCCAGGCGTTACTGGCAAAGCGCATGGGTAAAAACGAAATCATCGCCGAAACCGGAGCCGGTCAGCACGGTGTGGCTTCAGCGCTGGCCTGTGCGTTGCTCGGGATGAAGTGCCGCATTTATATGGGTGCGAAGGACGTCGAACGTCAGTCACCAAACGTGTTCCGTATGCGCCTGATGGGTGCCGAAGTTATTCCGGTACACAGTGGCTCGGCGACACTGAAAGACGCCTGTAACGAGGCCCTGCGCGACTGGTCTGGCAGCTATGAAACGGCCCACTACATGCTCGGTACCGCTGCCGGTCCACACCCGTTCCCGACCATCGTGCGCGAATTCCAGCGTATGATCGGCGAAGAGACTAAAGCGCAGATTCTGGAAAAAGAAGGACGTCTGCCGGATGCGGTGCTGGCCTGTGTCGGTGGCGGCTCCAACGCCATCGGTATGTTTGCTGATTTTATCGATGAAACCAGCGTTGGCCTGATCGGCGTGGAACCGGCAGGTCACGGTATCGAAACCGGCGAACACGGTGCACCGCTGAAGCACGGCCGCGTAGGGATCTACTTCGGTATGAAAGCGCCGATGATGCAGACTGAAGAGGGGCAGATTGAAGAATCCTACTCCATCTCTGCCGGTCTCGACTTCCCGTCTGTCGGACCGCAGCATGCTCATCTCAACAGCATCGGTCGTGCTGAATATGTGTCGATTACCGATGACGAAGCGCTGGATGCCTTTAAGCAGCTGTCGCGTTCAGAAGGTATTATCCCGGCACTGGAGTCCTCCCATGCGCTGGCCCATGCGCTGAAGATGATCCGCGAGAACCCGGAAAAAGAACAGCTGCTGGTGGTTAACCTGTCCGGCCGCGGTGATAAAGATATTTTCACCGTTCACGATATTCTGAAAGCGAAGGGAGAGATCTGATGGAACGTTATAATCAGCTGTTTAAACGTCTGTCGGCGAACAAAGAAGGTGCGTTCGTTCCTTTCGTTACCCTCGGCGATCCCTCACCGGAAATGTCGCTGAAAATTATTGATGCATTGGTTGCCGGTGGTGCCGATGCGCTGGAGTTAGGCATTCCCTTCTCCGATCCACTGGCGGATGGCCCAACCATCCAGAACGCCACGCTGCGTGCTTTTGCTGCCGGTACCACCACCGCGCAATGCTTCGAAATCCTCGCCAGCGTGCGCCAGAAATACCCCGACCTGCCGATTGGTCTGCTGATGTACGCAAACCTGGTGTTCAGTAAAGGGATCGATAATTTTTACGCGCAATGTGAAGCTGTGGGTGTGGATTCCGTGCTGGTGGCAGATGTCCCGGTGGAAGAATCAGCCCCGTTCCGCCAGGCAGCGATGCGTCACAACGTCGCACCCATTTTTATCTGCCCGCCGAATGCCGATGATGACCTGCTGCGCGAGATTGCCTCACATGGCCGTGGCTACACCTATTTTCTGTCACGTGCCGGGGTAACCGGTTCTGAAAACCGTGCTCACGTGCCGCTGCAGCATCTGATCGACAAACTGCATGAATACCATGCTGCGCCGCCATTGCAGGGATTCGGTATCTCAGAACCCGGTCAGGTGAAAGAAGCTGTCGCGGCCGGTGCAGCCGGTGCGATTTCAGGATCGGCGATTGTGAAGATCATCGAGCGTAACCTAAACCAACCTGATGTGATGCTGAGCGAGCTGCAAACCTTTGTCAGCAACCTGAAAGCCGCCACGCGTTAATGCCCTGCCCACCTTATCCGCTAATGCTGCGGGTAAGGTGGTTTTCCTCATGAGGATCATTTCTCGTTTATAGCAAAAGATTACGTCTGATCCCGATGTTCTCCACGCAGCTTACCTAAGTAGTAAGCCGCTAAATATCCGACAATCATAGAACCAAAAAAACCTGCCAGCTTCATCGTGAGGCTGTCAAAAATATAGAATGAAGCCAGGGCGACAAAACTCATTGCAACGGTAATTGTTCCCTCTAATGCATGGGCCAACAACCACCCGATGGCCTTAACCAGCCAACTTGCAAATCTCATGGTTAATCCTTTTACACATTTCTGGGTGACTGGTGATGAACTCAAGATAAGGTTGTAACTGATCCTCAACGAGGAAATAAATCATATCGAGTCCTTGCGGCTGTACTTTCCAGTATATGTGAGGGTAATGATGCTGCATCCTGCGGCTTGCTAATGCGGCTTCTTCAATGAATCCCTGCCACAATCCGGCACTAATCGTGAAGCTGGTACCGAAGCGATATAATGTCTTCCATGCATTGCTGCCGCGAGCAAATTTCACTATTGATGCAGCAACAACCTGAGAAGTCAGTATCTGAGCACCAACGCGGCCAGCTAATCTGCCAGTACCGTATCCAATCTGATTATGGACGACCTGTTTACCCTGCTCATCCAGTTTGTTGTAGAACTCAATGATGACAATGGTAATCAATCGGCGCAAAGGTTCTTCATTTTGAACTAATGACTTGATAACCCTATAAAAACGTTCATTTTCCTGATCATTACGAATTCTACGTTCAAAACCTAATGCACCAGAACTGATATACGTTCGTTTTACACCGTAGTAAAAACTCTTCGGTATTCCCTTTACACTATCCCAGATACCTTCAGCGATCTTAGAAGCATCCATAGCCACAATCCTTAGTTGCCCGATGTAGCGCCAATCATATCTAAATCAGTTTAAATTGCACAAATTCCATCAAATTTATTAATGATTTGTGTCCTCTGTCACCCTGGTAAACAGATTTAATTTTGCAGAATAATGCAAAGGACTCACTTCCCAAGTCCCGATTCCTCGCCATTATGATCATTTCGCGTTTTTTCGCTGTGCTGATTTGACCATTTCCCGTTGCCACACCACACTTTAAGCGCACCGTCACATCGCGGTGAAACATCATGTATGACAGGGAGATAACCAATGAAACTGTTCAAAATCGTTGCGGGATTGCTGATGGCTGCGGTGATGGCGCTGGCTCTCAGCGCGTGTGCACCTACGTCGACACAGGAAGGGACCGGTGGTTATATCGATGACACCGTGATCACGACGAAAGTGAAAACTGAATTGCTGAAGGATGACTCGCTGAAATCAACCGAGATCAATGTAGAAACCTTCAAAGGTCGGGTGCAGTTAAGTGGTTTTGTCAGTTCACCGCAGATGGCGAACCGTGCGGTGGCCGTTACGCGCAGCGTCGCGGGTGTGAAATCCGTGGTGAATAATATGCAAATCAAATAAGTAATCGGGCGGCCACTGGGTCGCCCGACTTATTTCTTGTCCCGGTCAGAAGCGGTAACCTACACCAAAGAAGAAAACAAAAGGATTAATATTGGTATGGATATTCTGTTGTTCACCAGCCGCTTTAAATTTCACATTGGTATCAATATCCATGTACCACAGTGATGCGTTCAGCATCCAGTCCCGGTTGATTTGATAATCAACACCAACCTGTCCCGCCAGACCCCATGAATTTTTCATTTTGAGATCGCTCAACCCGGCATCTTGCCCGGTTTGGTTGAAACTTTTATCAAAGAACATCGTGTAGTTAATACCCGCACCCACATAAGGCCGGAATTTACTGTTGCTGTCTAAGAAATAGTATTGCGCCATCAGCGTTGGCGGTAGCTGATGGACGGTCGCAATATTACCGGTCGCATTCAGGCCGACTTTATGTCTGAAAGGTGTAGCCGCCAGCAATTCAATACCAATGTTATCGGTTGCCATGTAGGTGAAGGTCAGGCCCATCTGGGTGTCATTGCTGACGTTAAATCCCCCCAGGCCCAACACATTTTGCGAACTTTCAGTGGGGCGTACCGTTGCGGTACCCACACGCATAAAGAAATCACCTGCTTCGTGAGCCAGTGCCAGTTGTGGAATTGCCAGTGCCACCAGCAGCGCGCATTTTGCCAGTTTCATATTCACTCCTTTGCCGATTTGTTTTTGATGTAGTGACGAAGTTTGTGGCAAGAGATCTATCGCGTTTCTTGACAAATTGCATCTGAATCATTTCAGATAAATCACTTATAAAACAATGAATTGATTCAGATCAATTTTGGCGTTACAGCAGGAAATAAAAATCTGCTTGCGAAAATTTCGCGCCGTGACTACTTTGCTGAATCCTGCCGTTGATTTTGGTTCGATGCTTAGGAGAAGCGGGCGATCAAATGAGCGATTCATTCAACCCTTGTATGACCTGTGGCGCCTGCTGCGCCCATTTCCGTGTGTCTTTCTACTGGGCCGAGGCTGACGATGGTGGCGGCGCGGTACCGGTGGAATTAACCGAGCCTTTAAGTCTGCTGATGCGCAACATGCGTGGTACTAACGCGCGTGCGCCGCGCTGTGTGGCGCTACAGGGTGAAATCGGTGGTTGTGTCTCATGTGGCATCTATCAACAGCGCCCGTCACCCTGTCGCGAGTTTTCGATGTCAGGCGAGCAAGGTGTGCTGAACGAAGCCTGCGATCGGGCCAGAGCACGCTATGGTTTGCCTGCGCTTTTTTGCCCATCTTTACCAGACATGACAGAAAGTTATCCTAATGCGGGTGCCAGCATGCCCGCAGAACATGTACAATCGCCGGGTTAATTAACCCGGTTCCTTCAAGGAGTGTACATGTCTATCACGGCAAGCTCGTTATACCGTGACACAGGAAATTTTCTGCGCCATCAGCTGATTACCGTTGTGCTGATGGCGTTGCTTACCTCGTTTATTACCGTGATTATCGGCCATGCCCTGACCCCCGGTGCCGACCAGTTGTCACTGCTGAGTCAGGGTGATGACAGCGCATCCTCGCTGTTTGAGCTGGTACAGAATATGTCGCCGGATCAGCAACGCATTTTGCTGCGTGCTTCCGCTGCAGGCACCTTCGCGGCGCTGGTGGGCAACACGCTGCTGCTGGGTGGCATGTTATGTCTGATTCCGATGGTTTCGGCGGGTCAGCGAGTTAGCGCCCTGCGTGCTATTGGTGCTTCCGCACCACTGCTGCCGAAATTGCTGCTGCAAACCTTCTTAATCACTTTACTGGTTCAGCTTGGCTTTATGGTGCTGATGGTGCCTGGCGTTATTTTGGCGATCCTGTTTTCGCTGGCGCCGGTAATGCTGGTCAGTGAAAAGATGGGTGTCATGCGCGCCATGCGTACCAGCATGCGTATGGCATGGAAAAACGTCAAAGTGATCGCCCCGGCCATCATTGTCTGGTTGCTGGCAAAAATCGCGCTGATGTTCTTCTTTTCTTCGCTGACGGTGTTGCCAGCCAATGTGGCTTCAGTAGTACTGAACGCGCTGGGGAACCTGGTTTCCGCCATTCTGATTATCTATTTGTACCGGCTCTATATGCTGTTACGTTAAGGATTATGGCGCTCATTGAGCGCCTTAATTGCCGCCCCTGACTGGATATCCTATGAAGCAGTTACTCGATTTTCTTCCACTGGTCGTTTTCTTCATTTTCTACAAGCTCTACGACATTTTTGTCGCCTCCGGCGCACTGGTGGTTGCCACCGGCATTGCGCTGATCGTCAGTTGGGTGCTGTTCCGCAAGCTGGAGAAAATGACCATCTTCACTTTCGTGCTGGTGGCAGTGTTCGGCACTCTGACGCTGGTGTTCCATAACGATGAATTCATCAAGTGGAAAGTGACCGTGATCTATTCCCTGTTTGCGCTGGCATTGCTGTACAGCCAATGGTTTATGAAACAACCGCTGATTCAGAGCATGCTGGGGAAAGAATTGCAGTTACCGGATGGTGTCTGGCGACGTCTGAATGTGGCCTGGGCCATTTTCTTCCTCGCCTGCGGTCTGGCAAATATTTATGTTGCATTTTGGTTATCACAGGAATTTTGGGTTAACTTTAAAGTGTTTGGTCTGACCGGTCTTACCCTGCTGTTTACCCTGTTAAGTGGCGTGTATATCTGGCGACACATGCCGCAACAAGAAGAAAAATAATGAATGATGCCCGGCAATTGCCGGGTTTTTTGGCGCCTGCCGCCATCACCTGCATAAGAACTGAAGCAATGGACGAAAAACACAAATTGCCGCAAGGCGAAATGGTGCTGCGCACGCTGGCAATGCCAGCCGATACCAACGCCAATGGTGATATCTTTGGTGGCTGGCTGATGTCGCAGATGGATATGGGCGGTGCGATTCTGGCAAAAGAGATTGCCGAAGGTCGCGTAGCAACCGTGCGCGTGGACGGTATGAGTTTCCTCAAACCGGTTGCGGTGGGTGATGTGGTGAGCTGCTATTGCCGCTGTATCCGTACCGGCAACAGCTCCATGACCATCAATGTCGAAGTGTGGATCAAAAAAGTTTCTTCAGAGCCGATTGGCCAGACCTACTGTGCCACCGAGGCGGTATTTATTTATGTCGCCATCGACAACACCGGTAAGTCACGTCCGTTGCCGCCGGGTAAAGCCAACCTCAGCGATTAACGGCGATAAAAAAGCGGTCATCTGACCGCTTTCCCACCTTATTCGATATTCGCGCCACCGTTGATACGGAACACAATATTCATCGTCAGATTCGTGCCGGGACGTCCGGGCTGATAACGCCATTTCTTCATCGCCTGCTTCACTTCGCGTTCGAACATATTGCGTGGTTCAGCCGAGAGAATCTGAATATTGTCGACGCGACCATCACTATCAACATCAAACTGCACCCGCACCCGGCCTTCCACGCGCAGCGCAAAAGCGCGTGCAGGATAGGCAGGTTTACTCACGCTCAATGACTTAGGACCGTCAGAAACGGATGGCGTCGAGGTCGGATTGGTTTTCGGTGCCGTTGTCGGTCGCGTCTGCGTGGTTGGCGCGTCGGTTTTTACCGGGGCCTGTGGCTTCGTTTCCTCACGTGGTTTTACCTCACGCTTCGGTTCGTGCTTTTTCTCCACCTTCGGCTTAGGTTTTGGCTTCGGCTCAGGTTTCGGAATGGGAATCGGTACCGGCTCGGCTTTGGGCGGTTCCGGGGCCACTTCAGGAACCGGTTCCGGTGTGGGTTCCGGTTCCGGCGGGGGCGGTGGTGTCTGGACCGTTGGCGTAGGTTCTGGCTGCACTTCCGGTGCCACCATGCTTACGCTAATCGGTTGTGATGCTTTGGGAACCTCAATGACCTGATGAAACGATGCATAGAGAATGCCAGCAATTACTGTGCCGTGAAGTACCACGGACAACAGCAGAGAAACGGGGGTACGTTTTGGGAAAGGCGTAGTCAGCGTCGTCATAACAGTCATGTTCATTGAGTGAAGCGCAGATTTTAAATGCAAATAGCAATCAGTTTCAATAAGCAGTGTTAAGTGCGTACCAGTAAATGCCTTTTTTAGCCCTATTTGCGCAGAATGGCGTGGGAAATATCTTTCGTTTGCACTCTGTTTACCGATCACTTAACGTGTTTCGCAAATCTGACCAGTATAACGGGAGTTCCCAATCGTGCTTTATGTCATTTATGCGGAAGACAATGCTGATTCACTGGAAAAACGTACTTCTGTACGCCCTGCCCACCTGGCGCGTCTGCAACTGTTGCAGGATGAAGGTCGTCTGATTGTGGCAGGTCCGATGCCTGCGGTTGATAGCAATGATCCCGGTGCCGCCGGTTTTACCGGTTCAACCGTGATTGCCGAGTTCCCATCGCTGGAAGCGGCACAATCCTGGGCCAATGATGACCCGTATATTGCAGCCGGGGTGTATAAGCAGATTGCGGTCAAGCCGTTTAAGCGTGTTTTCTAAAATGTGGCGCGCACTGGCTCTGCTGATCATTGTCTTCGCATTGCTTGGCAGAGCACTCTGGATATGGCGTCGGCAGGGCTTTCGCCGCGCCCGTCAGCACATCGTGATGTTGATTGTGCTGGCCGCCGCGCTACAGATGGTAAACCTGACCTTAGTGTTACGCGGCGTTTAACGCCGCGCTTTCCCATCAGGTATTTTGGGTGATGAACAGGATGGAGCGGCGGTGTTGCTGCGCAACCTGGTGACGAATGGCGTGAATTCGTTTATAGCGCCGGGATTGCCCTTCCAGCCAGCGCGCACGACGGCGCTGCACCTGACGTAACATTCTCCAGCGAGCCACTTCATTTCTGCTTCGTCTCATCACATCCTCTCTGACTGGCTAATCACCGGCTCGCATTATAGTGATCTGCCATAAAATGCCAATTCGAATCGCTTATCGTTAACCCGTTATGATTAAAGGTTTCGCTACTGTTCATCAACACGTAAACTTTGCTCATCAAAGCGCGAACGGGACGTCCACTTAATGACCACATTTTATACCCTGATCAGTTGGTTACTACTGTTTGGCTACTGGTTGCTCATTGCGGGTGTGACACTGCGAATTCTGATGAAACGCCGTGCTGTCACGTCTGCCATGGCCTGGTTGCTGGTCATCTATATTCTGCCGCTGGTGGGTATTATTGCGTATCTGTCATTTGGTGAACTGCATCTGGGCAAGCGCCGTGCGGAACGGGCGCGCACCATGTGGCCGTCAACGGCCAAATGGCTCAACGACCTGAAACAATGCCGCCATATCTTCGCCACGGAACACAGCGATGTCGCCCTGTCCTTGTTCCAGCTGTGCCACCATCGTCAGGGTATTGCCGGTGTGAAAGGCAACCAGCTGCAGTTGCTGACCAATTCCGATGATGTGATGCATGCCTTAATCCGCGATATTCAGCTGGCTCGCCACAATATCGAGATGGTGTTCTATATCTGGCAACCCGGCGGGCTGGCGGATGAAGTGGCTGAATCGCTGATGGCGGCATCACGTCGCGGCGTGCACTGCCGCCTGATGCTCGATTCCGCAGGCAGCGTGGCCTTTTTCCGCAGTTCGTGGCCCGGCATGATGCGCAATGCGGGTATCGATGTGGTAGAGGCGTTACAGGTCAGCCTGCTGCGTGTGTTCCTGCGCCGCATGGATTTGCGCCAGCATCGCAAGGTGGTGCTGATTGATAACTACATTGCCTACACAGGCAGCATGAATCTGGTTGATCCACGCTTCTTTAAACAGGATGCGGGAGTGGGTCAATGGATTGATATGATGGCCCGTATGGAAGGCCCGGTCGCCACCACCATGGGCATTGTCTACTCATGCGACTGGGAGATTGAAACCGGCAAGCGCATCCTGCCGCCCGCCCCTGATGCCAATATCATGCCGTTTGAGCAGGAGAGTGGTCACATCATTCAGGTGATTGCTTCCGGTCCCGGCTTCCCGGAGGACATGATCCATCAGGCGTTGTTAACGGCGGTCTATTCCGCACGCCACCAGTTGATCATGACGACCCCCTACTTCGTGCCCAGCGATGATTTGCTGCATGCCATTTGTACTGCGGCGCTGCGCGGGGTGGAAGTCAGCATTATTGTGCCACGGCATAACGATTCCCTGCTGGTGGGCTGGGCCAGCCGCGCCTTCTTCACCGAGCTGCTGGAAGCCGGGGTGAAGATTTATCAGTTCGAGGATGGGCTGTTACATACCAAGAGCGTGCTGGTCGATGGTCAGCTCAGCCTGGTGGGCACCGTGAATCTGGATATGCGCAGCCTGTGGCTCAATTTTGAGATTACCCTGGTGGTGGATGATGCCGGGTTTGGCAGCGATCTTGCTTGTGTCCAGGATGACTATATCGCCCGCTCACGCCTGCTGGATGGCGCTCGCTGGGCAAAACGTGCCTGGTGGCAGCGCATCGTCGAACGACTGTTTTACTTCTTCAGTCCTTTACTGTAAAACGAGCGGAAATATTTACCGCCGCAGGGCACGCAAATGACCATGGATTTAAATAATCGCCTGACCGAAGATGAAACGCTGGAGCAGGCTTACGATATTTTTCTGGAACTGGCAGGTGACAACCTCGATCCGGCCGATATCATTCTGTTCAATTTACAGTTTGAGGAACGGGGTGGCGCGGAGCTGTTCGATCCCTCGGAAGACTGGCAGGAACACGTCGATTTCGACCTGAACCCTGACTTTTTCTCTGAAGTGGTGATTGGACTCGGTGAGGCGGACGGGGAGCCGATTACCGATGTCTTTGCGCGCGTTCTGCTGTGTCGCGAGAAAGACCATAAACTCTGCCATATCCTGTGGCGCGAGTAAGGTTAACCAAATAACGCCGGGCAATTGCCCGGCGTTTTGTTTTACATCGGGTCCACCTTCAGACAGGACACCGCATGGCGGAAGCTGCCTTCAAGTAATGGACGCGTTTTCGCGCACTCTGGCCCGGCAATCGGGCAGCGAGTACGGAATACGCAACCTGATGGTGGATTGATCGGCGACGGCAGCTCTCCTTCCAGCAACTGGATCTGTTTATTCTTTTCCAGATCCGGGTCGGGAATCGGCACCGCCGACATCAGCGCGCGGGTATAAGGATGCTGCGGGTTGTTGTACACCGCATCATACGTCCCCAGTTCCACCGCATGGCCGAGGTACATCACCAGCACGCGGTCGGAGATGTGTTTCACCACCGCCAGATCGTGGGCAATGAAGATCAGCGATAACCCCATCTCACGTTGCAGCTGCTGCAACAGGTTCACCACTTGCGCCTGAATTGACACATCAAGTGCCGATACTGGCTCATCACAAATGATCAGTTTCGGTTCCAGAATCAGCGCGCGAGCGATCCCAATACGCTGGCACTGGCCACCGGAGAACTCGTGAGGATAACGGTTGATAAGGTTGGGCAGCAGGCCAACCTTCATCATCATGTTTTTAACCTTATCCTTCACTTCCTGACGTGACATCTTCGGATGATAGGTACGCAGCGGCTCCGCAATAATATCGCCGATGGTCATACGCGGGTTGAGCGACGCTAACGGGTCCTGGAAGATCATCTGGATATCGCTGCGCGCATTGCGCCACTCTTCCTGACTCTGTCCCAGCAGATCCCGCCCCAGCCAGGCAACACGCCCTTCGGTGGCCTTCACCAGCCCGATAATGGCACGCGCCAGCGTTGATTTACCGCAGCCAGATTCCCCGACCACGCCCAGGGTCTCCCCTTCATATAAGCGCAGGCTGACGCCATCGACCGCTTTCAGGGTCTTGGCGGGCTGCCAGAACCACTGCTTGCCATCTTTGATCTCGAAATGCACCTTCAGATCGGCGATTTCCAGTAACACTTTCTTTTCCGCTACGGTGTTCATACTAATTCCTCCACCGGCTTAAAGCAGGCACGCAGGCGTCCTTCGCCAAAAGGTTCCAGCGCCGGGGCTGTGGCACAGATATCCATCGCATGCGGGCAGCGAGGCTGGAATGGACACCCCTGCGGCAGGCGCAACAGGTTAGGTGGATTGCCTGGAATGGTCATCAGCGACTCGCCTTCAGCATCCAGACGCGGCACCGCGCTCAGCAAACCAATGGAGTAAGGATGCGCCGGTTGATAGAACACATCGCGCGCCCGGCCATATTCCATGGTACGTCCGGCATACATCACCAGCACCTTGTCACAGATCCCCGCTACCACGCCCAGATCGTGGGTAATCATGATGATCGCGGTGTTGAACTCGCGTTTGAGTTCATTCAGCAACGTCATGATCTGCGCCTGCACCGTCACGTCCAGCGCGGTGGTTGGCTCATCGGCGATCAGTAATTTAGGACGGCACAGCAATGCCATGGCAATCATCACGCGCTGACGCATCCCACCGGAGAATTCGTGCGGGAACATTTTCATGCGTTTGCGCGCTTCCGGCATTTTTACCGCATCCAGCATACGCACCGACTCTTCAAACGCCTGTGCGCTGTTCATCCCTTTGTGCAGCTTCAGCACTTCCATCAGCTGTTCACCGACGCGCATATACGGGTTCAGCGAAGTCATCGGATCCTGGAAAATCATCGCGATCTGCTCGGCGCGCAGCTTGTTCAGTTGATTTTCCGGCAGGTTGAGAATCTCCTGGCCGTTAAACTTTGCCGACCCACCAATACGACCGTTTTTTGCCAGCAGCCCCATCAGGGCAAAGGCCGTCTGCGATTTACCCGAGCCGGACTCCCCTACTATCCCGAGGGTTTCACCGGCACGCAGCGAAAAGTTGAGGTCGTTGACGGCGGTGACGTCACCATCGTGGGTGCCAAAAGTCACACGCAGATCTTTAACGTCTAACAACAGGTTGCTTCCCGCACGGGCCGCCATTGCTGGCTGAAATTCATGAATGGTCATCGGGAAACTCCTCAACGATCTTTCGGGTCGAGGGCATCACGCAGGCCATCGCCGATAAAGTTAAAACAGAACAGCGTGACCACCAGGAATCCTGCCGGAAACAGCAGCAGCCAGGGTGAAACTTCCATAGAGTTAGCACCATCGCTCAGCAGCGCGCCCCAGCTACTCAGCGGCTCCTGGGTACCCAGTCCGAGGAAACTCAGGAAGGATTCAAACAGGATCATGCTGGGCACCAGCAGCGAGGCATACACCACCACCACACCCAATACGTTAGGCACGATATGGCGCAGCACGATATTGGTGGTGGATACCCCACCGACCTGGGCCGCTTCAATAAACTCTTTGCGTTTCAGGCCCAGCGTCTGGCCGCGCACGATACGCGCCATATCCAGCCACGACACCATGCCGATGGCGACAAAGATCAGCAGGATATTACGGCCGAAGAAGGTCACCAGCAGAATGACGAAGAACATAAACGGGAAGGAGTTGAGGATTTCCAGGATACGCATCATCACCGAGTCGGTTTTACCGCCGAGATAACCGGCAGCCGAGCCATACAGGGTGCCGACCAGCACGGCAATCAGTGCCGAGGCAATCCCCACCATCAGCGAGATGCGGCCACCGATAGCCACACGCACCAGCAGATCGCGGCCGGAAGAATCCGTGCCAAACCAGTGTCCGGAGGTGGTATCTGGCGGCGCGGACATCATGCCCCAGTCGGTATCGTCATAGCGGAACTGCGACAGCATCGGGGCGAACACCACGAACAGCGCGATCAGTACCAGCACCAGCAAACTCAGCAGCGCAGCACGGTTATGAATAAAGCGACGACGCGCATCCTGCCACAGGCTGCGGCCCTCAACTTCCAGCTTTTCACTGAAGGCATCCAGAGCTTCGCTGTTTTTCTTACTTAACATCATGGGCGAACTCCAGCATCAGTAACGAATCTTCGGATCGATCACGGCATACAGCACGTCAACGACCGCGTTAAACACAATGGTCAGCACACCGACCAGGATCGTCAGGCTCATCACCAGCGAGTAGTCGCGGTTAAGCGCGCCATTCACGAACAACTGACCAATTCCCGGCAGGCCATAGATCGACTCGATAACCATTGAACCGGTAATGATGCCGACGAATGCCGGGCCCATGTAGGAGATGACTGGCAACAGCGCCGGTTTCAGCGCATGACGCAGCACGATACGACGCAGCGGTAGCCCTTTGGCCCGCGCGGTGCGGATAAAGTTGGAGTGCATCACTTCAATCATCGAACCACGCGTTATGCGCGCGATGCTGGCGATATACGCCAGAGACAGGGCCACCATCGGCAGCAGCATGTATTGCACTTGTCCGCCATTCCAGCCACCACCAGGCAGCCAGCGCAGGGTGATGGCGAACACCAGGACCAGCAATGGTGCGACCACAAAACTCGGTATCACCACGCCGGTCATGGCGACCCCCATCACCGCATAATCCCATAAACTGTTTTGTTTCAGAGCGGCGATCACGCCCGCGGTAATCCCCAACACCATCGCCAGCACAAAGGCCGCCAAGCCGAGTTTGGCTGATACCGGGAACGCATGCCCTACCAGATAGTTAACGCTATAGTCCTTGTACTTAAACGAGGGGCCGAAATCGCCATGCGCCAGCTGAATCAGGTAATCAACATATTGTTTGCCGATGGGATCGTTGAGATGGTATTTGGCTTCGATATTCGCCATCACTTCGGGCGATAAGGTGCGTTCGCCGGTAAATGGGCTACCGGGTGCCAGTCGCATCATGAAGAAGGAGATGGTAATCAAAACGAAGAGCGTCGGAATCGCTTCCAGAATCCGTCGCAGGATGAATTTTAACATTGCCGTACCTACCAGGCTGTTGCTTCACAAAGTAATAGGCGGTGCCGCAGCACCGCCACTGTCGATAGCCTGTGTGCTATTAGTGTTTAATTATATAAAAGTTCTTATCGAGGGTTTTATCCAGCGGATCTTTGCCGGTGTAACCGCCGACATAAGGTTTCACCAGACGCGCGTTCACGTAGTAGTAAACCGGCACGATGGTGCTGTCCTTATCGAGGATCTGTTCTGCTTTTTGATAATCCGCCGCACGACCTTTGGCGTCAGGTGCCTTGATGGCATCTTTGATCACCTGGTCATACTCAGCGCTCTTATAGTGCGAGGTGTTACTGCTGCTGTCCGAAAGCATGATGTTCAGGAACGACGTCGGTTCGTTGTAGTCCGCACACCAGGCCGCACGTGAAACGTCAAAGTTGCCCTGATGACGGGTATCCAGGAAGGTTTTCCACTCCTGGTTTTCCAGCTTGATGTTCACGCCAATGTTTTTCTTCCAGATCGATGCCGCGGCGATGGCCAGCTTTTTGTGCAGGTCGGAAGTGTTGTACAGCAGGTTGAAGGTCAACGGTTTGTCTGCGGTATAACCGGCTTCAGCCAGCAATTTCTTCGCTTCAGCGTTACGTTTTTCCTGTGACCATTTGAACCAGTCCGGCGGCAGAATTTCCATGCCATCGGTGGCCGGCGGGGTGAAGCTGTAGGCAGGCATCTGACCCTGTGCCAGTACTTTGTTCACCATGATGTCGCGATCCAGACCCAGTTTCAGCGCTGCACGTACGCGCGGATCGGTGAATGGTGCTTTCTGGTTGTTGATTTCGTAGTAGTAAGTACACAGGTACGGGTCGACATGCAGCTCTTTGCCGTTATCACGCTGCAGCTTTTTGAACAACTCAATCGGCATGTTGTTATAGGTCATGTCGCTGCCGTTCTCAGAGAAGTAACGGTTAACATCGCTCACTTCAGAGTTGATCGGCAGGAAGGTGACTTTGTTCAGTACGGTGTGGGCGTTATCCCAATATTCCGGGTTACGTACCAGCGTAATACGTTCGTTGATTACGTGATCCTGGAGTTTAAAGGCACCATTACCGACCCAGTTCTGCGGCTGAGTCCACTGCTCACCAAATTTCTCAATCGCCGGTTTGTAAACCGGTGACATCACGGAGTTAATCAGCAGTTTGTCGAAATACGGCACTGGCTCACTCAGGGTGACTTCCAGCGTGTGATCGTCCAGCGCTTTCACGCCCAGATCGGTGATCGGTTTTTTACCGGCGATGATGTCATCGACGTTAGCAATATGACCATACTGCGGATAGCTGGCATACGGGGACGCCGTTTTCGGGTCAACCAGACGCTCCCAGCTATACACAAAATCCTGTGCCGTTACCGGCGCACCGTTCGACCATTTGGCATTTTTACGCAGATGGAAAGTCCAGACTTTGTAATCTTTGTTTTCCCAGCTTTCCGCCACGCCCGGCACCGGTTTGCCGTCGCTGTCGCTCACCAGCAGACCTTCATACAGGTCACGCGCGACGTTATCTTCCGGCACGCCTTCAATTTTATGCGGGTCCAGTGACTGCACTTCGTCACCATTACCGCGCACCAGCTCCTGCTTTGCTGCCAATTGAACGCCTGCTGGCACTGTCGCTGCCAGCGCGGCATTCCCTGCCAGCGCGCCAATCGCCGCAACCACACCTAAGGCGATCAGGCTTTTCTTCGTGATGTTGTTCATTATTACGCTCCAGTTTTATTATCGTCACCGGGTCGGTCTGAGCCGCCCGGCGTACCCCGTATCCGGGAATCTCCGCCCTGTCTGGTCAGAGATTGCAATCCCCCTTGCAAGGGTTGCCACGGTAACGTGCCGCCCGACTGTAGCGCCGGATCAGCCCGTTACTCAATGTTTCTTTATGTAATAGTATTTCAGATTAATCAGATCCTGCGGATCCTGCCTGGTAAAACCACCCACCCAGGGCTTCACCAGTCGTACGCTGACGCGGTAATACACCGGGATAATCGCTGAATCTTTGTCCTGCTGATTTTCTGCCTGCTGATAGAGCGCGGCGCGTGTCGCGTCGTCCGGTGCCGTCAGCGTTTGCGCCATCAGCCGATCGAATGCCGGGCTGCTGTAGAAAGCGGTATTGATCGACGCGCCACTCAGCAGAATATTCAGGAAGGTGGACGGTTCGTTGTAGTCTGCACACCAGGTGGCGCGCACCACATCGTATTGCGCCTGATGGCGTGTCTCCAGCAGCGTTTTCCATTCCTGATTTTCCAGGGTCACCACCGCGCCGAGGTTTTTCTGCCACATTGAGGCAGCAGCAATGGCCTGCTTTTTGTTTTGCTCAGAAGTGTTGTAAAGCAATGAGAAGCGCAGCGGGTGTTGATCGTTAAAACCGGCCTCAGCCAGCAGTTTTTTCGCGCTGGCATTGCGTTCTGCCTGGGTTTGATTGAACCAGGCAGGCGGGGAGAGCTTCACGCCGTCAGTAAAGGGTGGGGTCAGGCTGTAGGCTGGGATTTGTCCCTGCCCCATCACTTTTTGCGCGATGATGTCGCGGTCCAGCGTCAGCTTCAGCGCAGTACGCACCCGGGCATCATTAAATGGGGCTTTTTTGTTGTTTATTTCATAGTAGAAGGTACACAGCAGCGGGCTGACTTTGACCTGGTCGCCAAGATCCTGGCGCAATTTATGGTACATATCCGGCGGTACCACGCTGTTGGTCATATCCGTGCCGCCACTGCGATAACGGTTAATATCGCTATTTTCCGACGATAGCGGCAGATAGACGCCCTCTTCAATCACGGTGTGGGCATTGTCCCAGTAGAGCGGATTGCGCTTCACCACGATTTTTTCATTCACCACCCATTGGCTGAGGGTGTAAGGACCATTGCTGACGTAATGATCAGGTTGCGTCCACTGCTCGCCCCACTTCTCCACCGCCGGAGGATAAACCGGCTTCATGGCGGTATTTGCCACCATGGAGAGGAAATAAGGAACGGGTTCTGTCAGTGTCACCTGAAAATGGCGATCGTCCAGCGCTTTGACACCCAGCTCAGCAGGTTTGGCTTTACCCGCCATGATCGCATCAACATTGGCAACATGCGCGGCCTGCAAATAACTGGCGTACGGAGAAGCCGTTTGCGGATCGGCAAGGCGTTGCCAGCTGTAAACAAAATCAGCTGCTGTGACGGGTTCACCATTACTCCAGCGGGCATTTTCTCGCAGAGTAAAAGTCCACACGCGCCCTTGTTCGCTGTGCCAGCTCTCCGCTACGCCAGGGACAATTTTGCCGTTGTTGTCGGTGTTCACCAGACCATCGAGCAGGCTTTGAATCACATTGGATTCCGGTACACCCTCAATCTTCTGTGGATCGAGAGACGCTACTTCGCTGCCGTTATTAATCACAATACGCTGTGTGGCGGATAATTGTGTCCCTGCCGGGATATCAGCCGCCTGACTCTGGCTCAAAATACCCCACAGGCAGAGGGCGAGAGGTGAAAACGCCGTGGCCTTCGCTACCATCCATTTCATCAACAGAAATCAACCTTCAACATAAACCTGATAGCGAGTAAGCAAGAACCGTACACATTTTTGACTATCAGATAAAAAAATTGCGATGTTCCGAAAATTATCAGAACAAATGCCCATGCGCCAAAGCTAAACCACAAAAATGTTATCTAATTCTCTTTTATCACGTCTTATTGCTAAGGAAAAGTGTTAATTCTTAACCAAAATTATCACTTAATATATTGATTTATATCTATTTAATGGTGAATTTGCTGTCATTGTGTGCAGAGTTAAATGCAGAATGGATAAAATGTGTTTTATGTCACTGAATAGTATGAACATGGGATATATGAATGGAAAAATCCCCGACAAAGCGAGATTTATTTATATCTTACCCTGATAATCAGAATATGATGCTGTGATAATTATCACAGTAAAATACAGTGAATGGTTAAACAAGGATTAAGACAGTAGCAAAATTGATAACCCACCAGTGATATTAAGCCCGATGAATATCAGCACCAATATGGTGCGAAATTATCCTTTTTCGCACCATATTGGATCATGAAAAGATGACGTGTAGAAAATTAAGGCGATTTTTAACTTAATAAACCAGGGAAAATGGCTTTTAGTCCGGTGACCACAAACTCAATACCTAACGCCATCAGCAATAAGCCCATAATACGCGTAATCACGTTAATTCCCGTCTGCCCCAGCACTCGGACCATCAGCGGAGCTGCGCGGAACAGCAACCAACAGCAGAAAGCAAAAATGGCAATCGCCAGGGTGAATCCCAGCAGGTTTTGCCAGTTATGGTAGCGCGTACTCCAGACAATAGTGGAACTGATCGCACCGGGTCCAGCCATCAGCGGTAATGCCAGCGGCACGACGCCAATGCTTTCACGGATCGCGGTTTCTGATTTTTCCTGTTTGTTCTGCTTATCCTCCCCCAGCTTACCGCTGATCATCGACATGGCGATGGTCACCACCAGGATGCCACCGGCAATACGGAATGAATCAATGGAGATACCGAACAGGTGCAGAATCGCGTCGCCGAGGAACAGCGAGGTCCACAATATAATGGCCACAGCCAGATTCGCCGTCAGGTTGGTTTTATTGCGTTCTACCGCACCCTGATAGCTGGTCATGCTGATAAAGACTGGAATGATGCCGACTGGGTTCACCAGGGCGAACAAACCGACAAAAAACTTAATATAGCCGGATAGATCAAGTAGCACGGGGGTCACAGTCAGCTCCACAATGGGTCACAGTAAAAATCGCGCATAATGTAGTGCAAATCACTGGCTAAAAACCAGCGCTTTCAGCAGAAATCTATGCTGCCTCTGAGGCAAAAAACCAGTGCATTTATCTGCCGTTAACGTTGGGTTACTGCTTTGCTACTGTTCGGTCCTTATTGTGTGGCGGGCTGCGATTACTTTAATTGCAAAAGTGGGTGCTGAATGGTGTCAGCTTAGGACAAAATTGATCTGCGTCATAATTCTTATACCTCATCAGGGGTAATCTTACCCCATCGAAACAATATCCTGAGGCACCAGCTTCCAGAACAGTAAACCTTTTTAGTAAGCAACCGCGAGTTCACTCGCCACCCTGACCAAACAGCGTTCTATAGCGCGACTATACTTCTGGATCCAGGCTTGTTTACTAAAAAAGTTTAACTTCCTTCAGGAGAGCACCATGGCCGTAACTAATGTCGCCGAACTTAATGCACTGGTAGAACGTGTTAAAAAGGCACAGCGCGAATACGCCAATTTTAGTCAGGAACAAGTTGATGCCATCTTCCGCGCCGCTGCCCTTGCCGCCGCTGATGCACGAATCCCGCTCGCTAAGATGGCCGTTGCCGAATCCGGCATGGGCATCGTCGAAGATAAAGTGATCAAAAACCACTTTGCTTCTGAATATATCTACAACGCTTATAAAGATGAAAAAACCTGTGGTGTGCTCGACACGGATGACACCTTTGGCACCATCACTATCGCCGAACCTATTGGCCTGATTTGCGGTATTGTACCGACCACCAACCCGACTTCTACTGCCATTTTTAAAGCGCTGATCAGTCTGAAAACCCGTAACGGTATTATCTTCTCACCACATCCGCGCGCCAAAGATGCGACCAACAAAGCCGCTGATATCGTGTTGCAGGCTGCCATCGCTGCGGGTGCACCAAAAGATATTATCGGCTGGATTGATGCCCCGTCAGTGGAGCTGTCCAATCAGTTAATGCATCACCCGGACATCAACCTGATCCTCGCTACCGGTGGCCCAGGCATGGTGAAAGCCGCCTACAGCTCCGGTAAACCCGCGATTGGTGTGGGTGCCGGTAATACCCCGGTCGTGGTGGATGAAACAGCCGATATCAAACGCGCTGTGGCGTCAATTCTGATGTCAAAAACCTTCGATAACGGCGTGATTTGTGCTTCTGAGCAGTCCGTTATCGTCGTCGATTCCGCCTATGACGCGGTACGTGAACGTTTCGCCACCCACGGCGGTTATATGCTGCAGGGCAAAGAACTGAAAGCCGTGCAGGATATCATCCTGAAAAATGGCGCACTTAACGCCGCGATTGTGGGACAGCCCGCGCCGAAAATTGCTGAAATGGCCGGTATTACCGTCCCGGCAAACACCAAGATTTTGATTGGTGAAGTGAAGCTGGTTGATGAGTCAGAACCTTTTGCTCATGAGAAATTATCGCCGACACTGGCGATGTATCGCGCCAAAGATTTCCAGGACGCGGTTGATAAAGCAGAAAAACTGGTAGCAATGGGCGGTATCGGTCACACCTCCTGCCTCTACACCGATCAGGATAACCAGAACGAACGCGTGCACTACTTCGGCGACAAGATGAAAACCGCACGTATTCTGATTAACACCCCGGCTTCACAGGGTGGTATCGGTGACCTGTATAACTTCAAACTGGCTCCGTCACTGACGCTGGGTTGTGGTTCATGGGGCGGTAACTCCATTTCTGAAAACGTGGGACCGAAACATCTCATCAACAAGAAAACCGTGGCCAAGCGAGCTGAAAATATGTTGTGGCATAAACTTCCGAAGTCTATCTACTTCCGTCGTGGTTCTCTGCCAATTGCGCTTGAGGAAGTGGCGACTGACGGGGCCAAACGTGCTTTCATTGTCACCGACCGTTTCCTGTTCAACAATGGCTATGCTGACCAGGTCACCCGCGTACTGAAATCACACGGTATCGAGACTGAAGTTTTCTTCGAAGTAGAAGCTGACCCGACGCTGAGCATCGTGCGTAAAGGTGCTGAGCAGATGAACAGCTTTAAACCCGACGTGATTATCGCTCTCGGTGGTGGTTCACCGATGGATGCCGCCAAAATCATGTGGGTAATGTACGAACATCCGGAAACCCACTTTGAAGAACTGGCACTGCGCTTTATGGATATCCGTAAACGTATCTACAAATTCCCGAAAATGGGTGTGAAAGCACGTATGATCGCCATCACCACCACTTCCGGTACCGGTTCTGAAGTCACACCGTTCGCCGTCGTCACCGATGACGCGACCGGTCAGAAATATCCGCTGGCCGACTATGCTTTGACCCCGGATATGGCGATTGTCGATGCTAACCTGGTGATGGATATGCCGCGTTCACTTTGCGCCTTCGGCGGTCTGGATGCAGTGACTCACTCACTGGAAGCCTACGTTTCGGTGCTCGCCAATGAATACTCCGACGGCCAGGCTCTGCAGGCACTGAAATTGCTGAAAGAAAACTTGCCTGCCAGCTATAAAGAAGGGGCGAAAAATCCGGTAGCGCGTGAGCGTGTGCACAATGCCGCTACTATCGCGGGTATCGCGTTTGCTAACGCCTTCCTCGGTGTATGTCACTCCATGGCACATAAATTGGGTTCAGAGTTCCATATTCCGCATGGTCTGGCGAACGCCCTGCTGATTTGTAACGTTATTCGCTACAACGCCAATGACAACCCGACTAAGCAGACCGCATTCAGTCAGTATGACCGTCCGCAGGCACGTCGTCGCTATGCCGAAGTGGCTGACCATCTGGGCCTGAGTGCTGAGGGTGACCGCACTGCGCAGAAAATTGAAAAACTGCTGGCATGGCTGGAAGAGATGAAAACCCAGTTGGGCATCCCGACCTCCATCCGTGAAGCAGGGGTTCAGGAAGCTGACTTCCTCGCCAAAGTAGACAAACTGGCTGATGATGCCTTCGATGATCAGTGCACCGGTGCTAACCCGCGCTATCCGCTGATTGCTGAACTGAAACAAATCATGCTGGATACCTTCTACGGTCGTGAATTTGTCGAAACCACCGCTGAAGTGACAGAAGCAGTGGATCTGCAACCGGTAAAGTCAGTAAAGACTGAGAAGAAAACGAAAAAGGCGTAAGCCGCGATAACCTAGCTAGCTAGATATTCACTGTTTTTTACAGATGGGGTTGATTCGCCCCATAAATGGCTTTTAATGAGCCTTCATCAATTGCCTGTTTATAATGCTTACGGCAAACGGATATATAACGTTCATTACCGCCGATCACCACCTGCTCACCTTCACTAAAGGGTTTTCCGTTGGCATCCAGACGTAAAACCATGCTGGCTTTACGCCCGCAATGGCAGATAGTTTTTAGTTCCACTAACTTATCCGCCCATGCCAGTAAGTATTGGCTGCCGACAAACAATTCACCACGAAAGTCGGTGCGCAGTCCATAACACAACACCGGAATATCCATATTATCGACCACATCGGACAAGGCTTTTACCTGCTCACGGGTCAGAAACTGACTTTCGTCCACCAGCACGCAATGTACCGGTTGTCGGGCATGTTCAGCCGCTATTTCTGCATCCAGTTGAGTTTGCGCATTATATAAAAACGCCGGTGAAGAGAGACCAATACGCGAACTAACCTTACCGGCACCGAAGCGATCGTCAATTTCAGCGGTATACACCAGGGTACGCATACCACGCTCCTGGTAATTATAGGAGGATTGTAGCAAGGCCGTTGATTTGCCCGCATTCATCGCCGAGTAATAAAAATAGAGTTGCGCCATTGGAAAATCTCATCAGAGCCTGAATCAGTTGCGCGCAAGTCTACCATAAAGACAGCATGACGGTAGCGATGGCTTAATTTTTATCATTTGCTCAAATTACCTACGTCAGACCACTTCCTTTATTGACCAGGAGGCACCAACACCGCACGAAATGATAAAGCGACGATGTTTGTTTTTTATTCACACTTATTCTCTTGCCCGTGTAGTTACCTTGCAACGGCTGGTTATAAACCACAAAATTTAAGGGTTAAGGAATACAAAAGAGAGAGTTAAATAGTGTCTGGAGGTTGCTAAAAAAGTCTCATCAGTTTTAATTTACGTTTTACTTTATAATTTTACTATTGCAGTTATTTTTACCCACCACTATTATGAGCGGGCAGAACAACTCCCATTAAATATATTTTGAGATTAGGACAATGAGCGAAGCACTTAAAATTCTTAATAATATCCGTACATTGCGCGCGCAGGCTCGGGAATGCTCTCTGGAAACACTGGAAGAGATGCTGGAAAAACTTGAGGTTGTGGTGAATGAACGTCGTGAAGAAGAGTCGCATGCAGAGGCAGAAAATGCTGAGCGTAACCGCAAGCTGGAACAATATCGTGAAATGTTGATTGCTGACGGTATCGATCCCAACGAGTTACTGAATGCGTTATCTGAAACCAAAACTGCAGCTAAAACCAAGCGTGCAGCGCGCCCGGCTAAATATCAATACGTTGATGAAAATGGTGAAAACCGTACCTGGACAGGTCAGGGTCGTACACCAGCCGTGATTAAAAAAGCCATTGAAGAACAAGGCAAACAACTGGACGATTTTCTGCTGTAAATCCCCAGTGCTTCGCAATGATTGTGACTACACACCCGTTTGGTGAATTCACCAGGTAAGAAAAAGGAAGCCGCTGGCTTCCTTTTTTTATGCATCATTATTGCTGGTAAAATTCGCGGTACCAGTCAACAAATTGCTGCACGCCCTCTCGCACGCTGGTCTGCGGGCGGAAATTGATCACTTCCTTCAGGGCTTCAGTATCTGCGCTGGTTTCCAGCACATCTCCGGGCTGCAGCGGCATCATATTTTTCTTCGCTTCCATGCCCAGCGCACTTTCCAGCGCTTCGATATACGCCATCAATGTCACCGGCTGACTGTTGCCGATATTGTAGACGTGATACGGCGCAGAACTGGTGGCTGCCGATCCGGTTTCAACGGTCCATTGAGCGTCTGGCTGTGGAATCACATCCTGTAAACGGACAATCGCTTCAGCAATATCATCAATGTAGGTGAAATCACGCATCATCTGCCCATTGTTGTACACATCAATAGGCTCCCCTGCCAGCATGGCGCGGGTGAACTTGAACAGCGCCATATCAGGACGCCCCCACGGACCGTACACGGTGAAAAAACGTAAACCGGTGGTGGGCAATTGATAGAGATGCGAATACGTATGGGCCATTAACTCATTGGCTTTTTTGGTCGCGGCGTACAGCGAAACCGGATGATCAACCGAGTCGTCGGTTGAAAAAGGCATTTTACGGTTCAGACCATAGACGGAACTGGAAGAAGCATAAAGCAGATGGCCGACTTTATGATGGCGGCAACCTTCAAGAATATTGAGATGGCCGATGAGATTGGATTCGGCGTAGATATGCGGATTCTCGATAGAATAACGCACCCCGGCTTGTGCCCCTAAATGAATGACACGATCAAAGCCATGATGTTCAAACAAAGAAGAAATGGCCTGGCGATCTGCCAGGTCCATTTTACTGAAACTGAATGCGGGATGAGAGGCTATCCGATCAAGGCGGGCTTGCTTCAGGCTAACATCATAATAATCATTCAGGTTGTCGATGCCGACAACCTGGTGACCGGCAGCCAGCAGACGCTGACTAACATGAAATCCAATAAAACCTGCCGCGCCGGTAACCAGAAACTTCATACATCCCTCATTTATTACGCAATTTGAATAGAAGCTCCGCGGCCGATTGCATAATAAACGAAGCCGCGTTTGCTGATGCGTTCCGGATCATACAGGTTACGACCATCAAAAATCACGGGTTGTTTTAATGCCGTTTTAATGACATCAAAATCAGGTGCGCGGAAATTCTGCCATTCGGTACAGATGACCAGGCCATCTGCGCCCTGCAACGCCGCTTCTTTGGTGCCCATGAGTTTCAGATCGCTACGGTGTCCGTAGATACGTTGCGCTTCATCCATCGCTTCCGGATCGAATGCCTGAATAGTCGCACCCGCTTCCCACAGCGTTTCCATCAAAACGCGGCTGGAAGCTTCACGCATATCGTCAGTATTCGGTTTAAATGCCAGGCCCCACAGCGCAAAGGTCTTACCACGCAAATCATCGCCAAAGTGGCGTTTGATAAAGGTGGGCAGTTTGCTTTTCTGTGAGTCGTTAACATCTTCAACCGCCTGCAACAGACGCGGTTTATAACCGATAGACTCAGCCGTACGAATCAGCGCCTGAACATCTTTCGGGAAGCAGGAACCGCCGTAACCACAGCCCGGATAGATAAAGTGGTAGCCAATACGGGAATCAGAACCGATACCCTGACGCACTTTCTCAATGTCCGCACCGAGGCGTTCAGCCAGGTTGGAGATCTCATTCATAAAGCTGATTTTGGTTGCCAGCATGCAGTTTGCTGCGTACTTCGTCAGCTCTGCGCTGCGGATATCCATCAAAATCATACGATCATGGTTGCGGTTGAACGGCTCATAAAGCTCGCGCAACAACTCAACCACTTCATCGTTATCAGTACCGACCACGATACGCTCAGGACGCATGCAGTCACTTACCGCTGCACCTTCCTTGAGGAATTCCGGGTTAGAAACCACATCAAACGCGATATTGGCATCACGATTTCTCAGGGTTTCCGTCATCACCGAGCGCACTTTATCTGCTGTGCCAACCGGTACCGTTGATTTATCGATAACCACTTTGTGGCCATCCATGTACTGCGCAATGGTACGTGCCACAGCAGTCACATATTTCAGATCGGCTGAACCGTCTTCATCTGGTGGTGTACCCACAGCGATAAACTGCATCACACCGTGGTTTACGCCTTCTTCCGCATTGGTACTGAATTTCAGGCGTCCTGACTCATAGTTCGCCATTACCAGAGGAGTGAGTCCCGGCTCAAAAATCGGGATGATGCCTTTTTTCAGGTTTTCGACTTTATTCGCGTCGACATCAATACAGAGAACGTCATGTCCGACTTCGGCCAACACCGCAGCCTGAACCAGACCGACATAGCCGATACCAAATACAGTGACTTTCATTGAATTATCCTGTGCTTAATGAGTTACTTTTTATTTCCTACTTCGCCTTCAAGCCACTGTGCAAAATCTTTGCCCAGGACCGGGTGGCGAACACCGTACTCAACAAAAGCCTGCATATAACCGAGCTTGTTACCGCAGTCATGGCTCACACCCGTCAGGTGATAAGCTTCAACGGTTTCTTTCTCCATCAGCATCGCAATGGAGTCAGTCAGCTGAACTTCACCGCCAGCACCCGGAGGGGTTTTCGCCAGCAACGGCCAAATATCCGCAGACAGCACATAACGACCAACCACTGCCAGGTTTGATGGCGCTTCAGACGCTTTCGGTTTCTCAACAACACCCACCATCGGCGCACTTTCGCCCGGGCTGAGATCCGCACCTTTGCAGTCAACCACACCGTAGGCGGTCACATCGGCAACCGGCTCAACCATAATCTGGCTACGGCCACTTTCTTCATAACGCGACAGCATTTCTGCCAGGTTGTCTTTGGTCGGGTCAGATTCGTACTCATCGATGATCACATCCGGCAGAATAACGGCAACCGGCTCATCACCGACCAGCGGGTGTGCACACATCACAGCGTGACCCAGACCTTTGGCGATGCCCTGACGCACCTGCATGATGGTAACGTGAGGCGGACAAATTGACTGGATTTCATCCAGCAGCTGACGCTTAACACGTTTTTCCAGCATTGATTCCAGCTCAAAACTGGTATCAAAATGGTTTTCGATCGCGTTTTTAGACGAATGGGTTACCAGCACAATCTCGTTAATGCCAGCAGCAATACACTCATTCACGACATACTGGATCAACGGCTTATCGACCAGCGGTAACATCTCTTTGGGAATCGCTTTCGTGGCAGGGAGCATACGCGTACCCAGACCAGCAACAGGGATTACCGCTTTTTTTACTTTAGACTTAAAGGCAGACATCAAGATACCTCTCTTATAGGCCGCTCAAGTTAATACTTGATATGTCGGTTTAAAAAACGAAATGAGTATATCAGCTACTCACTGACGGATTTATCCTGGATGGAGTTAATCCGCGGAATTTAAGACTATTACCCAAGTGTAAAGCTAACCCCTGGCCCTGTCTCCAGCCCGCATAAAATATAAATCTAATTGCTTATTCTTCAGCCGATAACATCAGACGTAGCCTGCCACCAGAGCCCCATACATGGCATTGCCAGGATTCTGCACGCTGACTAATTTGATTGAGGTGGGTGCTGCCCATAGTGCCAAGCGGAACCCCATTACTGAGTTGAATTTGGTGGGTGTTAATGTGCAGTGTGGCGTTAAGACCTGCCGACACCAAAATAAGATTTTTAAGTTGCCGATGATAATAACCCACCAGCAAGGGAAATTGCCCATTCAGGTTTGCCTGACGCAACAACATATTCACCTGACGCAGCAAACCATTTAACTCCGGCAGGCGCTGTTTCTGACCGGAAAGCTGTTCCTGCAGCAAGCCGTTAAACAACGCGCGCAACAACAAGGCGGCCAGCACCCCATTATCCCCCGCCCTGGTCACATCAAGACAATAAAACGCCAGGTCTTTATCGGATAACGCGGCAATATCCAGTACCAATCCTGGCTGCTCTGCCATGGTGAGCTGGCGATAATTAATCCGGCAGTTAGCAATAGTTTGCTGCACCGGGGGTTGCAGTTGCTTCAGAAGTTTGGAAGCCGCCAGCGGATCACGTACCAGCGCATCCCAGTCCTGGAAGAGCTGTTCATCTTCCTCAACCTTGGAGGTAAACATGGAAGGATAAAGGCACTCATACACCGCTTCACGAAAGCGTTCGAGGTTCTTCAAAGGCTTGAGCAGGACATCCTGCACACCAAGGCGTAAGACATGGGCAATATCGGCCATGTTTTGTGTCGCTGAGATGATCAGAATTGGCACGCTGTTGCCACGACTGCGAATCCGCTCGACAAACTGAATGCCACCCATGCGCGGCATTTCCAAATCGCAAATCACCAGATCAACCGGTTGTGCGGTGAGTAACGTCAGGCCATCGAGGCCATCACCCGCCTGCATCGTCTGAGCGCCGAGACTGACTAATAAGTTGTCCAGCATCGAACGGAAAACGACCTCATCTTCGACAATGAGTATTTTTTTGCCGATTAGTGGTTTTTCCATTCTCTCCCCCTGCGTACCAGATATTTCAATAGTGGTTCATAAAACGCAGTTGCGCCTTTCAGAATTAACTGAAGTAACAACATCTGTGAATGAACAACCTGACTATCTGCTACGAACCAGTGGCAATAGTTCATCCATTTTCTTCTCAACGGCGGCCTTGCCTGCCGCAATGGCTTCTTCAGCACGGTGAAAGTCCAGCGTAGAAATTTGTGGACAGAATGGCTGAATCAGCACATCCGGCGGATCGCCTGCCATACGGTTACGCTTCAGGCGATTTTCCAGTACCTGGATGGAGGTAGACATAATTTCCATCGCACCAGGTGTTTGATTAGCGCGGCGCTGAGCTAATCCCAGCAACCGCTGGCGCAGTTTTTTGCCCCAGCTAAGTGCTTCTGCCGCCGCCTGTTCTTCACCACTTTGTGGCGTTACCGACAGCAGATCTTGTTGCATCAGGTGCGCGTCATGTTGCAAATCAACCGCAATAACGATATCCGCGCCCAGCGCCCTGGTGAGCGAAATCGGCACCGGATTGACCACCGCACCATCCACCAGCCAGTAACCATTGTAGCCAACGGGTGGTAATAAGCCTGGCATACTACAGGAAGCACGTACCGCCTGATGCAGGTCACCCTCGGTTAACCACAACTCACGGCCGGTACTAAGATTGGTGGCGACCACGCCAAAAGGTTTGTCGCATTGCTCAATAAAATCATTCGGGATCAGTTGCCGGACGTGACTAAACACCCGATCGCCCCGCAACAGGCCACCGCGCTGCCATGACAGGTCCATCAGCCGGATCACATCCCAGTAACGAAAGGCGCTCACCCAGCGTTCCATCATACCCAGACGGCCATTAACGTAAGCTGAACCAACCAGCGCACCCACAGAACATCCGGCGACCACATCGACCTCGATACCGGCCCGCTCCAGCGCATTGATCACGCCAATATGTGACCAGCCTTTGGCGGCACCTGAACCCAGGGCCAGCCCGATCCTCACCTTTCTCATCTTACCTCGGGTTTTGCCTGGTACGTAGCATCGCGCCTGACACTCGGCTACCATAGCGCGCGCAATCTTTAACTTTAATCACCCTCTGGAGATGACGTGTACGAAAAGTGCCCCTGCTGCAGCGGAAAGCAGTATAGCCTATGTTGCCAACCCTTTCTGACCGGGCAGAGCTCCCCCGCCAGTGCTGAGCAACTGATGCGCTCACGCTACTGCGCTTACGTGGAGAAAAACGCGGCCTGGCTGGTCGCCACCTGGCACCCCAGCCAGCGGGTGGCCGAACTTGAGACGTTATTATCTGAAAGTTTTTCCGGCACCGAATGGCTGGGCCTGAATGTAACCCGTTGTAATCACGGAAGCCATGAGAACGAAGCATTCGTGACTTTTTTTGCGCGCTTTATCGAAAAAGGACGCACATCGGCCATCTATGAATGTTCACGCTTTCTTCGTGAGGATCAACGCTGGTACTATGTTGACGGAACAACGCCTGAATTGGGGCGTAACGATCGCTGTCCTTGTGGCTCCGATAAAAAATACAAAAAATGTTGTGGCTGATTTGGACATTCACCCAACGGCTTTACCATTCATCGCTTTGACAGGACTCTGATCGAGATGCAAGCGCAAACCATGCAACGAAAAGTATTACGTACCATTTGCCCCGATGCGAAAGGTCTGATCGCCAAAATCACCAACATTTGTTACAAGCACGAACTCAACATCGTGCAGAACAACGAATTTGTCGATCACCGTACCGGGCGCTTTTTTATGCGCACAGAGCTGGAAGGCATTTTCAACGACAACACCCTGCTCGCGGATCTCGACAGCGCCTTACCGGTTGGATCGGTACGTGAGCTGAACAGCGCCGGACGCCGTCGTGTGGTGATTCTGGTGACCAAAGAAGCGCATTGCCTTGGCGACCTGCTAATGAAAAGCGCGTTTGGCGGTCTCGATATGGAAATTGCCGCGGTTATCGGTAACCACGAAACGCTGCGCTCGCTGGTCGAACGCTTCGATATCCCGTTTGCGCTGGTCAGCCATGAAGGGTTGACGCGTGAAGAGCACGATAACCGCATGGTCGAAGAGATTGATCGTTATCAGCCGGATTACGTGGTGCTGGCTAAATATATGCGCGTATTGACCCCGGCGTTTGTGCAGCGTTACCCGAACCAGATCATCAATATTCACCACTCCTTCCTGCCCGCCTTTATTGGCGCGCGTCCTTATCATCAGGCCTACGAGCGTGGCGTGAAGATCATTGGTGCCACCGCGCATTATGTGAACGACAACCTCGATGAAGGTCCGATCATTATGCAGGATGTCATCAACGTGGATCATAGCTACACCGCAGAAGAAATGATGCGCGCGGGCCGCGACGTTGAGAAGAATGTACTGAGCCGTGCGCTTTACAAAGTGCTGGGCCAGCGTGTGTTTGTTTACGGCAATCGTACGATCATTCTTTAATCACTCTGACGCTGAACTGTGCAAGGCTTCAGCGTCACGCGTAAAAAGTGGGCAATCGATTCATAAATTTAGCGTGGGCGCTTTACAGACTGAGCGCATTTGGTATTATGCGCCCCGCTTTCAGGCGTAATGATTCAGGCCAGTGGTGGGATTCCCGAGCGGCCAAAGGGAGCAGACTGTAAATCTGCCGTCACAGACTTCGAAGGTTCGAATCCTTCTCCCACCACCATCTGAATCGCCGCGACCTGTAGCCACAATATGTATCATCCCTGGTGGGATTCCCGAGCGGCCAAAGGGAGCAGACTGTAAATCTGCCGTCACAGACTTCGAAGGTTCGAATCCTTCTCCCACCACCATCCAGATATTTTCCCTTATCAAACTCCAGTACCACCATCCAGATATTCCCCTTAGTTATTCACAAACTCACTTCTGAGTGCCTCGACAAAACAACGTATTTTTGCCGTTTGTTTGCGTGCCGAGGGAACCAGGACATGCATTGGACGTGACGGGCCTTCGTAATCCGGTAATACCCTGACCAGTTGACCTTTATTGATCTCCTCTTTCAGTACATCTTCTGGTCCCAGTGTGACGCCATAGCCTTCCAGCGCCGCATGCATCAGCGCCTTCCAGTCATTAGATCTTAACCGCCCTTCTGGTCTCACTTCTTCCGTTTTCCCCTCTTTGCGGAACATCCAGCGACAGGGCATAGCGGCCGACCACAGTCCATACACCAGACAGGCATGGTGCTGCAAATCTGACGGTGTCAGGGGTAAGCCATGCTGTTGAATATAGGAGGGAGCAGCACAGGCAATCAGCCGGTAAGGTGACAACGGCCATGCCACCATCGAGCTGTCGGCCAGTTCGCCAATGCGGATAATCACCTCGGCCTCTTCTTCGCCAGGATTGATGGTTCTGTCACTCAGCGTCAGTTCAACCTGCACCTCCGGCCAGGTCGCCAGATAGCGGGTGATAAAAGGAGCAAGTGCGTATGAACCAAACGTCACCGGGGCATTCACCCGAATGATGCCGGAAGGCGTGGCCTGCATATTCAGCACCACGGCATCCGCCTCTTCCACTTCCGCTAACACCACCCGACAGCGTTCGTAATAGCTGCGCCCGATATCGGTCAGATGCTGACGGCGCGTGGTGCGGTTGATCAGCGCCGTACCTAAGCGCGATTCAAGCGCGGCAATGTGTTTCGCCACCATCTGTGGTGACATCTCCAGCGCATCAGCGACTGCCGCAAAAGACCCCAGTTCTGCGGCTTTAACGAATACTTTCATTCCCGCCAGCCTGTCCATGATTAACCCCTTTGAGTTGTTTTAAAAACAACAGTAGACCGATTTATCTTCTTTTATGAGGGAATCATAGTAGACCACAGGTCAAGCCCCTGTGGAGGAATAATGAAAATTGGAATTATTGGTGCCGGATTCGTGGGCCGTGCGGTCGCTAAACTGGCAATTCAGGCCGGGCATCAGGTCATGCTCAGCAATTCACGTAGTCCTAAGACGCTGTTCAGTCTGCGTCCGATGATCGGTTGTGAAATAGGTACGGCAAGCGAAGCCGCCAGATTTGGTGATATCGTGCTTATTGCAGTGCCACTGACCGCCATCGATGCACTGCCGGTAGATGAACTGAGAGGAAAGCATCTTCTCGATGCCGTTAACTACTATCCTGATCGCGACGGTAATGTCGATGTGCTGGCAAGGCGACAGACCACCACCAGTGAACTGCTGGCCAGCCACTTACCCGATAGTCAGATTACTAAGGCCTTTAACGCTATCCCCATGACCCAACTGGAGAGTGATGGATTACCGGCGGCTACACCGGGTCGCCGCGCACTGCCGCTGGCAGGCGACGATAAAGAGGGCAAAGCTGTCGCTGCCGCGCTTTACGAAGCTTTTGGCTTTGATACCGTCGATGCCGGTCCGCTGGCTGAAGGCTGGCGTTTCGAGCGCGGAATGCCCTCCTACTGCGTGCGGATGACCAGTCAGGAGTTAGCAACGGCACTGGCTCAGGCCAGAAAGGACTGAATCACCACCTGCCGCCCGGCAGCATGCGGGCGGCAAGTAAACCACACGCCTTACCTTTTCTGTCGATTCTGCCCATGACATTTATGACAAAACTCGCTACCATCCCGCCATACTTATCACGGATAAAATGGCTGCCTCATGAAATTTATCTCATTTAACATCAATGGCTTACGGGCGCGTCCTCATCAACTCGAAGCGCTGGTTGAGCAACATCAGCCAGACGTGATTGGCCTGCAGGAAACCAAGGTCCATGATGATATGTTCCCGCTCGAAGACGTGAGCAAACTCGGTTACAACGTGTTTTATCATGGACAAAAAGGCCATTACGGCGTCGCTCTGTTGACAAAAGCACAACCGGTGGTGGTTCATCGTGGTTTCCCGGATGATGGTGAAGATGCCCAACGCCGTCTGATCATGGCGGAGATCCCCAGCCCGATTGGCGATATCACGGTTATCAATGGCTATTTCCCGCAGGGAGAAAGCCGCGACCATCCGATCAAGTTCCCGGCGAAAGAGAAGTTTTATCAGGATCTGCAAAATTACCTGCAAAATCAGCTGGCCGCCGATAAGCCGGTGCTGATTATGGGTGATATGAATATCAGCAGCACCGATCTCGATATCGGCATCGGGGAAGAGAACCGCAAACGCTGGCTGCGTACCGGCAAATGCTCGTTCCTGCCGGAGGAGCGTGAGTGGATGGATCGCCTGCTGAACTGGGGCCTGGTGGATACCTGGCGTGCTAAATACCCGGAAACGGCAGACCGTTTCTCATGGTTTGATTACCGCTCCAAAGGTTTTGATGATAACCGTGGTCTGCGTATTGATCTGCTGCTTGCCAGCCAGCCGCTGGCCTCACGTTGCATCGCAAGCGGCATTGATTATGACATTCGCAGTATGGAAAAACCGTCCGATCACGCACCGGTGTGGTCAACGTTCGGTTTTTGATAATGCCGGGTGGCCTGTCACAGGCCACCCCGATTATTTGATAATCTTCCAGATTAACGGATTGGTACCCATCACTTTCTCATCGCGTGAACATTGCAGCAGCACGCCTTCCGCTTTGACCACTGCCCCTTCAGAATAACTGCGATTCTCATAAGTGCAGCACTGCATGCAGTTGCTTTGCTGATTATTCTGTCCCTGCGTCCAGACCTCAGGTGGCAGATCAACCACCACATCGGTATTGCCGGTCCTCCCCACTTCAGGGGTGCGATTGGCCTGCGCTGCGCTGCTAAACAGCAGTACGCCACTCAGCAACAACATCAGATAACGCATCACTCGGTCTCCTTCATTTTGCGCCGGGCGGGTTTGCGTGAACGCTTTTTCTCACTCGCTGTGCCGCTCGCGGCAATGCCACGAAATGCCTGCAACGATGGCTGCTGACGCGCCTGCCCAATCAAACCGATTAAGGTGCTGACCAGCGGCTGCATAAACTCATCGTAACGACAGGCTTTTTCACTGATGCGGGTCAGCGTCGATTCCCAGTGCGCCGTCATATCAGGCCGTGCCGCCATTTCGGGCAGCGCGTGAATCAATGCTCTGCCCGCTTCAGTGGAGTGAATATAACGGCCCTTCTTCACCAGGAATGTTCGCCGGAACAATAATTCAATAATTCCGGCGCGCGTCGCTTCCGTTCCTAAACCATCGGTCGCACGCAGCACTTTCTTTAGATCTTTATCCTGAACAAAACGCGCAATGCCGGTCATCGCCGAGAGTAAGGTCGCATCGGTAAAAGGACGCGGGGGCTGAGTCTGCTTCGCCAGCACCTCCCCGCGTTCACACAACAGCTCATCCCCTTTGCTGACCACTGGCAATGGGGTGCCATCGTTTTCTTCATCACGCTCTTTACTGCCCAGTAATGCCCGCCAGCCTGCTTCAGCCAGGAATCGGGCTTTCGCGACAAATTTGCCACCGGCAATGTCGAGATCGATTACGCACTTGCGGAACACCGCATCAGGGCAGAACTGCATCAGGTACTGGCGTGCAATCAGCCCATAAATATTGGCTTCATTTTCGCTCAGGTTAACCTTGCTGGCACGCGCGGTTGGAATGATGGCGTGGTGCGCATCCACTTTTTTATCGTCCCAGCAGCGATTGCGCTGATCGGCATTGAAATCCGCCGGTGGCGTCATCTCCGGCTGGTGTGCCTGGATGGCGTTCAGTACCGCATGCCGACCGGCAAAATGCTCTTCGGGCAGATAACGACAATCAGAACGTGGATAGGTAATCAGTTTGTGGGTTTCATACAGACGCTGGCAGCAATCCAGTACATTTTGCGCACTCAGGCCAAAGCGTCTTGCCGCTTCGATTTGCAGGCTCGACAGTGAGAACGGCAACGGCGCAATTTCTGATTCCCGTTTATCATTATATCCGGTGACCAGCGCGGGCTTGCCGTTGATCCGTTCCAGCACATGATCCGCCAGCGAACGGTGTAGCAAGCGACCTTCTTCATCCTGCCAGGGTTCACAGGCGTCACTTGGCACCCAGCTTGCGATGAAGCGTTCATCTTTAGGCGTCACAATGTGCGCTTTGACTTCGAAATAGTCCTTCGGAATAAAGTTTTCGATCTCTTCATCACGGCGGACCACCAGCCCCAGCACCGGTGTCTGCACCCGACCAACCGAGAGTACGCCGTCGTAGCCAGCGTTGCGTCCCAGCAGCGTCCAGGCACGGGTCATATTGATGCCGTACAACCAATCTGCACGCGCACGCGCCAGCGCTGAAACGCACAGTGGAATAAACTCTCGGTTTTCACGTAAACGACCTACCGCCCGCTCCACCGCCTGCGGATTGAGATCGTTAATCAAACAACGCTGCACCTTTTGACGTTTTTCCGCTGACAGCTGGAGATAGTCGATCACTTCATCCACCAGCAGCTGACCTTCACGATCCGGGTCACCGGCGTGCACCACTTCCGTGGCCTGCGCCAGCAATCCTTCAATCACCTTCAGCTGTTTTGCCACCGATGGGCGTGGTTGCAAGCGCCACTTTTCGGGAATGATCGGCAGATCGGCAAGATTCCAGCGGGCGTAACGACTGTCATAACTGTCTGGCTGGGCCTGCTCCAGCAAATGCCCGACACACCAGGTCACCACCTGGTCATTACCGCAGGCGATAAAGCCATCGCCACGTCGGTGCGGTTTTGGCAACACGTCAGCGATGGCGCGTCCCAGACTGGGTTTTTCTGCAATAAACAAACGCATGAATGGCGTCGTTCCTTAAACGTCAGTTAACTACGGTAATCAGTGGCAGATGCGATTCTGCCGCAAAAAGCTCGCCGATGGCGGTGGCAGTGACACCCGCCAGCATGGCACAGCGCTGAAACTCCTCGATGGCCGAGGGTTGCACCGCCACCAGCAGGCCACCAGACGTTTGCGGATCACATAACAGCGCGCGCGTCGCATCATCCATCGGCGACACATGTCGGCCATAGCTGGCAAAGTTGCGGCCGGTCCCACCGGGGACAGCACCCGCAGCGATATACGCATCAACGCCGGACAGACGCGGCACCTGCGCGACCCTCACTTCGGCACGCAAATCCGATCCCTGGCAGATCTCACTCAGATGGCCCAGCAAGCCAAACCCGGTGACATCGGTCATGGCGGTGACTCCCGCCAGTTGCGCGAACTCAGCACCGGCTTTATTCAGCTGGCACATCACTTCTGCCGCCAGCGTCTGATGCTCAGGACGCAGCATGCCTTTCTTTTCTGCCGTGGTCAGAATGCCAATACCGAGGGGTTTGGTCAGGAACAGTTGACACCCGGCCTGCGCCGCGCTGTTTTTCTTCACGCGCGCCACATCGACGATGCCGGTCACAGCGAGGCCGAAAATCGGTTCAGGGGCATCAATGGAATGGCCGCCCGCCAGCGCAATACCCGCCGCCTGACACGCCGCGCGACCGCCCTCCACCACCTGCTGCGCCACTTCCGGGCTGAGCACATTGACCGGCCAGCCCAGAATCGCGATAGCCATAATGGGTTTACCGCCCATGGCATAGATGTCACTGATGGCGTTGGTCGCGGCAATACGGCCAAAGGTGTGGGGATCGTCAACGATCGGCATAAAAAAGTCGGTGGTACTGACCACCGCGCTGCCGTTGCCTAAATCGTAAACCGCTGCATCATCACGCGTTTCATTCCCCACCAGCAGATGGGGATCATGGAAGGCGGTCAACTCGCTATGCAGGATGGTTTCCAGCACCTGGGGAGATATTTTACAACCACAGCCAGCCCCGTGGCTGTACTGGGTCAGGCGAAGAGGTTCACTCATGGCGGGTTCCTTATGCACTGGCAGATAGCGCTATGTTAGCCTGGCTGCCAGCATGTGGTAAGTGTTGCGCGGTTACAGTTCGATCAATCGCACACGCGATGTGCAATCCCTGCAACGTCACTCAGCCTGCCGCACCAGCCCGCCATTTGTCTGTCAGAAATAACTGACAAATTCCGCCGTGTCAGGCGGGAGTACAGTGGTGCTGGATTTCAGCTGTGGCGTGCCCAGATAAAGGAAGCCGACAATCGCATCCTGCTCACGGCAACCAAAGGCTTCGCGTACCTGAGGATGGTCCGTCCAGGGGCCACTGCGCCAGATGCCATTGAAACCCTGCGCGGCGGCGGCCATTTGCATCGCCATCACCGCACAACCTGCGGAAATCAGTTGTTCCCAGCGCGGTACCTTCGGGTGATCTTCGCAACGCGCCACCACGGTGATAATCATCGGTGCGCGGAACGGTGACGAACTGGCTTTCTCTATCGCCTTATCATCCATCGCGCTGGCACGGGCAGCCTGCTCCAGCAGCTGGCTCATACGGTCGCGTCCTTCTTTCTCAACAATAATGAAGCGCCACGGCTGTAATGTGCCGTGATCCGGTGCGCGCATACCTGCACGCAGAATGTTCTCCAGCGCCTCACCCGCCGGTGCCGGATCGGCCAGACGTGAAGCCGAGCGACGATTAACTAACAAATCAAGTGCATCCATTATCTTCTCCCTTGTGTAAAAGCGTTGCCTAATCCTGGCATACGACGATCTTTTGTAACAGTCTCGCGCGATTTCCTGCTGACATTTAGCACGCTGCTCTTTAGGATGAGGGCGACATCGGGGCTGCCAGCATGCTGGCGGTCTTCGGCTACGTGAATATGGAGAGTCTATGCGCACACTGTGGCGAATTATTGCAGGCCTGTTCCGCTGGGGCTGGCGGGTGCTGAATTTTATCCGGGAATTTATCCTTAATTTATTTCTTATTGTTTTGATCCTTGCAGGTGTTGGGATCTGGTTGCAGGTGAGCGGTTCCAGCAGTAGCGAACCGGTGCAACAAGGTGCGCTGAAAGTAGACCTCACCGGTGTGCTGGTGGATAAACCTTCGGTCAGCAATCGTCTGAGCCGTATTGGCCGTCAATTGCTCGGCAGCAACAGCGACCGTTTGCAGGAAAATTCCCTGTTTGATGTCGTCGATGCTATCCGCCAGGCAAAAGGTGACAAAAACATCACCGGGATTGTGCTCGACCTGCGTGATTTTGGCGGTGGCGATCAGCCTTCGCTGCAATATGTCGGCAAAGCGTTGCGCGAGTTCCGTGACAGCGGCAAACCGGTGTATGCCATTGGCGATAACTACAGTCAGGCGCAATATTATCTCGCCAGCTATGCCAACAAGATTTACCTCTCACCGCAAGGCACCGTGGATTTACACGGTTTCGCCACCAACGGGCTGTACTACAAAACGCTGCTGGATAAGCTGAAAGTTAATTCACATGTGTTCCGCGTTGGCACCTACAAATCAGCCGTGGAACCTTTCCTGCGTGACGATATGTCACCGGAAGCACGCGATGCTGATAGCCGCTGGATTGGTCAGCTTTGGCAGAACTACCTGAACACCGTCTCGGCAAATCGCCAGATCACGCCGGAACAGCTGTTCCCTGGCGCCGCAGGCATCATCAGCGGATTACAGGCTGTGCAGGGAGATACCGCCAAATACGCGTTAAACGGTAAGCTGGTGGATGCGCTGGAGAGCCGTGCTGTTGCCGATCAGGAGATGATCAAGACTTTTGGCTGGGATAAGCAAAACAACGATTATCGCAACGTCAGCATTTATGATTACACCGTTAAACAACCGCCGACGCAGCAGGATGGCAATATCGCTGTGGTGATGGCAAGTGGTGCGATCATGGACGGTGAAGAAACCGCCGGTAATGTCGGTGGCGATACCACGGCCGCCCAGATCCGCGATGCTCGTCTCGACCCGAAAATTAAGGCGATCATCCTGCGCGTGAACAGCCCTGGTGGCAGCGTCACCGCCTCAGAAGCGATCCGCGAAGAACTGGCGGCTGCCCATGCAGCGGGTAAACCGGTAGTGGTATCGATGGGTGGCATGGCAGCATCAGGCGGTTACTGGATCTCCACGCCAGCTGATTATATTGTGGCCAACCCCAGCACCCTGACCGGCTCCATCGGTATCTTTGGTGTGATTAACACTGTCGAAAACAGCCTGAGCACCATTGGCGTGCATACCGATGGCGTTGCCACTTCACCGCTGGCGGATGTGGCGACCACTAAAGCGCTGCCACCGGAAGTGCAGCAGTTGATGCAGCTGACCATTGAAAACGGCTATCGTAACTTCGTTGGTTTAGTCGCCGCCTCGCGCCATAAAACGCCAGAGCAGATCAATGATATTGCTCAGGGCCATGTCTGGACCGGTAGCGATGCCAAAGCCAATGGGCTGGTGGATGCGCTGGGTGACTTTGATGATGCGGTCAAGAAAGCGGCTGAGCTGGCTAAAATCACCACACCACAGCTGAGCTGGTATCAGGATGATCCGGGCATGCTGGATCTGCTGCTGAACCAGATGAGTGCTTCGGCTAGCGCCATCATGCCACAGGCACTGAAAGTGTGGCTGCCAGCTCCGATGCTGGATGTGATGAGCGCCATGAAGCAACAGCCTGGCCTGTTCGATAACCTCAACGATCCGCAAAATCGTTACGCTTTCTGCCTCAACTGCGGCGACGTAAACCCTAAATAATTCGCGTCCCCTGGAGGGGCCTACTTTTGGTGCAGGAAGGCGGCAAGCGAGTAAATCCCCAGGCGCTTACGCAGGTAAGTGACTGGGGTGAATGAGCGCAGCCAACGCACCTGAAGCGCGAAGTATCACGGGTGTGAGATAATCTTTACAGTCCGGCCTCTGGTCGGGCTGCTTTTCCCCGGTAATCCCCTTATACTGCGCGTTTTACGGCAAGTCTGAGTTCATTCATGCAAAAGAAAAATATCTACGTCGCCTACACTGGCGGGACCATTGGTATGCAGCGTTCCGCACAGGGCTACATTCCGGTGTCAGGTCACCTGCAACAGCAGCTGGCCAATATGCCCGAGTTCCACCGTCCGGAAATGCCAGATTTCACCATCCACGAATATCACCCTCTGATGGATTCCTCCGACATGACGCCGGAGGACTGGCAGGCCATTGCCAATGATATCAAACAGAATTACGACCATTACGACGGTTTTGTGATTCTGCATGGTACCGATACCATGGCCTTCACCGCATCAGCACTCTCCTTTATGCTGGAGAACCTTGCCAAGCCGGTGATCGTCACCGGATCACAGATCCCCCTGGCAGAATTGCGCTCAGACGGCCAACAGAATCTGCTTAACTCGTTGTATGTGGCGGCTAACTATCCGATCAACGAAGTGACGCTATTCTTTAATAACACCCTGTTCCGGGGTAACCGCACCACCAAAGCGCACGCTGATGGCTTCAACGCGTTTGCCTCGCCAAACCTGCCACCGTTACTGGAAGCGGGTATTCATATTCGCCGCCTGAATACCCCACCGGCACCGCCAGGCAAGGGGGCGCTGATTGTTCACCCGATCACCCCACAACCGATTGGCGTGGTGACCATTTACCCAGGTATTTCTGCGGAAGTGGTACGCAATTTCCTGCGTCAGCCGGTAAAAGCCCTGATTCTGCGCTCGTATGGCGTCGGCAATGCACCGCAAAATGCGGAGTTCCTGGCCGAGCTGCAACAGGCAAGTGAGCGTGGCATTGTGGTGGTTAACCTGACGCAGTGCATGTCTGGCAAAGTGAATATGGGGGGGTACGCCACCGGTAACGCGCTGGAACATGCTGGCGTGATCAGCGGTTTTGATCTCACTGTTGAAGCAACATTAACAAAACTTCACTTTTTACTGAGTCAAAACCTCACCAGCGCAGAAATTCGTGCCAGAATGCAGCAGAATTTACGTGGCGAACTGACAGAAGATTGATACGGAGCGAGATGTAATGAAGCGGGCATTGATAATCATCGATATACAAAACGATTTTTGCCCCGGTGGCCCAATGGCAGTGCGTGAAGGTGACCTGACGGTTGCTGTTGCCAATCGCTACGCACGTGAATTTCGGGCCAGGGGCGAGTGCGTGGTGGCATTGCAGGACTGGCACCCGAAAAACCATGGCAGCTTTGCCTCTGTATCCGGCGAGCCGGTGTATACCTTAGGGGAACTGAACGGACTGGCGCAGATCTGGTGGCCAGACCACGGCATTCAGGGTTCTGCAGGGGCCGATTTCCATCCGGAGCTGGATCGTTCGCTGATTGATGCGGTGTTCCATAAAGGACAGGATGTGGATGTCGATAGCTACAGCGCCTTTTTCGACAACGGCCATCGCCGTAAAACCGAGCTGGACAGCTGGCTGCGCGAGCGTGATATCAGCCATTTAGTGGTGCTGGGACTGGCAACCGATTACTGCGTTAAATACAGCGTACTGGATGCGCTGGAACTGGGTTATCAGGTCGAAGTGGTGGAAGAAGGCTGCCGCGGCGTCAACCTCAACCCCGACGATAGCGCGATTGCCATTGAGCAGATGCGTAATCAGGGTGCGGTAATTATCTGAAAATCAGGGCTGGTGTTCACCAGCCCTTCAGCAATCAGTGCAGGTTGATGCGGGTTACGTCGGTCTCGATGCCGAATTCTTCTTTCAGCTCTTTCTTCGACTTCATCACCATCTCACCATCTTTGCCAATGGTCATATGCTGCGGTGCATCGTTGTGACGCGCCTGCCACAACATGACCAGCTGCAGGCAGTTTTCACGCTGCTCCGGAGTCAGTGCCACACCATCCGGCCACTTCCCCGTCTCCACCGCGGTGGCAAGACGCTGGTAAACTTCTGGCGTCATCGCCGCCAGCATCGCTTCCAGTTCCTGTTTCATGCTTACCCCTGCTGTTGCTTGCCCTGCTCATCAGTGAAGCTGAGCGAGGCGGAGTTGACGCAATAGCGCTCACCGGTCGGCTGTGGTCCATCCGGGAACACATGCCCCAGATGCGCATCACAGTTACCGCAGCGAATTTCGACGCGGTGCATGCCATGGGTATCATCTTCGAGGTAACGAATGGCGTCATCGCTGACGGGCTGGTAGAAACTTGGCCAGCCGCAGCCAGAGTCATATTTGCTCTCGGAGAGGAACAGCGGCGCGTTACACACCAGGCAGTGGTAGATACCCTCCTGCTTGTTATGCAAAAGAGCGCCAGTAAAAGGAGGTTCCGTTCCGCGATGCTGGGTTACATAGCGCTGTATTTCGGACAGCTGCGCGATTTTTTCCGCAGGTGCGGTGTCTTTAGCCATTTTAGGATTCCGGGATGTCATTCTGAAAAAATCGACTAGTATTCTAACAAACGAATAACATCATCCGGGTCTTTTTTCGTGCGAACGCATTCGTCTCGCAGAGCACAGCACGAATTTGTGATGCCGATCACCCTTTACAATACACATCCCTTTATAGTCGGCGATCGGCAGATCTGGCTCTGGAATAATCGCCGTTGCGCAAGCGATTGCGCAACGAATAATTCCTGTCAGTGGAATTGACCTGTCGCAACAATTGACACGATTCCGCTTGACGCCTGGTAAGGTTTTTGTAATTTTACAGCCAACCTTTTATTCACTAACAAATAGCTGGTGGAATATATGACTATCAAAGTAGGTATCAACGGTTTTGGCCGTATCGGTCGCATCGTTTTCCGTGCTGCGCAGCAGCGTTCTGACATCGAAATCGTCGCGATCAACGACCTGCTGGACGCCGATTACATGGCTTATATGCTGAAGTATGACTCTACGCACGGTCGTTTCGACGGCACCGTAGAAGTTAAAGACGGCGCGCTGATTGTTAACGGTAAAAAAATCCGTGTTACCGCTGAGAAAGACCCGGCTAACCTGAAATGGGACGAAGTGGGTGTTGACGTGGTTGCAGAAGCAACCGGTATCTTCCTGACCGACGAAACTGCACGTAAACACATCGCAGCTGGCGCGAAGAAAGTGGTTCTGACTGGCCCGTCTAAAGATGACACCCCGATGTTTGTTCGCGGTGCTAACTTCGACAAATATGCTGGCCAGGATATCGTTTCTAACGCATCCTGCACCACCAACTGCCTGGCTCCGCTGGCAAAAGTCATCAACGACAAATTCGGTATCGTTGAAGGTCTGATGACCACTGTTCACGCGACCACCGCTACCCAGAAAACCGTTGACGGCCCGTCTCACAAAGACTGGCGCGGCGGCCGTGGTGCTTCTCAGAACATCATCCCGTCTTCTACCGGTGCGGCTAAAGCCGTAGGTAAAGTTCTGCCAGAACTGAACGGCAAACTGACCGGTATGGCGTTCCGCGTTCCGACTCCGAACGTCTCTGTTGTTGACCTGACCGTTCGTCTGGAAAAATCAGCCTCTTACAAAGAAATTTGTGCAGCCATCAAAGCCGCTGCTGAAGGCGAAATGAAAGACGTGCTGGGTTATGTTGAAGACGACGTGGTTTCAACTGACTTCAACGGCGAAGTGCTGACTTCAGTATTCGATGCTAAAGCCGGTATCGCGCTGAATGACAACTTTGTGAAACTGGTTTCCTGGTATGATAACGAAACTGGTTACTCCAACAAGGTTCTCGACCTGATTGCTCTGGTTGCTGCTAAGTAAGATAACCAGTGAAATGGACAAGGGGCGACTTAGGTCGCCCTTTTTTTTGGCTAGCTAAAGAGAAGGTCTTTGTATGCAAGAGTCGCTTTTTTCGCTACCCGTGGTGACGCAGATTACCCCTTATCTGTCACAACGTCAGATTGGTGATTTACCCGTCATCGTCGTCAACCATCCCCGCGTCCGCGCCGCCATTACTTTGCAGGGTGCCCATCTGCTCGCCTGGCAACCGAGCGGTCAACAGCCGGTGCTGTGGCTGAGTGACAAAACACCCTTTGCTGAAGGGAAAGCTATTCGCGGCGGCGTGCCGATTTGCTGGCCATGGTTTGGTCCGGCCGGTGAACCGGCACACGGCTTTGCCCGTAACCTGCCCTGGACGTTGTCAGCGCATGATGAAAATGAAGAAGGTGTCCTTCTGACCTTCGAGCTGAAAAGCAACGCGCAGACCAAAAAGCTCTGGCCGCACGATTTCACCCTGTTTGCCCGCTTCCGTATCGAATCCCATTGCGAGATCGAACTGGAAGCACACGGTGGTTTTTCAGCCACCGCAGCGCTCCACAGCTATTTCCAGATAGCCGATATCGCCCAAACCGAGGTGAGCGGCCTGGGTAACGCGTTTATCGACAAAGTGGACAGCAGCGCGTCCGGCGCATCAAATGGCCGCCAGACTTACCCAGGCCGGATTGATCGCGTATTTACCGCGCCGGATGATTGCAGCGTGATCCATGATAAAGGTGGCAACCGGCTTATCGAGGTTTACCATCATTATCAAAGTGACGTTGTCACCTGGAATCCGGGACCCGAATTGTCATGCAGCATGGCTGATATGGCTAATGATGGTTACAAAACCATGGTGTGCGTGGAAACCGCGCGCATTAATCAGCCGTTAGTGAGCGCTGGTGAATCCCCTGCCCGCCTCGCCACCACCTTCCGGTTGCGCAGTAAAGCCTGATACAAGCGGCGCTGATGCGCCGCTAGACCACATCCAGCGGCAGCTTATCCTGCGGCGGTGGAAACGCCTGGTTCAGCAACGCCAGTTCTTCCCCGCTTAACACCACATCAAGCGCTGCCGCATTTTCCCGCACATGAGCCACACTGCTGGCTTTCGGAATGGCGATCACCCCGTCTTTACGAATCACCCATGCCAGCAGCAATTGCGCTACGCTAATGCCCTGCTGTTGTGCAACCTGCTGCACGCGCGCATCGCTGAATAATGACTGACGCAGACGCCCCGCCTGAGCTAACGGGCAGTAGGCCATGATGGGGACATCACGCTGCTGACATTCCGGCAGCAAATCATATTCGATCCCCCGCGAGGCGAGATGGTAGAGCACCTGATTGGTCAGACAGGCGCTACCGCCGTCTTCTCCCCACAGCTCCTGCATATCATCAGTATCGAAATTCGATACTCCCCAGTGGCGGATTTTCCCCTGCTGTTGCAGGGTTTCCATCGCAAGGATGGTTTCTTCCAGGGGAATGTTGCCGCGCCAGTGCAGCAAATACAGATCGAGATAATCGGTCTGTAAACGGCGCAGACTGCGCTCACAGGCATCAATGGCATCCACTGCTCCGGCGTTCCACGGGTAGACCTTTGACACCAGCCAGGCCTGATCGCGTCGTCCTTTTAATGCCTCACCCACGACAATTTCCGCCCCACCCTCAGCATACATCTCAGCGGTATCAATCAGCCGTAGCCCGCAGTCCAATCCGGCCTGTAACGCTGCCACTTCCTGCTGGTGTGTCGCCGGGTTTTCCCCCATATACCAGGTGCCCTGACCGATCGCCGGCAGGGGTAATTCCCCTTTAAACTGAATTGTTCTGGTCATAACCCTCCAAATGCACCACATTGAAGCCCAATATTGGTGCAATGTAGCAAAATCGCCCCATCACGGAGCGCACATGCAAAACCAACAGAAAATAGAGCAACGAACCGCAGTCTGACATGGTGACTGACAGGTTGCAGAAGGTGTTCCAGCACGCGAAACGCATTGTTGCTCCGAACCGGGAGCAACGTCTCCTCCTGACTTTATTCCCCCTCGCCACCGACAAAAAACGGCCCTGACCACCACGATAAGGTGATTCGTCATAAATAACAAAGGCACCAGGAGATAAGGCAACGGCAGAGGTGCTGAAAGCCGCAAAATATCAGGATCCCGGCACAGTAAGCACTTTAAGTTTGAAATGGTTCACAATTTATTCGGTCTATTAATATAACAATCACACGCAGAGTCTAACCAAATTCTGCCAATGGTTTAACTTTTAATGAGGGTGCTTCTCAATCGCAGCAGAATTGTCTCAAATCGACGATACCGGCCCGAAATGAGGTCCTGGTTTTCCATAGCTTATGAGACTTTGTTATTGATATATCGCTAAATAAGGAGAAAAGACGGAGGAAATTTCTTAAATGCCTTCTACAGTTAAAAGTAAGACGAGACTTTTTGTACGAGCAGAGTAACCATAAGAATTGTGTATCCCGATAAAAAAACGTCAGGTTGGCATAAGGGTTGCTGTACTCAATAGAGAATATCTTCCGGGAGCTGCAAGAGCATCTTATTACGCTCCTTTACCTGTGCTAAAAACGAAAGGACGGGCATCGCTATGAATATATTCGATCACTATCGTCAGCGTTATGAAGCTGCCAAGGACGAAGAGTTCACACTGCAGGAATTCCTCGCAATCTGTAAGCAGGATCGCAGTGCATACGCCAACGCTGCAGAGCGACTGTTGATGGCCATTGGTGAGCCAGTGATGGTTGACACTGCTCAGGAGCCACGCCTTTCCAGAATATTCTCGAATCGCGTCATGGGACGCTACCCTGCGTTTGAAGAGTTCTACGGCATGGAAGAAGCGATTGAACAGATCGTCTCTTACCTGAAACATGCCGCGCAGGGGCTGGAGGAGAAGAAACAGATCCTTTACCTGTTGGGTCCGGTGGGTGGCGGTAAATCTTCCCTGGCCGAACGCCTTAAATCGCTGATGCAGCGCGTACCGATTTACGTGCTCAGTGCCGATGGCGAACGCAGCCCGGTGAATGATCATCCGCTGTGCCTGTTCAACCCGCAGGAAGACGCCAACATCCTCGAAAAAGAGTATGGCGTACCGCGGCGTTACCTCGGCACCATCATGTCTCCGTGGGCGGCGAAACGCCTGCACGATTTTGGCGGCGATATTACCCGCTTTAAGGTGGTCAAAGTCTGGCCGTCTATTCTGGAACAGCTGGCGATTGCCAAAACTGAACCGGGTGATGAAAACAACCAGGACATCTCCGCGCTGGTGGGTAAAGTGGATATCCGTAAACTGGAGAACCACGCCCAGAACGATCCCGATGCTTACGGCTACTCCGGCGCACTGTGCCGTGCTAACCAGGGCATTATGGAATTCGTTGAGATGTTCAAAGCACCGATTAAAGTGCTGCACCCCCTGCTGACCGCTACGCAGGAAGGTAACTACAACGGTACTGAAGGGATCTCCGCACTGCCGTTTAACGGCATCATTCTGGCGCACTCCAACGAATCAGAATGGGTCACCTTCCGTAACAACAAAAACAATGAAGCGTTCCTTGACCGTGTGTACATTGTCAAAGTGCCTTACTGCCTGCGTGTTTCCGAAGAGATTAAAATCTACGAGAAACTGCTGAACCACAGTGAGCTAGCCACCGCGCCTTGCGCGCCGGGAACACTGGAAACCTTAGCGCGTTTCTCCATCCTTTCGCGCCTGAAAGATCCGGAAAATTCCAGTATCTACTCCAAAATGCGCGTCTACGATGGTGAGACACTGAAAGATACCGACCCGAAAGCCAAGTCATGGCAGGAGTACCACGACTACGCTGGCGTGGATGAAGGGATGAACGGTCTTTCTACCCGTTTCGCCTTTAAAATCCTGTCACGCGTGTTCAACTTCGACCATGCCGAAGTGGCGGCTAACCCGGTGCACCTGTTCTATGTGCTGGAACAGCAAATTGAACGTGAGCAGTTCCCGCAGGAGCAGGCTGAGAAATATCTGGAGCACCTGAAAGGTTACCTGATTCCGAAGTACGCCGAGTTTATTGGCAAAGAGATTCAGACGGCTTACCTCGAATCTTACTCGGAATATGGTCAGAATATTTTTGATCGTTATGTCACCTATGCCGATTTCTGGATTCAGGACCAGGAGTACCGCGATCCAGATACCGGACAATTGTTTGATCGTGAATCACTGAACGCCGAGCTGGAAAAAATCGAGAAACCTGCCGGGATCAGCAACCCGAAAGATTTCCGTAACGAGATTGTCAACTTTGTGCTGCGCGCCCGTGCGCAGAACAGCGGACGCAATCCGAACTGGACCAGCTACGAAAAACTGCGCACGGTTATCGAGAAGAAAATGTTCTCGAATACCGAAGAGCTGCTGCCGGTGATTTCGTTCAATACGAAAACCTCAACGGACGAACAGAAAAAACATGATGATTTTGTCGATCGCATGATGGAGAAAGGCTATACCCGCAAACAGGTGCGCCTGCTGTGCGAATGGTATCTGCGTGTGCGTAAATCGTCATAATTCGGTTTGTAAGCTAAACGGCGCCGGTGCGCCGGAAGAGGAAGGTCGGGTTCGCCCGACCTGGCTTGCACTGTAGTTTGGGGGAACTTTATGGCCTATTTCATCGATCGGCGTCTGAACGGCAAGAATAAAAGCGCAGTCAATCGGCAGCGCTTTCTGCGCCGTTACAAGTCGCAAATCAAGCAGTCGATCTCCGAGGCCATCAACAAGCGTTCGGTTACCGACGTGGAAAGCGGCGAGTCCGTCTCCATTCCAATTGACGACATCAACGAACCGATTTTCCATCAGGGCCGGGGCGGCAGCCGCCATCGCGTCCATCCCGGTAACGATCATTTTGTCCAGAATGACCGCGTCGAGCGCCCGCAGGGTGGTGGCGGCGGTGGCGGAGCCGGTCAGGGCAATGCCAGTCAGGATGGTGAAGGCCAGGATGAGTTCGTCTTCCAGATTTCGAAAGATGAATATCTTGACTTACTGTTTGAAGATCTTGCGCTACCTAACCTGCGTAAGAATCAGCATCGCCAGTTGAACGAATACAAAACCCATCGGGCAGGTTTCACCTCCAATGGGGTCCCGGCCAATATTAGCGTGGTGCGTTCGTTGCAGAATTCGCTGGCACGCCGTACCGCCATGACGGCGGGTAAACGCCGTATGCTGCATGAACTGGAAGCCACACTCAGCGAGGTGGAAAAAACCGAGCCTGCGCAGCTGCTGGAAGAGGAACGACTGCGTAAAGAGATCGCGGAGTTACGCGCGCGTATTGAACGCGTGCCGTTTATCGACACCTTCGATCTGCGTTACAAAAATTTCGAGAAACGTCCCGAACCTTCCAGCCAGGCGGTCATGTTCTGTCTGATGGACGTTTCTGGCTCCATGGACCAGGCCACCAAGGACATGGCGAAGCGTTTTTACATTCTGCTCTATCTGTTCCTGAGCCGAACCTATAAAAACGTTGACGTGGTGTATATCCGCCATCACACCCAGGCAAAAGAAGTGGATGAACAGGAGTTTTTCTACTCGCAGGAGACCGGCGGCACCATCGTCTCCAGCGCCCTGAAGTTGATGGACGAGGTAGTGAAAGAACGTTACGACCCGTCGCAATGGAACATCTATGCTGCACAGGCCTCGGATGGCGATAACTGGGCCGATGACTCCCCGTTGTGCCACGAGATTCTGGCGAAGAACATTCTGCCGGTGGTGCGTTATTACAGTTATATCGAGATCACTCGCCGCGCCCATCAAACCCTGTGGCGCGAGTATGAACATTTGCAGGCAATGTTCGATAACTTTGCGATTCAGCACATCCGTGAGCCGGAAGATATTTACCCGGTATTTAGAGAACTTTTCCACAAGCAAGTTGCAGAAGCCTGATAAGCATAGCCGGTCACTGACCGGCTTTTTCTTTCCCGCAGCCACGACATTCCTGCCAAACGACGCTGATTTTACCGACAAATTTAACTACAGATGCCCCAACACCTGCCGATATTAAAAAATGTGTAATTTTGCGCTGACAAGCTATTGATAAGGCATTATCTTTTGTCTTCATCCGTGTGAAACTTACGCACTACATCTGATTTGCCACCCGCCGCAGGAGAATGCCGTTGAATGCCAGCATGGTTTACAGTTTGTTCATTATTGGTTCAGTGCTGGTAGCGGCAAGTATTCTGCTTAGCTCGTTTTCATCACGTCTCGGTATCCCGATCCTGGTGATCTTCCTGGCGCTGGGGATGCTGACCGGGGTCGATGGTATCGGTGGCATCGCTTTTGATAACTATCCGGTCGCCTATCTGGTTTCAAACCTGGCGCTGGCGATCATCCTGCTCGACGGTGGGATGCGTACCAAAGCCAGCTCGTTTAAGGTCGCGCTGGGTCCGGCGCTGTCGCTGGCAACGGTTGGGGTGATGATCACCGCCGGTCTGACCGGACTGGCCGCCGCCTGGCTGTTCCATCTCGATTTGATGCAGGGCTTTCTGATTGGTGCCATTATCGGCTCCACCGACGCCGCAGCGGTCTTCTCCCTGCTGGGCGATAAGGGTCTGAACGAACGCGTTAGCGCCACGCTGGAGATCGAATCAGGCAGCAATGACCCGATGGCGGTGTTTCTGACCATCACCCTGATCGACATGATTCAACAAGGACAAAGCGGCCTGAGCTGGATGTTTGTGGTGCATCTGGTGCAGCAGTTTGGTCTGGGAATTGTGCTGGGGCTGGGGGGTGGCTGGGCGCTGCAACAGCTGATCAATCGCATCAACCTGGCGCAGGGGCTGTATCCGCTGCTGGCGCTGAGTGGCGGGATCATTGTCTTCGCGCTGACCACGGTGATGGAAGGCAGCGGAATTCTGGCGGTTTACCTGTGTGGCTTCCTGCTGGGCAATAGCCCGATTCGCAACCGCCATGGCATTCTGCAAACTTTCGATGGTATGGCGTGGCTAAGCCAGATTGGCATGTTTATCGTGCTCGGGCTGCTGGTTACGCCTTCGGACCTCTGGCATATCGCCATTCCGGCAATGCTACTGTCATTGTGGCTGATTCTGGTGGCACGCCCGCTGTCGATTCTGGTGGGATTATTGCCGTTTAAAGGTTTTACCGGGCGCGAACGCATCTTTATCAGTTGGGTCGGACTGCGCGGCGCGGTTCCCATCATCCTCGCGGTATTTCCGATGATGGCCGGGCTGGAGAATTCCTCGCTGTACTTCAACATCGCCTTCTTTGTGGTGCTGGTGTCCCTGATGCTACAGGGCACCTCCCTGGGCTTTGCCGCGCGCAAAGCCAAAGTGGTGGTCCCACCGACCGCCTCCCCAATTAGCCGGGTCGGACTGGATATACATCCGGAAAACCCGTGGGAGCAATTTGTCTATCAACTCAGCGCGGATAAATGGTGTATCGGTGCTGCACTGCGCGATTTGCAGATGCCGCGTGAAACCCGTATCGCTGCGCTGTTCCGTGACAATGTGCTGATGCATCCCAATGGCAGTACGCGGCTTAAAGAGGGAGATGTGCTGTGCGTGATTGGTCGCGAGCGCGATCTGCCCGCCCTCGGCAAGATGTTCAGTCAGTCGCCGCCGGTGGCACTCGACCAGCGCTTCTTTGGTGACTTTATTCTGGATGCCGATGCACGCCTGCGTGATGTTGCACAGATTTACGGGCTGGACCTCGATGAAGAAACCAATGATCAACAGTCACTCGGCCAGTTGGTGATGTCCCTGCTGGGCAGCACACCGGTGGTGGGTGACCATGTTGAATGGAACCAACTGACCTGGACGGTGGCGGAGAAAGAAGACAATCACATTCTGAAGATTGGCGTCCGCCCGACGGAAGAGAAGGAATAATCCGAGGCCAGACCACTCGTAAACCGAGCCAGAACGACTATGATCACAGTTCCACCCAGTGCAAACGGGAGATTCCTATGGGACATGTGGTTAAGATTGGTCGTTACGAGATCATTGATGCGGAACTGAACGCCGAGAAACTCGACACCGTCAGTATCCCCTGCCTGACGAATCCCGGCCTCAGCTATCAGCTTGACGGCTGGGATCATGAAACCAGTGTACCGGCCTGGATCGATGGTGAACCCGTTGATCTGGAAATTGGTCACTATGATAAGCAACAAGACCGCTGGGTACTAAAGAAACCCGCCTGAGTCATTTTATTTACCGCCATCCGTTTCGAATGGCGGTTATTCCTAAAATCAGTCTTAAAATGAAGCGTTATATACGATATTTTTTAGATTTTATTACACAGATTCATCAGGTTACATCACTCCCGCACCAGGCATTTCTTTTCTTTTCAGACTATTTCCATATTAACTCCGTCAGATAACTCCTGCATAATCTTAATCGTCGCTACAGAATTTCGTGACAATTATCACGTTTTTAGCGGTCTTTCTAAGCGCAACGCTAATGGCAGCATCGACTCACATTTCGCTGACAAATCATATCTTTCCTTATTCAGCGATTCACACCTGAACGCGTACTTGATTCTGGTCAGGCCATCTTTTACTGAAGAAAAGAGAGCAGGTTTTATGGCAAGTACATTGGTATTGAACAATGCAGCCCGCTCATGGAGCGGCTTGCGAAAAAATCTTATTGCGAAGGTTGCCCTAAGTATTTCTGATTTAATTGCATTAAATCTGGCACTTTTTTTATCTGCCGCCACCGTCCAGGGTATTTGGGGAGAACTGGATAGCTTTATTCCTCCACAACAGATTGAATATCGTTTTATTGCCCAGTTAGGCCTTTCACTCCTTTGCACTCTCTGGTTTTGGGTGCGCTTACGTCATTACACTTATCGCAAGCCTTTCTGGTTCGAGCTGAAAGAGGTCGTCAAAACCCTGTTCGTCTTCTCCCTGCTCGACCTGGCGCTGATCGCCTTCTCGAAATGGGACTTCTCTCGCATGGTATGGGTGTTCAGCTGGAGTTATGCCTTACTGCTGCTGCCACTGATGCGTGCCGGGGTCAAACGCGCTATCAACCGCGCCGGGCAATGGCAAAAAGAGACCATCATCATTGGTTCCGGTAAAAATGCCATGGAAGCTTATGCCGCCCTGCAAAGTGAAGAAATTCTCGGCTATAACGTACAGGCGTTTATTGCCCTTGAGGACGATAAACATCCGGAAAGTGTCAATGGCGTACCGGTCATCACCTGGGAAGATATTAACTGGCAAACCATGGACCGCGATAATACCCAATTTATTGTCGCGACCGAGTTTGAACAGCAGGTGGTGCGTGATAAATGGCTGAAGTTTTTGTCAAAAATGCAGTGCCGCTCGGTATCCGTTATCCCGACACTGCGTGGTGTGCCGCTGTACGGCACTGACATGTCATTTATCTTCAGCCATGAAGTCATGATTCTGCGCGTCAGCAACAATCTGGCTAAACGCTCCTCACGCTTCCTGAAACGAACCTTTGATATCGTGGTAGCGTCTCTGCTGCTGCTGTTCCTTGCCCCGGTTTTCGGCCTGCTGTGCTGGATGGTGAAACGCGACGGCGGGAATGCCATCTACGGACATGAGCGCGTCGGTTTTGAGGGTGAAAAGTTTAAATGCCTGAAATTCCGTTCGATGGTGACCAACTCACAGGAAGTGCTGCAAAACCTGCTCGCCACCAGCGAGGAAGCACGGGCTGAATGGGATCGTGATTTCAAACTGAAGAATGATCCACGCATCACCAAAATTGGTGGCTTCCTGCGTAAAACCAGCCTTGATGAACTACCACAATTGTGGAACGTGATTCGCGGTGAGATGAGTCTGGTGGGACCACGTCCGGTAATTGAGGCGGAGCTGGAACGCTATGCCGGGGATGTGGACTACTACCTGATGGCTAAACCGGGTATGACCGGGCTGTGGCAGGTCAGTGGCCGTAACGATATCGATTACGACACCCGCGTCTATTTCGACTCCTGGTACGTGAAAAACTGGGCGCTGTGGACAGACATCGCGATTCTGTTCAAAACCGCTGGCGTCGTGCTACGTCGCGACGGAGCATACTAATACCCTCGACGCGATGTCTGTTGCAGTCTGGCAGACATCGCCTTTTCTTTTTTACCCCCTTTCTTTTTTTCCGCTTAATCATTACCCTTCCCGCTCAATTAACAGGACGTTTCTGGTTCGTAATGCAAAAATTTACCCTACTACTTTTAAGCCTGGTGCTGCTGGCACCGCTCGGCATTGATCTTTACCTGCCAACGCTACCGCAAATTGCCGAGGGGCTGAACAGCCCGGTTAGCCTGATTCAAACCACCATTCCGCTGTTCCTGCTGGTGATGGGGTTGGGTCAGCTGATCACCGGCCCGCTGGTGGATAACTTTGGTCGCAAACCTATCGCCCTGATTGGCCTGGCGCTGTATATCATCGGCAGCGCGGTCGCCGCGACCGCCACCGTCTGGCCGATGTTCGTGCTGGCGCGCTTGATTCAGGGCTGCGCGGTATGTTGCACCGCAGTGGTGGCGTTTAGCGGTGTGCGCGATCGTCTCAGTGGCGAAGCCGCCGCACGCGCTTATGGTTTCCTGAATGGCGCACTGAATATTGTCCCGGCGCTGGCCCCGTTGCTGGGAGGATTGCTGGCAGATGCCTTTGGCTGGCGCGCGCCTTTCTGGTTCCTGTGTGCCTACGCGGTGGTGATTACGCTGATCGTACTGCTGTGGTTGCCTGAAACGCGCCCGGCGAATACGTTGCGCGTTGCCGGACTGCCGCTGGCGCAATATCTCGCCATCGCGCGTGAACCACGTTTTCTCGCTTTTGCCTTTGCCAATGCCGGAGCACTCGGCATGGTGCTGACCTATGTCTCACTGGCGCCCCATGTGCTGATGACGGAAGGAGGACTTACGCCGCTCCAGTTCTCCTTTGCCTTTGGTGCCAATGGTTTCTGGATCATGCTGGTCAGTGCTTTTGTCAACAAAACCATTCGCAAAGCCGGACGCCCTTTCTGCCTGGCGATGGGTTTTGTGGCGATGCTGGTCGGCGCGCTGCTGCTGACCGCAGGCATGACCTTGTTGCCGGATAGCTGGCAAACCCACTGGTCGCTGTACATGATCCCGGTGGCGATTTCAGTCGCAGGTCTGGCGTTCACCGTTGGACCGGCCACCAGCTATGCGCTGGAACCGTATCAACAGCAGGCTGGTGTCGCCTCTGCGTTACAGGGATTTATTCAGATGGCATGCGGTGCGGGTGGCAGCCTGCTGGTGGTTGCCTTCCCGCTGGCAGAAAAATCTGCGCTGGCATTGATGATGCTGATGGGTGCAGCGCTGGCGCTGATCGCCTGGCGCTGCAGTAAAGGAATGCACGGTTCTCTGACTGCGGTTAAATGATTTCCACCGGAACGCGTGGTGCCAGGGCACACATCAACTCGTAGCCCACCGTTCCGGCTGCTTTGGCCACGTCGTCGATTTTCACCTGCTCGCCCCATAGCTCCACTTTCGAACCAATGCCCGCCTGCGGACAGGGTTCCAAATCAATCATTATCATATCCATGGAGATGGCACCGAGGGTGCGGGTTCTCACGCCATCGACCGATACCGGCGTACCGGTTGGCGCATGACGCGGATAACCATCAGCATAGCCACAGGCCACTACCCCAATACGCTGGGCAGCTGACGCATGATAGCGATAGCCGTATCCCACCCCATCACCCGCCTGCAACTGCTGAACACCGATGATTTCACTGGTCAGAGTCATCACCGGTTGCAACCCGGTACTGGCGATATCCTGCCAGTTACCACTTGGTGAGGCGCCGTACAGTACGATACCCGGACGAACCCAGTCAAAATGCGCTTCCGGATGCCACAATGTCGCTGCCGAGTTCGACAACGACCGCGGGCATTGCAGCCCTTCTGCCGCCTGCTCGATGCGTTTCATCGGCTCGATCAGTCCCTGCGGATTTTCCGCATCGGCAAAATGTGCCATCAGCGTCATCTCAGCCACATTCGGCAGTGCGCGCAGAGCCTGCCACGCCGCGTTAACCTGCTCCGGGCGGAAACCCAGACGGTTCATGCCGCTGTTCACTTTGACGTAGATATCGACCGGGGCTGATAGCTGCGCCTGCGTCAGCGCCTGGATTTGCCAGTTACTGTGTACGCTGGTGGTCAGGCGATAGCGGTCAATCAGTTGCAGATCCTCAGGCTTGAAGAAACCTTCCAGCAGCAGAATCGGTTTTTTCCAGCCCTGCTCACGCAGCAGGATGGCCTCTTCCATATTCAGCAACGCGAATCCATCGGTCTCAGCCAGGCTCTGCCAGACGCGATGGATACCATGGCCGTAGGCATTGGCCTTAACCACCGACCAAACGCGTGATGACGGAGCCGCCTGACGAACGACGGCCAGATTATGTCGCAGCGCCTGTTGATTAACGGTGGCGACAATAGGACGTGACATACTCTTGCTCTCCCTGAATGCTCAGCGCGCTACGTTAGCATTACGCAGCGGCGAAGTGTTTGGCTCAAAACCCGGCAAATAACGCAATACAGACAAATCGTCAAAGGCGATAGCCGGTTTCTGGCCGGAAATCAGATCGGCCAGCAGCTGACCGGAACCACAGGCCATGGTCCATCCCAGCGTACCGTGACCGGTGTTGAGATAGAGGTTGGAGAGCGGCGTACGTCCAACAATCGGTGTACCGTCCGGCGTCATCGGGCGCAATCCGCTCCAGAAAGTGGCCTGTTCAACATAACCGCCTTCAGGATAGAGATCGCTGACCACCATCTCCAGCGTTTCACGTCGTGCCGGTAACAGTTTGGTGTTAAAACCAACAATTTCTGCCATACCGCCCACGCGGATGCGATCATCAAACCGCGTCACGGCAACTTTATAGGTTTCATCAAGAATGGTGGAAACCGGTGCGGCGTCCGGATTTTTAATCGGGATGGTCAGGGAATAGCCTTTCAGCGGATAAACCGGGATGGAGACAATATCTTTCAACAGCGCGGTGGAGTAAGAACCAAACGCCACCACGTAAGCATCGGCTTTGATCACTTCATCGCCGCACTTCACGCCGTAAATACGGTTGCCTTCACGCAGCAGGTGATCAACCGGGGTATCGAAGCGGAAGGTGACACCCGCAGCTTTAGCCATCTCAGCCAGACGCTGGGTAAACAGCTGGCAATCGCCGGTTTCATCATTCGGCAGACGTAAACCGCCTGTCAGCTTATGCGCTGTCGCCGCCAGCGCAGGTTCCGCACTCGCCAGCTGATGTGACTCCAGCAATTCATAAGGCACGCCTGCTTCTTTTAGCACGGCAATATCTTTGCTGGCACTGTCGAACTGCTGTCGGGTACGAAACAGCTGCAACGTACCGCCCTGACGCCCTTCGTAAGCGATGCCGGTTGACTCGCGCAACGCTTTCAGACAATCACGGCTGTATTCGGCGATACGCACCATGCGGCTTTTGTTTTCCTGATAATGACGCATATCGCAGTTACGCAACATGTTCCACATCCACTCCAGCTGGAAGCGGCTGCCATCGAGGCGGACGGCTAACGGCGCGTGACGCTGGAACATCCATTTAACCGCTTTTAGCGGCACACCGGGAGCAGCCCAGGGAGCGGCATAGCCGGGAGAAATCTGTCCGGCGTTGCCTGCACTGGTTTCCAGTGCCGCACCCGGCTGGCGATCAATGACGGTAACCTCATGTCCGGCCTGCGCCAGATACCAGGCGCTTGCGACGCCGACCACTCCACTTCCCAGAATCACTACGCGCATAAGACCCTCGCCACCCCAATAAAAGCATAATTGACCACATAATCCGCCTGGCACAGCATAACCAGACACCTGATAAAACCTCTCATCTGCCAATGACATTTCACATGTTTTTTACCATTCTGGTAACTAAAATCATGCCACCACGGCAAAATCAGGATTTTTTATGCTAAAAAATCATTAACCAGCAATTTATGATGCGCCATCCAGTGATTTTCTCTTTTTTCAGGAGAAAGCGCCGCAGTCATATAATGCACTTATAAACAGAATTTTATTCTAATAATTGGAGCGTTATTGATATTTGGGTTTACGAAATCATCTGCGGGGTTTAATTGAATGATTTTGTGCCAAAAGAATTCGTTTGAGTTCCGGTTTCGGATAAGCGACAGTGGACTATCATTGATGTGTTCGCTCAGTTTTTTTGGGCTGTCTTTCTCAGGATGAAGCCTTAAACGTTCGTGACAGGTGACATTCCGTTGCCTGCCACTCTGCAAAACAGAGGTGCGCTATGACGACAATCTTTGACGAGCCAACCAGGAACAGTAAACGACTCAGTGACGGACCTGACTGGACATTCGAACTGCTCGATGTCTATCTGGCGGAAATTGACCGCGTAGCCAAACTCTATGGGCTGGATACTTACCCGCACCAAATCGAAGTGATTACCTCTGAGCAGATGATGGATGCTTACTCCAGCGTGGGTATGCCAATCAATTACGCCCACTGGTCCTTCGGCAAGAAATTCATTGAGACTGAGCAACGATATAAGCACGGCCAGCAGGGCCTTGCTTATGAGATCGTGATTAACTCCAACCCCTGTATCGCCTATCTGATGGAAGAAAACACCATGACGATGCAGGCGCTGGTGATGGCGCACGCCTGTTACGGTCATAACTCCTTCTTCAAAAATAATTACCTGTTCCGCAGCTGGACCGATGCCAGTTCAATTGTCGATTACCTGCTGTTTGCGCGTAATTACATTACCGACTGCGAAGAGCGCTACGGCGTTGAAGAGGTGGAACGCCTGCTGGACTCCTGCCATGCGTTGATGAATTACGGTGTCGATCGTTATAAACGTCCGCAAAAAATCTCGTTGCAGGAAGAGAAAGCCCGGCAGAAAAGCCGTGAAGAGTACCTGCAAAGCCAGGTGAATACCTTGTGGCGTACTTTGCCGCGTAAAGAGAAGGAATCCGTGCATATTGAAGCGGCACGCTATCCCTCTGAGCCACAGGAAAACCTGCTGTATTTTATGGAGAAGAATGCGCCGTTGCTGGAATCGTGGCAGCGTGAAGTGTTGCGCATTGTACGCAAAGTCAGCCAGTATTTTTATCCGCAGAAACAAACCCAGGTGATGAACGAAGGCTGGGCCACTTTCTGGCATTACACCATCCTCAATCATCTTTATGACGAAGGCAAAGTGTCGGAACGTTTTATGATGGAGTTCCTGCACAGCCACACTAACGTGGTGTTCCAGCCGCCTTACAACAGCCCGTGGTACAACGGCATCAACCCCTACGCTCTGGGCTTTGCCATGTTCCAGGACATCAAGCGTATTTGTCAGTCACCGACCGAAGAGGATCGCTACTGGTTCCCGGACATCGCCGGATCCGACTGGCTGAAAACGCTGCATTTCGCGATGCGTGAGTTCAAGGACGAGAGCTTTATCAGTCAGTTCCTGTCGCCGAAGGTGATGCGCGATTTCCGTCTGTTTACTGTGCTGGATGATGATCGCAACAATTATCTGGAGATTGCCGCCATCCACGATGAGGCAGGCTATCGTGCCATTCGCCAGCAGCTGTCTGCACAATACAACCTGAGCAATCTGGAACCTAATATCCAGGTTTACAATGTTGACCTGCGCGGCGATCGTTCGCTGACGCTGCGTTATGTGCCGCAGCAGCGTGCACCACTGGATAAGAGCCGTCGCGAGGTGCTGAAACACGTACATCGCTTGTGGGGCTTTGACGTGATTCTTGAACAACAGAATGAAGATGGCAGCGTTGAGCTGCTGGATCGCAGCCCGGCACGCGGCCCGGCGCTGTGAGATAACGAAAAACGCCATCAGATTTGATGGCGTTTTTTTAACTGAAAAATGGGTTAGCGCTTGCTGCCCAAATCCTCCGGCATACTTTTCTGCATGCCGTGCCAGATTTCACCACTGCGACGGCCATAATCACGCACGCAATCCACAATCTGTTCCTGCGTCGGCACCACGCCGCACAGGTTAGCCAGCTGTTGATAAAAACTGCGGGCCAGTTCGCGTGCTTCCGGATTAGAGAAGTAATGGCGGCCTACGCGGGTATACAAACCTTTCAGGCCATTGAGAATCAAACCGTAGATCGGGTTACCAGAAGCGAAAGCCAGACCGCGGAACACCCGATAATCCAGCTCGGTGTAAGCCTCGGCCTGATCATCGGAGCTGAGCGCCGTTTCCAGCACGTCACGCGCCTTATCCGGGTGATGACGCAAGGCGCGACTGATAAAGATCGATGCGATGTTGGTGCGCACTGACAGCAAATTATCAATCAGCTGCGGCACGCTGTCGTGATCGAGACGCGCCAGCGTTTCCAGAATGTTTAAACCAGAGGTTTCCCAGAAATCATTCACACGGGTCGGTTTTCCGTGCTGGATAGTTAACCAGCCATCACGAGCCAGACGCTGCAATACCTCGCGCAGCGTGGTACGGGTGACGCCGATCAGTTCAGAAAGCTCACGTTCGGCAGGCAGAATTGATCCCGGCGGAAAACGACTGTTCCAGATGCTTTCAATAATATACTCTTCAGCAAATCCTGCAGGGCTTTGCGCCTTAATCACCATAGCATTTATTTCTCGTTGCTTTCTTTGTCGTAATTGGACTCATCATACCAGAGGGGCTATAGCGGATATAGCCTGGCAACAGATTAAAAGCGCGCGCTGTCGCAAATTTCAACATCAATGATTTACCCCGGAAACTGCGTTTGCATGACGCGCCCGGTCGCATTACCCTTTGGCAAAATTTATAACATGGCATGACCTCTGGGAGAGTCGATGGAACTCAGCTATGCGCAGGCATTCAGGCGCAATTTTCTTGGGCAGTCGCCCGAATGGTACAAACTTACCCTGATTGTTTTTTTGGTGGTCAATCCGCTGATTTTCCTGTTTATCAGTCCGTTTTTAGCGGGCTGGTTACTGGTGGCGGAATTTATTTTTACCCTGGGCATGGCGTTAAAATGCCATCCACTACTCCCCGGTGGCTTGCTGGCAATTGAAGCCGTTGCCATCGGTATGGCCAGTGCCGATCAGGTGAAAGCCGAACTGGCGGGGAATATTGAAGTGTTACTGCTGCTGATTTTTATGGTGGCGGGCATCTTCTTTATGAAACAACTGCTGCTGTTCGTTTTCACCCGGATATTGCTGTCGATACGCAGCAAGGTGCTGCTCGGTCTGACTTTCTGTCTCGCCGCCGCCTTCCTCTCGGCTTTTCTCGATGCGCTCACCGTGCTGGCGGTGGTAATCAGCGTGGCGATGGGTTTTTACGAGATTTATCACCGTGTAGCGTCCGCTAATCCTGGGCAGCATGATGAGGCGCGCGCAACGCTGGAAAAATTCCGTGCTTTTCTGCGCAGCCTGATGATGCAGGCTGGCGTGGGTACTGCTCTCGGCGGTGTGATGACAATGGTGGGAGAACCACAGAATCTGATCATTGCCCACGCCGCGGGCTGGAACTTCAGCGAGTTCTTCCTGCGTATGGCGCCTGTCACCGTCCCTGTGCTGCTGTGCGGTATTGTGACCAGCATGCTGGTGGAGCGTTTCCGCTTATTTGGCTACGGTGAAACGTTGCCGGATGCGGTTCGTACCATTTTGCTGGACAGCGATCGCCAGGCCAGTGCACAACGCACCCGCCAGGAAACCCTGAAACTCGGGGTACAAGCGCTGATTGGCGTATGGCTGATTATCGCGCTGGCTTTTCATCTGGCGGAAGTGGGCCTGATCGGCCTTTCGGTGATTATCCTTGCCACGTCACTCTGCGGCGTCACTGATGAACACGCGTTGGGTCAGGCGTTTACCGAAGCCCTGCCCTTTACGGCGTTGCTGGCGGTTTTCTTTGCCATTGTGGCCGTGATCATTGAACAACAGCTGTTCCAGCCATTGATCCATTTTGTATTACAGGCCGACCCGGCATCCCAGCTCAGTTGGTTTTATGTGTTTAATGGCCTGCTGTCGTCGATTTCCGATAACGTTTTCGTCGGTTCGGTGTATATCAATGAAGCGAAACATGCCTTCCAGAGCGGCGTTATTGACCTGCGTCAGTTTGAATTACTGGCTGTCGCGACTAACACCGGAACGAATCTGCCCTCTGTGGCGACGCCTAACGGGCAAGCGGCATTTCTGTTTCTGCTCACCTCGGCTCTTGCTCCACTGATCCGCCTTTCTTATGGTCGCATGGTGTGGATGGCTTTACCCTTTACCCTGGTGCTGTCACTGGTTGGTTTTTTCTGCATTAATGAGTGGCTGGTGCCTGTGACAGATTATTTCATGCAACAGGGTTGGCTTAGCGCCGCACAACTCTGAGGTTTTTTGGCCTGGATCAGGATAAGTCATTTTTCTACATGATTTTTTCCCGCGTCCAGGCTGGCACGCACGCGCTTTTGGTTTACACTGCGATGCATTAACGACTACAGGAACAGCACTATGTTGCGATATTTGAACCAATGTTCGCGGGGACGCGGAGCCTGGTTATTGTTGGCACTAACGGCACTGGCTCTTGAACTGACTGCACTCTTTTTCCAGCACGTAATGGGGTTACAACCCTGCGTAATGTGCATTTATGAACGTTGCGCGCTGTTTGGCGTGATGGGCGCGGGTATTGTCGGTGCCATCGCACCGAAAACGCCGCTGCGCTGGGTGGCGTTGCTGATCTGGCTTTACAGTGCGATTGAGGGGTTAAGACTCTCCTGGGAGCACACCATGATCCAGCTGCACCCGAATCCGTTTGTCACCTGCGATTTTGCCGCACGTTTCCCGAGCTGGCTGCCACTGGATAAATGGCTGCCTGCGGTATTTGTGGCGCATGGTGACTGTTCTGAACTGGGCTGGACCTTCCTCACCTGGAGCATGCCACAGTGGCTGATCGTGACTTTCGGTGCCTATCTGCTGGTGGCCCTACTGGTGCTGATTGCTCAGCCGTTTAAAGCCAAACGCCGCGATTTGTTTGGTCGCTAATCAACATAAAACAGGCAGCCTGCGCTGCCTGTTTTTTCTCAGCCATGGCGATCAGGCCGATCAATAATATGCTCTTCCCAGTCTCTCACTTCACTTTCACGCACCGCGATATAACGCACTGAAATACGCTGCGCATGCATCGCTTTTTTCGAACCCGCAATCAGCGGATGCCAGGCTGGCAAGGTTTTCCCTTCCCCCAGTAACCGATACGCACAGGTACGCGGTAGCCAGTTGAAGGTGGTGAGATTTTCCCGCGTCAGCTTGATGCAGTCTTCTTCATACTCAAACCGCCGTTCGTAGTTACGGCACTGGCAGGTTTTGATATTGAGCTGATTACAGGCCACGTTAGTGAAGTAGATTTCATCGGTGTCCGCATCCTGCAGTTTATTCAGGCAGCACTGACCGCAGCCGTCGCACAGCGATTCCCACTCGGCGTCGTTCATTTGGTCAAGGCGTTTTGTCTGCCAGAAAGGCTGTTCGGTCATGATGGCGGTCCGGATTAACGTAAAGACCGCACCTTATACAAGGTTCAGGTGCGGCGATGCAAGTTTTACAGTACGCGAGTGGTGATACCGTGGCCGGCGAGGGAGATTTCAAGCTTATCACCGGAACGCATTGGTCCCACCCCTTCCGGGGTACCGGTGAGCACCACGTCGCCTGCGCGCAGGGTAAAATACTGGCTCATATAGGCAATCAGCGGCAGAATTTTGTGGATCATGTCAGCGGTGGTGCCATGCTGACGCACTTCACCGTTTACCACCAGCTTTAACTCCGTGTTCTGCGGATCGCCACTGAATTCAGAGACCGGGATAAAACCAGACAGCGGACAGGAGTTGTCAAAACCTTTCGATTTCTCCCACGGACGGCCTGTTTTCTTCAGACCGGCCTGCACATCACGCAGCGTCAGGTCCAGTGCGACACCGTAACCGGCAATGGCTTTCGCCACATGTTCTTCGCTCGCCTGCTTCAGCGTCGCGCCGATCAGCACGGCCAGTTCAACTTCATGATGCACTTCACCAAAATTGCCCGGAATGGACAGCGGCTGACGCAGATCGCACAATGCCGTTTCCGGTTTGATAAACACCACCGGCTCGTCGGGCGTTGCACTTCCCATCTCCTTGATATGATTAGCATAGTTGCTGCCAACACAGACCACTTTGCTGGCCGGATAATCCAACAGAGCGCCCTGCCAGTTACGATGCTGATACATGCTATTCCCCTGCTTTGATTTGAGTATGACGCCAGTTGAGCTGGCGCGTTGTGTCTGCTTCAGTGCCGGAACGCGGCAGGCTGAGGGTCAATATATTAAGCTGCTTTGTGGCTAAGGAGTGTGCGTAAATTGTCAAAAGACGTTAATCGATATCGCCATGGCCAGGCGATATTGCCTGCAATTAAGGGTTAACCGCAGGCAAATTAATAAAGCGACCACGCTGATGATTAAATCTGGATATATTTACAGATGAATCCGAATTAATCTTTTTTGCTTTGCTGAAGATGTATGTTCAACAGACTTTCCGGCGGCGGCGGCAATTGTAAATAATAGCCCTGATCGCTCAATGCCTGCTTAACTTTATTGATATCTGCCCCCGCCAGTTTGTCGCGTTTTTCCAGCGACAGCACCATAGATAGCTGGGGTTTGCCGAAGCCACGGAGCAATTCTTCTGGTACGCGAGAAAAATCGTCTTTTTTTTCAACATAAAGATAAGTCTGGTCACGTTGCGGGCTTCTGTAGATCACACAAAACATATTTTTTACTCGAATTAACTGATGGCGTCACTTGCCTGAATATAGCAGTAACTATAACATGCTTGCTGAACTTCGAATATTGACCGCAGGGTGTTAATGACGATTTTATCGGCGTTCATCAAGCGGTAGTGAAAACAGGACGAGTCAGGACAGATGTCGCAAATGCCAATCGAATTCAAGGGAAGCAGTTTTACCCTGTCAGTCGTTCATCTGCACCATTCGCAACCTGAGGTGATTCGTCAGGCGCTGCAGGACAAAATCGACCAGGCGCCCGGCTTTCTGAAAAATGCACCGGTGGTGCTGAATGTGTCGGCATTGAACGGCGACATCAACTGGAAGCAGATGCAGCAAGCCATCAGTGCAACCGGGTTGCGCATCGTTGGCGTCAGCGGTTGTAAAGACGATGCGCTGAAAAAGATGATTGCGCGTGCCGGATTGCCGGTGCTGTCTGAAGGGAGCGATCGCAAAAAGCGCAGTGATGCGCCAGCGGCTGAACCCGAGCCAGCCCCCGCACCCGTGGTGGCGGAGAGCGTCAATAAGACCCGCATCATTAATACGCCAGTCCGTTCTGGCCAGCAAATCTACGCCCGCAATGCGGATTTGATTGTCACCAGCAGCGTGAGCGCCGGTGCCGAACTGGTTGCCGATGGCAACATTCATATTTACGGCATGATGCGCGGTCGCGCCCTGGCAGGTGCCAGCGGCGATCGTGACTGCCAGATTTTTTGCACCAACCTCGCCGCAGAGTTGGTCTCCATTGCCGGGGAGTACTGGATCATGGATCAGATTCCGGCTGAGTTTTTTGGTAAAGCTGCGCGTTTATGCCTCAAAGAGGGCGCGCTCACCATTCAGACACTTAATTAGGCCCCTTTTCTTTCGTTAAGGAAATCAACATTTATGGCACGCATCATTGTAGTTACATCCGGTAAAGGGGGCGTTGGCAAGACCACGTCAAGCGCGGCCATCGCCACTGGACTCGCGCAAAAAGGCAAAAAAACCGTGGTGATCGATTTTGATATCGGTCTGCGTAACCTCGACCTGATCATGGGCTGTGAACGTCGTGTTGTTTACGACTTCGTCAATGTTATTCAGGGCGATGCCACATTGAACCAGGCGCTGATTAAAGATAAGCGCACTGAGCAACTGTATATTCTGCCCGCGTCGCAAACCCGCGACAAAGACGCCCTGACCCGTGAAGGCGTGGAAAAAGTGCTGAACGACCTGGCGACGATGGAGTTCGATTTCATCGTCTGCGACTCACCGGCTGGTATCGAAACCGGTGCCCTGATGGCACTGTATTTCGCCGATGAAGCGGTCATCACCACCAACCCGGAAGTGTCCTCGGTACGTGACTCTGACCGTATTCTCGGCATCATTTCGTCCAAATCCCGTCGGGCGGAAAACAGCCAGGAAGCGGTGAAAGAACACCTGCTGCTGACCCGTTACAATCCGGGCCGCGTGAGCCGTGGTGATATGCTGAGCATGGAAGACGTGCTGGACATCCTGCGTATTCCGCTGGTCGGTGTGATCCCTGAAGATCAATCGGTGTTACGCGCTTCCAACCAGGGCGAACCCGTGATCCTCGATACCACCTCAGATGCCGGTAAAGCCTATGCTGATACCGTAGACCGCCTGCTTGGCGAAGAACGCCCCTTCCGCTTTATTGAAGAAGAGAAGAAGGGTTTCCTGAAACGCCTGTTCGGGGGATAACCAATGGCATTATTAGATTTCTTTTTATCCCGTAAGAAGAACACAGCCAACATAGCCAAGGAAAGGCTGCAGATTATTGTGGCTGAACGCAGAAGGGGCGACAGTGAGCCCCACTATCTGCCGCAGCTCAAGCGCGACATTCTGGAAGTGATTTGCAAATATGTGAAAATTGATCCGGATATGGTGACCGTTCAGCTGGATCAGAAAGGGGATGATATCTCGATTCTGGAGCTGAACGTTACGCTACCGGAGACGGAAGAAGTCACCAAATGACGCCAGCGGTTTCCTGATTTTCCCCTGCGCAGTTTGCAGGGGAAAAAACCGCGCTTACAGGGCTTGCAGAATCTCGTCGATGCGCGCTTTCAGCAAATCGCCGCGCCAGCCTGTGAGCAATTCCGGGGTGCGCGATGCGGTTTTCAATCCCCAGTACACACTCAGCACCTGATTGATCTGACGGCGTGAAGCCAGCAATTCCTGACTAAATCCGGTTTCCTCACTGACTTGCTGCACCAGCGCTTTAATCGCTTTGAATGTCTGTTTGTATTGCGGATGGTCGATCAGATTGCCCAGCGGTTGCGGCAGCGTGGCCTCATCCTGCGCCTGTGCTTCGGCGACCAACGCCACCATTGCTTTACCGTGGAAGCGAATCTCGTGCCCATTCAGACCAAGATGATCCAGCTCGCCCAGGCTGCCCGGCATAAAGCGCGCCACTTTCCACAGATTCTCTTCACGTACCACAAAGTTGACCGCCATATCTTTCTGACGTGCCAGGTTCAAGCGCCACTCGGCCAGGCGTTGCAATGCCGCCAGCTGACGCGGACGCAGCTGCCAGGCATTGGTGATATCACGCCACGCCTCGTTGGGTGCCTGCACATCAAGACGGCGCTGGCACAGGTTTTCGCATTCGCTGAGTGCCGCCGCCATATTGCCCGCCGCTTCAGTTTGCGCCATTAACTGATGAGCAATCGGCAGCAGATAGGCTACATCGGCAGCCGCATATTCACACTGTCGTGCCGTCAGCGGACGAGCCAGCCAGTCAGTGCGCGATTCGCTTTTATCCAGTTCAACCTGGTCGAAATGCATCACCATCGCCGCAAAACCCCATGACAACGGCTGACCGGCAAATGCCGCCAGAATCTGGGTATCAATCATCGGGTCCGGCAGGCAACCAAAACGATGCAGGAACACTTCCAGATCTTCACCACCCGCGTGCAGGAATTTCGTGACCTTTGTATCACGCAACAGCTCGATAAACGGCGTCCAGTCACTGATGTGGAGGGGATCGATCAGGACCAATTGCTCACTATCAAACAGCTGGATCAGGCCCAGCTGCGGATAGTAAGTACGGGTGCGGACAAATTCGGTATCCAGCGCCACGGCAGCATGCTGACGTGCTTTGTCGCACACCGCAGCCAGTTGGTCATTTTGGTCGATCAGGGAATAATTCACGTTATGTTTTCGCCGCGACTAACTGCGCGCAGCGCTCCATGTTAAAAGCAATAAAAACGCCGGACATTGCCGGCGTTAACCATTGAGCGAGGTACGCACTACTGCCCTTCCCGCTTCACCTCATCACGCAATTCGCGACGTAAGATCTTGCCCACATTGGTTTTAGGCAGCTCGTCACGAAACTCGATAATCTTCGGCACCTTGTAGCCGGTAAGCTGACGCCGACAGTGATCCAGCACTTCTTCTTTGGTCAGGCTGGGATCTTTCTTCACGATGCAGACTTTCACCGCTTCACCGGAAAGATCGCTTGGCACACCAATCGCGGCAGCCTCACGCACCTTCGCGTGCTGCATCAGCACATCTTCGATTTCGTTAGGATACACGTTAAATCCCGACACCAGAATCATGTCTTTTTTACGATCGACGATGCGGATAAAGCCTTCGCTGTCCACGGTAACAATATCACCGGTATGCAGCCAGCCATTTTTCAGCACTTCTTCCGTGGCCTCCGGACGTTGCCAGTAGCCGATCATCACCTGCGGACCGCGAATGCAAAGTTCGCCAGGCTCGCCGGGTGCCACATCATTATCCTGTTCATCCACGATGCGCACATCGGTGGAGGGTACCGGTAAACCGATGCTGCCGGTGTGGCAGGTAATGTCATACGGATTGACCGACACCAGCGGCGAGCATTCGGTCAGGCCATAACCTTCCAGCAAATAGTGACCGGTCAGTTTTTCCCAGCGTTCAGCCACCGCCTTCTGCACCGCCATTCCCCCACCCGCAGACATGCGCAGGGTAGAGAAATCCAGCTTATTGAAGTTGGCATCGTTCAACAGCGCATTGAACAACGTATTCACGCCGGTGATGGCGGTAAACGGGAACTTCGCCAGCTCTCTGACAAAACCCGGAATATCTCGCGGATTGGTAATCAACAGGTTCTGCCCGCCGAGGTCGAGGAACAACAGGCAGTTCACCGTCAGGGCAAAGATATGGTACAGCGGCAGTGCAGTGACAACGCACTCCTGACCCGGACGCAGCAGTTTGCCGTAGGTGGCCTTCGCCTGTTCAAGGTTGGCCTGCATGTTGCCGTGGGTCAGCATCGCGCCTTTCGCCACTCCGGTGGTCCCACCGGTGTATTGCAAAAACGCCAGGTCATCATTGGTCACGTCAGGACGCTGGTAACTCAGCTGTTCACCCTGCTGTAGCGCCTGACGAAACGGCACCGCGCCCGGCAGATGGTATTTCGGCACCAGTTTTTTCACGTAGCGGACGATAAAGTTAACCAGCGTGCCTTTAATCGGGGCCAGCTGATCGCCCATGCGCGTCAGCATCACATGTTTAACCTGCGTCTCTGCGACCACTTTTTCCAGCGTGTGGGCAAAGTTCGACACGATAACAATCGCACTGGCTCCGCTGTCATTAAGCTGATGCTTCAACTCGCGCGGCGTATACAGCGGGTTAACATTGACTACCACCATCCCGGCGCGTAACACACCAAACAGCGCCACCGGATATTGCAGCAGGTTCGGCATCATCAGCGCCACCCGATCGCCGGCTTTCAGCTTCAGCCCATGCTGCAACCAGGCGGCAAAGGCGCGGCTTTGCTGCTCCAGCTGGCGATAGGTCATGGGCTGCCCCATGTTAACGAAAGCGACCTGATCGGCATATTGCGTTGCCGCATGCTCAAAAAGATCGATTAACGATGTATAGCGGTCAGCAGTAATTTCCGCTGGTACATCTGGCGGATAGCGTTTCAGCCAAACCTTAGTCAAAGATTCACCCCGATATTCTTGTTGCTTAGCCATCGCCGCCTCTGCCCATCAGTGTTATTAACAATATTTTAACTGATTGTACCAGTTTGCCGGGTTCGACCTGTTCAGGTTGCGAGGCTCATCACTAAATTTCGCGCTTCGGTTGCGTGCGCAATAAAAAAGCCCGGTCGCGAGCGCCGCGATCGGGCCGTAAATAACTGAAATAAAATATTATTCAGTCAGAATGGTTTGTACCTGTGCCGGACCGCTACTGTACATGCCCCAGTAAGGGTTAGGTCCCCAGTATCCAGGGTGATGGCGCGTCGGTCCGTAAAATATCCAGGGATCGATGGGCTGCGGTGGCGTCATCACTTGCTGGGTTAAATGCCAGCGCTGATAGCCTTTCACATCAATCACCACAAAATTATAGCTGGCCTGGCCTACGGTGCCTTTTTCGCTACCTTTAATGTTGCCCAGCACCGTGACGTACTGATTATTAACATCGGTCGGATCGACAAACCCGTGGATGTCGGCAAAAATGCGTCCCACCGATGCCGAGCCAAGGCGCGGACGCCCGCTGTCATCCAGCGGCTGAGTGGCGATTTCCAGACGCGTCAAACCATTCAGATTGGTGACGTTCACCACTTTACCGCCAAAGCGTGATTCCTGGCCGACGTAAAGCTGCGGCGCATTCATCACCCGTAATAAATCTTGCTGTGGAAGCGGAGAACTCCCTTTAATGGAATCCGGCACCGAAACACAACCGCTGAGCAACAGCGTGCAGGCTAACAGAGCGCCAGACATCCCTTTACGACTGATTGGCATAAAAGCCTCCTGTTATTTCTCAGATTAGACTGAAAGCGCAGCGATAAGTTGCGTGGTGGCTTAACGTCCCGGCAATTTTTTCCATGCCACTTCATTGCGCAGATAGACCGGTTCGGCGTGCTCCACGGCGACGGTTTCCCCTCGTTGCCAGGCCGCTACGGCCAGCGGCAGCATATCTTCGGCCGCCGGTAAGGTGATTTCGCTGGTCAGCAATTGTGCGCCTGGCGAGGTGAGCAGGTGCGGCCAGGCCTGCCAGCCAGTACCGACGGTAGTCCATTCGCCGCTCAAACTTTGGATACGTGCCTGGGCCGCTTCTGGCGACAGCACCGCTTCGGTCTCTGCACCCTGCCATTCGCCATTGGCGTCACGCTGATACTCTGCCCAGTAGACTTCGCCCATCCGTGCATCAATCGCCGCCAGTACGCGCGTCGCGCCATTTTTACGCCATGCGCCCTGCGCCATCGTGGCTAAGGAGGAGATGCCAATCATCGGCAGATTCGCCCCCAGTGCCAGTCCCTGAGCAATGCCAATACCAATACGCACGCCGGTAAAGCTGCCTGGTCCACGCCCAAAGGCCAGCGCATCGAGCGCCGTCAGTTCCAGCTGCTGCGCCTGCAACAGCTCCTGAACCAACGGCAGAATGCGCTGCGTGTGGTCACGCGGGGCGATTTCGAAACGGGCATCGATGTGCTGTTGATTCAGCAGCGCGGCAGAACAGGCTTCTGTCGCCGTGTCCAGGGCTAAAATTCGGGCGGACATAACAACCTCGGGAGATTCAAAATGGCGCGCATCTTACCACAGCCTGGCACAAATTAGTGACTCTCCTGCTCGCGGGCGAAGCGGATGGCGCGGTCAAGATCGCGGGTACGTGGCGTGGGAGGCAAACTATTGAGGAACAGCGCACCATAGGGACGCGACACCAGACGCTGGTCGCAAATCACCAGCACGCCACGGTCGTCGGTATCACGGATTAAGCGCCCCACCCCTTGCTTCAGGGTGATGACCGCATCCGGCAGCTGGACATCGTTAAACGGATCGCCGCCACGGATACGGCAATCTTCCATGCGCGCCTTGAGCAGCGGATCTTCCGGCGAGGTAAACGGCAGCTTATCAATGATCACCAATGACAGCGCATCTCCCCGCACATCCACCCCTTCCCAGAAACTACTGGTGGCCACCAGCAAGGCATTGCCCGCCTCAATAAACTGCTTCAGCAGCTGGCCTTTGCTGGTTTCGCCCTGCAACAGCACCGGCAGCGTCATGGAGGCACGAAATTCGGCTGCCAGTTCACGCATCATCATGTGTGAGGTACAGAGGAAGAAACAACGTCCCTTATTGGCGTCGATCAGTGGTTTCATCATCCGTGCCAGCTGACGGGCACCTCCGGGGCGGTTTGGCTCCGGTAAGTTGCGCGGCACGCACAGCAACGCCTGACGGGCATAATCGAACGGGCTGTTGAGGATCAGCGTTTTCGCTTTATCGACCCCCAACCGGCTGGAGAAATGGCTCATCTGTTCATTGACCGCCAGCGTGGCTGAGGTGAACACCCAGGCGGCTTTACGATTATCCATCACTTCCCGGAAGCGTTCCGCCACCGAAAGCGGCGTCAGCGCCAGGGTGAAATGTCGGCTGGAGCATTCATACCAGTAACTAAAACCGGGTTCATCGATAGCGCGCAGACGTTTCAGGCGGGTTCGGTAGAGCGCGGCACGCTCAAAGGCGGCATCCAGCAACGCGGAGCGTCCCAGCGACAGTTTGATCACGTCATAACAAAGCTCCAGCGCATCATCCAGCAGAGTCAGCATGCGCATCACGTTGTTATCGTTTAGCAGATCGCGCAGATTGCCTCGGAAGCCCGGATCCCCGAGCGTCAGACGGAAATCCTGGGTGCATTGCGCCAGCCGGTCGGCGGATTTCTGTAGCTGCTGCACATCACGCACTTCGGTACGGTAGGCAATGATGATGTCTTTGACTAAATCGAGTAGCTGACGGCTGGAGAGTTGCTGGCCGAAATACTGGCTGGCGATATCCGGTAACTGGTGCGCTTCGTCGAAAATCATCACCTCAGCTTCCGGGATCAACTCCGCAAAGCCGCTCTCCTTCACCACTAAATCGGCGAGGAAAAGATGATGATTGACCACCACCACGTCCGCATCCATGGCCCGTTTACGCGCTTTCACCACAAAGCAATCTTTATACAGCGGGCAATCACTGCCGAGGCAGTTGTCGTTGGTGCTGGTGACATAAGGCCACACCGGGCTGTCTTCGGCGACACCGATACAGCTGCTGATATCACCGTCAACGGTTTCTGATGACCAGCCGCGCAGGGTAATCAAATCCCCCAACGCCTGAACACTGAGGTCGCCACCGGTTTGCGTTTGCTGTTCCATCCGCTCAAGACACAGATAGTTGGAGCGGCCTTTCAACAGCGCGGTTTTGCCTTTAAATTTCAGGGCGCGGGCAATGGTGGGGAGATCGCGGTTATACAGCTGGTCCTGCAACGCTTTCGAGCCGGTGGAGATAATGACTTTTTTGTCAGCACGCAGTGCGGGGGCAAGATACGCATAGGTTTTCCCGGTGCCGGTACCGGCTTCCACCACCAGCTCACCCCCGGTTTTCACCGCCTCAGCGACCGCCTGTGCCATCTCGCGCTGCGCTTCGCGTGGTTTAAAGCCGGGAATTGCCAGCGCCAGCGCGCCGTCAGCTGCAAAATCGTCTGCCACACATCCTCACCGATTACTCAAAAAGTACTGTAATTATGTCAGGATTCCACTGCTGCGACCACAACAGATGACAGCACACCAGCGGATGTGTCAGGCTAGCAGCGCGAAAATTAAGGAGAAAATCATGACTATTACGCGTATCGATCCGGAACACCGCATGTCGGAAGCCGTTGTTCATAACCAGACCGTGTATTACACCAGCGTACCGGAAAACCTTGATGAGGATGCGGAAGCGCAGACGGCCAATGCGCTGGCGGTGATTGACGCGATTCTGACCCGCGTCGGTTCCGACAAAAGCAAAATCCTCGACGCCACCCTGTTCCTCGTCGACAAAGCCGACTTCCCGGCGATGAACCGCGCCTGGGATGCCTGGGTATCACCGGGCAACGCACCGGTGCGCTGCACCGTTCAGGCTGGTCTGATGAATCCGAAATATAAAGTCGAAATCAAGATCATCGCCGCGCTATAACGCGTTTCGGGCGTCAGACGTCGTCTTCGTCGTCTTCAAAACGCGCCCGAATCTGCTCACCCTGGTGGCTCTGGCGAATTTCATGCGCCACCTGGGCAATCGCCTGGCCGCTGGCCATACCGCCCGCCATCAGTTCCTGAATACGCTCGACAGCCTGTTGTTGCTGTTCGTGAGATAATGCCGGAAGACCTGAAAACATAACTCGCTCCTGGGAAAAAGGGGACGCATTATTCCATGCGGAACAAACAGGTGCCAGCAGCAAAAAAATATGTCAGGCTAACGCCCTTGTTGCTGTTATCTGATTTGTCCCATGATCGTAAAAACCCTCGCTCTGAATTATACGCCGGATACGCTGCCACAGCTTTTTTCCACCCTTGCTCATCAGCCATGGGCGATGTTGCTGACGTCGGGCCATGCCGATCATGCCGATAACCGTTTCGATATCATGACCGCCGACCCGCGCGTCACCCTGGTGACCCGTGGCCCGGCGACAGAAATTACCCAGCAGGATACCACGCTCAGTTCAGCCGACGATCCGCTCACGCTGGTACAACGCTATTGTGATGCCCTCGGTGTTCAGCCTGCTTTTACGGCGGACTTACCGTTCCAGGGCGGTGCGATCGGTTTATTCGGTTACGATCTGGGTCGTCGTTTCGAACACCTGCCACAGCTGGCGCAACAGGATCTCAACACCCCGGATATGGCGGTGGGCATTTATGACTGGGCGTTAATTGCCGATCATCATCAGCAAAAACTGACACTGGTCGCGCTTGATGACCCCGAGGCACGCTGGCAGTGGTTACAGGCACAAACCGCCCCTGCGCTTCAGCCCTTTGCCCTCACCAGTGACTGGCAATCCAACCTGAGTTTTGACCAGTATGCTCAGCGCTTTGCCGCTGTGCAGGCTTATATCCAGGCGGGTGACTGCTACCAGGTGAATCTGGCCCAGCGTTTTCAGGCCAGTTATCGCGGCGATGAATGGCAGGCGTTTCAGCGCCTGAACGAAACTAATCGCGCACCGTTCAGCGCCTTTTTGCGCCTGCCGGACAGCGCGATTCTCAGCCTGTCCCCGGAGCGTTTTCTTTCTCTGCAACAACGGGTGATTGAGACCCGACCGATCAAAGGGACCCGCCCGCGCATGGCCGACCCGCAAGCCGATCGTCAGCAGGCGCAGGAACTGGCTGACGCCGAGAAAGATCGCGCCGAGAACCTGATGATTGTTGACCTGCTGCGTAATGATATTGGTCGTGTCGCCGAACCGGGCAGCGTCAGCGTGCCGGAACTGTTTGTGGTGGAACCTTTCCCTGCGGTGCATCATCTGGTCAGCACGGTGCGCGCACAGTTACCGGCGACCCTTGCCGCCACTGACCTGTTGCGCGCCTGTTTTCCGGGCGGTTCCATCACCGGCGCACCGAAAATCCGTGCGATGGAGATCATTGAAGAACTCGAACCTCATCGCCGCAATGCCTGGTGTGGCAGTATTGGTTACCTCAGCCTGTGTGGCCGTATGGATACCAGCATCACTATACGCACGCTAATTGCCGAAAATCAGCAGTTGTATTGTGCAGCGGGTGGTGGTCTGGTGGCTGACAGCGTCGTCGCGGCGGAGTATCAGGAAACGCTGCACAAAGTGAATCGTATTCTGCCCAGCCTGCAGGAGCCATTTTAAGATGAACGGAGCACTGACCCTCGACCAATTTCTGAGCCGTTTTGTGCTGCAACCCCCGGTTGCTGCGCCGAAAAGTGTGATTAACGGCCGACGCGCTGCGGTGCTGGTTCCGTTGATTGACGATGTCGAGCCGGGGTTGTTGCTGACACGTCGATCCACACATCTGCGTAAACATGCCGGTCAGGTGGCTTTCCCCGGCGGCATGCAGGATGCCAGCGATGACTCGCTGATCCATACCGCCCTGCGTGAGGCGCAGGAAGAGGTGGGGATTCAACCCGATCAGGTGCAGGTGGTCGGCGTGTTGCCTGCCGTTACCAGCAGCACCGGGTTCGCGGTGACGCCAGTGGTGGGGATTATTCCCGCCGGGCTGCCGCTCAGCATCAATGCCGACGAAGTCGAAAGTGCCTTTGCCATGCCACTGGCCGAGGCTTTGCGCCTCAGTCGCTACAGCGACCTGACACTGCGTCGGGGTCACCGGCAGCATCAGGTTTGGCTCTCCTGGTATGAAGATTATTTTATCTGGGGCATGACCGCTGGCATTATTCGCGCGCTCGGCCAGCAAATCGCCCTTCCTGCCTGATTTTCCTCTGTGGCATGGCAGCTTGCCATCCTGTCATTTGCTGTTTTTCGCGCCAGCAACGGATAACTATTTCTGTGCTGTATAATTAGTTTATTTCATGCGAAAAGCTGATCCTGTTGCAGCACCTGCGATTACTATTAGCCGCATAAAACGGCCTGCGCCGTACTAAATAAGATTTGTGAGGAGTGTCACCGGTGATTAGTGTTTTTGACATGTTCAAAGTGGGCATCGGCCCATCCAGTTCGCATACCGTCGGCCCGATGAAAGCGGGTAAACAGTTTGTCGATCTGCTGGCCGAACAGGGTAAGTTGCAGGATGTCACACGCGTTGCGGTCGATGTCTATGGCTCCCTGTCACTCACCGGTAAAGGTCACCATACCGATATCGCTATCATTATGGGTCTGGCCGGTGCTGAACCCGCTACTGTGGATATCGATGGCATTCCGGCATTTATTCAGGATGTCGAACAGCGCGAGCGTCTGCTGCTGGCGAACGGTGCGCATGAAGTGGATTTCCCGCGTGAAGGCGGCATGGTGTTTCGCAGTGAAAACCTGTCTCTGCACGAAAATGGCCTGACGCTGTACGCCTTTGCCGGCGATCTGCTGATTCTCAGCAAAACCTACTATTCCATCGGTGGCGGTTTTATCGTCGATGAAGAACATTTTGGCCAACCGGTGCTGGATCAGGTGTCGGTGCCCTGGCCGTTCCACTCCGCCAAAGATTTGCTGAGCCACTGCCGTGAGAGTGGCTTGTCCCTCTCTGGCCTGGTAATGAAAAATGAGCTGGCGCTGCACAGCCGTGAGGAAATCTACAGCTACTTCGCTAACGTCTGGCAAACCATGCAGGCCTGTATCGATCGTGGCCTGAACACCGAAGGCGTGCTGCCGGGTCCGTTGCGTGTGCCGCGTCGTGCGGCGTCATTGCGCCGTCTGCTGGTTTCCTCGACCAAGCTTTCCAATGACCCGATGAATGTTATCGACTGGGTCAATATGTTTGCCCTGGCGGTAAATGAAGAAAATGCCGCCGGTGGCCGCGTCGTCACTGCCCCCACCAACGGTGCCTGTGGCATCGTGCCTGCGGTGCTGGCTTATTACGATCATTTTATTGAAAACGTCACACCGGATATTTATATCCGCTATTTCCTTGCTTCCGGTGCCATCGGCGTACTGTATAAAATGAACGCGTCGATTTCCGGCGCTGAAGTGGGTTGTCAGGGGGAAGTGGGCGTGGCTTGTTCGATGGCAGCCGCCGGTCTGGCGGAGCTGCTGGGGGCCAGCCCGGAGCAGGTCTGCGTCGCTGCCGAAATCGGCATGGAACATAACCTGGGTCTGACCTGTGACCCGGTAGCGGGCCAGGTGCAGGTGCCCTGCATTGAGCGTAACGCTATTGCCTCCGTCAAAGCCATCAACTCCGCCCGTATGGCGCTGCGTCGTACCAGCGAACCGCGCGTGTCGCTCGATAAGGTGATCGAAACCATGTACGAGACCGGCAAAGATATGAACGCCAAATATCGTGAAACCTCACGCGGCGGCCTCGCCATCAAGGTGCAGTGCGACTAGTTCTCCTCTGACACAGCAGCTTGCTTCGGTGCGCAAAAAAACACCGATTGAACTTTTTTATGCAACTGCTGCTACCTCCGTCTGGTTAAACCAGATAGAGTGATTTACACGCGGCCCTCGTTGGCCGCGTTGCTTTTTCAGTACCGCTTTTTTTCCTGAGCCGTGCTAAACCTGGCCGCCGCTATGCCGATAACTTATACGTTACTTTGGCTTTATTCTTAGTCCTTGCAAGGTGGTTACTGATGCTCATAGCCCAGCAATTTGTTGGTCAATTTCGCCGTAAGCGTTTGCTTATTGCGTTAGTGATCGCCGCGCTGGTATTAATTCTTACGCTGACTTTTCGTTATATCGAAGAGAAGTCACGTATTGAGCAGCAGTCACTGGATTTTGCGTCACGCGCCATCGAACGTTTTGACCGTATGTTTTCACCGCTGGATGTCTCCGCCAATAATACCCTCGGCCTGGTTGGCGTATCCTGCCCCGAAGTGCGTTTCCCACTGATTGAAAAAATCGCCGCGCTACAAACGGTGCGTTCAATACAGCTGGTGCAAAACGACATCCTGTATTGTTCCAGCATTTATGGTCCGGGTCATATTTCTTTCAGCCAGACCTACCCCGAACTGGCGATTAATAATCAGCGCATGATGTTAACCACCGATGATTACCTGTTAAAAGGTTCTCCGGTGCTGTTGTTGTGGACGCCTAAGTCGCTGGATAACCGCGAAGGTCTGCTTCAGGTGATTAATATCGAACTGATGACCAATTATCTGCTGGAACCGCAGTTGCCGTGGGTCGAACGCGCCATTTTCAACGTTGGCGGCCAGAGTCTGGAGTATGGCAATCCCCTGATTGAGCCGACCGTGCCGTCAGAAGATGAGGTGGCCTACGACCAGGCATCTCTGCGTTACCCCTATACCATTACCCTGTATGGCCCCTCGCCCGCCCGTCTGGCGCTGAGTACCATGCCATCGCAGTTACCACTGGCGGTGCTGCTGAGCTTGTTGATGGGTTATATCGTCTGGCTGGCGACCGCTAACCGCATGAGCCTTAGCTGGCAAATTAGCTATGGCATCACCGCCAATGAATTTATGGTTTATTGTCAGCCGCTGATTAATGCCAAAAGCGGCGAATGTGATGGTATCGAATTACTGCTGCGCTGGCATAATCCGCGCCAGGGCTGGATCGCGCCCGATGTATTTATTCCGCTGGCTGAACGACAAAATTTAATTGCCCCGCTAACGCGTTTTGTCATCGCTAAAGTGGTGGATGAACTCCCGAACCTGCCGCGTTGCCCCTCCTTCCATATTGCGATTAACGTCGCCGCCAGCCATTTCCACGATCGGGCGATCGTCGAGGATTTACAGCGCATCTGGTGGCCGGCAAATCCCCTGCCGGGCCTGGTGGTGGAATTGACCGAGCGCGATGCTTTACCCATCATTGATCAGTCGGTGGTGGCCCAATTGCATGAGATTGGTGTCAGGCTGGCGATTGATGATTTCGGCACCGGACACAGCTCGCTGGCCTATCTGAAAGACCTCAAGCCGGATGTACTGAAGATCGATAAGATCTTTACCGCAGCCATCGGTACCGATGCTATTAACGCGACCGTGACTGATATGGTGATTTCACTGGCACAGCGTCTGAATATCGCGCTGGTGGCGGAGGGCGTGGAGACGGCGGAACAGGCGCATTATCTGCGCGAACGTGGTGTGGATCATTTGCAGGGCTACTTCTATGCCCGTCCAATGCCGATCGAAGATTTCCCTGACTGGCTGGAACAACATCAGGCCCAGTTAAGCGCATAAAAAACGGCACCCGCAGGTGCCGTTTGGTTTTAGGCTTCTTCTTCCTCATCGTGCGGTCGATCGCGGGTCACACGAACCAAATCCACCCGATAATCTGTCGCTTCGATAATCTGGAAATGCAGCGGCGGTAAATCAATCACTTCTCCCGGCACCGGCAACTGACCTTTCTGATCAATCAACAGACCCGCCAGTGACGCATGGTCATCTTCTGCTTTCACCAACTCGTGATAATCCAGCAGCTGTTGCAGGGAGTGTAAATCGGTGCCGCCTTTTACCAGCCAGCCATCACCATCGGCGATAATGTCCGGGGTTTCATCTTCGTCAGGGAATTCACCGGCAATCGCTTCCAGCACGTCAAGCGGGGTAATCAGACCCTGCACCACACCAAATTCGTTGGTGACGATCACGAAGCTGCCTTTGGCACGACGCAATACGCCTAACAGGTTGATCGGGTCCAGCGTTTCCGGCACCACAATCGGTGGCGTATTGGCAGCGAAAGTCGCCACATCCATGCCGTGCTCCAGCGCGACCAGCAACTCTTTGGCGCGCACCACACCGATGATCTCATCCAGCTCACCACGACACACCGGGAACAGGCTGTGTGGTGTATCCAGCAATTGAATGCGGATTTCGTCCAGCGGACGCTCCACATCTACCCACGAGATTTCACCGCGTGGCGTCATGATGCTGCGAATCGAACGCTGTGCCAGCGTCAGCACGCCGTTGATCATATAACGCTCTTCATCTTTAAAGGCTTCCTGCGGCAATGCCTCCACCAGCGCTGACTCTTCCGTGTTGACGGCTTGCTTACGCTGGCGTCCACCCATCAGACGCAGAATCGCTTCTGCGGTACGTTCACGCATCGGACGATGCGCCTGATGACGAATAAAGTTACGACGCGCAATCTGGTTAAACAGCTCGATCAGGATCGAGAAGCCAATCGCGGCATACAGATAACCTTTCGGAATATGGAAACCAAAACCTTCCGCCATCAGCGACAGGCCGATCATCAACAGGAAGCTGAGACACAGCACCACCACGGTGGGATGCGCGTTAACAAAACGCGTCAACGGTTTCGAGGCCAAAAGCATGACACCCATGGCGATCACTACCGCCGTCATCATCACCGGCAGATGGTTCACCATCCCCACAGCGGTGATCACCGCATCCAGTGAGAACACCGCGTCAAGCACCACAATCTGCGTCACCACCGCCCAGAAGCTGGCATAGCTGCGGTTGCCCTGATGCTCCAGATGGCGGTTTTCCAGTCGCTCGTGCAGTTCCATCGTTGCCTTGAACAACAGGAAGACACCACCGGCCAGCAGAATTAAATCGCGCCCGGAAAAGCTGAAATCGCCTACGCTGAATAGGGGTCGCGTCAATGTCACCATCCAGGAGATGAGTGACAGCAGGCCAAGTCGCATCACTAATGCCAGCGACAGACCGATCAGACGCGCTTTATCACGCTGCTTCGGTGGCAGTTTGTCCGCCAGAATGGCGATAAAAACCAGGTTATCGATGCCGAGAACAATTTCCAGCACGATAAGCGTCAGCAAACCCGCCCAGATTGAGGGGTCGAAGAGAAATTCCATCAATGACTCCTTACCAGGGAAATGCGCACATGCGATCGGGCCTGCGCAGTGAAGCGAGACAGCAGGTCGTTAACGGGTTGGATAACGCCGGAAGGCGTGAAAGCTTGCGCCAGCGGGCGCGGAGAAAGTGTGAAGCGACGTCGGTGACGGTCCATAAAGGTGAGCTAAAGCCCGGTACTCCTGAGGAATAAACAGAACGTTAATGTATCAGTTACATTTCTGGCGTCAAAAAATTTTCTTACATTTACAAACAGTAACAGCCTGAAAGGAGGAGAGATAAAAGCACAAATAAACCCCGTTACGCTCTCAATAACTGACAAACATCACATAAATTATTTTTTCACTCACTAAAATAAATCGCGACCTTATCGCTGTGCAGCGGAAAGTTTTGGCTTATTAATCGATGCTTTTCTTCATCTTAGCCCGAAACGATCCACATGAATCAACAACGGTAATTTTCATCGATTCCCGGCAAAGCCAGAGAATCTCTCATGCGAACGGAGGTAGCAAGTGACCATTGCTATTGTAATTGGTACACATGGCTGGGCGGCAGAACAACTGCTAAAAACAGCAGAAATGCTGTTGGGTGAGCAGGAAAATGTCGGATGGATTGATTTCGTTCCCGGCGAAAATGCAGAAACGCTAATAGAAAAGTATCAGGCACGACTGGTGAATATGGACACCTCAAAAGGTGTGCTGTTCCTGGTTGATACCTGGGGTGGCAGTCCCTTCAACGCGGCAAGCCGCATCGTGGTAGATAAACCGGATTATGATGTCATCGCCGGTGTCAACATTCCGATGCTGGTAGAAACCCTGATGGGACGTGATGACAATCCCTCACTGGAGGAGTTAATTCACATCGCGGTCGAAGCCGGTCGTGAAGGCGTGAAAGCGCTGAAAACCGAAACGGCAGAACCCGCTCCCGCTGCACCGGCCGCCAAAGCCGCACCGCAGCCGCAGAAACCGCTGGCCCCTGGCGAGCATATGAAGATTGGTCTGGCGCGTATTGATGACCGTCTGATTCATGGCCAGGTCGCTACCCGCTGGACCAAGGAAACCAACGTCACACGCATCATTGTCGTCAGCGATGAAGTTGCCAACGACCATGTGCGTAAAACACTGCTCACCCAGGTCGCCCCTCCCGGCGTCACCGCGCATGTGGTGGACGTCGACAAAATGATCCGCGTCTGGAACAACCCGAAATATGGTCGCGATCGCGTCATGCTGCTGTTCACCAACCCTACCGATGTGGAGCGTATTGTTGAACAGGGTGTGGATATCAAATCCGTCAATATCGGCGGGATGGCGTTCCGTCAGGGCAAGACTCAGGTCAACAACGCGGTCTCTGTCGATGAAAAGGATATTGCCGCTTTCCGCAAACTCAATGATCGGGGTATTGAACTGGAAGTGCGCAAAGTTTCTAACGACCCGAAACTGAAAATGATGGACCTGATTGCGAAGGTAAATCCGTAATTCGCCATCTGCGCCTGCGTACGTGGGCGAAAATTCGTGACCTTTGCTTAGGAGAAATGCAATGGAGATAACCTCGCTACAAATCGTTTTGATATTTATTGTGGCCTGTATCGCCGGGATGGGTTCGATTCTTGATGAGTTCCAGTTCCACCGTCCGTTGGTGGCCTGTACCCTGATTGGTGCGGTGCTCGGCGATATGAAAACCGGCATCATCATCGGTGGTACGCTGGAAATGATTGCACTCGGCTGGATGAACATCGGTGCCGCCGTGGCCCCCGATGCTGCCCTCGCCTCCATCATCTCAACCATTCTGGTTATTGCCGGTGGTCAGAGCGTCGGTGCAGGTATCGCGCTGGCAATTCCTCTGGCAGCCGCTGGCCAGGTACTGACCATTATCGTTCGTACTATCACCGTAGCCTTCCAGCACGCGGCCGATAAAGCGGCCGAGAAAGGTAATCTGTCGGCGATTTCGTGGATTCACGTTTCCGCTCTGCTGTTGCAGGCGATGCGTATCGCGATTCCGGCGTTAATCGTCGCCATTTCGGTCGGCACCAGCGCGGTTCATACCCTGCTGAGTTCGATTCCGGAAGTGGTAACTAATGGCCTGAACATCGCCGGTGGCATGATCGTGGTGGTTGGTTATGCGATGGTAATCAACATGATGCGTGCGGGCTACCTGATGCCGTTCTTCTACCTCGGCTTCGTGACTGCCGCCTTCACCAACTTCAACCTGGTGGCACTGGGCGTGATTGGTGTGGTGATGGCAGTGCTGTATATCCAGCTGGCGCCGAAATATAACCGTGTTGCGGGCGCTGCTGCGGCCGGTCCTGCGCAAAACGACCTCGACAACGAACTCGATTAAGGAACAGGTGACATCATGGTTGATACAACTCAGTCTCAAAAGAAACTCACCCCCGGCGATGTCCGTGGTGTGTTCCTGCGCTCCAACCTGTTTCAGGGTTCGTGGAACTTTGAACGTATGCAGGCGCTGGGCTTCTGCTTCTCAATGGTGCCGGTGATCCGTCGTCTTTATCCGGAAAACAATGATGACCGTAAACAGGCCATCAAACGCCACCTGGAGTTCTTCAATACCCACCCGTTTGTGGCAGCACCGGTACTCGGTGTCACCATGGCGATGGAAGAACAACGTGCCAATGGTGCAGCCATTGATGATGGTGCCATCAACGGTATCAAAGTTGGCCTGATGGGCCCGCTGGCCGGTGTTGGTGACCCGATTTTCTGGGGTACAGTGCGTCCGGTGTTTGCGGCGTTAGGTGCCGGGATCGCCATGAGCGGTAGCCTGCTTGGCCCACTGTTGTTTTTCCTGTTGTTCAATATCGCGCGTTTGCTTACCCGTTATTACGGCGTGGCTTACGGTTACCGTAAAGGGGTGGATATCGTTAGCGATATGGGCGGCGGCTTCCTGCAAAAACTGACGGAAGGAGCGTCCATCCTCGGCCTGTTTGTCATGGGGGCTTTGGTCAACAAATGGACACATGTCAATGTGCCGCTGGTGGTCTCGCGCATCACTGACCAGACCGGTAAAACCACCGTTACCACGGTGCAGTCGATTCTTGACCAGTTGATGCCGGGCCTGATCCCACTGCTGTTAACCTTCGGCTGTATGTGGCTGCTGCGCCGTAAAGTTAACGCCCTGTGGATTATCGTCGGCTTCTTTGCGATTGGTATTTTCGGTTACTGGATCGGTTTGCTCGGCCTGTAAAAGACTTAGCCGGGAGCATGTCTCCCGGCTGCTTATTGACGTTACCTGAGCGCCAACGTTCAGGTAACTTCTGTTAAGGAATCATCATGTCACTGACTGACGCCCTGATTGTCCTGCTGATTGCGGGACTGCTGCTGTTCGCCATCTACGATGAAGCCATTCTGCCGCGCCGTAAGGGCCCCACCAAATTGCGGGTGGCACTGCGTCGCCGTCATAAAATCGATAGCGCTATCTTTATCGTGCTGTTAATGATTCTGCTCTGGAACAACGTCAGCCATCAGGGGCCGCAACTGACCACTACCCTGCTGATGGTACTGAGTTTTATGGCTGTCTGGCTGTTCTGGCTGCGCAGTCCGAAACTGCTGATGAAAAACGACGGCCTGTTTTTCGCTGGGGTCTGGATTGATTATCACCGCATCCAAAGTATGAACCTGTCCGAAGATGGCATCCTGGTGATGCAACTGGAGCAGCGACGTCTGCTGATTGCGGTGAAACAACTCGACGATTTAGAACGCATCTACAACACGCTGGTGGAAGCGCGTTAATCACGCTGCCAAAGTGTCAGGGTGAAATCCGCGTCACAACTGAACTCAGTCGCCTCTGCCAGGGTTTGCCACACGTCTTCACGCGCACGCCAGGCGAAAGGTGTCATTTGCAGCAAGGTGGTTGCCGCTTTGCCGCTCAGTGTCATGGTGTACGCCAGATTTTGCTGTTCAACCTGATGAAAACCGGTATACGCCTTCTCCTCCGCCACATGCAGTTGCACTTCGCGATAAATTAACGCTTTAAATTGCTGTAAATGATGCGGGCCAGGGGTCACCGTCAGCAGATAGCCACCCGGCTTTATCACCCGGCTGAGTTCGTCTTCATTGCAGGGCGCATAAATGCGCACAATCGCGTCCAGTGAGGCATCGGCGAATGGCAGGCGCTGGCTTGAAGCCACGCAAAACTTTACTGAGCGATAACGCTTCGCCGCCATGCGAATGGCTGCCTTCGCCACGTCCAGGCCACAGACCTGCGCTGACGGCAGCGCAGCCGCCATGGCTGCGGTGTAGTAGCCCTCACCACAGCCAATATCCAGCAGTTGCGCGGAGGCACCCTGCAGACGCTGCGCCAGCCATGAGGCAAGGTGATCGCGTAATGGCTGATAATATCCGGCGTCGAGAAACTCACGTCTTGCCAGCAGCATTTCCGGGCTGTCACCTGGCTGGCGAGAACCTTTATGCTGTACAGGCAGCAGATTGACATACCCTTCTTTGGCCTGATCGAACTGATGGCCGGCATCACAGCGGTAGCTGGTGGCCTGCAACAGAAGTGGCTGGTGACAAAGGGGGCAAATCAAAGACATAGATAACTCCGGGTTAGCGATTCGCGGCGCAGTGTACCCTGATCATCTGGTAACAGAAAGGACAAAGAAAAGCCCCGGTCAGTGACCGGGGCTTTAGGATTCGTTTCAGCGGTGCATGGCACCCAGCCTGGCGACGAAATCAGATAGCAGTGACGTTAACTGCTGCAGGGCCTTTCTGGCCATCCTGGATTTCGAATTCAACGTTTTGGCCTTCGGCCAGAGTTTTAAAACCATTGCCCTGGATTGCAGAGAAGTGTACGAACACATCTTTGCTACCGTCAGCAGGGGTGATAAAACCAAAACCTTTAGACTCGTTGAACCACTTAACCTGACCTTTAATTTTTGCCATTTTTGCAAATTCCTTAGAGTGTTTATATTGCCCGAAGGCAGACTTACAGAGAAACCAGAGACATTTACTGCATGAGGCACTAATTTAAGGTTTCGGCAAGGAAGCGGTATTCAACGTCAACGTCTTTACTCGTAACTTCTTTACTGAAGATGCCATACATAAACAGAACTGTACCTCGTTTAACCCACGATTCGTTATCACATATCCGCAAATTAATGGCAAGCCATTTTTAAAAGGTCATCGACTTGCCGCACATAATTGCTAGCCAGGGCACACAGTTTACCTGTTTCGCTTCCGCCGCCGTTTACCGCTACTGCACAAAAAAAGGTTATTGATCAGTATCATTACAGCCAAAAATTGTTGTAGTCGAATTAGGATAAACTGTCCAATTCGCCACTATTTAAACGGATAAACATACGCAAAAAATATTGCAAAAATATGGCATAGATAATGTAATCCACCAAAATGTTAACGTCTGACGCAACATATGTGCACCGCGCAAATCCTGTACAATAGTTTTTATTCAGTACAGCTTATTAATAGTTTTGCACCAAAATCAGGAAAATATAAACCTGCCTGCCCCAAATATAAGCACAAATTTGATTTGGCATTTATCTCATTTTTTTCTAACGTCACAACAATTAAATGTTAAAAAAACGCACCAGCTGACGAGATTTAACAAAATGGGCTTAGGACAAATCTGAATCGATATTCGGCAAATTGCGGCTCTCACCTATTCTCCACGGCGCAAAGTCGCTCCCCGTCTCCCCTGCATTGCGCAGTGCCTGTACCAGCACTGCGGGCGGTTCATCCAGCGATTCATCTGCAAGTTCAAACACTCCCCAGTGAATAGGGATGGTTACTGGCCTGCCAATTTGCTGCCACAGCTGCACCGCCTGATCCGGGTCCATATGCTGACCGCGCATGAACCATTTTGGTGCGTAAGCACCGATCGGCAAGGCGGCAAGGTTAAATGGCCCCAGCTTTTGCGCGATGGCCGTGAGATTTTCACTGTAACCACTGTCACCCGAAAACCAGAAGTTTAACGTGGTATTCCTGACCACCCAGCCACACCACAGGGATCGGTTACGATCAAAGAAAGAACGCATACTCCAGTGACGTGCAGGTACCGCAGTAAAGTGGATACCGGCCAGCTCAATACTTTGCCACCAGTCCAGTTGGGTCACATGACGGACGCCCCGGCGACGGCACCAATCTTCCATACCGAGCGGCACCAAAAAATGCGCCTGCGGAAATTGTCGCGCGATGCGTTTCACCGTCGGGCGATCCAGATGATCATAGTGATTGTGCGAGATCAGCACGTAGTCGAGATGCGGTAACTGCGCAACGCTGAGTGGTGCCGGGGTTTTACGTTGTGGACCCACAAACGGCAGCGGTGACGCGCGTTGTGACAGAGCCGGGTCAATCAGCACGTAACGTTGATTAACACGCAGAAGTAAGGCGGCATGGCCCAGCCACCAGATACGATCGTCATCACCACTTAAATCAACCGGCTGGCACCAGTCACTGATAAATGCCGGATAACCCGCCTGCGGTGGCAGAGGTAACCCCTGCTCTTTGCGCTCACGCCGCCAGCGTTGTAAATCCCCAGGATGCCGTAACTCCTCTTCCGGATTACGGAAGCCCTGCGGCGTGTGGTGCATTTTTGCCGCATCGTACCAGGGGTTCTGCCAGGCCATTACCTCTCCATTCGATAATTAACGTTCCGGGATCAAGCGAATAAAATCGCGCTTTTCACTCTCTTCTTCGCTTTTTGTTGCGGTGTCCGGCTGTGCATCGGCCAGACGGCGTAGTAGCGCATTTTGTTTCTTTTGTTCTTCCAGCAGCGCTTCCAGCAATTGGATCTGCTCACTGGCACGCACGCTGGCTCGATTCACAAAGAACCAGGCGATAAAGGCCACAACGATAATGATGGCCAGTACGCCATAGCTGAACAGCGGACTGGGATTTGCGGCTAACTCATTCATAACTGCCTCAGATTACTGATTAATGTCAAATACTCACTCAGCTGCTGATTCTACGCCTTGCGACGGCAAAAGATAATGGGCACGAACGGAAAGCAGAATTTCCTGTGCGGCATCTTTCAGTTATCTCTGATCGATCTGGCGAGGAAAGCGAGGCATGCTGCTACTATAGAGATGGCAGCAACATCTGGACAGCTGCGTTATGTATCACATGGAGACAAAATGAAACTATTTATCCGGGCGATAGTGGTCATCGCCGTTATCTGGCTGGCAATGTTATTCACGGGCTATGGCGTGTTAACCGGCAGCAATAAAAATGCGGCTGGACTCGGTCTGCAATGCAGCTACCTGACAGCACGTGGCATGATCACTGCGCAGTATCTGCATACCGATAGCGGTATCGTCGGCGTGACAGACTGCCCGCTGCTGAAAAAGAGCGGTGAAGTGGTCGATAACTGATCCGTAAACGGGCTGGTAACGCAGCCCGTTTATCGCATCGGCTTAAAAGGGATAATCGTGATAGCCCATCTGTTCAGAGACAGCACGCGCGGCACGATGCAGCATGGCAACATACTCGTTTTTGCCATCTTCCGAGAAACGAATCGTCGGGAATGAAATGCTCAGACCGGCAATGACGACGCCAAAGCGGTCAAACACCGGCACCGCAATGCAACGCAACCCCTCTTCCTGCTCCTCATTATCTTCACCGAAGCCCTGCACTTTCACCTGGTCAAGCACCTTCAGTAACGCCTCAGCGCTGACGATGGTATTGGCGGTGCTGCGACGAAATTCTACTTCACGCAGGATCTCCTGCACTTCGCTGCGATCGCGCCACGCCAGCAAGACTTTGCCAATTGCTGTGGTGTGCAGCGGATTACGGCGACCAATCCGCGAATACATGCGCAGGTTGTAGAGCGAGTCGATTTTATGAATATAGACAATGCTGTCTTCTTCCAGCGCACCAAGGTGGATGGTCTCTTTGGTCAGGCGTGACAGCTCACGCATCTGCACATCAGCACTACGAATCAGGTCAACATTTTGCAGCGCCTTGGCACCCAATTCGAATAACTTGAGCGTCAGCGAGTATTTTTCCGTTTCACCTTCCTGTGCCACATAGCCCAGCGACTTCATGGTCTGTAAAAAGCGATAGACGGTGCTTTTTGACATCATCACGCGCTGAGAAAGCTCGGTAATGCCATGGTCACGCTCTTCCCCCAGCGCCTGCAAAATACCAAACACCTTCATCACCGAAGAGACGGAATCGGGCTGTTTATCGTTATCAGCGTTCGCCATCGCGTATCCTTTTATAAGGTTGTTTCAAAAAAAACGGAACAGAAGCGCCAGTATATGCGTTTCAGGCCGCAGGCGGCAATGCACAGCACTAAGCGACACATTCACAGATACTTTTTTGTCATGTAATGCGATGCTTTCCGGCATAGAATTGATTAGCATGATGATATTCACTTACTTCACTTATTCCTTCTATGTCCGCAACCTCACTTCAGGATGGTTTACCCGTTCCACAACGTTATGGCGCAATCATTACTATTGCGCTTGGCATTATGATGGCGGTGTTAGATGGCGCGATTGCTAACGTCGCCTTGCCCACCATCTCACGCGAATTAAACGCCAGTCCGGCTGAATCGATATGGATTGTCAACGCCTATCAAATCGCCATCGTGATCTCGCTGCTTTCGCTGTCGTTTCTCGGTGACATGCTCGGTTACCGCCGGGTCTATCAGGCTGGCCTGGCGCTGTTTATCGCGACATCGCTATTCTGTGCGCTGTCGTCGTCACTGAATATGCTCACCCTTGCCCGTGTACTTCAGGGATTCGGTGGCGCTGCACTGATGAGCGTTAACACCGCACTGATACGCATCATCTATCCACAGCGCTTCCTTGGGCGCGGCATGGCGATCAACTCGTTGATCGTGGCCGTGTCCACCGCCGCAGGCCCGACGGTAGCAGCTGCTATTTTATCGGTTGCCAGCTGGAAATGGCTGTTCCTGATCAACGTGCCGCTGGGGATTATTGCTCTGTGGCTGGCACTGCGTTTCCTGCCGGATAACCAGCAGAAAGCGAAGCAGCAGAAGTTTGACGTGGCCAGTGCCATCATGAACGCGCTGTTCTTTGGCTTGTTGATCTCGGCGCTGAGTGGTTTTGCGCAGGGTCAAAATCACTGGCTGACGCTGGGTGAAGTCGTGGCGCTGCTGTTGGTGGGCGTGGTGTTTATTCGTCGCCAGTTAGCGATGCCGGTACCGCTGCTGCCGGTGGATCTGCTGCGCATCCCCATTTTCACACTCTCTCTCGGCACCTCTATCTGTTCATTCTGCGCCCAGATGCTGGCAATGGTTTCGCTACCTTTCTTCCTGCAAAACGTGCTGGGACGTGATGAAGTGGCCACCGGCCTGCTGTTGACTCCCTGGCCGCTGGCAACGATGGTAATGGCCCCAATTGCCGGTCGTCTGATTGAGAAGGTACATGCGGGTCTGCTGGGTGGGCTGGGACTGGCGATGTTTGCGGCCGGTTTGTTTCTGCTGGCCCTGCTGCCCGCGCAGCCAGCCGATGCCGATATTATCTGGCGCATGATGCTGTGCGGTGCGGGTTTTGGCCTGTTCCAGTCGCCTAACAATCACACCATTATCTCCTCCGCACCGCGTAATCGCAGCGGTGGTGCCAGCGGTATGTTAGGAACCGCACGTTTGCTGGGACAAAGCAGCGGTGCCGCGCTGGTGGCGTTGATGTTCAACCTGTTCAGTGAAAGCGGGACTCATGCCTCGCTGATTCTGGCTGGTGTCTTTTCAAGCGTCGCTGCGGTGGTGAGTATGGCGCGCATGACACAATCGCGTGAAACTGCCGAATCATAAAAACTAAGGGCGCCTGCTGAGGCGCCCTTTTCGTTGTTGCTATTACTTCAGATATGCACCGCTGCGTAACGCTTCGATACGCTTATCCAGCGGCGGATGTGACATAAACAGCTCGCTGAGCGATTTACCTTTACCATTGATACAGAAGGCCATCATGCTGCTCGGCTCCTGCGGTTCATAGCTGGTTTTCAAACGCTGCAACGCGGCAATCATCTTCTCACGACCGACCAGCTTCGCTGACCCTGCATCGGCATGGAACTCACGATGACGCGAGAACCACATAGTGATGATGCTGGCGAGAATGCCGAATACCAGCTCCAGCACGGTGGCAACGGCAAAGTAGACCAGCGGGTTACCGTTGCTACTTTCTTCACCATCACGGTTGCCCGACAGGAAACCGGAAGCCACCTGGGCAATGATACGTGAAATGAAGATCACGAAGGTGTTCACGATCCCCTGAATCAGCGTCATGGTGACCATGTCGCCGTTAGCGATATGGCTGATTTCATGGGCCAGCACCGCTTCTGCTTCATCACGACTCATGTTTTGTAACAGCCCGGTGGATACCGCCACTAGCGATGCATCGCGACGTGCACCGGTGGCAAAGGCGTTGATATCGGGCGCGTGATAAATGGCAACCTGCGGCATCGCAATGCCGGCCTGCTGAGCCTGGCGGCCAACGGTGTCCATCAGCCAGCGTTCCGTTTCGTTACGGGGTTGTTCAATCACTTCACCACCGACCGAACGCAACGCCATCCATTTAGACATCAGCAGTGAAACAAACGCACCGCCAAAGCCAAACAGACCTGCCATAATCATCAGACCCTGAACACTGCTTGACTGGATTCCTGTCAGACTGAGAATCAGTCCGAAAACCAACATCACCGCCAGGTTGGTGATCAGGAAAAGAGCAATACGCATCATAAACGTTAATCTTCCTCAGTTGTGCTCGCGCTTATACGCGGATATACATCCTAGGGTCATTACGCAGCATTTCAAGCAACCTTAATCTTTAAGTGTCTAAAAAGACATAACTTTACATTCAGTAATGTCTCTGCGCCTGGCAAACATTAAGCGGATTAAGGGATAAAAAAAAGCACCGCATTGAGCGGTGCTTGTGATTTGCGCGTAACGATTATTTACTGCCCGCTGCCTGCGGCTGGGATTTCTCCAGCTGCGCCAGGTCATTGGCAATTTTCACCGTTTCATCCAGATACGGATCCGGCTCTTTGTAATCCTTCGGCAGATCGTCGAGGCTCTTCAGCTGCGGTTTGCCTTCCGCCTGATAACGCGCGTTGATGCGTTCCAGACGTAATGCATCTTCATCATGGTTCTCTTTCTCGCGCTGAACAAGATTGAGGGACACGATATTGCGTTTGTCTTTGGTCGCGTTGAAGCGCGCAATATCTTTCATGATGTACTGGAACTCACGATCTTTGGCGATGCGATCGTCATGCTCTTTAGTCAGTTCCGGTACCAGCGGAGTGATATCACCCGTTTTGGTGTAGGTCGCGGCATTGACGCTATCCCACGGTAAGGCGTTATCTTCAAATTTCTCACCGGTCTCTGCCGCTTCAACGCCGGTCGGCATCAGCAGATCCGGCGTGACGCCTTTACGCTGAGTACTGCCGCCATTGATACGGTAGAACTTCTGAATGGTGTACTGGACAGAACCCAGTGCAGGCCATTCCGGACGCAGCATCTGATCGTAGATACGGTTCAGCGAACGATATTGCTGCACGGTACCTTTACCGAAAGTCGGCTCCCCGACAATCAGCGCACGGCCATAATCCTGCATGGCGGCGGCAAAGATCTCAGACGCGGAAGCACTGAAGCGATCCACCAGCACCACCAATGGGCCTTTGTAGTACACGATGCCGTCATTATCACTGTCCTGACGCACGCGACCATTGTTGTCACGCACCTGCACAACCGGGCCACTCGGAATAAACAGACCTGAAAGCGATACCGCTTCAGTCAGTGCGCCGCCGCCGTTGGTACGCAGGTCAATCACGATGCTATCGACATTCTGCTTCTGCAGTTTCTGCAGCTGTACTTTCACGTCATCCGTCAGGCCCACGTAGAAGCCCGGGATATCCAGCACGCCGACTTTTTCTTTGCCGACGGTCTGCACCGTGCCTTTCACCGCGCGGTCTTCCAGGCGGATTTTCTCACGCGTCAGGGTCACAATGCGGGTTTTGGTCCCTTTGCCAGCAGGCAGGATTTCCAGCCGCACTTTGCTGCCTTTCGGCCCTTTGATTTTGGCTACCACATCATCGAGACGCCAGCCGATGACATCTTCCATCGGTTTACCGGGTTGAGCCACGCCGACAATACGATCGCCTACGCTGATCGATTTGCTCTTCGCCGCCGGACCACCCGCTACCATCGAATTGATTACCGTATAATCATCATCCATCTGCAACACAGCACCAATGCCTTCCAGTGACAGGCTCATCTCGGTATTGAATTGCTCGGTGTTACGCGGTGACAGATAGTTGGTATGCGGATCGATTTCGTGTGCAAAGGCGGTCATCGCCAGCTGGAACACGTCTTCACTGTTGCTCTGCGCCAGACGACGGATAGCAAAGTTATAACGCTTGGTCAGCGTGTCGCGAATTTCTTTGTCATCTTTACCGGTCAGCTTGAGGCTCAGCTCATCAAATTTGACCTTCGCATCCCACAGCGCATTCAGCTCATCGGTGCTTTTCGGCCACGGTGATTTGCTGCGATCAATGTCGATGGTGTCATTGCCGGTAAAGTTCATCGGGCGATTCAGCACGCTCAGCGCGTACTGATAGCGCTCAAAGCGGCGTTTCTGCGCCAGATTGTATAAATCGTAAAAAACATCCAGCTTGCCGCTGCGCAGTTCATCACCCAGCGTGGTCTTCTTATCGGCAAACTGCGCGATATCTGAAGCCAGCAGCACATTGTGGTTGTAATCGAGCAGATTCAGGTAGCGATCAAAAATTTTCGCAGAAAAATCCTGATTCAGATCGAACTGGCGATAATGCGAACGGGTAAAACGCGAGGTAACGCGTTCACTGACGGTGGGATGCTGTGGTTCTTCGTGTAACTGGGGAATCTGGTCTGCGCGGGTAATGTTATCCGCGGCAAAACTGGGGCCTGCCAGCAGCAGGCCCGCGATCATACCGATCTTAAAAATATTGTTCATGCCAGGGTCAGCCTCCGTTTCAGAACTGCAAATGTTCTGCGCGCACAATCATTGCCATGCCGGAAGCGAGCTGTACCCGAACGCCATCTTTAGTAATTTCAAGAATGGTTGCGTCCATCGCACTTTTGCCTGCTTTAACTTTAATATTCTGGCCGGGTTGCAAAGTTGAGGTATCAGTGATGGGTTTGGCTCGCGGTGGGCGTGGCGCAGCATTACGTTCAGCAGAAGCCGCACGCGGTGCCTGCGGACGCGGTTTACGCGGCGCATCACCTTCAGCGGTTTTGCGCGGAGCCGGTTTGCGCGGACGACGTTCGCCCGTCTCTTCACCTGCTTCACGTTTCTTCGCTTTTTGCTGCTCGCGCTGAACCTGAACACGCGCTTTCGCTTCTTCCAGCTGTTTGCGCGCATGTTCAACATGTTGCTCATCCAGCACGCCACAGGCGTTGCCGTCGAGGTCAACACGGATGGCACCCGCTTTAATGCCGTAAAGGTAACGCCAGCTTGAGGTATAAAGACGTAAGGCCGAACGCAGTTGCGTCTTGCTCAGGCCCATATCGCCCTGAACACGCTCGACCAGATCCTGAAAGATACCGATTTTGAGCGGACGCGCTTCACCTTCGGCGCTAAAGCAGTGCGGAAAACGCTCCGCCAGAAAGGCGATCACTTCTTTACTGCTATTCAACTTAGGTTGATTTTCCATGAAATTTCCTGATTACAACGGGTTTGCCGACCAGAGCAGGCATGAACAGGCGACATTATAATGACAACATCGCCAAATGCTATGTGATCCAGTCGATTAGCTGCGCGTCAGTTGAAGAAATTTTTCAATGTCGCTGCCCGCCAGTACTTCACAAAGCCCGTCAGTAAGGGCCACCAGCCCCGCTTCATCCTCACTATCGAAGCGAGAATAAACCGTACTGTCGATGTCCAGCACACCGACTAACGTGCCATTCACTTTCAGAGGAATCACGATTTCCGCATTACTGGCGGCGTCACAGGCGATATGACCGGGGAAAGCGTGCACATCTTCCACGCGCTGCACTTTCTCTTCTGCAATCGCCGTGCCACAAACACCCTTGCCTACCGCAATACGCACACAGGCAATTTTGCCCTGGAAGGGACCCAGTACCAGCGTATTCGCTTCAGTCAGCAAATAAAAACCTGCCCAGTTGACGCCTTCCAGGCGTTCAAACAGTAACGCGCTGCAATTACCCAGCGCGGCGAGGAAAGAGGTTTCACCCGCCAGCAGCGCACGCGCATCGCGATTTAAATCCTCGTAAAAGGCTTTTTTGTTCATTGTTTAACCATAATTCGACGCAGCGAAGCCGCGTGTGTCACTCAGTTGTTAAAATAAGCACTAATTATCCAGCGTCACAAGGTGAATCATTGTGTTAGTTACTATACCCTTAGCTTTCTGTGGATCGAACTTCATGCCACCACAGATGTCTCAGCCAGCAACCTGCTGCCTGACATGCCGGTAACTGTAACGAACGATGGGCCACTTGCGTCACCCTATGAAAATTCACGCTATCAGCCAGACGTTGCCCCACGCACGTTATCAGCGTTGTCCGCAATGCGATACCCTTTTTTCCTTACCGGATGTTAAATCGCATCAGGCGGCCTACTGCCCGCGTTGTCACGCTCGTATTCAAAGTGGTTTTGACTGGTCAATGACGCGTCTGACCGCCATGGCGGTCACCATGCTGATGCTGATGCCGTTCGCTTTTACCCTGCCGCTGGTGGATATCCGGCTGTTGGGTATGCGCATTAATGCCAGCCTGCTGGAAGGGGTGATACAGATGACGCAGCAAGGCGATGTCATCACCGCATCCATCGTGGCGTTTTGCACCATTGGCGCCCCCATGACGCTGGTGGCGGGCATTAGCTATTTGGGCATCGGTCATGCGCTGGGGATGAATCTGCGTCCGGTGTTGCTGATGCTGGAGAAGCTGAAAGAATGGGTGATGCTGGATATCTACCTGGTCGGTGTCGCGGTGGCTTCGATTAAAGTTCAGGACTACGCCTCGCTGGAGGTGGGTTATGGCATGGTGGCGTATATTGCGCTGACGGTACTTAGCGTGCTGACGCTGATTCATCTTAATGTCGAGCAACTGTGGGAGCATTATTATCCGCAGTCAGTGCCCACCTCACCGCCTGAGCAATGGCAGGTTTGCCTGAACTGTCATCACACCGGTATGGCTGATGATCGCGGGCGCTGTACCCGCTGCCATACGCCGCTGGATTATCGCCGCCGCCACAGCCTGCAAAAATCCTGGGCATCGTTAATTGCTTCCATCGTACTGCTCATTCCTGCCAATCTGCTGCCGATTTCAGTGGTGTATGTTAACGGGGCACGGCGCGAGGACACCATTTTTTCCGGTATTCTCGGCCTGGCTTCCGGCAATATTCCGGTGGCAGCGGTGGTGTTTATCGCCAGTATCCTGGTGCCCTTTACCAAAGTGCTGGTGATGTTAACGCTGCTGCTCAGTATTCACTTCAAATGTGAACAGGGGCTGAAAACCCGCATCCGCTTGCTGCGTGCCGTGACCTGGGTGGGTCGCTGGTCGATGCTGGATCTGTTCGTCATTTCATTAACCATGTCGCTGGTCAATCGTGACCAGCTGCTGGCATTTACCATGGGACCCGCCGCGCTCTATTTTGGCGCGGCAGTGATCCTGACCATTATGGCTGTAGAGTGGCTTGACAGCCGCCTGATCTGGGATGCACATGCAACAGGAAACGCCGACTACACCGACTAGCGCAAATCTGCGAAATAAACGCAAGATTTCGCCGTTCTGGTTACTGCCCATTATCGCCCTGCTGATTGCCGCATGGCTGTTATGGACCAATTATCAGGAACGCGGGACCATCATCACCATCAACTTCCAGACTGCGGACGGTATCGTGCCGGGGCGTACGCCTATTCGCTATCAGGGTGTGGAAGTGGGTACGGTGCAGGGTATCGTGCTGAGCAATGACTATCGCAGCATCCAGATTAAAGCCAGCATTAAGAGCGACATGCGTGACGCACTCCGCGACAACACCCAGTTCTGGCTGGTGACGCCGAAAGCCTCGCTGGCCGGGGTCTCCGGGTTAGATGCGCTGGTGGGAGGCAACTACATCAGCATGATGCCGGGCAGCGGTAATCCGCAGGAACACTTTACGGCGCTGGATACGCAACCGAAATACCGTGTGAATACGGGTGAGTTGTTGATTCATCTGCGTGCGCCCGATCTCGGCTCGCTAAATACCGGTTCGCTGGTGTATTACCGCAAAATTCCGGTTGGCCGGGTCTATGACTACAGCATCAATAGCAATACTGATGGCGTGACCATTGATGTATTGATTGAGCGCCGCTTCATTAATCTGGTGAAAAAGCAGAGCCGATTCTGGAACGTCTCTGGCGTTGACGCTGATGTCAGCCTGAGTGGTGCCAAAGTCAAGCTGGAGAGTCTGGCGGCGCTGGTTAATGGTGCTATTGCCTTCGATTCCCCCAACGAAGGCCAGCAAGCCGACACCGATGAAAACTATCAGCTCTATCCCGACCTGGCACAAAGCCAGCGTGGGGTGCAGGTCAGCCTCGACTTGCCGAGCGGTGATAACCTGAAAGCAGACAGCACACCGCTGATGTATCAGGGGCTGGAAGTGGGCACCTTAACCAAACTGAATTTGCTGCCTGGCGGTAAAGTGACCGGGGAATTGACCGTTGACCCGTCTGTCGCCGGATTGATGCGCACGGGCACCCGCATTGAAATGCGCTCGCCAAAAATCAGCCTGACAGATACTAATCTCAGCAGCCTGTTAACCGGCAATACCTTTGAACTGGTGCCCGGTGAAGGCCAGCCACAGGATCACTTTAGCGTATTACCGGCCAGTGAATCTTTGCTGCAAAAACCGGATGTTCTGACGCTGCAACTCAATGCGCCAGAAACCTATGGTATCGACGCCGGGCAACCGGTGATGCTCTACGGCATGAAGATAGGCCAGGTGATCTCACGGGAACTGGACGAAAAAGGCATCAGTTTTGTGGTGGCCATCAATCCGGAATATCGCCATCTGGTGCACGGTGACAGCAAATTTATCGTTAACAGCCGTATTGACGTGAAGTTCGGTCTTGATGGCATGCAGGTACTGGGTGCCAGCGCACGTGAATGGGTGGATGGCGGCATCCGTCTGGTGCCGGGGGCCAAAGGCAACCCGCAGAACCGTTATCCACTGTATGGTGATGCCGAACGTGCCGAAGAAGGGATTATTGGCGATCAGCCCCCTGCCACGCTGAAGCTGACAGCCAGCAGCCTGCCTGATGTCCAGACCGGTTCTGTGGTGCTGTATCGTAAATTCCAGGTGGGTGAAGTGGTGAATGTTATACCGCGCGCCGATGCTTTTGAAATCTCGATTCATATCGAACCGCAGTATCGCAAACTGCTCACCAGTGAAAGCGTATTTTGGGCTGAGGGGGGGGCCAAGGTGCAGTTGAATGGTAGCGGTCTGACCGTGCAGGCATCACCACTGAACCGCGCGCTGAAAGGTGCCATCAGCTTCGATAACCTGAGCGGTGCCCAGGCGGCCAAAGGGGTGAAACGGGTGCTTTATGCTTCGGAAACCGCCGCACGCGCTGTTGGCAGCCAGATCTCGCTGCACACCTATGATGCCAGCAAGCTGTCAGCCGGCATGCCAATTCGTTATCTCGGTATTAACGTCGGCCAGGTCGAGTCGCTTTCACTGAGTGCCGATAACAACCAGGTAGTGGCAAAAGCGGTACTGTATCCGGAATACGTCCAGGACTTCGCCCGCATCGGCAGTCGTTTCTCCGTGGTTTCTCCACAGATTTCTGCCGCTGGCGTCAACCATCTTGAGACGTTGCTGCAACCCTATGTCAACGTTGATCCGGGTAAAGGCGCTCAGGCTCGTACCTTTGAGTTGCAGGACAGCACCATTACCGATTCGCGTTATCTCAATGGTCTGACGATCTTTGTTGACGCGACAGAGGCGGGTTCGCTTTCGGTGGGTACACCGGTGCTGTTCCGTGGTGTAGAAGTGGGTACCGTCACCGGCACCTCGCTGGGTAATATGGCGGACCGTGTCCAGGTAGCGCTGCGCATCAGTAAGAAGTATCAGCATCTGGTGCGCAACAATTCGGTGTTCTGGCTGGCATCCGGCTATAACCTGAATTTCGGCCTGATTGGCGGCGTGGTCAAAACCGGCACCTTCCAGCAATTTATTCAGGGCGGAATTCAGTTTGCCACCCCACCAACCGTCCCACTGGCACCGCAGGCGGGTGCGAACAAACACTTCCTGTTGCAGGATGAAGCGCCGAAAGACTGGCGCAACTGGGGAACCGCGATTCCCGACCCCGCACAACCCTAAGCAAATCGGGCAGCCTGGCTGCCCGATTCTTTTTCGCGTGTTACACTTCGCGCTCTGTTTGCTATCCCCGGAAGAAACCCGTGTCCGAACGTTTTCCTGAAGATTTCCTCACGCTGATGCGTGCCAGCCTGCCCAACGATGAAGAACTGCAACGTTTTCTCGCCATCAGCCAGCAACCGTTACGCCGCAGCCTGCGTGTGAATACCTTAAAAATCAGCGTGTCTGATTTTCTGGCAAGTACCGCACATTACGGCTGGCGACTGACGCCCATTCCCTGGTGTGCTGAAGGCTTCTGGATTGAACGCGACGACGAATCGCTGCCGCTGGGCAGCGTGGCAGAACATCTCAGCGGGTTGTTTTATATTCAGGAAGCCAGCTCGATGCTGCCGGTCACGGCATTGTTTGATGCCGCGCCCGACGCGCGTCAGGTGATGGATGTTGCCGCAGCACCTGGCTCCAAAACCACGCAAATGGCGGCATTGATGCACAATAATGGCGCGATTCTGGCCAATGAATACTCCGCCAGCCGGGTAAAGGTGTTACATGCCAATATCAGCCGCTGTGGAGTCAGCAATGTTGCCCTGACCCATTTTGATGGCCGCGTGTTTGGTGCGGCATTGCCCGAGCAGTTTGATGCCATCCTGCTGGATGCCCCCTGCTCCGGAGAAGGTGTGGTGCGTAAAGATGCCGATGCGCTGCGTAACTGGAGCCTGGCCAGCACTGAAGACATCGCCGCCACCCAGCGCGACCTGATTGACAGCGCTTTTCACGCCCTGCAACCTGGCGGCACGCTGATTTATTCCACCTGTACGCTCAACCAGATTGAGAATCAGCAGGTCATCAGCTGGCTACAGCAACGTTATCCTGATGCTGTCGAAATTTTACCGCTGAATGGCCTGTTCGCGGGTGCTGAAAAGGCGCTGACGCCGGAGGGCTTCCTGCATGTGTTCCCGCAGCTTTTCGACAGCGAAGGCTTCTTTGTCGCACGTCTGCGTAAAACCGCCAGCGTACCGGCATTACCCGTTCCAACTTATAAAGTCGGCAAACTCCCCTTTTCCCCTGCCAGCCGGAAATTGACGGCTGAAGTGATGCAGGCGGCAGCAAAAGTTGGCCTGCAGTGGGACGATAATTTGCTGTTATGGCAGCGTGATAAAGAGTTGTGGCTGTTCCCCGCCGCGCTGGAAAGCTGGCTGGGTAAAGTGCGCTTTTCGCGCATCGGTCTAAAACTCGCGGAAACCTTCCCGAAAGGGTTTCGCTGGCAACATGAAGCCGTGGTGGCTCTGGCACAGCCGGATAGTTCGCTGGCCTTTGCGCTGACGGAAGCCGAAGCGGAAAGCTGGTATCGCGGTCAGGATATCCATCCGGAGCACCTGCCCGAGCGGGATGAGGTGATTGTGACCTGGCAGCAGCAGACACTCGGCCTGGCCAAAAAGGTCGGCAATCGTATCAAGAATAGCTACCCACGCGAGCTGGTGCGCGATGGCCGTTTGTTCCGCTAAAGGTTACTGCAGCTGCACCAGCGTGAGCCGGTTGCCGAATACGGCACCGGTATCGATATAATGTTGATTGGCAGCGTTGAGCGGTTGCTCCAGCGGCGTATGGCCGAAATAAAAATCGCTGGCCCCCTCAATTGCTGCCGAGTTACCGCGCTGATGTCGCCCCAGACGATCGCGGCTCCACACCACCTGATGCCAGTCAACCTCCTGCCCCAGCGTGTAGTGACTGGCCGGATAATCCGCGTGGGCAATCACCACCACCCGGTCGGCAAGTTGCAGATGCAAAATCAACGGCAATTCAGCACAGCGTCTTAATGCATGACGCGCAGTAATGACCTCACTGCCGCGCAGTTGCCAAAACCATTCACCCCCATTCATCAGCCACAACATCGGGTCCTCGCCCCGCAACGCCGCGATAGCCATCTGTTCATGATTGCCGCGCACGCATCGAAACCAGGGTTCATCCAGCAATGCCAGACAACCGGGACTGTCGGGCCCCCGATCGATCAAATCACCGACGGAAATTAATAAATCCTGCTGCGTATCAAACTGATGCAGAATCAATTGCGAATCAAGCTGAGTACGACAACCGTGTAAATCGCCAACCACCCAGATATGGCGCCATGCTTCCGCATTGACCGTTTGATAAAACATATTGGTCTCCTGAAAGCTGGTTTACTGGAAGTTTAGTGAATCCGGCTTAAAGTATAGCCTGGCGACCTGCAGGCATCGGAGGGAAGCGTGAACAGCCGTAAACAATTTATTGGCGTATTGGTAGTTATTTTTATCGGCAGCTTATTGCTGTTGGAAACGCTTGCGCGGCTGGTACATTTGCTGGTGGTGGGATAGGGGTGATGTCGCTGGCAGATTCAGCAGCGGCCGCATCCTGCAGCCCCGATGAACGTCCCTTCCGGCGCTTATCTCCGGCACTCATTAAAGGTGTTAGCTCTGCGAGGGACGGCAGCTACTGTAGTTCTTCGGAGTATTCTGATCAAGTTAAATGATATTAACTATCATTCTCATTAAAAACCTCAACCTGACAACAAATCTCTATATAAATCAAATTGTTAGCATTTGACGTTGATCATTGCCTGTTGGTAACGGTGAGATGAAATGGTAAGCATCCACAGCCACATAGCTTCCCCGTTTTTTGCCAGGCTTAATCAAACGTAGTTTGAGAGGGAGCCGTTTATGAAAGATTATTATAAGATTGATTTGGAAACGTTTATGCAAAATAACAAACCGTTAATTGCTGAGATTAAAAGCAAAGCCCCGGTTTATGCTGATGATATGGGGATGGATGAAGTGCAATATATTAACCGCGAAATAAAACGTGCTCATCTGGAATATATTGAGAGTCTGGGTATAAAAGATCCTTACGAGTATTACATTACTCAACACGAAGATGATCGCTATCTCGCCGACCAACTTATCGCACAACACCGTAAGGCACTTCGCCCCGCTTCGTAACCCACCAGGCATGGTTGCCACACTAACAGCGCGGCAACCTGCAGCAGAGGATAAGTCATCAGCTAGCGCGTGATAAAGAAAATCGCGGCCATAAAGCCCAGAAATAATACCGCAAAGGTAATAAAACCCAGCCGCGGCGATTTAGCCCGACCAACCAGCGCGGAAATAAACACCGATAATAAGGTTAATGTGCCAATCATCACCCAGAGAAGGTATTGCGTATTTGCCATGGAGGATCCTTATAAGCAGGCAACAACAATAAAGCGCCACTCTTATACCATTTTTTGGGCGGGCAGGCTCTCAGGATATTTGCGAGTGGACAGCTATCTATGATGCATTGTGGCAACGTACCGCCTCCAGCGCTTCCAGTTGCTGCAATCGTTCGGTGGCCTTTTGGTTGGCTCTGGCTTTAGCAACCCCGTTGCCGATACCGAAATCCCCCACAAAGCCAATCACCGTAAGCGCATCAAACTGCCCGGTCTTTGCAATCTGCTGCTGAACGCCATGGCTTTTGACGATTTCCTGCTGCAATGTCGCGCAATCATCATTTTTAGCCTCTTCATCGCTGACCTTTGCAGATTGCGGGTACTGTTTCAGTGCGCATCCGCTCAGCAGCAGGATGATAAAAAGGCAGGCAGGTTTATACATTGCGGTTCTTCTCATCCTGGTCGGCGGCATATGTATGGCTGGTTTGCCGTTAAGCTACCACAGCGAAAAGATCCTAATCGAGTGATTAACACCCGCAGACAGGTTTTGTTCATCTCTGACAGGGTTGCGGGCGATGAGGCATGGAACAAACCGTAGGTAAAAATGAAAAAGGCCGCATTACTGCGGCCTTTGCCAATGATTAGTACCCCACCCGGCGCTTATCTCCGGCACTCGCTATGGCTTAGCTCTTGAAGGGGCAAATGAATTATCTCAGATTTATCCTAAAAATATACCCCCACAACCGCGGTTTTACTCGTGTTCGTGAAGTCAGTCACAACCATTGGGTATGAGGCGTTCCGTCGTTACTGAAGTGACGATGAACGGACATGGCTCAAGTGCATCTTTATTGACTGCGCGGCCACTATCAGGCTTAGGTCAAGAGGATAATTATCCAGTTGAAGAACGGGTTATCAATAGACTCAATTCTTAATCCGAGCACGCATTTTATCTATTTCACCTAAATAACATTCTCCGATCTTAAAGAAATTAACATCATGTGTCATCGCTTCTGAAATGGCTGAAGCGACGCGTTGTCTAAAGGAGTCTAAAAAGAGCAAATAACCATCCATAGAAGTCACATGATGAATGTTTGACGCTCCAAGAGCATCAAGAATGTAATTATTGAGGTTTTTGAAAAAAGGATACATTGGTAGATTTTTATCTATCGTGAAAATTTTGTGAAGCTCTGTAAGATCACGAATATATAATTCACTTTTAAAGCTATAGGGATAGGTTGAAAACTGAACTTTAGAGAAATCGAAATGGTTTGCATAGTTAACCAGAGCAATAATGGTTTTACCGAGACTAAGATTAGTCGTTAAGTTCACCCTCGTATCAATTTCACAAAAAGTACAAAGTGCATTTACCGCATCTGCAAGAAACACAAAGTCATTATGCAAGTCAATCACATTCAGTACAATAAACTTACCTGCAAATATGATGTCTCCATCCTTTGCAGCTCTCTCAACCGTTAACATTAGCAGAGAATGGAGAGTAGATATGTCATCAACCAGCACATGGGGTGAGTCGAGGTATTCTCCTGATTTCATCTTAGAATTGATACCTTCCACGCAGTTGAGTATATCTTTTAATGATCCGGCTTTCACATATGTCAAATCTACCCTGGTGTCGCACTGCGAGAATGAGTTAGTTGCGAAGATTTTTTTGTAAAAAATCATCCTGGCTTTGAATGCAAAGTTATTAAATGCATCAACTTCCACCTTATCCAGCAGGTCATTAAACATTAACTGATGCATCCTGAATTTTTCAAAATTCATTCTTTCCAGCTGAAAACGCATAAAACTCTCATTCTTTTTAGCCGTTTCCTGATCCATCACAGATCGTTTTTTTGCCTCATCGGAGAGCTGTCTATTTTGAAAAATTGCAAATAGCAGTGTGGCTAAAGCAGCGACTGCACCACTTAAAGTAAATAACCCAGAAAGCAAAGAACCAAAATCTGACCATTTCCCTGAATCACGAGAAACGCCCTCAAAAGAGAACGTAACAGGCATTCCCATAACATACTCTCGATATAGATATAGAACCACCGAAGGGAAAATTAACGTAATAAGCAAAACGAAGCCTAAAATCAAATATTCTTTACGCATTTTATTCCTATTAATGAATTGCTTGCCGATCCGCTGGTGGACAGCTCCAGATTGTATCCATGCCTTGTTTGTAATAATGTACTCAATATGCACACATAAGAAAACATTAACGCAATCCTGTGCAAGCTAATCCACATTGGCACCCTTTTCGCCATAAATCTGGCTGATGATTCGCCAGCGTTTGAAGAAGTTTCGGGGGTATATAGGTCGATAAGTGCTTTAGATAGCCACGGTTATTACCATTTATGATCTGCCGATCATCACGCATAACGTCGTCTATCGTTACATGCTAATCACCGGCGAACGAGGATAACCCCGCCATGCAAACCGCCGAACAGGTACAGATGTTGCTGAAAAAGTACTTCTGGGAAATGCCGGAAGAGGCATCACTCAGCACGGGGAAAATGAGCGTGCTATCGGAAGAAGCCAGCGATTTTATTGATGAATATGCCGAGATGTTGGGTGTAGACATGACCGGCTTTGAATTTAACCGTTATTTTCCCAACGCGGGGATCCGTTTCCTTCCTAATGCGATACTACCCCGGTATCTGCGCACGGACCACCACGCACCGACAGAACTCACCGTTAAGATGCTGATTGCCTCTGCTGAGGCCGGTCGCTGGCTTTATTCGTGACATTTGCCCTTCGAATGAGGGGCAGCAATCAAATATTTCGGACAAAAAAAGACCGAATACGATTCCTGTATCCGGTCCAGGGAAATGGCTCTTGAAGAGCCGTGCGCTAAAAGTTGGCATTAATGCAGGCGAGGTCGCCTTGCCTTTTAAAGGTAGACCACAGGTGATTATTTTCCAGCCAACCATCACATCAGGGAAGGAAAGCTGCCGACTCTGTGATCGCGACGGCAGAATAGCGCAGGAAGGTGGCGTAGCGGGTTGCCACGCCTCTCAGACAGGGATTACTGACTGCACAGCGCCTGAGCGCGGGCGATAATTGGCTCAAGACTCATCTTCTGTCCCGGATGGGTTTTGTCTTCCGCCTGAATTGAACTGATGGACTCTGTGGTGCCACGGCCTGATTTCAGGTTTGCTTCGGCTTTGTCATTCAACGGGTACTGCAACAGCGTGCTGGGGTTGATAGCGAACAACGCACCATCCTTCTCACAGCTCAGCATCACTTCTTCACGCGTGAACGGCCATTTGTCTTTGCCAATCTCAAAACGGCTGATGGTAATAATCTGTGCCGCCATCGCCTGGCTGCACAGGGTCAGCAGCACACAAGCTGGAATCAGTTTCTTCAGCAAAATGTCGTCCTCATACATTCAATCGGTATAGATGATTCAGGCTGGAGCCAGCGTGGCAAAGACGCTAACCAGCCCGATAACAACAACCGCCAGCAGCAGTTCGAACTGCGTCAGGCGAATAAAAATCGTGGAGGCGCGGCTGCCTGCCAGGCGAAAACGCGGCACCAGCCAGTAACGGTTGAACACCGCAACGGTCACCATCAACATCACTAACAACACCTTGGTAATCAGCAACTCACTCCACAGCGTTTGGTGCCATTGCAGTGGTGATCCGGCAATCAATAGGCTATTGAAGATGCCTGTTAACAACGCCAGCGCTACGGCTAAATGCCCATAGCGGGAAAAACGCATCATGCTGCGGATGGCATCGGTGCGGTGCGCTATCTTGCGTGCTTCATGCATCAGCAGCAGGAGTGGCAGCAGTCCCCCGCTCCAGAACGCCGCCGATATCAGATGTAATGCATGATTGGTTTGTTGCAACGTACCCTGCCAGCCATCGTGCATCGCCGCATGCCCTACCCCGGCTAACGTGATGAGCTGCAACAATCCGGTCAGCAACAACCATTGCTGTCGCACGTTGCCGCGCAGCAATAATGCCAGCACACTGAGTAAGGCAAACAGGATCTCCCAGCGCCACACCTGACCAAAACGCGTTCCGAGAACCGCCAGCCAGGTATCCCTGGCCGCAACGTTTTGCCAGTCACCACTCATCAGGCCCGTTTGCGTAGCGAGCATCAGCACGGCGCTGAGTAAACTGACTACCGCACTTAACTTCAGGATGGCTGACAGGCGTTGCGCCAGTATCGGGCGGAAACGCTTCGGTGCCAGCAGTGCGGTGTAGAACGCGCTGCCGGTGAGCAACAACGCGGATAGAAAATGGCATGCCCGCAGGCTGATCCACAGCGTACCCAGGCTCATTACTTCACGCTAAATGTGTAACTGCCTTTGGTTTTATGACCATCTACCGAGAGCACGTGCCAGTTTACCTGATAGCTACCGGCAGGCAGCGGCTGACTGAGCGGAACAATCAGCTGATCATGTTGCTTATCATTGAGCGTAGCCTTGGCTGCTGGCACGACCTGGTTCTGCGCATTACGGATCTCCACGCCACTGAAAGCGGGTTCAACATCTTCCGTAAAGGTCAGCGTTAGCGCTTGCGGCGAGGTTTCAACGGTTGATTTGTCAGCCGGAACCGGCGTTTTAAGGTGAGCATGGGCCAGGGCAAACTGACTAAATGCCAGCGTGGATGATGCCAGCAACAGCGCCGCAATGCGGGATAGGGTCGTCTTCTTCATCAGGTCATCCTCTTTATTGCGGCAATCCACCGCAAGCGTGGCAGCAGGATACGCTGCTGATCTTCGGGTGTCGAGACCTGCAATGCGATCCCTTTTCCCTTGATCCTTAACGATGAAAACATTACTTTTGCCCCTGTTAACAGGAGAAAAGCATGAGTCAAAACCTTGCCCTGCTGTCGCAGGAAGAGAAAGACAAAGTGAATGTCGATCTGGCTGCCGCCGGAGTGGCTTTCAAAGAGCGCTACAATATGCCGGTCGTCGCCGATTTGGTGGAGCGGGAGCAGCCACAAGCGCTACGTGAGTGGTTTCGCCAGCGTTTGATGCATTATCGCCAGGCGTCACTCAGCCTTTCCCGTCTGCCTTACGAACCGAAGCAGAAATAACCTATGTTACGAGTTATCGATACCGAAACCTGCGGTTTGCAGGGGGGCGTGGTCGAGGTGGCGTCCGTAGACGTTATTGACGGACAAATCCTCAATCCAATGAGTGATTTGGTTTGCCCGGATCGTCCAATCAGCCGTGAGGCAATGGCGGTGCATCGCATCACCGAAGCCATGGTGGCGGATAAACCGCCTATTGAACAGGCGATTGGCCGCTATCATGGCAGCGCTCATTATGTGGCGCATAACGCCAGCTTTGATCGTCGGATGCTGCCAGAAATGCCTGGTGAATGGATTTGCACCATGACGCTGGCGCGCCAGCTGTGGCCCGGCCAGAAATATGGCAACCAGGCGCTACGCCATAGCCTGAAGCTGGATGTGACGCCACCGGCTGATTTGCATGCGCACCGCGCGTTGTATGACTGCTATGTCACCGCCGCCTTGCTGATTCGCATTATGGAAAAATCCGGCTGGGACGCGGCACAAATGGTGAGTCGCTGCCAACCCGCACCGGTCGCCGATGATGTTTTTCCGTTTGGCAAATATCGCGGACAGAGCATCGGCAGCATCGCGCGCAAAGATCCTGGCTATCTGCGCTGGGTGCTGGAGAACGTGCGCGATCTGCGCCCACCGTTGCGGCAGGCGCTGCGTAAATATGTGAAGACGGGTCAGTAGTCGCTGCGATCGGGTAATACGCCCTGTGCCAGGCCAATCAGGAAACTAAATTCCAGTGCCACCCCTTCATAGGATTTAAAGCGGCCCGACTTTCCGCCGTGGCCGGAATCCATATCCGTGCACAGCAGCAGCAACGTATCATTGGTTTTTAGCTCACGCAGTTTCGCCACCCATTTCGCCGGTTCCCAGTATTGCACCTGTGAATCGTGCAAGCCGGTGGTCACCAGCAGATGGGGATAAGCTTGTGCGGCCACATTGTCATAGGGGCTGTACTGGCTAATGGTGTGATAAAACTCCGCCTGTTCGGGGTTGCCCCACTCGTCATATTCCCCGGTAGTGAGTGGGATTGAGGGGTCGAGCATGGTCGTCACCACATCAACAAACGGCACCTGCGCCACTACACCGTGGTAGAGCTGCGGTGCCATATTAATCACCGCCCCCATCAGCAAGCCTCCGGCACTGCCCCCCATGGCATACAACTGTTGCGGGTGACCAAATCCTTTTGCCACCAGGGCTTCCGTCACATCAATAAAATCAGTGAAGCTATTGATCTTGTTGTGCAGCCTGCCATCGTCATACCACTGCTGCCCCAGTTCACCGCCGCCGCGCACATGGATAATCGCATAGACAAATCCGCGCTCCAGCAGGCTGATGCGGCTGGTGCCAAAGCTGGCGTCCATGCTGCTGCCATAAGCGCCATAGCCATAAACCAGCAACGGATTATTGCCGGGCTGGAAGTGCTGGCGATGATACACCAGCGAAACCGGAACTTCGGTGCCATCACGAACGGAGATCCAGTGATGTTCACTTTTGTAGTCGTCAGGATTGAAGCCCGGTACTGGCGTTTGCTTCAACACCCGTCGTTCGCCGCTTTCCATGTTCAGTTCGAACAGGGTAGTTGGCGTGGTCATCGACGAGTAGCCATAGCGCAGCGTATCGCTGTCCGGTGAGGGATTGTAGGCCAGCCAGGTGACATACGTCGGATCATCAAACGCGATGCCGGTGCTTTCACCACTTTCCCAGTGAATCTGCCGCAGGCTGGTAACGCCGCGGGAACGCTCCTCAACCACCAGCCAATGCTTGAACAGCTGAAAATCCTCCAGCACCACCTGCTCGCGCGCCGGGATTAGCGTTTGCCAACGGCTCTCCGCCAGCCAGGCGCTGCGGTATAAACCGAAGTTTTTACCCTCGCGATTGGAGCGGATGTAGAACTGATGATTGTAGTGATCAACGGTGTACTCATGATCGCGACGGCGCGGACAAAACACCTGGGGCTGTGCATCGGGGTATTCCGCATCAATCAGCTGGATTTCACTGGTGGTGGTGCTGAATAACGCGATCAGAATAAAGTGCTCGGAGGTGGTTTTGTGCACGCTAAGGTGGAAAGTATCGTCCTTTTCCTCATAAACCAGCTGATCGTCAGATTGCGGATGACCCAGTTCATGACGCCAGACCTGATAAGCCAGCAAGGTTTGCGGGTGTTTACGCACATAATAGATGGTACGTGAATCGTTGGCCCACGCCAGGCTGGACGATGCATCGCTTAACACCTCGGGGTACCAGCTGCCGCTCTGCAGATTACGGAAACGGACCCCGTACTGGCGGCGTGAGAGAAAATCTTCCGCCAGCGCCATCACCTGATTATCAGGGCTTATTGCCAGCGCGCCCATGGTATAGAAGTCACTGTGCGACGCGCGTTGGTTGCCATCCAGCAACAGCTGCCACTCCGCATCGGTGTCAGCCTCTTTGGGTTGACGATAATACGCTGCGTATTCATTGCCGCTTTCATAACGGCTTTGATAACGATAGCCATTTTTGACATAGGGGACGGAATGATCCTGCTGCGGAATGCGGTCAATGATCTCCTTCAGCACCTGATCCTGTAAATGCGTCTGCGATGCCATCATCGCTTTGCCGTAATCATTCTCGGCATGCAGGTAGTCGAGCACCTCGGGGTTTTGCCGGTCATCGTCACGTAGCCAGAAGTAATTATCCGTGCGCGTTTCCCCGTGCAGGGTCATTTGATGGGGGATTTTTTTCGCCTGAGGCTGATTTATCATGGTTCATTTCCCTGAAGAGACAACATTCTGCAAGCGTGGCACCGATTGGGCGCGAAGCCAAGCCATTGCAGCACAGGAAAATGTAAACGAAGGCCACGGATGTGGCCTTCGGCTGGTTAACTGGCGGGGAGTGCCGCTTTCTCTGCCATGAGATCTTTTTGCATTTCCTCGCGTACATCCTGGGGGATTTTCAATGCATCCCCCAACGCGGAGAGGTAGCTGCGCTCCATAAAATGGTCGAGATCAATGGCTGCGCAGCTGAGGAAGTAGAGTTCCAGTGCCTCTTCCTCATTTTTGACATCCGCAGCCAGCCAGTGCGGATCCAGCGGACGATTCATCGCCTGCTGAATCAGCGCTTCAGCCTGCGCGCCATAGCCAGCCTGCTGAATATTCTGTTCGATGTTCGTGCGTTCACGATCGTCAATATGCCCGTCGCTTTTGGCCGCGAATACCAGCGCGGTCACCAGACGTGCTGCGCGCTGGTCCAGCGGTGTTTGCAACTGACCATAACCCGCTTCGTTCTGATGGGTTTCACTCACCCGCTGTTTGTATTTGTTCCACAGCACAGCACCCGCTGCCGCGCCACCGCCAATAATTAACGCTTTTCCGCCATATTTGGTCAGCAGCTTGCGTGAAGATTTGCTGGCGATCAGCAACCCTGCCAGCCCACCTAACGCGCCGGGTGCCAGCATGTCACTGAGGCCACTCCCCTTACCCGCGCTTCCTTGCTTTTTCAGTACCGATTGAATTTGCTGCAACCAGTTATTCATCGTTTAACTCCTGTTTAGGATTCCGGTTTCACATGCTGCCGCAGAAGATGTCAGGAAATGTCAGAGCGGAGAAAAGTAAGGCAAACCTTATCAGGGGGAAAAGGTGAGAACGCAAACGTTTTCGTATATACTGCGCGCGCATTTTGACTGCTAAGGTGAAATTATGACGACTCTCGGAACCGCGCTGCGTCCTGCCGCAACGCGTGTCATGCTGTTAGGTTCAGGCGAGCTGGGCAAAGAAGTGGCACTGGAGTGCCAGCGTCTTGGTGTGGAAGTGATTGCGGTCGATCGCTACGCCGATGCCCCGGCCATGCACGTTGCCCATCGCAGCCATGTGATTAACATGCTGGATGGTGATGCACTGGCTGCGCTGATTGCTCAGGAAAAACCCGATTTTGTGGTGCCGGAAATTGAGGCTATCGCCACGGAAAAATTGCTGGAACTGGAGCTTCAGGGACAAAAAGTGGTGCCCACCGCGCGCGCGGCACGCCTGACCATGAACCGCGAAGGCATTCGTCGCCTGGCGGCGGAAGAACTGTCCCTGCCGACGTCTACCTACCAGTTTGCCGATAGCAAAGAAAACTTTATCGCCGCTACTGACACCATCGGATTCCCGTGCATCGTGAAGCCAGTGATGAGTTCATCAGGCAAGGGCCAGAGCTTTATTCGCGATGCCAGCCAGTTGGATAAGGCGTGGGATTACGCTCAGCAGGGTGGTCGTGCCGGTGCCGGTCGTGTGATTGTGGAAGGTGTGGTGAAGTTTGATTTCGAAATCACCCTGCTGACCATCAGCGCTGTGGATGGCATTCATTTCTGCGCCCCAATCGGTCATCGCCAGGAAGACGGCGATTATCGTGAATCCTGGCAGCCGCAGCAGATGAGCGATCTGGCGCTGCAACGCGCCCAGGACATCGCAGAGAAAGTGGTGAAAGCGCTGGGCGGTTACGGCCTGTTTGGCGTGGAGTTGTTTGTCTGCGGTGATGAGGTCATCTTTAGCGAAGTTTCGCCACGTCCGCACGACACCGGCATGGTGACGCTGATTTCACAGGACCTGTCGGAATTCGCGTTGCATGTGCGTGCCTTCCTCGGCCTGCCGATTGGCGGCATTCGCCAGTATGGCCCGGCAGCTTCGGCGGTGATCCTGCCGCAGCTGGAAAGCAACAATGTGCGTTTCGTTAATGTCGAAGCGGCGCTGGGTGCCGGTCTGCAACTGCGCCTGTTTGGCAAGCCGGAAATCGCGGGTCAGCGTCGCCTGGGTGTCGCACTTGCTACGGGTGAAAATACCGATGATGCCATCGCCCGCGCCATTGCCAGCGCAGCTGCGGTGAAAGTCGAAGGTTAATACCTGAAGCGGTGAGCCCTGTGCTCACCGCTGTTAACTTTATCGCAAGGTTGCCGCAAAATTGTGCACGATGTCGGCGACCGCAGATGCCGCTTCAAGTGGTAACAGGTGCCCTTTACCTGGAAGAATATGCAATGCCGCGCCGGGAAAATGCACGGTGATTTGTCTTTTCACCACTGTCAGTGGGTCAACCTGATCACGCTCCCCTGTCACCACCACCACCGGCACTCTTATGGCAGAAGCCACCGCGTGCAAATCCTCTTTTGAACTGCTATCGAGCCAGCCATTGACCGCTAAAGGGTCCATACGCAAAGCATCCTGAATAAGCTGTTGCTTCGCTTCTGTCGCGATCGGTGAGGCAGTCAGAATATTTTCCACTGTCCAGCGAGCCGCGTCTTCACTGGCATAAGCCGTACGCATCATTTCCCTCTGCTCGTCACTGATAGACATGGGCGCAAGTGGTGATGAGGCAACCAGCACCACACCAGACAGTCCCTGCGGGCGGCGGCTGGCAATCAACTGTGCGACTTTTCCCCCCATAGAATGCCCCACCAGGATATAACGTTGTAATCCCAGAGCCTGAATCACCGCCTGTACATCATCAGCATGATCGCCAGTGTTATAACCACTGGCAGGTGCAGCAGAAGCGCCAGCACCGCGTGCATCAATGGCGACACAACGAAAATCCTCGCTCAAACGCGCCATGACTCCCTGCCATGTCAAAGACGATCCCCCCCAGAAATGCAGAAATACCAGGGCAGTCTCCCCTTGACCATATTCTGTAATATTCAGCTCAACACCGTTCGCAATAATTTTCATTTTCCATCCTGTTAAGAGAAATGTTCATTTTGTTGCGACAGATCTTGCGTCATTACATTTAAATAGGGAATGATCGCCATAGTTCATAGATTACATACTTAAAATACGCATGGGGAATTATGGATCGCTTCACGGAGCTGGCAGTATTCGTGACCGCAGTGGAAGAAGGCAGCATCGCGGCGGCGGCAAGAAAACTCGGGTTATCAGCGGTGATGGCTGGCCGTTATCTCGCCTCGCTGGAGCAAAGGGTTGCCGCGAGATTGGTTGAACGCACGACGCAGCGGTTAAGTCTGACTGACGCTGGGCAAAAATACATGGCCCGGAGCAAACATATTCTTGAAGCCTGGGCAGAGGCTAATCGTGAAGCGGCAGACATACAAAGTAACCCAACCGGAACCTTACGTATCGCAGCCCCTGTAACCTTCGGTACCTTGTATCTCGGCCCGTTGATTGCACAGTTTATGGCCGATTTTCCTGCGGTAAACATTACACTGCAGTTACAGGATCGCTTCATTGATTTAGTGGAGGAGGGTATCGATTTGGCGCTCCGTATCGGCCATCTACCCGACTCAGAGTTAATTGCGCGAAAAATTGCGGATTGCCCATTACTGGCCTGTGCCACCCCAGCCTATCTGGCCGTTGCGGGCTCGCCGGCGACACCGGCTGAACTACACAGTCATACGCTGATAGGTTATATGGGTAATCAGAATGCCGCGCCCTGGCATTTTTATGATGATAAACAGGGATGGATTCAGGCAGATGATAAACGACGTTTTCTCGCCAACAATACCGCGATTATGCTGGAGGTAGCGTTGGCACATGCCGGGATCGCTTATGGCCCGGCTTTTGTTTTTAATCGCCATCTTTCAAGCGGTGAATTAGTCCAGGTTTTACCCGCATGGGCTTGCCCAGCGCTTCCAATGCACGCCATTACCCCCAATGCAAAGTATGTAAATACCAAAACACGCTTGTTTATTGAACGGCTTAAAACAACGTTTGCCAGCAACAGTGAGCATTGATGTACCGGCAGCGCACTGCCGGTAACGGAGAGGGATTATGGCTTACTTAGCGCCAGCCACCGCCTCTTGTGCCAGACGCGTAATACGATCCCAGTCGCCTGCTTCCAGCGCATCATTGGGCACCAGCCAGGAACCCCCGATACACAGCACACTTTTCAACGCCAGATAATCACGGTAGTTAGCCGGTGAAATGCCACCCGTCGGGCAGAAACGCACCTGCGGGAAGGGTCCGCCAATAGCCTGGAGCGCTTTCACCCCGCCATTCGCTTCTGCCGGGAAGAATTTGAACTCACGCAGGCCATAATCCATACCGGTCATCAGCTCAGAGACGGTGCTGATTCCTGGGATCAATGGCACCGGCCCTTCTACTGCCGCGCGCAGCAACGGTTCGGTAATGCCGGGACTGATCACGAACTGCGCGCCAGCATCGGTCACTTCTTTCAATTGCTGAGGATTAATGACGGTGCCCGCTCCAACAATCGCCTCAGGGACTTCTTTAATCATGGCGCGTAACGCATCCATGGCGACGGGTGTACGCAGGGTCACTTCCAGCACACGCACACCGCCCGCAACCAGCGCTTTAGCCATCGGCACAGCGTGTTCGAGTTTGTTCACCACAATGACCGGTACGACCGGTCCGGTTGTCAGGATCTGTTCTGCACTTGTTTTCCAGTTTTTCATCACGTTTCCTAAGGGGGTTTCAGTCAGACCATGAGCCTGGTCTGTGGGATGTTCCTGAGCCGTACCATACAAGATTCGTGTGACTCGCGTCTATTGGCTGCTAAGTATTTTTGAAACTACGGTTCATTCTGCTTAATCGCTACAGCGGTAAAATCTCACCGGAATCGCCAGACAGCCTGACCACGGTGCCATCCCGGTATGCCAGGGTACGCTGAGCGTCATCGATATACACCGGGATGCCGCGCGCGGCTGCCAGCAACGCCGGGTGGGACCAGGCACCGATGCCGGTAAAATAAATGCCCTCAATCCAGGCACTATCCAGCGCCATGATCTCGGAAGGTAATAAATAATTAGCGATAATCAGCGTGGGGGTATGCTGCTGCGGCAAAGTCACTAACGGGTGTCCGAGTAGCAAGCGCAATACCCGCATGCCGACGTCATAAACATCGACATATCTTTCGCGTAAATAAGCATCTTCAATGGCACGATACTCATCCGCCATCTGGCTGATGGTTGCCAGCCAAAGGTGCTCAACAGGCGCGTTTTGCTGGTCCATCTTTTCACAGGTCGCATCATAAAGTTCGCTGTCTTCCAGCATCATCTGATGAGCGGAGAAAATGGCCGCCTCTTTGTCAGATAATTGCTTTTCCGTGGTGGCGACCAATGCCGCCAGCTCCTGTTGCGCGGCCGTTATTGCATCGCTGAGCCGGGCAAGTGCATGTGGTTTTGCTTCAGCCGTTCGCGTCGGGAGCTGCGGCTTCCCCCGTTCAATACGGCAGACGGTGACAGCTACCGATGCTGGCGGTTTTTTCCTCGCATCGTCCACCGCAACGGCCTCCTGCCCCTCATCACCGAATTGTGTCGCAGCCAGTGCCGCAAAAGCGTCTATCGCCTGCTGTGCCTGCGGCCCGCGCGCATGCAGGGTAATCACGTCGCCACATTTGATCGCCAGTCGCGCCACGTTGTTCATACTCTTCGCGTTGAGCACGCGATCACCGTTAGCCAGCTGCACATCGGCGTCAAATTGATTCAGGCAACGGGCAATCGCCGATGCCGGGCGGGCATGGATACCGGTCGGGTTGGTTATGGTCGAGGAAAAGTGCAGGGGATAGTGGATGGTGTCGCTCACCGGCGCGGGTGCACCGGCCAGCCAGTCACTCTGATTCAGCTGGGCATATTTAGCCGCCAGCGCCTGGTGTGCCTCGGTGATCACCTGGTCAATGGACTGACCCGCTGCCGCTGCCACCGCCGCTGCGACAGTGCCTTCCACCAGCGGTGCCGCGCAGACCTGAACCCGCGCCATGGCCTCCTCGCCCAGCAGCTCCTTCGCCATATCGGTACTGAGGATCGCGCTACCCATATCGACCATCACCAGGACCTCGTCATCCATGACATCCTCAATGGCCGCCATTATCGCCACCGGGTCAGTGCCTATCGGATTCTCCGGGTCATCCATCCCCGCCGCTACCGCGAACTTCACTTTTCCCTGCGTCATTTGTGACGCCAGCTCAACAACCCCGTCGGCCAGTTTTCTGCTATGAGAAACCACCACGATATTGACCATATTTCATAACCTTATTGAGGACTGCAACTGTTAACCAACAACCTCACAAAGTGTTTTAAACAGCAAATAGCTGGAGGTGGCACCAGGGTCCTGATGGCCGATGGATCGCTCGCCAAGATAACTGGCGCGTCCCTTCCCTGCTCTCATCGGAATGGTGCTTTTCATTGCCGCCTCAGCAGCCTGCAAAGTAGTACTCAATGCCGTTGCCAATGGCGCGTCCTGCTGGCTTTGCAACGACGTGACAATGGCTGACAGCGTATCCACCATGGTTTTATCACCCGGATGCGCCATACCGCGTGCGCTGATACGATCCGTCCCTTCCCGGTACATGTTGTACAAATCTGTCACTGTCAGCTCTTCTTTCGCCATCACGCACTCGGCGGATTTAATGAAAAAAGTGCCATACAGCGGCCCACTGGCACCGCCGATACTCGACAACAGCACCATGCCGGTATTTTTCAAAATGGTGCCGATATCCTTATCTTCCAGCGTCGGCAGCTTTTCTTTCACCTTTTTGAAGCCACGGTTCATGTTTAACCCGTGATCGGCATCGCCAATCTCACGATCCAGATTGGTCAGAAACTCCTGTTGTTGTTCAAACACCGCTGCCGACGCATCCAGCCAGTCAATCACCTGTTTCTTGGTTACGACCATTGTTATCCCCCGGAGAGTGATTTCATCCGGTGTCGGAGCGGCCCGTCATCAGCGACCAGGCCGCGACACCGCGTTACATTTTCCAGCGTAGCGCTGGGGTGCTGACCGGAAAATCCCACAACGTCAGCATCTCCTCATCGACTTTCAATAACGTAATCGATACCCCCTGCATGTCGATGGAACTGCAGAAAGTGCCCACCAGATTGCGGGCGATATGAATGTTGCGCCCGGTGAGAATCTCTGTCGTTTTGCGATACACGGCATACAGCTCCGACAACGGCGTGCCGCCCAGCCCATTGACCAGCACAATCACACTGTCCTGTTCATTCAGCGGCTCGGTGGTCTGGCTATTTTCCACCCACTCGCCTTTTTCACCGTCCCACTGCCGTAGCACGCGGCTGTAAGGGGTGTTGTCGAGAATTTCGTTGACCATCTCCGTGACCAGCGTATCGCAATCACTGTACTTCTCGCGGCGAATACCGGGCTCACCGTGGATACCTATGCCAAACTCGATTTCATCATCGGCCAAATCAAAACTGGCCCGGCCAGCCGCCGGGACGGTACAGGCCGACAACGCCACGCCAATGGAACGGCCACGATTGCCGATACGTGTGGCCAGCTGCACGCATTCATCGAGGCTGTAACCTTCTTCAGCCGCCGCCCCGAGTATTTTCTCCGCCAGCACGGTGGTCGCGACACCACGTCGCCCGGCGGTGTAAAGGCTATCCTTGACCGCGACATCATCGTCAATCACCGCCACCTGCACCGGAATACCTTCACCGTGTAACAATTCCGCCGCGGTTTCAAAATTGAGAATGTCCCCGGTGTAATTCTTGATCAGTAGCAGAATGCCGTTATCGCTGTTGACCTTTTGCGCACATTCATACATTTGATCGGGGGTCGGTGAGGTAAAAATATGTCCGGGACAGGCACCGTCGAGCATCCCGAAACCGACAAATCCGCCATGCATCGGTTCATGTCCCGACCCGCCACCGGAAATCAGCGCCACCTTCGGTTTATCTGTGCGACGACAGATATAGAAAGGTTCGGTATTCACCAGCAATTCCGGATGCGCCAGAGCAAAGCCTTCCAATTGTTCCCTGACCACATCATCGACTTTATTGATTAACTTTTTCATCAATCCTTCCTCGTATGATCTCCCCCGTCCGAACCTTGCGGCCAGGGGAGCTGACGGTTAATGGGTGGTAAAGACAGGAATCAAGATTGAGTATAATAATGAGCCAGCTGCGCCGCCGATTAGCGGACCGACGATCGGCACCCAGGCATAGCCCCAGTCGGAACCGCCTTTATTTTTTATCGGCAACAACGCGTGGGCCAGACGCGGGCCAAGGTCACGCGCCGGGTTGATCGCATAGCCGGTGGGGCCACCTAACGACAGACCAATACTCCACACCAGCACACCGACCGCGTAAGGTCCGAAGCCGCCAGCAATACCGTTGTGCGAGTTAAAAATCGCCAGTACGCCAAACGTTAACATTGCAGTGCCAATAATTTCGGTAACCAGGTTCCATTTATAGTCACGAATGGCAGGACCGGTACAAAAGGTGGCGAGGATTAACCCTTTATCGTCGGAAACATCATAGTGGCGCTTATAGGTGAGCCAGACCAGAATTGCGCCGAGAAACGCGCCAACAAGCTGGCCGATAAAGTAAACCGGCACCACGCTTGCAGGAATGCCGCCCTGGAGCCAGACAGCCAGGGTTACCGCCGGATTGAGGTGCGCGCCGCTGACCCAGCCGACGGCATAAACAGCGACTGTCACCGCAAAGCCCCAGCCTGCGGTAATGACAATCCAGCCGCTACTTCCTCCTTTGGTTTGTTTTAATACCACGTTGGCCACCACACCGTCGCCAAGCAGGATCAACAGCATGGTGCCGACCATTTCTGATAAAAAGATGTTCATCTTTCTTTCCTTTAATTAACAGGTGATAGTGCTGGTCGTCTTATGCAAGAACAAGGTGAGAATAGAAAGGGGGAAAAAGGCTGTAAAAAAGTTTTTTTTGTTCAATCCGGAAACAGTCTTTTTCCGCGGAAGGTTGCAAAAAGAAACATTCCGCCAGCGAAAAAATAGGTTATTTGACCGCCGTCATACTGTATTAAAAGATGTGAGACACTTCACAGCCACTCAGAGTGAAATTAAAAAGAAGTTAAATTTCAATAAATTATATATCCATTTCTACTGGCTAAACTGCGGAAAAATATTTGCCGATCGATGTCACAAATTGCGACGTCCTTTTCCTGGAAAGAACCAAAATATTCTACATATAGCGCTACGTGCGCGTTACAGACGCGTACCTCAATATTAATCGCTGGATCTTTTTCAGCAGGAAGGCAACGCATGCGTCTCAATATGAAAGCGATATGGCGGGCGTTTGTCGCCAAAGATCCCGGCGAGTTTAGCAACCTCACCAGTCTGGATCGTCTCGATATTAAACCCTGGCTGAAGGAGTCCTGGCTGCGTTGTCGGCGACAACAGCGGCACGACCACTGGCCACCACAACTTTATGCCAAAGGCATCACCTTCGACTCGCTGTGCCGCAACAAATCGGAGATGCTGAATATCTCCTCACCGATTATCGAGGATATTTTCGAATATCTTGATACGCCGGATTGCGCCATCTTCATTACCGACGAAACCGGTTGTACGCTGCGATTTTACGCCACCCCGGCAATGACCACCCGCCTGGCCGCACTGGGGATCCGCGCCAGTGTCTACTGGCGGGAAGGCATGATGGGCAATAATGCCGTTTCCAGCGCCCTGCTGCTGCACGAAACGGTCAGCGTCAGAGGCTATGAACATTTCAACCGGCATCTGCACCCGTTTACGGTTTGTGCCGCACCAGTTTTTGATAGCGACAGCACCGTGATGGGCGCGGTGGGTCTTGTCCTGCTGACCGGTAATGACACCCTGCCGACGCTTGGACTGGCGCTGGTGCACTCCATCGAACAACAAATTACCGCCAGGCTGAATACCGACCTGGTTCTGGCCGAATCCAATCAGCACCTCAGCGAAGTCCATGCACTGCTGGACGGCGTAGAAGAAGGCGTGCTGGCCTGGGACAATAAAGGCACCATTCTGTATCTCAATATTCACGGCAGCGATTTATTTAATGTTAAAGGCGAAAAGATCCTCGGGAAAAATATTCACGACATTATTAAATTGCCGCAAAACATCATTAATGCCATTGAACACAATCGTGAAGTCGATCTGTTTGAAACCGCCATTGAGTTTAATGGCAGTTTTATTTCACTGGCGATCTCCCTGAAGATCGTTAAAGGCCCCAATAATAGCCCGGACCGCTATATCGCCCTGCTGCATCCCATCGATCGCATCCGTGAACTGGTACATCGCCACAGTGGTGTCTGGGCGCGTCTGACCTTTGACGATCTCGACTATGTGGGAAGTTCCAATGCGATTCGGCGCGTGATGCGTCTGGCACAGCAGGCAGCGAAAGGACGAGGTTCGGTGCTGCTGCACGGAGAGGAAGGGCTGGGCAAGTCGCACCTGGCGCAGGCGATTCATAATGCCAGCGAGCGTCAGGATAAGCCTTTTATCACCATTAACTGCCAGGCAATCCTGCGTGAAGCGATGACCAGCGAGTTTCTCGGCGGCGTGATTAACGGTGACAAGCATGTGATTTCTAAATTCGAGCTAGCTAAAGGCGGCACATTGCTGCTGGAGAATGTTGAATATCTGACGGCAGAAGTGCAGACCGCGCTGCTGCAACTGCTGAAAACCGGACTACTTAGCAAAGCCAACCAGCTGCTGGTGCCGCTGGATGTCCGTCTCATCACCACCACCACGGTCGATATCAATCAATACGTCGATGAAAACCGCTTTCGCCGCCATTTACTGTATGAGTTGCAATCGTTTGATATCCATATCCCGCCATTGCGCGAGCGCCGCGAAGATATTCCTACGCTTATAAAGCGTTATCTGAAGATTATGAGCCATGAGGTGGGTAAAAACGTGTCGTTGTCGGACGATGCGTTGCAACTATTAACGCGTTACAGTTGGCCGGGCAATAACCGTGAATTGCGTAATGTGCTTGAACGCGCCTTCAGTTACAGCGACGGCGCAATGATTCGGGCGAAAGATATTCCTTCCTCCCTGATTGAAAGGATTCGCGATATTGGCGTTGCGCCCCCGGCTAATGGTCTGCACAGTCTTAATGATATGGAGCGGGACGCCCTGATCCAGGCCGCTATCCAGTGCAAGGGGAGAGCCATTAAGATCACCGAGGCATTAAAGATCAGCCGCACCTCGCTGTGGCGGAAACTGAAAGCCTTCAATATTCATCTGGAAGATTATAAGACGCGCTGAGGTAATGTCCGCAGGCAAAAAAAAGCCCGCTCAATCGCGGGCTTTTTCGTGGGTTACTCGAATTCGTTCCAGGAACGTCCGTCACGGGTGATCATCGCCACCGAGGCGACCGGTCCCCAGGTGCCGGCCTGATACGGCTTCGGCGCATCCGCATCGGCGTTCCATGCATCAATGATGGAATCCACCCATGTCCATGCGGCTTCGACTTCATCACGGCGCACGAACAACGCCTGAATGCCACGCATGGTTTCCAACAACAGACGCTCATAAGCATCCGCCAGATGCGACTGGTTGAAGGTTTCGGAGTAGCTGAGGTCCAGCTTGGTGGTCTGCAGTTTGTGTTTGTGATCCAGACCCGGCACTTTGTTCAGGATCTCGATATCCACACCTTCATCCGGCTGCAGGCGAATGGTCAGCTTGTTCTGCGGCAGTTCAGCGTAGGAATCTTTGAACAGGTTCATTTCCGGGTTCTTGAAGTACACCACCACTTCAGAACACTTGGTTGGCAAACGCTTACCGGTACGCAGGTAGAACGGTACGCCCGCCCAGCGCCAGTTGTCGATATCAACACGGATGGCCACGAAAGTTTCTGTACCGCTCTGCTTGTTGGCACCCTCTTCTTCCAGGTAGCCCGGTACTTTTTTGCCCTGGACAAAACCGGCGGTGTACTGACCACGCACAGTTTTTTCACGCACGTTAGTCTGATCAATGCGACGCAGCGAACGCAGCACTTTCACTTTTTCGTCACGAATCGCATCGGCGCTCAGGTCGGATGGCGGCGACATGGCGATCATGGTGAGGATCTGCAACAGGTGGTTCTGGATCATGTCACGCATCTGGCCCGCTTTATCAAAGTAGCCCCAGCGGCCTTCGATACCCACCTCTTCAGCCACCGTAATCTGCACGTGGTCGATAGTGCGGTTGTCCCAGTTATTCACGAAGATCGAGTTAGCAAAACGCAGTGCCAGCAGGTTCAGTACCGTTTCTTTGCCCAGATAGTGGTCAATACGGAAGACCTGGCTCTCTTCGAAGTATTTGCCCACGCTGTTGTTGATCTCCTGAGAGGTCTCCAGCGAGGTGCCAAGCGGCTTCTCCATCACCACACGCGCCGGTTTGGCGTTCAGTTTGGCTGAACCCAGACCATCGCAGATGGCACCAAAGGTGCTCGGCGGCATGGCGAAGTAGTTAATGGTGACGCGATTTTTCTGGTCGAGCATTTTGCCCAGACGAGAAAAGTGCGAAGTATCGTTTACGTCGAGGTTACAGAAGTCGAGACGGCTGCTGAGTTTGTCCCACAGCGCTTCATCGATCTTCTCTTTCATGAAGGTTTCCAGCGCTTCACGCACCACTTTGGTGTATGCGTCTTTGTCCCACTCCGCGCGGCCTACGCCGATAATGCGCGTGGTGTCGTGAATCTGACCGGCTTTTTCCAGCTGATACAGTGAAGGCAACAGTTTCCGGCGTGCAAGATCGCCTTTGGCACCGAAAATCACCAGATCGCATGCCTGGGCTGTTTGTGTTACCGCCATTTTCCTCTCCTCGTTGCAGGATATACCCGGTCGAGCGTCCTCATTTACCGGGTCCTTATTGTAATTTTCTTACAGCACAATGTACTTTTTTCCCTGTGCCGGAACAACCCGGACACAGGTTTACGTGTGATAACTCTGAACGCGATTGATGAATAACGTGTGTTGTCACGTGCGCTTTTGACGCTTTTTCTGTTTCTGCTTTTGTCGGGGCAAAACCCATCACGGGTCAAAGTATGACAAAAAAATCGCGTTTACATTTATCCGCAACTGCGTGCGACTGCAGTTTACACGGTATATTGTTGTTAACAGAGCGCCCTTTCATCCATAAATGAAATTGGCAAAAGTGATGAGCGGTCATCGGGTTATCAATATGCTGGAACAGATTCAGGCGCAATTGCAGGCGCTGAGCAAATCGGAACGTAAAGTCGCGGAGCAAATCCTTGCCGCCCCCCAGCAGGCCATGCATTCCAGCATCGCCACGCTGGCCGCTGCCGCCGGGGTGAGTGAACCCACGGTCAATCGCTTTTGCCATCGCATGGGCACGCGAGGCTTTCCTGATTTTAAGCTGCAACTGGCACAGAGCCTGGCGAAAGGCCCAAACTGGGTCAGCCGGGACGTGGAAGAAAATGACAGCGTTGAAAGCTACAGCCATAAAATCTTTGATTCGGCGCTGGCCGGTCTCAATCGCGTGCGCCAGCAGCTGGATATGGCGGTGATTCATCAGGCGGTTCGGGCGCTGACGCGTGCCAATAAAATTGCTTTTTTTGGTCTCGGTGCCTCCGCCGTAGTCGCCCATGACGCCACCAATAAATTCCTGCGTTTTAATCTGCCGGTCATCTGGTCGGAAGATATTGTGATCCAGCGCATGAGTTGCATAAATAGTGGACCAAATGACGTTTTTGTTCTCATATCACATACTGGTCGAACCAAAAATATGATAGAACTGGCTCGCCTGGCGCGTGTAAACGCTTCCACCGTTTTGGCTATCACATCCCCCGGTTCACCGCTTGCGGCAGAAGCCACACTGGCACTGACACTCGATGTTCCGGAAGATACTGATATCTATTTGCCGATGGTTTCCCGCCTGGCGCAATTGACCATGGTCGATGTCCTGGCTACGGGTTTTACCCTTGAGCGCGGCACCTCTTTCCGCGAGAATCTAAAACGGGTTAAAGAGGCGCTGAGAGATTCGCGCCTGGAGAAGCAAGTGCAGACAGAAATCAATGCACGGCAAAATAATTAACATCACATTCACAATGTGAGTCGAATCACAGCCCATCGATCATATAGAATATGTGACCACAACGTGTCCAGATGACAGGGACACGATACTTAGTCAACGGAGTCCTTCATGTCCAGACGTCTCAGAAGAACCAAGATCGTTACAACCCTCGGCCCGGCAACCGATCGCGACAATAACCTCGAAAAAATCATTGCGGCGGGTGCGAACGTTGTACGACTCAACTTCTCCCATGGTTCCCCGGAAGATCACCAGCTACGCGCGAATAAAGTGCGTGAAATTGCGGCCAAGCTGGGTCGCCATGTCGCCATTCTCGGCGATTTGCAGGGTCCGAAAATTCGTGTATCGACCTTTAAAGAAGGCAAAGTATTCCTCAATGTTGGCGACCGCTTCCTGCTGGATGCCAGCCTGAGCAAAGGTGAAGGCGACAAAGAGAAAGTCGGTATCGACTACAAAGGTTTGCCTGCTGACGTGGTGCCAGGTGACATTCTGCTGCTGGATGATGGGCGCGTGCAGTTGAAGGTGCTGGAAGTTCAGGGCATGAAAGTCTTCACCGAAGTCACTGTCGGTGGCCCGCTTTCCAATAACAAAGGCATCAACAAACTGGGCGGAGGCCTGTCAGCCGAAGCGCTGACTGAGAAAGATAAAGCCGATATCCTCACTGCCGCGAAAATTGGCGTAGACTACCTGGCCGTTTCTTTCCCACGCTGTGGTGAAGATATGAACTATGCGCGTCGTTTAGCGCGCGATGCCGGTTGCGAAGCCAAGCTGGTCGCGAAAGTGGAACGTGCTGAAGCGGTAGCAACCCAGGAAGCCATGGATGACATCATCCTCGCTTCTGACGTGGTGATGGTCGCGCGTGGTGACCTCGGTGTGGAAATTGGCGATCCGGAACTGGTCGGCATTCAGAAAGCGTTGATTCGTCGTGCGCGTCAGCTGAACCGCACCATTATCACCGCAACGCAGATGATGGAATCGATGATCACCAACCCGATGCCAACTCGTGCTGAAGTGATGGACGTGGCGAACGCCGTGCTCGACGGCACCGATGCGGTGATGCTGTCAGCTGAAACCGCTGCGGGTCAGTACCCGGCAGAAACGGTTTCGGCGATGGCGAAAGTCTGTCTTGGCGCGGAAAAAATCCCGAGCGTTAACGTGTCCAAGCACCGTCTTGAAGTGCAGTTCGACAACATCGAAGAAGCGATTGCGATGTCCGCGATGTATGCCGCGAACCACCTGCAAGGGGTTACCGCCATCATCACCATGACAGAATCAGGCCGTACCGCGCTGATGACATCACGTATCACTTCGGGCCTGCCGATCTTCGCAATGTCACGTCACGAGCGTACGCTGAATCTGACCGCGCTATACCGTGGTGTGACGCCGGTCTTTTTCGACAGTAACAACGACGGTGTTGCCGCCGCTCACGACGCCATCAACCTGCTGCGTGACAAAGGTTTCCTCGTCTCCGGCGATCTGGTGATAGTGACCCAGGGCGACGTGATGGCGACCACCGGCACCACCAATACCAGCCGGGTGCTGCGCGTAGACTAAATACGCCCACTGACAGCGGCTGTAACAACAAGGAAAACGCGACTGCCCTGGCAGTCGCGTTTTATTTTCTCTGACAAGGAGGCCAGATGGCCCGCTTTCAACCCATTACTCAACTCACCGGACGCGTGCTGCTATTTCCGCTGGCGCTGGTGTTGTTTGAGTTTGCCACCTATATCGCCCACGACATGATTCAACCTGGGATGTTGCTGGTCACCAGTGAATTCAATGTCGGGCCGGAATGGGTTTCCACCTCGCTGACAGCCTATTTGATGGGTGGAGTGGTACTGCAATGGCTGCTCGGCCCACTCTCCGACAAATATGGTCGCCGTCCGGTGTTACTGTTCGGCATTTTGTTTTTTGCCGCTGCCTGCATGCTCACGACGCTGGTACAGAACATCGAGCAATTTGTCACCCTGCGCTTTATTCAGGGTATCAGCCTGTGCTTTATCGGCGCAGTCAGCTATGCCGCGGTACAGGAGGCTTTCGCCGAAGCGCTGGCCGTGCGCATGATGGCGTTAATGGCGAATGTGGCGCTGCTCGCCCCGCTGGCGGGTCCACTGGCCGGTGCGGCCTGGCTTAGCGTCGGTGACTGGCGCAGCATGTTTTGGTTGTTTGCCGCCTGTAGCATCGTGGCCTTCGTGGTGCTGTGGCGCATCATGCCTGAAACGGCCGGTGACCGCAGTCACTCCATTGCCCTGCCCAATCTGGCGCGCGGCTATGGTCGCCTGGCGCGCGATAAACAGGTGATGTACGGCTCCTTCGCGATTGGCCTGGTGTTTATCCCGATTCTCACCTGGGTCGCCCTGTCGCCGGTGATTCTGATGCATGATGAAGGTCTGTCGCGTCTGCATTACGCCTTGCTGCAATTACCGGTGTTTCTGGCAATGATCGCCGGGAACCTGACACTGGGGAAACTGGCGGGACGGGTGCCGATTGAGCAACCGGTGAAATTTGCCGCATGGCCGATTCTGATCGGCCTGAGCATAGCGCTGCTGGCAAACCTGCTGAATAGCCACAGCTATCTGTTGCTGACGGCGGGTCTGAGCCTGTATGCCTTTGGTGCCGGGATGGTCAACGCCGGGCTGTACCGTCTCACCCTCTACGCCAGCAATGAAGGCAAAGGCAGTATTGCTGCAATGCTGGGCATGATCAGTATCCTGACGCTGGCTATCGGCATCGAGCTGGCGAAAAGCGCTTATTTCAGCGGCGGTACACCCTGGTTTAGCGCGATTAACTTCGCCAGCGGTGTGATGTGGTTCGGTCTGGTGACGTTGTTTCTGCGGGAACGCAAACGCCGCAGCCAGGTCACTGAAGTCTGATTAATTAACAGGCGTTGTATTAGATGATCGGATCGGATAATTCAACGCCTGATATTGGGTGATATTTTCAGCAAAAAATTTACCTTAAAAAAAATGATGAAAAGATTTCATGGACATCTGTTGAACTTTATTTTTGGCTAATTTATCACCTGTTTTTCTCATAACGCAAATAGCCCATTAATTCGCCTCGAAAATTAAATCTCGTTCTGAATGATGAAGACAAATTAATTCGCGATAAAAATTAATTCTCTCCTCCCAACCGGCATAGCCTCCCTGAAGATTAGCTTACCTGTTCAACTAACTTGTTGCTTCATCGGACAATTATCCGGACCCGACACCCTCCATCTGCAGGGCGATCGATTATTATCGTCAGAACCTAAACTTTTATTAGTTAATTTTGCTGAACTCTGATCGCACGCTTTCTTAGCGAAAAACTTACACTTGCCTGACATTTCCCTGCACATTAGTCTGTGCGCGCAGTTTAAGGATTAGTTTAATTAAACACGGGATATAACATGAACAAGAATGCTGTTGCGGTAATGATGATGGCCGCGCTTTCAGGGACCGCTTATGCGGAGTCTGCGCAATTCACACCAAACTTTTCACCGGAAAGCCTGAGTGTCGCCACTTCGGTGGGGATGCTGGGCGGTAAATCTAAAGAGCTGGTTTATGATGCAAGCAACGCACGTAAAGTCAGCCAGCTGGACTGGAAAATTAAAAATGTCGCCATCCTGAAAGGTGATATTTCCTGGGATGCATGGTCATTCCTCACCCTGAATGCACGTGGCTGGACTTCTCTGGCTTCCGGTTCCGGCCATATGGATGATTATGACTGGCTAAATGCCAACCAATCTGGCTGGACCGATCACTCATCACATCCGAGCACCGATGTGAATTACGCCAATGAATACGATCTGAATGTGAAAGGCTGGTTCCTGCAGGGCGACGATTATAAAGTCGGTGCGGTGGCAGGTTATCAGGAGACGCGTTTCAGCTGGACTGCCTATGGTGGTTCTTATAACTACGACAACGGTACGAATGTCGGTGTCAATCCACCCGGTGAACGGGGAATTGGTTACAGCCAGCGTTTCTCCATGCCATATATTGGTCTGGTCGGTCATTACCGTATCAATGATTTCGAATTTAACGCCCAGTTTAAATTCAGCGACTGGGTTCGTGCGCATGACAACGACGAACATTATCAGCGTGAACTGACTTTCCGCGAGAAAACCTCCAACTCCCGTTACTATGGTGCGGCTGTGGATGCGGGTTACTATGTCACCGAGAATGCCAAAGTATTTGCTGAATTTACTTACAGCAAATACGAAGAAGGTAAAGGTGGCACCCAGATTATCGACACACCAACCGGTGAGTCAGCGTCTTTCGGTGGTGATGCGGCAGGTATTTCCAACAAAAACTACACCGTTACGGTGGGTCTGCAATATCGCTTCTAATCACTCAACCTGTCGGGTTCATCCCGACAGGTTTTTTTGCGTTATTTGCGGGGATAAAGATCTTTACGCACGTAGGGTTCAATATCCCCCTCTTTGCGCGTCTTCAGCAGCTTGAGAATCCAGGTATATTGTTCCGGATGCGGGCGAACAAAGATTTCCACTTCTTCATTCATACGACGCGCCAGCGTTTTATCATCCGCTTCCAGCAAATCATCCATTGGCGGCCGCACATAGACTTCAAGACGATGTGTCGTGCTGTTATACACCGGGAACAACGGCACCACGCGCGCCCGACACACCTTCATCAGGCGGCCAACTGCCGGTAATGTCGCTTTATAAGTGGCAAAAAAATCAACAAACTCGCTGTGCTCCGCCCCGTGATCCTGATCCGGCAGATAATAGCCCCAGTAGCCCTGCCGCACGGAGCTGATAAAGGGTTTGATGCCATCGTTACGCGCATGCATACGCCCGCCAAAACGACGACGCACCGTATTCCAGACATAATCCATCAGCGGGTCGCTCTGGTTATGAAACATCGCTGCCATCATCTGTCCTTCAGATGCCAGCAGCATCGCCGGAATATCGACACCCCAGCCATGCGGAACGAGGAAAATGACGTTTTCATTATTGGCCTGTAGCTGGTCGATGATGTCGCGACCAAACCAGTCAACACGCTGACGCACCCGCTCCGGGTTGCGTATGCCGAGTTCGGCCATCATCACCATCGCCTGCGGGGCGGTAGCAAACATTTCATCGACGATGGTTTCACGCTCGGCTTCGCTCAGCTCCGGCAGGCAGTAATACAGATTGATCAACGCGCGACGACGCGCACTTTTTGCCAGCTTACCCGCCAGCTTACCCAGGCCGCCCAACAGGGGATCACGCACTTTTGCGGGTAACATAGCCATACCGGCCAGCGCACCAATCGCCAGCCAGTTGCCCCAGTATTTCGGCTTCAAAAAAGAACGTTGAAAAACGGGAATAAACTCAATGTTATTTTTTTTACGGGTTTCCATGCACTCGCCTCTGACAATGACCGGTCAATAATAGTGACGATGACTAATTTTGCAATCTTCGTGCGTCAGATAGCAAAAAACCGACGAATAATCCGTCGGTTTTGCGTTTTTGCCCGTGATAATGCGTTACTGCTGCAGTGCCAGTTGCGGCAGGTAAGTTTTCACATCCGCCAGATAGCTGCTGCGATCTTTACCGGTCAGCCCTTCCATACGCGGCAGTTTCGCCGTGAGTGGGTTAACGGCCTGATTATTAATCCAGATTTCAAAGTGCAGATGCGGCCCGGTTGAGCGTCCGGTATTGCCGGAAAGCGCGATACGATCGCCACGCTTCACCTTCTGCCCTGGCTTCACCAGCACTTTGCTCAGATGCATATAGCGCGTCATGTACTGACGGCCATGACGGATCGCCACGTAATTACCCGCCGCACCGCCGTTCTTCGCCATCACCACTTCACCATCACCCACCGCTAATACCGGCGTACCAATCGGCAGCGCAAAATCGACGCCGCGATGAGGCGCAATGCGGCCGGTGACCGGGTTCAGACGACGTGGGTTAAAGTTGGACGATACACGGTATTGCTTCACCGTCGGGAAACGCATAAAGCCACGCGCCAGGCCGGAACCGTTACGATCGTAGAATTTGCCGTCTTCGGCACGGAAGGCATAGTAATCTTTGCCGCCGGTATGCAGGCGTACGCCAACCAGCTGACTCTGGGCGCTCTTGCCGTCGAGCATTTCACGTGACATCAGCACACTGAACTGATCGCCAGCACGTAGCTTGCGGAAGTCCATCTGCCACTGCATCGCCTTAATCACGTTACTGATTTCCGTGCTGGTCAATCCAGCGCTACGAGCGCTGGCAGCAAAACTGCCGTGCACTTCGCCTTTCATCACGCTGTTTTGCCATTCGCCTTTTTGCAGCTCCTGCTGCATTTTGAAGCTGCCGTCATCCTGACGCTGATAAGTGCGGGTTTCGCGACGATCAAGCTCCCAGCTGAAGCTCTGCAACTGTCCGTCGGCGTTCAGGGTCCAGCTCAGCTGCTGACCCACACGCAGACCTCGCAGATCTTTATCGCTGCTGACTAACGCATTGATGTCACCGAGGTCGATACCGTACTGATTAAGGGCGCTACTCAGCGTATCCCCTGCAGAGACGGTGTAATCGTGCACGTTCGGATTGTCCGGCACGTCTTTATCGATATCGTCTGCCGGGATGTCTTCTTCCGGTGCTGGCGTCGCTTGATCGACCGGCTCACTGTCTTCCGGCAGCAGATTCTGCAATTCGAATTTGTCCAGTGGGACATTTTTGACGATCGGCGTAGAATCATCGGTGGGATGATAAACGTAAGGCCGCCAGACAGCGACGGCCAACGTAATAACAGTTAATGACCCCAGCATAACGCGGTGGGGGCGCGGCAAATTATTAAATGCGAGGGCGACAGAGCGGGCTATCTGCTGCACTTTTACCTATTCCTCTATGCTCCATTCAGGCAGCTTGCATACTGGCTCGACAGCTGTGAGAGGAATTTCACGTAGCTGTCTTTGGTTAAGCTGATTCCCATGCCCAATGGATCCAACGTACCTTTACGCACATTCGTCCCTCGTGACACGGCATCGATGACCGCCGGCCTGAATTGTGGTTCAGCAAAAACGCATGTCGCTTTCTGCTCAACCAACTGTGTTCGTATTTGATTTAAACGCTGTGCGCCCGGTTGGATCTCAGGATTAACGGTAAAATGCCCTAACGGTGATAAACCGTAATGTTTCTCAAAGTAGCTATAAGCATCGTGAAAAACGAAGTAACCCTTATTCCGCACCGGAGCAAGCTGCGCGCCAATGTGTTTGTCCGTATCCGCTAATTCTGCTTCGAAATGCTGCAGGTTGGCGTCTAGTTTGGCCTTGCTTTGCGGCATAAGTTCCAATAATTTTCCGTGGATTGCAACCGCAGATTGCCTTGCGATCTCTGGGGACATCCACAGATGCATATTAAACTGACCATGATGGTGTTCATCAGCGGCATCATGATCAGCGGAATCTGCTGCTGCATGTCCCTGATCGTGCGCATGATCATGCTCATCATCGTCATCCGCACCGGTAATCAGCAGCGGTTTTACCCCGGCAAGATCAGCAATTTCCAGATTTTTATTCGCCGGAAGTTCCGCGGCTGACTTGGTCAGAAAGGCTTCCATTTCCGGGCCAACCCAAACCACTAAGTCTGCGTTTTTTATACGTTTTACATCTGAAGGACGTAGTGCATAATCATGCTCAGACGCGCCATCCGGCAGCAGCACTTCCACCGGCGTTACGCCATCGGCAATCGCAGCGGCGATAAATCCAATCGGTTTAATTGAGGCAACGACCGCAGCGGATGCTGGCAGGGTAAATGAAGCCGCTAGCGCGACCGCAGGAAGGGTAAAAGCAAGGCGCTTTTTATTGTGTAACATAATGCGTCATTCCATCGTGACCAGGTGATGGAATGTGATATTATAACATTCGAAATTCTGTGCAACCTGTAAATATCATGCCTTCACTTGTTACGCTCGAAAATATCTCCGTGAAATTCTCCCAACGTCCGGTCCTGGCGGGTGTCAGCCTGTCACTGGAGCCGGGAAGAATTTTGACATTACTTGGCCCGAATGGTGCCGGGAAATCGACCCTTGTGCGTGTGGTGCTGGGCTTGCTGACGCCTGACACCGGCAGCGTAAAACGTAGCGCCAGTTTACGTATCGGCTATGTGCCGCAGAAATTGCATATTGACCCTACCCTGCCGATCAGCGTCGAACGCTTTATGCGTTTGTCGCGTGGCAGCCGCGCGGACGCCATCTTACCGGCGTTAAAACGCGTGCAGGCCGGGCATCTGCTGCATGCCCCTTTGCAGAAATTATCCGGCGGTGAAACGCAACGCGTATTGCTGGCTCGGGCGCTACTTAGCGACCCGCAACTGCTGGTGCTGGATGAACCCACTCAGGGTGTTGATGTGAACGGCCAGGTGGCGTTGTATGACCTGATTGATCAGCTACGACGCGAACTGAACTGCGGTGTGCTGATGGTTTCACATGACCTGCATCTGGTGATGGCAAAAACTGACGAAGTGTTGTGCCTCAATCACCATATCTGCTGTTCCGGCACGCCGGAGGCGGTCTCGCAGCACCCGGAATTTATCGCCATGTTCGGTCCTCGCGGTGCTCAGCAACTGGCTATTTATCGCCATCATCATAATCATCGTCACGATTTACAGGGACGAATTGTTCTGCGCAAAGGAAATGGCCCGTCATGATTGAACTGTTGTTACCCGGCTGGCTGGGCGGTGTGTTTCTGGCACTGGCAGCCGGTCCGCTGGGCGCATTTGTCGTCTGGCGTCGTATGTCCTATTTCGGTGATACCCTCGCCCACGCCTCACTGCTCGGTGTGGCCTTCGGCCTGCTGTTTAACGTCAATCCCTATTATGCGGTGATTCTGGTGACGGTTTGCCTGGCGCTGGGGCTGGTGTGGCTGGAACGTCGTCCGCATCTGGCGATCGATACCCTGCTCGGTATTATGGCGCACAGTGCGTTATCGCTGGGTCTGGTGGTGGTCAGCCTGATGTCTGGTGTGCGCGTCGATTTAATGGCGTATCTGTTTGGCGATTTACTGGCGGTTACACCACAGGACCTGTGGATGATGGGCGGTGGCGTGGTGATTGTGCTGGCGGTGATGGCGTGGCAATGGCGCTCGCTGCTGTCTATGACCATCAGCCCGGAACTGGCGCAGGTGGACGGGGTTAACATTCAGCGCACGCGCCTGATGCTGATGCTGGTGACGGCGTTGACGATTGGCGTGGCGATGAAGTTTGTCGGGGCGTTGATTATCACTTCACTGCTGATCATCCCGGCCGCTACCGCACGCCGCTTCTCCCGCTCGCCGGAGCAAATGGCAGGCTTTGCGGTGATTATCGGGATTCTTGCGGTGACCGGCGGTTTAAGTTTTTCTGCACTTTACGATACGCCTGCCGGTCCATCAGTGGTGCTGTGTGCAGCCATCCTGTTTATCATCAGCATGGCGAAGAAACCGGCGGCTTAACGCCGGTGCAGGTTTCGCTCGCTACAGTGCCGGTTTCGTTCGCCACGGGCTGGGGCAGTTGCAGTACGCCGGTGCGGCGACCGAGCAAAGGGGACCTGGCCGTCCCCTTTGCATTCCCCGGCCCTGCGCCGCCTTCCTCGCCGCTTCGCGGTCCCTTCGCTTACTCACGCTTCCGACGGACCGGCGTCGATTCGCTCCTGCTCAACGCCGCCTTTCGCCGCATCCTTGCGGCTCATCCTGGAATCGCTCCCGCGTTCAGCGAGTCCGGATGGCGCTCACACCCCCGCTGCACCAGCGATGACTTTCTGGGTTTTTTCCGTTGTTGTTTGTTTTTATGTGATGGTCCTGCAAACGGGGTGTGGGCGGCTTTCGCAGCGCCGAGTGCAGAGTGAAGGCCAGGACGAGCCGACAGGACGTCGGCGAGAGCGCGGTTTGAGCCAGGATGGCGAATCCGCGTGGTCCGTGGGCCTGAGTGATAAGCGAGGGCACAGCGCGCAGCGCTGCGCGAGGACGCCGCAGGGCGCGGATTGCAAAGGTACGCGCCATCGTACCTTTGCCCGTCCGCCTGCACGGTAATGCTGAAACTACCTGATGTCTGGCGGGCGGAACCTGCTCGGTGCCAACTGGCGGCCGGAACCCGCTCGGTGCTAACCACCGCCTGGCGGGCGGAACCCCGCCGGTTTACTGTTCTTCGCGGGTAATCCCAAAGTGACGATACGCATGCTGCGTTGCCATACGGCCACGCGGCGTGCGCTGAATAAAGCCCTGCTGAATCAGGAAGGGTTCAATCACATCTTCGATAGTTTCACGCTCTTCGCCAATCGCTGCCGCCAGGTTATCCAGCCCAACCGGGCCGCCCATGAACTTATCAATAATCGCCAGCAACAGCTTGCGGTCCATGTAGTCAAAGCCCTGGCTATCCACGTTGAGCATATCCAGCGCGCTGGCGGAAACCTCACCGCTCATATCACCATTGGCCCGCACTTCGGCGAAGTCACGCACACGGCGCAGCAGGCGGTTGGCAATACGTGGCGTCCCGCGTGAGCGACGTGCGATTTCCAGTGCACCCTCTTCGCTCAGCGCCAGGCCCAGACAGGCGGCGCTGCGGCCAACGATATGTTGCAAATCCGCCACATTATAAAATTCCAGTCGCTGCACAATCCCGAAGCGATCGCGCAGTGGTGAAGTCAGCGAACCGGCGCGGGTGGTGGCACCAATCAGGGTAAAGGGCGGAAGATCGAGTTTGATGGAGCGCGCCGCTGGCCCTTCACCGATCATGATATCCAGCTGATAATCTTCCATCGCCGGATACAACACCTCTTCCACCACGGGTGACAGACGATGGATTTCATCGATGAATAACACATCATGAGGTTCAAGGTTGGTCAGCATCGCCGCCAGATCGCCCGCCTTCTCCAGCACTGGCCCGGAAGTGGTCCGCAGATTGACGCCCATCTCGTTGGCGACAATATTCGCCAGCGTGGTTTTACCGAGGCCTGGCGGGCCGAAGATCAACAGATGGTCGAGCGCATCACCGCGCAGCTGCGCCGCCTTGATAAAGATCTCCATCTGCTCACGCACCTGCGGCTGGCCAACATATTCAGACAGCAGCTTCGGTCGAATGGCGCGGTCGAGGTTCTCTTCTTCGTTAACACTGCTGGCGGAGACCAGACGATCGGCTTCAATCATGCTTTACCTCAAATGGCTGCGCGCAGGGCTTCGCGGATCAGGGTTTCGCAGTCCGCATCGGGTCGGCCAATCTTACTTACCATACGGCTGGCTTCCTGCGGTTTATACCCCAGCGCTACCAGGGCCGCAACCGCTTCTGCTTCCGCATCGTTGGTCTCTGGCTCGGCAGACGGTGTGGTCAGAGTAAAGGCATTGTCACCGCCGAACAGATCGCCGTGCATCCCTTTGAAGCGGTCCTTCATTTCCACCACCAGGCGCTCGGCAGTTTTCTTACCAACACCCGGTAACTTCACCAGCACCGCAATCTCTTCTTTCTCCACTGCCGTCACGAACTGCTGTGCCGACATGCCGGAGAGAATTGCCAGCGCCAGCTTTGGCCCGACGCCATTCACTTTGATCAGCTCGCGGAACAGCGCACGCTCCTGTTTGCTATTAAAACCAAACAGCAGCTGCGCATCTTCGCGCACCACAAACTGGGTGAAGATAATCGCTTCCTGGTTTAGCTCAGGCAGCTCATAAAAGCAGGTCATTGGCATATGCACTTCATAACCGACGCCGTGCGCCTCAATTAACACCAGCGGCGGCTGTTTTTCCAGAATATTGCCTCGTAAACGACCAATCACCTGAGCACTTCCTTAATCTATGAGTAAGCCTGTTTATATACCATAAAAAATGCTGGATGAATATCCAGCCTTAGGTTTTCATCTAGCCTGACCGCAAACGCCCTCGCGTCAGCACCAGCTTGCTATCACTCATCCGCGCCGCGTTCTGACTGACGTGGCAATGGGTGATGGCGATGGCCAGGGCGTCGGCCGCATCCGCCTGTGGATTGGCCGGTAACTTCAGCAAGGTGCGCACCATATGCTGCACCTGGCTTTTTTCCGCGCTACCGATGCCGGTCACCGTTTGTTTGACCTGGCGTGCCGCGTATTCAAACACCGGCAGATCAAGATTAACCGCTGCCACGATGGCGGCCCCACGCGCCTGCCCCAGCTTGAGCGCTGAATCGGCGTTTTTCGCCATAAAGACCTGTTCGATGGCAAAAAAATCAGGCGAGAACTGGGTGATGATTTCGCTGACGCCAGCATAAATCAGCTTGAGACGGGATGGCAGGTCGGTAACGTTAGTGCGGATACAGCCGCTGCCCAGATAACTGAGCTGGCGGCCGGTCTGGCGGATAACACCGTAGCCGGTGACGCGCGAACCAGGGTCTATCCCAAGGATTATCGCCATGATGCGTCTCCGGCAATCTGGGGTTGAGAAAACGCCATTACAGCGTTTCCGCCACCTCATCGGAAATTTCGCCGTTATGGTAAACTTCCTGCACGTCGTCGCAATCTTCCAGCATATCGATCAGACGCAGCAGTTTCGGTGCGGTTTCCGCATCCATTTCAGCTTTGGTCGACGGGATCATGGAAACTTCCGCGCTATCGGCTTTCAGGCCAGCGGCTTCCAGTGCATCACGCACTGCACCCAGTTCTTCCCAGGCCGTGAACACGTCAATAGCACCATCGTCGTAGCTCACCACATCTTCCGCACCTGCTTCCAACGCAGCTTCCATCACACTGTCTTCATCCTTGCCCGGTTCGAAGGAGATAACCCCTTTCTTGCTGAACAGGTAAGCAACGGAACCGTCAGTACCGAGGTTACCACCGGTTTTGGTGAAGGCGTGACGCACTTCGCCAACGGTACGGTTGCGGTTGTCACTCAGACATTCAACCATCACCGCAGAACCGCCCGGACCGTAACCTTCATAAATGATGGTTTCCATGTTGGAATCATCTTCACCACCCACACCACGTGCAATCGCACGGTTCATGGTGTCACGGGTCATGTTGTTGGACAGGGCTTTGTCCATTGCAGCGCGCAGACGCGGGTTGGAACCGGCATCGCCACCACCCAGTTTCGCGGCAGTTACCAGCTCGCGAATGATTTTGGTGAAGATCTTACCGCGCTTCGCATCCTGAGCCGCCTTGCGGTGCTTGGTGTTTGCCCATTTACTATGTCCAGCCATAAAAATTTCTCTCCGATCTCAAATCTTATGCAGGGTATCTTTCTAACCTGACTGTTCAATTTCGCTGTGCAGTTCTGAAGAACGCACCAGATGCTTTAAATTCTAATAAATGCGCCACCGAAAAAACGCGTGGCGGCTGGCATTCAGATAAATTCTTCAATTGCCTGGCGGTTACTCCAGGACTTAGTCAGGGCTGCTGCATCAGCGGGCGTCAGCCAGCGCGCGGCAAGGTGTTCACTCAGGATCACCTCGCGCTCTGCGGGCAGTGCCAGCCGGAACCAGTGTTCACGGTTGTGGGTAGTGCCCGGCGCGTAGCGATGGCGGTAGTGCGGGAAGATCTCGAACTCGATTTGCTTATGGCAATCTTCCAGCGGCAGCTGTTCGGTTACCACATCGATCGCCAGTTCTTCCTGCACTTCACGCTGGGCAGCCTGAAGCGGGCTTTCCCCGGCTTCAAGGCTGCCAGTGACCGATTGCCAGAAGCTCTCGTCATCGCGGCGTTGCAGCATCAGCACCCGGCCTGAGTCCTGAGCAAAAATCACTACCAGAACCGACACCGGATGCTTATAGCCCATTATTTATTCTCAAGCTTGTCTTTCTTCGGAGCCAGCTGAATCCCGAGATCGGCCAGCGCAGCCGGGTTGGCTTCGCTGGGTGCTTCCGTCATCAGACAGGCCGCCGCGGTGGTTTTCGGGAAGGCAATCACGTCACGGATGTTATCGGTACCGGTCAGCAGCATGGTGACGCGATCCAGACCAAATGCCAGACCCGCATGCGGCGGGGTGCCGAATTTCAGTGCATCCAGCAGGAAGCCGAACTTCTCACGCTGTTCTTCTTCCGCAATGCCGAGAATGCTGAACACCACCTGCTGCATTTTGCCGTTGTGGATACGCACGGAACCGCCGCCCACTTCATAACCGTTGATCACCATATCGTAAGCATTGGCGATGGCCTGCTCCGGGTTTTCCGCCAGTTGCTCAGCCGTCATCTCTTTCGGCGAGGTGAACGGATGGTGCATCGCTGCCAGACCACCTTCGTCATCCGCTTCGAACATCGGGAAGTCGATGACCCACAGCGGTGCCCAGGCTTTGTCATCGGTGATTTGCAGGTCACGACCCACTTTCAGACGCAGTGCGCCCAGCGCATCGGAAACCACTTTGGCGCGATCGGCACCAAAGAAAATCACATCGCCATCCTGCGCGCCGGTGCGCTCAAGAATCGCGGCCACAATCTCAGCATTGAGGAACTTCGCTACCGGGCTTTGTACACCTTCAAAACCTTTCGCCAGCTCGTTGACCTTCATCCACGCCAACCCTTTGGCACCGTAGATTTCAACAAACTTGCCGTACTCATCAATCTGCTTACGGCTCAGGGTGGCACCACCCGGCACGCGCAGCGCAGCAACACGGCCTTTGGCATCGTTGGCCGGGCCAGAGAACACCTGAAATTCGACGTTTTTCAGCAGGTCAGCAACATCCACCAGCTCCATCGGGTTACGCAGGTCTGGCTTGTCAGAACCGTAACGACGCATCGCTTCGGCGAAGGTCATTTGCGGGAAGCTGCCAAGGTCCACGCCCCGGATATCCAGCCACAGTTCACGGATCAGACGTTCCATCACTTCACGCACCTGTTCGGCGCTCATAAAGGAGGTTTCCACGTCGATCTGGGTAAATTCAGGCTGACGATCGGCACGCAGGTCTTCGTCACGGAAGCACTTCACGATCTGATAGTAACGGTCAAAACCGGACATCATCAGCAGCTGTTTGAACAGCTGAGGTGACTGCGGCAGTGCATAAAATTTGCCTTTATGCACACGACTCGGCACCAGATAGTCACGCGCACCTTCCGGTGTGGCTTTGGTCAGCATCGGGGTTTCAATATCAAGGAAACCTTCGTTATCCATAAAGCGGCGGACAAAGCTGGTGATTTTTGCGCGGGTTTTCAGGCGCTGTGCCATCTCCGGACGACGCAGGTCCAGGTAGCGGTATTTCAAACGTGCTTCTTCGCTGTTGACCTGGTTGGAATCCAGCGGCAGCGGTTCAGCACGGTTAATAATGTTCAGGTCATGGGCAAAGATTTCAATCTCGCCTGTCGCCATCTCGCTGTTTTTATTCTTCTCATCACGCGCACGCACGGTGCCGGTGATCTGGATACAGAATTCGTTACGCAGCTCAGACGCCAGCTGGAAAGCCTCCTGACGATCGGGATCGAAGAACACCTGGACGATGCCTTCACGGTCGCGCATATCGATAAAAATCAGGCTACCCAGATCGCGACGGCGGTTTACCCAGCCGCAAAGAGTGACTTGCTGACCCACATGAGACAGATTGAGCTGTCCGCAATATTCTGTACGCATAACGTATCCTTTTAACTTCGCCGCTGCAGCCAGGCAGCATCAGGCCGCGTAACCTTCTGAGATGCTGCCGCAAAAAAGGCGGCTATTATAATGGAAAAAGCCTGACAGGATAAGTAGAGCCGCGCCAAAGCGCTTAAAACATCTGCTTTTGTCACAGGTTGTTATCCCAGTGTGACTAAAACAGGTTAACCTGTCGCTGATTTTTCCGTATGGGGTTCGTTTTGACGCTACGTATTGGCTTACCGCAGTGGCAGCATGCACACTGGAAACAATTTGGTCTGGAAACGCTGGCAGATTATGCGCAGCTGTTCGATTGTGTCGAAGGCAATACCACGCTTTATGCATTGCCAAAGCAGGAAGTGGTGCTGCGCTGGCGCGACATGACCCATGATGATTTCCGTTTCTGCTTTAAATTCCCGTCTACCATCAGCCACCAGGCGGCGCTGCGTAACTGCGATGATTTGCTGGCGGAGTTTTTGCGTCTGCTGGACCCGTTAGCCAACCGTATCGGCCAATACTGGCTGCAACTCCCCGCCGCCTTTTCGCCGGCGCAGCTGAATGATCTGTGGCACTTTCTGGATAGCCTGCCGCGTCGCTTCAGTTATGGGGTGGAAGTGCGCCATGCGGCGTTCTTTGCCAAAGGCGAGGCCGAACGTGCGCTTAATCGCGGTTTGCAACAACGCGGCGTGAATCGGGTGATTCTGGATAGCCGCCCGGTCCATGCCTCGCAATCACAAACCGCCGTGGCCATTCATGCGCGGGAAAAAAAACCTCGCGTACCGCCACATGCGGTGCGTACCGGCAACCAGCCGATGGTGCGTTTTATCGGCAGTGATAGTGTTGATGAATCTGTGCCAATGTTTCAGCCGTGGCTCGAAAAATTGCCCGACTGGCTGGCAGAGAGCGATCCGTTGCTGTTTATTCACACGCCCGATATGGGTGAGGTGTTTCCATTGGTTGAGGCATTGTGGCCCCAGCTGCAACAGCTGGAACCCCGGCTGCCTGCCCTGCCTGTCTGGCCTCAGCAATCCAGCCTGTTCTGACGCCTCGGGCTACACTCATGGGAAACGGGTGCAGCCTGCGGCAGTTTCTGCCAGAATAGCGCCCTTTCCGTTTTCTCTCCGGATATTTCATTATGTCTGACCGCGATACGCTATTTTCCGCACCCATCGATAAACTGGGTGACTGGACCTTTGACGAGCGCGTGGCTGAAGTCTTTCCCGATATGATTCAGCGCTCGGTGCCCGGTTATTCCAACATCATTTCGATGATTGGTATGCTGGCAGAACGCTTTGTGCAGCCCAACAGCAAGGTCTACGATCTGGGCTGTTCGCTCGGCGCTGCCACGCTCTCAGTCCGCCGTAATATTCATGTGCCGGGTTGTGAGATCATTGCTGTTGATAACTCGCCAGCAATGGTTGAACGCTGCCGTCGCCATATCGATGCTTTCCGTGCCGATACGCCAGTGCAGGTGCTGGAGGCGGATATTCGTGATATCCACATCGAAAACGCCTCGCTGGTGGTGCTCAACTTTACGTTGCAGTTCCTGGAACCCGATGCCCGGGTGCTTTTGTTGCAAAAAATTGCCCAGGGTCTGAATCCTGGCGGGGCGCTGGTACTCTCGGAAAAATTCAGCTTTGAAGATGCCGAAGTCGGCGAGTTGCTGTTCAACATGCACCACGACTTCAAGCGCGCCAATGGCTATAGCGAACTGGAAATTAGCCAGAAACGCAGCATGCTGGAAAATGTCATGTTGACCGACAGCGTCGAAGCACACAAAGCGCGCCTCAAGCAGGCGGGTTTTTCCCACGCTGAGCTATGGTTTCAATGCTTTAACTTTGGTTCGCTGGTGGCACTGAAATGATTGATTTTGGTCGCTTCTATCAGCAAATCGCTACAGGCCCGCTCGCCAGCTGGCTGGAAGTGCTACCCGCTCAGGTGGCGGCCTGGCAGCGGGAAAATCTGCACGGTCATTTCCGTAACTGGGAAAAATCGGTCGAGCATCTTCCTGCACTGGTCCCGCAGCAGCTCGATTTACTGCATAGCGTCAGTGCACAACAGGATGATCTAACCGAACGTCAGCGTGCCGGGATTGAAAAGCTGTTACGTAATCTCATGCCGTGGCGCAAAGGGCCGTACTCACTCTACGGCACAGAAATCGATACCGAATGGCGTTCGGACTGGAAGTGGCAGCGTGTACAGCCACACATTTCCCCGCTGGCCGGGCGCATGGTGCTGGATGTCGGCTGTGGCAGTGGCTACCACATGTGGCGCATGGTCGGTGCCGGTGCACAGCTGGTGGTGGGCATCGATCCCATGCAGCTGTTCCTGTGTCAGTTCGAAGCGGTGCGCAAGCTGCTCGGTGACGATCGTCGTGCGCATTTGCTGCCGCTGGGTATTGAGCAACTGCCTGCGCTACAGGCGTTCGATACCGTGTTTTCGATGGGAGTGCTGTATCACCGCCGTTCGCCGCTGGACCATCTGCTACAGCTGAAGAATCAGCTGGTCAGTGAAGGGGAGTTGGTGCTGGAAACGCTGGTGATTGAAGGGGATGAAAACGCGGTACTGGTGCCGGGTGAACGTTATGCGCAGATGCGCAACGTCTACTTTATTCCTTCCGCTGCCGCGTTAAAAAGCTGGCTGGAGAAGTGTGGTTTCGTCGATGTGCGTATCGTTGATTACGCGGTCACCTCGGTGGAAGAACAACGCCGTACCGACTGGATGACCAGCGAATCGCTGGCCGAATTCCTTGATCCGCTCGATAGCAGCAAAACGGTGGAAGGCTATCCAGCACCGCTGCGCGCGGTACTGGTGGCACGTAAGCCCTGATCGTTAACGCCGCGACAGCGCCAGCTTCGCGGCGAAACCGATAAATACGCAGCCCGTCAGACGATCCATCACTTTCAACACGCTCGGACGACGCAGGTGCGCAGCAAAGTAATGGCTGCCACCAATCAGCACCGCATTCCACACCAGACCAATCGCCATATGGGTCAGCGCCATCAGGGTACACCACAACGGTACTGAGGCACCGGCCGGGATAAACTGCGGCAGGAAAGTGACGTAAAACACCCCCACTTTTGGATTCAGCATGTTGCCCAGCAGCCCACGACTAAAGCAGGCGAAATAACTTTGTTCTTTTGTGGTGGTAACCTGCCCGTCATCCGCCTGAGTACGCGGATTCAGCAATAATTTCACGCCCAGCCACAGCAGATACGCCGCTCCCACCCACTTCAACAGGTTATAAGCCATTTCTGAAGCCAGCAGCAACGCACCCAAACCCAGCCCCACCATCACGCCCCACACCAGACATCCCAGGGTCACGCCGAACGCAGTAGCCGAGGCACGTTTCCAGCCCTGGGCCGCCGCAGTACGTAGCACCAGTGCGGTATCAAAACCCGGTGTTAAGGTGAGGATGGTGATAGCAAACAGAAATGAAATCAGTAACGTCATGGCGGGCTCCCTGTAAATTTGCCGCTATCTTAACGCTGCAATTGGAGGAAGACGATAGTTACCTTCCGTGAGTAACTGAGAATAATTCTCAACTTGCCACCAATGGTTAAATTACCGTCATTTTTCTGTGTCAGTTTGATGCCAGTCTCTTTTCTCACCCAAAGGAGTTATGGCTATGAGTAAGTTTATTTTCTCTTCACCACGGAAATATGTGCAGGGCGCTGGCGTGCTGGATGAACTGGGATCCTATATCGCAGAGCTGGGTAAACACGCTTTTCTGGTGGCCGACGATATCGTCTGGCAGCTGATTGGCGAGCGGACACAGCAGGCTTTAAAGGCCACCAGCATCGAATTCAGTCGTCAGCCGTTTAATGGCGAAGCCTCCAGCAATGAGATCAATCGTCTGACGCAGTTGGCAAAATCCACCGGCAGCGATGTGATTGTCGGCCTCGGCGGCGGTAAAACGCTCGATACAGTGAAAGCCGTGGCTGATGAACTGAAGTTGCCAGTGGCGATTGTCCCCACCGTAGCCTCCACCGATGCACCATGTAGCGCGCTTTCGGTGATCTACTCTGACAGCGGCGTGTTTGAAAGTTATCGCTTCTACAGCAAAAACCCGGATTTGGTACTGGTGGATACCGCTGTCTGCGCCAGCGCACCCGTGCGTTTATTCGCTTCGGGCATCGCCGACGGTCTTGCCACCTGGGTAGAAGCGCAGGCGGTCCTGCGTTCACATGCCAAATCGATGGTCAATGGCGATCCCACCATCGCCGGGCTGGCAATCGCCCGTGCCTGTGAGGAAACGCTGCTGACCTGGGGATTCAGCGCTTACACCGCCGTCAGCGAAAAACGCGTAACGCCAGCGGTTGAAGCGGTCGTAGAGGCCAATACCCTGCTCTCCGGCCTTGGCTTTGAGAATGCCGGTCTGGCTGGCGCACATGCCATCCACAATGGTTTTACCGCTATCGACGGGGATATCCACCATCTGACCCATGGTGAAAAAGTGGCTTATGGCACCCTGACCCAGATGGTGCTGGAGCAGCGTCCGGATGAAGAGATCGCCCGTTACATCCGCTTCTACCGTTCGATTAATATGCCAACCACACTGAAAGAACTGCATCTGGAGCATGAGTCCTGGGAGAACCTGGTGCGGGTGGGTGCGCTGGCAAACAGCGAAGGCGATACGCTGAAAAACCTGAATCCGCATCTGTCACCGGAAGATATTGCCAATGCCATTCTGGCGGTAGACGCGTTCAGTAAAACCGTTAAATAATGCCCCTGCGTAGCGGCGCGATTTATCGCGCTTATTTGGCAACAATGCCGGGTCAAAAACGCGCAATAAATTGCGCCGCTACGCATTCATCATGACTACTGTTCTTCGGTCGGCTTATCCCAATACTGATATTTATAAGCCGAACTGAGATGACGCTCGATGGTTCCTTTCTCAAACACTTCGGTTTCGTGCAAATAACTGAGCGTGCAATTTCCTACCTCATCCCACAGCTGACATTCATCCACCGATCGGATAGTACTGACCGGAGTGGTCGCCGTGCCATTCAGACGTAACTCACGCCACTGATTGTCATAGGTGTAGGTATCTTTGCTGCGAGCGCTGATGGCGCTGATCACCAACCCCTGTGGATTCCAGTTGTAGGTGCTCTCCCCGTTAGTCAGCGCATCACTGCCGCGTGCGACGCTTCTCTCCACGCGGAAATGTTTGTCATAACGGTAGGTGGTATCGGTGAAGCCGTTTTTGCCCATACTGGTAAATTTGTCAGAGGAACTGATGATATTACCCCGCTGCCCCATCTGCCAGTTAATGGTGCCCTGCCGGTTATCCACCACCACTTCTTTCCCCTCTTTCAGGACTTTCACCAGATAGGCGTACTCAGCCACCCAGCCGCCCTGCACACGCGCAATATGTTGTTCCATGCTCAGCACGACATTACTTTCGCTTTTATCGTAAGTAATGTCCGCCACCATCAAATCACCACAGGGATCAAACTGCCCCAGAATGCGTTTCTGTGAATCAACGTCTTTACCAAATTCACCGGCAATCACCTGGCGCACGGCACCTTTCGCATTCCCCCCCAGCATAATCCAGTTGTTGCTATTGGTGATGTTCTTGCTCAACGGCGGACAGACGGTGCTGACAGCCAGCGCAGCGCCACTGAGCGGAAAAAGCAGCAGTAAAACGGCACAAGGGATGGATTTCATGATGGTTATCCGTGAATAGCCTTAACTTTCAATGTAAGCATCTTTTTTCATGATGCGCTACGGTCAGCTTGCGGAGATCATCACAAAGGGAGAAGGAGGCTCATCACACAACAGTAAAAGACGAACCGCCCGGATTGAGTTAAAGTTTACTTTGAATATTTAACCCCGGTTTATATCCGCCATTTAATGTTAGCTTCTGCCATTGCAGGATTTCATAGATTTTAAAACTAAAAAAACTCTTCTGAACAAAGTCAAGTCTGATTAACCCATTATAGTGAGGCTATTCATGAGATTAAGCTCACTGCCGCCCATTTATAATCCCTAAGGCAATCTTAATGAGCACAGCCGTACCCTACTATCCCTAACTCTACGGAGGGTTTAAGCATGATTCAATCAGCCAGCGACATTCAGAAACGCAGCGATGAAAAGCGTGGTATGAAGCCCAAAACCTATAAACTCCCCCTGAATACCATCGACCGAATCGAGTTGCTCGCGAGTCATTCCGGGATATCTCAGGCAGCCATCATTGCTAATGCCATTGATATTTACGAACAGTCGCTAAAACGGCAGTAACTTCTCATGTTCTGCTCCTGACGCGTAGCAGCGCGATTTATGGCGCGGGTTGTTATTAACGCGAACGAACATTGCGCGATAAATCGCGCCGCTACGATTAAGACTTTATCCATCATTAAAAGTGATGGCTGGATTTTATTCCGGCTAACATTATCGTGGCTTGCTCCTTATTATCTTCTCACCCTCTTCGGTGAGTCTGACTTCGTAATAACGTGTCATATCACTGACAATCACAACAAAATCAATTAAGCCTTCACGCATCAATGGTGCCAGGCTCCGGCAAGTGACCTCTGTGCGTTTTCTTCGTACATTATCATGTCTGACTTCCACACCGACTGCTTTATCACCTCGTAACTTATAATCCGTTCCGTTTCGCATGCGATTCAGAGTTACAAGCTTCTCCTGTGAAATCATGGTCATATCCATTTACCCCAGCCAAAAGCACTACATTGATGACACACGGATGCTCTGGTTCACAAAATCATCCATGCTTTTAGTTGTAATAAGTTCTTTTCTCTTCACGTCATGGTAATGACAATATGGAAATTATGTGAGTTTAATATTGGCGGGTTGACGGATTTATATTTCTATGATCCATCACATTTCGTCACTGCGCGGAGTCAAACGCTTATTTTAGATAAAAAGAACCCCAGCAAGAAAAACTGGGGTTTGGTACTTGCAAACATCACGTCATGCTTTCGGCGTGCTGCGCGGCAAAATTGGCGCGATTTCAGGCTACCCGGACGGTGTTCATCTGCATCATGCTTTTCATGGCTTCCACCACATCACCATCAACGCAGTAGCGACTGAATTCATCGGTTTCCGCTTCAGAACACATCGACACCCCAGCTTTGCGGTAGCGCATCGGGGAGGCGACTAAGCGGCTTGCCGAGCTATGAACTTCCTGGATTCCACCATCCAGAAACTTCTGCAGGTTGCTAAGACGCACCCCTGCCCCGGCCATAATGATTGGACCCACGTTTTGCTCATTAAGTTCCCGCAATAATGGAATTCCGGTTTCCGCGCTTTGCTGCTGACCCGAAGTCAGAATGCGCGCGATACCCAAATCACTCAGTACCTCAAGCGCACGCTTTGGGCTATGGCACAAGTCAAAGGCGCGATGGAAGGTCACTGCCATGCCGTCACACAACGCCATAATCTGGCGCATACGGGCGACATCCACATGGGCATCTTCATCCAGCATGCCAATAACCAGACCGGGGAAACCCAGTTCACGCATCAGCGCCACATCCGATTTCATCACTTCGAACTCGTGGGCGGTATAGCAAAAATCGCCGCCGCGTGGCCGGACAATGGGATGCACCGGAATCGTCACCTGCCGTCGCGCCGCTTCCAGCACCCCCGCTGAGGGTGTCAGCCCGCCTTCACGGGGTGCGCTGCACAGTTCCACTCGGTCAGCACCGGACAGCTGCGCAGTCATTGCACAGTCGATGCCGTAGCAGCATATTTCCAGTTTCGTCATACTTTTCTCCTTTCACATGACTTCTGGCTCGGGAAGATTGCTTAAGTTAGTCTGCTCAATGAAGACAGTTTACGTGGAAAACTAACTATGGCATTCAATTTTGACCAATGGATAGACCGCCGTCACAGCGATAGTTTGAAATGGCACAAATATGGCGATCAGGATGTACTGCCGCTATGGGTTGCTGACACCGATTTTCGCTCCCCGGAATGCATAATTACTGCGATAAAAAACCGGGCAGAGCACGGTGTTTTCGGTTACGGCACTACGCCAACCGGATTGATTGATATCACGATTTCCCGTCTGGCGCAGCGCTATGGCTGGCAGATCCAGCCGGAATGGATTGTGCTGTTGCCTGGGGTTGTGAGTGGCCTGAATCTTTCGGTCCGCGCATTTACCGACCCTGCGCAAAGCACTGTCGCTCCGGACCCGATTTATCCCCCCTTTCGCGCTGCGGCTAAACTGGCAGATCGACATCAAACCCACTTACCACTGCGGTTAGAAAATCAGCGCTGGCTAATGAATCTGGCGGCGGCGAGTGAACAAATGCAGGGTAACGAGCGTCTGCTGATGCTGTGCAATCCGCAAAATCCGGGCGGCACTGCTTATCGTCGTGACGAGTTGCTGGCACAGCTGGCTTTTGCGCAACAGCATGATCTGATCGTCTGCTCTGATGAGATTCATTGCGACCTGATCCTCAGCCCCGGCGTACAGCACGTCCCCTTCGCATCGCTGAGCGAAGATGCGGCGCAACGCAGCATCACGCTGATTTCACCGTCGAAGACCTTCAACATTGCCGGGCTGGGCGCTTCAATGGCGATCATCCCTAACCCGGAATTACGTGAACGTTTTAATCAGACACGTCAGGGGATTGTGCCCGCGGTGGATATTCTGGCACTGGTCGCAGCAGAGGCGGCCTGGCGAGAGGGGGATGCCTGGCTGGCGGCGCAGCTTGATTATTTGCGCGCCAATCGTGACTGGCTGGTAGAACAGGTTAATGCCCTGCCCGGACTGAGCATGGTGTCCCCAGAAGCGACCTACCTCGGCTGGATCGATGCCAGCCAGCTTGCCGTTGCCAGCCCGGCACTGTGGTTTGAACAGCACGGGCTGGGTTTCTCACCAGGACGCGACTTTGGCGATGATAATTTTGTTCGTTTCAATTTTGGCTGTACCCGCGCCACGCTGGAGGAAGCTGTCGCCCGTCTGCAACGCGCGGTGGCAACCCGGCGTTAAGCCTGTTCGCTGGCGACGATCTCTTCCAGTCGCCACGGATGAAACTTAATGGTGGTTTGCCCATCCGTCACTGCCAGGGTCGGATTGGGCAAACGCTCCTTCTCGCCCTGCGGGGTGCTGGTTTTAAACGAAATTCCCGGTTGCATCAGCGCTTCATCGGCCAGCAGCGCCATCGCCCGCATGCCGAGCGTTTCCGGCTCGCCACGCAACACAATTTCCACATGTTCCCAGCCTTCATGCCGATAGAGTTTTTCACCCGGCCAGGGCAACTCAATCACCTCGACCTGCCATCCCGCCAGCTGTATTGGCTGATGCAATTTGAACAAACAAATCGGGCGACCGTTGATCATTGCTTCAGAGAACTGGCTGCCGATTTGCAACAAACCCTGCTTCCAGCGCTCAGCCGTAGCGTACTGATGGCAACGTACAGCCACATGATCGGCCTCGTGCTGATCGAGCTGCAATCCCAAACGTTCAGCAAATTGTAGTAACGCCTGTTCAAAGCGCAGCAGGTCCTGTTCCAAATCCTTCAGTTCTGAAGGAAAAATCATCGTCATGCGTCAATCACCTCGCGATTAGTTTAGATCTTTTAATCAATGTAGATTCTTGCAGAATCTGAATTTCTCCGGGCATAACTGTCAGAATCATCTGATTTAGACCGTAAAACCCCGTAAAACCTTATAAAACTGCCTTTCAATTCGGATTAATCGTAACCACAGGTCCAAAAGTTACTTTATGAAAGTACCTTAACCACCTGTTTTTAATAAATATAATTAATACAATGAGATAAGTCTTATTTAGCCTGCAAACAATTGCAGCCTGAAATCCTTTCTTATAAATTTGTGACTACTCAAATAAAAGGAATGGCCCTATGTCTATGCTCATTGTTGTCGCGGTCCTGATTGCATTGATGGGATTTGCAATTTCCCGCCACTGGAAGGTGCGTGAAGACAAAAGCGTTAAAAATCCTCGTCGCTTTGCACGGCGCCGTTAATCGGCGCTGTGTTTCCTCTATTTTTCAGTCTGAACCGATTGCTGACGCACTCTATCATTTCACGTATACTTCCCCTCTTATTTTTTCCGTCCCGCCAGCCCGAGAACGCCTCTGCGGGATGACGACAACGGCTCGCTTATGGCAGGCGGGCCATTTCAGCATATGAAGGTAACGCGGTGAATATTCAGGCTCTTCTTTCCGACAAAGTCGGTCAGGCAATGATCGCGGCAGGTGCGCCTGCCGATTGCGAACCCCAGGTTCGTCAGTCCGCTAAGGTGCAATTTGGCGACTACCAGGCGAACGGTATCATGGCGGTGGCAAAAAAGCTCGGTCAGGCACCGCGTCAGCTGGCTGAGCAGGTGATCCAGCATCTTGACCTGCACGGTATTGCCAGCAAAGTCGAAATCGCCGGTCCCGGCTTCATTAATATCTTCCTCGATCGCCAGTGGCTGGCTGAACAGGCGGCGCAGGCGCTGATCTTACCCCGTCTTGGCGTTAGCAGTGTGGCACCCGAAACCGTGGTGATTGACTATTCCGCACCGAACGTGGCGAAAGAAATGCACGTGGGTCACGTCCGTTCCACCATCATCGGTGATGCTGCGGTGCGTACGCTGGAGTTTCTCGGCCACCATGTCATCCGTGCCAACCACGTCGGTGACTGGGGCACGCAGTTCGGTATGTTGATTGCCTACCTGGAAAAACAGCAGAACGAACATCATGAAGATATCGCCCTGGCGGACCTCGAAGCCTTCTACCGCGAAGCCAAACGCACTTATGACGAAGACGAAGCTTTCGCCGAGATCGCACGCGGCTATGTGGTGAAATTGCAGGGTGGCGATGAATATTGCCGCACCATGTGGAAGAAGCTGGTCGACATCACCATGAGTCAGAACCAGAAAGTTTATGACCGTTTAAATGTCACTCTGACGCGTAAAGATGTGATGGGTGAAAGCCTGTACAACGACATGCTGCCGGGCATCGTTGCCGACCTGAAAGAGAAAGGTCTGGCGGTGATCAGTGAAGGCGCAACCGTGGTGTTCCTTGATGAATTCAAAAACAAGGAAGGCGACCCGATGGGCGTGATTGTGCAGAAGAAAGATGGTGGCTATCTCTACACCACCACCGATATCGCCTGCGCGAAATACCGTTACGAAACCCTGCATGCTGACCGTGTGCTGTATTACATCGACTCACGTCAGCATCAGCATCTGCAACAGGCATGGACTATCGTGCGTAAAGCCGGTTACGTGCCTGAGAGCGTGCCGCTGGAGCACCACGCATTTGGTATGATGCTGGGCAAAGATGGCCGTCCGTTCAAAACCCGTACCGGCGGCACCATCAAACTGGCTGACCTGCTGGACGAAGCGGTTGAACGCGCACTGGCGCTGGTCAGCGAGAAAAACCCGGATATGACGCCGCAGGAGTTGCAGGATCTGGCGGAAGTGGTGGGCATCGGCGCGGTGAAATACGCCGACCTGTCAAAAAGCCGCACCACCGATTACGTCTTCGACTGGGACAACATGCTGGCCTTTGAAGGCAATACCGCGCCTTACATGCAGTATGCCTACACCCGCGTGCTGTCGGTGTTCCGCAAAGCCGGGATTGATGCCGACAGCCTGCAAGGCGAGATCGTACTGACTGAAGAACGTGAAGCCCAACTGGCCACTCGTCTGCTGCAATTTGAAGAAGTGATCACTCAGGTTGCGCGTGATGGTACGCCGCATGTGATGTGTGCTTATCTGTACGATTTGGCGGGTCAGTTCTCGGGCTTCTACGAGCACTGCCCGATCCTGTCGGCGGAAGATGAGCAGGTGCGTAATAGCCGTCTGCAACTGGCGGCATTGACAGCGAAAACGCTGAAGCAGGGTCTCGATACCCTCGGCATTAAAACTGTCGAACGTATGTAATACGAAAAACCCGCCAGAAGGCGGGTTTTTTATGGGCTAGTGATAATTCACCGTAACTTCACTGCTCACCACGCGCAGGCCTGGCGGCACGGCGCCCCGGCCGTTAAATCCAAAAGCCAGATGTAGCGTCTCATCTGCAGCGATATGCGCCAAACCGCGCGTCGTCCCGCTCGCCCCCTCCAGCAACACACAACGCTGGGTGGCACAAAGGCGCACCACCAGCCCGGAGGGTGCCGGGCGGCTCAGTTGATAACGCCAGCTCACCTGTGAAATTGTTCCCTGTACCTTTGATGTGGCACGCAACGGTGGAGAAGCCAGCCAGTTACCGCGCGCCCCAAGCGTCGGCCCGCTGGCGCTGGCATGCCACGCACCGTCCGCCGCTACCGCCCACAGGGGTAATAACAGCAACAAACCCGGCCACACGCGACGCATGTTATTTGCCTCCGATGGTGGCGGTCATGCGAATCTGGCGGTTATCCGTCAGCTCCATATTAGACAACACCACCAGCTGCGGCAGATTGCGGCGCAGGAAGCGCGCCAGCAATGCCCGCAGCGGATGGTTAACCAGCAGCACCGGCGGCGCACCCAGCATTTCCTGACGTTGCAGCGCATCCTGTGCCTGATGCAACAAGCGATCGGCGAGACCCGGTTCCAGGCCGCCGCCGCCCTGTAATGCCTGCAACAATAAGCGTTCCAGCGTCGCATCCAAACCAATCACCTGCACTTCCCCGTTGCCTGGGAACCACTGCTGGGTGATGGCGCGGCCCAGCGCCACGCGAACTACGCTGGTCAGTTCCTGCGCATCGGTCTGCACCGGTGCATGTTCGGCGAGGGTTTCGATAATGGTGCGCATGTCGCGAATCGACACACGCTCCGTCAGCAGGTTCTGCAAGACCTTATGCAACGTGGTCAGGGTAATGACGCCCGGCACCAGGTCTTCAGTGAGTTTCGGCATTTCCTGCGTCACGCGATCCAGCAATTGCTGCGCTTCCTGACGACCAAACAGCTCGCTGGCGTATTGTCCAATCAGGTGATTGAGGTGCGTGGCCACCACGGTACTGGCTTCCACCACGGTGAAGCCCTGAATCTGAGCCTGCTCTTTCAGAGCACTGTCGATCCAGATAGCCGCCAGGCCGAAAGCGGGATCGACGGTCGCCTCACCCGGCAGAGTGCCCGCTGCGGTGCCAGGGTTAATCGCCATCCAGCGTCCCGGATAAGCATCACCGCTGCCAATTTCCACCCCTTTCATCAGGATGCGGTAACGGGCAGGCGGCAGTTCCATGTTGTCGCGGATATGTACCACAGGCGGCAGAAAGCCCACATCCTGCGCCACTTTTTTACGGATACTGCGGATACGCCCCAGCAGTTCACCGTTTTGTAAATGATCGACCATCGGAATCAGGCGATAGCCAACTTCCATACCGAGTGAATCTTCCAATTGGACGTCGGTCCATGAAGCTTCAACCGTGGCAGGCGTCTCCTGACTTTTCACTACACTGGACGCTTCCGGTTGTTTCTTCGGCTGCATCTGACGGCCACGCAACCACCAGGCCAGGCCCAGTAACCCTGCGGTAAACAGCAGGAACACGAAGTTAGGCATACCCGGCACCAGGCCCAGCAAACCGATCACCCCACCACTTAGCATCAGCACGCGCGGGTTGTTAAACAACTGGCCCACCATCTGCTCGCCAACGTCCTGGTCGGTGCTGACGCGTGTTACGATGACACCGGCAGCAGTCGAGATGACCAGCGCCGGGATCTGCGCTACCAGGCCATCACCGATAGTCAGCAGCGTATAGGTTTCGGCTGCGTGCCCCAGATCCAGACCGTGCTGAACCACACCCACCAGCAGGCCACCGATCACGTTTATCACCATGATCATGATCCCGGCGATGGCATCACCACGCACAAACTTACTGGCACCGTCCATCGAACCGTAGAAGTCCGCTTCCTGGGTCACCTCTGAGCGACGGCGTTTGGCTTCCTCTTCACCGATCAATCCGGCGTTCAGGTCGGCGTCAATCGCCATCTGTTTGCCGGGCATCCCATCGAGGACAAAGCGCGCACCCACCTCAGCGATACGGCCAGCACCCTTGGTGATAACCATAAAGTTGATGATGACCAGAATGATGAACACCACGATACCAATGGCGAAGTTACCACCGACCAGAAAGTGGCCGAAGGCTTCCACCACACGTCCTGCCGCTGCGGCACCAGTATGACCATCCAGCAGGATGATACGTGTCGAGGCGACGTTAAGCGCCAGACGCAACAAGGTGGAGAACAGCAGAATGGTAGGAAATGCCGCGAAATCCAGCGTGCGCTGGGTGAACATCGCCACCAGCAACACCATGATCGACAGCGCAATGTTAAAGGTAAACAGCAGGTCAAGGATGAACGCGGGTAATGGCAGCACCATCATCGACAGGATCATCATGATCAGTACCGGACCGGCCAGTACCTGCCATTGTGTGTCTTTGAAGTTGCCCGGTAACCGCAGCTTTTCGGCCAGATTAGCCATCGTTTCTGTTCTCTCCTGGAATGTCCATCTCTGCCGGGACCGACAGATTATTAGGTTTCTTCGGTATCATGCCGCCTTCACGCTTCCAGCGTCGCAGCTGCCAGACCCACGCCAGCACTTCGGCCACCGCCGCATAAAGTGCCCCTGGAATGAACTGACCAATTTCGGTATGACGATATAGCGCACGCGCCAGCGGCGGTGCTTCAAGAATGGGTACGCGATGTTCTTTGCCCAGTTCGCGAATTTTCAGCGCCACATCACCCGCCCCTTTGGCGATCACCTTCGGTGCGCTCATTTTTTTCTCGTTATATTGCAGTGCCACCGAGTAGTGCGTCGGGTTGGTGACGATCACATCGGCCTTGGGTACGTCAGCCATCATGCGGCGGCGGGCAGCGGCGCGCATCGCCTGACGAATTCGCCCTTTAACATGAGGATCGCCCTCCTGCTGTTTGAATTCGTCACGGATATCCTGGCGCGACATGCGTAATTTTTTGAAGTAGCTGTACAACTGCCAAAACACATCGAAGCCGACCATCGGAATCAAACCCAACATCACCAGCACACAGCACACGGCGATCATGTTCATGCCATGTTCCAGCGCGTTCATCGGGGATTCACTGATTAAACGCAGCATCTCCGGCCAGTGCGACCAGACATACCAACCAGCCACCGCCCCCACCAACACCGCCTTGAGGATGGCTTTCAGCAGCTCAGCCCAGGTTTGTCCTGAAACCATACGTTTCAGACCACTCAACGGGTTAAGTTTGGTTAAATCGAGGCTGAGAGATTTACCGCTGATGACGATACCGCCCAGCAGCATCGGTGCAGCCATCGCCACCAGCACTAAACCGGCCATCAGCGGCAGCACCGCCAGCACCGCCTGACCAATCAGGGTACTGATATGTGCCACGATCACTTTGTCATCCGTGACCATGCCATGATCAAAACGAAAACCAGTCGCGACCATCGCCGCCAGCCGTCGCGCCATGCTGGTGCCACCCAGCCATAAAATCATAATGCCGGATAACATCATCAGTAATGACGTCAGCTCGCGCGAACGCGGAATCTGCCCCTCTTCACGCGCTTTTTCAAGTCGGTGCGCTGTGGGCGATTCTGTTTTGTCCTCGTCGCTACTGTCTTCAGCCACGACATACCTCTGCTGACTGGAATTCTGAGCATAGGATGCCAAAAGGCGCGGACGCTAAAGCGTGGATTAAGGGGGGAAAATGTCAGCTTATTTAGCCATAAGGGAAATTACCGCCTGCGCAGATGACATCGCGGGGTGTTCAGGAATTGTGTTGTTTTAACTCATCCTCACTGAGGCCCGTCACTTTTATGATGGTGCTGAGAGCCAGTTTTTCCGCCAGCATACGGCGTGCTATTTCCAGTGTGGCTTCCTGACGGCCCTCCAGGTATCCTTCTAGCCATCCTTTCAGATGTGATTCCAGTCGCCACTGCTCTTCAATCGTCATAATCTTTTCCTCAAGTTGCGGTTTGGCTTGTCTCAGTATTTCAACCACCTTGCCCCGATCATCTGTATCTCCATGTCGCAGCAAATAAAAGTTGCCTGGCGACGGGAAGATGACTGGACGTTAGCACAGGTGATCAACCTCCGAAATTTGAGTCATCAAAATGTCAGAGGGATTTAAGGCATTCAGGATGTGTTCAGGAAAGTATCAGCAAAGAGTCATTTCAAAACGATGCCCTTTCAGGACAGGGCATCGTGCTGCTACACCATTGTGTAATGTGTCGCGTTGGCGACGCTGGTCGCGCGATAAAAGCGCACCACGTCACCCACCAGCAACAACGCTGGTGATTGCGGCTGCTCGCGGGCGACTGTCTCGCTAAGCTGCTCCAGGGTGGTGATGAGCACCCGCTGTTCTGGTCGCGTGCCATTCTCAATGATGGCAACCGGCGTGGTCGGTTCTCGCCCCTGCGCCTGCAACTGTACGCTAATACTGGCGCTCCATTTCAGCCCCATATAAAACACCAGCGTCTGATTGGCGGCGGTGAGGCTATGATCATCCAGCTGCGGCTCGCCGGTTTTACCGTGCCCGGTAATCAGTCGCAGCGACTGGGCGCATTCGCGATGGGTCAGTGGAATACCGCTGGCTGCCGCACAACCTGCAGCGGCCGTAATCCCTGGCACCACCTGACAACCAATTCCGGCCTGCTGGAGACAAACCATCTCTTCCCCACCACGACCAAAAATAAAAGGATCGCCCCCCTTCAGACGCACCACATTGCGCCCGCTACGCGCCAGATCCACCAACAGTTGATTGATCTGCGCCTGTTTTAACCCATGGCTGCCAGGCTTTTTACCGACATCGATCGCCAGCGTACTGGCCGGCACTTCCGCCATGACATCATCACTGACCAGCCGGTCATAGACCACCACATCCGCACTTTTGATCAACCGCAGCGCTTTCAGCGTCAGCAGCTCCACATCGCCCGGCCCGGCACCCACCAACCATACCTGCCCCTGTGGCGCTTCCAATCCCGGCGGGTTAAACAGTTTATCCAGTGTCTCAATTGCCTGGGTCATGATGGCCTCCGCTACTGCGCTACCTGAAGCGCGCTGATAAGTTGTTTCAGCTCCGGAATACAGGAGCCACAGTTGGTGCCGCACTTGAGCGATGCGCCCAGCGCTGCCGGAGAGTGGCAACCCTGCTCAATGGCTCGTCGGATGGCGACTTCACCGACGCCAAAACAGCTGCAAATGGTCCGTCCCTGGCTCTCTCCCTGCGCAGGCCGTCCGCCAAGTAACGCATGACGTTGTTGCGCCGTGGCTGGATGTTCGCTGAATCCCAACGCGACAAAGGAATGGTCAATCTCTGGTAACCAGGGAGCGGCATAGAATGCCCGCTCCAGCTGACCATCGCGCCAGCCCAACAGATGCAGCTGCTGTCCTGCACGGGCTTGCTGCCATTGCAGTTCAGCTGCACCGGGCTGTTGCTGTAACCAATCGGCTGGTGAGCCCTGCCCGGCCAGCACATAACGCTGGACACCCGGCTGCGGCGCGCGTGACCAATAATCCACATGCTGTGGATCCGCCTGCTCACGCTGCCACAACCAGCCCTGCCACTGCGGACGCAGCGGTTGCAGACGCACGGCAGTTTGCTTGAGGGCTGGTTGCCCGGAATCCGGACAACAACGCGCCGCCACCAGCCCATCGACATTCGCCTGGGCGCTGTACTGACGCGTCCAGTGCATCGGGATAAACAGCTGTCCACGCGTCAGGCCGTTATCAATATTCACCCGGCCACACCACCAGCCAAGCTGTGATTGCACCCGCGTCAGATCCCCCTGACTCAGGCCATGTGCCGCCGCGTCATGGGGATGCAGCAATACAAAAGGTTCGTCGTAATGCTGCATCAGCCGCGGCACTGCACCGGTACGCGTCATGGTGTGCCACTGATCGCGGATACGCCCGGTGTTCATCAGCAACGGATAATGTTCGGACGATGGGGTAGATAACGGAATGGCTACCGGCAGCAGACGGGCTTTACCCTCTGGATGAAAGAAGCGGCGATCGCTGAACAGCCGGGCAGTACCTGCCGGGGCAGCCGGGTTAACCGGCCACTGCACCGGCTGCAACTGGTCATACTGTTCACGACTCAGCGTTGCCAGGGCGCTGATATCAAACGCACGACGCCCCTGATTTTCAAAGCCAGACAACGCTGCATGTTCAATAAAGATTTCATGGGGATGCTGCCAGCCAAAAGCGTCCTCATAACCGAGGCGCTGAGCCACCTGAGCCAGCAACCACCAGTCTGGCTTCGCTTCCCCGGCGGGTGCAACAAAACTGCGTTGCCGCGAAATGCGGCGTTCCGAATTGGTCACGGTGCCATTCTTTTCCCCCCACCCCTGAGCGGGAAGCAGCACGTCGGCATAAGCGCTGGTATCGGTGGCCGCACTCACCTCCGAGACAATCACCAGCGGGCAACGCGCCAGCGCTTCAGCCACGCGATTTCCCTCCGGCATCGACACCGCCGGATTGGTGCCCATAATCCAGACCGCTTTCACCTCACCACGTTCAACCGCCTGGAACAACTCTACTGCCTTCAGGCCAGGCTGAGAGGCTACCCGCTCGCTGCGCCAGAAACGGGCCAGTCGATCCACCTCTTCCACGCTAAACCCCATATGCGCGGCCAGTTGATTGGCCAGGCCGCCTACTTCGCGCCCGCCCATGGCATTGGGCTGGCCGGTGAGCGAGAAAGGCCCACATCCCGGACGGCCAATTTTGCCGCTCAGCAGATGCACGTTAAGGATGGCGTTGTTATTGTCGCTGCCAGTCTGCGACTGGTTGATCCCCATGCACCATAACGTCAAGACACGGGGATGCGCGGTGAATAGCTGCCAGAAGGCAAGGATGCTGGCCTGATCCAGCTGGCAGGCACGGGCAACGGCGGCCAGATCCCAGTCAGTACAGGCTGCCAGCGTCGCTTCGACATGGTCGAGGTGCGGCAGCATACTGCGATCGATGCCGCCCTCGCTGCTCAGCCAGTTAAGTAATCCGGCAAATAAGGCGCTATCGCTGCCGGGACGCAAGGCCAGATGCAGATCGGCCACATCACAGCTGGCGGTCCGCCGCGGATCGATAACCACCAGCTTCATCTCTGGCCGCTGCTGCTTCGCCTGCACCAGCCTCTGCCAGGCAACCGGATGCGCCCAGGCCGCGTTGGAACCCACCAGAATCACCAGGTCCGTCTGCTCAATGTCCTCATAGCAGCAAGGCACCGCATCGGCACCGAAGGCCCGTTTGTATCCCACCACCGCCGAGGCCATACACAGCCGCGAGTTGGTATCGATATTGGCGGCACCAATAAAGCCTTTCATCAGTTTATTGGCGGCGTAGTAATCTTCGGTCAGCAGCTGGCCAGAGGCATAAAACGCCACTGCCTGTGGGCCATGCTGATGGATGATGTCACGCAATCCTGCGGCCACATAATCCAGTGCCTGATCCATGCTGACACGCTGGCCTTTGACCTGCGGCCACAGCAAACGTCCCTCCTGTCCTAGCGTTTCCCCCAGCGCAGAACCCTTGACGCACAGGCGGCCAAAGTTAGCCGGATGCTGGCGGTCGCCACTGACCGGGGCATCAGGAGCAGGGATCTCGACGCCGCAACCCACGCCACAGTAGGGACAGGTGGTTTTCATGATGCTGCCGCCAGGGCCAGCAGCGGCTGATTACCCAGCCAGACTTTGCCACCCTCAACCCGTACTGGCCAGCAACGTAATTGCAGCTGGGGGTTGTCGAGGCTTTGCCCGTCACGCAGGCGTATCCGCTGCTTATACAATGGCGAGATCACCACCGGCTCCCCGGCCACATCACCGAGAATGCCGCGTGACAACACGCTGGCCTGAGTACCCGGTTCAATATCCTCCAGCGCATAAATGGCACTACCGAAGCGGAACAAGGCCACACGCTGCTGACCCAGCCGCGCCCCGACACCTGCCGCAGGGGGGATCGCCGCCTCATCACAGATGGCGTGCCACGGTTCCGCTGGCAGGGTCAGCACCGGGATGCTTAGGTTATCAACCGGCTGACGCTGGCCACGTACTTCGCTGTAATGCAGGGTTTCGTCCGGCTGGTCGCTGTTGATGGTGGCACTGAACAACGCACGGCGCGACGGGTCGGCCAGCGTGGTGTGCCATTCGCACTGATAACGATCCACCACCAGCTGCATCTCCTGCTCCAGCGTGGCACCGATGCCAAGCGCATCGTCAATCACCACCTCACGCAGATACGCCAGCCCGCCCTCCATGTTGTCCATCCACACGCTGGTGCGTTGCAAACGATCGGCAGTGCGGACATAGAACATCAGGATGCGATCGACATAACGGATCAGGGTGTCGTCATCCAGGTCGCTGGCAAACAGGTCAGCATGGCGGGGTTTCATACCGCCATTGCCGCACACATACAGGTTCCAGCCTTTATCAGTGGCGATCACGCCAATATCTTTGCTCTGCGCTTCGGCACATTCGCGCGTGCAGCCAGACACCGCCATTTTAATTTTGTGCGGCGCACGCAGGCCCTTGTAGCGATGCTCCAGCGCGATGGCAAAAGCGGTGGAATCCTGCACGCCGTAGCGGCACCAGCTCGATCCGACGCAGGATTTTACCGTGCGCAGCGATTTGCCATAGGCATGGCCGGTTTCAAATCCGGCGGCAATCAGCGCTTCCCAGATAGCGGGCAGTTGATCGAGACGCGCACCAAACAGGTCGATACGTTGTCCGCCGGTAATTTTGGTGTAGAGGTCGTACTGCGCCGCCACTTCACCAATCGCAATCAGGCCCTGCGGGGTGATTTCACCACCGGGTACGCGCGGCACCACCGAGTAGGTGCCATCTTTCTGGATGTTAGCGAAGTAGCGATCGTTGGTGTCCTGCAACGGCAGATGCGCGGGTTTAAGCAAATAATCATTCCAGCAGGAGGCCAGCAGTGAACCCACCAACGGCTTGCAGATTTCGCAGCCATGACCACGACCATGCTGGGCCAGCAACTCATCAAACGTGGTGATTTCACCCACGCGGATCAGGTGATACAACTCCTGGCGTGACCAGGCAAAGTGCTCGCAAATGTCCTTCTTCACTTCAACACCGAGGCTGGCGAGCTGATGCTCCATCACCTGCTTCACCAGCGCGCTACAGCCCCCACAACCGGTGGCCGCTTTGGTGCAGCTTTTCAGTGCCGCCATATCGCCACAGCCGCTTTGCACGGCAGTACAGATGTCGCCTTTGCTGACATTGTGGCAGGAGCAAATCTGTGCGCTGTCCGGCAACGCGGCAACGCCGAGTGCTTTGGCTGGCGCACCCGCCAGCTGAGGCAGAATCAGGCTTTCCGGCGCTTCCGGCAGCGCCATTTTATTCAGCATCATTTGCAGCAGGCTGGCGTAATCGCTGCTGTCTCCCACCAGCACCCCGCCCAGCAGGGTTTTGCCATCCTCAGACACCACCAGCTTTTTGTAGATGCCTTTCGGGTTATCGATCCATTGATAGTTCTGGCTGGCCGGAGTACGGCCATGAGCGTCGCCAAATGATGCGACTTCCACCCCCAGCAGCTTAAGTTTGGTGCTCATATCCGCGCCGCTGAAGGCCGTCTCTTCCTGAGCCAGTTGTCCGGCCAGCACCCGCGCCATCTGGTAGCCCGGTGCCACCAGACCAAAAATTTGTCCGTGCCACAGGGCGCATTCACCGATGGCATACACATCGCGCACGCTGGTCGCGCAGTTATCATCAATGACGATGCCGCCACGTTCACCGAGGGTCATGCCTGCCGCCCGCGCCAGCGCATCACGCGGGCGGATCCCGGCGGAAAACACCACCAGGTCGGTATCCAGCAGGCTGCCATCAGCGAAGCGCAGTTGCACGCTGCCGTCCGGCTGGCTCTCAATGGCTTCCGTTGCCTTGCTGGTGTGCACCTGCACCCCGAGGGCGCTGATTTTGCCACGCAGCATTTGCGCGCCACCGTCATCCAGCTGCACGGCCATCAGGCGCGGCGCAAACTCAACCACATGGGTTTCCAGCCCCAGTTGCTTCAGAGCATTAGCCGCCTCCAGACCCAGCAAACCGCCACCAATCACCACCCCGCGTTTCGCCCCACGCGCACAGGCGGCGATAGCATCGAGATCCGCCAGCGTACGATAGACAAAGCAACGCGGCAGGTCATGGCCTGGTACCGGTGGCACAAACGGCACCGAGCCGGTCGCCAGCACCAGTTTGTCCCACGCCAGTTCGTTCCCCTGGCTGTCGCGCAGGCTGCGGCGCTGCGGGTCAATCGCATTGACTTCACAACCGCTACGCAACTCAATGCCGTGCTGCTGGAAAAAATTGTCACTCACCAATGACAGGTCGTCAGCACTTTTGCCGGTGAAATACTCTGTCAGATGCACGCGATCGTAAGCCATCTGCGGCTCGTCGCCGTACACCACAATATGATATTGCTGATGCAGCTCGCGGCTGACCAGTTGCTCAAGAAAATGGTGGCCAACCATACCGTGGCCCACGACTGCGAGAATGGGTTTGCTCATCATTGTGCTTCCTGCAGCCACTGGCTGCGTCGTATTGTTGTCCAGGCCAAACAGCGCATTGATATCAACGCGTTCGGTCCGTTGTAATCGGGTGAGTAACGTTGCTGCCGGACTGCTGTCACCAAACAACAGCACGCCTGAAAGCACGCCATCACGCAGGAACAGCCGTTGGTAGTGTCCCGCTAGCGGGTCGAAGCTGGTCAGCGAAGGGGCTTCACTCATCTCTCCGGCACTGAACATCTCGATGCCGCTGACCTTGAGCCGGGTGCCGCTCTCCTGGTAATAAAAATCATCCACCGGCTCCCCCGCCAGACTTCCGGCCAGCACTGCCGCCTGTGCCAGACAGGGTGCGACCAGACCGAAGGTTTCGCCGTCAATCTCGCAGCATTCACCCAGGGCATAGATACCGGGGATCGCGGTATGCAGCTGGCGATTCACCAGAATGCCGCGTTGACAAGGCACGCCCGCCGCCTGCGCCAGCGCAATCTCCGGAATGACGCCGATGGCAATCACCACCTGCTGTGCGGCGATCTGGCTACCATCGGTGAGCATCACCTGCTGCGCCTCCACCTGCTGCAACGACACCCCGAGACGGCAGTCGATACCACGTGCGGTCAGGTGTTGCTGCAACAGCGACCCGGCGTGAGCATCCAGCTGACGATCCAGCAGCCAGGGACGATGGTGCAGTAACGTGACTGCGCGCCCCTGCTGGCGCAGTGCCGCTGCCGCCTCAACGCCAACCAGGCCACCGCCCAGCACCACCACCGGTCCCACCTCAGCCTGCATTTTTTTCACATCGCGTAAGGTGCGGAATCCCAACACATGGGGCTGGCCGATGCCGGGCAGCGATGGCATCCGTGGCTGCGATCCGCAGGCAAATACCAGCTTGTCCCAGCTCAGGGTGCGCTGGTCGGTGTGCAGCAGTCGGGCGGCGATGTCCACCGACTCGACCTCTTCCCCCGCCAGCAACCTGACGCCGTTCTCCGCATACCATTGCGGGGAATGAATCAGGGTTTCAGCGAAGGTTTTCTCCCCCGCCAGCACCGGCGACAGCAGCACCCGGTTGTAATTTCCCTCGGGTTCGCGGCCAATGACGGTAATCGCATAACGTCCTGGCGCACGCTGCAGCAGGGTTTCCACCATGCGCATCCCCGCCATACCGTTTCCGATGACAATCAGCTGCTGCATGCCCGGCTCCTTACGCGACTGCCGTCTGCTTTTCGTAGAGGAAATGCAGGATTTGCTGACGCAACTGGTGATAACGCGGCTCATCGGCCAGCGCCACACGCGAGCGCGGGCGTGGCAAATCAATCGCCAGAATCTCGCCAACCTGCGCAGCAGGCCCATTGGTCATCATCAGCACCCGGTCCGAAAGCAGCACCGCTTCGTCTACATCGTGAGTAATCAGCACGATGGTGGTGTTGAGTTCCTGCTGGATGCGCATCACGCTGTCCTGCAAATGAGCGCGGGTCAGTGCATCCAGCGCACCAAAGGGTTCATCCAGCAACAACACGCGCGGTTTCATTGCCAGCGCACGGGCAATGCCCACGCGTTGTTTCATGCCACCCGAGATTTCTCCCGGACGCTTATGCATGGCATGACTCATCTGCACCCTGCCGAGGTTGTGCTCAATCCATTCCGCCATCTCGCTGCGGTTCATCTTGCCTTTAAACACCTGCTGCACAGCCAGTTCGACGTTTTGATACGCCGTCAGCCACGGCAGCAGCGAATGGTTTTGAAACACCACCGCACGTTCCGGGCCAGGACCCGTGATTTCACGGTTGTCACACAGCAGCACGCCGCTGCTCGGCGCGGTCAGCCCGGCAATCAGGTTGAGCAGCGTCGATTTGCCGCAGCCGGAGTGACCAATCAGGCTGAGGGTTTCTCCCGGATGGATGTCAAAACTGACGTTGTCGAGGGCGAGGAAATCACCCTGAGCCGTGGCGAAACGCTGACTCACCTGCTGCACACGAATGATCGGATTCATCAGATAGGCTCCTTATTTATCCCAGCTAAAACGACGCGCCAGCAGCATCAGCATCTGTTCGAGCAGCAGCCCGACCACGCCGATGATCACAATGGCAATCAGAATGTTTTCCACATTGAGGTTGTTCCACTCATTCCAGATCCAGAAACCGATCCCCAGGCCGCCGGTCAGCATCTCGGCGGCGACGATCACCAGCCAGGCGATACCGATGGACAGGCGTACCCCGGTCAACACTGCGGGCAACACCGCCGGGAAAAGGATGCGGCGCATCACCGTCCATTCAGACAGTTGCAGCACCCGCGCCACGTTGAGGTAATCCTGCGGGATCCGTTGCACCCCTTCGGCGGTGTTGATCACCATCGGCCAGATGGAGCAGATAAAAATGGTCCAGCTGGAGGCCGGTTCAGCACGCTGAAACAGCAGCAGGCCGATTGGCAGCCAGGCGAGCGGGCTTACCGGACGCAGCAGCGCGATAATCGGGTTGAACATGCGGGAGACAAAGGTGAAGCGACCGAGCAGAAAACCCGCCGGAATCCCCACCAGTGCTGCCAGGCCAAAGCCCACCGCCACACGTTGCAACGACGCCAGCACGTTCCAGCCAATGCCCTGGTCGTTTGGACCGTTGTTATAGAAGGGGTCGGCAAACAGGGTCAGCGCCGCCTGCCAGGTGGCGTAAGGCGTGGGAAAGCCTTTGCTGGATAACGCGGCGATTTGCCATACCAGCAACAGCAGCAGGATGCCGCAACCTGCCGGAATCAGCCGTTGCAACAGTGGCCGCAGCCACGGCTGGCGGACGCTGGGGGCCGTTTGAACCTTGAGAGTGATCACCTGCGCCGTCGGAGTGGCGGCGCTGACCGGCGTTTTCAGGGTGCGCGCTTCAGATTTCATGGCAACTCCTCTTAATGGTGAATAGCGAAACTGGCGGCGTAGGCGGCAGGATTGCTGCCGTCCCACACTTTGCCGTCCATCAGGGTGCTGCTGCGCATGACGCCAGTGGGCAGCGTGACATTGCCCACCGCAGCCGCAGCCTGCTTATAGATGTCGATACGGTTGATTTTCTGTGCCACGCCGAGGTAATCCGGATCGCTTTTCAGCATTCCCCAGCGTTTCAGTTGCGTCAGAAACCACATGCCATCGGAAAGCCACGGGAAGCTGACTTCACCGTCATGGAAGAAACGCATCGCATGTGCGTCCTGCCATTGCTGACCGAGACCATTTTCGTAATGACCCAACATGCGGCCTTCGAGGATTTCCGGTTTGGTGTTGATCCAGGCGCGTCCCGCCAGGGTTTGCGCGGTTTCACGTCGGTTGTCGTCAGAGGCATCAATCCAGCGCGCGGCCTCCAGAACCGCAGCGGTGAGTGCGCGGGCGGTGTTAGGGTTTTCCGTGACCCATTGCGAGCGGGTAGCGAGGATTTTTTCCGGGTGATCCGGCCAGATTTGCTGTGTGGTTGCGGCGGTGAAACCAATGTTGTCGCTGATGGCACGCTGGTTCCAGGGTTCGCCGACGCAGAAGCCGCTCATATTGCCGATCTTCATGTTCATCACCATCTGCGGCGGCGGTACCACCACGGTACGCACATCCTCAATGGGATCGATCCCGGCATTCGCCAGCCAGTAATACAGCCACATGGCGTGGGTGCTGGTGGGAAAGGTGTGAGCGAAGGTGTAAGTCCCTTTGGCGCTGCCCGCGATCAGGGTTTTCAGGCTGGCGGCATCGGTCACCTTCTGATCTTTCAGCTGATTGGCTAAGGTGATGGCCTGGCCATTGTTGTTCAGCGTCATCAGGTTGGCCATCTCGTGCTGCGGACCGGCCACACCCAATTGCAGGCCATAGATCATGCCGTACAACGCATGGGCCGCATCCAGCTCACCGGACGTCAGTTTGTCGCGCACTGCTGCCCAGCTGGCTTCTTTGCTGGGTTGCAGGCTGAGGCCGTATTTTTTGTCGAATCCTTTTACTGCCGCCATGACCACCGGCGCGCAGTCCGTCAACGGGATAAACCCCACCCGCACCGTACTTTTCTCCGGCGCATCACTGCCTGCTGCCCAGACGGCGTTGCGTAACCCAGGCAGCAGATAGCTACTGCCTACCACCGCACTGCCCAGCAAAAACTGACGACGGGAAATCGAAAACCGCGTTTTGCTCATCCGCTTTACCCTGAAAAAAAGGAATAAAAAAAGGCGTCCTCCCACATGCAATCGCACGGGGCCGGACGCCTTTATCCAAAGCACTCGTTCTGCCGCCGTTGGCAAAACAAATGCGTAATGTCATTCAGGATATTGCAAAGGCTGTGCCAGGAAGGTGAAGGGCGGCATTTCAGGCAGTTAAGTGTCTAAGCCCTTTTTTCGTTCAGCGGTGCGCACTGCATTGACGCAAAATACGCACATTGTTTGTGCAGCTAACTCTAATGGGTTATGTCTTTAACGTGGCGGCGACCGCGAGGATCGCCTGAGCGATTTCAAGAATGCGTTTGTTCTGGTTCATGGCGCTTTTACGCAGCGTCTGCCACGCGTCCTGCTCATTGTAGCCATGCTGTTGCATCAACCACCCCTTGGCCTGATCGATGATTTTGCGCTCATCCAGCGAGGCACGCATGCTGGCCAGTTCATCGGCCTGCGTTTGTAAACGCTGCGCCTGCTCACGGATCAGCGACAGCACCGAACGTCCCAACTGGGGGGCCAGGCCATTGCTATCCAGCGTGATATCCTGCCCCGCCAGCCAGTTAGCCCCTGCCACATATAAAGTGAAACCGGCCTCATCTGCCAGCGCAGGCGCGTGGGTATCGTGCTGCTCGCTGGCGGTGATGGCACGCCGGCAGCAGCTCATCAACATGGCGCTCAGACCATCTTCTATCTGTTTCATTTGATCGAGACGTGCGGTGAGCAGCCGGAACCATTGCAGTACCCCGTTCTCGCCACAATGCGCGCCGGTACAGGCGATACGTCGCAGACGTTCAATGTCACTTCCCGCATCCGCCATGGTGCGCCAGCGTTGCAGGTTGTAGGCATCGGCAAACTGACTGAAGGTGGCGAAGCTTTGCTCCTGGGCTTCTATCAATGCCTGCAACCGCTGCCGCTGCTGGTCGCTAAAATGTCCGGCGGCAAAACCTGCTGACCCGGTGGCACGTTCCTGCCCGGCCAACTCTTTCCCCTGCATAAAGCTGAACAGCGCGATCAGCGCGCGTGAAATATCCGGCTCGCTGGCGGTATCCGCCGCTTCAAACACCAGATTGAGTAAGGTACGGATAATGTGGTTGAACGCGTCCATCGCCTGCGCATGCGCCAGTTGCTGGCTTTGTACCTGCAACCGCAGTGCGGGTAATCCTTCCAGCGCCTGTAAACCCGCCGCGATAAGCAGGCAGAAGCGGCTATAGCCTGGTTGCGCATCTGCCGGTGGCAGCACGGCGAGCATGAGTTGCTGACCGCGCTGGACATCCAACGCGCGCGCTTCCAGCTCATCACCAAATAAACGCCCGTCTGAACACAACCAGATGTTGCTGACGCCTCTTTCACGTTGCAACAGATGAATTAACTCACTGATTGCAGTGATTAATTCACCAGTACGCAGCAGCCGTTGCAGGCTGGCAATTTCGCTCGCGCGGCTGGCCTGCAAATAATCCACAGCCTGAGTCATCGCATTCTCCTGGCAAATAACCTTTTCGACTAAAAGACTTAGCAAAAGCCATGCCGGAACTGAAGTTGCAACGGGCCGAATCAGGGGCGGATATTCTGAAAGTAAGAAAATTGTTTACTGCCGCAATCTTTTTTTACAACAGAAAATAGATTAATCTTATTTACCGTTTATTTTTGGTCCTGACAGGCATCAATAGCGCTTACGCTGGCCTGAGCGCCGAATAGCACCAAATAAGTTAAATTGGCTTAACTATCCCCACGCGCACAGTTTTTTTATCACCCAACGATCGTCCCGTTTTCCCCGTTAGCACGGGATTTCATACGGTGCAATGGTTTGAATTCTCAAAAGTCTTAGGTAGACTGACGGGAGCACTATCTTTCTGTAATCTGTCTGTTTTTTTGATGGCTTTCTCACTGCATAATCCGACCTCCTGCGTCCGTTAACCGGCACTCAGGACTCCCCATTATGTAGTTAATCTGATGAAATTTGAGGATCATGGTGAATAAGAGTCTTGTGCTAACACTGCTGGCGGTGCTCACTCTGGCGAGTTGTAAAGCGCCACCGCCGCCAGTGACAGATGACACCCTGGTAACCAGTGAAGTGAATGGGGTTAAACTGGTTCATCGTCATGCGGTGGCAGCACCTGACGAGTTCACGCCGGTCAATGAGAGCTTTCGTGCCTTATATGGCGCATCCATCATGACTACACCCGACTATAGCGGCAAAGTGGTGCGTTACCTGGAAACCGGTAAAACCTTTGAAGTTTTAGGTCGGGTTGAGCATAGCTGGCTGGCGATTGCAGATGAAGCGCAGGGTCAGCTGATTGGCTACGTGCCGCCGAAAGCGGGCGTCGAAAGCAGCCGTTATGATGCCACCGTGCGCAGCGACCGTCCCCGTCCCCGCCGCAGCAAACAGGTCTGTGTAGACGTGGGGGGTGCCAGCAAGGCATGCCGCACCAACGATACCGCGACCTGGATCTTAGACTGAACATGAAATCCGGCGCATATTGCCCGCAGAAGGCTGACTCTCTGCGGGCAGAGAGTTTCACTATTGCCTGGAAGAACACGATTTAATGACTCAGGACGCTCCTGCACGTGATGCGAACGTCGCGGGCAATGATAACCTTTTATTGACTGCCGCAGCCCCAATCCTCAATGCCGTCGTTCAGATTCGGCAGGCCGCTACGCATGACGATCCTGCCGGGCTGCGTCAGCTACTCATCGATGAAGTCCGCCAGTTCGAAAACCGCTGTAAACAAGCCGGTTTACCGTTTGAGATGATTATTGGCGCCCGCTATTGCCTGTGTAGCCTGCTGGATGAAGCCGCTGCGCAAACGCCGTGGGGCACCCGTGGTGTCTGGTCCGGTAATGGCATGCTGGTGACTTTCCATAATGAAAGCTGGGGCGGCGAAAAGGTCTTTCAACTGCTGTCACGCATTTCACAAAACCCGGAACAACATCTGTGGCTGCTGGAAGTGATCCACTATTGTCTGCTGCTGGGGTACGAAGGCCGCTATCGCGGCAGTGAGAACGGCCCTGCGCAGTGCGAAATCATCCGTAAACGCCTGGCGCATTTGATTGCCGAAACCCGTCCGGATAACGCTGCCGCCATGGCTCGCCTGGTGGAGGTCCATCCGCTGGTGAGCAGCTTATCCCGTCCAATGGTGCCGCTGTGGGCCTGCGTCACACTGGCGGCCCTGGTGGCCTGCCTGATCTACAGTGGCCTGAACTGGCGTCTGGGCAACGCCGCAGAACCCTTGCTGCGCGCCATCTATCAAACACCGTTACCGCAAATTACGCCAGGACGCCGCCCGACCTCCCCCCAGGCACTGCTTGACCTGCATCAGCGCCTTAACGATGTGATCGCCGCCGGGCAACTGGAAGTCAGCGATGGTGCATTTGGGAGCAAGGTGATCATCCCCGCCGATAAGCTGTTTGCCGCCGACGGTACGGTCGTCAATCAGGTGGGACGCGCCCTGCTGGCCCACGTCGCCAGTGCAATGAAATCAGTGAAAGGTACGGTGCTGGTCTCGGTGTATACCGATGACAGCGCGGTGGATGGACGCTTCGCCTCCAGCTATGAATTCTCCTTTGCCCGCGCGCGCGCTGTGGCGCAGCTGCTCAATCCGCAGCTGGCTGAGGGGCACAACGTCAAAGCCGAAGGACGAGGCGACAGCAATCCCCTGCTGCCCAACGACAGCAATGAAAACCGCGCCCGCAACCGCCGGGTGGAAATCACCCTATTCGCGGCACCGGAAACCCTCAGCAATCATCAGGGAGGCCAGTGATGCGCGCATCACTTCAGCATTTATTAACCCACCGCCTGCTGTGGAGCTTTATTGGTGTCAGCGCGCTGAGTTGCGTGCTGTGGATACTCGGTCCGCTGTGGAGCTGGGGCGATACCCGCCCGCTCGAACCAGTGTGGCCACGCCAGCTGGTGGTAGGTTTCCTCTATTTTTTCTGGGTTCTGTTCCAGTTTATCCCGGCAATCTGGCGGGGGTGGTTTAACAGTAAACTCCTCACCCGTCTGCAACAGGACAGCAGTGAAGAGTTAAGCGATCGCCAGGCAACCGAAACCTTACTGACACAACGTTTCAGTGAAGCCGCACAGCGCCTGAAGCGCACCCAGTTTGGCCGACGTCCACAGCAAAGCTGGCTGGCACGATTTCAGAGCCACTATCTCTATCAGTTACCCTGGTATGTGATCATTGGCGCTCCAGGAGCCGGTAAGACCACCGCCCTGCTCAATGCCGGGCTGGATTTTCCCCTTACCGATAGCCTTGGCAACGCGGCAATCCGTGGTGTTGGCGGAACACGCCATTGCGACTGGTGGTTTACCGACAGCGCGGTACTGATCGACACCGCCGGTCGCTATGCGTTACAGGAGAGTCAGCGCGCACGCGACGCCAGCGAATGGCAAAACTTTATCCATTTGCTGAAACGCTATCGCACCCGTCAGCCGATTAACGGCGTCATCATTACCATTAGCGTGGCCGATCTGCTGACCGACTCAGCCGAAGCGCGCCATGCTCAGGCCACCGCGCTGCGCCAGCGGATGGTCGAGCTGCATCAGCAAACCGGCATTCATTTCCCGGTGTATGTGATGGTGACGAAAACCGATCTACTGAAAGGTTTTCTCAGCTTTTACGGGGCGCTGACTAAGCAACAGCGCGATGCCGTCTGGGGTTTCACCTTTCCGTGGGATCCAGGTAAACCGCACAAGGACAGCTGGCATCGCAGCTTCAATCAGCATTTCCACCTGCTGGAACAGCGTCTGCAACAGCAGCTGGCGGGGGTGATGGCGCAGGATCGCGATCTGACACAACGTGCCGACAGTTTCCTTTTCCCGCAGGAATTCAGCTCTCTGCGACCGCTGCTGAGCGAATATCTCGATGTGGTGTTTTCCGGCCATCAGGATGCGGTAGCCTGGTCTGCACGCGGGTTGTTTTTTACCAGCGGTACCCAGGAAGGCCTCCCTTTTGACCGCATCATGGGTGAGTTAAACCGTAAATTACAGCTGCCGCTGGCTGGGCAGCACACCATTGCGGCCTGGGATAGTGTCAATCGCAGCAGCCCGATTCCCGGTACCAAAGGACAAAGCTTTTTTATCCGTAATCTGCTGAGTGATTTGGTATTTCGTGAAAGCGGATTGGCCGGGAGTAACCGCCATTGGGAGTATCGCAACCGGTTGTTTCACTGGATTGGCTACGGTGCCCTCACGGGTGCCCTGCTGCTGCTTTCCTGTCTGTGGCTGGCAAGTTATCTCCAGAATCAGCGCTATCTCGACCAGGTCGCCGCTCGCATCGAGCCCATTACCCGCCAGAGCCAGCAGGTGATTCATCAGCCCGCTGATAATATTTTTGATCTGCTACCCTTCTTAAATAACCTGGTTAAATTGCCGCTTTCGGACCGCTTTTCCCTCGACAATCCACCGCTTACCATGCGTGTCGGCTTGTATCGCGGTAATCAGGTGAGTGACGCGGCATGGGTGCTTTATCAAAACGCCTTAAAGTCTTTATTGTTGCCTCGCGTGGCACAGCAAATTACCAATCTGCTGCGTGACGATCCCGGCACCGACAATGAATACAGCCGCAACGCCTTGCGGGCCTATCAAATGTTGTATCAGCCTCGCAATTATGACGGTGAGTTTCTGCGCGGCTGGCTGATGCAAAACCTGCAACGTTCTCTGCCCGCTAATGTCAGCGCTCGCGATTTACAACAACTGGACTGGCATCTCAGCCAGCTGCTGGATCAGCAGATTCAGTCTTCGCCTTATGCCAGCGACAATGCGTTGATGATGCGTAAGCTTGCGGAAAATCTGAAAAATGCAGGTCAGAATGGCAATACGCTGACGCTCGCGCCGTTAAAGGCTGCACAGCGATTGACCGGACGCAGTGAGTAATGGTGAGGTAACGATGGCGACCTATATCGCCCCAGGCTGGTACGGGAAATTGCCTTCAACCGGTGATTTCCTGCGTCAGCGTCTCAGTGAAAATACCGTGACATCCTGGAGCCATTGGTTTCAACAGGGATTGCTGCACGGGCAACCGGATAATGATGCCAGCACCCAGCATTTTCTTGCGGCACCGGTGTGGAATTTTGTTTTGCCGATTTCGCCACTGCGCCAGCAAGTGCAAATGGGTTGCCTGCTGCCCTCGTGCGATCGTGTCGGTCGCGCCTGGCCGTTGCTGGCATTGCACCATTTTCCACTCAACCAGTGGCATCCAGCGCAGCTGGCGATTTCCGGCGAGTGGTTCCAGGAACTGGGCGCGACACTGTGGCACGCAGTGCGTGAAGCACAGACAGCAGAGCAACTGGAACAGGCGATACAGCAGGTTTCACCTTTGCTGGTGCCGGAAAAACGTCGCTCGGACATCATGGATGTCATCGGTTTTGACGATCTGCCCAGCACGCTGAGCTGGCGTGAAGTGGCAGACCAGTTTGATCCCCAGCAGCATATCAGCTACTGGTGGAGTAATCGCAGTGACGGTTTTGCTCACGCCACGCATAAACACAGTGGCCCGCTCACCGCGCAGCTTTTTTCGTTATTGTTTAACCCGGCGTCTGGTGCGCAGCCGGGACGTAACGGTCTTTATCCGCCGATGTTCGAATAAGGCCGCGACGTTTGCCCTCTGAAAACGGGAAGACTCATGGAATTTACCATTGTGCAATGCAATACGGATGTGCCGGCAAAAACGGTGGCGTTTAAGCCCCCCGGCGGCACCATCGGCCGTAGCCAGGATAATGACCTGGTGCTGCCGGATGAATCGCGGGCCATTTCGCGCCTGCAGGCACTGGTACATCTGTCGCCAGAAGGCGAATGCCGTCTGACCAATCAGGGAAGTGTCACCTCGGTGATGTTGAATGGTGCGGCACTACCCCGTGGCGCGCAGGCGGTCCTGCAGCATGGCGACACGCTTAAGATTGGCGATTATGGCCTGGAGGTCCGCGATCCGGTGCGTACCTCCACGCAAAAAGATGATCCACTGGCGTTGTTTGCTGCCAGCGAAAGCGACCCCCTCGGCATGCTGGATGGCCTGCATATTCCTGCTGAGAATGTTATCTCCGAACCCCTGGTAACACGCTCTGAACGCCACAGCGATGCCCGCCTGGGTATCGATCCACAGAGCGATTCCTCCGCCCTGCCTGCCATCATGTCCGGCAGCGACCAGGATAAACTGATTACGGCTTTGCTGGAGGGAATGGGGCTGAATAACGGCCATCAGACGCCGATAAATGAAGACCAAATGCGGGTCACTGGCCGCATGCTGAGTCTGTTCTCGCAGGGAACCGTGGCGCTGCTCTCCTCGCGCTCGATTCTCAAGCGCGGCGTAAAAGCTGACATGACGATGATCCTCAATGAGGCCAATAACCCATTCAAGATCCTGCCCTCCGGTAAAACCGTGTTGATGCAGATGTACCAGAGCCAGATGCCGGGCTTTATGCCACCGGAAACGGCGGTACGTGATGCGCTGGTGGATTTACAGGCGCATCAGCTCGGGATGATCGCCGGGATTCGCGCCATCATTGCGGCGATGCTGCAATCGTTCAATCCGCAACGGCTGGAAGAACAGGCACGGCGCGATGGTGCCATGCCGAAAATGCCGTTTTCCAATACCCGCAAAGCCGCGCTGTGGGACCATTTTTCCCGTCATTATCAGCGCACCGCCGGTGAGATTGAAGATGACTTCCATACCCTGTTCGGCGAAGCCTTTCTTCATGCCTACGACATGGAAGTCAATCAATACAAGGACTCACAAACGCGGACCGAAGACGCATGAAGATGATGTTTGCCAGTCGCTGCCAGCAGGGTATGCGCGATGAAAATCAGGATCGCACCGGTGCGAAACTTGACGAGCATAAAGCCTGTTTTCTGGTCTGTGATGGCGTCGCGGGTTTACCCGGTGGTGACATGGCGGCACAGCTGGTGCGTGACACGCTGCTGGGTGCATTGCAGGACAATGATGACTTCACCCCGGAAGTCACCTGTGAAGCGGTGAAACTTTGCCAGCGCGTGTTGCTGGACGCGCAGGGAAAGAATCCGAATTTTTCCCGCATGAGTACCACGCTCGCCGCCCTGTTTATTGACCGGGAAAAACAATGCGCGTGGTGGGCGCACGCGGGTGACAGCCGGGTTTATCACTTCCGTCACGGTACGCTGCACCAGGTCACTCGCGACCACAGTCTTGCCCAGCAGTTACGCGAAGCTGGCTATGAAAATACCGGCATTAACAGTAATTTACTCTATAATGCGCTGGGCGTTGAACCGGCGAAACCCGCCACATTTAGCGATGTGATTGCGCTGGAGGATGGCGACGCATTTCTTGTCTGCACCGACGGATTTTGGCTCAACCTGACCACCGAAGAAATGGAACAGGCACTGCGCATGGTGAATGCCTGCGAAGAGTGGCTGGCATTGATGGAACAAGCCGTTAACCGCAGCGTAAAAAGCGACAATCTGAGTGCTCTGGCGATTTGGATTGGCGAGCCACAGGAAGCAACGCTGCTTTATTCCCAGGCTGATGCGGCACGTTTTCTGCCGTCACGTTATTGATGCAAGGATTCATATGAAATTGTGGTTGCCGGGCTTAGCGACCTTGCTGCTTACCCTGAATGCACAGGCAGAAGATTATCGGGTGGTGTACTCGCCGAGCCTCTCACTGGAAGTGTATATCGATGACGTGGCCAGTAATGCGCCGAACGACTGGTGTAAAGAGACGCTGCCGCTGCGCATTGTCTCGGGGAAAAGCACCGACTCCAGCGTGCTCACCAGTTTCCTGCCACGCGTCGGGACGTTACTGGCGAATCAGTGCGGCACGCTTGATGTCATTCCGTGGCAAATGACCGATAAAGACGGCAGCGTACTGGCGAACGGCAGTGCCACTAAATTGCAGAACTGGCGACCGATTGTGCTGAATGACGCCACGGCCAGTGCCAGCAACGATAATGCCGCACCGCTTGATTTATCGCGTCCTGCGGACAGCACACCATTGCAGCAATTTGCGCTACCCGGTGGCTGCCATTTCCGGACGTCATGGGATGAGAAAGGGGAATCGTTATTTGTCCCGGAGAGTCCCCAGCAGCATTGCTCCAGTGAAGGCTGGCTGGAAGGTGCAAGCGAACTCACGCTGATGAGTGCCGGACAGACCCGCAAGCAGTCAGTTAATTTTTATCAGGGTTATCCCATCGCCGATCTCAACCTGAGCGCGACAGCATTGCAGGTGGTGGCCGTGAATAACCAGCGCATGATCGTGGCGCGTCCTGATGCTAATGACAGTTGGTTGGTGTTGCCATTTGATGCACAACAGCACCTTTGGCGTTTTACCGGGACTTTACTGATCAAAATGGATAAGACCGCTGGACAGGATAGCGATGCCGTTAAAAAGCGGGTTGATACCTTACGTGGCGTTTGGACGCCACAGTTTATGCCACAGCAAAAAGTGACTGTGTTACTGATTGACACCCTGCATGCGGATCTCGCCGATCCCGCGATTGGTGCCTGGCGTAACATTAATTAATTAGCGGTCGTTGCCCATGTCATCGCGATGGCCGGGCGCTACAGGACGTGTTCAGAGAGTTCACTATGTCGGCAAACGATAATCAGAAAGTACCCAACGCCCTGCCTGCGGGTTACCGGTTCAATGAGTTTGAAATCAAGGATGTGATTGGCGGCGGTGGTTTCGGCATTGTTTACCGTGCCTGGGATCACCAGCTGGAGCGCACTATCGCCATCAAAGAATATATGCCGGTTTCACTGGCCGTTCGTGCTGCTGATCTGTCGCTGGAGCTGCGCGGCGAGCGCTTTCAGAAGCTGTTCAACGCCGGTCGCAACAGCTTTATACAGGAAGCCCGTCTGCTGGCACGTTTTAATCATCCCGGCCTACTGCACGTATTGCGTTTCTGGGAAGAGAACGGCACCGCCTACATGGGGACGCTCTACTACAGCGGCATGACGCTGAAAGAGTGGCAGCTGACCAGCCCGGAAAGCGTCAACGAAGCCTGGATACGTCGCCTGCTGCCGCCGCTGTTTGGCGCCATCAATACTATTCATCAGGCGGGCTACCTGCATCGTGATATCTCACTGGATAATATCCAGATTCAGGAAAACCAGCTGCCCGTGCTGCTGGATTTCGGCTCCGCGCGCAAAGAGATTGGCAACCTGTCCGATGAAACCGAGATTATGCTGAAGCCCGGTTTTGCGCCCATTGAACAATACAGCGAAGAAGGTGAAGGCGAACAGGGTCCCTGGACCGACATCTACGCGCTGGGCGCGGTACTGCATAATCTGATTACCGGCTATGCGCCACCGGTTTCCGTGGTGCGCTGCATTGAAGACAACTATCAGCCGCTGGTAGAACGCAAACCGGCAGGCTATTCGCTGCCCCTGCTGCATGCCATCGACTGCGCGCTGGCGATGAAACCCACTGACCGGCCACAAACCATTGATGCTTTCGCCAGCCTGATCGACTTACCGGTCAGCGATGTCGAAGCGCTGGTAGCCCGCTATACCAGCGTCAGCGAAACGCCAGCGGAACCTGAACCGGCGATCATCATTCCTGAACCCCAGATCATGGGGGTTAACCATGCGGCTGCGGCCATTGAACCGGTCACCCCACGCAATGTGCGACGTTTATCACCTGGCCTGCTGGCAGTCGCTGCCGTTGCGCTGCTGGCGGTGATCGTTGCCGTCTGGAAAGTGAATCATCGTGAAGTGGCAGTGCCATTAGCGAACTCAGGCGCGCCTGCGGCCGCAGAAGCCAGCAAAGCCGTTAGCGGCACACCGATGCTGGCAACCCTCTATCTGCGTTTGCAGAGCGGCGAGAATATCGTGCTGAATGGGAAAGCGCAGAATGTGAAGCCTGCCAGCAACGGATTTGCGTCACTGAGTGTGCCGGCAGGCCAGTACCGTATTGAAGTGCACAGTGGCAGCCAGGTTCACAGCCAGACGCTGACCATTGATAAACCTGGCACCTGGCTGATTAATCCCGGTAATTAAGAGGATAAGCGCGCTGTATGCTGTTGCAGCGCCCGGACCTGGCTGGCAAGCACCGTTAACCCTTCTTCCTGCATACCGCGTTTTGCCAGTTCCTGCTCCAGCGCGAAAAGATATTGCGCGTTGGTGCCCAGCGGGCCGCTGGCCTGGGCAATTAACGGGGCGATAGTTCCGGGGCAGGAGTCGGCTTCAAACAGCGGATGGCGCGGGTCCATAATAAACACCAGCGCGGATACGCTGCGGCCATCGTCCAGCTTCAGCTCACACCAGGTGGGCAGATAGCATCCGGTGATCATTTCACGCTTCCACAGCAATTCCAGCTCTTCATGCAGACGCGCTTCCGGCAGGCGAAACGCCAGGCCACTGGTGCTACCGCCCTCTTTCAGCGCCAGCATGCGGCCAGGGTGCGATGCGGTACCGCGTCCGGCCGTGAGCCGCAGACAGAAAGCACGATGCCAGCCATCAAGATGACCTGACGCCACTTCTTCCGACTCAAAAACCGGGTTCCACATTAGCGAGCCGTAACCGAAAATCCACACCGGACTTTGGTCAGGCCGACAGGCAAGCGTGGCAGCGAGAGAAGCGGCACGTTGCTCACAGCTCCACAGCAGCGTGTCATCAATATCGCCGAATGATGTTTTACAATCCGCTTTTAATAAGAATTCCCGGGTTAGCAATGCGACCTCCTCAACTCCCCTGACATCCTGTCGATTTGGCTCCGCTGAAACTGATTTCATGACCTTTGGCTAGCACAAAGCTGCCTGTTAAGAAGACATTAATGCATTTGTCACAATTTTTTCAAGGTTGATGCCGATCACAAAGGGTAAATTGCCCGTAAATAGCATCGGCTGCCTGGCATGATACTTGAGGTGAGAAAGTCGAATGGGTTGAGAAGTGTGAAGCGGGCCGCAAAGACCCGCACAGATTAGTGTTTGGGATGCCATTTATTGTCGTCGCCCTTCTGGTAATCTTTTTTCACTGCTGCCCAGGCGACCTTATGTGCCACTTTCTCACGCGAATCATTGCCGCGCCGATCGTCTTCATCCTTGTACTCTTCCCAGGCGCTGTTAAACGCTTTCTGATAGATGCTTTGCGCGTGCGCTGGCAGCACGTGGCGGACGCTGTCAGGCAGTTGACGTGTTGATGAATAAGGCATAGTTCCTCCCCTGCGAACACACCTTATAAGTCTGGAACAGATAAATAAAAACGCAAACCGTCACTTTAACCTTATAAAAAGAAAAATATGGTTATAACATCGATTTTTTGTCATTAACCGAAATTAAATAGTAAAAATTCACCATAATCATCTTTATTTATTTACCATTAACACCATGAAAATATTGGCGTAAATAGAGATAACCTTACTTTTTACCCATGTTTGGCATGATTTTATAAAAAGTAAAAACGCGTAAAGATACAACACCAAAGTGGCTGAAAAGTTACACTGCGCATCGCAGTAAAACCACGTATATTTATCAGGCACTGACTGCCTGATTTTGTTCTTTTTTCCGGAGAGGATGGTGAATGGCTGCACATGAGAAAACCCGACATTCTGAGTATTCCCTGATTTTCCCGATTGTCGCCCTGGCAGTATTGAGCTTTTTTGGCGGGCAAACCAACCTGCTGGCCGTAGTAGGCATTAACTTGCTGGCACTGGTCGCTATTCTGAGCAGCGCATTCAGCGTGGTCCGTCATGCTGACGTGCTGGCCCACCGGCTGGGTGAACCCTATGGCTCGCTGATCCTCAGCTTGTCGGTGGTGATTCTGGAGGTCAGCCTGATCTCCGCGCTGATGGCAACCGGCGATGCCGCACCCGCACTGATGCGCGATACGCTTTACTCCATCATTATGATTGTGACCGCAGGCCTGGTCGGCTTTGCGCTGCTGCTCGGCGGACGTAAATTCGCTACCCAGTACGTCAATCTGGTTGGCGTTAAGCAGTATCTGATCGCCATTTTTCCGCTGGCGATTCTGGTATTGGTGTTCCCCAATGCGTTACCCGGCGGCAATTTCTCCACTGCCCAGGCGTTGCTGATTGCGGCAATTTCCGCGGCGATGTATGGCGTTTTTCTGTTGATTCAGACCAAAACGCACCAGAATTTGTTTGTTTATGAGCACGAAGATGAGAGCGATGATGGCGACCCGCATCATGGCAAGCCGTCGGCACACAGTTCTGTCTGGCATACCGCCTGGCTGATTGTGCATCTGATTGCGGTAATCAGCGTGACCAAAATGAACGCCAACACGCTGGAACATCTGCTGACAGAATTGAATGCGCCGGAGCAATTTACCGGCTTCCTGGTGGCGTTACTGATTTTGTCACCGGAAGGACTCGGTGCGATCAAAGCGGTGCTGATGAACCAGGTACAACGCGCAATGAACCTGTTTTTCGGGTCCGTGCTGGCGACAATTTCCCTGACGGTACCCGCGGTGACCATTATCGCTACGCTGACGGGCCAGCAGCTGGTGTTCGGTCTGGAGCCGCCACATATGGTGATGATGAGCGCCGTGTTAATCCTGTGCCATATTTCGTTTTCCACCGGGCGTACCAATGTACTTAACGGTGCGGCCCACCTGGCTCTGTTTGTCGGCTATCTGATGACGATTATGCTGTAACCGAACGCGCAATAAAAAAGGCGTCTCGCGACGCCTTTTTCTCCCTCAACCGGCAAATTAATTGCTGGTATCCAGTTCCGGGAAGCTTTTTACCAGATCATCAATGGCTTTCATCTGTACCAGGAAAGGTTCCAGTTTGTCGAGCGGCAGCGCTGACGGACCATCACATTTGGCGCTGTTCGGCTCCGGATGCGCTTCGATAAACAGACCGGCAATACCCACTGCCATGCCCGCACGCGCCAGTTCACCGACCTGCGCACGACGTCCACCTGATGCCGCACCGAACGGGTCACGGGTTTGCAGCGCATGGGTAACGTCGAAAATCACCGGGCTGTTGTTGGTGACTTTCTTCATGACGTTGAAACCGAGCATATCCACGACAAGGTTGTCATAGCCGAAATTGCTGCCACGGTCGCACAGAATGACTTTATCGTTGCCGCCTTCGGCAAATTTATCCACGATGTTGCCCATCTGACCCGGACTGACAAACTGCGGTTTCTTCACGTTAATCACCGCACCGGTTTTCGCCATCGCTTCAACCAGGTCAGTCTGACGTGCCAGGAACGCTGGCAGCTGAATCACGTCCACCACATCAGCAACGGGCTGTGCCTGCGCCGCTTCATGCACGTCAGTAATGATTTTCACGCCAAACGCCTGTTTCAGCTCCTGAAAAATCTTCATGCCTTCTTCCAGACCCGGACCACGATAGGAATGGATTGAAGAACGGTTGGCTTTATCAAAAGAGGCTTTGAACACGTAAGGGATGCCGAGTTTATCGGTTACTTTCACGTAGTGTTCGCAGATACGCATGGCGAGGTCGCGCGACTCCAGCACGTTCATGCCGCCAAACAGAACAAACGGCAGATCGTTTGCGACCTTGATATCACCAATACTGACTACTTTCTGTGTCATGCCCTTTCCTTATTCAGAGGTACGCTTAGTGCAGCGTGACCTGTTTTTGTTCAATTGCGTGGATCTGCACCCGAATCATTTCGCTCACCGGGTCTTCCGGACACTGCTCAACAAAGTAAGTAAGATCGTTCAGCGCGATATGTTCACATTCCAGCTGAGCGTAGATCAAACCCCGATCGCGGATTTCATACGGGTCATCCGGATCGATTTGCAACAGCACCTGGCTGACATTCAGCGCCAGCTCCATCTTCTTCTCTTCCATCAGCGCCGCTTTCAGCGTATCGAGCATTTTGCGCATCACGCTGACGGTTTTCGCTTCGTCGAGATCGTCCTGATAGAGCTTCGCTGTCGGGCTGATATTGCCCTTCAGCCACACTTCCAGCGTATGGGTATCAAGGGTTTCACCGTTAAACGGATTGATCAGCCACATTTCGCCATCCAGCCAGTCCGCACGCAGAATCATCTGCGTCGGGAAAATTACCGGCATCAGCGGCAACTCCAGCTCCTCAGCGATATGCAGCAGGATCACGCCCAGTGACACTGCCGTGCCCTGGCGGCTTTTCAGCACCTTATCGATCCATAACGCATCCGATAAATTGTAGACGCCACTGGCACCACCAAATCCCCACTGGCGATAAAACAGCTCCAGCAACTTTTCCAGTTGCAGGTCGGCATCCGTTGCACTGCTGACATAAACGCGCGCTTCTTCAACCAACGCAGCCAGCTGAAGCTCAACGGATTGAGCAGAAAAATCTTCGCGGATGGCGCAGGTTGCGCCAATAACCGCTTCACTTAACGGTGTTTGACTGTAATCAAGTTGCTCTGGCGAGGTCATACTATCCCCAATAACGGCACTTTGGTCATCGCCAGCTTATACACGACCAGCAACGCCACGATAGCCAGCAAACAGGCAATCCAGTGGATACTCATCTTGCGTGGGCGACGACTTAGTGCCACGGAACCTAAGGCGATGTAGATAATAACCCCTATCAGCTTCTCCGTCAGCCAGCTTCCTTGTGGTGAGAACGGGTAAAAGTGCGTAATCATGACCAACAGCACGCCGCTCAACAGTAAAAAGGTGTCGTTTACATGTGGCGCAATACGCACCCAGCGACGGTTCAACTGCCCGGAACCGGTACAAAGCCAGTAGAAACGCAGCAAGAACAGGCTAATGGTGATGACCACCGTCAGCAGGTGGAAATGTTTGATCAGTGGATACCAGGTAACCATCTTGCTTCCTTAATCAGAGAAATTGTCCAAGCGTCACACGCGGATTACCGCCGTAATCGTTTACGGTGTTCACCCCTTGATAGCCGTGCTGTACCAGCAAGGTACGCACTGCCTCACCCTGCTGCCAGCCATGCTCCAGCACAAGCCAGCCGCCCGGCAAAAGCCAGTCCGGTGCCGATGCGATAATGACCCGAAGATCCGCCAGTCCGGCATCATCGGCTACCAACGCGCTGAGGGGTTCAAAACGTACATCCCCTTGCTGCAGATGTTCATCGGCGGCATCAATATAGGGAGGATTGCTGACAATCAGGTCAAAACGTTGTGAGGGGAGATCGCTGAACCAGTGGCTGAGGAAAAACGTTGCGTTGGCAATATGCAGACGCTGCGCATTGTCCTGCGCCAGTGCCACGGCAGCGGCAACACGATCGCTGCCGATAACCTGGCAATCCGGTCGCTCACTGGCCAGCGCCAGCGCGATCGCACCGGTACCGGTGCCCAGGTCAAGTATGTTTGCGGCAGCAGCAGGCAGATGGGCCAGCGCCTGCTCCACCAGCACTTCGGTATCAGGACGCGGGATCAGGGTGACGTCACTGACGCGTAACGGCAGCGACCAGAATTCGCGTTCACCCACCAGATGCGCCACTGGCTCACCCCTTGCACGACGTGCCAGCAGGGCATCGAGTTGCTGTAGCTGGGTGTCATCAAGCTGCGCATCATCAAACGCCACCAGCCAGCTGCGGGATTTGCCCGTGACAAACGCCAGCAGAATTTCTGCATCGCGTTTTGGGCTATCGCCACCACTGAGCGTGGTGACGGCCTGCCGGAGCCAATGACGGATGTCCATTAATCCTGTCCAGCCAGCGCCGCCAGCTGATCGGCCTGATATTCCTGCACAATCGGTTCAATCAGGGTATCCAGCTTACCTTCCATGGTTTCGTCCAGACGATAAAGCGTCAGGTTGATGCGGTGGTCGGTCACCCTGCCCTGCGGGAAGTTATAGGTGCGGATACGGTCGGAGCGATCACCACTGCCCAGCAGATTGCGACGCGTTGAGGCTTCAGCTTCGTGGCGTTTCGCCATTTCAGCGGCATGAATGCGCGCACCCAATACGGCCAGCGCTTTCGCTTTGTTTTTATGCTGCGAACGCTCGTCCTGACACTCCACCACAATACCAGTCGGCAGGTGGGTAATGCGGATAGCAGAATCGGTGGTGTTAACGTGCTGCCCACCGGCACCGGAGGAGCGGAAAGTATCAATTTTCAGGTCGCCTGGATTGATTTCCGGCAGTTCGGCTTCCGGCAACTCAGGCATCACCGCCACGGTGCAGGCTGAGGTGTGGATACGGCCCTGCGACTCCGTTTCCGGAACGCGCTGCACGCGATGCCCACCCGACTCAAACTTAAAGCGCCCATAAGCGCCATCGCCAATGACGCGGGCGATAACTTCTTTATAACCGCCGTGCTCGCCGTCATTGCTGCTGACAATTTCTACCTGCCAGCGACGCGCTTCCGCGTAACGGCTATACATACGGAACAGGTCCCCGGCAAAAATCGCCGCTTCATCACCGCCGGTGCCGGCACGGACTTCCACGAAGCAGGGACGCTCGTCGTCAGGATCCTTCGGCAGCAGCAATACCTGCAACTGCTGCTCCAGTATTTCGCGTTTTTCGCGTGAGGTTTTCAGTTCTTCCTGCGCCATGTCGCGCATTTCAGGATCGTCGAGCAACATCTCAGCCGTCTCAACATCTTCCTGTACCTGCTGCCATTCACGGAAACAACGGGTCACGTCAGACAGCTGTGCATATTCGCGTGACAGCGCACGGAAACGGTCCTGATCGGCAATCACGCCAGCATCGCCCAGCATCGCTTCCACTTCTTCGTGACGTTCCTGGAGCGCTTGCAGCTTGGCAACAATAGAGGTCTTCATGTAATTGAGGGTATCCCGTAAAAGGACGTAACAGCCTAATCGAGACCGAGGCTGTCACGTAAGATCTGCAGGCGTTCGCTGTCGCCATCGCGCGCGGCCTGCTGTAGTGATTTGGTTGGAGCGTGAATTAAACGGTTGGTCAGCTTGTGTGCCAACTCCTGCAATACTTTTTCCGCATCCGCGCCCTGACGCAACGCTGCCAGCGCGCGCTCCTGCAATTCTGCGCGGACATCATCAGCCTGGGTACGGTACTCGCGAATGGTTTCAACGGCACTTTGCGCGCGCAGCCAGGCCATAAATTCGCCACTTTCCTGCACCACAATGCTTTCGGCCTGCACGGCGGCGGCTTTACGCTGCGCCATATTCTGCTCAATAATGGCCTGCAGGTCATCCACGCTGTAGAGATAGGCATTGGCGAGTTTGCCCACTTCTGGCTCGACATCGCGCGGTACCGCAATATCCACCAGCAGCATCGGCTGATTACGACGCGCTTTTAATGCGCGTTCTACCATCCCTTTGCCGATAATGGGCAACGGGCTGGCAGTGGAAGAAATAATAATATCGGCATCGGCGAGACGCGAATCAATATCCGCCAGACCAATCACTTCGGCCCCGACTTCATCGGCCAGCAGCTGAGCGCGCTCCCGCGTACGGTTGGCGATCATCAGTTTTTGCACATGGTGTTCGCGCAAGTGGCGCGCCACCAGCTCGATGGTTTCACCGGCACCAACCAGCAACACATTGACGGTGCTGAGCGATTCAAAGATTTGACGTGCCAGGGAACAGGCGGCAAAAGCGACGGAAACCGCGCTGGCACCGATTTCGGTTTCGGTACGGACGCGTTTGGCGACAGAGAAGGTCTTCTGGAACATGCGCTCCAGTTCGCTGGTCAACGCATGACCGCGCTGGGAATCGGCGAAGGCTTTTTTCACCTGGCCCAGAATCTGCGGCTCGCCCAGCACCAGTGAGTCCAGCCCGCTGGCGACGCGCATCAGATGGCTGACGGCGGCGTTATCCTGATGCCAGTAGAGACTTTTGCGCACATCTTCTTCACGCAGCTGGTGATAATCACACAACCAGCGCACCAGCTTCTCCTGCAAATCAGTCTGCTGCTCTACGCTGAGGTAGAGCTCAGTACGATTACAGGTGGAAAGCACCACACCACTTTGCACCATCGGCTGGGACAGCAGGCTGCTAAGTGCCTGATCCAGCGTATCCGGCGTGAACGATACACGTTCGCGCAGTGCAACAGGTGCGGTTTTATGGTTGATTCCGAGAGCAAGCAGCGTCATGGTGATTCTGGTGGGATATCCCAGGTATTGTCATGGTTTTGTGAAGGGCATTCTACAAGATGCCTTGGATCAAGAAAAGCCATACAAAGGCTATGACTGTAATAAGATTAAACTGATCGTGCGCAATAATCCGTACATCAGCATTGACGGCTTAGATGCGGATGGTTAGCGTTACCGGTTACGAAATAAAAACGTGTCTGAGGAGATGACCACGTGATGCACATGCCCCCGCGCAAGCTGTTGCGCCTTTTACCCCTTGCCAGCGTGCTGCTGGCTGCCTGTAGCATCAACAAGCCGCAGCAGGGCCCTGGTCCCAGCACCACCTCACCACAGTGGCAACAACATCAGCAGACAGTGGCGAAAATCAGCCATTATGAAACCCGTGGTGCGTTCGCTTACATCTCTGATCGCCAGAAAGTGTATGCCCGCTTCAACTGGCAACAAACCGCCGCTGACCGCTATCGCCTGCTGCTGACCAACCCGCTGGGCAGCACCGAGTTGCAGCTGGATGCGCAAGGTTCAGTCGTGCAAATCGTCGATAACAAAGGCAAGCGCTATGTCAGCAATGATGCTGAGAAAATGATCTCCCAGCTGACCGGCATGGATATTCCGCTCGCGAATCTGCGTCAGTGGATGATGGGCTTGCCTGGCGATGCCAGCGACTATCAGCTGAACGACCAATATCAGTTGCAGAGCCTGAATTACAGCCGTAACGGCCAGCAGTGGAAAGTCACGATTTCTGATTATGACAGCAAAGTCACCCCACCGCTGCCAGCCAATCTGGAATTGAGCGAAGGTGGTCAGCGTATCAAACTGCGTATGGATAGCTGGACCGTACAATGATCACCACCTGGCCTGCTCCGGCGAAGCTGAATTTATTTCTTTACATCACTGGCCGTCGTCCGGACGGCTATCATAATCTGCAAACCCTGTTTCAGTTCCTTGATTACGGCGATACGCTGACCATCACCCCTGACAGCAGCGGTGATATTCATTTGCTGACGCCACTCGACGACGTACCGGACGAGGAAAACCTGATTGTGCGGGCTGCACGGGCGTTAATGCAGGCGGCAAGCCTGCGCGGCACCCTGCCACCGCAGGCCGGTGCGCAGATCAGCCTGGAAAAGCGTTTGCCGATGGGTGGCGGGCTGGGTGGCGGCTCATCAGATGCCGCGACGGTGCTGGTGGCGCTGAATCATCTGTGGCAAACCGGGTTGAGTGTCGATGAGCTGGCGACCCTTGGCGTGCGGCTGGGTGCCGATGTGCCGGTGTTTGTCCGCGGGCAGGCCGCCTTTGCCGAAGGCGTGGGTGAACAATTGCAGCCCGCCGCCCCGGCGGAAAAATGGTATCTGGTGGCCCATCCGGGCGTCAGTATCGCTACGCCGCAAATCTTTGGTGATCCTGAGCTGACGAGAGATTCACCAACCCGCTCACTTGATGAACTTTTGCAGCTCCCTTTCCACAATGATTGTGAGTCTGTGGCAAGAAAACGTTTTCGTGAGGTTGATGAGCTGGTTTCCTGGCTGCTAGAATACGCGCCGTCGCGCCTGACTGGGACTGGAGCTTGTGTGTTTGCTGAATTTAACACCGAATCCGCCGCTCGTCAGGTGCTGGAGCTTGCCCCGGGATGGATACGAGGATTTGTGGCGCGCGGGCTAAATATCTCGCCGTTGCAGCGTACTCTTTCCGGGATTTAAGCGTATGCGTGACTGTGTCACCCCTGTTCCAGACACAGCACGCGACGCATCAACACACCTGTCTGAACACGTTTTGCGGTATTCGCCGGTTATCGCAGCGTTGTTCATTCGCTGGACGCAAAGCCTGAGGTTCTTCTCGTGCCTGATATGAAGCTATTTGCTGGTAACGCCACCCCGGAACTAGCACAACGTATTGCCAACCGCCTTTACACCAGCCTCGGAGACGCCGCTGTCGGTCGTTTCAGCGATGGTGAAGTGAGTGTACAGATTAACGAAAATGTACGCGGTGGTGATATTTTCATCATCCAGTCCACCTGTGCCCCCACCAACGATAATCTGATGGAGCTGGTTGTGATGGTCGACGCGTTGCGTCGGGCTTCTGCTGGTCGTATTACTGCCGTTATCCCCTACTTTGGCTATGCCCGTCAGGACCGCCGTGTGCGCTCCGCGCGTGTGCCGATCACTGCGAAAGTGGTTGCGGATTTCCTTTCCAGCGTGGGTGTTGACCGTGTTCTGACGGTGGATCTGCACGCCGAGCAGATTCAGGGCTTCTTTGATGTCCCGGTTGACAACGTGTTTGGCAGCCCAATCCTGCTGGAAGATATGCTGCAAATTGGTCTGGAAAACCCGATTGTGGTTTCCCCGGATATTGGTGGTGTGGTTCGCGCCCGTGCGATTGCCAAACTGCTCAACGACACCGACATGGCTATCATTGATAAACGTCGCCCGCGTGCCAACGTTTCTCAGGTGATGCACATTATTGGTGACGTCGCTGGCCGAGACTGTGTACTGGTCGACGATATGATCGACACCGGCGGTACGCTGTGTAAAGCAGCTGAGGCGCTGAAGGAGCGCGGTGCTAAGCGTGTGTTCGCTTACGCCACACACCCGATTTTCTCTGGCAACGCAGTGGAAAACCTGCGCAAATCGGTGATCGATCAGGTTATCGTTTGTGACACCATCCCACTGTCTGACGAGATGAAATCTCTGCCGAACGTGCGTACCCTGACGCTGTCCGGCATGCTGGCCGAGGCGATTCGTCGTATCAGCAACGAAGAATCCATCTCCGCCATGTTCGAACATTGATCGATTGTTCGAATGAAACCGGGCCACGCGCCCGGTTTTATTTCTCTCGCCCTGCTATCGCGTCATCTACCGACTAAGCCGCTCCTGCCGCAGATACTTGCGCGATAAATTTCGTTAAAATTCGCTATTCTCGTTGCCATTCACTGTTTTCTGCCAACACTGACATCCGGACTTTAGCGCTCCCATGTTTAGTGGTATTTTTCACCACACTTTTTTTGAGAACTCCGACCACTATGGCTCTCGACATTTACACACTTTTTGTTTGTGAGCTCTATGTACTGGGGTTTTTAAGCATCATTCTGGTCTTCGCCTGGGTCGGTTCACAATATGATCGCGTGCTGGGCTTCACCTCGCTGACCCTGACGTTAACCTTACTGGCGGTGTTTCTGAGCAGCCTGCGCGCCGCAGGATTGCACTTTCTGCCGGTTGCGGTCGGAAATGTGGTCATGATGCTGGCCTATGGCAGTTTGCTGAATGCCTTCCGCGTGTTCGATAACAAGCCACTGGGATTGAGCTGGCTGGCCGGTGCCCTGCTGTGGGCGATTCTGTGTTGCTTCCCCGCCTTTTATTACAGCCTGCCCAAACGCGTGCTGGTGGTTTGTCTGCTATGTATCATTTACACCGCAGCCTTAATTCAGTTGCTTTGGCGCGCCCGCGCTACATTGACGGTGACATTCTGGCCTGCGCAAACTCTGTTGTGGATTCATCTGTTGTTCCACGTCGCACGTATTTTTCTTGATGATGCCGTGGCGACGCCGGTACATGGGGCGATTGGTGGTTCCAGCTTTTCCGTCTACGTGATTCTTGAATCCATTCTGTTCGTGATTGGTCTGGCCTTTACGATTCTGGCGATGGTGAATGAACGCACGCAAATTGCACATAAGCTGGCATCACTGCACGACCCGCTAACCAGCGTGTGGAATCGTCGGGCCTTGTTCGAGCAGGCAGAAAAGATCATTGCGCGCCGGTTACGTCAGCAACAGCCATTTACCGCGGTGTTGTTCGATCTGGATCACTTCAAAAGCATCAATGACCGTTATGGTCATCAGCAAGGTGATCGGGTGCTCATCGATTTTTGTCAGGTTGCGCAGGCGTTATTACCGGAAGATGGTAAGTTTGCCCGTCTGGGGGGAGAGGAATTTGCCGCCATCCTGCCCGGCGGCAGCGAACAGGCGCAAACGGTATGCGAACGCATCCGGGTGGCGACTCAGCTGTCGCAACCGGATGATATTAGTTACACCGTCAGCATTGGTTTTGCCACTTCCTGTCAGGAAGATAAACATTTCCCGGCATTGCTGGCACTGGCCGATGAAGCACTCTACCGCGCAAAAGCCACAGGCCGTAACCGCACCGAACAGTATCTGGCGCAGTTACAGCCGTTTAATCAGGCTACGCTGGTGTAGCGTTAAGAATGATGGGTATTGCGGCGGCAACGTTTATCGCCGTAATGCCGCAACCAGAAATAACGGTCTTCCACTTTTTCGCGTCCGCTGACGCGTGCGCCAACCAGCCACAGCAGCGCACCGATAAAGATGCTGAACATTGCGCCATGCGCCAGAAATTGCGGCAGATTCAGCGAAGGAATTTGATTAATGATCGAATATCCGACACCGAGTACCATGGTGAGTAAGCCGAGACACATCAGGCCGTTACCCATATAGCGAGTGTGATGACGTTTCATGGTTTACCTCCTTCCTTATGAGCAAAGCTAAGAACAGCACATAACGTTAACTGACCATAAGTTTAGGCAATACCAGGCGGTTAAGATGCGTACAGGATCACACATCTTTCACAATTCTGACAAAACTTTACCGCTTATCGGATTGATTTCGATAGAAAATGATAAATAACGAAGCGTCACTATTCTTCAGCCTCGCCCTTTGTCATCTCCTCAGGCACGCAGTAAACTATCGCCCTTTCGTGATCGAGACAGGATAACCATCGTGAGCAGCATTAAACTGATTGTCGGACTGGCGAATCCCGGCGCCGAATATGCCGCCACGCGCCATAACGCTGGCGCCTGGTATGTGGATCTGCTGGCAGAGCGCTACAATCAGTCTCTGAAAGACGAACCCAAATTCTTTGGCTATACCGCCCGGCTGGCGCTGGCGGGAGAAGATGTGCGCCTGCTGGTACCGACCACTTTTATGAACCTGAGTGGCAAAGCGGTGGCAGCGATGGCGACCTTTTACCGTATTGCGCCGGAAGAGATTCTGGTCGCGCATGATGAGCTGGATTTGCCGCCCGGCATCGCAAAATTTAAGCAGGGTGGCGGCCACGGCGGCCACAACGGACTGAAAGACATCATCAGCAAACTGGGAAATAACAATAATTTTCACCGTTTGCGTGTCGGTATTGGCCACCCTGGAGATCGCAATAAAGTGACCGGGTTTGTGCTGGGTAAACCGCCAGCCAGTGAGCAGAAATTGATTGATGATGCCATTGACGAAGCGGTGCGTTGCACTGAACTCTGGCTGAAAGAAGACAAAATAAAGGCGATGAACCGCCTGCACGCTTTCAAAGCCGGTTAACGCCAATTCCCGCGCCGCACAGCAGCATTTCTGTGTATAATGCGCGAAATTTTTAGAATCTGTCAGCGTTGCCAGCCAGCGCTGCACCCTCAGTGAGAAAGGTAATCAGACCATGGGATTTAAATGCGGTATTGTGGGCCTGCCGAACGTCGGTAAATCCACCCTGTTCAACGCGCTGACCAAAGCGGGTATCGAAGCAGCCAACTTTCCGTTCTGCACCATCGAACCCAATACCGGTGTGGTGCCTATGCCCGACCCGCGTCTTGATCAACTGAGCGACATCGTTAAGCCACAGCGTGTTGTGCCAACCACCATGGAATTCGTCGATATCGCCGGTCTGGTTGAAGGTGCGTCGAAAGGTGAAGGCCTCGGCAACAAATTCCTGACCAATATCCGCGAAACCGAAGCTATCGGCCATGTGGTACGTTGCTTTGAAAATGACAACATCATTCACGTTGCAGGCAAAGTAAACCCGGCTGAAGACATTGATGTTATCAACACCGAGCTGGCGCTGTCGGATCTCGATACCTGTGAACGTGCTATCCAGCGTGTGCAGAAAAAAGCCAAAGGCGGCGATAAAGACGCAAAAGCGGAACTGGCTGCGCTGGAGAAGTGCCTGCCGCATCTGGAAAACGCCGGTATGCTGCGTTCGCTGGATCTGGATGCCGATGAAAAAGCCGCTATCCGCTATCTGAGCTTCCTGACGCTGAAACCGACCATGTACATCGCCAACGTCAACGAAGATGGTTTCGAGAACAACCCTTACCTCGACCAGGTTCGTGCGATTGCTGACGCTGAAGGCTCTGTCGTGGTACCGGTATGCGCAGCGGTTGAATCAGATATCGCCGAGCTGGATGATGAAGAACGTGCTGAGTTTATGGCGGAGCTGGGTCTGGAAGAACCAGGTCTGAACCGCGTTATTCGCGCCGGTTACACCCTGCTCAACCTGCAGACCTACTTCACCGCAGGCGTCAAAGAAGTGCGTGCCTGGACCATCCCGGTAGGCGCAACGGCTCCGCAGGCGGCGGGTAAAATCCACACCGACTTCGAAAAAGGCTTTATCCGCGCCCAGACCATCGCGTTTGATGACTTTGTCACCTACAAGGGTGAACAAGGCGCGAAGGAAGCAGGCAAAATGCGTTCAGAAGGCAAAGAATACATCGTGAAAGATGGCGATGTGATGAACTTCCTGTTTAACGTCTGATTATTTTATAACCTGACGTTGAAAAGCGAGCCCATGCAAATTGCGTGGGCTTTTTTATTTCCGCTATTATCATCAATCAGTTTGTCAATTACCTTCAATACAGTTTACAGATTGAAGACACTCCAGGGATTTTTCCTAATCGCCACCAGAATAATCACTATATAAACTCCAGCACCTTTGTTATACCTTACCCCTGAATTTATTTCAGGATGTTTCCTGTTAAATTAAAAAATGGAGTCGTGGAAATTTTCACGGAATTACATTCTGCGCACCCATTATAAATATATAAAATGGAGATGATAAAAAACTCCATAAAATATTACAAAACTTGAATATTTATACCGGAGAGATATGAAATCCCATTTATTAGCTTTAACTTTAGGCGCAACCCTGGCAGGCAATACTGCCGCCGCGATTACCCCCGGAGGAATGGCGGGCTGGGCCTGGACTGTTGAAGAAGAGAATATAACCAGCCTGACGTTTCCCTTCACCATAAATTCTGCCCCGGAAAGTCCAGGCTATTACTTCGCAAACCAATTCGGTTTTATTGGTGTCACAGCTGCGGGATATATTGGTCTGCAACCTCGTACAGCCAATCAATATTCACTGGTATTTTCAAACTTCGTGTCAGGGGCAACCGTCATTGATAGCGACCGTTGCCGTAGCGGCGCTGATGGCGGTCCGGGGGTCAGCTGCTCAACATTGTATCCCATTAAAGTCGGTAAAAAATACCTCTTTGAGGTTCGCCGTGCAGCGAATGATTGGAACGCCTGGTACGGTTTCGTCAAAGAAGAAGGTAGCACGCAAGAAACACAAATTGGCGCATGGCAGCTCCCTGCGGGTTCTGGAGCTCTGAGGACATCACAAACCGGATGGATCGAATATTATAAAAAAGTTGATACCTGCTACATCCCGGAAGTCGCTCAAATCACGGTTTCCCCACCTTACGTCACCGCCAGCGGTAAGCAGGGAGCATTGTCAAACCGAGGTCAGCGCGGGGTTTGTAATGGCAAATTTGATTATGCCGCCGAGTTTATCGGCAAGGATTTGAGAACGACCGTGGGTCGTCGTATGATCACCAGCGATGCCTATAGCTCAGCACTTTATGATGGTGAACTGAAACCTGATAGTTTTGTTACTATTGGCGTTTACGATAGTGATAATAAAGAACTGGAAAAGCACACGGTTCAGGTTGGTAAAGACTATGTCGGGAAATGGACCTGGCCACATTATACTGCTGGGATTTTTAACAGTAAGCTAAAGAAAATAAAAATTGGTTTGTTCGATAAAGAGACCGGTGAAATAAACGTTAAGAACTGGTCGTCATTCGAGAACCAGATTTATAAAAACAAACTGGAAAATCTGAAAGTTGTCACCACTATTGAAAACATGTGGGTTAACGATGACGCATACAGTGATGATCTGCATTTAGGAAATCTTGAATCGGGTAGTTCAGTGATGATCACGGTTAAAGATCAGGCTGGAAAGTTACTTGAAGATTACACGGTTCGGGTTCCTGACAGTGATCTTGATCGCTGGTTGTGGTCTGGTTATACCGGCATTGAGTTTAATAGTGCTCTGAACAAAATAAAGATTGGTGACATTGATAACAATAACGACATCAGTATTGTCAGAACATCTTCTTATAAAAATAAAATATGGAAAAAGAGTCAGGAGCATTTAACCGTCAAAGCGGAAATCTTTAGTGCCAGTGAAAACCCGTGGATTAACCATGATCTGTTTGGCGATAAACTTGCCGCTGAGCTGCCGTCAGGCAGCAAAGTCACCATTAAGGTGAAAAGCAGCCTGGGTAACCTGCTTGAGGAACATACCGTAGAGCTACCGGATGGTCATCTGGATCGTTATAAGTGGCCTCCTTATGCTGCCAACGAGTTCAACAAAATCTTTAAACAGATTGTTATTGGCGAAAAAGTGGCAGAGGACAAGATCACCGTGATTGCCGGGTCGCAATACCGCAACCTGATCTGGAAAAAAGAGCGTGCAAATCTGACCGTTGAAGTCACCATTGAGTGATGTGGCTTAACCTCCATCATTAAACAAAAATCCACGCCAATGCGTGGATTTTTTATTCGTTAAGTCTGATGTGTTACTTGATGCCCATTGCATCCCGCAAGGTAAAGAACAGGTCAGTCTGATCCGTCAGACCCACCACATTGGCAGCATGAGGGCCGTAAGCCGCGATACGCAGCTGAGTGCCGGTATGCTCCTGAGACTCCTCTTCTGAGTTACCGTAGCTGATGGTCATCACCGCGCCATCTTTGGTATTGACCGCCTGCGTCAGCCCCGGTGCTTTGGTGCCATTTTCAACGATCTGACTGCTGTGAGCGTGGTCCGCAGTCACCACCACCAGCGTGTCACCGTGCTGACGCGCAAAGGCCAGTGCCTGCTGTACCGCTTCGTCCAGGTCCACGGTTTCACCAATCTGACCACAGGGATTGGCGGCATGGTCCTGTTTATCAATCGATGCCCCCTCAACCTGCAGGAAGAAACCTTTGTCATTCTGGCTGAGCAGGTCGAGTGCCTTTTTGGTCATCTGCGCCAGTGTTGGCGTACTGGCCGGGCGTTCTTTATTCACTTCACAGGTCACCACCGGCTTATCCAGGTTACCGTGATAGCTGGCTTTTGGCCCCTGCCAGCGTACCGGCATATTACCCTCCGCAAACAGCCCCAGCACTGGCTTGCTTTGGTCTGCCTGCTGCACAGCATTCATACCATCAAGATTATCCACCAGCTGATAACCCAGTGCCTGTGCCTGCTCACGCAGGGTTTTGCCCTGATATTCACCGGCTTTCGCCACTTCGCTGAAGGATTTCGCTCCGCCGCCCAGCGTGACATCGGCGCGGGTTTTCAGCATCTGTTCGGTAATTGAACCCTTCCCACCCTGCTCCAGCGCATTGGTCGGGCACAGCTCAGAGGTTTTATCCGGGCCATAGCATTTACGTGAGGTCACATGGGCGATCAGTGCTGCGGGTGTCGCATCCTGCAATTCCGCCGTAGAAACGTTACCGGTTGCCTTGCCCGCTGCTTTTGCCAGCTCCAGCAGCGTGGTCTGATCTTTCCCGTTCACATCAACGCCAATGGCACCGTTATAGGATTTGGTGCCGGTTGCCCAGGCCGTGGCAGAAGCGGCTGAATCCGTGACGTAGTTTGGTTTGTGGGTTTTCTTATCCAGTGAATAGTGGGTGTACTGGCCGGTGAGCGGCAGCGCATCAATCCCTGGGAAGAAGCCACCGGCTCCCATCGCCTGGTTACGAGCTGCGGTGATTTCCGAATCCCCCATGCCATCACCAATCAGCAGGATCACGTTTTTAGCCGTGCTGTTGCTGAGCGAGGCTTTCAAGGCTTCGGTTTGATCGCCCGTCAGACGACGCGCACCACCGTGCTGGGTCAGATCGCCGGTTGCGGCGCGAGAGTAAGTTGCCTCATCCGCCACCGCCGCCGAAGCAAACAGTGAAGCGATAAGTGGAACCGTAATCAGAGGTATCTGTTTCATTTATAAGCATCCTTATTCACAAATATAACCAAATGTTTCCGCGGACAAGTCTGCGACAATGGCGTTACACTTTTGTGACTGGCATGCAATGTTTTGATGACAGGATAACCAATGCGAACAGGGTTAACGCGATTCGCTCAGGGCTTAAGCGAATAGAAAAAAAGGAGAAAATAGGGCTTGACCCTTTTAGGCGAACTCCCTATAGTAGCGCCCCGTTGACCCGCCAAGGTCAGCAGCAAAAAATGTGGTGAGGTGTCCGAGTGGCTGAAGGAGCACGCCTGGAAAGTGTGTATACGGTAACGTATCGGGGGTTCGAATCCCCCTCTCACCGCCACAAATTTGAAGAAGAGTCTGAACTTATGTTCAGACTTTTTTTTTTGCATATTCTTCGGGTGAGAGAGGGTGAGAACCCCCGACGGGGTTCGACAACCGGCGCAGCCGGTTGGACAGTTTGGGCGCGCAGCGAACAAACTGCCCGCAGGGCGAGCGAAGCGAGTCAATCCCCCTCTCACCGCCACAAATTTGAAGAAGAGTCTGAACTCACGTTCAGACTTTTTTTTTGCCTGGTCTTCGGGTGAGAGAAGCGAGTCAATCTCCCTCTCACCGCCATCATTTTTATGAACCGGATCCATAAAATGCCGCGATACGGTTCTTAGAGATTGAGTTTTGTTAACTCAGTACCCGGCACGAAGGAAATAAGCAATCATCTCGGGAGACCTCTCTGCGACAGGTTTCACCGCATCATTTTCTGGAGCTGAGTTCACGCTGGGTCCATCAGGAGTGTGTAAACGTGATAAGCATACAGAGTTTCTGATCTTGTAGACCTCAAACATTCCCGGATGGGAGACAGGTTCACTTTCCGGAATCCTTCGCAAGTTTTTCATGGCAACGTCCCTTTCACAAAAAAGGCATGATAACTCCAGGATAAATCTTAGTTAAGGAAAATCTCATTTATATTAATTTTTCTCATATAAAAATCAACTCCATGGAGAGAATAGACACAGATAACCGGCCTGAAATCTATCAGCTACACCGCTAATGATTACCGTTTATTATTCATCGGTTATGTCCACTTACGGCTACTGTCCTGTTCTTAGCACAAAAAAACCCGGCCTGAGCCGGGTTTTGTCTACTGTCCTGATTCTCAATGGTTAACTGTAAGCATGCAGCGTGCGCTGGCAGAGTGCCGAACGGACACAGTCGTCTTTAGCAAAACGGACAACCCCAATCATCTCATCCTCTTCGAAGCGCGCCAGCGCATCTGCAAGGCCTGATAGCACGCCACGCGGTAAATCGCATTGGGTGATATCACCGTTGACGATGACCGTCACGTTCTCACCAAGGCGCGTCAGAAACATCTTCATCTGCGCGGCGGTGACGTTCTGCGCCTCATCCAGAATCACCACGGCATTTTCGAAGGTGCGTCCGCGCATATACGCGAAGGGCGCGATCTCCACCTTGCCGATTTCGGGACGCAGGCAGTACTGCATAAAGGAAGCGCCAAGACGTTTAACCAGAACGTCATAGACCGGCCGGAAATAAGGGGCGAATTTCTCGGAAATATCTCCAGGGAGGAAACCGAGATCTTCATCCGCCTGCAGAACCGGGCGCGTAACGATTATCCTGTCGATGTCCTTATGTATCAGGGCCTCAGCCGCTTTGGCTGCGCTAATCCAGGTTTTTCCGCAGCCGGCTTCACCGGTGGCGAAAATAAGCTGTTTCGTTTCTATGGCATTAAGATAGTGCGCCTGAGCATCATTTCTGGCCTCAATTGGTGAACGATCGCGTACATCCCGCGCCATACCAATTGCATCCAGCCCACCCATCTGCACCAGCGAAGTGACCGATTCTTCTTCACGCTGACGATGACTGCGAGAGTCATTACGAATTACTCTTCTTGCTTCGCGACGCGCTTTGATCACTGCTTTCTGTCTTCCCATAGTGGCACCTTACAGTTGGTTTCATTTATCGCCGCAGGGCTTGTCCTGTTGCGATGACGTGAACGCTTTAGAGGTTTACGTGGCTTCCTTTAGAGCCGTTTCTAGCCATTGAGAAAGGTGTACAACAACGCCAAAACGCTGCCGCGCACCGGTAATGAATTGGGGCCTGAACAAGTCTGAAGATTGAAAAACGAAGAGGAAACTTTCGAGGGAAGAAATCCCCCGCAGTGAACTGCGTATGTTGGAGGGTATTTACCTGTCCTTTGAAGGACCGAATCATGAGCGAACTCCAGTGACCTTAGCCACACTTCTGACAACGCTTATGATTAAAGTGCATCATATTTACGGTCGTTTGCAACAGTAATTTTAACTATCGGCTAACAAAAAGTGACTGCGGCATGCATCCGGCCTGCATCTTAAATTAAATTTAAGATAACTATCAATGAGTTAGTTATTTCAGGTTGGTATGAACTTTTTAGGAGGATTCGGAAACCGCAGGTGCCATGCGAAACTCAGGAAAACCTGACGAGGATGATGTCTGTGCTTCTAATGTGGTAAAACGTGCTGTGTGTTTATTAACCAACTGGTCAACAACCGCCTGCTGGGATAATTGTTTTACCCTGGAAAATATATTCACTCGCGGTTGAACACCTCATCTCGATGGCACTGCAATAAAACCCGCCCCATAAAATGAGGCGGGCAGAGGCTTATTTAGTCTGATACTCGGCTTCTGCCGCCGCAAAGCGCAGTTGCGCCTCCTGCGAGGGCGCCCGGCCCATCAGGCTCACCACCACAATTGCGATGCTGGCAAACAGGAAACCTGGGATAATTTCATACAGATCCAGCCAGGCATATTGTTTCCACACCAGCACCGTCGCTGCGCCAATAATCATGCCCACCAGCGCACCGTTACGTGTCATGCGTTGCCAGCACACACCAAACAGCACCACCGGCCCAAAGGCAGCACCAAAACCAGCCCAGGCATAACTCACCAGACCCAGAACACGGTTTTCTGGATTTGCGGCCAGCGCGATCGCAATCAAGGCAATCACCAACACCATCAAGCGTCCCACCCAGACCAGCTCCCGCTGACTGGCATTTTTCCGCAGGAAACCTTTATAAAGATCTTCCGTCAGCGCGCTGGAACACACCAGCAACTGGCAGCTCAGCGTCGACATCACCGCCGCCAGAATCGCCGACAGCAGAATACCGGCAATCCACGGGTTGAACAGGATACGCGCCAGTTCGATAAACACGCGCTCACCGTTCTGACTGACACCGCCAGCCTGGTCCGGATGGTTCTGGAAGTAAGCAATACCGAAGAAGCCCACCGCCACTGCGCCTGCCAGGCACAGGATCATCCAGGTCATCCCAATTCGACGCGCGGTGCGGATGGAACGATGGGAGTCGGCAGCCATAAAACGTGCCAGAATATGCGGTTGTCCGAAGTAGCCCAGTCCCCAACCGAGTAGCGAGACAATCGCCACAAAATTCAGCCCTTTCAGCATGTTGAGGTTTTCCAGACTTTTAGCCTCAATCACCGCCAGCGAGTCAGACAAGCCACCCACCGCCACAATCACAATCACTGGCGTCAGGATCAGCGCGAAGATCATCAGGCTGGCCTGAACGGTATCAGTCCAGCTCACCGCCAGGAAGCCGCCTACCAGGGTATAGAGAATGGTGGCCGCAGCACCGGCCCATAGCGCCGTCTGGTAATCCATACCGAAGGTGCTCTCAAACAGACGCGCGCCAGCGACCACCCCTGAGGCACAGTAAATGGTGAAGAAGATAAGAATGACCAGCGCAGAGATCACACGCAGAATTTTGCTGTGGTCCTCAAAGCGGCTGGTAAAGAAATCCGGCAGCGTCAGAGCATTGTTATGATGCTCCGTCTGTACCCGCAGACGTCCGGCAACGATTTTCCAGTTCAGCCAGGCACCGATAGTCAGACCAATGGCAATCCAGCTCTCGGAAATGCCCGACAGGAAAATAGCTCCCGGCAACCCCATCAACAGCCAGCCACTCATATCCGACGCCCCCGCAGACAACGCAGTTACCACGCTGCCAAGGCTGCGGCCACCAAGGATATAGTCATCAAAGTTTTTGGTCGAACGCCAGGCAATCAGCCCTATCAACACCATCCCGAGGATATAAACAACAAAAGTCACCAACATCGGTGTACTGACATTCATTTTATCTCTCCACTTATTATTCGATTTCCATAAAGGCGCGGTATCCTGCCGCAAAGCGGTGGCCGGTACAATGCCTTTCATTTCACGCTACAGACGGTTGCACCCCATGAATTTACAATCACCCAAGGTGCAACCCTGGCGAGATTCTTGCAATAAACCTCAGACCAATGACTTAGCGCACAATTAACAAGGTTGCACAAAGTTGCAACATAAGTGATAGTGCAGTTCACACCGGACATCAAACTATTCTTTTTGAGGAACAGGAAAGCATGGGAACCACCACCATGGGGGTGAAGCTGGATGACGCCACCCGCGATCGCATTAAATTGGCAGCACAGAAGATCGATCGCACGCCACACTGGTTGATTAAACAGGCGATTTTTAACTATCTGGCGCAGCTGGAGGCTGGGGATTCGCAGCCGGAGATTCCGTTGCAACCCAGTGATACTGCGCAGGAAGACGCATCAGCTGAAGAGACCCTGCAACCGTTCCTCGATTTCGCCGAGCATATTCTGCCGCAGTCGGTGACACGTTCAGCCATTACCGCTGCATGGCGTCGTCCGGAAACCGATGCCGTCCCAATGCTGCTGGAACAGGCACGCCTCCCTGCCCCGCTGGCGGAAAAAACCCATCAGCTGGCTTACACCCTCGCCGATAAACTTCGGCATCAGAAAGGTGCAACCGGGCGCGCCGGAATGGTGCAAAGTTTGTTGCAGGAGTTCTCCCTCTCTTCTCAGGAAGGGGTGGCGCTGATGTGCCTGGCCGAAGCTTTGCTGCGTATTCCTGATAAACCGACGCGTGATGCGTTAATCCGCGACAAAATCAGCAATGGCAACTGGCAGTCGCATCTCGGTCGCAGTCCGTCGATGTTCGTCAATGCCGCCACCTGGGGCCTGTTGTTCACCGGCCGTTTGGTGTCCACCCACAATGAGGCTAACCTGTCCCGCTCCCTTAACCGCATCATTGGTAAGAGCGGTGAGCCGCTAATCCGCAAAGGTGTGGATATGGCGATGCGTCTGATGGGGGAACAGTTTGTGACCGGTGAAACCATCGCTGAAGCGCTGGCTAACGCACGCAAGCTGGAAGAGAAAGGCTTCCGCTATTCTTACGATATGCTGGGCGAAGCGGCACTCACCGCCAGTGATGCCAAAGCCTACCTGGTCTCCTATCAGCAGGCCATTCACGCCATTGGTAAAGCCTCCAATGGGCGTGGTATTTACGAAGGCCCAGGTATCTCCATCAAGTTGTCGGCACTGCATCCGCGCTACAGCCGCGCGCAGTATGAACGCGTGATGGAAGAACTCTACCCAACACTGAAATCCTTGACGCTGCTGGCGCGCTCTTACGACATCGGTATTAACATCGATGCCGAGGAAGCTGACCGCCTCGAACTGTCGCTCGACCTGCTGGAAAAACTGTGCTTTGAGCCGGAGCTGGAAGGCTGGAACGGGATTGGCTTCGTGATTCAGGCCTATCAGAAACGCTGTCCGTTCGTGATTGATTACCTGGTGGATCTGGCTCAGCGCAGCCGTCGTCGTCTGATGATTCGTCTGGTGAAAGGTGCCTACTGGGACAGCGAAATCAAACGCGCCCAGATCGACGGGCTGGAAGGCTACCCGGTGTATACCCGCAAGGTGTATACCGATATCTCCTACCTGGCCTGCGCACGCAAACTGCTGGCGGTGCCAAACCTGATCTATCCGCAATTCGCCACCCATAACGCCCATACGCTGGCGGCGATTTATCAGCTGGCAGGTAACAACTACTATCCAGGTCAGTACGAATTCCAGTGCCTGCATGGCATGGGAGAACCCTTGTATGAGCAGGTGGTGGGCAAAGTCGCCGATGGCAAACTCAATCGCCCATGTCGTATTTATGCCCCCGTTGGCACCCATGAAACCCTGCTGGCGTATCTGGTACGCCGTCTGCTGGAAAACGGGGCCAACACCTCGTTTGTGAACCGCATCGCCGATACTTCGCTGCCAATCGATGAACTGGTGGCCGATCCGGTCACGGCAGTGGAAAAAATGGGGGCGAGCGAAGGAGCGATTGGCCTGCCGCACGCGAAAATTCCGTTGCCGCGCGAGTTGTATGGCGAAAAACGCGTTAACTCCGCCGGTCTCGACATGGCGAACGAACACCGTCTGGCATCGCTGTCCAGCGCACTGCTGAACAGCGCCAGCCAGCCGTGGCAGGCCCAGCCGCTGATTGACGGCGAGCTGGGTGCCGGTAGCAGCCGTCCGGTGCTCAACCCGTCGGCTCCCGCCGATGTGGTAGGCAGCGTGCGCGAAGCCACGTCTCAGGAGGTGTCACAGGCGCTGGATGCGGCAGTGAATGCCGGTCCGATCTGGTTTGCCACCCCACCGCAGGAACGCGCCGCCATTCTGGAACGCGCTGCGGAAATGATGGAAGGCCAGATGCAGCAGCTGATTGGCCTGCTGGTACGTGAGGCGGGTAAAACCTACAACAACGCCATCGCCGAAGTGCGTGAAGCGGTAGATTTCCTCTACTACTACGCGAGCATGGTGCGTGATGATTTCGACAACGTCACCCATCGCCCGCTGGGTCCGGTGGTGTGTATCAGTCCGTGGAATTTCCCGCTGGCGATTTTCAGTGGCCAGATTGCCGCCGCCCTCGCCGCAGGCAACAGCGTGCTGGCGAAACCGGCCGAGCAAACGCCACTGATCGCCGCCCAGGCAGTACAGATTATGCTGGATGCCGGTGTGCCGTCTGGCGTGCTGCAACTGTTGCCAGGCCTGGGGGAAACCGTGGGGGCTCAGTTGACCGGAGACGAGCGCGTGCGCGGTGTGATGTTCACCGGTTCTACCGCCGTTGCCACCCTGCTGCAACGCAACCTTGCCGGTCGTCTCGATCCGCAGGGCCGCCCAACGCCGCTGATTGCCGAGACCGGCGGGATGAACGCGATGATCGTGGATTCCTCGGCGCTGACCGAGCAGGTGGTGGTGGATATCGTTGCTTCCGCCTTTGATAGCGCCGGACAGCGTTGCTCGGCCCTGCGTCTGCTGTGTGTGCAGGATGATGTGGCCGATCACACGCTGAAAATGCTGCGCGGTGCCATGGCCGAGTGCCGCATGGGGAATCCGGAGCGCCTTTCCACCGATGTGGGTCCGGTGATTGATGCCGAAGCCAAAGCCAATATTGAGCGTCACATTCAGGCGATGCGCAGTAAAGGCTTCACCATTTACCAGGCCGCGCAGGAAAATCCACAGGACAGCAAAGAATGGACGACGGGCACCTTTGTTAAACCGACGCTGATTGAGCTGGAACAGGTCAGCGATCTCGACAAAGAAGTCTTTGGCCCGGTGCTGCATGTGGTGCGTTTCGCGCGTAATAACCTGCCGCAGCTGATCGATCAGATCAACGCCTCCGGTTATGGCCTGACGCTCGGCGTACATACCCGTATCGATGAAACCATTGCGCAGGTCACTGCCGGAGCGAAAGTCGGCAACCTGTATGTGAACCGCAATATGGTCGGTGCTGTGGTCGGCGTGCAACCGTTCGGGGGCGAAGGCTTGTCGGGTACCGGTCCGAAAGCCGGTGGTCCGCTCTATCTCTATCGCCTGCTGGCCAACCGCCCGGACGCTGCACTGCGCACGACTTTTGATCGCCAGGATGCCGAGCGCCCGGTGGACAGCGCACTGCGCACCACGCTGCTCAGCGCCCATCAGGCACTGCAACAATGGGCACAGGACAAACCTGAATTGCTGGCCCTGACACAGCGCTATGAACAGCTGACACAAGCCGGTACGGTACGCGTGTTGCCGGGTCCGACCGGTGAGCGCAACACCTTCACCCTGTTACCGCGTGAGCAGGTATTGTGTATCGCCGATAATGAGCAGGATGCGCTGACGCAACTGGCAGCCGTCACCAGCGTCGGCAGCCATGCGTTGTGGCCGGATGATGAACTGCATCGCACGCTGCGCGCGGCGTTACCTGCGTCAGTTCAGCAACGCATTACGCTGGCAAAAGATGTGCTGGCGGGTGAGTTTGATGCGGTGATCTACCACGGTGATGCCGATCAGCTACGTAGCCTGTGCGAGCAGGTTGCTGCGCGTGAGGGGGCGATTGTTTCTGTGCAGGGCTTTGCCCGCGGTGAAACCAATCTGCTGCTGGAACGGTTGTTGATTGAACGTTCGCTCAGCGTCAATACCGCCGCTGCCGGGGGTAACGCCAGTCTGATGACCATTGGTTGATATTGAGCCGCAAAGCGGCCCTGTAACAGGGCCGCTATGCAGATTTTATTGCGCGATAAATCGCGCCGCTACGGATCTGCACGGTTTGTAGCGGCGCAATTTATTGCGCAAGTTTGTTCTTCAGGCGGCAAAACGCATTGCTACGCTGCGGTTTTCTTACGTTTCATGCCAATCAGGGTGGGGAAAACAAACAGCGACTGCCCCAGACCACGATTGGTTAACGACCACACCAGTACCGAGCACAGCGAACAGATGGTGACGATCGCTATCGGGTAGAGACAGGCCCACAGCACGGAAAACCATGTTTGCTCGAACAGATGATGACGCTGGGCAAACAGAATCGCCGACATGCCAAAGAACTCGATGAAGATGCGGTGAATAACGTAAATCTGCAACGTGTTACGCCCGATCCAGTTGAGCCAGCTCATACGGAAATGGGCATTCAGCCAGCGACAAATTGCTACGCTGCACAGCACCGCAATCAGGCACATAAACAGACTTCTGCTCATACCGAAAATCACATGCACACCCGCCAGGGCCACCAGCAGCGCCCAGGGCACGATGTTTTCACGTCGCCATTCGCTCAGGCGCAGCATCAGCGGGCTCCAGAATGCCCCCATCAGGAAGAACAGAAAATATTGCGCCAGGCTCTGTGGTCCCCAGAACGGAATAATCTTTTCGACTGCCAGATAATTCAGCACCACCGCGACCACCAGCAACGCCATTTTCTGCTTACGGAAGATCCTGGCGAACAGGAAGTAAATGCCCAGACCATACAGATACCAGGAGGTACTCATGGCGAGGAAGGTCAGTTTCAGAAACTCAAGCAGCGAACCGGCATACGCCGCATTCAGGTTTTCCGAGATCCGTTGCCCGGTAATTTCGGAGGAGATACCGACAATTGACCACCACTGAATAAATCCCCATAAAATATAGAGATAGAACAGGTTGGTAATCCGGCTGGTAAACACCTGTTTCCATGGGCGATTCATAATGCCGTTCGCTGCCAGCAATCCCGACACAAAGAAAAAGGCCGGCATACGCAGTGGCGACAGCACCGTATTAAACTTCACCCATAATTCAGCCGGAATCCATCCTGCCGACAGATATTGCACCGTATTCTCAAATCCAGGTAAGACCGTGTGGTAGAGCACAACCAGTAATATGCAGGTCCCTTTAAGGGTGTTCACCCACAATATTTCATCGCTCCTGGTGTTATTCATAAGATTAACTCCCGCTGTGTAGGTCTGAAATGCGAAAATGTGAGGCAGATATATGAACAGTACTTTTTTAGATTAAGGGGGGATTATCGGGCAGGAGATGTTGCATTACTGTAGCGAAACTCTTAAAAGTTTTGCGCTGGTCCTGATATAACAATGCGTTACGTGGTTTTGTCTTTATTGGTAAATAAGCAGGCTAATGATTTACCTCATTTATTTAAACGCTAAACAATCACCTCCCCTGTCAACAGAAAATAAACACAGCCAACAATTAAGAATATTGCACCGCCAATTCAGCCAGAGAATAATCGAGTGATAAGAGGGGTAAGCTGTGGAAAAAACGCCGCAAATAATTTGCGGCGCTGAAGATTATTGATTAAGGAATTTATCGAGAAACTGCCGGGTACGCGCCTGCTGTGGGTTGCTAAACAGCGCTTTTGACGGCCCCTGCTCTACGATGCGTCCCTGATCCATAAAGATCGCGCGGTCAGCAACATCGCGGGCAAAGCTCATTTCGTGGGTGACGATGACCATGGTGCGCTTCTCTTCCGCCAGCGCACGAATGGTATTCAGCACTTCCCCCACCAGTTCCGGATCAAGTGCAGACGTCGGTTCATCAAACAAAATCACCTGCGGCCGCATCGCCAGTGCACGCGCAATCGCCACGCGCTGCTGCTGTCCTCCGGACAACCGGCGCGGGAAGCTTTCTTCCTTACCCTGCAAGCCGACTTTCTCCAGCAGCGAGCGGGCGCGCGCAATGGCTTCCGCTTTCGGCTCTCCTTTAACGATTACCGGCCCCTCAATAATGTTTTCCAGCACCGAGCGGTGAGGAAACAGATTGAAGTTCTGGAACACAAAACCGACCTGCTGACGCAGACGCCGTACCAACTCTTTCTGCTTATGGATGCCCAGCGCGGCATCGACCGAGATATCCCCGACCCTGATGCGCCCACTGTCCGGCACTTCCAGCAGATTAATACTGCGTAACAGCGTAGTTTTACCCGAGCCACTCGGTCCGATAATGGCAACGACTTCACCGGAAGCCACGTCCAGATCGATACCGTGCAGCACCGTCTGGCCGTGAAACTGCTTCACCAGCTGACGAACTTCAATGGCACTCATTTCACCTCCCGATCCTGACGATTTACATGCGCTTCCAGCCGGTTCTGCAACGCAGAAAGCACCGTGGCCATCACCCAGTAAATCACCGACGCGGCCAGATACATGGTGAACACCTCAAGGGTACGTGAGGTGATCAGCTGCGCCTGACGGAATAACTCCGGCACCTGAATGGTCGCCGCCAGCGAGGTGTCTTTCACCAGGCTGATAAAGCTATTGCCCAGCGGTGGCAACGCCGTCCGCGCCGCCTGCGGCAGAATCACGCGCCGCAGTGTCTGCCACGGCGTCATACCGATACTGGCGGCCGCTTCCCACTGTCCCCGTTCAATCGCGGCGATGGCACCACGCAGCGATTCCGAGGCATAGGCTGCGGTGTTAAGCGACAGACCAATCATCGCGGAAGGAATCGGGTCCAGCTCGATGCCAAACTGCGGCAGACCGTAGTAGATCATAAACAGCTGGGCGATCAGCGGGGTGCCGCGGAAGATCGAGACGTAAATGCGGGCCAGCCAGTTAATTGGCCAGAAGTGGGACAGGCGCATCAATGCCAGCACAAAGCCAAGTATCAGGCCAAAGAACATCCCGCCGATACTCAGCTGAAGGGTGAACACCGCGCCCTTGAGGAGAAATGGTGCTGAATCCAGCACCAGTTGTAGGCTTTCCTGCATTATTTAGTGACGTCCGCGCCGAACCATTTCTCGGAGAGCTTGCTCAGCGAGCCATCTTTTTGCATCTCAGCAATGGCGGCATTAATCGCTTTCAGCAAATCATCGTTGCCTTTACGCAGTGCCACACCCGACTCCAGACGGGAGAAAGCCGGACCGGCTACCGCCATGGTATCGCCGGTTTTCTTCACCAGATCCAGCGCCGCCAGGCGATCGACCAGGATGGCATCAAGACGGCCAGAACGCAGATCCTGATATTTGGTCGGGTCATCATCATAGGTGCGGATATCGACACCATTGACGTTATCGCGCAGCCATTGCTCATAGTTAGAACCGAGGCCAACGCCCACTTTCTTACCCGAGAGATCGTCCGGCTTACTGATGCTGCCCGCGTTTTTCTTCAGCGTCAGTGCCTGCACACCGGAGATGGTGTATGGCGTGGAGAAATCATATTTCTTCTTACGCTCGTCAGAAATCGTGACCTGGTTGATGACGACGTCAATGCGTTTTGAATCCAGCGCCGCCAGCATGCCGTCCCATTTGGTCGGTTTCAGGCTGGCTTTGACGCCGAGATGCTGAGCCAGTTGCTGAGCAAACTCGACTTCAAAACCGGTCAGCTTGCCGTTTTCGTCCTGGAAGCTGAACGGTGGATACGTCCCTTCCAGACCCACCAGCAGCGTACCGCGCTCTTTAACTTTATTGAGCAGATTTTCTGCCGCAAAGGTTTTCACGTTGAAGCCAGCGACTAATGCCACCGCCACCACGCCCATCACCAGCTGGCGACGAATCTGTGAGAAAGCCATAGTTACCCCATTTATTATTTGTGAGTTGTGTGTTGTGAGGCGGCAAAAACCACGTCTGCCGCACTATCGTTATTGGCGTTACCTGACCGGGCAAGTCAAATAACGGCCGGATTATAAACCTTTTTTCAGCCGCGCCTCAGACCGAAGGATGATAAGCAAATAACGCGGGCGCACCGCCGGTATGAACAAATAATAGTGGTCCTTCGCGGCGGAAGCGCTGCTGGTTGATACCATCGATGAGACCGGCCATGGCTTTACCGGTGTACACCGGGTCAAGCATGATGCCTTCCAGCCGCGCCAGCAGCTTGACGGCGTCCATCCCTTCTTCGTTCGGTTCACCGTAACGCGGGGCAAAATAGTCGTCCCACAGGGTTATTGGCGCCTGGGCGGTGACCTCCAGCTGCTGCGCCAGCGCACTGCGGATGCGCTCCACCACTGGCAGCTGATCGGCCACTTTACGCGACACCGTCACCCCCACCAGCTCGCTGTCTGGCAGCAACTGCTCCAGACCAACCGCCAGACCGGCATGGGTACCCGCGCTACCGGACGCGACAACCACGGCGGCAAAATCCACCACTCCTTCGCTCTGATGGGCGATTTCCTGCGCGCACTCGACATATCCCAGTGCGCCGAGTGCATTGGAGCCGCCAACGGGCACCACATAAGGACGGAATCCCTGCGCTTCCAGGCGAATGGCCTGCTCCGCCAGCTGTGCGGTTGGGTTGTGCAACGCCTCCACCATCACCACTTCCACATCCATCAGATCCAGCAGCAGGCGATTGCCGTTAGTGAGGTAGTTTTCTGCGGTGGTACCAATCGGGTTTTCCAGCAGCGCCACGCATCTCAGGCCGAGACGTGCCGCGACAGCAGCAGTCTGGCGCACATGGTTCGACTGAATAGCACCGGCGGTCAGCAATACATCCGCGCCTTCGCGCAGAGCATCGGCCGCCAGAAATTCCAGTTTGCGCAGCTTGTTGCCGCCGAATGCCATCGGCGTGAAATCATCGCGTTTGATGAAAATATCACGGCCCAGATAGTCAGACAGACGTGGCAGGTGTTCCAGCGGCGTAGGTGCACCGAGTAATTCAAGACGGGGATACTGGTGCAAAAGATGTAAGGACAATGCAGCCTCCATTCGGGCTAAGTGCGATTATTCTTACAGTGTTGCAGAAGATGAGCGAAGTCGCACCCGGAAATCACCGGGTGCGGTCCCTGTTGCTGACGTCTTCGACAACAACAGGGGGAGGATCACAGTTAACTGCGCTGCCAGCCTAAAAACTGGTCATATTTGCGCAAAGCGATGCGGTAGTTGTTATTACCGGCATCAGGTAAATCGTTCTCCAGACATTCATGCCAGCTATTGCCCCGCAAACGTTCTGCCGGGAAGTTTTTCGCCTTAAGCATGTCATCGAGACGACGTAACCGCACCACGTATTCACGAATGGTACTGTGGCTCATCTCAGTCTGTTCAAAGAGGTATTGTTTGAACGCCATGATATCGAAGTAATTCGGATGAGTATTACAAAAAATATCGCTGCAAAAACGACACAAGGCAGTCAATTCCGGCTGGAGTTTCATCCAGACCTGATCGTCAATCATCTGGTCCATGCGTGCGATGGCCTCTTTGTTGATAATCTGGCCACGGAACACTAACGCCATACGGTCAAGAACTTTGCCACAGTGTGAACAATTGCTTTGGCTGTGCTTGTAGTCTTTAAGGTAGCGACTTAAAGGTCTGGCTTTGGATTTGGCTCCCATTGCTGAGTCCCCGGTTTTATTATTTTTGGATCGCCAGGAACTGATTCTGTCAGCGCGCTCCCGTTAATCGGGCACGCAGGCGTTTGATCGCCTGACTGTGCAGCTGGCTGACGCGGGATTCGCCCACTTCAAGCACCGCGCCAATCTCTTTCAGGTTCAGTTCTTCCTGGTAGTACAGTGTCAGCACCAATTTTTCACGTTCGGGCAACGCCTCGATCGCTTCAATTACGCGCTCACGCAGATTCCCTTCCATCAGTTGATGAAGCGGGTTGGCTTCTTCATGCCCTTCCGTCACCAGCTCTGCGCTGTCACCGTGTTCTTCCCGATACTCGTCGTAGGAGAAGAGCTGGCTGTTGTTGGTATCCAGCAGAATCTGCCGATACTCTTCCAGCGAAACATTCAATTGCTCAGCCACTTCCTGCTCGGTAGCCGCGCGCCCCATCGCTTGTTCTACCTGATGCATCGCACCCGCCACTTCGCGCGCATTGCGGCGAACGCTGCGTGGTGCCCAGTCACGGCTACGCAATTCATCCAGCATTGATCCCCGGATGCGCTGCACGGCGTAGGTGGTAAAGGCGGTGCCCTGTAACGCGTCATAGCGCTCCACGGCATTCAGTAAACCAATGCCACCGGCCTGCAGCAGATCGTCAAGTTCAACGCTGGCTGGCAAGCGCACCTGCAGACGCAGCGCTTCGTGCCGCACCAGAGGAACGTAGCGCTGCCAGAGCGAATGTTTATCCATCACGCCATCGGCGGTATAGAGATCGTTCACGTTGACTACCCTGCGTTAGTAAAGTTATCGGCATGATTATCCAATTCTGTAGGGTGTTTTGATTGGGTGAATAGGCGGGCAAAGCGCGGTTATTTCAAATTTGTAATAGATGGCAGCATCATGAGCCGCCATCCATTGGGTGATTAACGCAGATTACGCAGACGCTGCCGCGTGCCGGGCGGCACCGCATCCCACAGTGCACAGGTTTTACCCTCAAGCACCTGATAAAAAGGATTAATGTTATCGTCGCTTTCCAGCTGTGACTTGAACAATACCTGGCCGGTTTCCGCATCAATGCTTAACATTCGGTTGATAAACAGCCGTTGTAAGTCACTGCGCAGGAACAAACCGTTGTCCACGCTATTATCGGCGAGAAATCCATCATCATTTTCCTGGGTATCGATATGGCAGGCTTCGACCCAGGGCCAGCTATGGCGCTCGGTTAGCCGTGTGCCGGTGATGATACAGGCACCATATCGCGCTTTTACCGCCGCGCTAAATTCGGCCTGGCTGTCGCGCTGGAAAACCCTGGCTTTAACCCGCCTGCCCACTTCGGTGCCGGGCATCACCGCAATCGGCACTTTATGTTGCGGCGTACTCAGCACCACCAGGAATTGCACCTTGCGTGACAGCGGGAAACAGGGATGTGCCTGCGGGTCGAACAACTGCCAGTATTCATCCTCTTCATTCTGGCGCATCAGCACCAGCTTAAAACCGCGGCTCGCCAGCATGTTTTGCGCCTCGGCAGAATGCGGATCAAGCATCGCGTAGACACGGGTTTCCCCCACCACCTTCCAGCGATTTTCTTTCTTTATCTCATCAGTACGACGGAAATAAAGGAAAGCCTGCTGATTTTTCAGGTAATGCTCAAAACGGCGCAGATAGTTTTTACGTTCGTTGTCATCCGAGACAAATAACAGATCTTCCAGCGGACTATTGATCTCCTGCTGGGCAAACACCGCGCGGATAATCAAATTGCGATAGCTGGTTGACGGGCTCAGCAACCCGCGGGAGGTCAGCTCTTTCTCGTCAGGATGCTGTTGCGTGTAGCGCAATGCGATCTCTTCAAAAGTCAGTAGCTCACCGGGTAACAAGTCATAATTGAAGCGCATAGACACCCCAGAAAATGGAAAAAAAATAAGGCAATAATCTGTGTGATTCTGAAAGGGGTTATCGGCAGATTTGGCGGGTTCTGTAACAGGATGGTTACTTTTTTATGGCAGCGGCACGCTGAATCGTGCCGCTACCGGAAAAGCACTTGTCAGACAGGCTTCTGGTCGGTTTTCGTGATGTTATGCATGGCTATAATCTTCTTAGCCAGACGCTCTAACGCCTCCCGGTTTTCTGCATCGTCAGGAAAACGTCCGTGCGTATCGTTAAAAATCGTTGCTTCAGATTCAATCAGGGCGCGCAGTGCGGAAAAATTGGTGTTTTCAAAGCGATAAAATTCCCCGACTGATACACCCTGATCATCGTAGACCTCCAGATAATCCGGGCACAGCAACAGCCAGGGTTCGTTGGGTTCGTTTGCAGGTGGCGTAAAGTTAACCACACCCGATGGCTGATAATCAGCGACAAAATCACGTATCTGATTTTGCTCAACCACCCTGATATTGGTATGTCGGGCCAGATAGTGGCATAGCCGCTCCCAGGGAATATCATTAATGGCGGTCTGCAACACCTGAAGACGCTCTTCGAGCCTTGTCCGATAAGTTTTATCCAGCGCCAGCGAGGTCACCAGTTTTTTCCAGTCGGCGTGGGGGTTGTACGGCAACTCGCCTTCATCACGCTCCTCACTCATCTTCAGCGCAATATCAATGATACCCCGGCCACCATTCACACCGTTCGGGAATAAAAACAGCAGATACGCCAGTTCATCTAATTTGAGAGATAACCGTTCCAGCGTGTAGGGGTGAAGCCCGTCCTGAATGAGTTTTCCGAACTGATGCTCGTCAAATGTCTCTCCATTCAGTTTTTTACCAATCCGTTGCAGTGAGTTGAACAATAATAAACTATCATGATCACCGTTTTGTTCGGGATTTCTGAATGCATGAAATAATAACTCTATCACGTCATCCGGGAAATCATCCATCCAGTGAAAATCAAGCGTACCTGTTTTGGTTATTTTTGGAATAAGGGTATTACTCCACAAGCCAATACGATTGAGACGAATGATGGAAATATTCCGATTATCGATTAATTCCTGATAGAGAAATTTATAGCTCAGTCCCTTATCACCATAGTCGAGACCGTCCAGATTCATGCTGGTAACGGGCGTACCCTCGCCGAAAATAAACGGTGCTCCAATCATATGCTGCCTCAGACTGGCCATTCTGGCGGCGCGATTATTTCTGAGGTGATGCTTAAGGTTTTTTACGCTAAGACGTCCATCATAATACAGCCCCCTCTCATCCGGGTTAATCACACTTCTCGTCATAAATAATGGACTATTATACGCCGCATCCTCATGCAGGTTATTCATCGGGAGACGTTGCAGGTGAAGATGTTCCAGCAAGCGCCTGACACGGTTAGCAATTAAATGTTCTTTAATCACCCCCTCTCTGGCGAGCACATCCTCAAGTTTGTCAGTGTAATTATAATTTTCAGCACTATAATTCTCGTCTAATTGCTGTTCATTCAGAAAGAAATGCCCTTCAAAATCGACGTTATTGACAAAGTGTGCCAGTTCAATCAGATCCTTTTCAAAGCATTCTTTTAAATTATCTATCTGTTCCTGAACCGCAGGCTCCCTGATGCGCTGGCAATTTTCAGGTAAATCGGGGTCTTTCTCCATTTCCCGCACAATTTCTCCCAAATCTTCCAATGCGGTGCCGAGTAATTGGCCCTCTTGTATCAATGTCGCGGCTTCGGTCAGTTCAATGAAAGCCAGCAATTGGTGAGGGCTGATACCGGTTTCTATCAGCACGGTCATCAGATCATGGGTAATGGCATTGGCAAGAATCTTCAGTGAAGCCATTTCCCTGACTTTTTGCCTGCTTGCCTGCTCATTTAACTCAAGGTTGTACTCGCCATCCTGAGCACGCTCGATCCGATATTGTAAACGACCGAGGATTCTCTTTTGCTGAACCGGCTGCAGATAAGCAATTGTTTCTTTTATGCCCTGCAACCTGCTGGCATCATAGATCGATAAAAAATGGTGCAGAACATTTCTCAGGATTCGTTGGTCTTTTTCAGAAACAATCTGTGATGGTGTAGCACTACGCCCGATAAAACTGTGCAAATCCTTTTGCAACGTCGTTAAGAAGTTATCCAGAATAGTATCCTTAACGTGTGGCTTACTGACCGTAAGGTCTGGCAAGAGGTCTTCAAGTTTTTTTTCCTGCCCGGTTGTCTCAGGCGTCCGCTCCAGCGGTACCACCCGAATAAAATCTCTGTAAATCTCATAGTGATTTTCAACATGGTCAGCAGTCTGGCCTCTTAAATAAATCCAGGAATCTTGATCGCCGTACAACGCCAGGGATACTGCCCGAAACAAACAATTGCCATCGGCCGCCACATCTTGCACGTAACCTGCGTTATCGATAAATTGATAATGCTCATAACCCCGAATTCTGACTCGTTGTAAATTGATGGTGCGTTGCGTGTTCTGCTCCTGTCCGGCATCAGCAATCATTCCCACGTCAGCATCATAGATTCGGATGCGTATATTACAGGCATTAGCCAGCGCATCCACTGCAATATCGATGGCATCATGATCCCATCGGCCTTCCTCGCGAATGCAACTTAATAAAGTTTCTTTTGCTTTCTCGCTTTCACTTCTTTCTTTCGTCTGTAATGAAAGTTTTTCCAGCAACTGTGTGGCGTTCTTTTGGATCGATTTTTTTACTTTTGCGTTATGCCTTGCTTCACTCCCTGATTTTAATATATCGCTCGCGCCCCAGCTGGGATCAAAGCGTTTACTTTTAACTTGCTCTGTGCGACCACGGGTAATCTCCATAACTGAAGAGGGTCTTTTCTGCGCGATGCTAAATGGCGCTATTTTCTGAATTGACCGGGTAAGTTTACTCTCCACAGGGTTGCGAAAAGGGAACGATTGACTGGCAGCAGATAATAGATTCCGCTCTGGGCGTAACGGTGGTGGCATGATACGTGAGGAAATTGTTGCGGTGGTATTATTTAAAGATGCAACCGTCGTTATTTTTTTCAATGCAGGTGGGCGGCTGGATAATGTGGACTGGCGATTAAAATTCACTAATGAATGAACATTATGAAAGTCTGGCATGATATATTCCTTATTAAGCCTTGATAATCCATCATTTAATCTGACGCCAGGCATATTTGCTCAGCGACATTACAACAGGCTTTTTATATTCCTGGCGTGAAATAAAGCTCGATAGTTTTTGTTGTCTGAGGCACCTCCTGACAAGGGGATGAAAATAGCTAGCGTTTTGAGCGTCAATCCCTGGTGCGAATAAATTCGCCCCCAACATCTGTAGGGTCGGCATTAATGCCGACCAGGCCAATAACCGCACGAATCCGTAGCGGCGCGATTTATCACGCAATTCTATGCACGATGTCAGTAAAACCCGCGCAATAAATTGCGCCGCTACGGCATTCTTAGCCTTTAAGCCGCGCTAAGATGTTCAGCGCAAAACGTTCCAGCACCTGCCGATTTTCCGCATCAGTGGGTTTGCGTCTGCTCACATTCGCCTGGCGAATAGCATCGATCTCAACAATCGCCCGCAGCACGGAAAAGTTGGAATTCTCAAACCGATAGAATTCTATCGGGTCCATTGACCTTCCGTCATAGGCTTCCAGAGAATTAGAGCGCAGCACCACATAAGGTTGGGCTGGCTGTTCTGCCGGAGGGGTATGCGCCATCCGACCCGACGGCTCAAAAGAAGCCAAAAATTCCTGCGCCTCGCTTTCCTCAATAACGACGATATTGCTTTGCTGGGCCAGATAGCTGTAGAACTCTGTCAGCGGAATATTATCGATTCTTGCCTGTAAGACTTGCAGACGCCTTTCGAGTATTTCTCTGAACCTCCACCTATCAGCCAGTGTGGTGACCAGCATTTTCCAGTCAGCGGCGGGGTTATAAGGTACTTCATCCTGCGCACGCTCTTCATTGATCTGCGCGGCAATATCAATAATCCCCCGTCCCCCATCAACACCATAGGGCAGTAAAAATAACAGCCAGGCCAGCTCATCCAGTTTTAGCGATAACTTCTCCAGCGAGAACGGTGCAAGGCCCTCTTCGATAAGCCCGGCAATCTGATACTCATCGAATGTATCCCCTTTGATTTTCTTACCAATACGCATTAACGACGAGAACAATAATAAACTATCCAGTTCATCGTTATGTTGCGGGTTTCTTAATCCCTGAAATAATAACTCGATCGTGTCGTCTGCTAAACCATCCATCCAGTGAAAATCAAACTTCCCGGTGAGGGTTATTTTTCCAATGACGGTATTACTCCACAGGCCAATGCGATTGAGGCGGAAGATTGAGATAGCCGGATTATCGATCAACTCCCGGTTTAGCATCTCAATACTCAGTCCTTTATCACCATAATTGAGACCCTCCAGATTCATATCGGTGATCGGCATTCCTTCACCAAAAATAAAAGCGGCACCGGCCATATGTTGCTTGAGACTACTTATCCTGCCCGCGCGGTCATTGTTAAGGTGAAGTCTGACACTTCTTTCGTTAATTTGACCATCATAATATAACTCTCTTTGATCCGGGTTAATCACGCTCCTCACCATAAACAGCGGGCGGTTATAAGCCACATCATCAAAAAGATTGTTAATCGCCACGCGTTGCATAAAAAGCTTTTCTAATAAACGCCTGACCCGGTGCGCAATCACATCTTTTTTATTCACCCCTTCTCTGCTCACCACATCATCCAGTTTATCGGTGTGGTTATAATTTTCCGGACTATAATTCGCCTCCAACTCCCGGTCGCTCATAATGAAAAATCCATTAACATCAATGTCATAATCAAATCGGGCCAGTTCTGTCAGATTCTCTTCGAAATCCTCTTTTAAATTCTCAATCTGGCGCTGAACTGCTGGCTCCTTAATGCGCAGGTACTCGCGTGGTAAATCGGGGTCTTCTACCGTTCCCTGCAAGATATCCGCCAGATCTTCACTGGTGGCACCGAGTAATCCGGCATCCTGGATCAGGTTGGCGGCTTCAGTGGTCCCAAGCAGAGCCAGCAGCTGATGGGGATTGATGCCCGTACCCACCATAATGGTCACCAGATCATTGCTAACAGCCGTGGCGAAAATCTTCAGTGAATTTACATCTTTGTGTTTTTGCTGACTGGCCTGCTCACGAAACTCCAGGCAGCGCAGACTGTGCTGAGAACGTTCTGCCAATGTTTGTAAACACCCCAGCTGTCGTTTTTCCTCCAGCGGATCCAGTTGCCAGCTGATGATGGCCTGCTTTATTTCAGCCAATCTTTGCACATCATAGATCGATAAAAAATGATGCAATACGTTTCTTAACGTTATTTCATCTTCCTGAGCAATGACCTGCACCGGTGAAACGTTCCGGTCAATAAAGCTGCATAAGTTCTTTTTCAAATTCCTCGCGGTAATATCAAGAATATTATCCTTGATATGCGGTGTGCTTTCTGTCAATTCTGGCAAGCGTTCATTCAATGTGACATCTTCCGATGATAATTCGATAAACTCCTTATAATCATCCCAATGTTCCCCGACATAATTAGCCGTTTCATTCCTTAGGTGAATCCAGGAATCCTCATCACCATATAACCCAATCGACACTGAAGTGAAAAAGCAATTTCCGTCTGCCGCCACATTACGAACCACACCGGAATTATCGACAAACTGATAATGTTCCTGACCATGAAGCCTGATTATTTGTAAATTTATCGTCTGTTGTGAATGTTGTGCATCCCCTATCTGCACAGTAGAACCCAAATCCGCATCATAAATATTTAAGCGGATTTTGAAAGCCTTCACCAGCGCATCAACCGCAATATCAATCGCCTGATGGTTCCATTTGCCAGGTTGTCGAATGCTGGTCAGTATCTCCTGTTTCAGCTGTTCCTCATGACTTTTCTCGTGCCGGTTCAGTGACAGTTTTGCCAGCTGCTCAGCGGCATTTTTCCTGATAAATTTCTTTTCCTTTACCGCCTGTTTTATATTATCGCCAGATTGCAATATATTCAGCACGCCCCAATCGCTGGTGATGCGCTGTTTTTTATTATTATCATCGCGCCGGCAATCCATTGCCTTTACCGGAGAAGGTCGCTGAGGTGAAGCATGAGTGACAGGTGCCAGGGACCGAATAGATCGGGTAAATTGATTATCCACTTTGCTACGAGAAGATAATACCGGTAAAGACAAACTGGTCGCGCGCGTTAAAACCCGATTGGGTAATAATTGCGGTGGTAATGATAGCCGGGCAGAACTATTCCCGAGGGATGTTACGGCGGTCGTTCTGATATGCGGGGTTACTGGCGTGGATAATGTTGATTGCCGATTAAAATTGACTACCAAACTAACGTTATTAGCGTTTGGCATAATTTTTCCTTATCAGGCCGATAATAATCCATCATAAATCTGGGGCGGGGGGTGTCACCTCAGCGACAATAGCAGCACCTTTTTACCTGAATTCACGCTTTCCTTCCCTGGAACTTGCTCACAAACTGACCTGCATCACGGTTTTACCGTCACACTGTCGCGTCTTAGCGCCACAGCACCGCAGAACCCGGCAAATCAGGCCAAAAAGCCCGTCTGTTTAAGCCATTGTTCCCTCTGTCAGTTGCATAAAATAAAGCCGTCAAATTTACTCAGGCTAAGGTTGGACGCCATGTCTTCACCCTCACGGGCGCTGCTGCTGGATGCGGGATTCGCATCGCTGCCCTTTCTCGATGTGTTACGCCAGCAGGGTTACCGCACCGCGGTCTGTGGCAGTAAAAACCAGGACCCAGGCCATCGTTTTGCTGATGACAGCAGTCCGGTTAACTATGGTGATGTGCAACAGGTGATGGATCTGTGCCGTGAATGGCGCATTTCGGCGTTGCTGCCCGGCGTTACCGATGTGTCTTATCTCACCGGCTCACGCGTGGCGGATCAACTCGGTTTTCCCGGATTCGACGCTCCCGACGTCAGCGACACGTTGTTTCAGAAAGATCAGTTCCGCCATTGGGCGCAGGCTCATCATTTCCCGGTGCCCGCAGCGGTGGATCAACTGAGTGACAGCGACACGCTCCCGTTGCCCTTAATCGTCAAACCCGTGGATGCCTACAGTGGGCTGGGGATTACGCATATCAGCGAACGTGCGCAGTTACCCGCCGCTTTTGCTGCTGCCCGCCAGGCCTCACGCAGCGGCGAGGCGCTGATTGAACAATTTATTCAGGGTTCACTGCACAGTCATTCGGCGTTTATCCGCAACGGTGAAATCGTCTGCGAATTCTTTGTCGATGAGTTTTGCACCGTTTACCCGTGGCAGGTCAACAGCAGCTCCCTCACCACCCAGCTCAGTAGCGCATTGCAGGATCGGGTCAGTGACTGTCTGGCAACGCTAACCGCGCAGCTTGGTCTGGTTGATGGTCTGCTGCACACCCAGTTTATGACTGACGGCAACGATTTTTGGTTGATCGAACTGACGCGCCGTTGCCCTGGCGATCTGTACAGCCGCCTGATCAGTCTCTCCACCGGTGTGCCTTACTGTAGCCATTTTGTCGCGCCCTTTATCGGGCTGGATGACCATTTTGATCAACGCCGTCCGGTGCGCCAGCGTTTTATTGCCCGTCATACCGTTTCGGTGGCCCAGCCCACCCGTTTCCCTGGTTTTCACTTCGCTGCGCTACCGGCACAGATTCTGGATGTGATCCCGCTGAAACTCCCTGGCGATGCGCTGGAACCCGCTCCACGCGATCGCGCGGGCCTGGTGTTTGCCGAATGTGACAGCCTCGCCACACTGGCAGAGCTGACTCCTCATCTGAACCAGTATCTCAATCCGCCGATACAACAGGAGAGATCAATATGACCCAGCCACTCAAGCTCGCTTTCCTCGGTGGAGGCATCAATTCCGCCATCGGTCAGACGCATAAAATTGCCTGCCAGATGGATGGCGAGTTCCAGCTGGTTGCTGGTTGTTTTAGCCGCGATGCACAAATCAACCAGCAAACGGCACAGGCCTGGGGAATCCCGGCTGAGCGCCTGTATGACCATTATGAAACGTTACTGGCTGCCGAACATACCCAGCTGGATGCGGTGGTGATTTTGCTGCCGACCCCCCATCATCTCGATGTGATAGTGCGCTGCCTGGAATACGGCGTCGCGGTCATTTGTGAAAAAGCGCTGGTCGAGTCGGTCGCCAGCGCTCAGGTGGTGCACCACACCCTGCAACGCACCGGTGGTCGCCTGTATGTCACTTATAACTACAGCGGCTACCCAATGGTGCGCGAACTGCGTCAGCGCATCGCGGAAGGTGAACTCGGCGAGATTCAGCAGGTGCTGGTAGAAATGCCGCAGGAAGGCTTCAGCCGCCGCAATCCGGCCGGTGAAGTGGCACGCCCGCAAAGCTGGCGGCAATCCGACGGCGTTATCCCTACCGTTTCTCTCGATTTGGGTGTGCACGTGCATCAACTGGTGGATTTTATCGTGCAGCGCCGGGCCACCGATGTGTATGCCATCAACAGCCACTTCACCTCGCTGCCCAATATCATCGATACCGTGCATGCGGTTTCCCGCTATGAAGACGGCCTGGTGTGTCAGTATTGGTATGGCAAAGCCGCGCTGGGTTACCGTAATGGACTGCGTATCCGGGTGATGGGTGATAAAGGCAGTGCCGAATGGCTCCAGGTGGAACCGGAGACCCTGAAGCTCACCAATGCGCATGGGCAGGTCACGTTAATTGATCGCACCGATAACGCTAACCGCATCGCTAACCTGCCACGCTACTGCCGCTTCAAAGCCGGTCATCCTGCCGGGTTTATCGAAGCCTTTGCCAATTATTACGTGGATATCGCGCACAGTTTGCGCGGCGAGCATAACGAGTACAGCCAGGGCATTGATACCGCGTTGAGTGGCTTAACTTTTCTTGAGAAGACCCAGCGCAGTGCCACGCTGCATCAGCCGGTCACGCTACTGGATCTGCTCAGCCAGCCGGTGACTGCCGCCAGCTAACCCTGCATTAACCGCATCTCCCCGCGTCAGGGGAGATGCTTCTTTCATTTCTCTTCAGGCTGCCGCGATTTGGCTGGCTGCCAGCAAAATATCAATAATGCGCGTCTGCTCGGCTTCGGTCAGGGTCGGATGGATCGGCAGACACAGCACCTGTTGTGAGGTTTCGGTCGCCACCGGCAAATTATCGGGATGGGATGAATCGTAGCCTTTGTACATCGGGAACTGTGAAATCAGCGGATAGAAGTAACGACGCGCATAGATCCCGGCATCTTTCATACGCTGGTACAGTTCATCGCGTGACAGCGGGAAGTGTTCCGGGTGGATAAACAGCGGACAGTAGGCGTAATTCCACTCGGTTTGCGCATCGGAGTGCAACAGCGTGACACCGGGTACGGCAGACAACGCTTCCGCGTAGCGCTGATAAATCCGCTGGCGCACCGCAAAAGCCGCATCAACGTGTTTAAGTTGCAACATGCCAAACGCCGCCTGAAACTCGCTCATCTTGCCATTGATACCCGCTGCCACCACGGTGGTTTCGTCAGCAAAACCGAAGTTTTTCAGGTAATCGATACGGCGTTTAATTTTCTCATCAGGACAGATAATCGCCCCGCCCTCAAAGGTATTAAACACCTTAGTGGCGTGGAAACTCAGCACCGATAAATCGCCATGATTGAGGATGCTGACGCCTTCACGCTTCACTGCGAAGGCATGCGCAGCATCATAAATCACCCGCAGGCCATAGGTATCGGCAATACGCTGGATCGCATCGGTATCGCACGGAATACCGTAGCAATGTACCGGCATGATGGCGCTGGTTTGTGGCGTAATCGCCGCTTCAATTTTGGCCGGATCGAGGTTACAGGTCACCGGATCAATATCGACAAACACCGGTTTGATGCCGTTCCACAGCAGCGAGTGCGAGGTGGCGACAAAGGAGTAAGGCGTGGTGATCACTTCCCCGCCGATACGCAATGCCTGCAACGCCGTCATTAAGGCCAGTGTACCGTTGGAGAACAGGCAAATATGTTTGACGCCGAGGTACTCCGCCAGCGCCGCTTCCAGCGCCTGATGATACGGACCACCGTTGGTGAGATATTTGCTCTGCCAGATATTCTCCAGGTAAGGAATAAACTCCTCCAGCGGCGGCAATAACGGGCTGGTGACCAGAATGTTTTTATTGTCGTAATGTGGCGCGATCTTTTTCATCAAAACCCCCTGTGGGCGGTGTCACGATCAGGAAAATGGATACCCGCCTGCTGCCAGAAGCGCGTGAGTCCGGCTTCCGTCAGTTGATACGCGGGATCAAGCGCCGGAACCGACGGCCATTCAGCCTGCTGGTGCCAGTCGCGCAGTGCGGTAATCCAGAGATTCTCTTTATTACGGATATGGCTCGCCGACCCGCGATGCCTGAGTGAAGCAATGTCGCTGCACAGCACCGGCAGACCCGCCGCCTGGTAATGGAGTAATGACAAATCATCTTTGCCACGGTTTTCGTCCAGATTGAGACGAAACAGCACCGCCATGTTGACGTTGAGGCTGGCAAGTTCCTCAGCAGAAACCGGACCCGGTGCAGCGCGATGGATTTCGCCGATCGACTCAAGCCAGCTGGCTGGCGCTTCACCACGGATCACCCAGTCGATAAATGCGGAGGTCTCACCGACAACCTGGGCAAAAAAGCGTACATCGGCGGCACTTAATTCACGGGTGTCACATAACACGCGCAGGCGTGCGTGACGCGGTGCACTCGCCGGGGGAATCTCAGGCACCATGACCTGCGACGGCAGCAGGAATGCGGTTTGCTTACGTTTTTGCAGCCAAAGCTGTGATTCTTCGCTCCACACCAGCCAGCCATTCAGCCAGTTGGCCTGCAACAGTTCCGAGCCGGATTGCTGGCTGACACTGGCTTCCGGCAGGACATAGCATTGGCAGCCGCTCAGGTTCACCAGCGACGCAATGTTTTCCCGTTGTCGCTCGGCGACGTCGGCGGTAATGATCAACATATCCGGTTGCAGACGCAGCAGCACCCAGGGGGTAAAGGCGTCATAGGTCAGCAGCGCAATCTGTTGTTGCTGAGCCATCACATTCAGGATTTGCAGCAAGCGCACGCTATTGGGCTTATCTTGATCGCCATGCACAAAAGCCACACGGGGAATTTTCGCCTCGCTAAACGCGGGCCAGGTTTGTTTCAGGCTCTCATCCACGCTGAAAGGATCACCGTGCAACGAGTAATTAAGGGGATAGGCCGGATCGCACAGCAGGTCTCGTCCCCAGTGCTGGCGCAGCTGGCTGGCCTCGGGCGACGAAGGGTTGAATCCGCGCGCATGGCCCTCAGTTGCCACCACACTGTGCGGTGTCCAGATACTGCGATAACCGGCTCTGGAAATTTTCAGGGCAAAGTCGATTTCTGCCACGGCGGGATCGCTATAGCGTTCGTCCAGCCCGCCCAGCTGTTGCCAGTCACGCTGGCGGATTAACAAACATTGCCCATTCAGCAGCCGCGACTGGCGATCGCTTTGCAGGTAACCGCCCATCACAGGGGAATCCCAACGTTCTCCGTGACCAATATGTGCCGCCAGCCCGCGATGACCGGCAATAACCCCCGCCGAGAGGATATGCTGTTCGGTGTGGATCAACTTTGGTCCCACCATCGCCACTTCCGGGCGCAGCGCATGGTTCATCAACGCTGCCAGCCAGTTATCCAGCAGGAAAATCAGCTGCGGCTCAATAAAGCACAGGAACTCGCCGTTAGCCTGCGTTGCTGCCGCATTACGCAGGGCAACTGGCTGCCAGCCGGTGGCGACCTCAATCACGCGGATGCGTGTGGGATCGATGGTTGCCAACCCTGCCAGCCAGGTATTCAGGGTGTCATCGTCATGCTGATGATTCACCACCAGCAGTTCGGTATCGGGCCAGTTGTTATGTTGCAACAGACTGGTGATGGCTTGTTCCAGCTGAGCCAGCGAATGCCCCGCCAGCAGAATCAGCGAGACCCGTGGCAACGCGGTGTGACCATACAGCAGCTGCAGGGTCTGACCCGGCTGGATGTGCACCTGGGCGGCGGGATAACCCATCAGGTGCAGGCCATGCTCCAGCACCCGCGCTGTCTCCAGGCTTTCTGTCTCACTTAACTGCGGCTCAGGCAAGATACACAGCGGGTCCGGGTAATGCCGGATCGTCTCAACACCTGCGTGTAAGGCGATCAGCTGCATCAGAGCAACTTCAAATGCCTGCGGATATTGCCGTGCCTCACCCTGCCAGCGTTGCAGTGCCTGGCGTGACAACAAGCATCGCTTCAGATATGCCGCAGGCGTTGCACTGAACAGGTCCCAATCCCAGTGGGGTTTCAGATGTGGCACCGCAGCGCCTGCTGCGTTCAGCCACAGCTCGTCGCTGTACACCGCCAGTGCATCCGTTTGTCTGTTAAGGAAATGGGCCAGTACCGGCCAGCTTTCCGCGCTGTAAAAACTGCCAGCGGGGATGCAATGTAACCAATCATAGGTGGCTTCAACGCTGGCATGTTGCAGCCAGTTGAACCACTCATCCGCATGAATCACCAGTATGTCGGCAGGCAGGGTAAGATCCTGCGCCGCAATCACCACCACCTGTACGAATGCAGGCCGTTGCACCAGCGTGTCGAGGGTGAGTAACAGATGATCAGGATTCGTGGGATCGTTAAACACCGCCACCAGGATACGCGGCGAGCTGGCTAATGCCAGCCTGTCATGCAGAGCGGGTGTCAGGCTACGTTGCACCAGCCAGTTTTCCAGTCGTCCCTGCCACAGCGTCTGCTGGTGCTGGCGCAGCTTCTGCTGAGTCATCTCCACCAGCTGCTGGATCTGCGCCTGAGTCTGCTCACGTCGCTTCAGTAAGGTATCGCGCATCTGCCACAAATTGGCACGCACAGCCTCAAGAGTGGCGGGATGGTCATCCCAGCAGATGCCGACCGAACCATTTTCCGCCAGCGTCGCCTCGGTCAGGGCATATTTTTCGTAACCTGTTGCCGTCAGTGCCACCACCGGGCTGCCACACAGAATCGCCAGCAAGGCGGTACCGGATGATTCATAGGTATAAAACGTCCGCGCCGCTTTCAACTTCGCCGCCAGTTCAGTCAGCGTCAGAGGATTTTGCATTGAGAGGATCTCAATGCCCGGCGGTAAGGCGGAGAAATCAACCGCAGAGAGCGGCACGCGGTTCAGATACAGGATGTCGCAGCTCTTTTCTGGCTGATCATCCTGGAACAGATCCAGGTCATAGCATTCGATATTCAGCAGGTGCGGATTAGCATATTTCCCGGCAAATTCCGGGCGATACCAGAAAAACAGGTCATCAGCACCGGCCTCCAGAGCATTGCCGTTCATGACCCCTTCCCGGTTCAGCATATAACGCACCACCATCGCAGCCTGATGACGATTACCGCTCACCACTTCCGGGTAGATAGCGGTAAACAGGCCGCCGCGCAGACGGTGCTCCCGCAGTTCGATACCGCTAACCACCGGGGTATTCCAGGCCGGATTAACGGCGCAATTGACCATCCATGCCTGTCTGCCACTTTCATTCAACAGATGGCACAAGCGATGCATCACCTGTATGCCAGCCGAAGACTCGCGATAATCCGGCGCGATAATGAAATAAGGGAAGTTTTCGTCCTGAATGGTGGTCATCGTTGTGCGCTTCTTCTGTAGCTGATGTAGCCCGGCAAATATTCCCTATACTAGCGACCCCGTTCTGCCACCAATCCCCAAAACAAAGGGCAAAAACGGGGTATTTACGTCGTTATCAGGCAGTCCAGGCTTTTAACCAGTTATCCAGGTGCGTGCCGGTCAGCATCCACTCATCCCGCACCAGGGTTTGCAGTGCCAGACCATTGCGCTCGCTGGCATCCGCATCGCTGAGGTGCATACGGATCGCATCCACCCAATCTTTGAAGCGATTCTTGACGCGGGTGACCGGCAAATCGGTGTGGCGATAGCATTCCACATCGCTACAGATCACCGGAATGCCGCAGGCACCGTACTCCATCAGACGCAGATTGCTTTTGCAGATGTTAAAGATGTTGTCTTCCACCGGCGCCAGCGCCAGATCGAGATTGAGTGCCGCCAGCGCCGCCGGATAGAGACTGATGTCGACACCAGCATGATGTTCATGCACGTAAGGGCGCAGTTTTTCCGGACACATGCCCATAAATACCCACTCCACATCATTCGCCAGCGCCTTCACCACGTCGGCAATCATTTCCAGATCGCCCTGATGGCTGGAGCCACCGGCCCAGCCCACGCGCGGTTTGCGCCCCTGGCCGCGCAGGCTGTGCAGGTTGCCCCACCAGTTCACCGGCAGACGGTTCAGCACCACCTGGATATCGGGATGGAAAGTGGCGAGTGACTCGGCCAGCGGCGGTGTCGACACCACAAAGCGGTCGAAGTAGCTCAGGCTTTTACGCAGCAGCCCGGAGATCTCCTGGCTGAAATTGGCACGGTTGTAATGCTTCATCGGCAGATTGAGGATGTAATCATCCAGTTCGAACACTTTGAACATATCCGGCATCTTGCCCGCACGTTCGATCCAGCTATGGAAGGCCGGTGCGTAACGGCGCTGGATGATCAGGCTGTCGGGACGATACTGCGCAACTTCGCTCAAATTGAGCAACGATAACGAGGCGTTGCCCTGTGCTTTTCCTTCCATTTGCATGGCATACAGCGGTTGCAACATGCGGTAATGACCACAGCCCGCCGTATCGGAGTGATGCAGCAGCAACTGCGGCAGCGCGGCACGTTGCACCGGACGCCAGTTCATTTCGCTGTCATTGCTGATATCAAAGTGGCGGCTGCGCAGTGACAGATTGGTGTTATAGGCCGGGTCATGCCCTACCAGCGGCAGCCAGCGTTGCAGCAGTTTGTCTTCTTCCTGTTGCTTAAGCTGGGCGGCGGTCTTGATCGTGACACCCGCAAAGGGACTTTTACGCTCAGCGGCACGCATGATACGTGCGTAAGGGGTCCAGACCGTGAGATAACCCTGTTCACGCGCGCGCAAACACAAATCCACATCGCTAAACAGCGGCTGGCTTTCATCGAAACCGTTAAGCGCCGCGAACACGGCAAAACGCACCAGCATAAAGTCGCCAGACACGGCGCTGTAATTCTGATCGAGATGCAGGCGACCCAGCGCACTGGGATCTTTATCATCATGGCCACGCAGCACATCGCCTACCACACCATTGATGCCCAGAATATAACCCGCGTGACGGACTTTATTATTCGCGGAGAGTTGCTTACCGCCAACAATCGCCACTTCCGGACGCTGCCCATGATTAAGCAGATTATCCAGCCAGTCGCCATCGGCAATCGCCAGCTCGCTGTGCATAAACATCAGGTATTCACCCTGCGCCTGCTCTGCGGCCAGATTGCTCATCGCGCCCTGATGCCACGGATGCGGATATTGAATGACGCGAATACGTTGTGGATCCACCGTGGCAATGGCACTGAGCCAGTTGTCACGTTCCGGGCTGTGCTGGCAGTCGGCCACAAGCAGCAGCTCATAATGCTGATAGCGCGTCTTCTCCATCAGGGTGGTCACACAGGTAATCAACGCGGGCAGGCTTTGCCCGGCGAGGATCACGATCGAGACTTTGGGCTGCGCCTCGTGGTTGTAGCGCAGCCGGTAATTGTAGTAATTGTCGAGGGCGATTTCGGCATTGGCGTAACCCCGATTTTGCAGGTGACGCTGGATAATCCCGGCATCCACCGCCACATCGCGTGCACGCAGGTGCGCCGTCAGCAAAGGTTCCGCCAGGTGTCCGACGACATTCAATCCTTGTGATTCGATCAATTTAACCATCAAATCCAGCTCTGCTGCCTGCGGGTAATTGAGGTCAAACCCTTCCGCTGCCAGCAGCAATTCACGGCGAAACAGCCAGTGCTGGGCCATGGTTTTCGGCGAGCTGAGCAGCATGTCGAGGTTGAAGTCCGGGCGGAACGCCAGACCTGAGGGTTCACCGTTGATGAAGAAATACTCATCGGCATATAACGCCAGCACATCATCACGGGAGGGCAAGGTACTCGCCAGTGCGATCAGGCCAGAGGCGTTAAAACGCGTCCCTGCCTCAACAAAGATAAACCAGTTGGCATCCTGATCGTGGATCAGTTGATTGATCACAGGCAAACGTTGCTCGGCTGCGGCTGGAAACGCCAGCACGCCCGCCTGATTATCGCTTACCGCCCCCACCAGCATTGGGAGCAGCGTCAGCAATGGGGAAGAAAATGCCGCCAGCGATGTCACGGTTTCATCAAGCAGGGCCGCATTATCCGGGGTGACCGTGATCACCACCGCCACACAAACCGGTTGCGTGACTTCCGCACTCATCTGCATCAGGGCCGCCTGGTGAGCCGGAGTCAGCTGACGCACCGCATTCCAGTGGTTAAGGGTGCTGTTGCTCAGCGCCTGATACTGCTGCTGACGCATATTGTATTGCGTCGTTTGATCCGGTTGCGTCAGCGAGGTCACCCTGACGATATCCGACGGACCTTTGGCATTGATATACCATACCGCTTTACGCAACTGCTGAATCAGTTTCTCACGGGGAATGCGGATGTGATCTTCCCCCTCTTTCATATGCGGTTGCACATACAAATCTGACACACGCACCGTGCACAGTGCCTGCGGGAACCACACCACATCCCCCTGCGGCAGTAGTTTGCTGTACAACACCAGCGCACCAATTTCTGGCAGCGCCTCACCCTCAATGCTTAATAACGCACCGTTATCTGGCATCAGCGCCAGTAACATGTCCCGACGCATCAACGCAGCACTGAGATCACCGAGCAGGTTGTAGCCGAGACGACACTGGTAACGCAACAGGTCCGTGCCCTTGATCACCCCCGACTCCGGCAAAAACGCGGCGGTGGAGAGGATATCGGCCAGCGGTTCACCGGCTGCATCCATCCGGTTGCGTTTTGATAGCGCCAGTACCGCCTGAGGTGTCGTGTCTAATGCTCCAACCAGGGTACTGATGGCGTTGCTGGCCAGCAGGTCCGTATAACTCAGCACATTAATCAACTCACCCCGCGCTTCCCGGATCGCTTCGGCAATCGCTTCAGGATGTCGCGCTGGATAAATCAGATGACGAACCGGATGACCCGGTTGATTCAGATAAGGTTGCAGCCGTTGTGCGACAAATTCCGTACCGCTGACGTCAGCCACCAGGATTTCACAGTTGGGATGATCCTGCGCCAGCGCACTGTTGAGCGCCCCTTCCAGCCAAACGGGAAAATACGCCGTGATAATAATGCTGACAAGCGGGGAGTGGTTCATGATGGGCCCTTCTCTGGCAATGGTTGCGTCAGCCGTCATCGGCACGCAGCAAGACGATTTTTCCTTATCCTAAGGGTTGCCAGTGAATTCAATCCGCCAAGCAGCGCCACGATTTTGCGGTTATTCAGCCATAAAAAAACCCCGCCGGAGCGGGGTTTGGAAGTCATTAGAGACTTACTGCAGCAGAGACAGAACCTGCTGCGGAACCTGGTTAGCTTTCGCCAACACGGAGTTACCCGCCTGCTGGATGATCTGTGCTTTAGACATGTTCGACACTTCTGTCGCGTAGTCCGCATCCTGGATACGGGACTGTGCTTCTGACAGGTTGGTCGTGGTGTTGTTCAGGTTGGTGATGGCAGAGTCCAGACGGTTCTGCACCGCACCCAGGCTTGAACGGTAGGTGTCAACCTGAGAGATAGCTTTGTCCAGCAGAGCCAGCGGGTCAGCAGTAGATGCACCAGCGAATTCAGCAGTCGCGGTGGTTGCACCACTGGTGCTCAGATGAATGGCCATAGTACCGCTGGTTGATTGAGCAGCGTTATTGCTGTTCGCCAGCACGGCACCGCTTACCGCGTAGTTTTTGTCTTGCAGGGTGGTGTAAGCAGTCACATTACCGCTGCTGTCAGTACCCACTTTAATCAACTGACCACTCACGGTCGCCGGGCTGCCGCTCGACAGACCATTCGCTGCGTCATCATAAGAAACGTCAACGGTGTTCAGTTCAACTTTACCTGCGTTGCTGCCAGTTGTACCGTCGGTATCAACAGAAACAGAGTAATAATCGCTGCCAGACTGTACCACGTATTCGCTGGTGCCAGTGATCTGGTGCAGAGACAGCGTACCGCTGCTCACGCCCAGTTTAGAAGCGACGTCAGTCAGGTCGATATCCTGCATCACGCCGGTGCCGGTATCAGCAACCTGAGTGATGGAGTCAGACACATCCAGAGAGTTTTTAGCAACAGAGAAGCCGCTCAGACCCAGAGTTGAAGAGTCAATCTGCTGCAGGTTGATGTCGATAGTTTCGCCATCGTTTGAGCCAACCTGGATGCTCATTGAACCGTTTTTAGACAGCACGTTCACGCCGTTGAAGGTGGTCTGGCCAGACACACGGTCAATTTCGTCGAGACGTGATTTGATTTCGTCCTGGATTGAAGACAGGTCAGAATCAGAGTTAGTACCGTTCTGAGACTGTACAGTCAGTTCACGGATACGCTGTAAGTTGTTGTTGATTTCAGACAGTGCGCCTTCAGTAGTCTGCGCAGCAGAGATACCGTCGTTGGCGTTACGAGCTGCCTGAGTCAGGCCGTTGATGTTAGAAGTGAAGCGGTTGGCAATCGCCTGGCCCGCTGCGTCATCTTTAGCGCTGTTAATACGAAGACCAGAAGACAGACGCTCGATAGAAGTAGACAGAGCAGACTGGTTCTTGTTGATGTTGTTCTGAGTGATCAGCGAGAGGCTGTTGGTATTAATGACTTGGGCCATGATAAATATTCCTGTTAATCAAGTCTTTCGGTTAAGGTGTGGGCTTCAACCCGCCGGCTTCAGCGCCGTCAAAGTTGTTATCGTCTGCCTTTAAACAACCTTTAGATTTTTTTTAGTACCAGGCAAAAATTTTTCACTTCAGCCTGTCACGCTTATCTTTATCGCCCAGGTCTTGCACTTCTTTAGTGCCGAATGATCACTTTTCTAGCGTCAGAAATACCCTTCTCTATATGCGCTATTCGCTTTATTACTCTCAGGTAAATACTTTTAAACTTTCTCCATGCTAAGCCGATAACCCCGGTATTCACTCTCCGTGTCGACATAAATAAGGAAACAACATGGCAGCTACGATTACTAACCTGGGTGTCGGTTCAGGCCTCGATTTAAGCAGTATTCTGGATAGTCTGGAAACCGCCGAGAAAGCGTCATTAACGCCAATTTCCAATCAGCAGTCGGCGTACACCGCAAAACTGAGCGCGTATGGCACGCTGAAAAGCGCGCTGACCACGTTCCAGACCGCGAACACCGCGTTAAACAGCGCCGACCTGTTCACTGCAACGACGGCGACCAGCACCTCCTCCGCATTCAGTGCGACAACCTCTGGTAGCACGGTAGCGGGCAACTACACCATCAGCGTGTCACAGCTGGCCCAGGCACAGACTCTGACCTCTGCCACGCAAACCAGCAACAGCACTGCGCTCGGCGATAGCTCTGCCAGCAGCCGTACCATGACCATTAAACTGGTTGATGGCACCAGTAAAGACATTACCCTGACCAGCGATCAGACTTCGCTGACCGGTATGCGTGATGCGATCAACAGCGCTGATGCTGGCGTGACCGCCACCATTATTAAAACCGGCGATAGCAGCTACCGTCTGTCACTGACCTCGACGGAAACCGGCAGCGATAACGCCGTCAGCAGTATCACGGTGACCGGTGATGATACGTTGCAGGGTATTGTTGGTTACGACTCCACTGCCAGCAGCAACGCCATGACCGAAAGCGTCACGGCGCAGAATGCCAAACTGACGGTGAACAACGTTGCGATTGAGAACAGCAGCAACACCATCAGTGATGCGCTGGAAGGGATTACGCTCAAGCTGAATGACACCACGACCGGTAACCAGACACTGGCCATCACCAAAGATACATCGAAAGCAGATACTGCCATCACTAACTGGGTGAGTGCTTATAACACCCTGCTGACGCAGTTCGATACGCTAACCAAATATACCGCGGTGGATGTGGGTTCCGACACCCAGGACTCCAGCAACGGCGCACTGCTCGGCGACAGCACCCTGCGGACTATTCAGACGCAGTTAAAAAGCATGCTGACCAATGCGCAGAGTTCATCGACTTATAAAACCCTGGCGCAGATTGGTATCACCACCGATCCGACCTCAGGCCAGCTGGAGCTGGATTCCGACAAGCTGTCCACGGCGCTGAGCACCGATGCTGATGGCGTTAAAGAGATGATTGTTGGCGACGGTAAAACCACCGGTATTACCACCACCATTGGCAGCAATCTGACCAGCTGGCTCTCTACTACGGGTATTGTGCAATCGGCTACCGATGGTGTGAGTAAGACGCTGAACGACCTGACCGATCAGTACAACGACATGAGCACACGCATTGATAACCTGATTGCGCGCTATAAAACGCAATTTACCCAGCTCGACGTCACTATGAGCTCGCTGAATAGCACCAGTACTTACCTGACTCAACAGTTCAGTACTTCATCCAGCAGTAGCTCATCCTCATAAGGAGTGATTCATGTATAGCGCAAATGGCACAAAAGCCTATGCCAAAATCGGCGTTGAAAGCGCCGTCATGAGCGCCAGCCAGCAGCAACTGGTGGTGATGCTGTTTGACGGTGCGCTCAGTGCGCTGGTTCGCGCCCGCCTGTTTTTACAGGACGGTAATATGGAGGGCAAAGGTCGCTCGCTCTCTCATGCGATCAACATTATCGAAAATGGACTCAAACAGGGTCTGGCAGACAGCAACGGTGATGAACTCACCGAAAACCTGTTAGGGCTGTATGCCTACATGGTACGCCGTCTGTTACAGGCTAATCTGCGTAATGACGTGGAAGCCATCGAAGAAGTTGAAGGCCTTCTGCGTAATATCGCTGATGCCTGGAAAGAAGTCGCTCAACCTCAACACCTTCAGGACGCCGTTTAATGACTATCGCACCGCATCTGATTGCCATTTATCAACAGTTACTCGATCTCAGCCAGGGAATGCTGCGCCTTGCCGCAGACGGCGAATGGGATGAATTGATTAAAAAGGAGTTGGAGTATGTCAGTGCGGTGCAAAAGCTAGCCCGATCAACGCAGGATGCTGCACCTTCGCTGCAAACCCAGGAACAGTTGCGCCCGGTACTCCGCCATATCCTCGACAACGAGAGTGAAGTCAGACGTCTGTTGCAGGCTCGTATGGATGAACTGGCACAGCTGGTGGGGCAAACATCACGGCAGAAGTCGGTGATGGGGGCTTACGGCAAGCAAGGCAGCGTGCTGGTGCCGCGCGAATCGGTGTAAGTTTTACCCTCACGCAGCGGCAGAGAAAGACATTTTCCCGCCGCTGCGTCTTTTTATTGCTGAGCGACGCTCTGCGTCGGCCGCAAAATCTCCGGCTCGATGTTCTGAATCACTGCCTCATTGGGGCGTGCCGCCACTTCCTGTAACGCCTGCTGGCACTCTACTGTCGGACGTTCCACTTTACGCATGCGCAAACCGTCGTAACGCAGCTCACCATTTTGCAGTCGCAGCGGCATTACGCGCACCAGACGCGTCACGTTGACCCACTGATCATCAAAGCGCGTCAGTTTGCCCGGCTTGGCGATGACGCGCTGCCATTGACGACAATCCAGCGTATCCCCCTTAGCACCGATGATCAGACTCGCCATCGCCTGGTCGCTAATAAGCTTGCTCTGCGGCCCGGTAGTTTGCCAATAACCCTGCAATTCTGCCGGAGGCGGGGTTTTCACGGCGGCTTCATAGTTGTTAATCTGCGCACAACCGGTCAGCGCCAGCGCCGCCAGTATCATCCACTTTTTCATCTTCGATCCCTACACTCGCTTCAATGGCGGCTACGTTATAATTTTTCCAGTGAGTTTCGCAAGCTATCTGCACGCGGGTTGTTCGTATCACGCTCTTTTTCCGTGATAGAAGCGCGCCCGGGCGACAACCCGGCTGCGGCACGTTACACTACGCGCCGAGTCGATCAGCAGGAATTCCGCATGAAAACACCAGAACAATATTACGCCCAGGCGCGCGAGATGTTTTTTGCCGCCCACCCTGATTTCCAGTCAGCGCTGGATGAACTGACGGAGCAGGATGCCCAGCAGGCGAGCATGACATTAGCCGCCCTGCGCCAGTGGCACGCTGAGCGTATCTACGCCGCGTTTCTCCGCCAGAAAAACCTCGACGGTATGCTGTTTTCCATTCAGCTCGCCGAGCCAGATAAAGCCGTGGCGGCAGAAGCGATCGAAACCTATCTGAAATCACACGCTACGGCGCTGGGAATGACGTGGGAAGAGTTCTGCATCAAAAACGAACTCTGATGCCACGGCACGATTTCACCTGGCCCTAAAAAGCTCAAAATGATCAGGATAAAGTTGTACAACTACATAAAAGTTGTATAACTTAATCTCACGACTTCGGTCGTAGATTGTCCTTGAACGAATGGTGCCTTTGCACCGCCTCTGGAGGTGTTGCTGGATTTCCACCTCCAGAGGTAAAATTTTTTTGCTACTCTTCGCGTTCAATCGCCTTCACTTCAACATAACGCGCCACGGCCAGCAGGCGGTTAATGTGCGTCAGCAACAGATCCACATCTGACTGCAAGAACTCCTGTGATGAGCGTGATGCCGTCACAATCGCGTCCTGCACCGTGTCACTGATGGTCAGCGAATTATCCTGTTTGGCCTGAATCAGCAGCGCAGCAATCAGCAGCGACTGTGCTTCCACCTGCGCCATGAGTTCTTTTGCTTCCACATCCATTTTTGCCATCTTGAGCAAAATATCGATGACCAATTGCCGCATGTTTACCCCCTGGAATGTAAAGTATCCTGATCAAAGATAATATTTTCGTCTTATCCCTTCCCGCCGCTTGATACTGTTTTTATTTACAGTAATATGACGCTCTGATTCATTAAATGGAATGCCCTGATGTTTGTGGAGCTGATTTACGACAAGCGCAACGTAGCGGGATTGCCCGGCGCGCGCGAAATGATTTTGCAGGAACTGGAAAAACGTGTGCAGCGGGTGTTTCCGGAAATTGAAGTGCGGGTTAAGCCGATGGAACGCAATGCCATCGAAACCGACATGAGTAAAAACGAGAAAGCCACCCTGGCACGTATCATCGAAGAGATGTTCGATGAAGCTGATATGTGGCTGGTGGCTGATTAACCACCAGCTCCATCGGCTTAGCTTTCCTGCTCGCTATGATTGATGGCGATTTCCAGATCCTGAATCGCCTGATCAATATCATCCAGCAATTTTCCCTGCCTGTTGATCAACCCGTCAAACCGGGTGGCATACTCTTTATCTTTATATTCACCGGCATCAAAGGCCAGCCAGTGACTGGAAAGCGTTTCAGTATTGGTTTGCGCGTAATGACGCATCTCTTTTAGCTGTGAGGTGACATCACGCAGGTAGTCAGTTTTGGTTTTGATTGCCTCTGAATCACTCATGCTATTTTCCTTTTTCTAAAAATTGCCAGTTTTAATAACGTGCGAATGATTAAAGTTAGTAGAAAATAGCGGTAACGCCTTAGGAATAATCGGAACTGAGTGCGGATCAATATCGGGCAAAAAACCCGCACAGTGGCGGGTCAAATAAGACAAAACTACGGCAAAAATTACAACACGTCGGTCAAGTGATCGACGACAACCCTTCCGTTTACATCGGTTTGCGTAATCCGATAACTGACGCACCAGGAACGCTGGATACACATTTTATCAAACAGGGACACCCGCCCTTTATGTTCGCCATTCGCACCGATAATGCGCCATTCAGTAATATCTTCCTGACCGCGATTGTTAAGCCTTTGCATGCCCTGTTCTACTAAGCGATCGCTATCATCAATCTTCAAATAATCACGCAACATTGTACTCACCTCCCGTTAACGAAGGTCACACTACGCTTTTTATTTGTCGTTTCAATCTAATTTTTTTATCGATGAGTTAGCAACAACCTGATGCAGAAAGAATCCGACTTGACGCAAACCCATCTCCACGTTCCAGCCGGTCAAAGGCGGGAAAAGCGACTGTAAATATAAATCATCTGCAATATCGTCTTTTTCCGTCATCGCTCTGTTAATGTAGGTCACACAAAAATAATGCTGTGGAACCTGCCATGCTCTCAACCGTCCTTTATCGCAGCCATCTGTGCGACCATGTTCCGGTGAAAACTCTGGAAGACATGGTTGATAAGGCCAATAAAAAGAATGAATTATCGGATGTTACGGGCATTTTGTTATTTGATGGTCTGCATTTTTTCCAGTTGCTGGAGGGGCCGCCTGAAGCCGTGCAATCTATTTATGAGCGGATCTGTAAAGACGCGCGTCATGAGAACCTGGTGGAATTGTTGCATGACTATGCCCCCGCCCGCCGTTTTGGCAATTCCGGCATGGAGCTGTTTGACCTGCGCGAGCATGATAAGGCCACGGTATTGCAGGCAGTGCTGAACAAGGGGACATCGAAGTATCAGCTGACCTTTGAAGATCGGGCGTTACGTTTTTTGCGTACCTTTGTCGAAGCCAGAGAAAAAGAAAACTATTTTGAAATTCCTCCGGCCAGCACCTGGGAATTTATCGCTGATACCGAGGAAAAGGTGCTGATTAACGTTATCCCGGATCCCTCAACGCACTGCCACTTTGCCTTTCAACCGATTATCGACCCGTTCTCACGCGAAGTCCTGGCGCTGGAAGCGCTGATTCGCAGCGCAGATGGGGGGCCGCCACAAAAGTTTTTTGCTCCCTACAGCCGCAAGCAGGCCTATGAAGTCGATCTCAAAAGTAAAAGCCAGGCCTTTAAGCTGGCAAAGCAGTTCGACATTCCGGAACTGACGCTGTCGATTAATCTGTTACCGATGTCGTTGGTGATGGTGCCAAACGCCGTGGATTATTTGCTGACAGAAATTCGCGCCAGTGGTCTGGTTCCTGAGCAGATTGTGGTGGAGGTGACTGAGGATGAAGCCATTTCACGGGCCGATGAATTTGCCGCCGCGATTAAGCAACTCAAAGCCGCCGGGATCAGCGTGGCGCTGGATGATTTTGGTGCCGGATTTGCCGGCCTGTCGCTGCTGGCAAAATTTCAGCCCGATAAGATCAAAATCGACCGCAGCATCATCAAAGACGTCCACAAAAGCGGTCCGAAGCAGGCTATTGTGCATGCCATTATTAAGTGTTGCTCCTCACTGGAGATCTCAGTGATTGCTGAAGGCGTGGAAAAAGCGGAAGAGTGGATGTGGCTGGAAGCTGCCGGGATCAGCAAATTCCAGGGTTTCCTGTTTGCCCGCCCGCAGCTAAACGGCATTCCTGCGGTGGCCTGGCCGGAAATCCAATAAGTTTTATCATGCCATAGCAGACAGGCCACCCGCGGGTGACCTGTCTTAAAATTAATGCCCCACCCGGCGCTTATCTCCGGCACTCGTAATTGGCTTAGCTCTTGAAGGGGCAGGACAATCATCTCAGATTATTCCTAGCAAAACTTAGCAATAGTTGCTAAGTTTATTATTAGCCAAGTAACAGTATGTTTCAGGTATTAACTCGGGTTTTACACCGACATATTCATGATGTCGGTGTACGCCGACACCAGCTTGTTTCTGACCTGAATCCCCATCTGCATGGAAATCGATGATTTCTGCAAATCGACCATCACGTCGTTCAGTGCGATGCCGGGTTTACCCATCTCAAAATCCTGCGCCTGAGTACGCGCGTTGTTCTGCGTTTCACTGATTTTATCCAGCGCTGATTTCATCGTGGCCGCGAAATCCACCTGCTGCGTTGCATCACTCTGCTGACCGCTGGCCTGCAACGATGTCAGCTGGAGCTGCTGCAGAACACCATCAATTGCCTGAATCGACATGCCATTACCTCATTGAAGTTGATCCGATTTTTCACGATGGAAAAGTTAGCACACTGTCAATAAGACAAAGGCGCTAAATGACTGCAAAAAACCCGGCTTATTCAGCCATCAAATTTCGCGATTCAGAAAATAATGCAAAGCATTGGAGTGGAATTTCATTTTTCGACGTTTCAGGGAGTCAGTTTTGTCACCACAACACACCCGGTCAATTATGTCAGGCAGGAATCGGTCATGAATGCGAGTGCAGCCGCTACACAGGATACAACAAAGAAAGGCTTCAGTGACCTTATCGCCCGCCTGCGCGCCAATCCGCGAATTCCCTTAATTATCGCTGCCGCTGCGGCTATCGCAGTGGTTTTTGCATTGGTGCTCTGGGCTAAAACCCCGGATTATCGCGTCCTTTATAGCAACCTGTCCGATGAGGATGGCGGCGCAATTGTCACCCAGCTGACCCAGATGAACATCCCTTACCAGTTCTCAGAGACTGGCGGTGCGCTGATGGTGCCTGCCGAAAAGGTGCATGAACTGCGCCTGCGTCTTGCTGAGCAGGGGTTGCCGAAAGGAGGATCGGTCGGTTTTGAACTGATGGATAAAGAGAAATTCGGCATCAGTCAGTTCAGCGAACAGGTTAACTATCAACGTGCGCTGGAAGGTGAACTGGCGCGCACCATGGAAACGCTCGGACCGGTCAAAAGCGCGCGCGTCCATCTGGCGATGCCAAAACCGACGCTGTTTGTCCGTGAACAGAAAGCCCCTTCTGCCTCAGTCACCCTGAACCTGCAACCGGGACGTGCGCTGGATGAAGGCCAAATCCAGGCCATCGTGCATATCGTCTCCAGCAGCGTTCCCGGTCTGCCGCCGGGTAACGTCACAGTGGTGGATCAGGCCGGTCGCCTGCTGACCCGTTCTGACAGCGAAGGTCGCGATCTTAACGATGCCCAGCTGAAATTCACTTCCGAAGTGGAAGCGCGTTATCAGCAACGTATTGAAGCCATCCTTAACCCGATTGTTGGTCAGGGCAACGTGCACGCGCAGGTGACGGCGCAGCTCAACTTTGACCGCAGCGAACAAACTGACGAGAAATATCAACCGAACGGTGGTCCGGATAACTCGGCAATCCGCTCACGCCAGACCAGTACCAGCCTGCAAAACGGCAGCCCGTATCCGGGTGGCGTACCGGGTGCGTTGTCCAACCAACCGGCCCCGGCGAATACCGCACCGGTGACCAACCCGCCCGCCAATAATGCTAACGGCCAGAACGCTAATGGACAGAACAACGCGGCGAATGGCAGCAGCACCAGCACCGCCCAGCAGAACAGCGGCCCGAGCAACTCGCGTCGTGACGACACGGTGAACTACGAGCTGGATCGCACCATCCGTCACACCAAAGTGAATGTCGGTGATGTGCAGCGTCTGTCGGTTGCCGTGGTGGTGAACTATCGCGCTGACGATAAAGGCAAACCTGTTGCCCTTAACGACCAGCAGATTAAGCAGATTGAAGACCTGACGCGTGAAGCGATGGGCTATTCGCAGACCCGTGGCGACAGTATCAACGTGGTGAACTCACCGTTCAACGTGACTGAACCTGCTGGTGGCGACCTGCCCTTCTGGCAACAGCAGTCGTTCTTTGATCAGCTGATGACCGCCGGTCGCTGGCTGCTGGTGGCGCTGGTTGCCTTCATCCTCTACCGCAAGCTGGTCCGTCCGCAGTTGCTGCGTAAACGTGAACAGGAACAGGCTGCCATTGAGGCCGCTGCCGCCCGCGCTGCTGCGCAGGAAGAAGAGCAGGCCTACAACGTGCAGCTCAGCAAAGATGAAGTGGATCAGGAGCGTAAATCAACTAACCGCATGAGCGCGGAAGTGTTGAGCCAGCGCATCCGCGATATGTCTGAAAACGATCCACGCGTTGTTGCGCTGGTGATCCGTGAATGGATGAGTAACGAACTATGAGTCTGACCGGTACTGAAAAAAGCGCCATTCTGATGATGACCATTGGCGAGGATCGTGCGTCTGAGGTGTTCAAACACCTCAACCAGCGCGAAGTGCAACATCTGAGTGCGGCGATGGCCAGCATGAAACAGATCTCGCACAAGCAGCTGACCGAGGTATTACGCGAGTTTGAGATGAACGCCGAGCAGTTTGCCGCGCTGAGTCTCAACTCCAATGAATACCTGCGCACGGTGCTGGTCAAGGCGCTGGGCGAAGAACGCGCCTCCAGCCTGCTGGAGGACATTCTCGAAACGCGTGAAACCACCAGCGGCATGGAAACGCTCAACTTTATGGAGCCGCAGGCCGCTGCGGACCTTATCCGCGACGAACACCCGCAGATTATCGCCACCATCCTGGTCCACCTCAAACGTGGCCAGGCGGCAGATATTCTGGCGCTGTTCGACGAGCGTCTGCGTCACGATGTGATGCTGCGTATCGCCACCTTCGGCGGCGTACAGCCAGCGGCGCTGGCAGAGCTGACCGAAGTGCTCAACAGCCTGCTGGATGGTACCAACCTCAAGCGCGCGAAGATGGGCGGCGTGAGAACCGCAGCAGAAATTATCAACCTGATGAAAACCCAGCAGGAAGAAGCGGTTATCGAAGCGGTTCGCGACTTCGATGGCGAGCTGGCGCAGAAGATCATCGACGAGATGTTCCTGTTCGAAAACTTGGTGGAAGTGGACGACCGCAGTATCCAGCGTCTGTTGCAGGAAGTGGAGTCCGAGCAGTTGCTGATCGCCCTGAAAGGTGCCGAGCAGCCGCTGCGCGAGAAGTTCCTCAAAAACATGTCCGCCCGTGCGGCCGACATCCTGCGCGACGACCTCGCCAACCGTGGCCCGGTGCGTATGTCGTCGGTGGAAAACGAACAGAAAGCCATCCTGCTGGTGGTACGCCGTTTGGCAGAAGCAGGCGAAATGGTAATTGGTGGTGGCGAGGAAACCTATGTCTGATGCCTTTTCCGCCCGTCCGTGGCAGCCCTGGCAGCCTGATGATTTAGGGCGTTCGTTCAACGCGGAACCGGAACCGTTGCCGCTGGAAGTCATCAGCGACGAAGAGCTGAGTCCCGAAGATGAGCAGCAGCAACAGCTGGAACGTCTGCAACAGCAGATGCGCAAAGAAGCTCAAACCCAGGGCTACAGTGAGGGTTACCAGAAAGGCCATGCCGAATCACAGCAGCATGGTTATGACGCTGGTTTCCAGCAGGGACTTGCCGAAGCCCAGCAGCAGCAGGCGCCTTTGCAGGCACGCATGCAGCAACTGGTGACGGAATTCCAGCACACGCTGGAATCCCTCGATAGCGTGATCGCTTCGCGTCTGATGCAGCTGGCACTGGAAGCCGCCCGTACGGTGATTGGCCAGGCGACTACGGTCGATGGCAGTGCCCTGCTGCGCCAGATCCAGCAGCTTATCCAGCAGGAACCGATGTTCAGTGGCAAACCGCAACTGCGTGTCCATCCTGATGATTTACAACGTATCGAGCAGACACTCGGTCCGACACTGGATCTGCACGGCTGGCGTCTGCTGGCCGACAGTTCCCTGCACCCCGGCGGCTGTAAGCTCAGTGCCGAGGATGGCGATCTCGATGCCAGCGTGGCAACGCGCTGGCAGGAATTGTGCCGCCTGGCGGCACCGGGAGAGTTCTGATGACCACGCGCCTCAATCGCTGGCTCGGGGCGCTGGACGCCTTCGAAGATCGTATTTCTCAGGTCCAGACCGTGCGCCGTTATGGTCGACTGATTCGTGCCACCGGCCTGGTGCTGGAAGCCACTGGCTTGCAACTGCCACTCGGCGCCACCTGTGTAATTGAACGCCACGACGGCGCGAATATTACCGAAGTGGAAAGCGAAGTGGTCGGTTTTAACGGCCAGAAACTGTTTCTGATGCCGCTGGAAGAAGTGGACGGCATCTTGCCCGGCGCCCGCGTTTATGCCCGCGTCACCGGTGATAACGCCCACAGCGGTAAACAGCTGCTGCTCGGTCCACAACTGCTGGGCCGCGTGCTCGATGGCAGCGGCAAACCTCTGGATGGCCTGCCCTCACCGGAAACCGGCTATCGCGCCCCGCTGATCACCGCCCCTTTCAACCCGTTGCAACGTACCCCAATCGAAGATGTGCTGGATACCGGTGTGCGCGCCATTAACGCCCTGCTCACCGTGGGTCGCGGCCAGCGTATGGGCCTGTTCGCCGGTTCCGGTGTCGGTAAAAGCGTGCTGCTCGGCATGATGGCGCGTTACACCAAAGCCGATGTGATTGTGGTGGGGCTGATTGGTGAACGTGGTCGCGAAGTTAAAGAGTTTATTGAAAACATTCTGGGTGCAGAAGGCCGCGCCCGTTCGGTGGTGATTGCCGCACCGGCGGATGTTTCCCCGCTGCTGCGTATGCAGGGTGCCGCCTATGCCACGCGTATCGCCGAAGATTTCCGCGATCGTGGTCAGCACGTGTTGCTGATTATGGACTCCCTCACCCGCTACGCCATGGCCCAGCGTGAAATCGCGCTGGCTATCGGTGAACCACCGGCCACCAAAGGCTATCCGCCCTCGGTATTCGCGAAACTGCCTGCGCTGGTGGAACGTGCCGGTAACGGTACCCACGGCGGCGGTTCCATCACCGCCTTCTATACCGTTCTGACCGAAGGCGACGATCAGCAGGACCCGATTGCCGATTCGGCGCGTGCCATCCTTGACGGCCATATCGTGTTATCACGCCGTCTGGCAGAAGCCGGACATTATCCGGCGATTGATATTGAAGCCTCGATCAGCCGCGCCATGACGGCGCTGATCGATGAAAACCACTACGCACGCGTGCGCCAGTTTAAGCAACTGCTCTCCAGCTTCCAGCGTAACCGCGATCTGGTGAGTGTCGGGGCTTACGCCGCAGGGAGCGATCCGATGCTGGACCGGGCCATCAAGCTCTATCCACAAATGGAAGCTTTCCTGCAACAGGGGATTTTCGAACGCAGCGACTACGACGATGCCTGCCTGCATTTACAGGCGATGTTCGGTTAACCTGGGTTTAAGGGGAATGCAATGAAAACGGCCAATGCTATTGATACATTGCGCGATCTGGCAGAACAGGACCTGGAAAAAGCGGTTATTCATCTCGGTGATATGCGCCGGGGTCAGCAACAGGCGGACGAGCAGCTGCATATGCTGCTCGATTACCAGGATGAATATCGCAACAAGCTAAATCAGGACATGTCAGGTGGCATCGCCAGTACCCGCTGGACCAACTACCACCAATTTATTCAGACGCTGGAAAAAGCCATTGAACAGCATCGTCAACAGTTGCAGCAGTGGCAAAAGCGTCTCGATCAGGCTCTCAACAACTGGCGCGAAAAGCAAAAGCGGCTCAATGCCTACCAAACGCTAATCACCCGCGCTGCCGAAAACGCTTTACGACAGGAAAACCGTCTCGACCAGAAACGGATGGATGAATACGCCCAACGGGCTGCATTGAGGAAAGGCGAATGATTACGCTGCCAACAGTGGTGACGCAAACCCCGACTGCGGGTGATGCGGACACTTCAGTTTCGACGGACATTCTGCAGGGGGTGGAAAACCTGCCGCAGGACTTCGTCACCGCGCTGGGAAATAAGCTACTCACGCTGGCACAACAACAAGGCACCAGCACGCAATCGGCTGATTCATCAGCAGAAAGCGATGAAAAATCCAGCAAAGGTGTCTCTCTGAGTACGCTGATGGAGGCACTGGACAAACCAGAGACCCTGAACGCACTTTTACAACCGGAAAATATTAAAGCCACGCTGAAATCAGCCGATGATAAGGATAAGAGTGAGGCAAGTTCGTTAAGCGCCAGCGACTTACAGAATGTTCAGGCCCTGTTCGCGATGTTGCCAGCTGCGGTGGAAAACCGAACCACGCAGACGGCCACCACCAGCGCGCTGAGTGATAGCACCAGCGATAAAAACGCCAGCCTGAATAGTACGTTACTCAATTCGCTGGCCAGCGCGGTGAAAGATGAACAGCCCGAGACAACCACGGTCACCACGCCGGTAACGGCGAAGAAAACCAGTGATGTCGCGGATGCGTTAACCGCGCAGACCAGCACCACAGCGGCCACCAGCAGCACGGCCAGTAGCAGTAGCACGAACAACACGGCCCTGACGCTGGATGAAAGTTTCCAGCAGGTGCTGAGCACGTTGGCTAAGACGGATGATAAGCGTGACCTGAGCAGCAGCAGCGACACGACCACCCCGATCACCAGCGCGCCATTAAGCAGTACCAGTACCCTGACCAGCAGCACCGCGTCGACCAGCACTACGCCATCGACCCCGATGCTTAACGCGCAACTCGGCAGTTCAGAGTGGCAGCAGGCGCTGAGTCAGCAGATTGTGATGTTCAGCCGCAATGGGCAGCAAAACGCCGAATTGCGTCTGCACCCGGAGGACCTGGGTGCAATTCAGATCAGCCTGACCCTCGATAAGGATCAGGCACAGTTAAATATGGTTTCCAGCCACAGCCATGTGAGGGCCGCGCTGGAAGCGGCTCTCCCACAGCTGAAAACGGCGCTGGCGGAGAGTGGCATCAACCTGGGACAGAGTAATGTCAGCAGCGACGCCTCCGCACAGGGCCAGAATTATCAGGGCCAGCAGGAAGGTCGCCGTGATGGACAGTACGGTAGCTTTACCCTCTCCCAGGACAGTGAAAACGAGATAACGCCTATTGCCGTCCCGGCAGCCCTCCAGGCGCGCGCGACCGGCAACGGCGCTGTCGATATCTTTGCCTGACAGCGGCTAACGCTGAAGGTAAGCGTAAAACCCGCGTCTTTTCTTCCCATTGTTTGACTTAAGACGCGGGATAATCTGTCCAGGCGAGCCGAAAGGCTTGCCCATAATTCACAGGAAGTAACTGCAAACATGTCTGATAACGCGAAAGCTAAAGGCCGCAAACGTTCAATATTAATTCCGGTGTTACTGATTGTGACGCTGGCCGCTTGCAGCGTGGCAGGCTATGCAGTCTGGCGAATGATGAATAAACACGAGGGTGATAAGCCGGAAGTGGCGAAAGTTGAGCCGCCACCCGCCCCCGTATTTTTTGCAATGGATACTTTTACGGTTAACCTGGTCAATCCTGACAACGATCCTGACCGTGTGCTGTACGTGGGCTTTACGCTGCGTCTGCCCGATGAGGATACCCGTCGTCGGCTGAATGACTACCTGCCGGAAGTGCGCAGCCGCCTGCTGTTGCTGCTGTCCCGCCAGAGCGCAAGTGCGCTGGCATCGGAGCAAGGCAAACAGGCCCTGGTTGATCAAATCAAACAGGTGCTGTCACCGCCGCTGGTAAAGGGTCAACCTCCGCAGGTGGTCAGTGACGTGCTGTTTACCGCCTTCATTTTGAGGTGATTTAATGGGCGATAGCATTCTCTCCCAGGCTGAGATTGACGCGCTGCTCAATGGCGACAGTGACAGCGCGGAAGTAGAGAAGAGTTCCACCGGGGGCGATGGTGATATTCGTCCCTATGATCCCAATACCCAGCGCCGCGTGGTACGCGAGCGTTTGCAGGCACTGGAGATCATCAATGAGCGTTTTGCCCGTCACTTTCGTATGGCGCTGTTTAACCTGTTGCGTCGCAGCCCGGATATCAGCGTTGGGGCGATCAAGATTCAGCCGTACCATGAGTTTGCACGCAACCTGCCGGTGCCGACCAACCTGAACCTGATCCACCTGAAACCGCTGCGCGGTACCGCGCTGGTGGTGTTCTCGCCGAGTCTGGTGTTTATCGCCGTGGATAACCTGTTTGGTGGCGATGGCCGCTTTCCAACCAAAGTGGAAGGCCGCGAATTTACCCATACCGAGCAGCGTGTCATCCGCCGCATGCTGAAGCTGGCGCTGGAAGGCTACAGCGACGCATGGAAAGCGATTTATCCGCTGGATGTGGAATATGTCCGTTCTGAGATGCAGGTGAAGTTCACCAATATCACCACTTCACCGAACGACATCGTGGTGAATACCCCGTTCCAGGTGGAAATTGGCAACCTGGTGGGTGAATTCAACATCTGTATTCCGTTTTCAATGATTGAGCCGCTGCGCGAGCTGCTGGTCAATCCCCCGCTGGAAAACTCCCGCCAGGAAGATAACCACTGGCGTGACAATCTGGTGAAACAGGTGCAGCACTCGGAGCTGGAGCTGATTGCCCACTTCGCGGATGTGTCGCTGCGTCTGTCGCGTATTTTGCAACTGAAACCTGGTGACGTCCTGCCCATTGAGAAGCCGGATCGCATCATCGCACACGTAGATGGCGTACCGGTGCTGACCAGCCAATATGGCACGTTAAATGGCCAGTATGCGCTGCGTGTCGAGCACCTGATTAACCCGATTTTGAATTCGCTGAATGAGGAACAGCCCAATGAGTGACAGCAAGAAACCGTCCGATGACGACATCTCCGCGGACGATCTGTGGGCTGCAGCAATGAATGAGCAGGCGGCAACCAGTGCGCCGGAGCAAAGCGATGGCGTGTTCAAATCGCTCGAAAGCGGTGCGGCCAGCGGTTCATTGCAGGACATCGATCTGATCATGGATATCCCGGTCAAACTGACTGTGGAACTGGGTCGCACCAAGATGACCATCAAAGAACTGCTGCGTCTGACCCAGGGGTCGGTGGTGGCGCTGGATGGTCTGGCCGGTGAACCGCTGGATATTCTGATCAACGGCTATCTGATTGCCCAGGGTGAAGTGGTGGTGGTCAACGACAAATACGGCGTGCGTATTACTGACATCATCACCCCATCCGAACGTATGCGTCGTCTGAGCCGCTAATAATGTTAAAAGATGCGCAAACCGGTCAGCCGGTAATCCATAGCGAACCGGTGGTTTCGACCAGTTCGGTGGTAGGCCAGGTCAGCAGCGTACTGGCGGTGATTATCCTGCTGATCCTCGTCTGCGGTTGGCTGGCACGCCGCCTCGGTTTTGCGCCGAAAACGGTCAACGGCCAGGCGCTGAAAGTCAGCGCCAGCGTCCTGGTGGGCAAGCAGGAACGCGTGGTGATTGTCGATACTGCGGATGCCCGTCTGGTACTCGGCGTGACCGCGCAGCAAATTACCCATCTGCACAGCCTGCCGCCGGTTGCGCCGGAAGAGCTTGCGGCTTCCCCGGCGCCCGCGCAGGATTTTCGTCAGCTGCTACAGACTTTAGTTAAACGCCCCGGAAAACCCCAATGATGCGTCGATTGCTTCCCCTTCTGCCGCTGCTGTTGCTGGCACCGGTTGCCCATGCGCAACTGCCAGGTCTGGTAAGCCATCCGCTGGCAAACGGCGGCCAGAGTTGGTCGCTGCCGGTGCAGACGCTGGTATTTATCACCTCCCTGTCGTTTCTTCCGGCAGTGCTGCTGATGATGACCAGCTTCACCCGCATCATTATTGTGTTTGGTTTGTTGCGCAACGCACTGGGGACGCCGTCAGCCCCGCCGAACCAGGTGCTGGTCGGACTGGCGTTGTTTCTGACCTTCTTCATCATGGCACCGACCTTCGACAAAATTTATACCGATGCTTATCTGCCGTTCAGTCAGGACAAGATCAGCATGGATGTCGCCATTGATAAAGGTGCCCAGCCGCTGCGTGACTTTATGCTGCGTCAAACCCGCGAAGCCGACCTCGCCTTGTTTGCGCGTCTGGCTAACACGCCACCGATTCAGGGGCCGGAAGCCGTGCCGATGCGCATCCTGCTGCCCGCCTATGTCACCAGCGAGCTAAAAACGGCCTTTCAGATTGGTTTCTCCGTCTTTATCCCCTTCCTGATCATCGACCTGGTGGTCGCCAGCGTGCTGATGGCGCTGGGGATGATGATGGTGCCACCGGCCTCGATTTCGCTGCCGTTCAAACTGATGCTGTTCGTGCTGGTGGATGGCTGGCAGTTGCTGGTGGGTTCACTGGCACAAAGTTTCTATTCCTGAGTGGCGTCGTTCGCCACTTTTCTCAACACAGGAGCGCAACATGACACCCGAATCGGTAATGGTAATGGGACAGGAAGCGATGCGTATCGCACTGATGATGGCCGCCCCGATGTTGCTGGTGGCGCTGGTCAGTGGTTTGTTCATCAGCGTATTGCAGGCCGCCACGCAGATTAACGAACAAACGCTGTCGTTTATCCCTAAAATTCTCGCCGTTGCCGCCACCGCCGTGATTGCTGGCCCGTGGATGCTGAATCTGATCCTGGATTACATGCGCAACCTGTTCAGCAACCTGCCCTATATCATCGGTTAATGATTACCCTCGACAGCAGCCAACTGGTCCACTGGGTCAGTCAGTTTTTCTGGCCGATGGTGCGTTTGCTGGCACTGTTTGCCAGCGCACCGGTTTTGAGTGAGAAAAGCATTCCTAACCGCGTCAAAATTGGCCTGGCGGTGCTCACCACCTGGATTTTGATGCCGCTGCTGCCATCGGTTAACGTCACGCTGTTTAGCGCTGCCGGTTTCTGGCTGCTGCTGCAGCAAATATTGATTGGTGTCGGCCTCGGTCTGACCATGCAGTTCGCCTTTGGTGCGGTGCGCATGGCAGGTGAGGTGATTGGTTTGCAGATGGGGCTGTCGTTCGCGACTTTCTTTGACCCGGCCAGTCGTCTCAATATGCCGATACTGGCGCGTATCCTTGATATGCTGGCGATGCTGTTGTTTCTGACTTTTGACGGCCATCTGTGGCTGATCTCGATGCTGGTCGATAGTTTTCACACCATGCCGATCAGCGATCACCCCCTTAACGCCAATGCCTTTATGGCGCTGGTGAAAGCAGCGGGATTAATTTTCCTTAACGGCATGATGTTAGCGCTGCCTTTGATCGTTCTGCTCCTCACGATCAACATGGCCCTGGGTTTGTTAAACCGTGTTACACCACAGTTATCAATTTTCGTGGTGGGCTTCCCGATAACCTTATCTGTGGGTATCCTCAGCCTGGGTCTGATGATGCCTCTGCTCGCCCCCTTCTGTGAACATCTCTTCAGCGAAGTCTTTGATTTGCTCGCTCAGTTCATGTCAGAACTCTCCCGGCAAGGATGATTAACGATTCTGTAGCCGTCCTTAAGTGATAGTTAAGGATTCAAAATCTATTTGTGCATTTTTCGAACCATATTTCCCAGAAATCAACTGAGGAAATTCTGATAAATGCGCATTTATGGTGAAAATTATTCTTATTAAACGACGCTTCAAGTATTTTAGTCAGACGAATCCTACGATGCCTAAGCGTGTGGATTCGTTGAGAAAATGCCCAAAAGATTGTTTTTGAACAAAAAAAATTTAACAGCGATTTTTCTTGTAAGAATTCTTTTTTTACGGCATTGTCAACACTCGCTGAAGCGTCACACTTTCGCAATTCAAATGTTTTTAAGATTTGTCCTATCAGATTTGTCTGTGACATGCGCGATAGTGACATGGCTCGCAAAAACAGTGCGATTTAAGTACTTAAGGCAACTTCCCGGCGATTCCCACTATCGCGGGGACAAGAGTGACGTTGAAGTAACACAACAAACTTCGCAGGACGGGTCAGGGAAGAGTCATTATGGCGTACGAGTCGCCAGACTGCTGAGCAGAATAAAAAAGTGTCTTTGGAAATCTCTCTCGTACCGCAAACGCGTAATTCATCGTTGATTTAAACGGATAACAAATTTGGTGAGGGTCGCTAACATGCCAACGATTATTATGGATTCATGCAACTACACACGCCTGGGATTATCGGACTATATGTCCGCAAAAGGAGTTAAAAAGAAAAATATTACTTCCGTGTCGGATATCGAGCAATTACAGCAACGCTGTGAACAGCTAAAACCCGGAGTGGTATTTATTAACGAAGAGTGTTTCATTCATGAATCCGATTCCAGTGATCGTATTCGCGGCATTATCATGCAGCACCCTGACACCTTATTTTTCATCTTCATGGCGATTTCAAACATCCATTTTGAGGAATATCTCTACGTTCGTAAGAACCTGATTATTACGTCAAAATCGATTAAAACATCGACCCTGGATTCCTTACTTGGCACTTACCTGCAAAAGAAACTCAATGCAGCGCCGCGAATTTCAGCTGGACTTGATATTCACCCTCTGACATTAAGCCAGACGGAATCGAACATGCTGAAAATGTGGATGTCAGGCCACGATACCATTCAGATTTCAGATAAGATGCAAATTAAGGCGAAAACAGTTTCGTCACATAAAGGTAATATTAAACGCAAAATTAAGACCCACAATAAACAGGTTATTTACCATGTTGTGCGTCTGACGGATAATGTTACTTCTGGCATCTATGTCAACGTGCGATAATTTCACACGGTAAAAATAAGGGCTAATCAGCGGATTAGCCCTTTTTGCGTTTTATCCGTTTTGCGATGCAGATCCCACTCTGCCATCTAATCCTTTCCCCTGCCTTGCCGATGTTAGCTTCAGCACACCTACCTAACTGAGAGCAAGGATATGAAAACAGCATCGATTGATGAGCAACATAAGCTCAGCATCTGGCAGAACCTGCGCCTGATGCCTCTTTTCAGCATGATCTTTGGTGGCATTCTGCTGCTTTTTGCCCTGTGCATTGGACTCGCCAGCTACTTTCTAATTCAAAGTAATACGTCGCTGAATGACGCCACGGATGAAATTCAAATCCGCATGGGGATTTCCAACAGTTCCAACCACTTGCGCACCGCCCGTCTGAATGTGATCCAGTCCGGCGCGGCAGCACGTATTGGTGAGATGGATGGCTACCGTGCCGATCTGGCGCGCACCGAGCAGCGCATTGAACAGGCTCGTGCTGGCTTCAAACTGTATATGGACCGGAAAACCAAAACCGCAGAAGACCTGGCGCTGGATGCACCGCTTACCGAACGCTTCAATGCCTATATCGATAAAGGACTGAAGCCGATGATCGACTCGGCGAAGCAAGGTAGCTTTGAGGGGATTATCGCGCAGGAAACCGACGTAACGCGCAAACTCGATGATGCGTATAACCAGGTTCTACTGAAGGCGATTAAGATTCGCACCGACCGCGCGGATGCGATCAACGCGGAGGCGGCGCACCAGTCACGTATCGGCTTTATCGCGATGGCTGCGGCCTTTGCCGCTGCGCTGGTGCTGGTGTTACTGACCTTCCTGTTCCTGCGCCGCGTGGTGATTAACCCCCTGCGTCAATCGGTGGCGCGTATCGAGCGCATCGCCGAGGGCGACCTGACCGCACCAGAACAGCACTGGGGCCGCAGCGAGATTGGTAGCCTGCTGCATAATCTGCAACTGATGCAGGCCTCGCTGGTGCGTACGGTAGGCACCGTGCGTGAAGGCGCGGTGGCGATTTATCAGGGGTCCAGTGAAATCTCCGCCGGTAATACCGACCTCTCCTCACGTACTGAAGAACAGGCTTCTGCGCTGGAGCAAACGGCGGCCAGCATGGAACAACTGACGGCCACGGTGAAGCAGAACGCAGAAAACGCCCATCATGCCAGCCAGCTGGCGGCGGATGCTTCCGGCAAAGCGCGCAGCGGTGGTGAGCTGGTGAACGGCGTGGTGAAAACCATGAACAATATTTCCGGTAGCTCGAAGAAAATTGCTGAGATTACCAATGTGATCAACAGCATCGCCTTCCAGACCAACATTCTGGCACTGAACGCGGCGGTTGAAGCTGCGCGAGCCGGTGAACAGGGGCGCGGTTTTGCCGTGGTCGCCAGTGAAGTGCGCAGCCTGGCACAGCGCAGCGCCCAGGCGGCGAAAGAGATTGAGTCGCTGATTGGCGAGTCGGTTGACCTAATCAGCAATGGCTCCAGTCAGGTGGGCGCGGCGGGTGCCACCATGAGCGAGATTGTTGAGGCGGTACGTCGGGTGACCGATATCATGGCGGAAATTGCCGCCGCTTCAGATGAGCAGAGCCGTGGCATCCAGCAGGTTAGCCTGGCGGTCACTGAGATGGACAATGTGACGCAACAGAACGCCTCGCTGGTGGAAGAAGCCTCTTCGGCGGCGGCATCGCTGGAAGATCAGGCGGGCAAACTGACGCAGGCCGTAGCGGCATTCCGTTTAAATGACAGTCCGGGATTGCTGGTGCCTACATCACCTGTGCAACCCATGGCAAAAACGTTTAACCCACGTCCGGCACTGGCGGCAACCAGTAACGATAACTGGGAAACGTTTTAATGAGTTGCAGGCCGCAGCGCTACCGATAAACCCCGCGCAATAAATTGCGCCGCTACAACCCAGTGCGATATTGGGTAGCGGCGCGATTTATCGCGCAATCCACGGCTACGGGTGAAACCCTGTTATTCCTCTGCGAAGGGTTCGACAAATATCCCTTCCGCATGATCGCTTTCATTAAAGAACCAAATACCCAGCGGATAATCCTCCAGCGCCACCAGATACATCACCCCTTCATTAAAGGGTTCCACCGCCAGGATTGTCCCGCTACGGCGTGGACCGCCGTCTGTCTTTACCGTCACGCGGTCATTGACCTTCATTGATTACTCTCCAGAAATAGTGCCTCGGACACAGTGTAACGGAAGAAATGGGCAACTGCGTGATCGCGATCAGCATCAGATGATTCGCACGTCAGACCGACTAACGATGTGCCCGGTAAGGGATTTTCACTTTCTTAACGTTTAGTGGCGAGACTTTTGACGCCCTCAGCGCGTAGAATTTTTAGCACTGCACCAACCCCAAAGGCGCAGTCAACCTAAAAGTAACAAGGATTTTTGCCCGCGCAGCGCGGGCTTTTTTTTGCCCGTCAATAAGCCGCCCGCCCATTTCTCCCTGCCGTCTATACTGTTTTAAGACCCCTTGCGCCTTTCAGGAGGCTGATGATGGCAACTGCAAAAGAGTACAGCGATAACGTTCAGCGTGAAGTGAATATCGATGTTGAAGCGTTGCTTCAGGCTATTCAGGAAAAAACCTCGGGTGAGGTGAAAGAGTATATGGAGCCCGAGCACGCGCACCGCGTAAAAGTAGGGGGTGAATCTTTCGACTCCTATACCGAGCTGGCGGAAGCCTTTGAACTGGATATCCGCGATTACACCATCACCGAAGTCAACCGCTAACCTGCGCGGCAAAAAAATACCCGGCGGGATGGCCGGGTAAAGATAAAGCGCTAAATTCGTTACACCAGGAAAATCTCTAACACAGCAGCCAGATTACGCGCTGGTCTGAATAAGACAAGAGCCAGCACTTACTGGAGAGGCAACGCTATGCGCGCTTGCCACGCAGGTTGTTACCGAAAACACCGCGCCTTTGCTGCCTTTTTTCTGCACAATCTTCCAGCATGCACAATTCTGCTATCACTACGTTTTCGGATTTTTCTCAGCCCTGCTTCACGCTGACAGGCGAAAAACTGTGATCGCGATTACGCTATTATACTGATAATTCCTCGCTTTACGCATGCCCAAGGGGGTAAGGAGTGTGATGATGGTCAGCCTTGACCAACCGCTATTGATTGTCACCGACCTCGATGGTTCGCTGCTGGACCATCACGATTATCGCTGGGATGCTGCCAGCGAATGGCTGACGCGCCTGAAACAACATCAAATCCCGCTGGTGATTTGTTCCAGCAAAACCGCGGCCGAGATTATCCCGTTACAGAAGAAACTCGGCATTGCCGGGGCGCCCTTTATCGCTGAGAACGGTGCCCGTCTCGCCTGGGGCGGTGAACAAACCCTGCCCGAAGACCCAAGCCGTGACTATCTCGATCTCTGCCAGCAACTGAAAACCTTGCAGGGGAGATTCCACTTCACTGGCTTTCATGATTTCAGTGACATGGAAGTGGCGAAATTCACCGGGCTGACACCTGCCGAAGCGCGACAGAGCCGGTTGCGCGAGGCATCCGAAGTGGTGCTGTGGCGCGATGAACCCACCCGTCTTGAAGAATTCCGCGCCGCACTGGCACCACTGGGTCTGGCGTTAACCCAGGGGGGGCGTTTCTGGCATGTGATGCCGCAGGGCAGTGGTAAAGGCATCGCCTTGCAACGTCTGCAACAACATCTTGCCCGCCAGGAAGGCCAGACGCGCATCACCATTGGCTTAGGCGATGGTCCCAATGATGCGCCGATGCTGGAACATGTCGATTATGCCGTGGTGATTAAGGGGTTTAGTAAAACGCCGGTCATCCTGCAGCGCGATGATGATGAAAACGTCTACCACACCGCACACGTTGGCCCGCAGGGCTGGCGTGAAGGTCTGGATTATTTTCTTGCCCAACCCGATTAACGGGCCGCACAGCTAATCAGAAGGATGAGGCGATGAGTGACTTTTACCAGAATGGCGTGATTACTAACTTTCATAATCTCACCCACCGCAGCGTTGAATCGCTGGAAAAAGAGATGGTGCGCTTTGCACGCAAACGCAAAATGGGGCTGATTTTACCGTCGCTGTTTTCCGAACTGGAAGGCCCGGCACTGGATAATATCGTCAAGGAACTGGCGAAGGTGCCCTACCTTGATGAAATCGTTATTGGTCTGGATCGTGCCGACCGCGATCAGTTTCTGTTTGCCCGTGACTTCTTCTCCCGCCTGCCGCAACGCCACCGGATTCTGTGGAATGACGGACCACGCCTAAAGGCGCTGGATGCCGAGCTGGATAAAGAAGGTTTATCCCCCAGCCAACCAGGCAAAGGCCGCAACGTGTGGTTCTGCACCGGTTACACCCTGGCCTCTGACCGCACCAGCTGTGTCGCCCTGCACGACTGCGATATCGTCACCTATGAACGCAGCATGCTGGCCCGTCTGCTCTATCCGCTGGCTAACCCGGCTTTTCAGTATGAGTTCTGCAAAGGTTTTTACGCGCGCGTCGCAGGCGGCAAACTGAATGGTCGGGTAGGCCGTCTGCTGGTCGGCCCGTTGCTGCGTTCGTTACAAAAGGTCTACGGCCATTCGGAGTATCTGGATTACCTCGCCAGCTTCCGCTATCCCCTGTCTGGCGAATTTGCCATGCGCACCCATGTGCTGAATAACATCAAAATTCCCGGTGACTGGGGGCTGGAAATTGGGGTGTTGTCGGAGATTTATCGCAACTACACTACCCGTCAGAGCTGCCAGGTAGAGATCGCCGACAACTACGATCATAAGCATCAGCCGCTGTCGGAAGAGGATGGTACCGGTGGATTGAAACGCATGAGTAACGACATTGTACAGTCGCTATTGCGTAAGCTGGCGACAATGGGGGTGCCTCTGACCAGCGATTCGTTCCGGGTGCTGAAAGCCACCTACTACCGCAATGCGCTGGATATGATGGAAATCTACAACCACGAAGCCACCATGAACGGCCTGAAGTTTGACCAGCATATCGAAGAAGCGGCGGTGGAAATGTTCACCCAGGCGATTCTTGACGCCGGTCAGGCGTTTATTGAACGCCCGAATGATAAACCTTTCATTCCCAGCTGGAGTCGTGTGCAATCCGCCTTCCCGGATATCCTGCAACGGATTTATCAGGCGGTGGAAGAGGATAACGACGGTAAAGTTTAATCCTCACTGCACACGCGATTACGCCCACTGGCTTTTGCCAGATAGAGCCTGCTGTCCGCTTTGGCCTGCAGGCTCTCGGCGTGGTAATCATCCTGTTCCTCGCTGCTGGTCACCCCGGCGGATAAGGTGACGTTAAACGTGGTGCTGGCATTCACCAGGATGGTTTTTGCCGCCAGCCGCGCCCGGATACGTTCGGCGACCGCAGCGGCTTCCTCAAGCCGGGTTTCCGGCAGCACAATGCAGAATTCCTCGCCGCCGATACGGCCCGCGCTATCATATTTACGCAACGTATGGCTGATGACGCTGGCGACACGGATCAGCGCCTGGTCACCTGCGTGATGCCCCCAGGTGTCATTCACTTTTTTGAAGTGATCGACATCCAGTTGAATCACCGAAATCGGCTGCCCCTGCTGCTGGCAACGGGCCGCCTGCGCGACGAATTGTTCAAAGAAAGCGTTACGATTAAGCAGACGGGTTAAACCGTCATAGTTGGCACGCCAGGTGAGGCGCGCAGAGAGATCGTCCATACGCCTTACCAGGCGAAAAATCACCTGATGCGCCACCACCAGCAACAACACAAATAACATCCACATGCCAAACAGGAACAACGAAACGCGCCCTAATTCCTGCTGCATCCCCTGCTTCAGGCTTTGTACATTGACGATATACGTATCGACATTCTTCAGCCTGCTCCAGCTGGCAAACTGCGTCCCGAGTCTCAGGATGCCGCTGGGATGCTGCGCCATCAGTATTTTTAACTGCTGCTGCTCCTGCGGCTCCAGCGCTTCATCATCCGGTGCGTAGAGACGTGTCACCTCGTTCAGGCTGCTATCCATCAGGATCAATTTACCCTGCAACAAGGTGTGGCGGGTTTCCACCATCAGTTCACGGATGCGTTGCTGGGTAAAATCCATCGACAGGACGCCATACCAGTAACCCTTGCTGATGATCGGCGCGGAGACGGTAAGCATCAGACCTTCATTAAACAGCCCCTGGTAAGCGGTGGTCCAGCGCAGGCGTGCGCTGGCATTCGCCTGAGGTTGTTGGCTGCGAAAGTAGCTGCGTTGCACCATGGTGGCATAACTCTCTGCCAGTTCCTGGAGGCTTTGTGGCGGACGCGAACTGATAAAAAATCCGGCACGCGAGATGTACCAGAAACGTGAGTGGAAGTCCTGATCGGGATCGCTGAACTGCATAATGAAACTGAACTCCAGCGCGGCACGCAGTTCCTGGCTGATACGCGTTGGATCACGCTGTAATAACGGGTCATGCGCCAGCCAGTCATCACTGACGCCATTGAGTGGCATGCTGCGCGGGCTTTCCAGTTGCAATTGCCATTGCGGCTGCTGACGCAGTCGCTCAAACCGCTGCACGGCCTCACGCGCATTATCTGAATCCAGCGGATGTGCCAGCGCGTAGTTGAGCATTTTTTCGTAATAAACCAGGCCATCCACGCTTTCCTGGAACTGACTGTCGAGGCTTTTCTGGATTTCCGCCAGCTGCGCGCGTTGCCGATCTTCATAATTGGCTTTTAGCTCCAGCGCCTCATGCACCGTGAGCAGGGCTGAAAAGAGAAATACCGCCAGAAAGCAAAGATGCACGCGCAGAAAAGGATGGTCCGACTGCCGGGGAAGTGGCGATTGTGCCATCAGCAACCATGCTCCGGAAAAAGGCGAATTAAAACAGTGTAGTCAGCGGGGAAAAAATGGTACAGGCGGAGAAGCTAAGGAAATTAAATGGAGTGGAAAATAACACGGGACGGCAAAACCGTCCCGGAGGCGGTTAGCTGGCCAGCTGACGCGCTGCGGATAAGTGACAGAGTTCGTCACTATGGAACGCCTCGCGGCGCACGCTATAGCCATCATACCAACGACACTCTACCATTCCGCTGGCATAGCCGGTCACCACCATAGTGGGTCCGCCCTGTTTATGCTGAACTTCGTCACTGATCGCAAAGGTCATTACGCGCCCTCCCTTCTACCGTTGAATGAACCTCATCAGGTATAGCAGGTGGGGGATGTTTTTGCCTATAAGAGTTTGTGATTACAACTGCAATTTAGGAATAAGCAGTTAAAAATGCGGAAAATAAAAAAAGCGGATAAAAATTATTATCCGCTTTGAAATCGTTTCCCGGGTGGGAAAATCAGATTTTGCAGCCTTCGCAATCGGCTTCGTCGCTCAGATCGGTCGGCACTTCGCGCGCTTTTTCAGCCGCTTTCGCCTCAGCCTGTTCCAGCTGTGCATCGATATCAAATTCAAACATATCGTCGTTCATCATCGTTCTCCTGACCCGTGATTAAAAATTTCCTGCGCTTTATAACGATTATCCACGCAATTTGGCAACCAGATTCACCACTAATAGCACGATCGACCCAATCAGAAATCCCAGCACCAGATTAGCGCCGTTACTCAGCAGCGCCGAGATGAGTGCACCAAATCCACTGCTGTACTCGGTAATGGCATGATGCAGCGGCGTTATCCCATGCACCACAATGCCACCCCCGACCAAAAACATCGCTACCGTACCCACCACCGACAGAATTTTCATCAGGATCGGTGCCGCCGCCAGCAACAGCCCACCGACAGCCTGCGCCAGCGTGGATGACTTTTCCCGCAGCCAGTATCCGAGGTCATCAATTTTCACAATCACCGCCACAATACCGTAGACGCCGACGGTGACCAGAATCGCGATACCCGCCAGAATCATCACCTGATTCAGCAACGGTGCCGCAGAAACGATGCCAAGCGTAATCGCTACGATCTCAGCGGAAAGAATAAAATCGGTACGCACCGCACCTTTCACTTTATTCTTCTCAAATTCCCGTGGGTCCTGCTGTGCCAGCTGCTCAAGCCGCTGCTGTCGCGCCTCCGGGCTTTTTTCTGCTTTATCATGATTGAGGCTGTGCAACACCTTTTCTACGCCCTCGTAGCAAAGATACGCGCCGCCAATCATCAGTAACGGCGTAATCAGCCAGGGAGCAAAAGCGGAGATCAGCAGCGCCAGCGGCACCAGAATCAATTTGTTAATAAACGAGCCTTTCGCAACACTCCACACCACCGGCAATTCGCGATTGGCTTTTACACCGGTAACCTGTTGCGCATTGAGCGAGAGATCATCTCCTAAGATACCCGCCGTTTTTTTTGCTGCCACCTTGCCCATGACCGAGATGTCATCAAGCAATGTTGCAATATCGTCCAGAAGCGTCAGTAAGCTGGTTCCTGCCAAAATATTATCCTTATTCCGGTTCGTGATCCTGACAACAGGGGCAACGCTCAACCGCCGTCACCGACATATCGGCGATGCCCGCACAATCCCACTCGACGCGTAACGGTTGCCCTGCCACATCTCCGGCGTGCAAATATTTGCTCACCGGACTTTCCGTCATGCCGGTAATCTCTTCGGTTGCCACCAGCGTATCTCCCAGATAGATACGTGCGGTAGCTCGGGTGTTGACCATCCGTTCGTCACGAAGTTGGTACAGGCGTTTGACCGTCAGTTTGATGCTGCTCATGGCTATGTTCCGCGTCCCAGAGAAAGGGGAGATCTAAACCGTTATGGCGTATAAAAGCAACAATCACCCTTATTCACCGCGATAATGATGCAAACCGGCATGATCAATTTCACCGCTGTGGCTGGCGGCCAGTAACCACTCCTCCAGCCGTTCAATCAGCGCTTCATCATCCAGACGCAGCTTACCGCGCAGCGCGCATTCCCAGATGATCAGCACCTTCCAGCCACTCTCCTGGAGCTGTCGGACATAGCGCCTGTCGCGTTCAACATTGCTGTTAATTTTTCCGGTCCAGAATTCGGTGCGCGTGGCAGGCATCTTGAACAGGTAACAATGATGGCGGTGCCAGAAGCAGCCATGAACAAAAATAATCGCCTGCTGGGCAGGCACAACAAAGTCAGGACGACCCGCTAATGCTTTATCCTGTACCCGATAGATAAAGCCGCGGTCTTTTAAGATCAAGGCGATACGTTGTTCAATTTCAGTATCCTGATTGCGAATCGCGCGCATATTCTTGCTGCGTACATCGCGGGAATGGACGTCGGCCATAACGTTTCCTTCTTCTTGTGGCTCCTGTAACTTTAGCGGTTTGGGGCAAAAGCGAAAGCGTCTGTTCCAATGTCGCTATATCCTGATTTTGGCCGGTTTTTTTTATAGTATTGATAGCTGGCACGGTCGGCCAATTTCTTCATAACGTGATGAGTGATAGCATAGTCGCTTCACTGTTAAGGAAAAACGCATGCACGCCGAAGAGACCGCCGCGACTGCCCCACCCTCCCCGCTCACTGTTTCCACCCATGACGAATCCAGCAACCTGCTGCAACAGGTACTGGCGATTTATGCCGCGCGCGATCTGGTCATCACGCTCAGCAACGCCGGAGGTCGCGACTGGAACGTGCCGCGCCTCAACCGTATCCGTCAGGGAAAAATGGTGGCTCCGGCGCTAAGCAGTGCGGAAGTCGCCAGCCTGCAGGCGTTATTACCCAGCCGACCCGCACATTACGATGCCCCCCGCTTCCAGTTTGTTGACCTGTTCGCGGGCATTGGCGGCATTCGCCGTGGGTTTGAGCAGATTGGCGGCCAGTGCGTCTTCACCAGTGAATGGAATAAAGAAGCGGTGCGCACCTACAAGGCAAACCACTATTGCGATCCCCAGACTCATCGTTTTAACAGCGATATTCGTCAGGTGACACAACCGGCAGGCCTGAACGATGAGCAGGAGATCTATCAGCACATCGCCAGCACCATCCCTGATCATCAGGTATTGCTGGCCGGTTTCCCCTGCCAGCCGTTCTCGCTGGCAGGCGTGAGTAAAAAGAACGCCATGGGGCGAGCACACGGTTTTGAATGTGAGGCGCAGGGCACGCTGTTCTTCGATGTGGCACGTATTCTGGCCGCGAAAAAGCCGCCGTTCTTTGTGCTGGAAAATGTCAAAAACCTCAAGAGCCACGATAAAGGCCGCACTTTTGCCATCATCATGGCGACGCTGGATGAACTGGGCTATGACGTGGCTAATGCGCATGACGATGGGTTACCGGATGCCAAAATCGTTGATGCACGCCATTTCCTGCCACAGCACCGCGAGCGTATCGTGCTGGTGGGTATCCGGCGTGATAGCGGACTCAGCACCGATTTTTCTCTGCGAACCCTCTCCGCGCTTTACCCGAAAAAAGTGCCCGCCCTGAGCAGCCTGCTGGAGCCGCAGCCCGATGCCAAATACACGCTCTCCCCGGTGCTGTGGAACTATCTCTATCAATACGCGAAAAAACATAAAGCCAAAGGTAACGGCTTCGGTTTCGGCCTGAACGACCCGCGTAATCCGACGATTTGCGTGCGCACCCTATCGGCACGTTACTACAAGGATGGTTCGGAAATTCTTATTGATCGCGGCTGGGATAGCGCATTAGGCGAGCAGAACTTTCAGCATCCCGGAAATATGGCGCGCCGTCCGCGCCGTTTAACGCCACGGGAATGCGCGCGCCTGATGGGTTTTGAAGCACCCGGCGAGGCACGTTTCCGCATTCCGGTCTCCGATACGCAAGCTTATAAACAATTCGGCAACTCGGTTGTAGTGCCGGTATTTGCTGCTGTCGCGCAATTGCTGCTGCCATTGATCGAGCAACACACGCGCAACAACGAGTGATTTCGGTCCAGGATTTCCTTTAGGGACGAGTGTTCTGCTGTTTTCCCCGGCAGTCACGCCCCTGTCACCAAACTGTCACACGCCCTGCCAATACTGCTTTTTATTTTTTGGGGGCGTTTGATGTCACTCCTTTCCGTTATCTCACTGCCAGCGCGGCTGCGCGCCCGGTTTTCCCTGCGCATACCTTTGTGGCTCACCAGCCTGCGCAGCCAGTTTTTGCTGTTTATGGTGCTGTTTTGCCTGCTGCAATCGGCAGGTGTGTTGCTGCTTAACAGTAAAGTGAATCAGACCCAAACTTCGCTGCAACAGGCCAGCCTGCTCCGGGATAGACTGGCCCTGCTGGATAAAGCCCGTATTGAGTTACTCACCGCCAGTGATAATAGCCATGGGGCGGCCATCTATCTGATGCAGGATCAGCAAAGCGGTTCGGTGGATAGCTGGAAAAGTCTTGCTGCTGCCGCTCAGGATTCGTTGAACCAGGCACAACAGCTGTTTACGCAATATCATGCCGCAGCCGATAGCCCACTGGCGCAGAGTTTTGTCATGCTGGCTGGTGGGTTGCAGGAGCAGCTCAAAGGTCTCAGCGCCAATGATATCAACGCTTTCTTTATGGTGCCGATGCAGGCATTTCAGCAGCAATTCAACGATGCCTGGTTCAGTGAAATCGAACAGGCCAACCATCAACTCAGCAGTGTGAATCAGAGTACCCTCAGCACCCTGAAACATAGCCGTGATCTGTCGTTGCTGGTCAGTGCGCTGCTGATGGCCCTGTTGTTACTGACGGCGACGCTGCTGATTCGCGGTGTATTACGACCGCTACGCCGCGCCAATGCCCAGCTGGCACAAATCGCCACCGGCGACCTGCTTGCCAGCCACACCTCAGCCGGTCGCCAGTCGCTGGAAACACGTCAGTTATTCCAGTCAATCGATACCATGCGCCAGGGATTGCAGCAGATCGTGAGCGATATCAACACCGTCGCGGTGAGTGTTGCGGCCGGTGCCGAACATATGCAACAGCATAACGAGCAGGTGATGCAGCAACATCAGGCGCAAAACGCCAGCTTCCATCACTTGTCACAGCGTCTGCATCGGGTTTCAGAAGAAGTGGAAAACGGCGCGCGCTTCTCGCAGCAGGCCACCCAGGAAGCCCAATCCGCCGATACGTTAATGCGTAACTGCGCGCGGGAGGTGGATAATATGGAACATCAAATGCAGCAGATCGTTAACGCTTCCGGCGATATCGCCGGAATTGTCGACGTGCTGGATAATCTGTCGCTGCAAACCCGGTTGCTGGCACTGAATGCGGCGATTGAATCAGCGCATGCCGGGGTGTATGGCCGCAGCTTCTCGGTAGTGGCGAAAGAGATTGGGATGTTGTCGCAACAAAGCGGCCAGTCAACACGGCAGATCGATGGTTTGATTCAACATACGCGCCAGCATGTCAGCGACGGTTTCGATAAGGTGAAAACGCTGGAAACGTTGTTTGCGCAAATAAGCCACGCGGTTTCGGGTGTGGTACAACAGCTGGACGATTTGCAAACCAATACCACGGCCCAGAGCCGTCGTGTCAGCACTATTGCCCAGGAAGTGGTGGCGATGAGCGAGCAACTCCAGAAAAATGAAACGCTTAACGCGCAGCAGGTGGACGCTGCTGCGCAGTTGCGTGATCTTTCAGACCGCCTGGCGCAGCGCGCGCAGCAGTTTCGCGTGGAACACGCTTAAATTTCTGAAAAGAAAAACCCGTCAGGCGACGGGTTTATTCTTATTTTTTCTTCTTACCCTGCTTCTTCAGCAGCGTACGAATCTGTTTCAGTTCCGCGGCACTCAGCTGTTCAGCCGGTGCTTCCTCTGTGTCCTGATTATCAATCGCGTCCTGAGACGGTGCCAGTAAGCTCGCCTGCAAGCGATTAACAATCTCCTGGCTCATGGAAATCTGGTTGTCCAGAGCCAGCTGTTTGATGTGTTCTTTCAGCGCAGGATCAATTTTAATGGTTAAGTTAACGGTCTCGGTCATCTTGTTACTCCTTTTTGATTTTCATCAACGTAGCGGAAGATGCCGAAAGTTAACAGGCTGTCATAAAAATTTAATATTAAACCTGTATAGGGCTGAAATCTCTTAATACCGATTCATCAATGGATGTCAGGTTGCCTTGCAGCTCCGCACAGAGCTTGGCCATGTAACGTACCAGGAAGTCAGCGTTGTATTCTGCCAGCTGTCGCCCGGCCTCTGTTTGCATGGTTTCCGGCAGGCGCAGCAGCTTCTTCTGAAAGTGATCCAGCGTCCACTGCACATCATTCAGCTCGCGGTCTTTGCCCAGCGGATCATCGCTATCGAACAGCGGACGACCCAGTGCGCCTGCGGTATAAAAGACGCGCGCCAGTCCAATTGCCCCCAGCGATTCCAGCCGGTCGGCATCCTGCACAATTTTTGCTTCCAGCGAATGGGGCGTGATCCCGGCGCTAAAGCTGTGCGCCTGTACCGCATGGGCCACCGCATCAAGATGGTCGGCGGGGAAATCAGGGAAGTCCTGCTGCAAAATACGACGCGTCTCTTCTGCGGCGTAAGTTGAGGCCAGATGGCGTTCCGGGTGGTTCTTCGGCAGGTTAACTACATCGTGGAAGTAACAAGCAGTGAGCACCACCAGCGGATCGGCATCACTCTGCTGCATAATGCGCGAAGCGCTCATCCAGACGCGGCGCAGGTGGGCGATATCATGGGCTTTATCATCATGCAGCCAGTTGAGCTGCAGCCAGTTTTCAAATCGTGTTTGCCAGCCTGTTAGCGACATCGTGCTTCTCCTGTTATTGCTGTTATAAAGCACCGCCTGGTTCAGGGTGCTACTCCTGCGAATATCATAGCGGCCCGTTGATGACACTATCTTTACACCCCTCCTGCATAAGCAATGAGGAAAAAATGGGATCCTGATCCTGTTATAGCGCTGTTAACTTCGCTTTCCCAGCGTCATGGATGTTTTCGGTATTTCCTCATCCTCGTTTCAGTTAAACGACTCTGTTTAGCAGCCATAATGTTTTAAAGCCATACAGATATAGTGTGTTAATCAATTATTCTGGTTTAACCCGCTAGTTAAAAACGTTTCGGTAAAGCGATCACCCACGGCATATTCTGAAAGAGTTCCCATTTTGTCCGTTATAACGTACTGTATCTGAGAAAAATGTGATTTTGTTTTTCCGTCTAAGCCAAACAAGCATGCTTTTTGCTTATGAGCCATTTTTAAAACTGAAAACGCACGGATGGCCTGACTATAAGGCGACAAATTATTAAGCAAATTTATTTAAACCCATTATGCTAATTCTGCACATCCGCAGACGCGAATGAGGCAGCAGATTCTCCGGGTTCGTGACATAACAAGAGGTAAATCATGAAAGAACGGCCGATTCTTTTTTCCGAACAGCGGGTACGTGCCCTGTTGGTTGGCCAGCAAACACAGACCCGGCGCATTATGAAGACTCAGGCATTTGGTCCGGGTCAGGATCATCACGAAGGTGTGCACGCATTTGACGTCAGCGCGAACCATCTGCACGGCTACAAACTCATGTCGATGGCTGATATCAGTTATCACTGCCCGTATGGCAAACCCGGCGATCGTCTGTGGGTACGCGAAACCTGGCGTGGACCGATTGTCCCTGAAGATCAGCTGACAGAATACGAGCGTGACCCTATCCCGTTCCGCCTGCCGTCGTTCTGCCAGTACCGTGCCGACAGCAATGAACTGGGGCAACTGGATGAGAACATGCAGGACGCCGAGCAATTCGGCTGGCAGACGGCCATCCATATGCCACGCTGGGCCAGCCGCATCGACCTGGAAATTACCTCAGTACGCGCGGAAAAGATTCAGGACATCAGTGAAGACGACATCATGGCAGAAGGCGTCCAGACCGACTCGCACTTCCTGAATAACTTCTTCACCATGAATATGAATGCTGAATCACCGAAAGAGGCCTACCGCAAGGCCTGGCAAAAGCAATACGGTGCCACCAGTTGGGAAGTTAACCCCTGGGTATGGGTGATCGAGTTCCAGCGCGTGGAGCGTGCATAGATTCTTTTCCCCTCTTCCGCCTGCGGGAGAGGGTTAACCTCTCACCTTTGCAATCCCAGTCACAGACAAAATCCTTGCTAACAGGTTGAATAGACAGCTTTGAATCCGCGCTGGTAATTTTCTCTGCACCGCGCGACGATACCGTCTTCCGCCCTGAAGAGTGAGTGATGCAATGTTCAAATGGCCGTGGCATGCGCAGGTAGAATCTTCAGTTGCAGCGCTCCCGTGGCAACAGGCGCTGGCACAGCCTATCTTCTCTCTGCTGGAGGAGGATGAGCACCAGGCCCTGACCACGCTGGCCCAGCGTTTCCTGCAACAAAAAAAGATTACCCCACTTCAGGGTTTACAACTGGATGAGCTGCGCACCGCCCGGCTGGCGTTGCTGTTTTGCCTGCCGGTGTTAAAACTCGGTCTGGAATGGCTCGACGGCTTCCATGAGATCCTTATCTATCCTGAACCCTTCCACGTCGATGACCACTGGCAGGATGAGAGCGGTCTGGTGCACCAGGCCCCAGCCGTGCACGCCGGTCAGAGCTGGACCCAGGGTCCGGTGGTATTGAACGCGCTGGATATTCAGGACTCGTTCGATCTCTCCGGCTATAACCTGGTGATCCACGAAGTTGCGCATAAGCTGGATGCGCGCGGCAGCGGTTATACCAGCGGTATCCCGGCGATTGCGCTGCGCGATGTCGCCAGCTGGGAGAAAGATTTGCTGCACGCGATGGCGCAAATTGAAGCCGAGGTGGAGTTGGTTGGCGAGCAGGCCGCTACTATCGATCCTTACGCCGCCAGCGATGCCGCCGAATGCTTTGCCGTGCTGTCCGAGTATTTCTTTAGCGCACCTGATCTGCTGGCAAACCGCTTTCCCGCGATGTACCACCATCTGCAACAGTTTTACCACCAGGATCCGCTGGCGCGTTTAAACCCCGCACCACCGGAATCTGCTTAAAGCGTGATCGCATTGTATTAATGCTAGCCAGTTGAATACAAATGTGTTTTTAGCTGTTGACACATCTGCCAGTGGCCATTAATATGCGCGCCATCAACACCGATTCCTCTGTAGTTCAGTCGGTAGAACGGCGGACTGTTAATCCGTATGTCACTGGTTCGAGTCCAGTCAGAGGAGCCATATTTAGAGAAGCCCGCTCAGGGAAACCTGAGCGGGCTTTTTGCTTTTCTTCTATACCAGCTTACGGAATCGGGTTCCTTACCGGAATATCGTTAAATACATCCAGGTCCCGAACCAAATCATCAATTAACTTAGTTAAAGGTTGCAGGCGGGTCGCCGGGTTACGAAAACTAAACTGACCTAAAAGTAATTGTTGGAGTTGCTCACGGGAAATTTCAATTCCATAAGTCGCCTCTAATTCATCCATCCATTCACGTGTATATATACGCTTCAGCTGAGCAAGGTAATCAACAACAGCTGTCATATTTTCATAACGGTCGTCCAGTGCAAATGTTTCATTTAGCTCCTCCAAATGACTCTTTTTTCCCTGCACATAATGTTGCCGGATCTTTACATTAGTTATTTGGTAGTTTAACAATGCATTATGCTTATCCGGATCCGAAAGATAAAAGTGAAATACTGAATCGAGGCTATCGTCTCTCGGGTTGAAATGTTGTAACTTCGTTTTACTCTTCTTTCGGTTACAAATACCGCATACAGGCACAAAGTTGTAAATATTCAGGGCGTAATAACTGTATGTCGATTTATCCAGGTAATGGTCGAGTTCACCGTAAAACTGTTTTCCCACATCCAGAAACGCTTTATCGCAGTATGGGCACACCACCGAACTTAGCGACTTAGCAAAACCTGGTGCAGAGACTGAACTTCTGAAGCGCGTATAGCTTTCCTCCATCCATGTATTAAAAACGAGGCGCTGCGGGGATGTCAGGCCACGTAATGCAGCCTCAAAGACCTGGCTTCGCCTGTTTAACCTTTTACCTTGCCATGGTGTGCTAATGAAAGCAGCCTTTACCAAAGCAGCTTCTGATTTGTTGAGGAAAATGCGCAGTGAATCAACTTTTGTTGCTGGTGATTTGACATGCTTCAGTGCGGCAATATCAATATTAAACTGATCATAATCATTCGTCCTTCCGGCGAAAAAAACAGTGATCACCGCCGCTCTCAAATGCCTGTTAACGGCAAACGTGATATTAAATTCGGAGAAATAATTGACCCGCACACACCATTCGAGAAAAGCCGTATCATCCCTCATTGAGTTTTCCTTTTAACAGTGCACGCTGCTGTTCCGTTAACCTTGACAGAAATTGATCTATCTCCTGATTTGCCATATGTTCTGGTGTCCTAAGTTTATTCTGCAAGGCATAAACAACGACTGGCTCCCCTGTTTCAGCAATCAGAAAACGTAACATCTCTTCATCAACCTTCTTGTCCTCCAGCACCTCTCGTATTTTGTTGCTCGCAAATTCACCTACCGAGCGTTCAACGAAGAAACGGTGTTTGAACAAATCGTGAATATTACTGCCAAACGTTTTCCCTAACATTTCAGAAGAAGGGTCTACCGCTATCACACTCGCAGAGGGTAAATCAGAAACAACGATCGGATTATGACTGGAAATAATTACCTGAAAATTCCGTTGCGAATAAGTGGCTAATAAATCAAGCATCGATTTAATTAAACATCTTTGCAGGTCAGGATGCAGATCTGAATCGGGTTCATCAAGCAGTAACTGCATATTATTTGCCCTGGTCCTCGCATCTTTCGCCTTTCGGTGTAAAGTGGCATAAAGATCAATGATTTTCCACTCTCCAGTACTAAATGGAGGCTCTATGGTAAAACGACTTTCACTGACATTTTCTTTTATTTGTGCCATAACAGACAGGATGTTGCGAAATGGCTCATCATTGTATCTGGCAGGAGAGAACTCATAACGAACTGTCCCATTCCGGGTGATATTACCACGCTGCATATTATATAGTGATTTTACTAGCGTGTAAGGATCAACTGAAAAGAAATAATTGCACAGCGGCGAGAACTCATTAAGTAGTTTGAATGCACTCTCTTCCGAGTCAATCTTACTGATGTAATTCAACAAAGAATTATACTTAGGAATTATATGTCTTGCGTCAGGATTTTCTTTATCCACCTTTTTCCAGAAAAAACTATTTTCCCCATACGATTGCGCTATGGCCCATAGCAACCTTAGTGAAACTAATGTTGCTACGTATTTTTTCTTATCATGTAATTTTAAATCGGCAGGCAGCGTTACTTCAATATTACCAAATTTTTGATACCATGAACGCTGTACATTCCACGTAAACAACCGTGATGCCATCCTCTCTTGCAGATCGAGATGCCCCAAAACCTGATAGCAATAAAATACTTCATCCGGACCTGCGTGACTTTTATTACGCCTCCGATACGAAATCGATAAATCGTGTCGTGAGTTTTTGCTCCCTGAGAAACTCAACTGGAGATTATTTGAAGCATAATACCAGGTATCTACGATTGGAGTAATTTTTATCTTCTCACAACCTAATCGCATGATTTTATCGTCACCCAACTTATGTCTTGTCTGCCATAAGCCAGCAACTTTTCCCTGTGTGACTTTTACCACATACAAATAGTCAAACCGGGTAAAAATATAAGTAAAGGCATAGGAACTGGCATCAATTCCGTCTTCCACGGCTTGTCCGATTTTTAACGACGAGCCTGTAAGGTTAAGTATGCCCATCAAACCTGATTTGCCACTACCATTCTTACCGGTGAGACACACGATCTCTGTATTTGCAGAAAAAAATTGTTTAGGTACGGAATCATCACGCAACTCAATATTGATCTCTTGCTTATCTTCATCAAATCTGTAGTGACATTGCAGCGAGAAGTCATACGTTTGTTCGACGATATTGCGCCAGCGTTCAATACTGAGGGAAAGAGCACTCATCTACGTTTCCTTACGAGTGGTTGAATGTGGAAAGGATATCAATATACAGAGTCTATTTCAGAAACATCCTACTCTCGCAAGAAATATTTGGCCAAATCATTACCAGAAAATGCCATGTTAATGACAATAGCGTGAGAGTATTTTCTTTTTTCATCTTATTTTTCCCCGCACAAATTGCTGAAACCTGAAGTTACCCTTCAAGAAATTTAGAAACACTTAGTTTGTCATGAAACGTCAATAAAACAGCGATCTCAAACGAACCGAGCGGTACAATAAGGGTGCATTTTCACTAATCACAATTTACACATCATGAATACCATTCGTTTTAAAATCAGGCCATTGCCTGTAGCATTACTTTGTGCACTGGCTATGCCTGCTGCACAGGCAACCGACTTTTTCCATCAGGACACGATGACCGGCGACTGGGGTGGTGCACGTACCGACCTGGCGCAACATGGCGTCAACTTAACCGGCGATTATGTTTCTGAAACCGCCGGTGTCCTCAGTGGCGGCCAGTCTTACGGCACCCGCTATGCACAGCAAATTCGCCTCGGTGCCACTTTCGATCTAAATCGTCTGTTTAATGCTGAACATGCCGGTACTATCCAGCTCAGCATCAATGATCGTCGTGGACGCAGTACTTCTGCCGATCTGGTGGGCAACCGTCTGCCGATTCAGGAAGTTTACGGCGGCGAATATACCCGTCTCAGTGAATTCAGCTATACCAACACCCTGTTTGCACCGCAGTTGCAGTACAAACTGGGTTGGCTGGCGATGGGCAATGATTTTGGTGGTCTGTCGATTCTGACTAACTTTATGAACGCCGGATTCTGCGCACACCCGCTTTCCATGTCAGGCGGCAGCGGCTGGGGCAACTACCCGAATGCGCATCTGGGGGGTGAGCTGAAGTACACCTTCAATGATAGCTGGGCACTGCAAACCGCCGTGTTTAATGTTAACCCGGAGCAGAACAGCGAATCGTCTCGCGCATTTAAACCCTTCGCGCCAGGCACCACCGGTTACATCGTGCCAATTGAGTTGATCTACAACTTCAACAGCGCCCTGCCCGGCCAGTACAAATTAGGTTATTACTACGACAGCTCCAACGTCGCGCGTATTGACCAACCGGATCGCCGCGCGGATAAACGCTGGGGGGCTTACCTGCTGGCAGACCAAACCATCTGGCAGTCCGCTTCCTCGCGCAGCCAGAATCTGCATGTATTTGGTCAGGCCACCACCACCGATGAAGCCACTTCCCCGTTCCGTCACTGGTACTCCGCCGGTCTGGTGCTGAATGGCCCGTTTGAATCGCGTCCCAATGATGCGATTGCGATTGGTTATGGTCGTGCGGTGTATAACCAGCATAGCCGTGATAATGCCGTCGATAGCCTGCGCGCCAAAGGTGAGTTAGCAGACGCCGCGATGGTGAGCGGTCTGGATATTGGTGAGCAACTGGTTGAAATGACCTATACCTTGCAGGCAACGCCGTGGCTGTCCGTGCGCCCGAGCGTGCAGTACATCAAAGAACCGGGTGCCTTCTCGAATAAAGAGATTAAAGATACCTGGGTAGCGGGTGTACAGGTCAAAGTGAAGTTCTAAAGCAGAGCGCCTTCCGCATTGATTGTGGAAGGCGTATTGATGATGATTAATAGGCGTTCATCACCACATCCATCTTGCGGGTGCGGCAAACAATCAACCTGTTCAACGCGAATAAAATTACCAGTCAAACTTTTAACCGTAATGCACTATAAATCGATAATATCATGGGTTAATTTTGTCAGCGGCTTGCTGGTTAATTCTTCTTCACTTCCAGTTGTATTGAACAAAAGAAGATCCAACTCCTGATCTGACCATGCGCGCAAAAAAATCGTTTCAAGGTGCTGTTTATAGCTATCGGTGCGTAATTTTTTCTTATCAAGTAATTCCGCAACTAATGTTGCATGATTATTGTAAATGCTTTTGAGATTAAAATAATCATGCTGCTGCAACTCGCCATGACTTTGAACAAGATCAATGGTCACATCTGATTTACCATAGAAATCTTCAATCTTGTTAACCTTATAGGTGAAGATTTTATCTTTATTGCTCTTACCATCGTAGGGATAATTAAAAGGGAACATATGGTCATTTTTTATGATCATATTACAATGCGCGCAGGAGGGAACAAAATTTGCCAGCGTAGCGGCATATAAAGGGAATTTACTCTGCGAATAAATATGATCAAGCTGTGCGATGCTAACATTTTTCCCTGTCCTCTTCCGATTCTTATATTTATCAATCCATTGGCGATTGCAATACGGGCAAACGGTCACGTTTATTTTTTCGAGTATCGTAAAGCGCAATTCTTCACTAATGTAGCTATAACGGAAAACCTGACCTATAACCTTATTAATAGCCGCAAACTCAGCATCTATTTGTGAATAGAAATTGAAGTAAATCGATTCATCGCTGATTGCACCTTCTGGAATGCTCAATTTAATCACAGAAGAAAAATCATTTATTAATTTTCTTCTGACAGCATAAAGATATTGATTTTCAGCATCAGGGCCATCATTCTGATCAATGTCGCCTTTATAATATTTCATCTTTTTCAGGAAATCATAATATTCTTCCCCGTGTAAAAGAAAGGTTTTAATTGCCTGATATTCGTTAAGAAACCTGGCGGCACTGGCGTCTTTAAATGTATAGCGGGAGAATGGATTGCATAGTATCCAGTCAATCAATTCTTCGGACATTATCAATCGCTGAACAGTAAATAATTTATTGAGGGGTAAAACCAGGTAATTATTTTTACCTGGGAATTTCTTCGCAATTTTACTTCCAATTGTTTTAAGATAATGATTGACAAAAGCATTATCTTTCAATAATTCATTGTTAATCTTTATCATTTTCCAGCTCCTGTTTAAGCTGTCTGAGGCGATCTTCCAATAGCATGATTTCTTTCTGCTTATCGCCGTTAAACTTACGCTTGCTATCCAACATCTGCAGAAGTTTTTGTTTCACAAAACGATCATCAACAAGATTAATGACAGCGTAAATATTTTCCAACTCTTCTCCCGAAAGAGGCCGGGGACTGTTCAAAATCTTAATGACAGGTTCGATTTTTTGACGTGCAAATTCGCCGATAGTGGTACTCAGGAAGAAATTGTCATTAATAATATCATGAATATTACTTGCAAATCCAAAGGATGAACGGTTGGTCTGGAGAATCCCCTGCTCATTGCGGGTTATTTTAATGACATTATTTGCAGGTAAGTCACTAATAATATAGGGAGCATGCGTCGTCAAAATTACCTGGAACGAATCAGCAGACCGGTAATCCGTCTCACCATTGAACTCTTCCAGTACTTCAAGCAGCATAGACAAAAAACAGCGACTCCATTCGGGATGCAAATGAAGATCTATCTCATCCAGCAAAATAATAAATTTATCCCACCCCTCCTTGATATTTTTGTCAATGGCATAATAAATCGCTGAAAGTTTATTAATGATGGCGCTTTCACCATCACTTTTATAGGGAAAACGTGCCACAACCACCCGTGAAATGGCTTCGTTATCGAGTTCCTGTAAAATAGCACTGATATTTTCATCGCTGTGCTTTAATGATGAACTAATGATAAACTCTGAATCGTTGATGATAAAACATTTCTCATCAAGGCGTTCCAGACGTTGTATGATTTTCATCCAGTCAATATGCACCGAATGTCCGTTAATATTCTCCGCCAATTTGATTACTTTCTGCAATCTTGTTAGCAAATAGTTTTTCAATGTGGGATAGTCAACCTGTGCAGGTTGGACATGCTCATTAAGTTTGATAAACTTTTCGACATGCGCGTGGTCAACTTTAATATCAATTGATTCAGGCAACACTGCACTGACTGTCGCCAGTGTATACTCATTAATTATCATTTCCAGCAAATGGATGACAAATAATTCCTTTCTCTTTTTTATTAATAATCTTTTCTTTTCAAAGGGGAAATTAGAATTAATATCTTCCGTGCAGAACCCCTCCATATCACTATAGAGTTTTACCAGAGCCCCCCCGGAGAATATGTTATTTGAAAAATGTTCGGATATCCGCAGAGTAACGGATTGCTCGGTAATGGTGCTGTCCAGACCTTGATAGCGCCGCGTCAGATAATGATACACCCATGCATCATTTTGTGTCAGATACTCTCGTTTAAATGAGAGGAAGGTGTCTTCCTGATAATTTGGACGACGCACTTTCATGAGCGGAAAATGTAAAAAAACCGTACTTCTGGTCAGCTCATCAAAATAACCCAGCGACGACATATCTGAAGAGAAAGATTGCGCGTGTATATCAGTGTGGAAAAAATAATCTTTCTCTATATAGTAAGGTGCGTTTTTCAGCAGGGAACTGTCCTGACCTTCAACCACAAATGTATTTTCATCGACATGATAGACAGCAAACCACTTAGCAGCGGGTAATTCAACCCGACGATCGACTTTTTTTAGTCCCAACAGCGCGAGTAATGTAGATTTACCACTACCGTTGCGCCCAACGATAGCATTCACATTAACAACTTTGGTACCAAAAAAGTTAATGGGTAATCTTTGCGTGCGCTCAATGATTTTAATTGTCTTAGCTTCATTATCATGTTTAACCAAAAAGCGATCACTGAAATCAAAAGACATGTTCAACTTCTGATCTCGCACTTTTTCAACATATAAGTACAACAACTCCATGTAGCAATCCCTTAATCATTGATCTTACTATCTTATTAGCTTGAACCTCGTCATCATGTCAATATTAAACGGGAAATCAGTTAGATTAAATAATGCCTTCCACATACCATGCGGAAGGCATATTGATGATTAATGACCGTTCAGCGCAACATCAATAGTTTTCAATACCTGATGCAGTTGAGCAGCATCAACCTGACCCGGCGCTGAAGGCGTGCCCAACATACCGAAAGTCAAATCGTCGCCAAACACTTCACCGGACAAGCGTGAAACGGCACCCAGGCCGCCCATCGACATGGTCAGCAGCGGTTTGCGTGAATATTGATTACGAATCTGCGCAGTCGCATCGATCAATTTCACCACATCACCGGAATCATGCGGCATCACCGCGATTTTCAGGATATCGGCACCCATGCTGTCTTGTTTACGCAGACGGGCGACGATCTCACTGGTTGATGGGGTTTTGTGGAAATCATGGCTGGACATCACCACTTTAATCCCCGCCTGGTGGGCCGCAGTCACCACCTGATGAATCACCGCTGGATCGCGGAACATTTCCACATCAAGAATATCGATGAAATGGTCTTTAATCAGCGCCAGATATAACTTGCCATAATCCTTATCGCTGATGGCTTTCGCGCCACCTTCGGATTGAGTACGGAAAGTCAGGATTAACGGTTTACCTTGTACGTCTGCGGCAACCTGTTTACCGAGCGCACCGACCTGGGCGGCGTCAGTGGCAAAATTCAGGTAATCAATACGATATTCAATCAAATCGGCATCCGGGTTGGCACCGATGGCTTTCGCCTGTGCCAAAACCTGGTCGGCTGTCGCACCCGTGGTCGGAATGATGACTTTCGGCATGCCTTCGCCAATCGCAGTCTGGCGGATAACAATCGGTTCTGCGTGACGCACGCTAACTGCGGCTGCAGGTGCGCTGGTGGCAGCGATGGCGTTGGTGACGCCCGGCAAGGCCAGCAGCAGAGAAATCGCTAATACATTTTTACGCAAGTTCATGGGTTGTTCCTGTTTCGCTAAAGACACACCTGACAGGATGAGAGCGGCACGAATGCCGTCTCTTTCCGGTCGGATTATTTTTTTAATTTCAGGTGAATGCTGTCAGGTAATGCGATGTCGAGGCTTATCCAGGAAAGAGTTATTGCATCGGGGCTGGCTTACTTAAAGGTGAAGTTGCTCCGTCATTGGTGGTGGCTGTCGAGGTTACATTCGCAACCTGCAAATCAGCGCTTAGCGGAGTCTGATAGTGAATGGTGCCATTGCCTTGCGCATTAATTGCCACCATTTCATAACCAAGGAAATGTTCAGCTTCATCCATGGTCGGCTTGCTGTTGGAGAAGAACTCAATACGGTATTCGGTATTGGCTTCACCTTTCACATTACCGTCTACGGTCAGCGTGTTCTGGTTACGGACGACACGGGTAATAGCCGGGGCGTGCTGGTCTTTATTCGGAGTCGGTTCACAACCGGCAACGTTGCCATCAATAGCGCAGATTTTTTCCAGTTTGCTGGTGTCATCGCTGATACCACCACCACGATTACCGATAAAGGCCGCATGTTCCAGACCGGGCACATTAAATACAATCGCTCCGGCATAACCCGGCAGGCAACTACCACCGGCAAAGCAACGTTTAATTTCTTTACCGTTGTCGACCATAATATTTTCAGTGATCCGGTTTACCGCAGGTCCGGTAATACGGTTAATACCAAAGCTGCCATCTTTACCCGGCGCACCCTGCGGACGAACAGATACGGCCACGCGGTTACCGGTCATAATATTCCCCGCCACCACATTGCCGGTACCACTTAAGGTGACTGCGGAAGAAAGATTGGTGAAGGTATTATCAGCAATATAGTTACGATTACCCCAGTTCAGCTGGACCCCGTCGGAATAATTTTCAAAGTGGTTATGAATCACTTCGTTGTCATTACCCCATAACATTTCCAGGCCCTGCGACGGTTCCTGATTGTGTACGCTATCCGTGGTGACAAAGTTATCCGCAATCAGATTGAATGAAGCGCCACGGGTGGCTTCCATTGCATCGCCATTGTTAATAAAGGTATTGCGGATAATTTTATTACGTTCGGTGGTGGTTGCCGTGGAGTTGCCTTTACCATCATCGCCGGTCATCATAATACCGGCACCGCCGTGGTTACCGACAATACGGTTATCTTCAATGACGTTATTTTTGGCGCGATTGATCAGGATGCCGATACAGAAATTACGCACCTCTACCCCTTGCAGGGTGACATCATGAGTATCGCGCAGCACCAGACCCGGCATGGTGGTGGTACGGACATTCGCACCATACTGGCCGCTGACGGCTCCCGGACAGGATCGCGGATCGACGCCTTTAATGTAACCCGAGCCGTCAATAGCCACATAGCTGCCATTTTTGAGGAAATCGCTGTTAATAATATCCACCGGTCCTTTAATTTCCGGCAGCGGTTTATTGGGTTTAATAATCAGTGGCTGGTTGTTAGTGGAATGTAATTCGATGCGATAATGACCAGGATTTTGATTATTCTTTTCCAGTGCCCAACGCAGCGTACCATTGCTGCCATCGTCAGCCGGAGAAGTCACCTGTAGCACTTCAAGACCCTGTGTTGCGTTATCCGCTGCGTATGATGCCAATGGCAATAGCAAAGCTATTGCGCAAGTAATTTTATTTTTAATCATGATAAATTCCGATCTTGCTTAAGATGCCGGAAAGTGAAGCATCCGTTTCCGGCCCCTGGATTTATAACAATTGCATCTCATTCTTAACCTGTTATTTACCCTCCCTGATTAAAAGAAACTGGTCCACAACGACGAAATCGGCATGGCTAAAACCAGCGCAGGTAACATATTTGCCACCGGGAAGATTTTAATGCCGCAAATACGGAAGCCAGTAGCGAACATTAATACGCCGCCTACCGCTGAGAAGTCCGCCTGCATCGCTGGGGTGGTCAGCGGTAAAATAAATACCGCGCCATAAGCCAGCAGCAACTGAATAATTAACTGTGGCACCGCCACCACTGCCACGGCAAAACCCAGTGACGTGGCAAAGATCGCCGCAGTGAACAGATCAAGGAACGATTTCGCAATCAGGACGCTGGTATCGCCGGTCATGCCTTCGTGCATTGAACCAAATATCCCGGTGCCGCTGGCGCAAAACAGCACGATAATCGCCACATAGCTTTGCAGAAATTGCTCCTGCGATTCCTGATCCTGCGCACCTGAACTGACAAACATCTCCACCAGCCCACGTGCCTTGCTGCCCAGCTTACCGATGCCTTTTTCGAGATAACACAACTCACCGAGCAGTGCGCCAAGGATTACCGATAGCACCATCACCGGCATATGGCTGACTTTCACCACCAGCACAATCCCCATACACATTGAGGCTGCGCCGAAGATCAGCGGCATGGAGGTTCTGATACGCTCGGGCAAGCGCGAACTGAGCAGCGCACCGACAATGCCGCCAATCAGGACGGCAGAGCCATTGATATAGGGTCCAATAATCACGATTTATTACTCCTGGTCATTAAAGTCACGTCTTCTCCCCAGCGCGGCAGATCGGCACAATCCAGATCCATCAGCCCCAGAGCGCGTGCAACGCTATGCGCAATAATCTCTTCCACACTTTGCGGCCTGGCATAGAGCGCAGGCACCGGCGGGAAAACAATCGCGCCGGATTCGGTCGCCTGTTGCATATTGCGGATATGTCCCAGATGGAGCGGGGTTTCCCGCACCATCAGGACCAGCCTGCGCCGCTCTTTTAATACCACATCAGCAGCACGCGTCAGCAGATTGTCGGTCAGGCCGTTGGCGATAGCCGCCAGGGTATGCATCGAACAGGGCGCCACCAGCATGCCGAGGGTGCGGAATGAACCGCTGGCGATCGCCGCCCCTACGGCACGGATGGGATAAACCACATCGGCTAACTCCGCCACATCCTCTGCGCTGAGGTCGGTTTCATGTTCACGATTAAGATGCCCCGCCGGAGAGATCACCAGATGGCTCTCCACATCCAGCTGACGTAAATAGCGCAATGCCTGTACGCCATAAGAAAAACCGGAGGCACCGCTAATGCCCACAATCACCCGAGGTTTACCACTGTTACGAACTACAGACCCTGACATGCTGCCTCCTTATTTTTGTTAAAACCTGGGATAAAGCGATTTACATCCACTTCGAGAAATTCGCTGCGGTGGAAATTGGCTTTCAGGTGATAAGGCACGGTGCAGTCAAAAATCGTTTTGCAGGCAATACCGTGATCGCGTACCGATGGGCTGTAAGCCGGATCGGAAGACGGATCGAGCGGATGGCAGCGTACGCCAGGGATAAACACGGTATCCACATCGCCCTGGTAGCGGGTGGTCATCGCCCAGACGACGTCGTTGATATCGAACACATCCACGTCTTCATCCACCAGCATCACATGTTTCAGTTCGGAGAAGGCAGAGAAAGCCAGCAGAGCCGCCTGGCGCTGACGTCCTTCATCAGCCGGAGTGCGTTTTTTCACCTGCAACACCGCCAGATATTTGCCGGTACCCGGAGTCGGGCAATGCACGGTCTGCACAAAACCAGGCAGCGCGCGTTCAACCATTTGCAGGATACTGGCTTCGGTCGGGATACCGGCCATGTTGGTGTGTTCATCGCTTGGGCCGATACAGGTTTGCAGAATCGGAGAACGACGATGGGTGATAGCTTTCACTTTAATCACCGGAACTTCGGCCTGGGCTGCACCGGTATAACCGGGGAATTCAGGCATCGCTTTGCCGGAGTTGGTGTTCTGGTCTTCACGTACCCGCACGCCTGGCAGCAATTCGCCTTCAATCACCACTTCAGCATTGGCAATGGCGCGTGCATTTACGGTCACACATTCGGTTAATTCAACCGCCTGGTTGCGCAGGCTACCGGCGATGGACAGCTCATCAAAGCCCAGCGGCGTTGTTGGCGGCTCAAAGCAGGCACCAATCTCAATCGCTGGATCGACACCGATGCTGATAGAAATCGGCAGCGGTTTACCGGCGGCTTCCGCTTTCTGACGGAAGGTATCCAGATGGCGGCCCGGCACGAAATACATCGAGATTTCGTCTTTGCTCTGCACGCATAAACGGTGAATGGTGACGTCGTGCTCGCCGGTTTCAGGGTCGGCGGCATAACACATACCCAGAGTGAAATAGGGACCGGCATCTTCCGGGGTATTGGTCGGCGCAGGCAGAATTTTCAGGATATCGAAATTCGGATCGGTGGCCAGATGAACCACTTCCTGGCAGGCTGCCTGTTCGCGTGGGATGACAATCGGCGCGATCGGGTTAGCAACGGAATCTTTCAACATAAACGCCAGGTTTTCCGGCGTGGTACCAAACAGGCGTGCCACACGTTTACGTGAAGAAAGCAGGCCAATCAGCACCCGCATATCGTTATAGCCTTTGATTTTGTTGAAAATCATAGCCGGACCGATTTGCGTTGGGCGTTTCACGGTACCGTGCGCACCAACATAGCGGTAAACCCCGGATAACTCCGCAATCGGGTCTACTGGTTCATCGGTGTAGATCAATTCATCATCGTACTGGCTTAACACTTCCAGTGCGGAACGCAAATCGGTGACTTTCGTTTGCTTAACAGACATCTCAATGTCCCTCTTAGTCGTGGTAATCGGTGATGCAGCGGCGCAGACAAACGCAGGCACACCTTGAGAACAACAGGAGTGAATTCAGTGGCATAGAACCGGCACCTCCCGTCGTTGCCCCCACAGTTTTAGAGGATCGGTGATAAGAGTCCAATAATAATACCGGCGGTTTTGATAAGGAGTTATTATCAGGAAAAATCAGGAGAGAACCGATGGATTACCGGCATTTACACGCATTCGTGGTACTGGCGGAGGAGCTGCATTTTGGCAAGGCGGCACTGCGCCTCAACATCGCCCAACCGGCGTTAAGTCAATACATTAAGGCGCTGGAAAAGGAGCTGGAATTCGAGCTATTCACCCGTGACAGGCGGCATGTGGCGCTGACTTTTGAAGGCGAACAGCTGGTGGAAGAAGCGCGCATTGCATCAAGTCACTACGTTAAGTTTCGCGACAATGCCCGCAGCCTGCGCCTGGGTTATCGTGGGCAGATCAAGCTCGGTTACGTTGGGTCTTCCATCCTCGATCCGGCGCTCACACTGTTAATTAATGGTTATCGTAAGCGGAAACCGGACATCGATATCGTGATTGAAGAACGTAATGTTCACGAACAACTTACACTTTTGTTAACTAATCAAATAGATGTCGCGTTGGTTCGTTCACCGGTGCCACGATATGATCATCTGGCCTATCTCGATCTTGCCACCCGCCCGCTGATTGCGGTGCTGCCGCGCAGCCATGCGCTGGCCTGCCAGCCGCGTATTGCGTTAGCGCAACTTGCTACTGAACCGTTTTTGATGCAGGAAGACCCGCCAGGCGTCGGGCTGGGCTGGTCGGCACTGAACGCCTGCCAGCAGGCAGGATTTGTGCCGCAAAAAATCCAGCCGACCCGTGATGTCTCGGTGGCCATTGGTCTGGTTTCGATGGGAATGGGGGTGACGCTGGTACCTGAGACCCAGCGTTCGGTGATGATACCGGACGTCAGCTACTGCTTTTTGCAGGATCAGCACGCCACCTCCACGCTGACCATGAGCTGGCAGCAGGAGATAAAAAATAAGGCATTACATGATTTTATCCAGTTTGCCCGCGAGCTGACGCAGTAGTCAGGCATTCAGCAATTGTTCAAGCGACAGCGTTGCGCCGCCACACACCACCACCAGCGGGTTGCGATAAGGCTGCATCACCGCTTTTTGCTGGTATAAACAGGCCAGGCTCGCCCCACAGGCAGGTTCGGTTAGCACCCGATGGTCATCGATAAACAGGCGACAGGCACGCAATGCCTCTTCATCTGTCACCACTTCGCTGATCACCGGATGCTCCCCGGCAAGTTTTACTGCCTGGTCGCAGACCTTTTTCGCGCCGAGGCTGGTGGCAACCGTGTTGATGCGGTCGATTTCAACCGCGTGCCCTGCCCTGATGGCCGCGTGAAACGATGCTGCACCTGCCGTTTCCACCGCAATCACCGGCACATCCGGCAAACCGTTGCGCTGTAAGCCCGCAATAACACCGGATAACAAACCACCTCCACCCACCGACAGCACCACCGCATCGGGGTGCACACCGGCAGCCACTACCTCATCGACCAGCGAGGCATGTCCCTGCCACAGCAACGGATCATCAAAAGGATGAATAAAGGCATCGGTTGCGCTTAACAACGATTGCGCATACTGGTTCGCTTCCTGCCAGGACACGCCATGGACGATCACCTCGGCCTGTTCCAGCCTGAGCAGTTCTCTGGCGCGGATGGGGGTGGACTCCGGCACGATAACCGTCACCGGGATGCCCAGAGTTCGGCCTGCGTACGCCACCGCCAGCCCGGCATTACCGCCGGAGGACGAGATAAAACGACGCGCGCCCTGCTGAACATAGTGATGACAAGCCAGACCCACTCCTCTGATCTTAAATGAACCCGAGGGTTGCAGCGCATCCATCTTTAACCAGACCTGGCTGCCGGTAAGCTGGCTCAGAGGGCGGGAATTCAACAATGGCGTGTTGAGGTGTAATGGCATGTTAACTCACCTGTTCTGCTAAGGTTTTTTGGGCGACGGCCTGCACTTCGATTTCTACATCCAGATCAAAAGCCAGCTTGCTGCTGACCACCGAACGGGCTGGATAACCATGCTCGAACCACTTTGCATATTCCTGATTAAATTCAGCGAAATGCTTCATGTCTGACAACCAGACCGTAACCTTAAAAATACTCTCCAGACTGGATCCCAGCGCTACCAATGTGTGCCGGATACTGGCAAGAATATTGGCGGTCTGCGTGGCAATATCGCCGTACAGCGGCTCTGCATGTGCCGTCATCGACACCTGGCCGGAAAGATAAAGCACACCGTTGGTTTCAGTCGCCGCCGCAAAAGGAAACGGCAGGTTGCTGGCATAATTTTTAACTGCCTGATTCATGATTCCCCCCGAATGCACAGGCTAAGTGGATAACCTAAAATAACAACGAAAAGTTGAAATATCAACATTCAGTTGAATCTATCGCAAAAGCCGTAGCGGCGCGATTTATCGCGCAAGCCCTTGCGCGATAAATCGCGCCGCTACAGCACTCATGTTTATATTTCAACAAATTGTTTATACTCGCAGGCAAAATTTGCTCTTACACCATGAGTTTGGCGCATGACAGACGATCACGAAAAATCACGCCTGATACAGCAACTGAGTGCAGTTATGGATGCCTTTGCTTCGGTCTCAGGTCATCATGTTGAGGTGGTACTTCACGATCTCACCCAGCCTGAATCCTCCGTGGTAAAAATCATCAATGGTCATGTCTCCGGCAGAAAGCCCGGCAGTTCCCTGCTGGATGGCCCGGAGAATGATCGCGGATTTCTCGGCCTGCTGAATCTGGATGCCCTGCCGTCCAGCACTGAACCCGCAGTTTTTCCCAATTACCCGACCGCAAGTTTGCAGGGCACCCCGCTGCGGAGTTCAACCGCATTGTTTAAAGATGAAAACGGCAAACCCGCACTGGCGCTGTGTTTCAACGCTGACAATCATGCGATAGAGGCGGCGCGCGATGCGCTGGCTATGCTCCTTCCGCAGAGCAGCAGCAAAGATGAGGGCGAAGCCGGGCTGGAAGAAAAGATGGATGAGATCATCCGCAGCTGTATCCCTCCAACCGGGCAGCTCAGAACCGGCACCAGTAAAAAAGAGAAAGTTGAAATCGTGCGGCAGATGCAGAACAAGGGAATGTTTATTGTGCGCGGTGGTGTGGAAAAGGCGGCTAAAGTGCTCGGTGTCACCCGCTACACCATTTACAACTATCTGGATGAAATCAAAAAGAAGAGTGCGTAACGCCTGAAGTAAAGTTTGCCTGCCTGCCGCCGATATAACGGAGAGAATCCATCAATCAGGGAATAATGATGTCTCTCCAACGCAATATCCTGGCTTCCATGCTGTTACTCGGCGCAACTGCTCCGGCGATGGCGGCCTCTTTTGACTGCACCCGCGCCAGCACTGCGCAGGAAAAACTGATTTGCCAGAATCCACAGCTCTCGGCATTGGATGAAACCTTAGCCGCCGCTTATCGCAACAAGATGTCTGGCCTTAGCGGCAACGATGCGGCGCAGTTAAAACAATCGCAACGTGACTGGCTGAAACAACTGCGCAGTCACGGTACCGAAGCGAACCAATTGCAGGCGGACTACCAGCAACGTATCGCGGCACTCAGCACCTCGGCGACTTCTCCTGCGGTAGCAGCCAAAGCGCCGGTCGCGGATGTTCCCGCAGCAACTGCTGTCATGCCCGTGTCGCAACAACCGCTCACCAAGGCTCATTATATCTATTATCAGGGCTCCACCACGCCGGAACCCTATAATCCGCCTCGCCGCGCCAATATTACCTACATCCTGCCACCCGATGCGGTGATTATCGTGACCGGCACCTACCAATGCGGCTTCGATAATATCCCGGACCCGGCCAACGGTACCGCCTACACGCTGGTTTCTCTCCAGGTGGGAACCGATAGTATCGATATGCTGAATCAACATTTCTCTTTGGTGCAGATTAAGCATCAGCCTAAAGATCCAAAGCGTAATGTTCCTTCTTTTGTGCTGAAGGAATTTCGCTCTGCCGATAACCAGACTATCACTACCAAGCAATTCGATGAGTTTCATCTGATTTTCACCGGTGTTATCAAGGGCATCAACGTCAGGAAGGCATGCGAGCTTGACCACTGACGTGCAGCTTTACACCTCGGTCCAGCCACGCAGCAAATTGTGATACATATTCAGCAGCGACAGCAGCTCTTCGCTGTCGCCGTGCCGTGCTTTCAGGCTCTGAATATTACGATCCAGCTCAAACAGCATGGCGCGCTGTTTGTCATCGCGCACCATCGACTGAATCCACAGGAAGGATGCCACGCGCGCACCGCGCGTCACCGGTGTGACGCAGTGCAGACTGCTGGAGGGATACAGCACCAGATGCCCGGCCGGGAGTTTGACCTTGTGCTGGCCGTAGGTGTCTTCAATCACCAGCTCACCGCCGTCATAGCTGTCCGGTTCGCACAGGAATAACGTGGCGGAGAGATCGGTGCGCATCCAGCCCGCCGCACCATTGTGGCGTACTGCGCCGTCCACATGAAAACCGTAGGTTTCTCCCTGTTCATAGCGATTAAACAGCGGCGTGGAAATGGTGCGCGGCAGCGCAGCGGAAAAGAACAGCGGGTTGTTGTTCAGCGCCTGCAACACCGCCGCCTGCAAACGATCGTACAACGGCGTACGGGTATCGATTTGCTGGTTGTTTTTTACCGTGGCCCCCTGGCTGCCGACGGTCACCCGGCCATCGACCCACTCGGCCTGTTGCAGCAGGGAACCAAAACTGGTGACCTCTTCCGGCGTCAGCACGGCAGGAATGTGATACATCATCGCGTTATTCTCTCTGAAAAAATGGGGCACAGTGGCCCCACATTAAGCACTTAGAAATGGACGTTGGCGGTCAACAGGAAGGTCCGCGGTTCACCCGGATGGTAGCGGTAACCACTCTTGTTGATCGAGGCAACATAGTTGGTGTCAAACAGGTTGTAGACGTTAAGTTGCAGATCAAGGTTGTTGTTCACCTTATATCCCAGCTTCGCATCAGCTACCCAGTAACCCTCGGTATGATCCGGCGTACCCACCGCACCATCACTGCCACGGCGCAGGCTGCCAACATAACGCGCACCGGCACCGACAGACAACGCATCCGTCGCCTGATAGTTGGTCCACAGCGTAAAGGCATGCTTCGGCGTATACGCCAGCGCAGAAGAACCGTCCTGGGCTACGCTGTCACCTTCGGTGACTGAGGCATGTTGCTGGGTAAATCCGGCAATGATTTGCCAGTCTGGCGTGATATTACCGGTGGCCGACAGCTCATAACCCTCTACGCGTTTCTTACCGTATTGCGAATAAGTACCGTCATCATTTTCCGCCACTTCGTTTTCAATATCAGTGCGGAACAGCGCCGCATTCAGCAGCAGGCGTTTATCCAGCACTTCCCACTTGGTTCCCACTTCGCTGGATTTGGCTTTTTGTGGTTTGAAATCGGTACGGTTGGCGCTATTGCCGCTGCCACCGGCGGCCAGTGCAAAGCTGCTGCCACCCGGCGGTTGCTGGGAGATGGCGTAGTTAACATAGACGTTGCCGTGTTCAGTCAGACGATACAACGCACCCGCTTTCCAGTTCACCAGGTTACCCGATTTCGCCGTATCCACCGTGGTGACCGGCGTACCAGTTGCCACCCCAGCCGGACAGGCCAGCGCACCGCGACCGGTGCCGCCACAGGCGGTGGCGCTGTCGTAATCAGTGTGATAGTTGTCGAGACGAATACCGCCGTTCAGCTCGAAGTTTTTGGTGATCGCCAGGGTATCGAAGGCGTAGATGCCAAAGGTGTCGGTCTGGCCATTGGCGTTGGCACCGTTGCGATTCAGGCCTCCCAGCGAAATGCTGCTGATCGGATGATAGATATTGACCGCAGGCGCGGTAATGGGGCTCACCCCATAGTTGGTCTGATTTTCACGGGTGAACTCCACCCCGGCACTGACATCATGCCCGACCGAACCGGTATAAAACTTCGAGGTGATATTGGTCTGGTTAGTCAGGATGCGATTGCTGACATCCTTCAGGTTGACGTTACGCGTCCAGGTCCAGGTGCCGACATCATTCGGGTTTGGCATGCCGATGGTGCTGCCCATCACCGCCGTCAGCAGATACTCCTGCTTCACCCGCGACCAGCGCGTGGTGTTACGGATGGTGGTGTTATCCGACAGATCATGTTCAAAACGAATCGTGGCGGTATCGGTAGTGGATTTGTCGAAATCCGAATCGGTGCCGTAGTAGTTGCTGGTCGCCACCTTACCGGAATTATTCAGCGCGGAGGTTGCGGCGGTGGGTGAGGAGTAACCCGGCAGGCCGATAGTCGGAATGCCGCCATCCGGGGTGTTGTTCTGGTGCACATGCAGGTAATTGAGGTACAGGCGGGTTGAGGTATCGAGCCCAAACGCCAGCGACGGTGCCACGCCATAACGTTCATTCTGAATATTATCGCGTCCGGCATCGTGGGTTTTTTCTCCCATCAGATTAAGCCGGAAAGCGGCGTTATCGCTGATGGCCTGGTTGTAATCCAGTGTCCCGCGACGCATCCAGGCGCTACCAACGCTGACCGAGGCATCAAGACCGGTATCCAGGCGTGGCTGTTTGCTGATCATATTAATGGAACCAGAGGGTGCGCTGCGACCATAGTCGGTCCCTGACGGACCTTTGATCACCTCGACCTGCTCAGTGTTGAAGGTATCGCGCGTCACGCTACCGATATCGCGAATGCCATCAACATAAATACTGTTCGAGGTATCGATACCACGCATATACACCGCATCCCCGGTGGACGAGCTGCCGTTTTCCCCGGCATAAAACGCCCCCACTCCCGGTACGTTTTTCAGCGCATCGGTGAGGTTATTAACACCCTGATCCTTAATCACCTGGTCAGGGATCACCGTGATGGTACGCGTGGTATCTACCAGCGGTTGGGTGAATTTCGGATCGGCGGAAACGCCTGGTGAATAAAGCGAAGGGGTCTGCGCTTCCACGACCAGGGTATCGTCGGTTTTTTTGCCGGTATTGTCTGCCGCCAGCGCTGCCGCTGGAGAGATACCGATGCACAGCCCGGTGAACAAGGTCAGCGAGTTAAAGCTGCCAAACGGCAAGTTGCGATTTTTATCCATTTTTAAAAGTGTGGGTTTGATTGTTGTTATTGACGCGCACATCAGGCCACAGGGGAAATGACCTGACCCCTTAAATGATAAAAAGAATGGTTATCATTTACTTTCGTATTTTTACACGAGCGCAACGGTAAAGAAAAACATTTCTTTACGCATTTATTACACAATCAATACAGTTGAACGAATCAAGGAGGGTTTGTAAGAATTATTTAAACAATGTGCAGAAAATCGTCAGATTGAGCGCATAAAAAAAGCGCGATAAATCGCGCCATTCTGTGCACGGTGCCGGTAAACCCTGCGTGATAAATCACGCCACTACCACCCGGTGCAATAATTCACTACGGAGTGCAATTATGCTGCTGCCAGCGCGCACAGCTCATTCCAGTAGCTGTAGCGCATCACCAGATGGAATCGTTCATCTTTCATAGTAACGATACACCGAGGGATGGAATTCAATGCCATACAGCTGGCTGATGGGGATAAGCAGCTCAATATGTTTCGCGACATCGATGTCACGCTGTTCCACCGCGCCGCTCTGCGGCTGGACAAGGCGATTAAACCACTGCTGTAGTAACTTTTTCATCGGCTGTTCTCAGAAATGATTGACCATGTCAGTAAAGCGCACCCCGGCTTATAACCAAAACAATTAGTTCTGCGCTTCATTGCCGCAAATTGCATATAACATCAGGCATGGGGTGGCAGCGCGGCACCTTCCATGCGGCAGCGCAACCAATCCCGTGCCCGGTAATAACGCAGCGTCAGTTGTGGGCCAAAGCCCATCCAGAACGGGGCTTTATGCAGCGGTTCAATCTTCAACGCCAGCTCACTTTCCGGCACCTCCAGCGCCCATTCGGCCAGAATGCCGCCCAGCATACTGCCGGTGGGTACGCCTCGCCCGGAAAGACCAGTCAGCGCCACCACGCCGGGTGCCAGCTGATACAGGCGCGGGATGGTGCGCTGCTGCATATCCAGCTCGCCATACCAGAAATATTCCCAGCGTAATGGCTGGTCGATAGCCGGATGCAGCCAGCGCAGCCGGTCACTCATCACCTGATGGGTATAATTCATCTCACGCCCACGCCGCCCCATCGGGAACATCGAGGCAACAATGCGTCCCTGCTGGTTGTATTTGTAAACGTAGATATCACCGCGTCCGTCATGGAGGGTGGTATTCAGGGGCAGTACCTGGCGGCGCAACGCCTCATCCAGCGGCTGGGTTGCCGCCACAAACACCCGCATGATACGAAAACTCTGAGCCAGCTGCGGCCAGCCAGCGACGGTATAAGCACCGGTGGCAAAAATCACTTTATCCGCCAGTACCGCGCCCTGCGGCGTGATCACCTGCCATTTGGCGCCCTGCTTTTTCACCTCACTGACCGGCGATGCACAATAGATCTCCCCACCCTCCTGCACCACCGCGCGCGCCAGGCCACGCGCATAGCCCAGCGGATTGAGGTGTCCCCCTTCATGATGAAACCAGCCACCATAAAAGCGCGGGCTGCCACTGATGCGTTCCGCCTGCGCGGCATCTACCGCTTCGGTATGCGCCCCCACCGCGTTGTACTGGCGGGCTTTCTCTTCGATCAACTTCATCGCCCCTGGCCGTGCCGCTGCCTGCAGATAACCGTTTTGCTGCCATTCGCAGTCAATCTGGTAGTCACTGATCATGGCGCTGACCTGATGATTCGCCTGGGTCTGCCGCGCAATCAGTCGCTCCGCCCAGGGTTCACCGAGTAACCGGCGCAGTTCCGGCAGGGAAAAATGGGTAAAGGTCGGTGTACAGTGACCGGCATTGCGTCCCGAACCACCAAAACCGGCCTGCTGCGCTTCCAGCAGCGTGACTTTTACCCCCTGCTTTGCCAGCGTCAGCGCCGTGGTCAGGCCGGTATAACCGCCGCCCACCACACAGACATCGGCCTGGCGCTCGCCCTGCAACGGGGGCAATGACGGCGCGGCAGCCGCAGTGGCAAACCACAGCGAATCTTCAAACGGGGAGAACCGGGCCATGAGTCACCTCACTCTTTCTCGCTGCGGGCGTCCAGCGCATCGCGCAGCCCATCGCCAATAAAGTTAAAGCAGGTCACCGCCAGGGTAATGGCGATGCCCGGCACCAGCGCCAGCCAGGGCGCGCGAATCAGGTACTGCTGTGCACCGTTGAGCATATTGCCCCAGCTCGGCAGCGGCGGCTGAATACCATAGCCGAGAAAGCTGATATAGGCTTCCAGCAGAATGGCACGCGCCACCGTCAGCGTCGCGGCGACAATAATTGGCCCGACCACGTTGGGCAGCAGCTCACGAAACATAATCCAGCGTCCGGACAGACCCAGCATGCGCGCCGCCAGAATGTATTCGCGTTCACGCAGCGAACGGACTTCCGCCTCAACAATGCGTGCCACTTCCATCCAGCTGGTCACCGCGATAATCACGGTGATCATCGCCGGATCCGGTTTAATAAACGCCGCCAGAGCCAGCAGCAAAAACACGCTGGGAAAAGCGAGAAACGCATCGACGACCCGCATCAGCAACGCACCGACACGTCCACCGTAATAGCCAGCCACAATTCCCACCAGCGTGCCGAGCATGATGCTGAGCAGCATGGCAAAGAAACCCACCAGTAACGAAATGCGCCCGGCCATCAACAGTCTCGCCAGCAAATCACGTCCGAGTGGATCGGTGCCCAGCCAGTGCCAGCCGGTAAGCGGCGGCGCAAAACGTGCGCGCAGGTCGATATGTAAATCATCAAACGGCAGCAATGCGGGGCCAAAGGCGCAGGCCAGTGCCATCAGGATAATCAGCAGCAGACTGGCGCAGGCCAGCCGGTGACGCAGAAAGCGTTGCAGCGTGCGGTTGCCTCGCCAGCGTGACGTGGCGACCGGTGGCGTAATCACAGAAGATGCCATCTTGCCTCCTTAAGCGGGACGAATACGCGGATCGACCAGCGCGGTGATCACATCCGCCAGCAGATTGCCAATCAGCACCAGAATGGCCGAACACATCAGCAACCCCATCACCACCGGGTAATCGCTGTAACCGAGGCTGTCGAGGAACAGACGCCCCATGCCCGGCCAGGTGAACACCGTCTCCGCCACCAGCGCGCCACCGAGAATGGTCGGCAGCTGCATACCCGCGAGGGTAATCATCGGCAACAGCGCATTGCCCACCACATGCTTCAGCAGCACGCGACGTGGGGAAACACCTTTAGCACGCGCGGTTTTGATGAAATCCTGGTTGATCACCTCCAGCGTGGCAGTGCGCATGTAGCGGCTCCAGATCGCCACATCGACAAAGGTCAGCACCAGCACCGGCAAAATCAGATGGCGCAGCACATCAAGCAGCGAACCGTCCCCCACGGTGTACATATTCCCGGCAGGCAGCCATTGCAGCTTCAGCGCAAAGAAATAAATCGCCACCAGGCCGAACCAAAAGGTTGGGATCGACAGCGCCACCATCGCCCCCATGGTCGCCATGCGATCAAACAGGCTGTCACGTTTGATGGCGCTCTGAATGCCGATCCACACGCCGATAGCGATGGAAAACACCATTGAGGTGCACATCAGCAACAAGGTAGCGGGCAGATGTGAAAAGATGATGCTGAGGACCGGCTGACCATCACGATAAGATCGCCCCCAGTCACCGCGCACCAAATGGCTGAGCCAGTCAAAATATTGCACCGGTAAAGGCCGGTTCAGCCCCATTTGGGTGGCGATGCGCTGCATCGCTTCCTGGGTCATCCCCGGCGTTAAGGCGTATTGTGACAGTGGCCCACCGGGTGCCAGGTTCAGTGCGGCAAAGCCGATGATCGACACCAGCAACAATAAAATGATGCTTTGACCAACACGTCGCAGCAGAAATGCGCCCATGGCTCTTCTCCCCGGCGTGACGCGCGATCACGTCACGCACTTTGTGAATGGACTCAGGCTTTTTTGTTCCAGTACCAGGTGTTGACGTTCCAGCTATCGATACGCACGTTGATGTTGGGAATGATATTTTCTGCACCATCCTTGTGCCCACGCACATTGGCAAAGCTGAACAACGTCAGGAACGGCAGGTCTTTACGCACCAGCGACTGGATTTGCAGGTAAGCCGCCTTGCGCTGCTCGGGGGCAAACTCGGCACTGCCCTGCGCCAGCAGCTTGTCCACCTCAGGATTTTTGTACTGGAATACGTTCTGCCCCGCCCCACCCTGCGCCGGAATGGCATCGGAACGCATATAGGTGGCGGTATCGGGATCGGAGCCGGTGAGGTAATTCAGGCCGACAATGGCGCTATCAAATTTCGACAGCATCCAGTAATCGCCCCACATCACCGCCGGTGGCAGGTTGGAGATCTTCATCTCGACGCCAATTTCCTGGAAGCTTTGCTGCATAAACTGCTGCATTTGTTCGCGCAGATGGTTCCCGGCGGTGGTGGAGTTGGTGAACGACAGTTTGACGCCATTCTTCTCGCGTATCCCGCCCGCACCGGGCTTCCAGCCCGCCTTATCCAGCAGCGCTTTGGCTTTATCGAGGCTGAATTCATGGGCCGGTAAGTCGGCGTTAAAATACGACGACTGACGCGGCATATAGGTTTCGGTCGGCTTCGGCAGGCCGTAATACAACGCATCGATAATGGTTTGTTTATCAATGGCATAATACAGTGCTTCACGCACGGCGGGGTCCTGGAACTGTGGACGCGCCAGGTTAAAGGCAAAGTTCTCGATGGTGGCGCTCTGGAACACATCCACCACTTTACCCGGCAGCTTTTTCGCCTCGTCGTAATGGTCAGCCGAGATCCACTGCAACCCGGCAATGTCGATATCGCCGGAGACAAACTGGGTGTACATCACGTTGAGATCCGGGATGTATTTATAAATCAGCCGATCGAGTTTCGGGCCGTCGCCAAAGTAATCTTTGTTCGCCGTCAGTTCGATATGGTCGCCCGGCACACGCTGCTGCCATTTGAACGGTCCGGTGCCCACCGGCGCGCTGTTGAACGGCGCGGTGTTTTTGTCCTGCACGTTGGCAAAGCCATGCTTCGGCACAATGAAGGTGGCGGCAAGAATCGAGGTGTAAGGCGAATAAGGTTTTTCCATGCGCCATTTGATTTCGGTCGGCGAGACGATGGTAATGTCGCGCACCAGCTCATGACCGGAACGGCTCCAGCTACGGAAATTGGGGTCCACCAGCAGTTCCAGGGTGAATTTCACATCTTCGGCAGTGAATGGCTGACCATCGTGCCACTTCACCCCGTCGCGCAGTTTGAGATGGAAATTGAGACCATCGGCGGAGATACCGCCGTTCGCCTGCGTCGGGACTTCTGTCGCCAGGGCCGGGGTGAAATTCCCCTTATCATCGATGCCAAACAGCGGATCGAACAGGCTGAAATGCAGGCCATCGTCGACTTCGATATGGGGCATCAGCGGGTTAAATACTGTCGGTTCCTGCGAGAACCCCACCACCATCTGTCCACCACTTCCCGCCGCCCCGGTCATGGCTGCACGCGCCACGTTGCTGCCGAACAGCCCCGGCAATGCCATCGCTGCGGTGCCCGACGCCAGATAAACCAGGGCTTGCCGACGGGAAATTTTTGGCAGGGAATCTGCAAACTTATCGCTCATTGTTATTCCTCAGGTGAACAGAAACACAACGCCGCGCTGCGGCAATAAGAGTTAGTAGCCGGTCATAATTTCGATCTTTGAACCATCAGTGAAACGGGAGAAACGGAAAGCGTTGGGGTCCACCACCGGGGTACGGTTAAGCACCAAATCGGCGGTGAGGCGTCCGGCTCCGGGTCCGATACCAAAACCATGGCCGGAAAAACCGGTGGCCATCACCAGGCCGGGATAACGTTCGATATGGGAAATCACCGGGATGGCATCCGGCAGCACATCAATGCAGCCAGCCCAGCGCTGGGCGACTTTCAGCCCGGCCAGTGCGGGCAGTTGTTGCTTAAGCTGCTCCAGCACCTTGTCAGTAAGTTTTCTCGATGGCGGCAGGTCGAGTACGCGGCAGTATTCAAACGGGCTGGGTTCATCCAGATGCCAGTGACGCGGCATCCGCCACTCATCATAAAATCGTCCGGTGAGGCGCAGGCGTAATGATCCCCATTCGTGGCGCAGTGCTGGCAGGAAATTGCGGGCAAAACGAAAAGTATCGGGCACAAAATCCACTTCGCTTTCATGGCCGGAGGCGATGGTGTAGCCTCCATCCTGGCGTTTACGAATGGCAAAATCACGCGCCCAGAACGCCGCTTCCGGCCCACCCGCCAGCGGCTCGGTGCGTACCACGCTGTTCAGCACCTTGAGCTGTGGCAGGCGCAGGCCAAAACGCTGCGCCATCAGCCCTGACCAGGCACCTCCGGCCAATACCACGCTCTGACAGGCAATCGCACCGCGTTCCGTCATCACACCAGAAATACGTCCACCGCTGGTTTCGATACCGCGCACCGCACATTCCGTCAGAATATGCGCACCGTGGCGGCGTGCCGCTTCGGCAATCGCCGGAGCCGCTTTCTGCGGTTCAGCACGCCCATCATCCGGGGTATAGAGCGCACCCACGCCCTGAATTTTGTGGCCGGGAAACAATTTCGCCACCCCGTCGCGATCCAGCATCTCAGCACGAAAACCAGTGCCCTCCATATGCCGCGACCAGCTTTGCAGCTCGCTGAATTCCTGGTCAGTGGCGCAGTTAAAAGTGATGCCAGCACGCTGATAACCGGTGTCCGCCTGCACCCGCTGATCCAGTTGCTGCCAGATGCGTAGTGATTCGGCCATCAGCGGGACTTCACGCGGGTCGCGGCGCGCCAGCCGCACCCAGCCCCAGTTACGGCTGGATTGCTCCTGACCGATACCCCCTTTCTCGCATAACGCGACGCTGACGCCCTGTTCGGCAATTTCCAGCGCGGTGGCGCAACCAATAATGCCGCCGCCTATCACCACCACATCGACTTTTTCCGGCAATGTCACATCGCCGTGTACCGGCACAACAAACGGACCAGGCATAATAATTCCCGCAGTTTTATCGTCATTATTTCAGTCTGCTATCAGACGCCATCAGAGATATTTCGACAACAGTTCACCGTGCAGGTGAAATTAATTTCTCACCCACAGAAATATGCAGCTTTTATTCATGCATTACGGCTGTAAGACTTTTTTTAATAAACGGATGACGGTGTGTTTTTCTCTGGCCGTCAGCCGCTGAAAAAAACGATCTTCCTGCTGCTGCGTCAGTTCGCGCACGCGCTGCGCCAGGGCCTTACCGTGCTCAGTAAGAAACAGCGCCTGTGAACGGTTATCGCTGTGGTCTGCCTCACGCGTCAGCAACTGTTGTTGCTCCATCTGCTCCAGCAGACGCGCCATGGCCGAACGGTCACGCTGGATCACATCGGCAATCACCGAAGGCCGGATACCAGGGTGGCGGTCCACCACCAGCAGCGTGCTGATTTTGCCGGTGCCACGCGCCACTTCGAGTCCAGCCAGTTGCTGGTCAAGGTCACGCGACACGGCGATGTTGATGCTACGAATGTAAAAACTCAGCATATTGCCAAGCGGTCCCAAATCCACGTCAACGGCTTGTTGCGGAACAGCAGGTACAGCTGGTTTTATCATTCTGCGCTCCACATACCTGAAAAAAACGTCTCAGAAGAAGGGATTAAGGCAGGTCAAACTTTCACCCAGTATTGGTGAGATAGTGGACAATGACAACGACTTTTGTCATAGCTTTTTCCAATTTCACTTAAGACGCCACCCGCTCTTCCGCATGACCAGGAATGGCGCTAACCAGTTGTTGTGTATAACGATGCTGCGGCTGGCGGAACACCGCCTGCGGCGTGCCCTGCTCAACAATTTCCCCTTTAAACAGCACCGCGATACGGTCACAAATCTGGCTGGCGACACGCAGATCGTGGGTGATAAAAATCATCGCCACCTGGGTTTGCTGCTGAATGCTGCGCAGCAATTCCAGCACCTGCGCCTGAATCGACACATCCAGCGCAGAGACCGATTCATCCGCCACCAGCAGCACCGGGTCGAACATTAACGCGCGCGCAATGCCGATGCGCTGGCGCTGACCACCGGAAAACTCATGCGGGAAACGCTGCCAGGCGCTGGCATCGAGGCCCACTCGTTGCAGCAGTTGTTTGGCTTTGCGCTCCACTTCCTGCGGCGTCATACCGCCCAGCGCCAGCGGTCCGGCTGAAAGAATGGTGCCAATGGTGTGACGCGGGTTAAGCGAGGCGAAAGGGTCCTGGAAAATCATCTGGATATAGCGGCGCAGCGGGCGGAAATCCGCTTCTTTCATCGGCAGGATATCGCGCCCGTCAAACAGGATTTCCCCACTATCCGCTGCCAGTAACTTCAGCAACACCCGGCCCAGCGAAGATTTGCCGGAACCCGATTCACCGACAATGCCCAACGTTTCGCCCTTGTTCAGGCTGAAGCTGACGTTATTCAACGCCTTCACCTCTCGGCTGCGGCTCAGCCAGCCACCGTCGCTGCGGTAGGTTTTTACCAGGTTATTGACGCGTAATACCGTCGGCGTGTCGCGCACGTCTTTGTCACCGGCATGCATACGCGGCACCGCAGCAATCAGCTGCTGTGAATAGGGATGCTGAGGGGCATTCAGCACCTGCTGCGCCGGGCCAGACTCCACCATGCGCCCCTTTTCCATCACGATGACCCGGTCAGCGATCTCCTCCACCACACCAAAATCGTGAGTGATAAACATCACGCTCATTGCCTTGCGCTGTTGCAGGCCACGGATAAGCCGCAGGATTTGTGCCTGGGTAGTGACATCCAGTGCGGTGGTGGGTTCATCGGCAATCAGAATATCGGGGTCGAGCGCCAGCGCCATGGCAATCATCACGCGCTGACGCTGACCGCCGGACAGGCGAAACGGGTGCTGATGCTGGATTTTCTCCGGTTCCGGCAACCCGACTTCCTCCAGCAGCGCCAGTACTTTTTGCTGGCGTGACATGGGGGTGCCGACGTTATGCGCCAGCATCACTTCGCCTATCTGCTCACCAATGGTCATCAGCGGATTGAGCGCCGACAACGGGTCCTGAAAGATGATGGCGAGGGTCTTGCCCTGCAACTGGCGCAACTGCTCGGCACTTTGCTGCAACAGGTTGTTGCCGCGCAACAGAATCTCGCCGCCATCAACGCGCAACGCCTTTGGCAGCAATCCCATCGCCGCATGGGCGGTGACGGATTTCCCCGAACCGGATTCACCAATGATGCAAAGAATTTCCCCTGGCCAGAGATCAAAACTGAGGTTTTCCACCGCAAAACGGCGGTCCATACCGGCAGGCAGCGCCACAGAAAGCTGGCGTACAGAAAATAACGGGGCGATGTTGTCAGGGTTTTCCATATTGACGCTCCTGGTTGCACTGAAAAATAGTTTTTCGGTATCGAAGCCAGCGGTTAAATAACGGAATTGACCAGCAGATGAATTTAATTTTTTAGTTAAGAAGGGAAAATGGCACAGAATAGCGGTGAGGAAATAATAGTTTTTACTTATTTTCCATAAGTTGTAGCGGCGCGATTTATCGCGCGGATTTTTCCAGCACCACGCACGAAATTGCGCGATAAATCGCGCCGCTACGGGAAACGGGGGGTTATCCCCCCCCGTTTTTCGCCAGCATCCGGCGATAATTATTCAGCCAGGTACCGCTGGTCAGACGCCACCAGAAACAAATGCCGCGCACTGTCCAGTCGAGGAACATGCCGAGCCACACGCCAACCACCCCCATACCCAGCACAATACCGAGCAGGTATCCGGCTACCACGCGTGCGCCCCACATGCTGAACATCGAGACATACATGGTGTAACGGGCATCGCGTGCGCCTTTCAACCCGGCGGGCAGCACCCAGGAGGCGGTCCAGATCGGCATAAAGGCGGCGTTCAGCCAGATCAGGTGTTTGGTCACCGTTATCACTTCCGGATCGCGGGTATAGAACTTCGCCAGCAATCCAGCAATCGGCACGGTGATTGCCGCCAGGCTACACAGGCCAATCATCGCCAGCCAGAACACATGCTTGATCTGGCGTTCGGCCTGCATCACCTGATTACGCCCGAGTCGCTTGCCGGTGATGATGGTCGAAGCTGAGCCTAATGCGTTACCGGGCAGGTTAATCAGGGTAGCAATCGAGAAAGCGATAAAGTTACCGGCGATTTCGTTGGTGCCCATCCCGGCAACAAAAATCTGCGTCAGCAGCTTACCGCCGTTAAACAACACCGATTCGATACTGGCGGGCACACCAATGCTTAGCACTTCCATCAGGATGCCGTAATTCCAGCGCCGGAAGTAACTCTGGATGGAGATTTTGAGTGCCGGGTTGATACCCAAATACAGCACGTAAATCGCCGCTATGGCGCCGATATAACGTGAGATGGTCAGCCCGAGACCGGCACCGATAAAACCCAATCCATGCCAGCCAAAACAGCCGTAGATCAGCACGGTACTGATGATGATATTGAGGATGTTCATCCCGCCATTGATCAGCATCGGGATTTTGGTGTTGCCCGCCCCGCGCAAGGCACCGCTGCCGATCAGCGCAATCGCCGCTGCCGGATAGCTCCAGGCCGAGGTTTGCAGGTAACTGAGCGCCAGCTCCTTCACCTGGGGTTCGGCGCTCCCGGCAATCACATCGATGATCAGGTGGCCCCAAATCTCAATGGCGATCACCAGCACAAACGCCAGTACCGTCATTAAGCCCAGCGACTGGCGGGTAGCCGCGCGCGCCCGTTTGCCATTACGTTTGGCAAGGCTGAACGCCACCACCACCGTGGTGCCAAGATCGATGGCGGCAAAGAATGAGATGATCACCATATTGAAGCTATCGGCCAGGCCTACGCCCGCCATCGCTTCTTTACCCAGCCAGCTGACCAGGAAGGTACTGAGGACGCCCATCAGCATCACGCAGAGGTTTTCGATAAAGATGGGCACGGCCAGAGGCGTAATTTCACGCCACAACAGCGTGCGATAAGAACGGCGTTTTGGATACCACGCCGTTTTTCTGATCGCCCGCATCACTGCTACGCCAGGATTTTGCAAGGGAATACCAAATCACTTTGGACAAGAAGAATAATGATGATAGGCCGCTAACAATTATGCAAAGTGTTTCCCGTCAACATTTAATCATTATTACAAACTTTTTGTTCCCGGGGCCGCAGGATCGACCGCACCGCCCAGATACGCACTGCGTACATCCTCGTTATGCAGCAATTCCTCGCCGCTGCCACGCAGCAGAATTTCACCGTTGACCATGACATAGCCACGATCGGCCAGTTGCAGCGCATGGCGGGCATTCTGCTCCACCAGAAACAGCGTCATGCCCTGTTGTGTCAGTTCACGCAGGATGCTGAAGATCTGTTTCACCACCAGCGGTGCGAGACCGAGGCTGGGTTCATCCAGCAGCAGCAGCTTTGGCCGACTCATCAGCGCACGCGCTATCGCCAGCATTTGCTGCTCACCACCGGACAGCGTCATCGCACGTTGCTTACGCCGTTCCAGCAGGCGTGGAAACAACTGGTACATGCGGTCCTTATCCTCGCGCACATGACGATCGCCAATCGAGATGGTGCCCATCAGCAAATTTTCCTCCACCGTCATATCGGGGAAAATGCGCCGCCCCTCCGGGGCCTGGGCAATGCCGCTGGCGGCTATCGCATGGGTCGATTTATGGCTGATGGCTTCGCCGCGAAAGCGAATCTCCCCGGCGGCGATACGCGGCTGGCTGAATATCGACATCAGCAGCGTGGATTTGCCCGCGCCGTTGGCCCCAATCAGCGCTACGGTTTCCCCTTCGTTCACCGTCAGAGAGACCTGTTTCAGGGCCTGCACCGGACCGTAAAACACATCCACCCCTTCAAAACTCAGCATCGGTTCAGCCATGATCACTCTCCTCTTCCGCGCCGAGATAGGCGGCAATCACTTTCGGGTCATGACGGATTTGCTGCGGCGTGCCCTGGGCAATCACATCGCCGTGATCCAGCACCACGATATGGTCAGAGATGCGCATCACCATCGGCATATCGTGTTCGATTAACAACACGCTGATGCGATGGTCAGCGCGCAGACGATGCAGAATCTGGCTTAACGCCCCGGTTTCCACCGGGTTGAGTCCGGCAGCCGGTTCATCGAGGCAAATCAGCTCTGGCCGCGTGCACATGGCGCGGGCAATCTCCAGCCGTCGCTGCTGGCCGTAAGACAAGGTGCCCGCCAGCCGGTTGGCGCTGCCGACCAGGTCCACATTCTCGAGCCAGTAAAACGCCCGATCCAGCGCGCGATTTTCCGCCTCGCGATAACCGCGGGTATTGAGGATGCCCGCCAGCAGCTGGCGGTTAACCTGCATATGTTGCGCTACCAGCAGATTCTCAATCACCGACATTTCACGGAACAGACGGATATTCTGGAAGGTACGCGCCAGACCGGCACGGTTCACCAGATGCGCACCGCCAAACATTTTGTACCAGACGCGTGAACCGAGCCGCGCCGGGTGCAGCCAGTCAGTGGGGTGAATTTTCTGTCCCAGCACCTGAATGACGTCGGTGGATCGCTGCCTGGCGTTCAGGGTGATACGCCCCCCCGTCGCGCGGTAAAAGCCGGTTAAACAGTTAAATACCGTGGTTTTTCCCGCGCCGTTGGGGCCGATTAACGCCGTGACCGAGCCGCGTTCAACGGCCAGGCTGACGTCATTCAGCGCCTTAATGCCGCCAAAGCGCATCATCAGGTTATCCACCTGCAAAATAGCATCACTCATGGCGCACTCCCTTACGCAGCGGCACGCCTACGCGTGCGGTTCGCACCAGCCCGCGTGGTCGCCAGATCATCATCAGCACCATCAGCACGCCAAACAGCAGCACCCGGTACTCGGCGAAGCTGCGCAGCAGCTCGGGAGCAACCGTCAGCACAAACGCCGCCAGTACCACACCCAGCGTCGAACCCATCCCGCCCAGTACCACAATGGCGAGGATCAGTGCCGATTCGAAAAAGGTAAACGAGGTCGGATTGACGAAACCCTGATAGCTGGCAAAGAACACCCCGGCGATACCGGCGGTTGACGCGCCCAGCATAAACGCCGACAACTTGACCAATACGTGATTCAGCCCCATCGCCCGGCAGGCGATCTCATCTTCGCGCAGCGCTTCCCAGGCGCGACCAATCGGCATGCGCGTCAAGCGATGTTTGATAAACAACACCAGCAGCACCACCAGAACCAGCACCACGTAGATAAAGATAAACTTCATGTTCGGGTTGTAGTCGAGGTGGAAAAACTCGTTATACGGCACCCCGCCCTCGCGTGCACGGCGACCAAATTCCAGCCCGAGAAAGGTGGGAGACGGCACCGATACCCCATTGGGGCCACCGGTAAATGTCAGCCAGTTGTTCAGCACCAGACGGATGATTTCGCCAAAACCGAGGGTGACAATCGCCAGATAATCGCCGTGCATCCGCAGCACCGGGAAACCCAATAGCGCACCAGCAAAGGCGGCCATCAGCGCCGCCAGCGGCAACATGCTCCAGAAGCCGAGGCCGAGATACTCATAACCGAGGGCCAGCCCGTAGGCACCGATGGCGTAAAACGCCACATAACCGAGATCGAGCAGACCCGCGAGACCCACCACAATATTCAGCCCAAGACCAAGCAAGACGTAAATCAGCCCGAGAATCGCCACCGTCAGCAGGTATTTACTCGAGAGGAACGGAAACGCCAGCGCCACCACCAGCAGCACAGGCAGGATCCAGCGTAAATGGGAGCGGTGACCTGGTTCGCGCACGTACACGCCATCATCATTGCCTTCAAATTTACGCGCGAAGCGTTGCCCGGCAGCGGATTGCTGAAACAAGCTAAACAGCAGACGACCCACCATCACCACCGCCACCAGCACAGCAACGCGCTGCGGCGAGAGATGAAAACTGTAGCCATCCAGCACCACACCGACAATCGGACCAAACACCACCAGCGCCACCAGCCCGGCCATCACACAATCCAGCAGCGACTGGCGCACATCGATTCGTTGCGTCATTGCACTCATTTTGGCGTCCTCACACTTTGGCAACCAGCGGTCGTCCCAACAGCCCCTGTGGCCGGAAGATCAAAATCACCACCAGCAGGGCAAAAGAGAACACATCTTTGTAATCGGAGTTCACCAGCCCGGCGAACTGCGCTTCGGCCACGCCAAGCAGCAGGCCGCCGAGCATCGCCCCCGGCAACGAACCTATGCCGCCCAGTACCGCCGCAGTAAAGGCTTTGATGCCGATAACGAAGCCAATGTAGAAATCAAAGGTGCCGTAGTTCAGGGTGACCAGCACGCCAGCCAGACCCGCCATCGCCGCGCCAATCATAAACACCAGCGAAATCACCCGATCGGTGTTGATACCGAGAATGGCGGCCATGCGCCGATCCTGTTGCACTGCGCGGCAAATGCGACCCAGCCGCGTGTACTGAATAATCCAGGTGAGCAGCGCCATACCGCACAACGCGGCAATCAGGATAAACACTTTGGTCCAGGTGATTTGCACCACGCCATCGCCAATTTCCATGCGCAACACCCCGGACATCAGGGTGGGAATACCCTGCTGATTCGGACCCTGACTTATTTGCACATAATTTTGCAAAATCAGTGACATACCGATGGCTGAAATCAGCGGTGCAAGGCGGGTGGAGTTACGTAACGGACGATAGGCGATGCGCTCGATAGTCCAGCCGTAGACCGCCGTCACCACAATGGTGAAGATCAGAGTGCCGAAAATCAGCAGTGGGAAGGAGTGAATGCCAAAAAAGCTGAGCAGCCCCAGCCCGATGGCACAAAGATAGGCAGAGACCATATACACCTCGCCGTGGGCGAAGTTGATCATGCCAATGATGCCGTAAACCATGGTGTAGCCAATGGCGATCAGCCCGTAAACCGCGCCCAGTGTCAGGCCGTTCACCAGCTGCTGGAGAAAGAAGGCTTCCATATGCAAGTCCCGTGCTTAAAGGGAGCGCAAACCTCGCGCCCAATCGCGAATGGCCCCGCAACACGCGGGGCCGCGTGTCAGCTTACAGCTGGTGATATTTGCCTTTATCGTCCCACTGATAAACCACGTAATCCGAGACTTTCAGATCGCCTTTACCATCCCAGGCTTTTTTGCCCATCACGGTATCAACGCTATTGGCCTTCAGCCACTCACTGGCTTTGGCGTTATCTTTACCTGCGGCTTTGTAAGCGGCAGCCAGTGCCTGTACTGAAGCGTAGGCATACAGGGTATAGCCTTCCGGCTCAAAACCACCGGCGCGGAATTTGGCGATCACCGCTTTGCCGTCAGGAATCTGACGCGGGTCCTGACCAAATGTCATATAAACGCCTTTGGTGTATTGCGGGCCGCCCGCTGCGGTCACCATATCTTCAGTCACGATACAGTCACCGGAGAAGAAGGCAGCCGTCACGCCCTGTTCACGCATTTGACGTACCAGCGGACCGGCTTCCGGGTGGCAGCCACCGAAGTACACCACATCCGGTTTGACTGAGGCGATTTTGGTCACCAGCGCGTTAAAATCTTTCTCGCCGCGCGACAGACCTTCATACAACACCTCGTTGACTCCGCGCTTTTCCAGTGCAGCCTTGGTGGCATCGGCCAGCCCCTGGCCGTAGGTGTCTTTGTCGTGGATCACCGCCACGCGTTTGGCTTTCAGCTTATCGATGATGTAGTCAGCAGCAATCGCCCCCTGCTGATCGTCGCGGCCACACATACGGAACATGGTTTTCATGCCGCGTTCGGTGATTTGCGGGTTAGTCGAGCCGGGGGTAATCGCCAGTACACCGGCATCGTCATACACTTCGGAAGCGGGCATAGTGGAAGAGGAACAGAAGTGCCCCACCACTGCCAATACCTTGTCCTGGTCTACCAGGCGATTGGCGACGGCCACGGCCTGTTTCGGTTCGCAGGCGTCGTCCCCCTGCACCAGCACAATTTTTTCACCATTCACCCCTCCGGCAGCGTTGATGTCTTCAGCTGCCTGAGTGGCACCCTTCCAGTACTGTGCGCCGTAAGTGGCGTTGGGGCCTGAGAACGGACCGGCCACCCCAATCTTAATATCCGCCTGGGCATAAAACGCCGCGCTCAGGCAACCTGCAATCACAACCTTCAATGGTAATTTTATGAATTTCAAAGACATGCTTTCAATCCTCAACGGGTCAGGAACGGAGCCATACCACGGCCTGGGAGAAATCAATTTCTGAAACTTAACGATGTGCAGTGTGTGACCAGCAGGGCCACGGTTAACAATCAAGCAAAAAGCTCGCCAAAGGTAAGCATTGGTGACAAGTTTTTGCACCGGCATCGCGCCAAAGCGGGAGGGAACGCGTCTGCTGATCTTAACCATAGCCAGCGTTTTAAGACGCACCAGCACTCTGTTGGTGCAGAATGCGGTTGATCACAGATTCTTCATGGTGCTGAGGGGTTTACCCGCTATGCTATAGCCAAATCGACCCAAAATTGATGCGGGAGAACTTATGAATACACAACGGAACGGCATCAGCAGCCAGCAGGCGCTGGATGAACTTGAGCGGCTGTACAGCAACGCGGTAGACGCGTTACGCAACGCCATTCGTGACTTTACCGAACACGGGCGGCTACCTGATGAGGCAGCGCGTCAGCAGGGGTTATTTGTCTACCCGGAGCTGCGTATTACCTGGGCTGGCGATGGGCCGCAACGTAATCGTACCCGTGCCTGGGGTCGCTTTACGCATACCGGCAGCTACAGCACCACCATCACGCGCCCGGCGTTATTGCGTCACTATCTCAGTGAGCAATTGCTGATGATTGAGAAAGAGTACGAGGTGGTGATTGAAGTCGGGCCATCGCAGCAGGAAATTCCTTACCCTTATGTGATTGACGGTTCCGATTTGTCTCTGGACCGCTCGATGAGCGCCAGCATTGCCCGCCATTTCCCCACCACCGAACTGTCGCAGATTGGCGATGAAACCGCCGATGGCCTGTTCAACGCTGACGCGCTGTTCCCGCTGTCACACTTTGATGCATTACGTACCGACTTCTCATTGGCGCGTCTGCGTCATTACACCGGCACCGGTGTGGAGCACTTCCAGCCATTTGTGTTGTTTACCAATTACACACGCTACGTTGATGAGTTTGTCCGCTGGGCGATTGAGCAGGTGCAGGATCCCAGCACCTCCTACGATAGCCTCGCCTGCGCCGGTGATGTGGTGATCACCAAAGACACCCAGGATCCGGAAGCGATGATGTCGGATCTGGCGTGGAAGAAGCATCAGATGCCCGCCTGGCACCTGACCTCACCCAATCGCCGTGGCATTACACTGGTCAACATTGGTGTTGGCCCGTCCAATGCCAAAACCATCTGCGACCATCTGGCGGTGGTACGTCCGCACGCCTGGCTGATGATTGGCCACTGTGGCGGCCTGCGTGAAAGCCAGACCATTGGCGATTACGTGCTGGCCCATGCCTATCTGCGTGACGACCATGTGCTGGACAGCGTACTGCCGCCGGATATCCCGATTCCGAGCATCGCCGAGGTGCAACGTGCGCTGTACGACGCCACCAAAGCGGTGAGCGGCATGCCGGGTGAAGAGGTCAAACAACGCCTGCGTACCGGCACCGTGGTGACCACCGATGACCGCAACTGGGAGCTGCGTTATTCCGCTTCTGCGCTGCGCTTTAATCTCAGCCGCGCGGTGGCGGTGGATATGGAAAGCGCCACCATCGCCGCCCAGGGTTATCGTTTCCGGGTGCCTTACGGCACGCTGCTGTGCGTTTCGGATAAGCCGCTGCACGGTGAAATCAAACTGCCTGGTCAGGCGAATCGTTTCTACGAGGGAGCGATTTCCGAGCATTTGCAGATTGGGATTTGTGCGGTGGAGCTGCTGCGCGCCGAGGGGGATAAGTTGCATTCACGCAAATTGCGAACTTTTAATGAGCCGCCGTTCAGGTAAATAATGTCACCGCTCCTTTGTGAGCGGTGATTTCCGCCCCCCTCCGCCTTCTCCGCCAAAAAGCCCTGTGCCCCTTTACCCTGGGCAAAATGAACCCCGTCCGTTGCTGTAACTTGCGACAACGTTCACATCATGCAACCTAAGCTTTAGTATAGTTAGATGTATTATGGTATTTACTAAGAAAAGTTTTGCCATCTGACCAGGCTAACGACGGAGAGATTTAACATGGCAGCTATACCTGTATTGAAATTATCTTTGTTAGAGGGGAGCCGGAATGATAAAGATAAATTTATCAGCCTGTTAACGGAAGCCGCTCATGATGTTGGTTTTTTCTATCTTAGCGATCATGGCGTCGCAGCATCATTCCTGACGGAAGTTCGTGAACAAACCCGAAAGTTTTTTTTATTATCTGAAGAAGAAAAACTCTCGGTTTCAATGATTAACTCCCCTCACTTCAGAGGATATAACCGAGCTGGTAATGAATTAACCAACGGTAAAGCAGACTGGCGAGAACAATTTGATATCGGGGCTGAACGAAATCCCTATAACTTAACGGATAAGGATCCTATCTGGATGGGCCTGCATGGTTTTAATCAATGGCCTGCATCCTTGCCTGAGTTGAAGAACACCCTTCTTTTCTACAACAATATATTAACCAGCATCTCGCTGAGATTACTCAGAAGCCTTGCATCAGGTCTGGGGTTGCCAGAAAATTCTTTTGACAAAATATACGGTGACACACCTAACGAACATATCAAACTCATCAGATATCCACGCTGTAAAAAAATAACCGAGACTCAGGGTGTGGGGGCTCATAAAGATTCTGGCCTTCTTACGCTAATTCTTCAGGACGAAAATAAAGGCTTACAAGTTAAGACTAACGATAACAAGTGGGTTGATGTTTCCCCAATTGATAATACCTTTGTGGTTAATCTGGGCGAGCTACTGGAGTTAGCCACTAACGGATACCTCAAAGCAACCGTTCATAAGGTTCTGGCTCCGGCAGGAGAGAATGACAGAATTTCTGTGGCCTATTTCTTAGGTGCCAGTCTCGATTCTGTCGTACCGGTATTCAGATTGCCCGCAGAGTTAACCTCAGATTCCTCATTTATCGAAACTGACCCAAACAACCCGCTACTCAGAGATGTGGGTCTGAATTATATGAAGGGAAGGCTGCGCTCTCATCCGGATGTTGCTAAGAAATATTATGCAGAATGGGGCAATTTTCTATGAAAAATAAACTGGTAGTGTTAACAGGCGCCAGTTCCGGATTTGGCGCTGAAGTTGCCAGAGCTCTGAGCAACCGGGGATATTGTCTTGCTCTCCTGGCCCGGCGTATCGATAAACTACATGCGATGAATCTGGCAAACTCCCTGTGTTTTGAAGTCGATGTTACCTGTCGTGAGCAGGTCTTTCATGCTATTCGCAAGGCTGAAGAGAAGTTTGGCGATGTAGATTGCATCATAAATAATGCAGGAGTGATGTTACTGAGTGAATTAGAATATCAGAATCATGACGAATGGAATCGAATGATTGATACCAATATCAAGGGCGTCATCAATGGTATGCAGGCGGTCTTGCCCTCCATGCGCGAACGGAAAACAGGAACAATAATCAATATCTCCTCTCTGGCGGGTCAAAAGACCTATCAATACCACGCTGCATATTGTGCCACTAAGTTCGCCGTCCACGGTTTGTCCGACAGCGTTCGTTGGGAGGTTGCCCCGGACAACGTCCGGGTTATCACTATCTCTCCGGGTGCCGCCGAAACGGAGCTTATCAGCCATATTAGTGACGACTTCGTGAAAAATGATTATATCGAATGGAAAGAAAGCATAGGCGGTGTCATTTCTGCCAAAAATGTTATTGATAGCATCATATTTTCATACGAGCTGCCGCAATCAGTATGTGTGCGCGATCTTAAAATCGCGCCGACAAGACAACAAAATTAGCACTCTTTATTTTTCCTGGAAGGCCAGTTATTCAGAGTCAGTAAATGAGATGACACTTACACATTCAGTGTAAATCTTTTCTTTTATTCAGGATCCTTTTTATCGCTTCCTGCTCTGTTTCTGCGCCTTCTACCTCACCTTCGCAAATAGCAATCCAGTAGTCGGATAGCTTGCCTTTTTGTTGTGGCAAATGAAATGTTTTGAGTTTTTTCTCTTTGTTTTTCATAACAGTGATCGTCCTTGTTAATTGCACACATGCAAAGCATGGCAGCAATATCCTTTCATCAAAAAAATATGAGCGCGAGAACATTCAATATGGCTACTACTGATAGTAGGGTTATTTTTCAGCAACCTCAAGCCGAAGGGTTATTTTTTGAGTGGTTTTGTGATCACCCTATTATTCACTGGAATGCTGGCATTATGTTGGTAAAAAACTCAAATCATGAATTTATCACATCAAACTCAGTATTCAGTAGTTATTCAGGTTACACACCGGAATCCCTCATAGGCCTGAATGATGGAGATATGCCATGGGCAGAAAATAAAGATATTTACATAAATCACGAAAAAGACATTCTATGAATTTTCATAGGTTTTTTTCTTCTGATTTACATCATTTATTACTCCATATATAAATCATCACGTGACGTAGAGATATTCAATTTAAGGGATGAATAGGCAATGGAGCGAAAAGGGAAAATGAGTCTTAAAGACTGGCATATAGAGGATATTCTTGCTGCGGTCAGAAAAAAGAAGAAGTCTCTTGCTGCACTTTCAAGGGAAAATGGACTTGCGGCTGGAACATTAAACAATGCTCTGCGGAGACCCTGGCCACGGGGAGAAAAAATTATTGCGCAGGCTTTAGGCCTGACTCCCGGTGAAATATGGCCCAGTCGGTATTCAGGAGGCAACAAAAAACAAAGAAAACCACTACTTACAAAGAAAATAAAATCTTAACGGGAGACTAGCGGGATGTCCATCCTCATTAACGTCCAGATATCGGCCAGAACCGTGCGATAAATCGCGCCACTAACACCCAGCAGCAACACGAAACCCCAGGATCAGCATAACTGTGACAGCGGTGGGGTGAGCGCCATCCGGACTCGCTGAGCGCAGGAACGATTCCAGGATGAGCCGCAAGGATGCGGCGAAAGGCGGCGTGTAGCGGCGCGATTTATCGCGCGAAAAAGCCGCGAAGCGGCGAGGAAGGCGGCGCAGGGCCGTGGAATGCAAAGGGGACGGCCAGGTCCCCTTTGCTCGGTCGCCGCACTGGCGAACTGAAACTTGCCAGTGCCCGTGGCGAACGAAACTATCTCAGTAGCTAACGAAACCGCCTCAATACGCGATTACGCACTCAACCAACCCAGTTTAATCACAAACAGGATCGACATAATAATCAGCGCCGCATTCACCTCTTTAGTACGACCGCTCAGCAGCTTCACTACCGTCCAGGTAATAAAACCAAACGCAATACCGTTAGCGATGGAGTAAGTCAGCGGCATGGTCAGCGCAGTTACGGTGACCGGGGCTGCGGTGGTGATGTCTTTCCAGTCAATCTCTGCCAGGCCGGATGCCATCAGTACGGCAACAAACAGCAGCGCCGGAGCGGTAGCGAATACCGGTACACTGCCCGCCAGCGGCGAGAAGAACAGGCTGAGCAGGAACAGAATGGCAACCACAATCGCAGTCAGACCAGTACGGCCACCGGCGCTGACGCCCGCTGCCGATTCCACATAACTGGTGGTGGTCGAGGTACCCAGCAGTGAACCAAACAGTGCTGCCGCACTGTCGGCAATCAGCGCACGGCCCATTTTCGGCACGTTGCCCTGCTCATCCGCCAGACCGGCACGCTTCGTCACACCCAGCAGAGTCCCGGTGTTGTCGAACACGTCCACAAACAGGAAGGCAAAAATCACGCTCACCAGGCCGACGTTAAAGGCACCCGCGATATCCAGATGCAGGAAAGTCGGGGCGATTGACGGCGGTGCAGAGAACACGCCACCAAACGGCGTCAGGCCAATGCCCATCGACAGGAAGGTGACGATCAGAATACCAATCAGCACCGCACCGGTCACGCGACGCGCTTCCAGTACCACGATGATAACAAAGCCCAGCAGTGCCAGCAGCGGACCCGGTTTAGTCAGGTCACCCAGCCCCACCAGGGTGGCCGGGTTATCGACCACGATACCCGCCCCTTCCAGCGCAATCAGTGCCAGGAACAGGCCGATACCCGCCGCAATCCCGGCGCGCAATGGCAACGGAATGCTGGCAATAATCCACTCACGAATCTTGAACACCGACAAGGCAAAGAAGATACAGGCAGAGAGGAATACCGCACCCAGCGCGATTTGCCAGGTGTAACCCATGTGCAGTACTACTGTGTAAGTAAAGAAGGCGTTGAGGCCCATACCCGGTGCCAGCGCAATCGGGTAGTTGGCAATCAGGCCCATCAGGACGCAGCCAATCGCCGCCGCCAGACAGGTCGCCACAAAGACCGCACCCTTATCCATGCCCGTCGCACCGAGGATGCTTGGGTTAACGAACAGGATATAGGCCATTGCCAGGAAGGTGGTTATGCCCGCAATAACTTCGGTGCGGACCGTTGTGTTGTGCGCTTTTAGCTTGAATAGTTTTTCTAACATCATCATCTCTCGTGATGGGGAGACGTCACTGACGTGCGTTCTCTTGCCAATGGGGTGTGCATGCGCGTTATTGTTTCGGGAAAAAGCAGACGGGGCTGCATGCTCTGCCATCGATCCGCCTTGTATACAAACTCCTTTCCCCTCAGTCCTCATAGCAATTGCTATGCCATGCCGGGACGCAATCGTTTACCTTCTCAATCACAGCACCGGCTAAGACTATTCTGAACCAGAACGAGGCGCGATTATGGTGCATTGCACCATGTGTGCGCAATCGTTTTCCCACAGGTCAATGGGGGGGTGAAAAAAGATTGCGGTAACGCACGCTTTCGCATTCTGTCAGGCGATGTCGCTCACGTTTCTGTTGCCTGATGCAGCAGGCAAAAGCGGTCGGTATACACTCTCCGTTAACTCTTCCATAACAAAAGAGGCCCGTAATGAAGCCCGCGATTCTGGTAGTGGATGACGATCGTGCCGTCTGCGAACTGCTGCACGATGTGTTGAGTGAACATGTTTTTACCGTTTATAGCTGCCACCAGGGCAAAGACGCGCTGACATTACTGGCCGCGCATCCGGAAATTTCGCTGGTGATGCTGGATATGATGTTACCGGACACCAATGGGCTGCTGGTGTTGCAACAGATGCAACGACAGCGGCCCGAGTTGCTGGTCATCATGCTGACCGGTATGGGATCGGAAGCGGATATGGTGGTCGGGCTGGAAATGGGCGCGGACGATTACATTGCCAAACCCTTCAATCCACGCGTGGTGGTGGCGCGCGCCCGCGCCGCGTTACGTCGTTGCGGACGGCTGGCGCAACCGGACAGCGTCCAGGATGATGGCTGGCAATTTAACGGCTGGCGACTGGATGAAGCACGTTGCCAGTTGTTCAACCCTCAGCGTGAAAGCGTGCCGCTCACCCAGGGCGAGTATGCGCTGTTGCGTGCGCTGGTGTGCCACGCACGTAAAGTGCTGACGCGCGATCAGTTGCTGGAACTCACCCACAGCGAAACCCTGGATGTGTTTGATCGCACCATTGATGTGTTAATTATGCGGCTGCGGCGCAAGATTGAAATGAACCCGCACCAGCCCAGCCTGATTCGCACCATCCGCGGACTTGGTTATGTTTTCTCCGCTGATGTGATGCGTCCGGCGTCGGTCGCGCCAGTCACGCAAATCGCCTGACCCATCCAGCGCTGCATCTCGCTCAAAGGGCGGGTGCCGTCCAGCGCATTGGCCGCATGCAAATTGAAACAGGCGCAGGTGTGCGCCAGCTTTAGGGTGTCGGTCATCGGCCAGCCCTGGTGGCTGGCATACAGCACCCCGGCGCAGAAAGCATCCCCTGCGCCGACGCTGCCGACAATCTCCTCCGGTTGTAACTGCCACGCCGGTTGCCAGTGCCCTTCGCCACCCACCGGCAACCCCCATGCGCCCTCGGGGGCATGGATCACCACGCGCTGCCGTACCCCCTGTTGCGCCAGCCAGCGGGCAGCGGCAGCAAAGCTGGCAGGCGGCGCGAGTCCCTGTTCGCTGCGCAGGCTGATGCCGGTGAGCGATTGCGCTTCCAGTTCGTTAATCACCAGATAGTCGAGCCAGCGTAACGCGGGCACCACCAATGCCTGATACTCCCCGGCACGCGACACCAGATCGAGTGAGGTCAGATAACCGCGCTGCTGCATCTGCGCCAGCAACTGTGCGCTGCGCGTGCCCCAGGTTGTATCCGGTACATCGAGGGCATCCAGCAGCAGCAGATACCCCAGATGGAAGATGCGATGATCGGTATTCACAGCGGAAAAATGCGCCAGATCGAGCTGCGCATTGGCTCCCCGCGCATGGAAGAACGTGCGCTGTCCATCGGGCGTGGTCATCACCTGAGTCATGGCGGTATTCACGCTGCGGGTACGCTGGACAAAACGTCGCTCAACATGATGCTGGTCCAGCAGTTGCACCAGGTAGTCGCCGTCGCTGTCCTCACCGATCATCCCGACAGCCGCCAGCGGCAGGTTGATCTGCATACGTGCCAGGGTGAATAACACATTCGGCACCGCACCACCGCTACACTTTTCGCTGTGGTGGATTTCGGCCAGCCAGCCCTGCTCCGGCCAGTGGCTGATACGCTGCACATGATCCACCAGCATGCTGCCTGCCGCTAAGATGCCGCTGCGTGCCACCATCTCAGGCTCTCACGGCGCTGCCAAATACCCGCATCTGCTGCGCCACCACGTTGGCGATATCGCGCTCCACCGCCATCAGTAGCTCGGCAAAGGCATCGTAACGTGCTTCACGCTGGGCAATCTGGCTCTCAATCGCCCCCAATGCCGCCTGCGACATGCCAGTGTAGAAATTGATTTTATGAATGCCGAGGCTGATAGCGTGACGGAAATCCGCATCGCTGATGCCGGAACCGCCGTGCAGCACCAGCGGCACCCGTGCCGCATCGCGGATCGCCGCCAGCCGGTCGAAATCGAGTTTAGGTTCGCCTTTGTATTTGCCATGCGCATTGCCTATCGCCACCGCCAGGCAATCAATGCCGGTGCTGCGCACAAACTCCGCCGCCAATCGGGGATCGGTAAATTTGTCGCTGTCCGCTTCACCAAACAACGCGCCACCTTCATCCCCGCCGACCGCGCCGAGTTCCGCTTCCACCGACACCCCGAGCGCGTGGCAGATCTTCACCACTTCCTGGGTCTGACGCACGTTCTCGTCATAACTGAGGGTGGAACCATCAAACATCACCGAGGTAAAACCGAGACGGATCGCCTGCATCACCGCTTCGAAATGCAGGCCGTGATCGAGGTTCAGCACTACCGGAATATCGTGCAACGCCGCCTCAGTGCGGATGGCCGCAATCAGATGATCGAGGCTGACATACTTAAAATGCACCTCGGCGATATTGATGATAAACGGTGAACGCTGCTGCTCTGCCGCGTGGAACAAGGCGCGCAGAAAGTGGGTATCGAGCACGTTAAACGCGCCGAGGGCATAACCGTTTTGTTGCGCATGAGCCAGGCCCTGCGCCAGTGAGATCAGTGCCATATCGTTGCTCCTTCAGTCCAGCCAGCGGGCATATTCGTTACACAGCAGCCAGCGCGGGTCTTCATCCTCATCAATCGGGTTGAAGCGCGCCAGCGGGGTGAGAAAGACGTTGTCGTGCTCGTCATCGTTCGGCATGGAAACCTCCCCTACCAGCACGTCACCGTAACCCTCTTCGCCCCAGAAGCTGTGCCAGATACCCGGCACCAGGGTGACGCTCTCCCCCGGCGACAGGCGCAGTTGTGATCCGGCGGCATGGGTCTGACGAATGCCATCAAGGGTGACATTCACCGCTGTGTTGGCCAGCCGGTCGCCATCACGATTGTGCAGCGTGACAATCAGGTTGCCGCCGCCACGATTGATAATGTCTTCCATCTTTTGCGGGTGGTAATGCATCGGCGTCACCTGCCCTTCCCGCACATGCATGATCTTTTCCGCGTAGGGTTTCGCCCACGGCTTGCCGCCGCGCGAACCGTTACGCAGGGTGAACAGGGTTAAACCGGTCTGAAAGAAATCCTGTGCGCCAAAGCTGGTGACATCCCAGCCGAGGTGCAGCGCCAGCAGCTCGTCGGCCGCCGGCTTATCCAGCGCACGCCACTGGCTCAGGCCATAATCAGCCCAGCTGGGCAGATGGACATCCTGGCGCATAAAGAATTCACGGGTGAGTTGCAGAATGGTATTCACTTCCGAACGTTGCATCACTGCGTCTCCGGTCAGTGGAAAGTGGGGGCGGCCCGCATGCGCACCGCCCGCGTCGGTTATTTCACCGTCCAGCCTTTGTAGCTGCTAACGTTGTTGCGGTCGATCATCGACACCGGGATCAGCACCGGCTTATCCGGCGCAGGTTTGCCTTGCAGGATGTCGTAACCGATCTCCACCGCTTTCGCCGCCATTACCTGTGGGTCCTGCGCCGGGGTGGCGACAAACAGCGAACCTTTACGTTTCAGCGCCTCTTCACCGTCCGGGCTGCCATCGACGCCAACAATAAAGAATTCATGGCGCTGCGCCTGTTTAGCCGCTAAATCCGCGCCGATGGCGGTAGGATCGTTAATGGCGAACACCGCATCAATTTTCGGGTTAGCCGACAGCAGGCCGGTCATCACCTCCAGCCCACCTTCGCGGCTGCCTTTGGCGTTCTGGTTGGAGGACAGGATCTTGATATCCGGGTGGGTTTTGAACTCGTTCATGCAGCCTTCCACACGGTTCTGCACCGCTGAAACCGGCGGTCCGTTGATGATTACCACATTGCCTTTGTCTTTCAGGCGGTCAGAGATGTATTTACAGGCCATTGCCCCTGCGGCGGTGTTATCGGAGGTGATGGTGGCATCGGCACCTTCGGCAGCCACGTCCACCGCCACCACCACGATCCCGGCATCGCGGGCGCGTTTGACGGCAGGCGCGATCCCTTTCGAGTCAGCGGCGTTGAGGATGATCATGTCCACTTTGGCGGCGATAAAGTTGTCGATTTGCGCCACCTGCTGGCCGAGATCGTATCCGCTGGAGACCAGCGTCACCTTCACGTCATCTCCCGCCAGCTTGCGTGCTTCCAGTGCCGCCCCTTTGGTGATCTGCACGAAGAACGGGTTGGCGAGATCGCCGACGGTGACACCAATGGCTTTTAACTCTTTGGCCTGGACCAGCGGTGCGCTGAGAAGCGTGGCCGCCAGCAGTCCGGTGATAATCGGATTAAAACGCATAGTCGATGTTCTCCTGCTTTTTTTGTTGGTATTGCGTTGCGCGATAAATCGCGCCGCTACAAAATCGTGCGCCATCCCGTAGCGGCGCGATTTATCGCGCGTTTTTTTCTCTTTCAACCCACGTGATGCCGGGTACGGTACTTGTCGATCAACACGGCAATAATGATCACCCCACCCTTAATCACCAGCTGCCAGAAGTACGACACCCCCATCAGCGTCATGCCGTTGTTCAGCGTGGCGATAATCAACGCACCAATCAGCGTGCCGGTGATGGTGCCGATACCGCCGACAAAGCTGGTGCCACCGAGAATCACAGCAGCAATCGCGTCCAGCTCGTAACCCACCCCGAGGTTGCCGTTGGCGCTGTACAGCCGCGAGGCGCTCATCAACCCGCCCAGCCCGGACAGCAGGCCACTGACGGCATAAACGAACGCCAGCACCGCCCCGACCTTAATGCCGGTGAGACGTGCCGCCTGCATATTGCCGCCCACCGCGTAGATATGAACCCCCAGCGTGGTGCGGCGCAGAATGAACCAGCACAAGGCAATCACCGCAAAGGCAATGACAATCAGCCACGGAATCGGCCCGATATAGCCATTGCCTATCCACTCAAAGTTGATGTCGGAGTTAATCACCGTGGTGCCGTCTGCCAGCAGATAAGCCGCGCCACGCAAGGCGGTGTAGGTGCCGAGGGTAACGATAAACGGCGGCAATCCGGCCCAGGCCACCAGCAGGCCATTGAACAGCCCCATGATGAGTCCTGCTCCCAGCGCCGCCGGGATGGTCAGGCTGGCAAACGCCGGGTCGAGCGAGACCACCATCGCCACCACCGCCGTGGTGCCGAGCATCGAACCGACCGACAAATCAATGCCGCCGGTGAGGATGACAAAGGTCATGCCCGCCGCCAGCACGATGTTGATCGACGCCTGACGAGTGATGTTCAGCAAGTTGGCTTCGGTAAAAAAGTTAGGTGCGACAAAGCCAAACACCGCGACGATCAAAATCAAAATCGGCAGGATGCCGACGGTCTGCAACAGATCCGCCATCAGCGCGCGTTTCAGCGTCGGGTTTTTCATACGGGTGGTTTCACTGGTCATCCGCGTCTCCTCAAGGCTCGACCGGCTGTGCGCCGGTGGCCAGTGTCATAATGTTTTCCTGGCTAATCTGTTCACCGCTCAGTTCACCGGCAATGGTGCCTGCGCGCATCACGTATACCCGGTCGCTCATCCCCACCACTTCCGGCAGTTCACTGGAGATCATCAGAATCGCCACGCCCTGCTGCGCCAGCTGGCTCATCATGCGGTAGATTTCACTTTTGGCACCGACATCCACGCCGCGCGTGGGTTCATCGAGGATCAGAATGCGCGGGGCAATCGCCACCCAGCGCGACACCAGCAACTTCTGCTGATTGCCACCGGACAAGCCTCCGGCGCGCACCTGGGCATGGGGAACACGAATGTTGAGGGTCTGGATCGCCTCACTGGCGATCTTCTGGCCTTTGCGCCGATTGAGCAGGCCATAGCTGGCGTCACGTTCCAGCGTCGCCATCACAATATTTTCCTGGGCGGCCAGTTCGAGAAATAACCCCTGCTCTTTACGGTTCTCGGTAAGAAAGCCAATGCCGTGGGCGATGGCTTCGCGCGGGGAGTGAATTTTCACTTTCTCACCATCAATCCACACATCGCCGCTACTCGGCTTGTGCACGCCAAAAATCAGCTGCGCCAGTTCGCTGCGCCCGGCCCCCACCAGGCCCGCCAGCCCGACAATCTCTCCGGCGCGCACCGCCAGGCTGCTGGGATGGACCTTTTTGCCGTCTGTCAGGTGGTTAACTGCAAGGCGAATTTCACCGAAAGGAATGGTGCGATCTTTGTTAAACAGATCGCTGAGCGGACGCCCGACCATCATGCGCACCAGTTCGCTGGCGTTGAGTTGATCACGCGTCAGACTGCCGACATACTGACCATCACGCAGCACGCTGACGCGGTCAGAGAGTTCATACACCTCCGCCATGCGGTGGCTGATATAGATAATCGCCATCCCCGCGCTGCGCAGACGTTTGATCAAGGCAAACAATTGCTCGGTTTCGCGGTTGGAGAGCGCGGCGGTGGGTTCATCCATCACCAGGATGCGGCTGTTGCGATGCAGCGCGCGGGCGATTTCCACCTGCTGCTGCTCGGCAATGCTGAGACGGCTGACCAGATCGGTGGCGCTGAACTGCGCGCCGAGGCGATCGATCACCTGCTGCGCCTCTTCCGCCATCTGGCGACGTTTGACCAGGCCCACGCGGGTGATTTCGCTACCGAGAAAGATGTTTTCCGCCACCGTCAGATTGGGGGCCAGATTGATCTCCTGATAAATCAGGGTGATGCCTGCCGCCAGCGCGTCTTTCGGTCCTTTAATGACATAGGGTTGACCATCAATCAGGATTTCCCCGCTGCTGGCGGTGTATGCCCCGGCCAGAATTTTCATCAGCGTGCTTTTGCCCGCGCCGTTTTCCCCCATCAGCGCATGCACCTCGCCGGGCCAGACTGTCAGATCCACCCCTTTCAGCGCGTAGAAACTGCCAAAGCGCCGGGTAATTTCCCGCATTTCCAGAATCGGTGTGGCCGCCATCGGTTCGCTCCTGCTGGCAAATCGTGCAGCGAGTTAAGCAATGACAGATAAATGGAAAATGTCAGCCGCCATTCATATTTGTCATAAAGCACCGCCTGGCGACTTCTATACTCGCGCAAATAAAGGCCGGTTGGAGGACGCAGCATGAGTCGAAGTCTGCACTGGCAGGTAGGCGCGCGCGGTCGCCTGCTGCTGTTTAATCTGCTGGTGGTGTGCGTCACCCTGGCGGTGGGTCTGGTGGCGATTAGTGGATTTCGCCACGCCGGTCACATTCAGGAACAGGCGCAGGCGCAAACCCTCGCCGATATGAGTGGCAGCCTGGCGCTGGCACGCGACACCGCCAACGTGGCAACCGCCGCAGTGCGACTTTCCCAGGTGGTGGGCGCGCTGGAGTACCAAAGTGAATCGGCGCGCCTGCAACAAACCCAGCAGGCGTTGCAGCACTCGCTGAATCAACTGGCGCGTGCACCGCTGGCGTTGCTGCAACCGGCCTTGCTGCAACGTATCCGTGAACGCAGCCAGATGCTGGAGCAAAGCATCAATCAGCTGCTGCTCAAGGGCCATGAGCGCCATCTGCAACGCAACCTGATGCTGAGCGGCCTGTGGCAGGCTCAGTTGCTGCTCAACCATATCGATAGCCTGGCAGTGCAGCAGCCCTTTTCCCCCGACCTGCGCCAGCAAACCACCCGCCTGCTTACCGTCGCCATTCAGTCCACGATGCCGCAGGCGGCAGTGCGCCAGCTGAATACGCTATTTGATGCGTGGTCAGCGCTGCCAACGCAGGGGGTACTGGCGGATAAAGTGCAGCAACTGGTCAGCACCGAACGTGCGCTGCTGCCGGTTGCCACCGAGCTGGATCAGAGCGATATCGCCATTGCCTACGCCACCTATCGCATCAAAGCGCTGGTGGCGATGCTCAACGATGACATCACCCATTACGTGCAGCTGGTGGCGCAGCAAACGGATACCCGCAGCCAGGCCACCCATCAGGAGCTGGACTCCATCATCGGCTTTATCGGCCTGTTTATGTTGCTGGCGCTGCTGATCACCGGGTATGCCGGTTACTACATTTATCGCAACCTGGGTTCCAGCCTGACGGCCATCGCCCACGCCATGACGTTGCTGGCGCAGGGGGAGAAAAGTGTCAATGTGCCCGGACTGGCGCGGCGTGATGAGCTGGGGGACCTGGCGCGCGCCTTTAACGTGTTCGCGCGCAATACCGCCTCGCTGGCACACACCTCGCGTCTGCTGAAAGAGAAAAGTAACCAGCTGGAGTCCACCTTTCTGGCGATGCGCGATGGCTTTGCCCTGTTCGACAACAGCGGCGGGTTGGTGGTGTGGAATGCGCAATACGCGCAACTGCTGGGTATCGCGCCACGTGAATTGCATCGCGGCCTGCATTATCAGCAATTGCTGAAGCAACTGGAGATTGAACTGCACGGAATGGGTGAAGCGCAGGAGGTGCGGCTGGCGGATGGCCGCACGCTGGAACTGCGTTTCAGCCCGGTGCCACGGCGTGGTATGGTCAACACCGTGCTGGAACGCACCACGCGCAAAGCGCTGGAAGAGGCACTGCTGCACAGCCAGAAAATGAAGGCGGTTGGGCAACTCACCGGCGGGCTGGCTCACGATTTCAATAATCTGCTGGCGGTGATTATTGGCAGCCTGGCCCTTACCGTCGATCAACTGCCGCCCGGTACCCTCGCCAGCCGTATCGAACGCGCACGCCAGGCGGCGGATCGGTCCGCCCAGCTCACCCAGCGTCTGCTGGCCTTTTCGCGCAAACAGGCGCTGTATCCACGCGCCGTGTCGGTGGTCGATTTGGTGGATAATTTGCAGGGTCTGTTGCAGCACTCGCTGCTGCCGGGGCAGCAACTGGTGATTGAGGCCGAGCGCCCCGGTTGGCCCGCGTGGATCGACGCCGGACAGCTGGAGAATGCGCTGATGAATCTGGTGGTCAATGCGCGCGATGCGATGGAAAAGCAAAGCGGCGAAATCCGCCTGCGTATCTGGCATCAGCGGCGTGACGAAGGCGACCGCGTCACCATTGAAGTGATCGACCACGGTTGCGGCATGTCCGCCGAGGTACAGGCGCAGGTGTTCGAACCCTTTTTCACCACCAAAGCGATTGGCAGCGGCAGTGGGCTGGGATTGTCGATGGTGTATGGCTTTGTGCGTCAGTCCGGCGGGCAAATCGAACTGGAAACCGCGCCCGGCCAGGGCACCACGGTGCGCCTGTTATTGCCGCGCGCGCCTGATGTGGCACAGTCCGCGTCCGCCGTTGCGCCCCAGTTGCTGAGCGCCAGCGCCGACCGGCTGGTGTTGGTGCTGGATGACGAACCGGCGGTGCGCCAGACGTTGTGCGAACATTTACATCAGCTGGGCTACCTGACGCTGGAGTGTGGCGATGGCGAAAGCGCGCTGACGCTGCTGCGCCAGACGCCAGATATCGAACTGCTGATCAGTGACCTGATGCTACCCGGCAACCTTAACGGTGCCGATGTGATCCGCCAGGCGCAGCAGCAGTGGCCGCAACTGGCGACGCTGCTGATCAGTGGGCAGGATTTGCGCCAGACGCCGGTGATGCTGCCGCTGTGTGAGCGGCTGGCAAAACCCTGGCATCAGGCGCAGCTGGTGCAGGCGCTGGAACGCGCCTGGCAGCGTAGTGAACGGCTCAGTCGCGCGCGGCGGGCTGCCACAGCGGCACCGCTTTCCCGGTGATATAGCGTTTACGCAGTCGGCTGGAGATCACATCCATAATCATCACGATCGCCGCGAGGATCACGGTGATAAACATCACCACGTCCCAGTTCCACAGGCGCATATTCTCGGCATACACCAGGCCGACACCGCCGGCGCCAACAAAGCCCAGCACGGCCGCCGAGCGGGTGTTGGATTCAATCTGGTACAGGCTGAGGGCGAGGAAGGTCGGGAACGACTGGGTGAAAATACCGAAGCGGTGTTTTTGCAGGCTGTTGGCCCCTACGGCCCCCAGGCCACGGCTCGGCGAACGTTCCACCGCTTCGTGTCCTTCGGCATACAGTTTGCCGAGCAGGCCAATGTCCTGCATCACAATCGCCAGCACCCCGGCCAGCGGCCCCATGCCGACAGCACGCACAAAGATCAGACCCCAAATCGCCATATCGATGCCGCGCAATATATCCAGCACACGGCGCATCAGCAGCGAAATCGGACGGGTAAGCGGATCGTGCATCACGTTACGCGCCGCCAGGAAGGAGATCGGCAGCGCCAGCAGCGTCGCGGTAAAAGTACCGGCAAACACAATCGCCAGCGTGATACCAATCTGCGACAGGTAATAACCGAATGGCCAGTTGGCGAAATCCTGCCAGACAAACATGCGCAGGAAATAACGTCCCAACTGCTGGCAACCAATCAGCAGACGACTCCATTCGATACCAAAAACTTCAAAGAAAAAGACGTAGTAGAGAATCACTGCCAGTGCGATCAGCGCAATGCGGCGCAGATAGCGCTTTTGTGCGGCAAACAGCGCCGGGTGTTCCTGCTTCAGTTTGCCGATATCCGGGGCGAGAGCAATCATGCGCGTTCTCCTTCCACCACGCGACGGCGCAGCCAGCCAGAGATCGTATCCAGCAGCGACACCACCACGATGATCAGCAGCAGCGTAATGCTGACCTGATCGTAACGGTCGAGTTTGATATTGGTCATCAGCTCCTGGCCGATGCCCCCTGCCCCTACCAGACCCAGAATGGTGGAGGAGCGGAAATTAATCTCCAGACGCATAAAGCTGTAGGAGAGGAAGGTTGGTTTGACCTGCGGCCAGAAAGCAAAGCGCATGCGCTGCAATTTGCTGGCACCGCAGGCGGCCAGGCCGCGTACCGGCTTGTCCGACGCACTTTCAATCGACTCGTAGAACAGCTTGGTCAGGCTGCCAACTGTGTGCAATGCCAGCGCAAGAAAGCCGGGAATGGCACCAATGCCAAAGGCCATCACGAACATCACCGCCCACGCCAGTTCCGGCATGGTGCGCAAAAAGGCAACAAACGCACGGATGGCGAGACGCACGCCAGCGGGAGATTGCGTATTGTCGGCGGCGAAGAAGGCCAGCCCGGCGGCGATAGCCACGCCAATCACCGTGGACGAAATCGCCAGCTGTAAGGTTTCCCAGATCAGCGGCAACTGAATATTCAGGCGATAGCCCCAATACGCGAAGGAACCTTCGGTTTTCACATCAGCAAACAGCACCGGCAAATGCAGCACAGGCATAGTTTCGCCAATGTAATCAAAGAAATGTGGCAATGATTGCCAGACAGTGACCAGGTTGAATTCCGCGATTTTGCCCGCAGCCAGATACAGCGCCACCAGCAACAGCGACCACAGCAACGTGTCACGCTTTTGCTGACGACGGATGCGTTGATAGTAGTGTTCGAAATCGGTCAAAGGGGGAATCCTGTGGTTGATGGGGGGAATTGACTGACGTTCACCCGTAGCGGCGCGATTTATCGCGCAATTCCGTGCATGTTGCCGGAAAAACCTGCGCGATAAATCGCGCCGCTACAGATGGGGGCGATTTATCGCCCCCTGTAACCTTACCCGCGGCTGCCCTTCATCAGGTCACGCTTCATATCAATGATGTTCTGATAGTCAGCGACAGTTGCCGGGCCGATATGCTGCTCACCGCCCACTGCTTTAACAAAGCAGCTGTGATCTTCTTTATCCAGTTTCTTGATGGTTGCCACCACTTTTTCTTTAAAGTCGGCGGGCAGATTGTTGCTCACCAGGATTGGGCCGTTCGGGATCAACGGTGATTTCCAGATGATGCGAATCTGTTTCATCAGGTCCGGGTGGTCCATACGAATCAGACGACCAAACGCACCTGAGGTGTAACCGGTGTTGTAATCACCCACCAGTGAAGTCCAGGTTACCGCGCCGTCAAACTGACCATTCAGCACGCCGAGGATGTCTTGCTCGTGGCCGCCGGAGAAGGTCACGTTAGAGAAGGTGCCTTTGTACTTATCATCCACCGTGCCGCCAAACTCTTTCTTGAATGCCTGGTTCGGCATCAGGAAGCCAGAAGTCGAATCCGGGTCGGCCATGCCGAAGGATTTACCTTTCAGGTCTTCCAGCTTTTTGTACGGGCTGTCCGCTTTAACGATCACTACCGAGTGGTAACCTTGTGAACCGTCTTTGTCATCCACCACGATACCAACGATATCAACCGCTTTCGGGTTTTGCAGGTAGACCGAGGCATAGGATGCCGGTGACATACTCAGTACCAGGTCAATTTTGTTACCCAGCAGGCCCTGAATCACGCCTGAGTAGTCAGAAGAGTTACGCAGTTGGGTGTCAACATTCAGCTCTTTGTCGAAGAAGGTTTTCACACACTGGTTGTCGCCAATCTGCTGCGTGGCGTTCTGGCCACCCAGAATCCCGAGGTTAAGTTGCTTAGGGGCATCCGCTGCGTTAACGCCAAAAGCCATCAAAGCGCCAGTCAGTAAAGCTAAAGAGGTCAGTTTCATTGGTGGTTATTCTCTTGCCGTGGGAGTTAGTGGAGCTGGTTAATTTCGTCGCCGTACAGCTCGTGCAGCAGGCCGTCGGTCAACTCAGAAGGATGTCCGTCAAACAGCACCTTGCCGCGCTGAATACCGATGACGCGGGTGCAGTAGTTTTTCACCAGTTCAATCGAGTGCAGGTTGACCATCACGCTGATGCCCTGCTCGCTGACCTGGCGCAGCACGTCCATGATGCGTTTGGTGTTTTTCGGGTCGAGAGAGGCTACCGGCTCATCCGCCAGCAGGATCTTCGGGTTCTGCATCAACGCACGACAAATCGCCACGCGCTGCATCTGACCACCAGACAGGTTTTCGGCGCGTTGCAGCGCCTGCGGCAGCATGTTCATCCACTGCAACAGCTCGATTGCCTGAGCGCGGTCAGCTTCGGAAAAGACTTTGAAGAAGGATTTCAGTGTCGAGGTCTGGCTGAGACGCCCCAGCAGCACGTTAGTCAACACATCGAGGCGTGGCACCAGGCAAAAGTCCTGAAAAATCATGCCGCACTCGCTGCGCCACTCACGCATCTGGCGGCTGTTCAGCGTCACCACATTGCGTTCCGCTTCGCCGCTACGCTGGGTGAGGATGGCACCCTCACTGGCTGAAATGGTGCCATTCAGCATATGTAACAATGTCGATTTGCCTGCGCCGGAGCGACCAATCACCGCCACCAGTTCCCCCGCATGCAGATCGAAACTGACATTATCCAGTACGCGGTTTTCGCCGTACGCTTTGCACAGTCCCTGCACCGACAACACCTTGTTGCCCTGCTGCAGGTGCGGAACATAAGGATTGTCGACCACGGTTTTCAGTAATGCCTGTGCCATATTCCGCTCCGTTTCATCTGAGGTGTGAATTGCCCGCTTATTACGGCCAAAGGGGATGAAGACTTGATGACAGCAAAATGATCAAACCGTAACAGCGGCGGTTGTGCTCCGCAGGGGGCCGTGCGCCAGGCGGCAGCGGTTGTGCTCTGAGAAGGTTCCGCCCGCCAGGCTTTAGGGAGTTTCAGGGCCGCCTGTGCAGGCGGACGGGCAAAGGTCCGAGGGCGCGGACCTTTGCAATCCGCGCCCTGCGGCGTCCTCGCGCAGCGCTACGCGCTGTCCCCTCGCTTATCACTCAGGCCTGACGGACCGCGCGGATTCGCCGTCCTGGCTCATGCCGCGCTCTCGCCGCATCCATGCGTCTCGTCCTGGCCTTCACTCTGCACTCGGCGCTGCGAATGCCGCCCACACCCCCGCCTGAAAACCCGCAGAAAAAAGAAAAAAGACAAAACAAACAACAAAGGAAAAAACACAGACCGGCATGGCTGTTGCAGCGGGGGTGTGAGCGCCATCCGGACTCGCTGAGCGCGGGAACGATTCCAGGATGAGCCGCAAGGATGCGGCGAAAGGCGGCGTTGAGCAGGAGCGAATCGACGCCGGTCCGTCGGAAGCGTGAGTAAGCGAAGGAATCGCGAAGCGGCGAGGAAGGCGGCGCAGGGCCGGGGAATGCAAAGGGCGCGGCCCAGGGCGCCCTTTGCTCGGTCGCCGCACCGGCGAACTGAAACTGCCTTAGCCAGAAGCGAACGAAACCTGCTCGTGGCGAATGTCTCCACGCGATAAATCGCGCCATTACGCCAGCAATTGCCGTAACTGAGCGAGCGTATCCGCCAGCGCACCATCGTTATTGAGCGGCAAGCTGTGGGCCGGGAGCGGCTCAGCGGCGCGGGCCAGACGGCGGGCGATCTCCGCCTCGCTTTCGCGCCCCCGCTGCCGCAGACGCGCCGCCAGCACCTCGGGTGACACCTGCAACACCAGCGGCAGCAGCTGGCTGCCGTAGCGTTGCTGCGCCACCGGCAGATGCAGACGCGAACCATTGACCAGCACGTTAAGACCGCGTGCCAGCCAGTGGTCGATTTCCTCACCCAGACCATAGCTGAGACCGTGCGCCTGCCAGCTGAGAGCAAATAACCCGAGCGCCTCACGCCGCCGAAACTCGGCTTCGCTCAGCGCCACATGGTTTTCCCCCCCGGCATCTGCCGGACGGGTAATGTAGCGATGGGCGATCACCAGACGCTCTGGCGGTGCTTCACGCAGCGCGTTGAGCAGGCTGTCTTTCCCCGAGCCGGATGGCCCGGTCAGCCAAATCAGGCGCGCCATCAGAACACCAGCCTGCCCTGCGACCACACATGACGAATATGCGGATGACCATGATCGGTGTGCGCCAGTACCAGGTCAGCACGCAGTCCTTCAGCGATGATGCCACGATCCTGCAAGCCGATGGCCCGCGCCGGATTACGTGTCACCAGCGCCACCGCTTGCGGCAGTTCCAGCGTGTTGCGTTCATCCGCCGTTAAGCGGAATACCGCATCCAGCAGGCTGGCCGGGTAGTAATCCGAGGAGAGGATATCCAGCAGACCGGCACTCGCCAGTTCCCAGGCTGCCACGTTGCCGGAGTGCGAACCGCCGCGCACGATATTGGGCGCGCCCATCAGCACCTGCATACCGCAGGCACGCGAGGCGGCTGCCGCTTCCAGCGTGGTGGGGAATTCAGCAATCGCACTGCCGACGTCATGAGATTCGGCAACGTGCGCCGCGGTGGCATCATCATGGCTGGCAATCGGAATGCCGCGCGCCCGGCACATCGCCGCAATGGCGTTGCGGTTCGGCTGTGACCATTCGGCCGCCAGCGCCAGCTGTTCGCGTTCAAACTCGTCCATCTGCGCGTCATTGAGCTGATATTTGCCCTGATAATAATCGCGGTACTTCTCCAGCGAGGCGTACTGACGCTGGCCTGGCGAGTGATCCATCAGCGACACCAGCGACAGTTCCGGCGTGCTTACCAGCGCTTCAAACAGCGTCAGCGTGGTGTGATAAGGCAGTTCACAGCGCAGATGCAGCTGGTGATCGACGCGGTTCAGCCCTTTGCGATTGCTGTCGCGGATGGCGTCGATCATCTTGTTGAGGTTATCGAGGCGATGACCGCCGTCACGCACGTCGCCCACGCCAATCGCATCCAGCACCGTGGTAATGCCGCTGGCGACCATCAGCGCATCATGGCTGCTCATGGCGGAATGGGCAGGCCAGTCCACTTTCGGACGCGGGGTGAAGAATTTATCCAGGTTGTCAGTATGCAACTCCACCAGCCCTGGCAGCAGATACGCCTGTTCGCCATCCAGCGCGCCAGGCTGCTGGCTGTTGCTGTCGCTAAAGCTGGCAATACGCCCTTCGCGGATCTCCAGCGATCCGGCCACCACTTCATTTTCCAGCACCAGTCGGACGTTATTGACGATCATGCTTCTGCTCCTGTTTGTACCGGCTGCATGACGTGCAGGCGATCGGCCACGCGACTGCGCACCGCTTCGTCATGAAAAATACCTACGATGGCCGCACCCCGGGCGCGCGCCTGCTCAATCAGTTCCACCACCGCCGCGCTATTGGCGTTATCGAGGGAGGCGGTCGGTTCATCCAGCAGCAGCACCGGATAGTCAGCGATAAAGCCGCGCGCGATATTGACGCGCTGCTGCTCACCGCCGGAGAAAGTTGACGGTGCCAGCGACCACAGGCGTTGCGGCACATTCAGGCGCGTCAGCAGCTCTTTGGCGCGTTTCTCACAGAAGGCGCGTTCCACGCCACGCTCCAGCAGCGGCTGCATCACGATCTCCAGCGTCGGCACACGCGGGATGACGCGCAGAAACTGACTGACCCAGCCAATGGTATTGCGGCGAATGGCGAGGATCTGACGCGCCGGTGCCTGCGCCATATCGATCCATTCCCCGTCATGTTGCAGCCAGATATGGCCGCTGTTGGCCTGATAGTTGCCGTACAGCGCGCGCAGCAGCGTTGATTTGCCGCTACCGGAGCGGCCATGCAGCACCACACATTCGCCCGCGTTGACTTCCAGACTGGCGTCCTGCAACACCGGCAGCGCCACGCCGCTCTGGTTGTGCAGCACAAAGGTCTTACACAGCTTCTCCACGCGCAATTGCGTATTCATGGTTAACTCCGCCATTAGTTGAGCACCGAAGAGACCAGCAGTTGTGTATAAGGGTGATGCGGATCGTCCAGCACCCGATCGGTGAGGCCGCTTTCCACTACCCTGCCCTGTTTCATCACCAGCAGACGATGCGCCAGCAGGCGTGCCACGCCGAGATCGTGGGTGACAATCACCACCGCCAGATTAAGTTCGCGTACCAGGGTGCGCAGCAAATCCAGCAGACGTGCCTGCACGGATACATCCAGCCCACCGGTAGGTTCATCCATAAACACCAGCGACGGTTGGGTGACGAGGTTGCGCGCAATCTGCAAACGCTGCTGCATCCCGCCAGAGAAGGTGGTTGGCAGGTCGTCGATACGACCCGCCGGGATCTCCACATCCTGCAACCAGCGCATTGCCTCCGCGCGGATATTGCCGTAATGGCGCTGTCCAACCGCCATTAAACGCTCGCCGATATTGCCGCCTGCCGTCACCTGCGGACGCAGGCCGTCAAGCGGATGCTGATGGACCACGCCCCACTCGGTGCGCAGCAGGCGACGCCGGTCGCTCTCGCTCAGCTGGTACAGGTCCTGATTGCGATAAATAATGTTGCCCTGCTGTGGCGCTAAGCGTGCCGACAGGCTGCGCAGCAGCGTGGTTTTGCCGGAACCGGATTCGCCGACAATCCCCAGCACTTCGCCGGGATAAAGTTCAAAACTGACCTCCTCAAAGCCTTTGCCAGGCGCGTAAAGGTGAGTGAGGTTATTGACCGCAAGCAGCGGCTGTTCACTGTGCATGCTGTTGTTCCTGCTGCTGGTGGCAAAAATCGGTATCGGAGCAGACAAACATGCGCGTACCGGCGTCATCCATCACCACTTCATCGAGATAGCTGTGACGTGAACCGCACAGCGCACAGGGTTGATCCCACTGTTGTACGCTGAACGGGTGATCGTCGAAGTCGAGGCTTTCCACTTTGGTATACGGCGGCAGCGCATAGATGCGTTTCTCACGCCCGGCACCAAACAATTGCAGCGCGGGCATCATATGCATCTTCGGGTTGTCGAATTTGGGGATCGGTGAGGGGTCCATCACATAGCGATCGTTGACCTTCACCGGGTAGGCGTAAGTGGTGGCGATATGGCCGTAGCGGGCGATATCTTCATACAGTTTCACCTGCATGATGCCGTACTCTTCCAGCGCGTGCATGGTGCGGGTTTCGGTCTCACGCGGTTCGATAAAACGCAGCGGTTCCGGAATCGGCACCTGAAAAATCAGCACCTGATCTTCCTCCAGCGGCGTTTCCGGGATGCGGTGGCGTGTCTGGATCAGCGTGGCATCCACGGTGCGTTCCGTGGTGGCCGCACCGCTGACACGCTGGAAGAAGCGACGGATCGACACCGCGTTGGTGGTATCGTCTGCGCCCTGGTCAATCACCTTCAGCACGTCCTGATCGCCAATGATGCTGGCGGTGATCTGAATCCCGCCAGTGCCCCAGCCATAGGGCATCGGCATTTCGCGTCCGGCAAACGGCACCTGATAACCGGGAATGGCAACCGCTTTGAGGATGGCGCGGCGGATGGTGCGTTTGGTTTGCTCATCCAGATAGCCGCTGTTATAACCGCTCAGTTCACTCATCATTCTGCTCCTGCTGCTGTTGGCGCAGCCGCTTGAGCAGCTCCAGCTCCGCCTGGAAATCGACGTAGTGCGGCAACTTCAGGTGCGAGACAAAGCCCGCGGCTTCAACGTTGTCGGCGTGGGCCAGCACAAACTCTTCGTCCTGCGCCGGGCTGGTGATGCGTTCCTGGTACTCGCGGGTTTGCAGCGCGCGATCCACCAGCGCCATCGCCATCGCTTTACGCTCGGTACGGCCAAATACCAGGCCGTAACCACGGGTAAATTGCGGTGGGTTATCGTCCTGAGAGGCGAAGCCGTTGACCATCTCACATTCGGTCAGCAGGATTTCGCCAATCTCAATCTCGAAACCCAGTTCTTCCGGGCAGATGGCGACGCTGAGATAGCCAGTGCGGATCTCACCGGCGAACGGATGGTTGCGGCCATAACCACGCTGGGTCGAATAGCCCAGCGCCAGCAGAAAACCTTCATCACCGCGCACCAGCTGTTGCAGACGCGCGGCGCGCGAGGCCGGAAATGATGGCGGTTCACGGGTGATGTCACACGGCTCGCTGCCATCATCTTCCTCACGCGTGGCCAGCCCTTCGGCGGTCATCATGCTGAACATATGCGGACAATGCTGCGGCAGCGCCTGGTCGTCACGCGCGGCTGACGGAGTTTCACCGTTCGCCAGCAGGGTGAAATCCAGCAGGCGGTGGCTGTAATCATAGGTCGGGCCAAGTACCTGGCCGCCGGGCAGATCTTTGTACACTGCCGAAATACGACGCTCGATACGCATCGCATCGGTGTCTAACGCCAGGCTGTCCGCCAGGCGTGGCAACGTGGTGCGATAGGCGCGCAGCAGGAAAATCGCTTCCACCAAATCGCCACTCGCCTGCTTGATGGCCAGCGCCGCCAGCTGTGGATCATAGATGCCGCCTTCGGTCATCACGCGGTCCACTGCCAGCCCCAGCTGTTCAGCCAACTGGTCACATTGCAGTTCCGCCAGCGCACGATCGCCACGACGTAAATCGGCCTGTAATTGATGGGCGCTGGCTATCGCCTTTTCGCCCCCTTTCACCGCCACGTACATCAGCACACCTCCACGTCAGTGGTACGCGGCAACGCCATCATCGCTTCGCCACAGGTGAAAATCAGATCGACGCCCTGCGGGAACGGATGCGGGCGTTCACGCAGATAATGAAGAATCGCCGCAGGCAGCTGGGGGGCGATGGCACGCGGTTCACGCAGGCCCGGCCCGGACAGACGCAGCGTCAGACCACCATTGAGCGACGGCACTTCAATAATCAGCGTGGTGCTTTTTTCCGGTGACAGGTTGTCACCGGCTGCGAAATGCGCCGGATCAGGGTTGGCGCTGGCATGGGTCAGGGCAAAGGGAGCATCGCGCTCGCTGACAATCGGTACACCGGTATGGAAACGCAGGTTGCTGCGCAGGATCTCGTTATCAATCTTCTCATCCAGCCACAGGGCACTTTCCTGATCGACCAGCGTCAGCAGCACCGCAGTGGCCGCCGGTGACAGATCGCCCCAGCCCTGCGCCAGCGGCAATGCCACCATCACGCCCGGCTCACTCATCGCTTTCAGAATGCGACGGAAAGCGCGCTGCGCATCAGCCACCGGATGGTTAAAACTTGCCAGTAATGTCATCAGTTATCTCCGCGAACCAGCGTAAAGAAATCCACTTTGGAGCTGGCGATTTCGCGTGCGCGCAGCTGACGCTGCTCTTCACGCAGGGCCGCCAGCGGGGCAATTATTTTTTCTTCGATCAGCGCCTGGGTTTCCGGCTGCTGTAATAAGGCATCGATCAAGGCGCAACGCTCGGCATGGGCTTTATCGCGTCCCAGCACATAGCTGAACCCGAGGGTGCCATCGTGCAGTTTCACCACTGCACGCGTCACCGTGGCATCGCCCATCACAAAGCGCTTGCCACTGCCCCCCATGCGCGCCTGCAAACGGGTCAAACCGGTTTCCGCCGGACGCACCCGCTCAAAGCTCGGGTTGAGACGGAGCGGGTGCCAGTGCGCGTCAAGCTGGCTGGCTTCGCTGTGAGCCAGCACCGACATCCAGTGCTGACGGGCCGTAGGTTGTTTCATTAGTGCTCCAGGGTCAGTTCAATCATGTCGCCACGCGTCAGGCTGACGGAGTATTCCGCTACCTGGCCGTCGCTGTTTTTATTCAGGGTGCGTACGCACAGCACCGGCGACTGCAAAGCAATCTCCAGCTGCTGGCACTCTTTGGCCTGCGCACGGCGGGTGCTGATACGGGTCTGCGCGCGGGTCAGTTGCAGACCGGTGTGCTGCTGTAAATAGTCGTGCAGCGAACCGCTGTGAAACTGTTGCAGCGCTGGCCACCAGCTCAGCTCAGACAGGTAATGGTTGATGACGCAGACCGGTACGCCGTTAACGCGACGCAGGGTACGCAAATGAATAACGTTATCCCCTTCTCTGATGCCAAGGGCGCTGGCGACGTCACTGCTGGCAGGACGCAGCACCGCCAGCAGACGCTCGCTGGTGGGATGGCTACCCTGCTCCAGCAGGTTCTGACTGAAGCGGGCCTGCGCGTGCAGTGGATAGTCATACGGACGCATCAACACCAGGATGCCGACGCCATGACGCCGTTGTAGCAGCCCTTTGTTAACCAGCTCGTCTACCGCACGGCGCAGCGTGTGGCGATTGACTTCATAATGTGCCGCCAGCTGTTGTTCGGAAGGCAAGTAATCGCCGCAGCGATAGCGTTCCTGTAGCGCCTGCTCCAGTTGGGCGGCGACCGCCTGATATACAGTGGTCGGATGTCTGGATATCTCCATCACCATCAATACCTCGCTCGCGTAAGGTTGTGGAATCGCAGCCAGAGGTGCTGCGGGATGGCGACTACCTTGACGCAGGCAAATGACAAATCCGTGACGCCTCAGTGACGTGCTGATGAATTTGCTTTAAGGCAGCAGGATGCGAGTGATTCAGGTGGGAATTTAATAAAAAATTTTTAACTGTTGCCTTTGTGACATTGTTCAAAAAAATATCGGTCATTTTCATCACATTTACGCTTCCCTTGCGTAATGCAGCTTTCCTGACTTCTGCTAAGTTAGAACATGACTCCTCCTTGTTACGCGACCTATAAAATGATTAATACAATCAAACTGTCAGACGGTTTTCGGCGCAATTTTGTGCGTGAAGTGATCCTGCCGTTAGTGGCGATTCTGGTGCTGACCTTTGCCGGTGCCGGTGCTGGCCTGTTCTGGGGCACCCGGCTGACCAATAACGAAGCGCAGGAACAGCAGCAACGCATGATCGAGGCCTCATTTGAACAAAGCCTGGCGGAGCATTTGCGCCAGCTGCGCAGCCTGACGCGCTGGACACCGCTGGCTAATCAGCTGGATTTATCGCAACCGGATCAGAGCTGGCTGGATGAGAACGTCGGCAGCTGGTTGTATGAAATGTTCGACCATGAGCTGGTATTGATACTGGGGCAGGATAATCAGCGGGTTGAGGTGTGGCGTAATGGCCAGCAGGTGCCGGATCGCCAGGTGGGGCCACAGGTACAGGCGATGCTCGACAGCACGCTGCTGCGTGTCGGTGATCATCCCGCCGATCGCGCTGATTTTGTGCGCATTGGCGACCGCGCCGCCTCAATCGCGGTGGGTGACATCAGCCGTGATGCCAGTCAGACGGGACACTATCGGCTGGTGAGCGTGAAATATCTCGACGACGGTTATCTGAACCGGCTGGCGACGCGCAGCCAGCTGCGGCAGTTGCATTTCAGCGGCAGCACACCGCAGCCCAATGACCGGGCGCATTATCTGCTGAACTCGCAACAAGGCGACCCGGTGGGCTATATCAGCTGGGAGCCAGACCGCCCCGGCGCGCAGATGTTGCGCACCATCGGCCCGTCCACCCTGCTGTCAGTGCTGATGATTACCCTGGTGTGCCTGTTTATGGTCCGGCGTATCTGGACCTCATCACTGAATCTGTCGCAATCCCTGCTCAGGCTGGGGGCCAGCGAAGCGCAGGCGCAGCATCTGGCGTTTCATGATGTGCTCACCGGCCTGCCCAACCGGTCGCTGGTGGAGGACCGGCTCAGCCAGGCGCTGGCGATGGCGGCACGTTATGACCACCGCGTGGCGTTGTTGCTGATCGATCTCGATCGTTTTAAAAACATCAATGATACCTACGGCCACCACGCGGGCGATGATTTGATTATCGAAGTCGGGCATCGGCTGACCGGTCTGGTGCGCGCCAGCGATACCGTTGGCCGCATCGGTGGAGATGAATTCATTATCGTGATGCCGGATGTGGAAAATATCGGCCAGGTGCAAACAGTGGCGAAACGCATCATCGGCGCGCTGAGTGAACCTTACCATTTGTTCGGCAGTGAAGCCTGGATTGGGGCCAGTATCGGCCTGGCACTGGCACCAAAAGATGGGCTGGATCGCCAGGAATTGATGCGCAAAGCGGATATCGCGTTGTATGAAGCGAAAAACGGCGGACGCGGTCAGTATCGCCAGTTTGAGCGGGCGATGGATGAATCGCTGCGCACCCGCCAGCAAATCGCCGCCGATCTGCGCCAGGCGTTGTTGCATTACGACGGTCTGGCGGTGTGGTATCAACCCTTAATGGAGATCAGTGGCCAGCGTGTGGTGGGGGTGGAAGCGCTGTTACGCTGGCAGCATCCCACCCGTGGCGAGGTGGTTCCCGGCGAGTTTATTGCTATCGCGGAAGAGACCGGGCTGATTATCCCACTCGGCGAGTGGGTGCTGCGCGAAGCCTGCAAAACCTCGCTACGCATGCCGCAGTTGATCGTCGCCGTTAACGTTTCGCCAGTACAGTTCCGCGCCAGTGGCTTTGTCGAGCGGATGATTGATATCGTGCAGTCCGAGGGGGCCGATCCGCAGCGCATGGAGCTGGAAATCACCGAAGGGGTGTTGATCGAGGATGAGCATGAGGCACGCAACAACATCATCGCGTTACGCAATGCCGGTTTCCGCATCGCGCTGGATGATTTCGGCACCGGCTATTCCAGCCTGAATTACCTCAGCACTTTCCCGGTGGACAAAATCAAGATCGACCGCTCCTTTACGCAGTCATTAGGGGTGGCGCAGAATTCGGCGGCGATTATTGAATCGGTGGTGCGCCTCGGCCACGCCATGGGGTTAATGGTCACCGCCGAAGGGGTGGAAACCGAAGGCCAGATGAGCGCGCTGGCCGACGCCGGCTGTAATCAATTGCAGGGTTATCTGTTCAGCCAGGCCGTGCCGATCGAGGAAATTGAAAGGATGGTGTGAGGGTTAATTGCGCGATAAATCACAAAACATTGCGCGATAAATCGCGCCGCTACGGCAACGTGCATATTTTTTGTAGCGGCGCGATTTATCGCGCGGTAGTTATCAATATTTACTGGAATCTGCCACGCAGAATGGCAAGCAAACAATGGACTGCCACGTTGTTTCTGACAGCATGCTCCGGCAACAAGGAGGTCAACATGCCACGTCGAAAAAACCTGCGCTTACCAGATTATGACTACTGCACAATGGGTGCTTATTTTATTACCCTGGTCACTCGTTTACGCACGCCATTATTTGGTCATATCATGAATACCCGATTAATCAGTAGCCGCCTGGGCGATATTGCCGGGCATGAATGGAAGGCTTTGCCCTCGCGTATTCCCGGGTTAACGCTGGATGCATTCGTTCTGATGCCGAACCATCTGCATGGCATCCTGTGGCTGGGAGAAAACAAACACTGTCCGCTGTCACGCATTATTGCGTTATATAAAGCAGGGGTAACCCGGCGCTGCGGACAAAAAATCTGGCAATTTAATTTCTATGAGCGAGTCATTCGTGACGAGCGGGAATTGTATTTTGTGCGGCAATATATTGAGCAAAACCCGTTACGCTGGGAGTTGGATCGTTATTTTTTATAATTCCGTGACAAACCGCAAAAACATTGCGCGATAAATCGCGCCGCTACGGCAACGTGTATATTTTTTGTAGCGGCGCGATTTATCGCGCGAAATATTAAATATTATTGCGGAAAATCCGTATCAACCGAAGTTTGTTTCCATGCCTCGACCTGCGCCAGCCGTTCTTTCAGTTTGTTGGTCACCGCGTCATAGCCCCAGGCCCCCATCACCAGATGACGCGGTGGGTTGGGGTTTTCGGTGATGGCAATCATCGCGCTGGCGGCGCGTGCCGGATCGCCCGCCTGGGTGCCGCTGTATTCAGAGGTCGCTTTCATACGCGCAGCGGCGGTTTCGGCATACTCCGGCAGCTTGCTCGGCGTCTGATGCAATGAACGCCCTGCCCAGTCGGTACGGAACGGGCCGGGTTCGACGCAGGTGACGTGAATACCCAGCGGGGCGGTTTCCAGCGCCAGTGAATCGGACCAGCCCTCCACCGCGTGTTTGCTGGCGGAGTAATAACCCGAGCTGGCAAACCCCATAAATCCGGCCACTGAGGTGATATTGATAATGTGCCCGCTGCGTGCCTGACGCATCGCTGGCAGGATGGCGCGGGTCAGCGCAAATAAACCAAACACGTTGGCATCAAACTGGGCACGAATTTCCTGATCCTCGCCCTCTTCTATCGAACTCTGATAACCGTATCCGGCGTTGTTGACCAGCACATCAATGGTGCCGAACGTTGCCAGCGCTTTGGCTACGGCAGCATCAATGCTGGCCTGCTGCGTGACATCCAGCGCCACCGCCAGCGCATTGCTGTGCCCTTCAACCAGATCCTGCACTTTCCCCGGATCGCGTGCCGTCACCACGGTATGGAAACCACGCGCAATCGCCTGCTGCGCCAGTTCACGACCAAAGCCGGTGGAGCAGCCGGAAATAAACCATACGGGATGTTTTGCTGTTGCCATGCTGAGACTCTCCTGAAAAGATCAGACGCCCGATGGACACGCCATCGGGCAAAGAGGTTAAGCCTGGCAGGAAAGCCGCAACGGTTTTAGCGTGTTGTGCGTCATCAAACCATCATCGCCGGATAACGCTGGCGCAACTGGCTGAAGATGGCGTGCATCTGCGCCGCCATGCCCGTCTCTGGCTGGCTATCCGCTGCCACTGCCTTAAACACCTGATGCTTAAGAAAATGACGCCAGCCGACCGGTGCCGCCGCCAGGAAGGCGGTCAGCAGTTGATAACGTTGCGGTGTCCATACCGCTTCAAACGCGTCACGCGCCGCACCGTGATCAAAGTGTCCGGCAGCAGGCTGGCGCATGGCGTGACGCAGTTCAGCGGTCATGACCTCGTCAACCTGGTCATTGACGATCGCCACACCATATTGCTCACGGGCCGCCGCCAGACTGACGAAGCCGCAGCGCACATCCCGCAGCACCGCCTGCACATCACGATCCACTGCCAAGCCGTAGCCCCCCGCTCCCGGACCACACACCTCGACCACATCCCCCGGCTGGCAACGAATCACATCGGTGTTGCCATGTTCGAGGGTGTCACCGTCACGCAGGGTGCGGAAGTGTGACAAAGCACCCGGTGCGCCGCCGAGCACGCCCGCCGAGGCAAATACCGAACGATTACGGTTACGGGCGGTGACCAGCGTGTCCGGGGCAAAAACCTCAAACACCATCTCGCTGGCTAAGCCACCGCGATAACGTCCGGCCCCGGCGCTGTCAGGCACCAGACCATAGCGATGGAAATGGATCGGCACTTCCGCTTCGTTGATCTCAATCGGCGTGTTTTTCAGGAAGGCGGATAAACCGCCGGAGCCATCCGGGCCATCGTGACGTGGCGTACCGCCTGCTCCTCCACCCACCGGGCCGAGCGAGGCCACCACGCTGCGGTTAGCCGCATCGCTGGTGCGAATATTCATGATGGAGTTGCCACCCGGCGAATTGGCGGGCAGACGATCGGGGATCGCCTGGGAAAATACGCCGATGGTGGCGATCTGCGACAGAGCGCAGGTCAGCGAACGCATGCCCACCGCTGCTGGGGCTTCGCAGTTCATCACCGTTCCCGGCGGCAGAATGGCGCGCGTCGGGCGCAGCGTTCCCGCGTTCAGCAACAGGTTCCGGTCCAGAGTGGAGAGCACATAGGTAACGCCCACCAGCGCCAGCGGGTGACGTTCGCGTCCACCGGTTGGCATATTCAGCGAAGAAGCCAGCTGTGGATCGCTGCCGGTGTAATCCAGCTCCAGCGTTTCCCCCTGCACCCGCAGGGTGATCGCCACCCGGCACGGGAAGCCCCCTTCGCCATCCTCGTCGGCAAAGTCAGCATAGAAATATTCACCGTCGGGAATGGTGGCGATAATGCTGCGCGCCTGGCGTTCGGCATACTCCAGCATCCCGTCGATGCCCTGCAGAAAATCCACCACCCCGAAACGGGCGATAATCTCGTGGATTTTACGTTCACCGACGTTCACCGAAGCCAGCTGGGCTTTGAAGTCGCCCCAGTTCTGATCCGGCACGCGCACGTTGAGCCGCATAATGCGCGCCACTTCTTCATTTAACTCACCGTTCCGCACGATTTTCAGCGGCGGAATGCGGATACCTTCCTGCACGATATCGGTCAGGGAACGCGACAGCGAAGCCGGGACCGCGCCGCCGACATCAGTGTTGTGAATATGCCCCACCACAAAGCAGACAATTTCCCCCTGATGAAACACCGGTTTCCAGATATGGATATCCGGCGAGTGGGTTGCCACGTTGCCTGCGTAGGAATCGTTGGTGATGCAGATATCTCCCTCGTCATAATGGTCGATCAGGGCCAGCACCGGACCGTAATCAATCCCGCTATACCAGGGCGCACCAAAGCTGCGCGGTGAGGCAAACGCCAGCCCGTCCCGGCTGACAATCTGGCAGGAGAAATCTTCCGTCTCTTTGACGAAGGTGGAGTGCGCGGTGCGCATCAGGGTAAACGCCATTGCGTCGGCTGCTGCCGCGCAGTAGTTGGCGAGAATTTGCAGGTTACGTCCGTCAATCGCCATCTTAGTGCGCCTCCAGCGGAGTAATCAGTAGGTTGCCAAACTCATCTACCCGCACCTGCATGTGCGGCGGTACGCAGGTGGTGCAGTCATCCTGCGCGATAATCACCGGCCCGAGCAGTTGATGCCCGGCGCGCAGGCTGGCGCGCAGCACCACATCCACCTGATGTTCTGCCCCATCAATCCACGCGCGGGTCTGTTGCGCCACGGCTACCGGCCCGCTGGCCGCAGCCAGACGATTCAGCGTGGGTTTGGGGGTCGGCGAGGCGATCACCAGCCGCAAGTTGATGACCTGCACCGGTGCGCTGGCATCGCAATGACCAAATAGCTGTTGATGCTGGCGATCAAAGGCATCATGCAGGGCGCTGACATTGGCCTGCGCCAGCCAGGACTCCTCCAGCATCACTTCAATTTCGAACGACTGACCGCGATAGCGCATATCGGCGCTGTAGTGCAGGGTGAACGGCATTGCGGCACCATGTTGTTCACTCAGCCAGCCGCGTGCACGCAGGCTGAGCGCTTCCGCTTCCGTCGCCAGCTTATCCGCCAGCGTGGCATCCAGATCGCTGTACAAGGTGCGGATAAAATCATTGCGGATATCCGCCACCAGCCCACCCAGCGCGGACAGTACGCCTGGCGTCGGCGGCACAATCACCCCTTTCATATTCAATTCACGCGCCAGGAAGCAGCCCATCATCGGACCGGCACCACCAAAGGCAAGGAACCAGAATTCACGCGGGTCGAGGCCAAAACGCGACAGCAGGCCGCTGGTATCGCTGTACATGCTGGAAATCGCCAGTTGGATGGCGGTTTCCGCCGTCTCCTCCACCGGGATACCCAGGGTTTCCGCCAGCGGTTGCCAGGCTGCGCGCGCAGCGGCAACATCCACCCTGACGGCGTTATAACCCAGATCGCCATGACCGATCATGCCGCAGGCGGCAAACGCATCGGTAGCGGTCGGCTGCGTACCGCCACGCTGGAAACATACTGGCCCTGGCAGCGAACCGGCGCTGTCCGGCCCCATATGCAGCACACCCTGATTATCGATCCATGCCAGTGATCCGCCGCCCTGCCCGACTGATGTCACCGCCACCGAGGGGATATAGATCGGGAAATCACCGATGATTTCACCATTACCCTGTGCCACCTGGCCATCGATGATCACCGCCACATCGGCGCTGGTGCCGCCAATGTCGAGGCTAAGGATTTTGTCAAAACCACAGGCACTGGCGAGGAAGCTGGCACCAATCACGCCAGATGCGGTGCCGGACAGCACCATCTGCACGCATTCGCTTTTCGCCTGCTCCACTCCCATCACTCCGCCGTTGGATTTGGTGATCCGTGGCGGCGGCGTCACCCCCATAGTGTTCAGGGCGCGTTCAAAAGATTCGAGATAATGGATCACCATTGGCTGAACATAGGCGTTAATGGTGGCGGTGATGGTGCGTTCGTATTCACGGATGATGGGCCAGATATCTGCCGAGCAGGAAGTCAGCAGTTCGGGTGCCTGGTCATTGATAATCGCTTTCACTGCTGCTTCGTTGTGGCGATTGCGGTAGCTGTGCAGCAGCGCCACCACAATGCCCTGGCACCCTGCCGCCCGCGCGCCCGCAATCGCCGCCAGCACGCTGTCACGATCGACATCCTGCAACACGGCACCATTACGGTCGGTACGTTCTTTGATGGCAAACACCCGGTCACGGGAGATTAGCGGCTCTGGTCGGCGTGAGAACAGGTCGTGGATATGGGGTATTTTCAGACGCGCCAGCTCCAGCACATCGCAAAAACCCTCGGTAGCGAACAGCGCCAGTTTGACGCCGCGCCGCTGGATAACCGCGTTAATCCCCACCGTGGTGCCGTGGGTAAAATAGTCGATTTGCTGTGGTGCGATGCCGTCGCGTTGTTCCAGCTGCGCCAGCCCGGTAAGAATTTCACTGCCGGGCTGATCCGGGCGCGACAACACTTTCAAGGTGTGAATCTGATTCGTTTGCTCGTTCAGGACGGCGAAATCAGTAAAGGAGCCGCCAATATCTACGCCAACGCGGTAACCCATGGTGTTTTCCCATTATCAGGAGATCGGAAATTCCATCAGCTTGTGCGGATCCTGCACCACACGCCAGCCGAGGCGCTGGTACAGCTGATGGGCATCATTCGTCGAAAGCATCCAGCGGCGCACCGTTTGTAACTCCGGGTGCTCCCGCACACAGGTCGCCAGCCAGCTACCAAGGCCGTGGCCGCGCCAGTTTTCATCAATGATGACGTCACACAGCCAGCCGAAGCGGGTGTAGTCAGTCACCAGCCGGGCAAAGCCAATTTGTTGATTGTGATGATAGAGGCCAAACGGCAGCGATCCGGCAATCGAGCGCTCGGTTTTCGCCCGCGGCTGTCCCTTTGCCCAGTACGAACGCACCGCCAACTGGTCATGAATCCAGTCAATATCCAGGCGCTGACGTTCGGTGGAGAGAGTGAAGTCATCGCGCTGCCACTGCTGAGCGGGGATGGTTAAGGCGTCCATGACAACTCCTTGTAAAGTGGTGAATTGAGTTTAGAGGCGTTGGGGCAAGCATAACGGCTGAAGCCGGAGCCTGAACAACTAAGATAAAGGGAATTTTGTACGATGGAGAAATTTTATGCTGTGGGGGTGGATTGCGCGATAAATCGCGCCGCTACGCCAGCGTGCAGTCATTTGTAGCGGCGCGATTTATCGCGCGAATTTAAGCAACAGCGGCAAGGCGCAACTACACGCCAAATTCCACCGAATTCTGTTTCGCGATCAGCGACCTCAACGGCACACTACTTTTCATAATCGGCGACTTAATCACGATATAACTGAAATACTTATCGATGCCGATTTGCGCATCCAGCATCTTCTCAATCACTTCCTGGTAATGTTCAATGCTGCGGGTAATAAAACGCAGCAAATAGTCATATCCGCCGGTGATCAGATGGCACTCCATCAACTCATCCACATCACGTACCGCGTTTTCGAATTTCATAAAATCTTCGCGGCGATGGCCGGACAGGGTCACTTCGGTAAACACCGTCACCGAGTCGGTAATTTTGGTGAGATTGATATGCGCTTCATAACCGGTGATAAAACCCGCCTGCTCCAGACGTTTCACCCGTTGCAGGCAGGGGCTGGGTGAAAGTCCAACGGCGTCGGCCAGGTTGACGTTGCTGATACGGCCATCTTTTTGTAGTTGCACCAGGATGTTGATATCGATGCGGTCGAGTTTCATTAAGCCGTTCATAGCACCCCTCATTGTTGACCAACTGTGCAGGTTATCCCGATGGTATATCACGCTTTAATGTGGCTGCGCCAGCACTGACGCACGCCACGATTTTCGGGAAGCCTGAGAATAATTTCAGCAATATCAATGAGGAAGCCGGATTTATCCGAGTCGGCCGCTGGCGCGTGCCAGCGCGATATCAAAGATATGCAGCGCTTCTTCCAGCTGCGAATCCGTCGTCACCAGCGGTGCCAGGAAGCGGATGGTGCTGCGGTGCAGACCACATTTAATCAGCAACAATCCTTCCTGGCAGGCGCAGTCGAGGATCTTCTGCGTCATCACCGCGTCAGGACGTTTGGTTTCGAAGTCGATAATTTCGACCGCCTGCATAAAACCGACGCCGCGCACATCGCCGATACAGGCATATTTTTCCGCCAGCTGTTGCAGATGCGCATTGAGCTTGTCACCCAATTGATTGCTGCGCGCCAGCAGGTTGTCGTTTTCCAGCAGATCAAGCACCGCCAGTGCCGCCGCACAGCCCAGCGCATTGCCGCCATAGGTGCCGCCCAGCCCACCCGGTAACGGTGCATCCATCATCGCCGCTTTACCGACTACGCCGGAGATGGGCAGACCGCCACCGAGGCTTTTCGCCACCGTGATCAGGTCCGGGGTGATACCTGAATGCTGGAAGGCGAACATTTTGCCGGTACGACCAAAACCGGTCTGCACTTCATCACAAATCAGCAAAATGCCGTGCTTCTCGGTGACACGACGCAAAGCCTGCATAAAGCTGGCCCCGGCAGGCAGGAAACCGCCATCGCCCTGCACCGGTTCGATGATGATCGCGGCAACGCGTTCCGGCGCAATCTGCACCGCAAACAATTGATCCAGCGCTTGCAGACAATCTTCATCACTCACGCCATAAAACGCGTTCGGGAACGGCAGGCGATACACCTCGCCAGGGAATGGACCAAAATTCTGTTTGTAAGGCTGACTCATCCCGGTCAGGGTACAACCCAGCAGGGTGCGGCCATGGAACGCACCGTCAAAGGCGATGATGCCGGAGCGCTGGGTATGGGCACGGGCAATTTTCACCGCATTTTCTACCGCCTCCGCGCCGCTGGTGAAAAACACGCTTTTGAACGGCTGACCATTACCTACCAGTTGATTCAGACGCTGTGCCAGCTCGATATAACCCGGATAGGCCACCACCTGGAAACAGGCGTGCGACACCAGCCCCAGCTGGCGGGTGACGGCATTCACCACCGCCGGATGGTTATGGCCGACATTAAGGACACCAATGCCGCCGACGAAATCAAGGTAGCGATTGCCCTCCACGTCCCACACTTCGCTGCCTTTTGCCCGCTCGATCACCAGCGGATGCGCGGTGACTACGCCACGCGGCACATGCTGCTCACGCGCGTCCAGTAACAGGCTGTTATCGGAATATGTTTGCTGCTCCGCCATGACATTCTGCATTTTTAACCCTCATCCACGTAACGTTCGGTTGGCTCAAGTATCGCAACCCGTTGGTTTCTCACGCTGCCGTAATTGCCGGAGCAGCGGCATTTCCTGTCAAAATCGTCAGCCTTTTTAGCAGGGAAATGTTTTCAGTATCCCCGGTTGCGATCGATGACACCGACCATCGGTTCGCCGCGTTGATAGCGGCGCAGATTGTCGAGCAGCGCCGCCACCGCGCTGTCGGTTTGCGTCTGGCTGGCGATGTGCGGCGTCAGCCAGATGGCCGGATGGTGCCAGAACGGATGTCCGGCTGGCAGCGGCTCAGGATCGGTCACGTCGATCACCGCCGCACTGAGCTGACCGCACGCCAGCGCCGCCAGCAGATGATCATCATTGAGCTGCGGTCCACGTCCCACCTGCACCAGCGCCGCCCCGCTGGGCAGCCGGGCAAAGAGTTCAGCATTGAGTAGCCCGCGTGTGCTGTCGGTAAGCGGCAGCAGGCACACCAGAATGTCGCTATGGGCAAGGAAATCATTCAACTGATCGCTACCGTGCCAGCAACGTACTCCATCGATGTCACGCGGGGTCCGGCTCCAGCCTGCGCAGTTAAAACCGAGCGACACCAGCTGTTTCAGCGCGGCCTGGCCGAGTTCACCCAGCCCCATCACCCCGACCCGGCGTTCTCCGGCGGTGTGTATTTTGTGGGTTTGCCACTGCTGTTCACGCTGCTGTTGGAAGTAGCGCGGCATATCGCGATGCAACCCCAGCACGGCAAAAGTGACGTACTCCACCATGCCCTGGGTCAGGCCGGGTTCGATCATGCGCACCACCGGCAGATGCGGCGGCAACGTGCTAAGGTCAAACTGGTCAGCACCCGCGCCTACCGACAGCAGCGCTTGCAGATTAGGAAAGGTCGCCAGCACATCTTCCGGTGGCTGCCAGGCAATCAACACCTCCACCTGGGTGGCATCGCCGGTCTCTGGCCAGATATGCAGCTGGATATCTGGCGCATGCTGCGCCAGCCAGCGTTGCCAGTGCGCCCCGCGCACCGGGTCCGATTTATAGACGATATGCATCAGGCCATCGCCTGGGTCATTAACCCGAACGCCTGCATCTCACCGGCCTGCGGTGACCACGGCGTTCCCCGTATCATGGTGGTGGGCGCATCAACCTGATCCAGTCCCAGCGTTTCCAGCCAGGCGGCCAGCGGCTGCGCACCGTCGGTATCGATACGAACAAATTCGCCGCCCAGCCCCTGCATCAACGCGGCTACCAGCGCCTGCGCCACTGGCAGGCTTTGTGCGATCACCGGGCCAATCGCCCAGCCATGACCAAAACGCCGCAGGCTGGCAAAACCGTGGATACGCTGCTGCGCGTCCTGCAAGATCACCGTCTGGCTATGGGCAATCAGCTGGTTGAGTAAACGCGGACGCCACATGCCATGCGCCTGGTGATCCAGTTCGGTCAGCAAATCCGCATCCGCCGGGGTCGCGTTACGCAGCGTCAGCCCGGTCGGGATAGTCACCTGCGGTACCGCCGCCAGCGCACGTGTCTGGTGCTGCTGGATATGGCCGGTAACGTTGAAACCGAGCTTCGCATACAGCCCTTTGCCCATTTCCGTGGCGTGCAGGCGTACGTTGCAGCCAGGAAATTTCTCCAGCAACGCCAGCATCAGCTGTTTGCCGACACCGCGCCCCTGGAACTGGTCATTGACGATCACCAGCCCGATGGTGGCGGACTGCTCACCCCAGCGCCAGCCGATGGCGCTGCCGAGGTAAGCACCGTCTTCTTCCGCCACCACGCCTTCGCCCAGCTGTTGCGCCTGCAACCAGTCTTCACGCCGGTGCGGCCATTTCAGGTGTTGCGTCATGGCAAAACCCTGTTCAATGTCGTCCGCCGTCATCGCGCGTAATGTGATACTCATGTTGTGCTCCTTACATCATGCCTGGCGCGTCGAGGCCACTGCCATCAACCAGACGGGAATAACGATATGGGGTCGGATCCACCACCGGCGTGCCGTCGGTCGCCAGATCGGCGGCCAGCCGCCCGGCTCCCGGACCAATACCAAAACCGTGTGCGCTGTACCCGGCTGAGATCACCAACCCCGGTAGTTTCGCCACGGTGGAGATCACCGGAATGGCATCGGGGGTGCTGTCGATCATGCCGCCCCAGGATTGCGCCAGCTTGAGATTAGCCAGCGCCGGATACTCTTTACGCATCGCCGCCAGCCCTTCTTCAACGATGCTGGCATCCGCTGCCGGGTCGAGAATACGTACCCGTTCAAACGGCGACTGGCGATCAAACTCCCAGCTACCCATTGCTTCCGGGCCAGAAAAGAACGGTTTGATGCCAGGATTGAATTTAAGGTTTTTGCGGCGGCTTTTGAAGGTCGGAAAGAACTGACGCGCGTAACGAATGCCCTGCGCACCGGGTTCAAGACGACCGCGACCGGACACCGAGACAGTGTAGCTGCCGTCGATCTGCGGGCGGCAGGCAAAGCCGGGGGTGTACAGCGGCATCGCAATTGCCTGTTCGATCGGCTGGGTGCGGAAGGCCGTGCCGATCACATTGCCAAGCGGCAGATCGATACCGTGACGGCGACAAAACATCGACGTCCACGCCCCGGCGGCGCAAATCACCCGGCTGGTTTTGATCAGGCCACGCTCGGTCCACACGCCGCTGACCCGGCCTGCCGCAATATCCAGACCACGCACCGCGCATTGCTGGAACACCTTTGCGCCAAGACGCTGCGCACCGATCACCAGCCCGGCGGAAGCCAGTCGCGGCTCGGCATGGCCATCGGTAGGCGAGGAAACTCCGCCGAGCCAGGCGGTGGTGCTGCCCGGCGTCATCGCTTTGGCCTGTTCGGCGCTGAGAATGTCGCTGCGCACGCCGTAATTTTTTGCCATCCGGCCCCATTTTTCCCAGGCAGCGATGTCTTCCTCGTTGCGCGTGGCATACACCAGCCCGCTGCGACGAAAACCCAGTTCTTCCCCGGTGGCCGCGTTGAGTTCACCCCAGCGCTGGAGCGCATAGATAATCAGTGGCAGCTCACGTTCATCGCGGTTCTGCTGGCGGCACCAGCCCCAGTTACGGCTCGACTGTTCCGCGCCCACCAGCCCTTTTTCCACCAACACCACTTTTAACCCCTGCTGGGCCAGCTCCCAGGTGGCGGCAGAACCGGCGATACCGGCACCAATCACCACCACATCGGCGGACTCCGGGAAATCAGCACTGTCCTGTACATAACGAATCGGCGCAGGCATAACGTTGCTACCTCAATATTGAAAATTTTTCTGCGATTCGTAGCGGCGCGATTTATCGCGCAATGCCGAAACGCGTTGGTTGTTGAAAAACCGCGCGATAAATCGCGCCGCTACATTCGTGCTGTTATTCCGCCTTCAATACTTCTTCGTGCTCATCGAGCCAGCCCTGACGCAGCTCCGGCACCGCACGTTTCAGGCGTTCGAAGTACAACTCGCTGGTCGGCTTGTCGTAATCTGCCCGCGCAATCTGCGTCACAATCCGGCCACTTTTCATCACCACGATATCGTCGCAAACGGCACGTACCGCGTGCATGTCGTGGCTGATAAACAGCACGGACAAGCCCAGCTCACGCCGCAATTCGCTGATCAGATCCAGCACCGCCGCCGCCACTACGGTGTCGAGCGCCGAGGTCACTTCATCACACAGAATCAGATCCGGCTCGGCGGCCAGCGCCCGTGCGAGGTTAACGCGCTGTTTTTGCCCGCCGGAGAGCGCCCACGGACGTCGCCATAACACGCTGCGTGGCAGTTTGACCAGGTCGAGCAACTGATGCAGCCGCTGTTCACGCGCCGCACCACTCAGACCGTGGAACAAGGCCAGCGGGCGTGACAGGATGCGCTCAACGCTGTGCGCCGGATTCAGCGCGGTGTCCGCCATCTGAAAGACATACTGGATACGGCGCAGCTCGTTATCGGGCCGCTTATGCATGTCACCGTTGATGTAGTGACCGTTGAATAACAGATGTCCCTGACTCGGCGCATTCAGCCCGGCAATGGCGTGCGCCAGCGTGGTTTTACCGGATCCAGATTCGCCAATAATGCCAATCGCCTGCCCTTTCCACAGTTTCAGATTGATGTCTTCGAGGATGCGGATTTTGGGCTGACCATCGCTGCCGCGTGGGCCATAACCGGCACAGAGGTCGCGCACTTCCAGCAAGGGCTGCATCTCTGCTGTGGCACAGCTCCAGCTGCTTGGCCGTTCGGTCTGACGTGCGGCATCCATCAGCAACTGGGTATATTCCGCCTGCGGGTCGCCGATCAGGCGTTCGGTGGTGCCGTATTCCGCTATCTGGCCGCGCAGCAGTACCAGAATGCGATCGGCCATTTGGGCCACCACTGCCAAATCGTGGCTGACGTAGATTGCCGTGACGCCACGCTGCGCCACCACACGGCGAAACGCCTTCAGCACCTCCACCTGAGTGGTGACATCCAGCGCGGTGGTCGGTTCATCCAGAATCACCACATCCGGGTCGCCAATCAGCGCCATTGCGGTCATCAAACGTTGTAACTGGCCGCCGGATACCTGATGCGGAAAGCGGTCACCGATGGTGTCCGGATTCGGCAACGCCAGTTCACGAAACAACGCGATGGCCTTCTCTTTCGCCGCTTTGCGTTTCATGCTGCCGTGGATCACCACCGGCTCGATCACCTGATCAAGAATGCGCATGCCGGGGTTAAACGACGCCGCTGCGCTCTGCGCGATATAGGCGACTTTGTTACCGCGAAACTCGCGCAGCTGGACTGGCGACAGGCTGCGGACATCAGTGCCCGCCACATGGATCATGCCATCAGCGATACGACAGCCATGACGCGCATAGCCCATCAGCGCCATGGCGATGGTGGTTTTGCCGGAGCCGGATTCACCAATCAGCGCCAGCACTTCCCCCTTCTGCACGGTAAAACGAATGTCGGAAACCAGATCGATCTCTTCGCCTTTGTCGGTCTGCGCAGTGACGCGCAGGTTCTCGACGGCGATCACCGGCATCGCGGTGTGCGGTGTCACGTTCATGCTCCCTCCTTCGCAAAACTCAGCGGACGCATCGCCTGCAGGCTGTCGATAAACAGGTTGGCACCAATGGTCAGGCTGGCGATCGCCACCGCAGGCATCAGCACCGCAGGTGAACCATCAAACAGGCCCTGAATGTTTTCGCGTACCAGCGTGCCCCAGTCGGCATACGGCGGTTGTACGCCGAGACCAAGGAAACTCAGGCCGCTGAGCAGCAGCACGATGTAGACAAAACGCAGACCAAAATCGGTCAGCATCGGGTGCACCATATTCGGCAGGATGTCATGGATGGCGATGTACCAGCGGCTTTCACCGCGCAGCTTCGAGGCACGCACGTAGTCCATATTGCGCAGGCTGCTCGCCATGGCAAACGCGATACGAAATGCCCCCGGCCAGTAGGTGAAGATTGCGGTGAGAATCAGCATCGGCAGGGAAGAACCGAACACCGCCACAATCATCAGCGACAGCACTTTGCCGGGCAGCACCAGCAGCGCATCGTTGACACGTCCCAGCAGTTCTTCCAGCCAGCGCCCGGTGACGGCCGCCAGTAATGCCAGCAAGGTGCCAATCAGGCTGGCCCCCACTGCGGCACTCAGCGCCAGGCCGATGGAGAACTTCGCGCCGTATAGAATGCGGCTGAGAATATCGCGGCCAAGATAATCCGTACCCAGCCAGTTATCTGCGGTAAAGCCCCCCAGCATCGGCCCACCGCCAATATCTTCGACGCTGTGCGGTGCCAGCTGCGTACCGAACAATGCCATAAACACCCAGAACAGCGAGATCAGCAGGCCAAAACGACCGGAGATCGATAGCGACTGAAAAAAGCGCCAGGGAAGTAGCAAGCTATTCATCAGCTCCTCCATTTCGGGTTAAAGGCGATGGTGAGGATGTCGGCTGCCAGCAACAACAGCAGGTAGCAGGCGGCAAACAGCATCACGCAAAATTGCACCACCGGCAGATCGCGGTTGCTGACCGCATCCACCAGCGCACTGGCGAGGCCAGGGTAGCTGAAGATGGTTTCGATGATGATCACGCCACCAAACAGATACGACAGGCTGAGCGAGATGGAGTTAGCAATCGGCCCGACGGCGTTAGGCAGCGCGTGACGCAAAACTGCGCGCAGCGGTGAGACGCCTTTTAAGCGCGCCATTTCCAGGTAGGGGCTGTCGAGCTGATTGATGATGGCAGCACGCGTCATGCGCGCCATTTGCGCCACCAGCACGCAGCACAATGTCAGCATCGGCAGCGCATAGGATTTCAGGTAACTGAGCAGGCTCATATCCGGGCTGCCGAATGACATCGCCGACACCCAATGTAGTTTCACCGCGAAAATCAGCACCGCCACGGTAGCCACCAGAAATTCCGGTACCGCCACCGTCGCCATGGTGCTGACCACGAGGAAGCGGTCAATCATTGAACCCCGGTTCATCGCCGCCGCAATGCCGATCACCAGCGCCAGCGGTACGCAGATAAGCGTGGTGATCGCCGCCAGTTCGAAGGTGGCTGGAATACGCTGCGCCACCAGCTGTGCCACCGGTAAATGGCTGGCAAACGAGATACCGAAATCGCCATGCAGCATGCCGCCCAGCCAGCTGAAATAACGTACCAGCAGCGGCTGATCCAGCCCGAGCTGCTGGCGTAACGCCGCCACCGTTTCCGGTGTGGCGTTTTGCCCCAGAATCATCTGCGCCGCGTCACCGGGCAGCAGGCTGGTGATAAAAAACACCACCGCCGAGACGATAAGTAAAGTCAGGACGCCCGCGCCTGCGCGCCGGGCAATCAGGAACATCATGTATCGGTTCATCGGCGTACTCCTCTCAGGGTTAGGGATCAGGCAGAGAGCCAGGCAAACTCATGGAAGCGATAACCCATCATCATGCCTGATGGCCATGCCTCTACCCCTTTCACCTTCTTGTTGTAACCATCGGTGGAGCTGATGAAGGTGGGGATGATGGTGCCGCAGTGGTCGTAAATCAGCGTCTGCATATCGCCGTACATCTGCTTGCGTTTCGCCTGATCGCGCTCACCCCTTGCCGCCACCACCAACTGGTCAAACTGATCGTTTTTCCAGCCGGATTCATTGTTCGATGCACTGGAGAGATAGAACTGGGAGAACAACATATCCAGCGTCGGACGCGGGTTGATGGAGCCGTAGCCGACCGGATCTTTAGTCCAGTGCGTTGACCAGTAGCCGTCATACGGCACGCGACGCACCTTGAAATTCACCCCGGTGTTGCGCGCCACCTGCTGAATCAGCTGACCGCCCTCCACTGCCCCTTCGATGTTCGGTGTGGTGATGATTTCCACATTAGCGCCAACCATGCCGGCTTTTTTGAAGTGGAATTTGGCTTTTTCCACATCCAGCGGACGGGGTTTCAGGTCCACGTTGTACAGCGGATGCCACGGCGGCACCGGGGTGTCATTACTCACGTCGCCATATCCCTGCAACACGGTTTTCACCAGCATTTCGCGCGGTTGCAGATACTTCATCCCCAGCACGAAATCTTCGTTGCTGCCGGGTTTCATGTCGGTGCGCACGATCAGGTTGGTGTACATGCCGGATTTACTCTCCAGCACGCCAAAATCAGAGGTGGCCTTGATGCGTTTGCAGTCGGCAGCGCTGAGGGTGGAGATGATATGCAGGTCACCCGACATCAGCGCATTGACGCGCGCTGCCTGGTCGGTCACGCCCAGCAGTTCCACCTCGTCGAGATGGGGCAAATCGGGTTTGAAGTAGTTGGGATTCTTCACGCCCACGGTACGCACGCCAGGGCTGAATTCTTTCAGTTTGAACGGGCCGGTGCCGATACCTTTGCTGAAATCTTTGGTGCCATCCTGCACGATCAGGAACGGGGCCGCCGCCAGCATATAGGGGACGTCAAAGTTGGCCTGGCTCAGCACCAGCTGCACTTCGTTATCATTGACGGCGGTGAAGGTTTTAAATTGATCGGCCAGCTTGAAGGCGTTGGAGGCGACCGCCGGATCTTTGTGGCGGCTCAGGGAATAAATCACATCTTTGGCAGTGAGCGGTTTGCCATCGTGGAAGGTCACGCCCTTGCGCAACTTGATTTGCCAGGTAATGCCATCACTGGATGCCACCGATTCGGCCAGCCCCGGCTGAATTTGCAGGTTTTTGTCCAGTTCAGTCAGACCGCTGTAGACCATAAACTGACGGGTGTAGTCGCCGCTGTTGTTGCCTTTGGCGGGATCGAGGGTATCGGTGGCTGAGGCGTTGGCCATTGCCGCACGCAGCTTACCGCCTTTGACCGGCGTTTCCGCCGCAAAACCCATTTCCGGAAAACCGATCAGACCGGTGCTCATCACCGCACCGGCGGACAACAACTTCATCAGGCTGCGACGGGACAGCGACCCTTCGGTCAATGCACGCGTCAGGGCCGGATTTACAGCGTCAGATTCTTTCTTAAATTTACTCATCTGCACACCCTCAATATGAAATGTTGTTTAAAAGACTGATTTTTCTTAGGAGAGCCGGTCCTTAGCTTTGTAATACAAGCCCGCGAGAGGCAAAAACCACGGTTTGCCGTGGTAACCGGGCAACGCAGGCCAGGCCTCACGCTGCCACGGGTTATCATTGCGTTTTTCGGCCAGCACATCGGCCATCACCCGCCCCATCCAGGTTGACATCTGAGTGCCATGCCCGCTGTAGCCGAGGGAATAGAACACGCCGTCGTGCTCACCGGCACGCGGCAGCCGGTCGGCGGTCATATCGACCATGCCGCCCCAGCAGTAATCAATGCGCGCCTTGCCCAGCTGCGGGAACAGCGCGGTCATCTCCGCCCGTAACACCTCGCCGCTGCGCGAGTCTGACGTCGGATTGCTGACGGCAAAGCGGGCGCGGCCGCCAAACACCAGACGACGGTCGGCCGTGGTACGGAAGTAGTTACCGATATTCAGCGAAGTGACGTAGGTACGATCCTGCGGCAGGATCTGGCGCAGCAACTCATCGCCCAGCGGTTCTGTCACCACAATAAAGCTGCCCACCGGCACGATACGGCGCTGGAACCACGGGAATGGCCCTTCATTTGATACACCGGTGGCCATCAACACCTTGTCGGCTACGATCTCGCCCTGAGTGGTGGTGATACGGTGGCGATAGCCGTTCAGACGGGTTAGCCCGGTGACCGCGTGATGCGGGAAAATCTTCGCCCCACTGCGGGCAGCCGCTTCCGCCAGCCCGACACCAAATTTCCCCATATGCATCTGACCGCCACGCTTTTGCAGCAAGCCACCGTGAAAGGCATCGCTACCCACTTCGCGGCGAATGTCATCTTTGCTAATCAGCTCGATCTCCGGGTCCACGGTGTCGCGCATCAGTTGCCAGGCGCTGCGCAGGCCAGGAAAGTGCGTGGCCTTGCTGGCAAGTTTCAGCTTGCCGCACAGGCGGAAGTCGCAATCAATCTGCTCGTCCTGCACCAATTGCTCGACATAGCTCACCGCCCCATCAAAAGCGCGATAGAAGCGACTGGCCTGCTCCAGCCCCTGGCTGGCGACCAGTGAGGCAAAGTTTTGCGAAACGCCGGTATTGCAGTGGCCGCCGTTGCGCGCCGAGGCCTGGCTCATGATGTCGCCGCTTTCCAGCAGCACCACATCGATGCCGCCCCGTGCCAGGTTGAGCGCTGCCGAGACGCCGGTAAAACCACCGCCAATAACCACCACGCTGGCCGTGGCGGGCAGCGCACCCGTGGCTGCGCCGGTAAATTGCGGTGCGGTGGCCTGCCAGAAAGATTCGAGTTTCATTGCGCTGCCCTCCGGGCTTAGAGTCCGACCACAGCGGGCAGACCGCCGATATCTTTGATCTCGGTGTAGCCGTAAGCCGGGTTGGCCGGATCGTGGCCGCGATTGACCCACACCTTGTTGGTGATGCCCATGTCATGGCAGGTCATCAGGTCATAACGCAGGCTGGAGGAAACGTGCAGGATCTCGTCCGGGCGGCAGTCGAGCTTTTCCAGCATGTATTCGAAGCCCTTCATCTGCGGTTTGTATGCACCCACCTCTTCTGCGGTGATCGCCATGTGGATCGGCGCACCGAGACGCGGAATATGCTGTGGCAGCAGGTCTTTCATCGAGTTGGAGAGCAGCACCAGCGGGAACTCTTGTGCCACTTTCGCCAGACCGGCTGGCACATCCGCATGCGGACCCCAGGTGGCGCAGTCGGTGTAGATAAAGTCACTGTCGGCCTTGTCCCACTGCACGCCCCACTTGATACAGGCGCGTTGCAGCGCGTTACTCACCACGTCGTAATAAGGTTTCCATGCCCCCAGCACCTCATCCATTCGGTAGCGGGCGAAATCGGTGGTGAACGCCAGCATCGCTTCCGGTGCCACGCGTTCTTTGAAGCAGCGTTCCGCCGCCCCTGCCATATCGAAGTTGATCAAAGTGCCGTAGCAATCAAAGGTGATGTATTTCGGTTTAAACAGTGCCATGACGCGACCTCGTCGTTGTCTGAAACGGAAATTAAAAATCGATTAATACACTCTTCTGGCGCTGACAGGCCTGAAAAGCCTGACGCCCCAGATCTTTGCCAATACCGGAGCCAAGGAAGCCGCCGGTGGGGATAATAAAATCGCCGGAACGGCCATAGCGGTTGATCCACACGGTGCCGGATTCCAGTGCCCGCATCGCCCGCATCGCCCGTGGCAGGCTCAGGGTGTGCACCCCGGCGCACAGGCCATAGGTGTCATGCGCCGCCAGTTGCAGCCCTTGTTCTTCGTCGTCAAATTCCTGCACGGTAAGCACCGGGCCAAAAATTTCCTGCTGCACTGCCGGATTATCCGATGCCACGCCGCACAACAGCGTGGGTTGCCAGAACCAGCCTTCGGCGGTATCCGCAAAACGCTCGCCACCCACCAGCACCTCTGCTCCCTGCGCTTTGGCTGCCGCGATCACCGACGCCACTTTGTGGCCTTGCCGTTCGTCAATCAGCGGCGCATAACGGCTGTCATCCTGCCAGGTGACACCCGGACGCGGTTGCTGGCACAGCGTCACCAGACGATCCAGCAACGGCTGTGCGATACCACGCTGCACAATCAGACGCGTACCGGCCACACAGGCCTGGCCGCCATTGGCGGTAAAGCCGCGCAGAATGCGCTGCGCCAGCACCTCGATGTCACCTGCATCATCGAATACCAGCTGTGGACTTTTGCCACCCAGTTCCAGCGTTACCGGCTTCATGCCGTGCTGCGCTGCATCGCTCATGATGCGTGCACCGGTCACGGTGGAACCGGTAAAGGAGACTTTGCGCACCAGCGGATGGGTGACCAGTGCATGGCCGGTCACCGCCCCGCTGCCCTGCACAATATTCAGGATGCCTGCCGGTAATCCCGCCTGCACAGCCAGCTCAGCCATACGCACGGTGGAAAACGGTGTCAGCTCGGAGGGTTTCAGCACCACGGCATTGCCCGCTGCCAGCGCCGGGCCGCATTTCCACGACGCCATCGATAACGGGAAATTCCACGGGGTGATGGCACCGATGACGCCATAAGGCTCGGAGATCAGCATGCCGAGGCTGCTTTCTTTGGTCGGGAACAGGTCGCCGCTGTATTTGTCGGCGCACTCGGCGTAGAAACGAATCGCTTCGGCAGTGAACGGAATTTCATGCTGCACCACGTCACCGATCGGGCGGGTGGAGCCGAGCGCTTCCAGCTGCGCCAGCAGCAGATCGCTCTCAATCAGGTCCGCCCAGCGACGCAGCACTTTGCCGCGTTCACGCGGTGGGCAGCTGCGCCAGCCGCTGGCAGTTAATGCGTGGTGAGCGAGAGTGACCGCACCATCCACATCCGCTGCCGTGGCTTCATTCAGGCTGGCGTAGACTTTGCCATCGGAGGGGCGTTTAACCGCAAAAGACGCGCCCTGCGTATGTTGATGCTGACCATTAATATAATGTCCAGCGGGTAAAGAAACTTTTTCAGGGTCGAAACTTAACATGGAAAAATCCTTATTTGTTACACCCGTCATTAGCGTGCTAATTAAAACTTCTTGCCACAGTTATCTGTGCTGTTAATAAGCTAATGCAGAAAGTATGCCAGCCCACCAAAAAATAATAATGCGTAAAAAACAGCCCAAAAAAATTTTCTGCCGTATTGGCGAGCTAAATTTTGCGGAATTGCCGAAGCAATAAACAGATGATTTACTTCACAAAATACGTGCATCCCTTTGGTGCACCTCGCATGAAACTTGCACTAAAACAGCGAATGTCGGGAAAAACATGACATTGCGCACAAAATAAAAAGCGCCTGTTACCAAAGGCAACAGGCGCTGAGCGGTTCGTTTGTTAATTTTTAATCAGAGACTGCCAATATGAAAAGTTTTCTGCTCCAGATACTCTTCAATTCCGTAGCGTGATCCTTCACGTCCTAATCCGGATAATTTAATTCCACCGAATGGCGCGGCATCTAATGAAATGGCACCGGTATTAAATCCCACCATGCCAAATTCCAGCGCTTCGGCGACGCGCCATGCACGGCGGATATTTTCGGTGAAGAAATAAGCCCCCAGGCCATAAGGCGTATCATTCGCCATAGCGATGGCTTCTTCTTCATCATCAAAAATAAACAGCGGCGCGACCGGGCCAAAGGTTTCTTCATGGGCGATACGCATGCGGCTGGTGACATTACCGAGCACCGTTGGCTGAACAAAAGTGCCGTTGGGCTGACTGATGCCACCCGTCAGCAGGGTTGCCCCCTGGCTCAGCGCATCATCAATATGGCTGTTCACCTTTTCAACCGCGCGATCGTTGATCAACGGACCGATGGTGCTTTGTGCATCAAAGCCGTCGCCGACTTTTAACGTCGCTACCGCTGTCAGTAACCGTGCGCTGAAACGTTCATAAATGCCACGCTGCACCAGGATGCGGTTGGCACAGACGCAGGTTTGTCCGGCATTACGGAACTTGCTCGCCATCACACCAGCAATCGCAATCTCCAGGTCGGCATCGTCAAAGACGATCAAGGGTGCATTGCCGCCCAGTTCCAGGCTTAAACGTTTTACGCTGTCGGCACTTTGCTGCATCAGCAACTGCCCGATGCGCGTGGATCCGGTGAAGGAGATTTTGCGCACCGTGCGGCTGGCGGTGAGCGTGCTGCCGATATCGGCAGGCAGGCCGGTCAGTACCTGAAGTACGCCGCTCGGGAAGCCTGCGCGTTCGGCCAGCACCGCCAGCGCCAGTGCGGATAACGGCGTCAGTTCGGAAGGTTTCACAATGATGGGGCACCCGGCTGCCAGCGCCGGAGCGACTTTGCGGGTGATCATTGCAATCGGGAAGTTCCACGGCGTGATGGCAGCGGCCACCCCCACCGGTTGTTTCAGCACCAGAATGCGGCGATCTTCGCTCGGTGCCGGGATGGTATCGCCATAGATACGGCGCGCCTCTTCCGCGAACCATTTCACGAAACTGGCACCGTACAGCACTTCGCCTTTGGCTTCCGCCAGCGGTTTGCCCTGTTCGGCGGTCATGATAATCGCCAGGTCATCCGCATTTTCCAGGATCAGCTGATGCCACTTTTCCAGCAGCGCCGCGCGGGCGGCATTCGGCGTCTTACCCCAGCTGACGCGTACCGATTCGGCATAATCTATTGCCTGTTCGGTTTCTACCGCACCCAGTGCCGGGATGGTCACCAGCGTTTCCTGAGTGGAAGGATCGACAACCGGCAACGTCGCGCCGCTGTGCGCATCCTGCCAGCGCCCGCCAAATAACGCCTGCTGGCGCAGTAACTCCGTATCTTTCAGTTGAATTCGCGACATGCTTTTCCCCTGTGTCTATGTCATTTCACTGTAACGCGGCGGCACAGCGCAGGATGTTTTTCTGCGAGAACGAAATGACACAGCTACGCGTTTTGCGACGGGAAAAGAAATTTTATGCTGCGCGGCCCGAACGAGCCGCACGCGGGAGGTTAGATCTGGAAATCGATGGCCGGTTCTTCGCCGGTTTCGTAGGAGAGCGCCTGACGTTTGATCTCCTCCAGCGACAGGTTGGCGTTACAGAGTTCGAGGAATTGCCAGACATAGTTACGTTGCAGCTGGCCGCGTTTCAGGCCCAGCCAGACGGTGTTGGCATCGAATAAATGACGGGCATCGATTTTTACCAGGTCTTCACCATCGTAGATATCGCAAGCCTGGTCGGCGAGGATGCCGACGCCGAGACCCAGCTCGACATAGGTTTTTACCACATCGGAATCCTGGGCGCTGAGCACGATATCCGGCTTCAACCCGGCAGCCTGGAAGGCGCGGTCAACACGCGAACGACCAGTGATACCCTGACGGTAGGTAATCAGCGGATAGCGACTCAGTTGCCCCAGCGATACTGGCTCCGTCTGCAACAGTTCATGATCGTGCGGCACCAGCAGCGAGTGATGCCAGCTAAACCACGGGAAGGCTGCCAGGCTGGCGTTATTCACCAGTTGTTCACTGGCGATACCGACATCGGCCTCCCCCGCCAGCAACATCGCCACAATTTCCTGCGGTGATCCCTGATTCAGTTCCAGCCGGACATTGGGGTAGAGCTGGCGGAAAGCTTTGATCACTCGCGGCAGGCTGTAACGCGCCTGGGTATGGGTGGTGGCGATGGTCAGCACCCCGCTGGTTTCATTGGTAAACACATCGGCGAGGCGGCGGACTTTGCCCGCTTCATCAAGGATGCGTTCAGCAATGGTCAGCAACGCTTTACCTGGCTCGGTCATCCCCAGCAGACGTTTACCGCGACGGATAAAAATTTCGACGCCAAGTTCATCTTCCAAATCGCGAATATGGCGACTGACCCCGGATTGCGAGGTAAAGAGCGTGTTGGCGACTTCAGTCAGGTTGAACTCGCAACGGGCTGCTTCACGTATAATTTTAAGTTGCTGGAAATTCACACCTTTTCTCCTTGTTCCTGCCCCTGTTTCATCCATGTTATGAAGTTGGTGGCAGTACAACAAATAATAAAAAACGGTTCGTTATGCGGAATGGTAATAAGGGGTGGGGGAGCCAGACCGGGATGGGGGCGGTGGCGATCTTGTTCGCCTGTCGCTGGCAGCAGCGGTTGTGCTCTGAGAAGGTTCCGCCCGCCAGGCTTTAGGTAGTTTCAGGACCGCCTGTGCGAGCGGACGGACCTCGCGGATTTTAAATAATTGGGTATTGCGCGATAAATCGCGCCGCTACAAATACGGTGCAATTTTTATCAATTAATTCAAATACCTGAATATACCCGTAGCGGCGCGATTTATCGCGCGCCGTTAAGCAAACAACAACGGAAAAACCCCAGAAAGTCATTGCTGTTGCAGCGTGGGTGTGAGCGCCATCCGGACTCGCTGAGCGCGGGAACGATTCCAGGATGAGCCGCAAGGATGCGGCGAAAGGCGGCGTGTAGCGGCGCGATTTATCGCGCGAAAAAGCCGCGAAGCGGCGAGGAAGGCGGCGCAGGGCCGGGGAATGCAAAGGGGACGGCCAGGTCCCCTTTGCTCGGTCGCCGCACTGGCGAGCTGAAACTGCCAGTGCCGGTAGCGAACGAAACCAGCTCGTGGCGAACGAAACCACCTCAGAACCAGCAAGTGTCGGGCGCAGCCTGACCGGTCGCCCCCGACCGCAATCAACCTACCAGCATTAATTCACGATCTTCCACCATCGGCTTATTCAGCAGCGACAGCAGAATATTTTTCACCGCCTGCGCTGATGGCGACAGTGGCAGGCGCGCAGACACGTTCAGTGACAGCGGCAGATTCAGCGATGGGCTGTTGATACGCGCCATCCAGGCATGCGTGGAGCTAACCAGCGCACGCGCAGCCGATTCCGGCAGTACGGTCACGCCCATACCGCTCGATACTGCCGCAGTCAGCGTTGAAATCGATTCAATCTCACCAATAATGCGCGCGCTGAGGCGACGCAGGGAGAAGGCTTCATCCACACGTTTACGTACCGCACTGTAATCGCGTGGCAGGAACAGGTTCATCTGCGCCACATCGGCCAGATCCACCGTAGCTCCTGGGCAGTCGGTGGCACCGACCAGATACAGTTCTTCTTTCATCAGCGGAATGCTGTTGATGCCCGCCGTCGGTGCGCGGTCGTACAGCACCGCCATATCCAGCTGGCCGTTCATCACTTTCTCGTTCAGAGAGGTACCACTGTTTTCATGCAGATACACCAGCACATCCGGGTACTGCTCGCGCACGGTTTGCAGCAATGGCATGGTCAGCGATGATGCTGCGGTGCCCGGTGCCAGACCAATCGAAACCTGGCCATTCAGCGCCTGACCCGCATTGATCACCGCCGTCTGCGCCTGTTCGCACTGACGCAGGATGGTGCGTGCGTGGGCATAAAGAATTTTACCGGCTTCCGTCGGCGTTACGCCGCGTTTGGTACGAATCAGCAATTGCTGATCCAGCTCGTTCTCCAGCGTCGCCACCTGCTGGCTAAGCGCGGGCTGCGCAATATGCAACACTTCTGCTGCCTGAGTCAGGCTGCCGATATCGACGATTTTTACAAAGTATTTCAGTCGTCTTAAGTTCATTTTGCCTCCGTCACGGATCCCCGAATGCCCAATAATTATTGGTGCTCTTAGCCTGCTGGCTTGTGGTGATATAGGTTGCAATATGCAGGCCAGGTTTTATCAAAACACGTAAAAGCTTTACCAGATTTTTCCTAACGACGCGGAAAATAAGCGTTTCTGATTACCACTTTAGAGTTAATAAGCGCAGCACATGGCACGGATTGTTGAAAGATCGCGCGCAACGCACCAAATAAGTGCAGAAAATGCGAGGCAGGTGTGCAAAAAAGTGATGACCCGGCGACTCTTTTTAGTGCACTGAATGGCGTCAGCATGGGCAAAGACAGGGAAAATCAGTGAGTTAAATGAAGGTTATATTACAATATCAATAGTAAAACTTATCGTTCCACCTCGGTGATACGCTAAATCATTCGCGTTGTAGCAAGGCGGCATCTCCGGCTTAGCCCTGGGAGCATAGCTAACTATGTGACCAGGGTAAGCGGGAGATGCCAACGCGGCTACAGCACGAAGGATGCCGCGTATCAGCGTTTTTTGCGGTTGCGGTGCATATCGATCGACACCGCTGCGACGATAATGATGCCTTTAATGATGTCCTGAACGTACGCATCCACCCCAATAAAGGTGAACCCACTCTTAATCAGGCCAAGGATCACTGCACCGATTAAGGTGCCGGTGATACGCCCCACGCCGCCCATCAGGCTGCTGCCACCGATAACTGCTGCGGCGATGGCATCCAGTTCATAGGCGAGGCCCATACTTGACTGTCCGCTACTGACGCGTGCCGCCAGTACCACACCAGCCAGGCCCGAGAGCGCACCGGCGATGGTGTAAACGATAATCAGGTATTTATTGACGTTGATGCCGGACACTTTGGCGGAGGTCATGTTGCCGCCAATGGCGTAGACATATTTGCCGTAGCGGGTGTGCTTCAGCGCGATGTGGAACAGGAACGCCACCACCAGGAAGATCACTACCGGCATTGCACCCTGACCGATCGAGGTGAAGCCATCAGACAGGAAGCTGATCGGGTTACCCTGGGTGTAGTACTGCGCCAGACCGCGTGCGGATACCATCATACCGAGGGTGGCGATAAACGGAGGAATACCTGTTTTGGTGATCAGCACCCCGTTGACCAGCCCACAGACCAGCCCCACCCCAATACCCGCAACAATCGGGATGGCAGCGGGCAGGTTAACCAGCGAAGGATACATCGGCGACAGGCTATCGGAGGTTTGCGCCAGGCTGGCCGCGACCACTGCCGTCAAAGCGATGACCGAACCGGATGAGAGATCGATACCGGTGGTAATAATGACCTGAGTCACCCCCACCGCGATGATACCGATAATCGCCACCTGCAACACAATCAGCACCAGACGATTGGTGTTCATCAGGAAGGATTGGTCACGGACATACCAGCCCGCAATTTCAAAGATCAGGGCAATACCCAGCATCACCACAAAAATACCGGTATCTTTCGGCATCTTGTGGCGCAGATTGCTGAAAAAGGACGTCTGTTGTTCAGTTGCCTGGGGGGCCGTAACTTTCATGTTGCTCATAGTTGCCTCGCGCCTTACTCAGATGCCAGCGACAAAATGGTTTCCTGGTCGGCCTCTTCTTTATTGAGGATGCCGGTTATACGTCCTGCGTGCATCACCATCACGCGGTCACTCATGCCGAGAATTTCCGGCAGCTCCGAGGACACCATGATGATGGCGACGCCACGGTTCGCCAGTTCGCTGATCAAACGATAGATCTCAGCTTTGGCACCCACGTCGATGCCACGCGTTGGCTCATCAAGGATGAGGATCTTCGGCTGAGCCAGCAGCCAGCGGGCAATCAGCACCTTCTGCTGGTTACCGCCGCTGAGGTTATTGATGATTTGGTCCATGGTCGGCGTTTTGATGTTCAGCTTGCGGATTTGCTCCATGCAGTCCTGCGCCATCTTCATATGGCTGACAAAACCGCTTTTGCCGATGTAATCCGGCATGTTGACGATGCTCATGTTCTCCAGCACCGACAGCACCAGAAACAGTCCCGACTTTTTACGGTCTTCCGTCAGGAACGCCATGCCCTTCTCAATCGCTGTGGAGGGTGAGTCGATTTTCACCGGCACGCCGTCGATCAGCACTTCGCCACTGTCGAAACTCTCCATGCCAAACAGGCTTTCCATCACTTCACTGCGACCGGCACCCACCAGCCCGGCAACGCCAAGAATTTCCCCTTTGCGCAGCGTGAAGCTGACATCTTTAAAGCGACCTTTGCTGTTGAGGTTGCGCACCGTCAGCACGTCTTCGCCAATCGCATTGTTGAATTTCGGGAACAGCTGGGTCAGCTCACGTCCCACCATCTGGGTAATCAGCGACTGACGGGTAAACTGCGTGGTGCTGTTGCTGCCCACCCAGGCACCGTCGCGGAAAATGCTGATTTCATCGGTGATGGAGAAGATTTCATCCATTTTGTGACTGATATAGATGATGGCTTTGCCCTGCTCACGCAGGTCACGAATAATGGTGAACAGGTGCGAAACTTCTGTTTCTGTCAGCGCAGAGGTCGGTTCATCCATAATCACGATGTCGGAGTTCCACGACACCGCTTTGGCGATTTCCACCATCTGCTGGGCTGCGATGCTCAGTTCACCGACCATACGGTCGGCTTTCAGACGGATATTCAGTTTGTTCAGCAGCTGTTGTGTCTGCTGGTTGAGTTTGCTGTGGTCAACAAAGCCGTATTTCATCGGTTCGCGACCGAGCCAGATGTTTTCAGCTACGGTCATATGAGGCACCAGATTCAGTTCCTGGTGAATCATGGAGATCCCGGAACGCAGAGCATCCATGGTGTCCTGAAACTGCACTGGCTCCCCTTTAATGCGGATGGTGCCCTTATCGGGACGATACATCCCGATAAGGCATTTCATTAAAGTGGATTTGCCCGCGCCATTTTCGCCCATCAGGGCATGTACCGACCCCGGTTTAACGCGCAGTGAGACATTGTCGAGTGCCTTCACTCCAGGGAAGAACTTGCTGATGCCTTCGGCTTCAAGCGCAAAAGCGGTCATACATCACCTCCGTACGGCTTTGTCGGGATCGGTTTATTTCTGATTACGGGTTTCGAACTGTGCCATGTTTTCTTTGGTGATCAGCTGATACGGGATGTTGATGACCTTCTCAACTTTCTCGCCATTAACCAGCTTGATGGCTGCCTGTACCGCGCCTTCACCCTGGCCTTTTGCGTCCTGGAAGACGGTGGCGACCATTTTGCCGTTCTTCAGCATCTGTAACGCATCAGGTGTGCCGTCAACGCCAGCAATCAGGATGTGGTTCGGGTTTTTACCCAGTGCCTGCAGAGCACCAATCGCCATTTCGTCGTTGTTAGAAGCAATCGCCTGGATGTCATCACCTGCGGTCAGCCAGTTGCTCACCACATCGACTGCATCGTTACGCATAAATTTGGCTGTCTGTTTCTGTACCACTTTGATACCTGGGTATTTGGCGACCACCGCTTCCACCCCTTTGGTACGGTCACGGGTTGATTCGTTCGCCAGGTCACCCATCAGGATCGCGACGTTGCCTTTGCCGTTCATCGCTTTGGCCAGCGCTTCCATTTGCAGACGCCCTGCCAGCTCGGAGTCAGAACCGACGTAGGCCATTTTGTCCGTCAGTTCTCCGGCCGGTTTGCGGTTAACGAAGATTAACGGGATGCCCGCTTTGGTGGCCGCATCCATGACTGGTTTCACGGCGTTGGTATCCACCGGGTTAACGATGATGGCGTCCACACCCTGACCGATAAAGTTCTGCACCTGTTGCAGCTGCTGTGATACGTCGCCTTTTGCGTCTTCGACCTGGCCTTTGACGTTGTCTTTAGTCATCTCTTTCTGCATCGCGGTGCGCAGAATCGTCAGAAAGTTGTCATCAAACAACGCCATAGAGACGCCAACCTGGATATCTTTTGCCATTACAGCGGCAGGTAACATGCAAGCTAACAGGGAAGTCACTAACGCTTTTTTAATGTTCATAGGTAACCCTTCATTATCGTTAACATGCGCAGGTTGGCTGATACCGCGAATGAAAAAATTCTTTTACATTCATTCAACGTCGCTGGCGTTTTTTATCTGGTTGTAGAGGTAAGGCTTCTGGTTTAACGCTATCGGTTTTCAACGACTCCTTATTGCAACTTATTCCTTATCAACAAGTTATTTTCAAAACGGCGTTTCGGGTTATAAAAGTTGTTCCACCCGTGATGATAAGCAGTTCATTTATTCCATCTTAACGACATTTGAAATTTTCATCATAAAAGCACTGAAACAGTTGTTTTAAAATCGGCAAATAACAAAACTTTGACACGCATCTAACATCTGCAAGGAATTGCGTTTAAAGTGAGATCTTGCTGGCAGTTTGAATTGTGATCATTCAAGGCAGAAAAACAGCAATCCGCTGCTTTTCCGCGCACTTAAACCAGAAGTGTGCAGGAGGGCTTTGACAACGGGGATCGGCATCGCTAATATGCGCCTCGTTCCAACGATTCCTCTGTAGTTCAGTCGGTAGAACGGCGGACTGTTAATCCGTATGTCACTGGTTCGAGTCCAGTCAGAGGAGCCAAATTCGAAGAAAAGCAGCCTGAAAAGGCTGCTTTTTTTTGCCTGGCACGGTGCGATTACTGACTATAGTAGAAATGCAGCGTGCCATATTGCGGGAGTATGTCCCCAGGGGTGATAAGCCCGTGCACATCCTTATCACCGGTATCCATATGTTCCTTATTTACGGTTGGCGCTTTATCGGTGTTTTCAAACGTTGATAGCGGCTTCCAGCCTACATTGGTAATAATGAGTATCAGCGGGCCACTCTCTTTTATCGCATCATTGATGGCCTGATAAGTCCCTGCTGTGATCCGGTGCTGTTTATAGAGGCTGCTTAGCGTTAACCAGCTATCATCCGCCAGATAAGGTATCGGTGCAGGCCGGTTTTCATCGCCCCAGTTCAAAGTGCAGGGCTGCGCGGCGTCAGCAGGACTTCCCGGACACTGCATAAGGAAGTTGAAAGGTGTGATGGAATCATCTTTTAACGGCGTGACCAGCTGCGTGCGGTTTAACTCCTCATTTTGCGCAATCACCACCGCCGTCAGGCTGAAGCTAAAGGGATCGGTGGGGATAGGAAGATCAGCATTAAAACAGCTGGCATCCTTAACATCGCATTCTGTCTGTAGCGTCATCGGCCAGCTGTGTGTGCCGTCGGTCAGACTGAGTTTATCGGTTGATTCCATCCCCTCGGCGACAACATGCGCGGTGAAGGTCTTCTTATCTTTGACCTTCTGCGATCCAGCCTCCAGGGCATGCACAGAAACCCGTGTTTCAACCTTCACATTTTTTTTCCCGCCCGTTACGCTGTTCTGAGCAACAATCCGGTCCGCTGAATCCAGTTTCACACTTGCCGACTGCCCGATGGCGGCTTCAATTGGGGCAAGCTCTGCGGGCAGGGTCTTCTCCAGGGTCAGTGGCACCGTCAGGCTGTAGCTTTCTCCCGGCTGTAAATCCAGCGCGAGGAGAATCATCTGATGCCCTTCTTTACCTGTCCAGGTGTTATCAATATCGTATTTGCAGTCGGTATGCTGCGAGCAGCGCACCACGATATCTCCGTGGGTTGAACGCACGACTCCCGCAGGGAGGATTAATTTCAGTTCGGTAGCTTTGACGACTTTATCTATCTGCGACTGGGTTTTGAAATTCACCGTCAGGCTTTGCACGGATTGTGTCTTGCTGAATGTCAGGGGTTGATCAGGATCCATATCAATGGAATAAACATTCTCAGCTTTCAGCAGAGAATCATCGGTATTAAGAACCTGGTGCCGCTGTTTAATATCAGCGGTTGTTCCAGATACATTGGTAATTAATGAATCATTGTTATTTATAAAGTTACCGGCCTGTACAGAGACCGGAGCAACAGAGATCAACACTGCGCTCAGGGGAATATATTTATCTGCTATCATCTTAACCGTCCTTGCATATGATTGATTATTCCAGATTTATTCAGAGTGAAGCTTATTCCCCTGCAAATCTCAGCTTCTGAGCAATATGTTAAGCGTTATAATAATCACAACTGACATGACAACACTGGCTGAATGGAGGATTTTTCCGGTGTGGGAATTGGGAAGTTACCACTATCATTGCTGCATGAACCACCTCATACTTCGGATAATTTTCTGATAAAAACCAGAAGAAAAAATAGAGGGAATAAAAAATATCATTATTATAAACAATTACGCCCCCTGTAACCAATTGGTGTTAGTCTTGATAACTTTAATTTTTAAATGCTGGATAATGAAATTTTTCTGTGTTGAAAAAAAAGCCGGAAGGATCGTTAAGATCACACCCGGCTTTTTATCAGAGATATGCGTTTATTCTTTTCCCGATATATTCAATAAAATCTTCCACATAACATTCTTTTTATTACCTAACTCAAGGTAAACTTGATTGCCGCCATCTGTTCTAAAATAAAACTCCTCACCAAAGTCTGTATTAGATAAAACAAGCGCGTGGTCACCGCCTTCCCACCCAGCCTGCCCTGCACCAGCGGCTGCCGCGTTTTGCTGATACGGCGGTCCAGCGGGTCATACTCAGTACGCGTCGTCAGCCCGCCCTGGCTGCGGCTAAGCTCCCGGTGCAGCGTATCGCGGGTGAATTCGCTCACCGTCAGGCTGTCCAGCGCGATGCTCAGCAGATGCCCAGCGCATCGTGACGGAGGGTGATTTCCTTCTCCTCTTCTCGGTTCCAGGCCGTGTCCGCGAACTGCGGATTATTGAGCAGATCGCACAACCCAGGTAGAGTTTCCTTAAAGGGATATACCATTCGGAACAGCTATTCATTTAAAATCAGTCAGATATAAAATCATGGACCATAAAAATGCATTAAGGTATCAAGATCATCCCGATCTTTTTCAGTTAATGTATTTTTTTCCATGCTGTCATATTTATGCCTAATTCCTTTCATTGGAATAGAATTATCGTTAGCTTTTGCTAAATCCATTAATTCATCAATATCAGACTGGTTTTTTAAAGTCCTTTTCAGCAGTTCCAACAGCATTATTTCTGCATCTTTTTTACCTAGCGCATACATTTAATTAATCCGGTAGTATTGTAATTTAGTCAAAATTGATAACCTGTACATCTGCATGTATTACCGTCTGGGTGGAGGCGGGCTGTCTTATCCTGACCACCGGCGGATAATAAAAAAGCCAGAAGGATCATTTAGAACACTTCCGGCTTCTTTAGGCATCAGACATCATTTTTAGCATATTTTATCAAGCGCAGGCACTGATCTTTAACTGACGGTTCCTGACCTAGATTTGATAACCAACCTTCTAGAAACTCATTAGCCAGGAATATTTCTAAAAAATATTCTGCATTTATTTTCGCTGCTTCATCCGGCACGCCACCCTCATCAGGTTCAGTTGCAACAATGGCCTCTGAGTCAGGGCTCCATGGCTTCTTCACATAGATAGTACTTTCATCGTCTAATCTATCTATTTGTTTTATAATGTCATTCAAGGTCATCTTATTTCCCCATGGGACATATTCGCCGTAACCATCAGAATGTAACACCTTCCAGAACTCACTTCCTGGAAGCGTCGCCCTCGGGAATCTCCAGGATAAGATGTTTTAGCAAGTTTCATTTCATAGGTTATGGAATAATAAGCATTAGCCTCTTTGCTACTGCATCTATTTAATCCAGTGCATTAGAATAAATGTTCAGTCTGCCTCAGATCTATCGAGTCCTGCTGAGTAAATCACCTATATTGTATGTGAAACTTCACCACTCCGTCATAATAATAATTAATATTTCCAAAACGATTACAATCAGTAAGCTGGTCCCTCCCTAAGTAATCGCATATTTTTATAATCAAAAGAATAATGCCAGTCATGCCAACCCTCTAGCTTTTCATCAAATACACATATTATCAGAACACTCCGTGCGAGAGTTTTTGTCAAATAGTAAAAATTCGAACCTTGAGGTGCTGAACAAGAAAATACTTCCATCCCTTCTTCATCCAATATTTTCAGTTCTGTTGGGAGCTCTTGCGCTCCACTTAATATAAATATTATCTGCCGACTTTCATCAACCATAGCTTGATCTAAGTTACTTACCAACCGCAAAATTTCTGTTTTATTGCAGAACCATCTAAGGCTACCTTTATCTTTCTCTATCTCAAATTTTTCTATCATTTTGCTACTCGCGAAAAACCAAACCTATGGTTTGATGGGATTTTCATCAATAACATCCAGGTAACTCATGCGCTCTTTTGGTGCAATAGACATTTCAACCTGAGATCCTCCCCCCGGAAGATAAGAACCCGTGCCTTTATCAACCTGGGGGCCAACTGCGCCTATTTTCACTGGCAATGGCTTTTTAACTTCATAAGTGATCACTCGATCAATGTCTGGCTTCCATTCGTTTTTAACTGCAAGGTTATTTCGGACATAGGACACATCAGGTATTTCATCAAATGTAGCAAATCCACCTGGTCTCGTGGCGGGCTGGCCTGGCGATACTGCCATTTTCAATTTTGTTCCTGGAATAAGAGTCGCATCTAAAGGTGGTGCATCCATCGGCCATGGCGATTGTTCCTTGACCAAAGTATGATATGCAGCCGCAGCGTCAGTCGATGACTTGAACTGACCGCGATGATGGCTTTGGAATTCATTCCAGGTATTAGTTGTTTTACAGCGCAGCCCCAGCGGATCGATCCACGTTAACGCATTCGGCGCATACGCATACAGGTTCACCCCACCCGCCAGCCCTATCGGGTCCTGCTGCGTAAACCGTCCGCTGTCCGGATCGTAATACCGGAACAGATTGTAGTGCAGTCCTGTTTCCCGGTCCAGGTACTGGCCCTGCATCCGCAGGTTCTGCGCAAAGCCGGGGGTCTGGAGGGCCGACTCACGCAGCAGTTTGCCCCACGCGCCGTTAACTCCTTCCCAGCTGATGCGGCCTTCGCGGTCCGTCAGCCGCTCCGGCATGCCGTTTGCCGCGCAGTGGAACCAGAATATTTCCGGGCTGTCCACGCCGTCGATACGCGCCAGCGGCTCAAAGCTCTGTGCCCCGCTGTACACATACGTCAGCGGCACGTCATCCTGAATCTCCTGCAACAGGCGGAAGCCTTCCCAGACGAAGCGCGTGGTCACCGCCTTCCCGCCCGGCCTGCCCTGCACCAGCGGCTGCCGCGTTTTGCTGATACGGCGGCCCAGCGGGTCATACTGAAAACTCACCCGCACCGCTGGCCGGTTGCGGTCGTGGGGTTCGCTCAGCACCTCCGTCAGACGATGTTCACCGTCGTAACGGTAGCGCCAGCGGACCTGCCCGTTGTCCTTCTCCGTGGTGCGGCCATGCACGTCATACTGCCAGCGGATGCCGTTCAGCTGCGTCACCCGGTTGTACGACACCGCACCGGCATGGCGCTCCAGTGGATTCCCCGCCGCGTCCCAGCGCCACTGACCATTCCCCGGCTGCACGCTAGCTAGCTAGACCGTAATCGGCAAAACTGGCAGGCGACTGCGGTTCCGGCGCGGGAGTATCGCCGGAAGTCAGGGTTCCGGCAGCCCGCGCAGCGGCAAGGCCATTGATGATCACATCGTCAGAGCCGCTGATGATCACCCCGGACGGGGACGGCGGGAACAGAAAGTTGCCGATTTCGTCCGCACCCGCGCTGATTTTGCTGCTCAGACCGGTGGCATTGGCGGCCACCCCCGCTACAATCCCGCTCAGCAGGCAGCTGCTGCCGAGCGCAGTCAGTGCCCCGATGCCGAGAACCGGCCCGGCAAAGGTGGCCGCCCCCGCGACAATCGCCCCCATTGCCGCATAGGTCACGCCCTCCGCGACGATGCTGGTGATATCCGCCAGGATGCTGGAATGAATGATCTCATCGCCCTGCCGGGCTGCGCGGTTATCCATGCCTTAAGATTTCCGTGGGTTATGTAACGTCAGGCTCTGCCGAAATGCGTTCCAGCGTCCAGTATCCTCTTCACTGAAGGGACGAAGGGCGGAGAGGGTAAAAACCATCAAGGTGCGGGTTCCGGGTACTTCGGCGGCCAGCTGCTTTTGCCATAGTGCCTGACCATTGCGTTCATAAGCGGTTTCCACTTCAATGGCGCGCAGAGTATGGTCTGGGCCAGCAGTGACATGCGCAAAGGTGCTCTGATGGATTTCCCCCATCTGCTGACGCAGCGCGTCCCATTGATGCTGAAACTCTTGTTCAAAGTCGCTGCCTTCCGGAATAGGACCACGGCTGACAATCAGCGCAAGGCCACTGGCCTCATCACGCAGGATATTCATGGTGGTATCCTGCCAGGCAGCCGGAAACAGGGAAAACGCGCCCTCATTGAATTGGTAGTGCATGTTAGTTATCCGTTCTGGGGGTTTAAATCGGGGTGTAGAGGCGAGAGGTTTCGCCATATTTTCGCTGCGGGTTACTAAAGGTGGTTTGATTAATTCTTAGCCTGTGCGATTCAGCGTTTCGAAAGAATGTGGTGTAGGAGTAAAACAACAATCGGGATCTTCCAGCAATTCCCAGGAAATTTTTCCCTCTTTTTTTAGAGTGATTCTGGCTTTGCGTTTGTCTGGTTCACCACCTGTAGAGGGAAACCACACAATGGCCGAGGAACCTTTTACGACTCCGTGCAAGGGATCTGACTCGCCAATCGCCGGACAATCAATCTGATCACCGCCATCCATATAACAGTAGGTTCCGGTGATCTCGTTGCCTGTTTGTTTTAAGGTCAGTGATAAAGAAATTTGCTCCCCACGCTCCCCTCGCCAAATACCACTGAAAGAGGCGGGAATTTCTAATTCATCCGCTCTTTGAGCAGTCATCTTCAGATTACAACTGTCGCCGACCAGCAGTGCTAACGTGCCTCCCGCTTCAGTGGCCATCCATGCATTACAGTTTGCATCGCGGTACTTCAACCATAGCCGCTGTGCTTCCACAAAGGATTTTTTGGTATCACTATCATGTGATGCTAAGAAGGCTTTGTAGTTTTTATTTAATCGCGCATCCTGTTTAATGATTTCATCGTTATAACAGTCACGCATCGCAACGGTAATTCCGTTTGAATTGGACATGCATTTTTTGAAAGCTGGAGTAAAACTCTCCTCACTCGCTTTTGCCGCATGAAAGGGTAGAGATAAAGACAGAACTGTCACCAATAGATACGTATCAAATTTCATTTACTCATCCTTGTGTGAATTGCAGATACTTTTTATTTTTTAATAGTGTAAAAATCGCCACTATCCGAATTCGCATCCGTCATTAGCGAATGATTATTTCGATTAATTTTGAAGGTAAAAAGATGGATAGATGTTTCTGGATCACCACCGCAAATGGCATAGCGTTTATCTTCTCTAACATCCACAATAAAGAAGTCTTTATCTGAGGTTTCATCATAGTCATACGTCAGGCATTGATCACGTAGCGGCGAAAGCTGATGATCTCTGATTGCCTGATGCACGGCTAAAATGGCGGCATCTTCATTGCTTTTTATTATTTCTGCCGATACTTCGGCTTGAGGGAAAATATAAAAAAACATCATTGCACTAGCAAAGATGCCAGGATTTCTTTGCATGTCAGATACCGTTTTCATCAGGATTCAATGCCAACATGATACGACTCACCTTATCGTTTATAATCTGAAAAGAAAGGCGTTTTCCATCGCCATCATAATAGAGCCAATGCTGATTATCACTGTTATCTACTTTAACCTGGCCATACTTTTCAACCACCCTCTGCTGGCTGTCTCCAACCGAAATACCTCGGGAAGTGATGCCTCCTGGCTCATACAGTGTTAGCTGGGAAATGATATAACTATCAATATCCCGATGTTCTTTCCGCCAAAACATATTGGCCGTGTAAATTTCAAAACCGTCATAATTATGTTGGTAGTATTTGTAATAGTCTTTGCCAACCGGTATATCACCAATAAAACTCTCGCTGATTTGAGCACCAGCCCTTTTTCTTACTTCTTCATCCCATTTTTCACCGAGTGAAATATATTTATTATTAAGCATAACGGTGAAATCTGAAGATCCCGTGACCGTATTGACCTCTGTCGGATATGGGGTGTTATAATCAGGTGCAATTCCTTTATGCGTTTCTGACAACCTATTCTTTTCCACCCACCCACTTACCTGTTCATTGTTTCGGGAAAAATACATAACCCGATAAAAATTTTCATATTCAATATAAGCAATGAGTGAGTCACCCGGAATGACAAAAACATGGTCAATTAAACACTTTTTGTCCGGTGCAGAATAAAATTGCAACCGACCTTCACCGCCTACTCTGTAGATGTTTTTAGCGTTGTTAAAGCGGGTACCTTGAGAAATTGCATTATTATCTAAATTCTGGCAAAAATCATTAGCGTATACGAGAAATGGAATACATAAAAATAACATTAACAGTCTCATTTCTCACTCCCTGAAATGAAAATATAGAAACATCCATCATCCTCATCAGAACCATTTACACCTGTATTTAATGACAGGTTATTCCCAATAAGCATCTTTTAGCTTCTGTTGAAGTCCGGGCAGCATTGCATATTGAATAACTGCCCAACTCTGACTTCACAGTTCGGAAGTGAAAAAATTTACTCCCAGTGCCCATCCTGCTCAACCAGTACTTTATCTCCCTGAGAGACTTTTAACTTTAACGGATCAAAATCAATCAAATACTCAATATTACCATTTTGAAATATCATCCCTTTTGCCACAGTTGAGGCCGAATCTTCAATTGTACGGCCAACAAGGGCAATTTGGCTGTGATCTTTATTCCTCAAGCCATAATATTCGACATTCTGGCATGGCTTATAAAAAGCCCCACAATTATTTACTAGCGTTATAGTGAATCCACTGGTAGAGAGAACCTTAAGCTGATTTTTATTATTCAACTTACTTTCCTCTCTTGTAAGTTGATATACCTCTGGTGCATAGAAATCACCACCTTTAGGGTCACTAATCAAGTGCCACGTGAGGTCGTTCTTTTCTAATACCAATTCGGCGACTCCTCCCTTCCCTCCAAAACTGGAATCAAACTCAACCGTCGCTTTATCATCCTTTACCACCCCTTTCATATTGGAAACATTATCATCGGGGCAATCAATTCTATTGCCATTTCTTGTAACGTAACAATAACGACCAACCAGCTCCTCACCTGACTGACTAATATTTAACATCAATGTCGAATAAAGAGAGCCATCTTTATTTTTTTCGGAACCACCCCACCCCCCTAAAAAAACACCAGAAGCGAACAATATCTTAGGAAACAACATCAGAATAAAAAGGGGTGCATTAAGATTTTTCATAGAGTCCCATTAAAACCTGCACAGTCACCTACGATAATAAAATTCACCCATTTGTCACACTTATTGCTTTCGAGATTAATGCCACTGACCTTTTTCATAGATATCTTCCTTGCCTTGCGTTGAAACAAAGAGAACATCATCATTCAATGAAAAAACATAGCGCGTTTTTGTATTTTTATTCTCAAACTGTAAACTTTTCACAGGGCAATCTGGTTTATTACACTCCTGGCTATTAATTAGCCCCAACACAGCATGAGAAGAAGCATCACGCTTATCTGTAATTTTTAGGAGAGCCTTAGTGCAGAGCGTACTGTGGTCCGGGCAAAGAAGTGTTATTGTCGCGGAATAGTTCTTGGTATCGAAGTGACTGACATCGGGTATTTTTTGTTTAATTTGAATTTTGGCAGGCTTGTAATTAAAACCAACCCCATCAAATCGAGATGACCATTGTTGTATATCTTTCTGTATTTTACTTTCGCCAGCATCATTTGTGATATATTTAATATAATCATTCTCAGGACTCAACCATGCCGCATATAATTTACCATCGGGTTGAATAACAAAAGCCGAAGCCTGATAAAGATATAAATCTTTCAACCAACCCTCTACAAACAAACCACCTTCTTTTGTCTGGGACGGCTGACCAAACACATCAAAATTATCACTAAATGCAGCATAATCTGATCCCAGCAGCAACTTCAAGGCCGAGACAACTTTCACATCATCAAATATATATGAAGTCTGCCAAAAATTTCCATAACGTAAAAAAACTGGTCAGATTTTGATAACCAATAATACCCGAACAGAGAGTAAAAACGATAAAAATACCCAAGAATTTTATTTTAAGTGCATACTTTATCAACCTTATATATCAACAGAGCCGTTCCCTCCTTTCCTTAACGCATGGTTAGAGTATTGGAATATGATTATTAGTAACTAACCGCCTCATTTTGATCATGATAAATATAATTCATTGAAAGTTTAATTTCTGGTGAAGTCATCCACACGACTCGCAGTCATTTTTAGATAACAGCTATCACCAACAATCCACCCGTGTCTTCAGTAGTAAACGCACCACAATTAGCATCTCTAAATTTAACCCATTGACGTTGAGTAGACACAATTTTTTTAACTTCAGGAGAGAGTGATGAAATATATTTACTATAGTTCATGTTAACCTCGCATCCTGTTTGATTATTTCATCGTTATAGTAATCGCGCATCGCAACGGTAATTCCGTTTGAATTGGACATGCTTTTTAGAAAACAGGAGTGATGCTTCCCTCACTAGCCTTTGCTGCATGAAAGAGTACAGATAAAAATACAGCCACAAATAGTATAAACTTCTCAAATCTCATTTACTCATTCTTGTGTTAATTGCGGATAATGTTCTATTTTTTATATCATGTAAAAATCGCCACCAGTTGCCAAAGCGGACATATTTCTTGTTTTCCCACCTTTAAATAAAACGACACAGAGTGTTAAATACAATTTTCACTCTGTGAAATATTGAAATAATTAAAAATTACACCATCATAAAATCACAGTGGGCATTAAAAACTTCAATAAAATAATTACCACCTTATAAAACATGATATTACAACCTGCTTTTTTTACTCAACTACTCATCATAATTCGGTGCGATACCTTTATGTGTTTCAATTAGTCTATTTTTTTTAACCCAACCAGTTACTTGATCATCATCAGCAACATACATCACCCTGTAAAAACCTCCATATTCAACATATGCAATTAGATCGTTACCAGGAATAACAAAAGTCCCTTTCATTATACACTTCGCATCAGGTGCGGAATAAAACTGCAACCTCCCTTGCCCACCAACTTTATAAAGGTTATCTGTATTATCAAAGCGAGCACCTTGAGATATTCCTGTTTTATCAGCTTCCTGGCAGGAAACGCTTGCTGAAGACGTCAACGGGAGCAAAACAAGTAACAACCCAAAAAATTTTATCATATCATCCCTCGACTTTTCATAATGTCAATTAACTTCTTAGCATAATTAGGATCAGTTGCATAGCCTTTAGCTTGCAAACCTTTAGCCCAGTCGACCGGATCCGTTGAATGGAACAGACTACTATAACGCGGATTCTTTAATAGAAACTGAGCATGTTGTTCAATGCCTTCATCTATAGAGTCGTAGCTTGCAAACTTATCCATTACTCGTACTCTCTTACCATTAATATTCTCATGGGTCCATGTCTCCACATAGTTAGGCGATCCATGAGCTTTTATACCAAAAAGATTGTTACTAACTTTTTTGGTTTTTTCATCAATAGGTACAAGTGTTCCCCAGCTTGATTCAAGAATTGCCTGAGCTGTAATAATTTCGGCTGGAATTCCTGTTTTCTTCTCGATAGCCTTCGCTGCGGAATTTACTTTATCAAAAAAGACTTGTTTTTCATGTGGTAAAGGACGTCTTTTCCCAGCCGGCTTACTACCGGCAGATTTTGCAACTACCGCTCTTAACTTCAGAGGGTTAGGTCCCTCCCCCTCACCCCCCTTTTTTGCCGGGAATAGATTCGTCACCGCCTCCGCAATATTCTGCTTATGGCTGCTTCCCGGCGCACCTGTACCTGGCTGTGCGCCTGCGGTATTCAGGTTAAGTTTGCCACCCGAGGTGGTGATATTTCCGTCACCCTGAACGAAGAGATTAAACCCTTTGCCGACGATATTGATCTGCCCATTGGCGTTCAGTTCTATCGCGCTTTCACCGCACTCCAGCCGCAATTTTGTGCCCGACCCCAGCACATACGTTTCCACCGCCGCATCGATTTTGCCTTTGCCGGTCAGCAGTTCTTCACCGCCTTTCACGCCGTGTACACGGTTGGTTTCAACCCGATATAGCTCATTGACGCCGACATAGTGGCTGTGATTTTTGGCGACAGTATGGGTGGCGTCATTTTTGACGTTGGTATCCATATTCTTCTGCGCCTGGATCCACAGCTGCTCCTCGCCTGCCTTGTCCTCAAAACGCAACGCATTGGCGGTGTCTGCTGTGCCATCTTTGGTCCGGCTGAGGAAGCCCATCTGGGTTGCCGCCGCTGGCAGCGCCCACGGTGGCATGCTCGCCTCGTTGTAAACACGGCCAATGATCAGCGGGCGGTCCGGGTCGCCGTTGATGAAATCCACCACCACTTCATCACCCACGCGCGGGATTTGTACCCCGCCGAACCCCTGACCCGCCCAGGCGCTGGAGACGCGTACCCAGCACGAACTGGTATCGTCGCCTTTTGCCAGCCGGTCCCAGTGGAACTTCACCTTCACCCGGCCATAACGATCGGTCCAGATCGACTCGCCTTTTGGTCCCACCACTTTTGCCGTCTGCGGGCCATGCGTTTTTGGCCACGCCGTGCGTGGCGGTGTGCGGTAAGTAATTGATGCCGGGAGTACGGTAAAACGGATGTTGTGCGAAGTGGTCACATCCCCGCTGGCGTAGCTGTTTTCCTCGAAGGAATATTTCGCGGTGACCGTCAGGTATTTGCCGTTGTCACTGAAGTGCGGCGCATTGAGCAGCCCGAAGGTGTAGCCTGGTGCGATACCCGTTGCCGTGCCCACGCCGCTGACGCTGTGGTGCTCCACTTCCCACACTTCCTGGCGGATGCGGGTGTAAAACTCGCCGTGGCTGTGATCGACAAAGTGCCCCGGCCAGTCATAAACATCCACGGAGCCGGGACTCGGTGCCACCGGATTCTGTCGTGCCTGTAGCATCCAGGCGTTTGGCTTGCGGAAGTCATAATCGTCGGTGCTGTACATCCCCGGCGTGACGCTCTCTTCAAGCGACCACTGGCTGATACCCTCTTCCGTCACGCTGCCGCCCGAGGGCGCAACGTGGTAAGGGATGGTTTCATAACCGCTGAACGGCTGATGCTGATCCGCCGCGTCGCACAGCACCAGGGTGTGTTTATCGGCCTCGTGGCGGAACCAGAAGTAAATACCTTCCAGCTCCATCAGACGGCTGATAAAGTCATAGCTGCTTTCCTGGTACTGCACACAGTAATCCCAGACCCGGTAACTGCTGCTGAGCCGCGACTCCACATTGACGCTGTACTCCTTCAGCAGCGTCTGCACAATCTGCGGCACCGTCTGGCTCTGGAAGATGCGCAGGTTACGATCGCGCCTCATCGGCCACAGGTCCGACTCCACTGTCAGGGCATAGACCGCGTAGCGGGTGCCGTTCAGCTCCTCATTGCGTACCGCCACGCGAGTGATTTTACCGTTGATATAGCGCGTACTCAGCAGATGCTCTGTCGGTAGCGTAAAGGTGATCGGTTTTCCCAGCAGAGACTGACGATCGATGCGCGCATCGGTCGAAAGCAGCTCCGCGTCCAGGGCAAATGATTCCGAGAGGGCTTCAGACCCGTTGAGTTTCCAGAACAGCAAGCCCTCCATGGGCAGCTGAACGGTTATGCGTGAAAACATAAGCAAATCCCTTGTAGTTAGCTATGAGGATCGAGCAGCCAGACGCCTTCATCACCGATGGTCAGCGTCTGTTCACGTGCGCCATGCTGGCTGTGAATGGAGAAAGTGTAATGACCCGGTGCGAGCTGCAATGCGGCGAAGCCATTGGCAGCCGGTACCAGCGCCTGTTGCTTACCATTCACCTGCACCTGTTCACCCGGTTGTAACCTGATATACACCTGCGCGACCGGTGCAGGCGGCGGTGCCGGTTGGGCTTCACGTGGTGCCGTTGGTGGTTCTGCCGGGGTAGCTGGTTGTTGCCGAGCCGCAGGTGCCGCACTGGCCGTGGCGACCGGAGGAGATTCCGGCTGTGACTGAGCCTGCACATCATCATCACCTCCTCCCGCCACCAGCAGGCCAACACACAAGCCCAGCACCACACCTGCCGCCACCAATCCCGGTAGCGCGAAACGATGACGCAGCAAGGCTTTAACCGGCGAAAGAGGCACTGCTTCTTCCTCTACTTCCTCAACCGGTACCAGCATGGTCCCTGGCCCACTGACATTGGCGGTGAGCGGGGTCTCTGCGGTGTTTTCCGGCAATGCCATCAGTTCCGCGAAGGCATCGATACTTTGCGGACGATCTTCCGCTTTCAGCGCCAGAGCCGCATCGACAGCGTTGAGCAGCGCCGGGGAGAAGCCTGCCGGACGACGCTGCGCCAGCGGCTGGTAGTTATCTTCGATGCTGCGCACCACGCTTACCGGCGGTGGCGCGCCAGTGATCAGCGTATGCAGCACTGCGCCCAGCGCATAGATATCTGTCCAGGCCCCCTGCTCGCTTTCATCGTTGTCGCTGTACTGCTCAATCGGCGCATAACCTGGACGCAGCATAGTTTCGCTTTCGTCAGACAGGTTACTGATGGTCTTACGTGCCGAACCGAAATCCAGCAGTACCGGTTCGCCGTTACTCTGGATCTGGATGTTATCCAGCGAAATATCACGGTGCAGATAACCCGCATCATGAATGGTTTTAATCGCCCCCAGCAGCGGCGGCAGCCGACGGCGGATCCACGCCTCATCAATCTGCTGTGGATTACGCGCACGCACGATGGAGAGCGTAGTACCGCTGTAAAACACCGTGCCCATATAGGCCGTGTCGTTTTGGACCCAGAAGCGCAACACATGCAGCAGGTTGGGATGGTTGAAACGCGCCAGCAACCTGGCTTCCTGGATAAAACTGTTCAACCCCGCCGCGAACGTTTTGCTAAAGCGTTCGCTGCGCAGCACCAGATTCAGCCCCTCGCTGCGCACCGCCAGCGAGGCAGGCATAAATTCTTTAATCGCGATGTCGCGTTCCAGCTGATGATCCCAGGCGCGATAGACAATGCCAAAGCCGCCACCGCCGATGACTTCCTTAATTTCAAACTCATTGAATCGGTAACCCAGCGGCAAGGCGTTGGGTACATTGAGGTGATTATCGTGTTCCGACATAGACGAAAACTCTCTGATAACGAACGGCTTTAGACATCAAACTGGCAAACAAACTCGCCCAGCTCACAGCGCACCTGTACCCGGCGATAACGTTCATCACGGGCATGGGCGCTGAGCAACATCTGGCTCATTTGCGGCAACAGGGTATTGGTGAGAATGGCATCGACCATGCGGCCACCGGATTCCACTTCGGTGCAACGCTGCACGATCTGGCTGACGACCGAGTCCTCAATAACCGCCTCAATGCCGTGGTTCTCAGCCAGGCGACGCACAATGCGCGTTAGCTGCAAGCGAACGATCTCCGCCAGCATCGCATCACTCAGCGGGTAATAAGGCACCACCAGCAGGCGTCCCAGCAATGCCGGAGGGAAAACCTCCAGCAACGGTTTGCGCAGGGCGGTACTCAGCGTGTCAGGTTCGGGCAACAGCTCTGGATCGGCACAGAGTGCGCTGATCAGCTGCGTACCGACATTGGAGGTCAGAATGATGATGGTGTTACGAAAATCGATATGGCGTCCTTCGCCATCTTCCATCCAGCCTTTATCGAACACCTGGAAAAATAATTCATGCACGTCGGGATGGGCTTTCTCGATTTCATCCAGCAGCACCACGCTGTAAGGACGGCGGCGCACCGCTTCGGTCAACACGCCACCTTCGCCATAGCCGACGTACCCCGGAGGTGCCCCCTTTAGGGTAGAGACGGTATGCGCTTCCTGGAATTCGCTCATATTGATGGTGATGACGTTCTGTTCGCCGCCATACAGTGATTCCGCCAGCGCCAGGGCGGTTTCCGTTTTCCCTACTCCGGACGGACCGCACAACATAAACACGCCTACCGGCTTATTCGGGTTATCCAGCCGTGCACGTGCGGTGCGTACCCGTCTGGCAATCAGATCCAGACCATGACGCTGACCAATCACTCGCTGATTCAGGGTGTCGGCAAGATTGAGCACCGCATCGATTTCGTTCTTCACCATGCGGCCCAGCGGAATGCCAGTCCAGTCGGAGACCACGGCGGCAACCACACTGGCATCCACTGCTGCAAACAGCAGCGGTTCTTCCCCCTGGAGCGCACGCAGCTGTTGCTGAGTGGCGTCCAGTTCACTGCGCAGCGTGGTTTCCCCCTCGCTGACACAGCGGGCACGCAAGGCGATCAATTGATTAACCAGTTCCCGTTCCTGCTGCCAGCGGGCCGTAAGCGCATCGCGGGTGGCAGATAGCTCAGCATACAGCAGCGCAATTTCCTGCTGACGCTCGGGCGCACCCAGCCCGACTTTTGCCTCGCGCTCGGCGATTTCCGCTTCGATATCGAGCGCCGCCAGCCGGTGAAGGCAATCCTCCAGCGCGGCGGGCTGCGCCCCCTGGCTGACCGCCACACGCGCGCAGGCGGTATCCAGCAGTGCGACAGCTTTATCCGGCAACTGGCGTGCCGGGATATAGCGATGGGACAGCTTAACCGCCGCGCTCACCGCCTCATCCAGCAACAGCACCTGATGATGTTTCTCCAGCGCACTCACGGTACTGCGCAGCATCTGGATGGCTTTCGCCTCATCCGGCTCCTGTACCTGCACCGTCTGGAAACGGCGGGTCAGCGCCGGGTCCTTCTCAATATATTTTTTGTATTCGGCCCAGGTGGTAGCACCGATGGTTCGCAGTTGTCCGCGTGCCAGCGCCGGTTTCAGCAGGTTTGCTGCGTCGCCGGTGCCCTGCTGACCGCCCGCACCGACCAGCGTATGGATCTCATCCACAAACAATACGATCGGCGTCGGGCTGGATTGTACCTCGTTGATCAGCGCCTGGAGCCGCGCCTCAAACTCGCCTTTCATCCCGGCACCGGCCTGTAGCATGCCAATGTCCAGTAGCCATAGCTGCACATCACGCAGCGGCGCAGGCACGTCACCTGCCGCAATACGCAACGCCAGCCCCTCAACCACGGCTGTTTTCCCGACACCCGCTTCACCGGTCAGCAGCGGATTGTTCTGGCGGCGACGCATCAGGATATCCACCATCTGGCGGATCTCTTCATCACGCCCCGTCACCGGATCGATCGCGCCACTGCGCGCCCGGGCGGTGAGGTCCTGCGCGTACTGCGCCAGGGTGCTGGTACTGGCCGCCGCAGGTGCGGAGACATCTGGCTGCGTCAGTGCCTGCTGCACTTCCTTACTGTTGCTGAGTAAGGTGTCAAACTGCTCCAGCAGCACGTCGGCATTAATTCGCGCAAACTGCGATGAAATGCCTTTCAGCACGCTGGCGAGGTTGAAGGTTTTCAGCATGCCGATCAGCAGATGCCCGCCACGGATGCGTGTTGCACCGTATTTTAGCGAGGCGTAAACCCAGGCGCGTTCTACCGCACTGTCGATGTGTTCGGCAAGATCGGAGACGGCACTGGCACCGCGCGGCAGGCGATCCAGCGCCGCCACGATATCCCGCGTCAGCGCGTTTTCATCCAGTGAAAAGTGGCTGATTATCTGCTGTAAATCCCCCTCCTGCTGCTGCATCAGCTGGTGCAGCCAGTGCACCAGTTCAACATAGGGATTGCCGCGCAGCTTGCAAAAGGCGGTGGCGCTTTCCAGCGAGGAAAATAACAGCGTGTCCAGTTTACCGAATAACACGGCTCGGCTGATTTCAGACATATCGGGTCCTGTAATATGAAGAAGCTGGCTATGTGGCAGGGAAAAGGGGTTGGGCTAGAGCGAAGCGGCCTCAACCTCAAAAACGAAATCTTCGCGATCGACAGGCTGGTCGGGCTGTCCCAGCCAGCTGGTATAACCCAGCCGGGCATTGCCACCTAAGGTCACGCCGCTGACATCTTCAGCCGCAAGAATCAGGCTGAGATCCCATTGCATTTCGATGCCGAGATAGTGGCGCACCCAGTCGCGCACCTCACATGCCCCTTTCCCGTCGGGCAGGAAATGCGCATATTGCTCAGCGCTAAGCGGGCCAAAACGCAGGCGGAAGCGATGCTGAACATCACGCACCGCGACCCCAAGAAAGGCGGACTCTCCCAGACGGGGCATTTGCCTTCCGGCACCGAGGCGGGCCTGGTCGCGATGATCCAGCGTCAGCCATTGCGGTACGTTTTGCTCCATCGCCACTGGCACACCAAAATAGAGGCGCAGAATGCGTTCTAAACCTTCAGCATCGTGTCCGTGGCGGCTGAGATGGCCCACCAGCATCAGTCGGGCATGCAGGCTGAGCGAACTGGCCTGCTGCTGCGCCGGAAAACCAATGCCCGCCAGACACGCCAGATAATCCTGAAAGCGTTTATCATCGCCGCGATCCAGCGAGGCGGTCGGCTGTGCATCAGCCCAGGCGCGATAAAACAGCAGAGTGGCGCGATGGTGGAACAGGTCAGCAAAAGCTGAAAGGCTGTGGTCCTGATGGTGACTGATGCGCTCGCGCACGTATTCAGTCAGATGCGTCGGGAGCGGACCATTCGGGCCAAACAGGCCAAAACTGTAGATCGAGACATCATGACGGCCATCCTCTTCGCGCTCGCTGACTTTAGCCAGCGTCGCCGGGGCAAACGCCAGTGAGGGCGTCTGGCCGAGACGGACGGCTTCGAACTTCGGCAGTGGCGCACGCCCCAGGCTATAACGCTGACCACTTTGCGCATTCAGCCTGCGCAACAGCTGGAAAAGATCGTAGCGCCAGGGCGCAGCCATCACCGCCTGCCAGAAATCATCAGGCAGACGGCTGGCGCGCTGCAGCGGAATAACCTGTGCGACATCACTCATAGCAGTGCCTTCTGGCCCATACGTGGCGGCCAGTAACCGATTTCGCCCCGCTGCTGGCTGCTCAGAGTTAATTCGGTAAAGCTGTTGAGCGCCACCAGCCGCGAGAAGACACGCTCCAGCACGCTGCCAAACAACCATGGGCTGGCACCGGAGAACACCTGCTCATCCACCTCCAGCGCGATACTCACGCCGCGCGCAAACACCACCGGACCCGGTTCAGGGACACGACGATGCACTGCCTTCAGCTGGCAATGGCGGATACCTTCAATCTGGCGGGCTACCGGTGCTTCAGCCAGATTCGCGTACAGGCTGAGTAACTGACGCAATGCAGCAGCCCCTTCGCCGTCAGCGCTGTCCATCAGGCTGAGGTAATTCATTTGCAGATGGCTAATCAGCCGCCAGGAGGATAACCCTTCAGCCAGCGCCGGACGCGGCGGTGTTGGCCCTTTGCATAGCGTCAGCTGGCTTACCGGGATGGAGTCCGGCATGACAAAGTTGCCCTGCTCCTGTTGCAGCAACATCAGCGGTAAATCACGGCTGGTGCACATCACTTCAGCGGAGAAGAAACGCATGTCATCCCGCCACGGCGAATGATGTTCATCAACCAGTGAGAGAAAAACTTCAGAACCGATATAGCCGGTGCGGGTGCCGTAACGTTGTGCATGTTCCGAGAGGGTGCGTTGTTCGCGGCGCAGAGAAAAATACGCGCCATAGTCACCGCTATCCGGGCTAAAAGTGCTCCAGAACGGGCGGAAAACCTGTTCCTCGCGTTGCCCGTCTACCGTGGCAAACAGCCGCTGCACCGAGTACACCTCGTAATCCAGCGGGCGGATATTGTCCACCACCAGATGATATTCATGCTGACTGTCGCTGACCTTCAGGCGCTCAGCCGTTTTGGGAAACAGGTTAATCACCGGTGTGCAGTGCAGCGCCAGATGGCTGCAATCCACCACACTTTCCAGACCAGCGTCGGCCTTATCGAGCAATATGATGATGTCGAATGCCTGCGCTTTGTCACAGCCTGACAGAAACGACGCCAGCTGGTGCAGGCTGATAAACTGGAAACGTGCCGGGAAGGCAAAATATTCCTGCAACAGCCGATAGCCATCGAAATTGCGCAAATCATCCGGCAACAATGCCTGCTCCGGCGCAAAGCCTTGCTGTTGCAGCGCGCTGTCCGCCAACACCAGGCGCTGCGGTTGGGCCTCCACCGATTGCAGCAGGATGCCAACCCGATGCTGCATCAGCAGTTCCAGTAACTTCAGTGCCTGAATATCCGGACCACTGAGATACAGCATCAAATCATCGAGTTTCAGCTGGCTGAGAGAGGAAACACCCTCGCACTCAATACGCACCCGTAACGCGCTGCTGGCACCGCGCCCGCTGAGTTTCAGTTCACCCAACGGGATATCACCAGGGACGCCACCCAGTGACACCTCACTGATGCGTAAGGGATGGAGCATCACGTCATGTGCCGTGGTGTAGCTGCAGGTGACGCCGGATTTTTTCAGGCTCTGGCTTTCCATCATGGTGCCGCGTGGCACCAGAAAGCCGTTGCTGATATCCCCTTTGCGGCTGTCCGGCGTTAACTGCGCTATCGCCATCGAAGGTGTGGGTGCCAGATAACCCGGTGCAATCATTTCCAGCAACCGCTGCGAGAAGCGTGGGAACTCCGCATCCATTTTCAGCTGCACGCGGGAGGTGAGAAACGCGAACCCCTCCATCAACCGTTCTACATAAGGATCAGCGACATCAATGCCGCGCATCCCCAATCGCCCCGCCACTTTGGGGTAATGGGCAGCAAACTCCGCTCCCATCTCGCGCAGATAGGCAAGTTCACGGTTGTAGTAGTCGAGCAGTTTACTGTCCATGATTACCCCGCATCCTGTAGTTCGAAATGACCGCTTTCAAGATCCACCTCGGTACGGAACAGGAACTCCAGCGGATAAGGTACGCACCACAGGCGACCTTTGATCTCCAGTGACAACACGTTGTGCAGATCGAGGGAAGTCAGGTCGCTGACGCAGCGCACCTGCAACCCCTGCGGCAGGATACGGGGTTCAAAATGCAGGATGGCATCGGTCATTTTGCGCTGAACATCCTGCCATTCGATATCGGACATATTTTGCCCCGCCAACGGTGCGACACCAAAATTCCATACCGAGCGCTGCACATGGGAAAAGCAGTCGAGATCCTGCTGCGCTTCGTTGTTGATGGTGTTAAACAGCCACTGCAAATCACGCAGCACATGGCGACGCAAGGTACTGTGGCTGATCAGGATACTGTTGCCAGGCTCCGTGCGTTTGTCGGGGGCATCATCGGTTAGACGATCCAGCAGCGATGATTGCAACTTGTCACGCGAAGTGAGGGTGTCGCGATTTTTACGCGCACGATAGCCGCCATGCAGCTGGGCATAGCCGTCCTGTTGCGCAGGATAATCACGGCTCATAAGACGACTCGACGAGATCGAACGTGAGATGTTGCAACGCCAGCAGCGGATATTCAGCGCTGTCGCTCAGCCAGACTTTCTGACCATGCCCCATAAACTGGCTGTCGTCATTGCCCAGCGGTTGCCATTCGGTGACGCTGCTACGCAGCCAGCGCTCTTCAGGCGTTGCCGTGAGAGGATAACGTACCGGAATCTGACAGACCTGCTCGCTGCCATCCACCAGTTGTACCCGAGTGTGACGCCATATCAGATCCGTCACGCTGGTCGGTGCCTGAAACTGCATTTCACGAATGGCGGCAAACGGAAGCCAGTAATAACGCCCGTTAACCAGCGCCTCGCACACCGGGCCAAAGCGGCTGTCGCCATCCATCAGCCAGGGGAAATCCCTCTGCTGGTCCTGCTGTTCCAGCGAACCCGGATTCGCGGCGGCGTTTTCCAGCGCCTGCTGACGCAGTTCGGTGCCATGTGCAACATCCCCGGCAATGTCAGCCTGCAACGCGGCCAGCAAGGTTTCACACCACATCCAGGCACTGCCCGGCAGATGTGGCTGAGCTTCACCCTGCAATACTGCGGCGCGCTGTTGTTCACCGGCAATCGCCTGTTGCAGCAGCGTGACCGTCGGTTGCGCCTGCGGGGTCAATGCCAGCCAGGATTGCAACTGGGTTTGCGCTCGCGTCCAGTTGCCAGCCAGACACAGCAGTTGCACAAAAGTAGCGCGCAAATCGGCATCAGCCGGATTCGCCTGGATCTGCGCCGTAATGCTGGCAAGATTTTCCGCCAGTGATGCGGTAGCCAGACGCTGTTGTAACCTGTCCATGCATGCTCCTTTGCGTTAGTTAACGGTGCGATAAACGGCAGCAGCCGGATCCTTCAGTTCCGGGTGCAATTGTTCCACCAGCAGGATTTTCAGCGGTGATGCATTGGTCAGCCACGGCGACCAGACTTTGCGTACTTCCTGCAGCCGGGCGCGTAATGCGCTTTCATCCGCAGCATCGCTGGCTGGCATTTGTACCACCACCTGATCAGGTGCCTGCCAGCCGTTAAACTGCGGGCTAAACGGCAATACCAGCCAGCTTTCTGGTGATTTCTCGTTACTCAGTACCATGCGCTCACGGTTGACCGTGGTAATGGTCAGTTCACGGGGTGAGGGTTTGCTATTCAGCCCGGTAACCGGGAATCCCTGCAGGAAGGTGACTTCCACCGATTTTGCTGCGCCATTCCCCATCTGCGTCAGGGTGCTGTGACCACTCAGCCAGCCATCCTGAGCGCAGACCAGCCCCTGTTTCGACGGGACAAAAATCGCGCTGGACTGTGCCGGTTGCGTCCACCAGGTACGGAAATGGCACCCATCCAGCAGACTAAATTGCTGCCAGGGGGTGGTATCTGCAGGGGGAGAATTGAGCACCGGTGCCGCCGGTGCTGGGGCAGCGACGGGTGGCGGTGGCGTGGTGACGGGCTGCCAGTTCTTCGTCTGCTCGGCACTGCCCTCTGCCAGCGCGTTACCTTGCTCATCTTCCAGCTGCCAATGCAGCTGTTGCAGCGACTTACACTGAGAAGCCATCAGCCCCGCCACTCGCGGCAGGAATCCATCCAGGACCGCTGCATTTTTTTCACCTTTGGTGACGATGCGCAGATCCACACTCTTCTGGCACCAGCTTGCCAGCTGGTTATCTTTTACGTCATCAATCCAGACATCCAGTTTCTGTGCCGGGGACTGAACAATGCGATAGTTCTCTGCAAAAGCGTGTGTGCTCAGCAGCAACGCAGCCAGACCCAGTAATCCATATTTCATGTTGGCGTTCTCAATCGCGAAGAGGGAAAAACTGCGCCGCGTCTGACAGCGAGTGCAGTAAGGTGGTGTCCTGAGGTGAACCAACCCAGACAGCCAGCGCACTGAAATTATCCTGCTGACCGTTTTCCGGTTGGTCGTTTCTGATGATTTGTTGCATCAGCGTCAGCCACTCCTGTGGCGTATTGACCATATGCAACGATTGCTGCATCTGCTCCAGCGTGACGCCGTGCCAGAATCCATCGGTGCACAGCAGAAAGGCGTCACCATCTTCAATCTCCACCACATCGCTATAGCTGGCATCACGCTGTTCATCCCCCATACCAAGGGCAAAATACAGCAGGTTGGCATTGATGCCTTCCGTCTGATGGCCAGCATCTTTCATTTGCTGGACCAGGCTGTGATCGGTCGTGACGTGATACAGATAACCGCGCCGAAATAAATAAAGACGGCTATCTCCGGCATGCGCCCAATAGGCCAGCTCGTAATCACGATCGATAAACAGGCTGACCAGCGTCGTGCCCATGCGACTGTGTTCGGTGCTGGCTTTCTGCTGCTGACGGATCGCGTGATTGGCGTGGTTAACATAATTGCGGATGGACTGTGCATTCAGGTGGCTATCACCGTTGAAAGCATCCATCAGACTGCTGCGGGCGATGGTGGCCGCCACCTCTCCACCGGGGAAACCCGCTACGCCGTCACAAACGACAAAGCAGGCTGAACGTTCACCGATGATTTCACCGGTCTGATCCTGATTGCTGGCGCGGTCGCCCTGATTCGACGTGGAAGCAATAGTGATATTCATGCGTCATCCGTGTGGGTTTGTGAGTCTTTGTACTGATTAACTTCCATGTCATAGGCGTGCAGAAAGGCTTCACCGAACAGGGTGTGGAAGTCGTCTTCGATTTCTCCGGCTGTTTCGCCGTAGCGCTCAACAAAATGTTCCCACAGTGCCGCCTTGCGACTGCCGGGCAGCCCCAGACGCGATACCGATCCCGCCTGACGCGCCTCTTCTTCCAGCTGATCCGGGTTAAAGGATTGCAGCATCGACGCGATAATGGCGCGGATACCGGCGATCATTCCTAACTGATGCGCCTGCAAATCGATCAGTGCATCACGCACCGCCTGACGGGGCGGCATAAAGCCGGGCATGCGGCTGCCAAACATCTGCATCAGCACGGTTTTACCCGAGGGCAGCAATTTGAAGGGGTTGTTGGCATCGTCGAGAATCACCGTCATATCCGCTTTGACGCCACGCTTCAGAATCGAACGTGATGAGAGCAGCGCCACCGTTCCCTGGGAAAACATGCTGAGCATCTGACCAAACTGGCGCATTTGTTCACGATCGAATTGCGGCGTGGGCTGTAAATCCTGCAAACCCATACCTTCCAGCAAGGCATCCAGCAATTCGCCTTTTAATGCGTCGCCACTGCTCTGGGCTGAAGCACCGTTCTGGCTGCTGGAGGCCACCGGGTCAATACGCAGTCGACCTTTCGGTATCGGTGATGGCGTGCGTTGCACCGCCTGCGGGGTCGGCAAGGTGATGCCGCCGTATTCAACCTGGCTCACCGGGCTGGCTTCGGCTGCTTCCACTGCCTCCTCAATTAAAGGCACGGGCTCGGCAGCGGGTTTTGTTTCGGTGTCGTCAAACAGCGGTGAACTGCTCAGATCGGCCAGTGTGACATCTGAGGTTTCTTCCTCAGGTTCGGGAGGAATGATGCTGGCAGATTGCGCTGGCTGTGGCTCCGGCGGTGCCAGTGGAACAGCACCGCCCATCATCAGGCCGAGCGGATCGTCATGAATACGGGGATCGGGAGCACTCTGGCTGCCAAACAGGCTGAGCGGGTCCAGTTCCGCAGGTTTTGCTTCTGGCGGAGCTGCCGCAACGATACTCTTCTGCCCTGCCAGTGCGCTCGGCGTCGCATCGTCGAAAATACTGTCCTGGGCGAACAGGGCGTCACCGGCATCAAACAGGCTGTTATTTTTAGGCTGCTGACCAATATCCAGCGGGGCATCATTAATCAGCCCCGCCAGCGGATCTTCCGGGTTACGATCGTGCGATGCGGGGGCCGTCAACGGATTCACGTCTGGCGCTGCGGGTGCCACTTTGTTTGGCTTCGAGAGATCATCGGAGATGGAGAACTCCTTCGCCAGGCTATCCCAGATTTCACTCGGGATCGCAGCGGTACTGCTACCCGCTGCTGCGGGTGGCTCATCGGCAATCACAACAGGTTTGGCCACCGGCTGGGATGGGGCCTTCGGCGGCTGAGCTGGTTGCTGTGCGTTAATATCATTAACCAGCAGCTGATAGTCATCAATGCCGAGAATATCGCCGTCCTGTAATTCCACCTGCCGCCCACGTTCCAGCGGAATATCGTTCAGCATCACGCGCGTGACGTTGCCGCGATTCGTCAGGCGACATTCACCGTCAGCGGTAATATGGACAATGGCCTGTAAACGGGAGATGGTACGGTCGTCATCGGGTAACACCAGGTTGTTATCAACACCGCGACCAATGGTGCCACCAGGTGGTAAGAAGTCAAAAAGGGCTTGCGGCGGCTGATGGCCGGGTTTAGTCGTTATTATCGTAAAGCGCATAACGGATTCCTGCGGTTAGCTGTTCGGCATCTATATTGCGCACCTCTCGGCGGAAAGGGGCGGGATATAGGGAGCTGATATTTTCTGAGTCCTGGAGATTTAATTTATGAAGATGGAATGTTTTGAGGCAGATTCAATCAGTTATAAGGTATGGTTTTAAGTTGTTCGACACGCTCCATATCGATGCGGGAGATGCATGTATTATTAAGGGTATCGTGAACAATGGTTCCTTTCTCGGCGAGAAAGGATTCAAGATTACATTGACCATCACGATAGATAAGCCATCCACGCTGGGACTTCGTGAGAATATCGAGGTAATTATTCAGGTCGACAGGTGAAGATTTGTATTCATCGCCTATTCTTTTTTTCGCCGCAAGATATTCCGTATTTAATATTTTTTCTGAAGTGATTTTTTCTTCTTTACGGCAGGCATAGTTTTCACTATCACTTACCGCATGGCTACATACATCCTGAGCATTGGCATAACATTGATACAGAGCCAGTAAAGATGCTATTACTACGCTTTTATTCATGAGCCCCTCTCTCCTTTTGAGGAAATCTACTCGACAACAGGCATGTTAAATCTACAAGTCACTTACACGCATGAATAAAAACCACCATAAAAGTAAAAAATAAAGCCGTAATAAAATAAATCACCCTATACAAATGCAACAACCCTTTCATCCAACCTATTTTATAACTGGGTTGTTTTTGAACAAACTCATACGCTTCCCTCCTGACAAATTCATTACGCGAAAATCGTATTTTCTCACCGCGATACAAACGCATAAAAAAAGCAAGCTTCTGATAATTAGCATAGAAACCCATATGACTAGCAACTTTGGTGGTAAGATCTAACTGCAGCCCTGCTTGTTCATACTCATCTAAAAAATCATCATATTTGTTTTTATTTCTCTTAAAAACAAAGTTCGCATATATATGCAAAAGCCCAATCAAAAAGAACAAAAATACGCTTCCGTACATAAAAAAATTACACATATTAACCTGACTCATCCTTGATAATTCAAAAATACAAAAATCTCCAGATCAAAGCGACCACAACGAACAACCCGGCCATACAGAAAGCGAACATATTTATTCGATGAAGTTTAATGATCCAGCCAATCCTATCCTCCGGGAGCTCCTGAACAAACTGATATGTTTCAGCACTTACCACCTCATTTTTCTTGTAATACCACTTCTTCCCATAGTAGAGACGGGCAAAATACATGATTTTAAACTCATTAAAGAAACATCCAAAATGAGTGGAGATACTGGTTATTATATCTAATTGCAAGCCTTCACTACCAAAATCCTTTAATAAAGAATCATAGATTCTGGCATTACTTTTGAATAGAAAAACCCCATACAGATGAATACTGAAAGTCAGAAGTAATAAAAAAAATTGTAAGCAAAGTAGGAAATCATAAAAAGCATCGTATTTATCCACGACAGTACCTACCTCACCACCGTTGAGCTACTTCAGAAAAGAATTGGATATAAAACTTAAAGCAACAGCAAGAAACAGCACCGTAAAACTGGCAACATTTAACTTATGCAAACTCAATACCCAGGAAATTCTGCTCAGCGGCTGGCTTTTAACAAACAAGTTAGCTTCTTCACTCACGGGTTTATTTCTATCCAGATAAATTTTCTTTCCGTGATAAACATCAACAAAATAAGCTATTTTATGTGCATTAAACATTGGACCAAGAAAATATGCAAAATTCGTGATGATATCCAACTGCATACCGCGCTGTCTGAAGTCGATTAATAAAGATTCGTACTTACTTTGATTTTTTTTGAAAACAAAATAAGCGACCACCTGCGAAGCGAAAGCAATAAAATATAACACCAGAGATAAATATAGGAAAAAATCAGCCAATGTCATAATAACTCCTCCACCAACGTATTCAACATACCTTTTAAGATAAAAAGAGTGTGACTTTTGGGGTAAAGGGTTATTAATTTAATACATATGAAAACACCACCAGAAATACAGAAAATATAGCCGTTAATAAATAAATAACTTTATAGAAATTGAGCAACTCCAACATCCATGTTATTTTTTCATAAGGTTGTCCCTGAACGAAATCGTAAGCCTCTTGCTTAACATATTCTTTTTTCGAAAAGCGCATCTTCACACCGCGGTATAATCGGATAAAAAATGCGAGCTTTTGATAGTTTGCATAAAAACCCATAAATCCTGAAACTCTTGTTGTTAAATCCAACGGCAACCCTGCTTGCTGATATTCGCCGACAAACTGATCATATTTGTCTTTGTTTTTTCTAAAGATTGCCGCTGCACAAATATGCAAAACACCAATTAAAAAGAATAAAAATACAGAGCCATACATGAAAAAATTATAAATCGTCATAAAATCTTATCCATCAAAATACTGGTCCCTGTTTCTGCTGCTTTACTAAGACCATACCCCCCAGCAGCCGCACCTATAATTCCACATGCTAACGCAGCAACCCCGCCAGTTGCTGCACCTAAAACCACACAGGCACCTGTTGCTATCAATGCGGAAAATGCGCCACCATAAATGCCTGCCGCAGTGCTGGCAGCAAACTGGGTGTATTTACTTACCGCAACCTTAGCACATTCATCTCTGCGGTCTACGGTGCAGGCATCATAAACATCATTTGTCGTATTCAGCGCACTAAATCCAATCGATACCCAGCCACCCATTTTCATAAACTTTGCGGCCTTCGCGGCACCATCAACGTAGGTGGAGTAACCACGAATCGTGCCAACGCCCGCACTCTCCCAGTCGTGGACAATCGCTGAACTGGACAGGTTTAAAGCGTGTTTTAACTTCTGATAAGGCTGTAATTTCAGTACCAGACGGGAAAATTTATTTAACAGCACATCAAGTTCGCCAAACAAACGACGACGTTCAACAAAGAACTGCTCGCCGATAAGCGTACCCGCCGTCAGGTATTGGTTGCGGTAAGCGACCTCAATGGCAGTCAGTTTTTTGCCAATCTCCGCGAAATATTTCTCTCCGGCATCACCGATAACACCCGATGATTTGTCCATAAAGTTGGTGATTGCTGCAATCGAAGCGTAATGCTGATGGAAAAAGCTGGCTTCATCTGCAGAGAGATGACCCAGGCTGTTATTGGTCGCAGTTTTTGCCGCTTTCAACGCATTCATGGCTGCCGGGCTATTATTACCGTAGGGATCGGCTACTATCAGTATCTGCCCTGGCTTTGCCCAGGCGACATCCGCATTTAATTGCAAAAAGTAATTGGCCGCCGCAATATTGCGGTTTCCGAACAGAAACATCGCCTGTTCTGTCAGTCTGCCGGGACGTTGCACCACACAAAAACCCGGTTCAACCATGCTATTTCCGCTCATCACAATATCCTTTTGCTATTAAATACAGTTATTTTTTAATATTGAATAAAGCGGCCCCGTAAGGCCGCCTTATAAAACAATTATGACTCTTTGTTTTCTTTAATATTCCAGCCAGCGCTGCTCTCAGCACCTTTACCACCAGAAGAACTTTGCTCCCAGTATTGCTGTTTCACTTTCGCTGCCTGGAAACCGTAGGTCACAGCCAGAGTGTCGCCATTGGCAGCACCGGTGTAATCCAGACGAGAAACCAGCACGTCTTCCAGCGTGATACGCGCATATTCAACCTGAGAACCACCGGCTTTGCACACGGACAGTTCCACTTTAGTCACGTGTTTACCGTTCGCACAGTACTTCAGAATAGCGGAGGTGGATTTGTCGATCAGGGCATTCACGCTCAGATCATTAAAATTCACTTTACCGGCACCGCCGCCGCCGCCGACTGCCATATTGCCAGGCTGAGTTGCCCCCCAGCTAAAGGAGGTAATATCAGTCCAGCCGGTGTGATTAGAGTCCTTTGACTCACCCGTCACACCATCAACTTTCAAAAACATATCAATAGCCATAATTATCTTCTCTTGCTTGATTTACGTTTTGCTTTGAAAAAGCATCGTTATGGCAAACAGGAAAGCATGGGGCTGAATAAAACAGTCCATATTTTACCTCTGCCTCGTGTTCTGAATAGCGCTACATGTGTTATTCAGAGGGGTTCTTATTACATATACAGGTAATAAGAATGCGGCTCAGAGAAACAGGGAAACTGATTCTCTGAATAATTCCATATTAAAAATGCAAGTCCGTTTAATCCTTTACCGCGTAATAATTATTTATCATTCGATTTCAGCGACGGCAATTTTGATACCAGTCGCAGTGATACCGTCAAACCTTCCAGCTGGTAATGCGGACGCAGGAAGAATTTCGCCGCGTAATAACCCGGATTATCTTCCTGTTCTTCAACATTCACCTCAGCTGCTGCCAACGGCTTACGTGATTTGGTTTCCTGGGATGAGTTAGCCGGATCACCGTCTACATAGTTCATCACCCAATCGTTCAGCCAGCGCTCCATCTCATCGCGCTCACGGAAGGAACCAATTTTGTCGCGCACGATGCATTTCAGATAGTGAGCAAAGCGGCAGCAGGCAAACAGATACGGCAGACGAGCTGCCAGACGCGCATTGGCCGTCGCATCAGGGTCATGATATTCAGCCGGTTTCTGCAGCGACTGCGCACCAATAAAGGCGGCGAAGTCAGAGTTTTTACGGTGCACCAGCGGCATAAAGCCATTTTTCGCCAGCTCGGCTTCACGGCGATCGCTGATGGCAATTTCGGTCGGACATTTCATATCCACGCCGCCATCGTCGCTCGGGAAGGTATGGCAAGGCAGATTTTCTACTGCCCCGCCCGATTCCACACCGCGAATGGAGGTACACCAGCCGTACTCTTTAAACGAACGGTTAATGTTGGCCGCCATCGCATAAGCCGCGTTGCTCCAGGCGTAATTGTTATGATCGGAACCGTCGGTCTTTTCTTCGAAATCAAAGCTGTCGACCGGATTGGTGCGTATACCATACGGCAGACGCGCCAGGAAACGCGGCATCACCAGACCGAGGTAACGCGAATCTTCTGATTCACGCAGGCTGCGCCAGGCCGCGTATTCCGTGTTCTGGAAGATCTTGGTCAGATCGCGTGGATTGGCCAGTTCCTGCCAGGACTCCATCTGCATCACTTCCGGTGCCGCACCGGTAATAAATGGACAGTGCGCGGCTGCGCCGATACGTGCCATTTCGCCCAGCAGCTCCACATCCTGCGGACCGTGGTCGAAGTAGTAATCGCCCACCAGGCAACCAAAGGGTTCGCCACCAAACTGACCATATTCCTGCTCATAAACTTTCTTGAACAGCGGGCTACGATCCCAGCCAACACCTTTGTAACGCTTCAGGGTGCGTCCCAGCTCCTGCTTGGAGATGCTCATAAAACGGATTTTCAGCATCTCATCGGTTTCGGTGTTGTTCACCAGATAATTCAGACCACGCCAGGCGCTTTCCAGTTTCTGAAATTCATCGTGATGAATAATCTGGTTAATCTGCTGCGATAATTTCTCGTCAATTTCCGCGATCAGCGACTGAATGGTGCGATAAGAATCGTTTGAGATGGTCACGGTATTTTCCAGCGCCTGATGCGCCAGAGTTTTTACCGCGTTTTCTACCGCTTCCCGTGCCTGATCGTTTTTCGGGCGGAACTCTTTACTGAGTAACGCACTAAACTCATCCTGGCTAAAGCTGGTGCCACTCTGTAGTTGCTGCTGTTCGGTGCTCTGGCTCATGATTACTCCTCCTTCCCTTCTGCTGCGTCAGCCTGCTTTGGCAGATGCGTCAGCGCCTGCAACAGCGTGGGATCATGCAGAATCTTGCCAATCAACTCTTCCGCACCGTTTTTACCATCCATATAGGTCAGCAAGTTGGCGAGTTGAGTACGTGCTTCCAGCAGTTTGTTGAGCGGCTCAACATGACGGGCAATCGCATCGGGCGAGAAATCATCCATGCTTTCGAAAGTCAGTTCGATATTGAGTTTGCCCTCGCCGCTCAGGGTGTTGTCCACCTGGAACGCAGCACGAGGCTTCATCGCTTTCATGCGCTCGTCAAAATTATCAATATCGATCTCAAGGAATTTACGATCATCAACGGCTGCCTGCGGTTCCAGCGGCTTGCCTGCGAGGTCTGCCAGCACGCCCATGACGAACGGCAGCTGAATTTTGCGCTCCGCGCCATAGATCTCCACGTCATATTCGATCTGAACGCGAGGCGCGCGATTGCGGGCGATAAATTTCTGCCCACTGGATTTCATTGTGGCCATGGTTTTCTCCATAAATGATGCGCGGGTAAAGGCGCAGGTCTCACTGCGTGATGAAGAGGTAAACGCGCGTTAGTTACGGCGTCCGAAAATATTTTCCAGTTGGTGAACCCCGTCCGGGGCCAGATCACGGATGATGTCCATAAAGTCGAGCTCGATCAGTCGTTGTACACGATCAATCATCAGCGGTGCCGGATGGCTGGGTTCATGCTGGCTGAAGTATTGCTTCACCTTTTCCAGCATCAGCTGTGCATCGGCGCGGGTGCTGAGTTGCGCGCTGCGCCAGTCAGGTGCGTTGCGTGCCGCACCAGCGGCGGCAGCCGGGGAAGATTCATCTCCGACCTGATCAGCGGTAGCATCAGGTTGCATCGCCCCCAAATCACTGGGCTGAGCCAGCTCCGCCAGCAGTGCAAAACTTTTCTGCAACTGCGCCATATCAGGCGCTGCGGTTTCATCCAGACGTTCCACCAGGATTTCGCGGATAGCTTGCAGACGCGCATTAATACTCAGCACCGCTTCAGCCGCAGGTTGCCCTGGCTGTGCCAGTTCATCCCGCAAGCGCGCCATGCCGCCGGGGTAATCAGCAATTTCCGCTTTACTGCCGTCGCACAGGGCGGCGGCATCGCGCAGGATGATGCCATCGGAAGCATGGCGTAACAGCCAGGCCTGACGTACTGCCGCTGTCAGCGAAGATTGATCTCCCAGCAGCGCCAGCGCGTTAATACGATAGAAGGGATCCTGCTCGCCATCCTCTTCCAGACGGGGCCAGAGCGGTTCCCAATACAGCAGCAGGGCCTGTTCAATCAGTTTCAGCCCCTGGGCATACCCCGGCAGTCCCTGGAGATTGGCCCACGCCTGCGTCAGTGCCAGCATCACGCGCAAATCTTTGCTGCGACTAAGCAACTCAGTCGCCAGTTTTTCTACCCGGTTCCAGTCAGCCGCTTCTGCCGGGATGATAGTGTCACCAAATTGCTGTTCCGCCTTACCGGCACTGGCCTGCTCCATCGCCTGATAATCTGCGTGGTATTCCAGGTTTTCACCGCAGGGATGGTCATTGCTGACTGGTGCCAGCAGCTCCTCAATATTGATCGTCATGCGGGTACACCTCAGGATTCAAACATCGGGGGATAAAGTCCGTTTCGTCCGGGCTTCGCGCCGCCTGCGGGATCAAACAACAGCGAAAACAGCTGCGCGGTAAAGTTGCCACTATGCACATGGGTGTACAGCGGGAATCCGTCGCTCTGATTTGTCCACCAGAAACTGGTGTAAAACTGTGGGTCGAAGCTGTCGGCTGGCAGTTGCCAGCTCAGGGTCGAGACACTTCCCCCTTCCCCGATAATCGCCAGAATATCCGATGGCTCGCCACTCGCCTGCTGCTGTGGCTGCGGAATACTGAGCAGCGCCTGATCCAGTTGCTCCGCTGTGCTGCCATCCCTCACCACCCGCAACAAGGTGTTGCCGACCTGCTGATACCAATCACCGGAATGGGCCAGCAAAGCAGGTGACCATTCCGCAGGGCTGAAGTGGCGCAGCGCGCACAGCGGGTAGTGACGACCCACGCTATCGCGCGAGGCGGTCAGGCTGCCCATCTGGATGAGCTGGCTCCCCAGCATCGGGGGCACCACAAAATTCCAGACAGGTGCGCTCAGAAAGTCACGCGAAGGAGCGCTTTCCCCCTCGGCGCTGGTTTGCCAGTGGTGCAAACCCACCTGAAACCAGTTTGACCATTGCCGCAGCAAGGTGTCGGGAAAGCGTCGCTTCACAAAATCACCCGCATTGGGCAGTTTGCCGTACCAGCCGGGTGCTGCGTATTGCGTCATTGTCAGGCTCCAATTCAGGGGCAGCTAAAAGCGGGAAGCTGGAACGGGTTACGAATACTGCCAGGCGTGAACGACAGCGTGACCTGATGACCCTCAACATTAAAGCTGGCTTCGCGTGTCAGACCACCTGCGTCCGTCAGTCGGGCGCGGTCAAAAAAACGGTTCAATGCCCAGGGGCCACTGGTCACCAGCGTTGACGTGGTACCGTTGGTTAAACCGAGCTGCATACGCACCTGGCTGGTCCCACCGGTTCCTGGCCAGCTCACCATTTGCACCGCCTGCGGACCGTGGCTGTAGCGCAGAATCTGCCCGTCCACATCAAGCGTCAGGTTGAGGATGTCGTTATCCATTTTCACCGTGCGCAGCGTGACGCGGAATGACGGCGTGGTGGCACCGTTGGTGAAGAAAGCATCGCGGATTGACTGGGCCTGCTGGAACGGGCGTAACAGCGCTTCACCACCAGGCAGGGTTTTGCCATCAATGCCCGGAGTAAAACGCCAGGCCGCATGGGTTGTATCCACTTTGTTCGCCAGATTGTCACGGAAGAAGCTATCCATCAGGCCACTGCCGGGCGCAAACATTCTCGCTAAATCATCCGGCGTCACTTCATTGCGGCCATTACGTACCAGCGGATAGCGACCGGCAATGGCCTGCTGACAGAAGCTGCCGACCTCCATGCGGATACGCTTACGCACATTTTCCATGTCGCGCTGCTGTGCATCGCTGCTGGCCCCGACAGCCATACTTGAGACCATATTTTGCAGTGAACCCGGTAAGCGTCCGGCACTGGCCTGCACACGACTGATCGCATCACCTGAAGGCGGCGGCATGCCGCTGTTAGCCGCATCCTGTACTGCGGTGAGATAACGATAAAGATCGTCAATCTGGCGCAGAAAATCGTCCACTGCCAGCACCTTGCTGCCCTGCTGCAACGGTTGCGCCAGTTCGATAATGGCCGCAAAGTGCGCACCAACCACCTGCTCCGGCGCCGGACTGCCCTGACTTTGTGCCGCATTGGCTTTCGGCGTGCTAAACAGCGCCTGGAGGGTGCGTGTTGCGCTGTTGTCTGAAGAAGACGGCTGCTTTTGTGCCGTTTTGTCATCCGTCGGCGCGCGCGTGAGGGTCAATATTTTGCTGAGATTCACCACCAGTTGGCGCAGCGGAGAATGATTGCCGGAAAGCAGACGCGCGGTGTTAATGCGTTGCGCGAGATCAGCGCTGCTGTTGAGCTGGATATCACCGAGGAATTGCTCCCACTGGCGGATGTAGTCCTGCATATAAAGCTGACGCACCGCCAGATCGGTTTGCTGGCTGTTGTCCTGCTGGCTGGTGCCGCCCAGCACCCACATATCATCCTGGAACAGCGCCTGGGTTACCGGGGCTATTTGTTTATCCACGTGCTGCCAGTACCCTTCCGGCGTATACAGGCCGGACACACCATCATTGACCGATTTACCACTTTTACGGGAAAAGACCAGTTCACTTTGCGGACCGCCCAGCGCTGCCAGCGTCACCGGGGGTAAGGTGCCATCACGTTGCAGCAGACGCTTCAGGCGTCCGTAAACGCGCTGGGATAGCGGCATCTGATTAATCAGCGCCTGCTCGCGCTTTACCAGCGCGTCATCCTTCGCATAGGGCGAGGACTGAATTTGCGTTTCCAGCAATTGTTGCAGATGCCAGGCCAGCTGTTTCACTTCCTGCTGCGTCACGTTCTGTGGCAGTTCACGCGAGATGTTCAGCATCAGCCACGCCTGCAGGAACTTGCCGTCGTAGTGCTTCGGCTGATACAGCATCTGATAGGCCTTCAGCGCTTCGTAGCTGTAGTCAGCATCGCTGCCGTTGTCATTACGTAACCAGCGGGTGATATGCTGCGCCACCTGCGGCATCAGCAGTTGTTTCAGAGCCTTATTGTACAGCGCCTGGGTAGCGTCACTGACTTCAGTACCGCGGTACAACCACATGCGACGTGTCAGCGGCGGATCCTGCAACGAAAAGTCATTGCTTTCCGGCAGGTGCAGAATGGTATTGAGATAAGGCACCAGCGCAAACAGATCGCCCGTTCCTTCCCGTTGCAGCTGCGCCCCAAGTTTTTCCACTTCAGGCGTTTTTGCCGCCATTTCCTGCAGGTAAGCCTTATTTTTACTGTAGCTGGTCAGCCACAGCGCACCGGCGATCAGCACGATGACCAGTAACGCCAGATAGCCGGACCACAGACCCGCACGGTTGCGCAGTTCCCACCAGCGATTGCTGGCCGCCAATCCTGACTCCTGGAACACCACATCTTCGAGCATGTCTTTGAGAAAGAAGCTTTGTCCCTTCGGCGGCGGAATCGGCGCATCTTTTCCGACCTGGTCCCAATTGCCTGACTCGCCGTCCCGTTGTCCGGGCAGGTGCAACGCACGGGTCAGTTCCCCCATCACACGGTCAAATGGCAAACCTTCCTGGGTGCCGCTGGCAAAATAGATGCCGCGCGGCGCAAACTGGGTCTCGAAATCCGAACGGGCAAATAACGTATCCAGCGCCTCCGCCAGATGGGGACGTAAGGCGGCAAACTCCTGCGGGAACAGGTAACTTTCAGCACGTCCCTGCGCATCACTGACCAACGGCAGAGTATCGGCCAGGCCAGCATCAAGACGTTGTTGCAGCAGTGAATACTCCTGCTGGAACTGACTGCTCAGTTCAAACTCAGCCGTTGAAGCCTGCGCCCAGGGAAAAGTGAAGCCCCAGATTTGTTCCCGCTGTGCTTTGTCCAGCCCGCCAAAGTAGCTGCGAAATCCCTTAAGCAAATCTGCCTTGGTGACCAGCACATACACCGGAAAACGAATACCGAGACGATCGTGTAGTTCCATCAAACGCTGACGTAACGCCAGCGACTGATTACGCAACGCTTCCGACGTCTGGCTCAACAGATCCGCCACGCTGAGGGTGACGATTACGCCATTGATCGGCTGACGGCCACGGTACTTACACAGCAGCCCAAGAAAATGATGCCACTCGCTGGCATCACGCTCCTGCTGGCTCTCCTGGGTGGTATAACGTCCGGCGGTATCCAGCAGCACTGCTTCATTGGTAAACCACCAGTCACAATTACGTGTCCCACCAATGCCACGCAGCGCCGCCTTACCAAACTTATCCGCCAGCGGGAATTGCAGACCGGAGTTCACCAGCGCCGTGGTTTTCCCGGCACCCGGTGCGCCAATGATCATGTACCACGGCAGCTGATAGAGATACTGACGGCTGAAACGCTGCGCCCAGAAGGGTGTACCTTTGCTGTTATGGCGCTGAAAATGCGCCTTTTTGAGCATGTCGGTCGCTTCGCTAAAACGACTCGCCAGCACTTGCTCCTCGTTGGTCAGGCGCTTGCGATCCTGCTCTGGAGCATCCGCCGGTGACGTTTCGAGACTCGACATCAGTTTGCGGTTCAGCCACATATTGTAGATGCGGGGAATCGCCTGACTCAGGCCCCACACCAGATAGAGCAAAGCGATGCTGATAACACGATTCTGTTCCGGCTCCAGTGGCCGGGAGTCAACAATAGAAAATACCGGACCAATGACCCAGATAATGAATGAAAGCGCTGTGATCCCGACAAACCCCCAGGCAAGGCGGCTGGTCAGCACGGCAAAAAGCATATTCAGCATGGATTAGTTCCCTCTCGCCAGGCCGTTGAGTTCAGCTTGCGTCGCATCCGGTGCCACCAGCAGCGTAATTTCTACGCGGCGGTTACGGGCGCGATTTGCGGCGCTGGAGTTTGGCACCAGCGGATTGCTTTCGCCCCGCCCTTCGGCCTTCACCCGATTCGGCTGCGTCAGCTGCTGTTGCAGCAGGGTCTGGACTGACTGCGCACGCGCCAGGGAGAGTTCATAATTGGAGGCGAAACGGGCGCTGCGGATTGGGACGTTATCGGTATATCCCACCACCAGAATCTTGCCGCTGACATTGTTCATGGCCGCCGCAATACGCTGAATAACCGCCTCATAGCGGCCACGTACCGTCGTTGCCCCCGAAGTAAACAAACCATCGCCTTTCAGCGTCACCACACTTTGATCGGCTTCATCACGTACCGCCACCAGACCGGCATCAATTTCCGGTTTGAGGAAGGTTTTCAGGTTAAGTGCCGCAGGGGGTGGCGGTGCCGGATTACGAATCTGGATTTCTGGCAGCGATGTCTGATAGATGTTGGCCAGCACCGGCGTGGTGTAGTCCCCCAGACGCCAGTTCAGGATGATATAAAACAGACAGGCCCCCAACGCAGCCACTGCCGCGCAGGCCCACAGCGGGATCATCGGACGCCACAGCTTACGCAGCACCGGCTGATCGGTAGGATGCACCGACAGCGCAGGCGCATAACTGCCACGCACGCCTCTGATCATCTGCAACAGACGCTGTTTGATGGTTTCAAGCTGCGAGCGCCCATTATCCAGCACCCGATAGCGCCCTTCAAAACCGAGCAGCAGGCAGAAATAGATCAACTCCAGCAACAGGATATGCTGACGTGGATTCTGCGAGAGTTTCGCCAGCAGCTGAAAAAACTTCTCACCGCCCCAGGTTTCATTATGAAAGGTCACCAACAGGCCATTACTGGTCCAGACTCCACGGCTACCCCACGGCGTGAGCGCAGCGGCCTCATCCAGTGCGGTACACAGGCAGTAGCGCGCACCAATGATCACTTCATAGCTCAGGCCCGATTGCTGACAACTCAGCTCGAAACGGCGAATCTGATCAATCAATTGCTGACGCAGACGCGCAGGATCGTCGTGAGACACGGAGTGGCGGATTTGAGGGATGGCGTTAATCAGCGGATTCGCCGCTGCCACCAGGATATTCTGGTGACTCAGCTCTGGCGTGACGGCGTCGCTATTCGATTTTGGTTGTGGCTGCATCATGCGTGCTCAGTTTTGATTATTCAGACTGACTGCGAATGGCCCAGAACTCCATATTCAGGCCCGGAAACTCACCGGCAAGGTGTAGCGCAAAGGCTCCTGAGCGCTCCATCTCCTTCCACAGCTCACTGTTTTTATCCAGTTCAAAGTAGCTGTAGCCCGCATGCCACGGGATTTGCGGCGGTGCGCCTGGCATGGCAATCAATGCCAGACCGGGGAGTTGCAGCTGCACCAGGTCGCGGATTTTGGTGACTGGCGCGACTTTCATCTGCGCCGGGAAATGTGTTTTTAAGGCATCGGCCGGGACGCTGGCTTTCACCGCCAGCACAAAGCCAAACTCGCGCACCATACTGCTTTCCGGCACAGTGGCGACATTAAGACCGTGTGAACGCTGCGTCAGCGGCAGCTGGATCGCGCTTTCCTCCATCACCTGCGATAGCCCCTGACGTAATAACAGCGACAGACGGGTAAAACACCCGCGTAAGTCGTCATGGTCATAGCGTGGGAACACATCCGGCGTGCGTGCTGGCATCCAGGTGCAAAGCTCGGCCGCCAGTTGTAGCCAGTGGCAGTACAGCGATTCGGGGTGGAGCAATGGCAAATGTTGCAGATGGGCATGTAAACCGAGTTGGCGATTCAGCAGCGCCAGCAGCATGAAATCAACCATGTCAGCACTATTAAAACGGCCCGTGTTAGGTGCACGCTGGCTAAGTTGCTGACTACGCTGTTGTATCAGTCCATGCAGATCGTTCATCATGCTTTGTAAGGCATGGCTACCGGTAAGGGTCAGCATCGGCGGGATGTAGTCGCTGTCGAGGCGGATATGGTTATCGCTACGCTTTTCCACTACCCGCGCAACACCCATCGCGGTCCATTCGGCGGTAAGATCCTGCTCCAGCATCAGGCGCAGGCGTAATTTGCCAAACTGCACCGTTGCCGCACCAACAGCCATCGCATTGTCGTCTTCCACCTCGCTTTCCCAGGCAAGGTAGCGCGCCAGCGAATCCTGTGAATCCTGGAAGGCCACCGCTTCACGCCCGTTGCGTCGCGTCGGAATGGCCAGCACCACTTTGGCGCGATCAACATTTTCTGGCAGATCGAGTGGTGCCGGGCCCTGCTGCGGCTGACTGAAGGAAAAAAAGGTGCCATCCGGCAGACAACCACTGGCAGCACTTAACGCCAGCTTGCCCTGACGCAGTAAGGCTTCATCAAATTCAACGTCAAAAAAACCCCAGGTATAGACGCGCTGAGATTGCCCCCATTCGCGCAGCGTACTGTGCAGAAAGTTTTCCGACTGCTGGAAATGATGCGGGCGCAGGAACATACCTTCTGTCCACACCACCTTTTCGGCTCTGTTCATAATCATCCTTTACTGCTTAACCGGGCGCAGACCGTTGATATCAGCAACAATGCGGGCGTTAAGCTCACCATCGTTACTTTTCCAGAATTGCCAGAAAGAACTGTTGTCACCATCCGGGAAGGGCAATGCCAGACGCCATACCTTGCCATCCAGCGTCTGATATTCCGCCATAACGCCAATGAAGCGCGCTTCCGGCAGGCTCTTGCCGGTGAGAGTTTTGCTGAGTTGCCCTGATCGCAGGAAGAATTCCTGCGTATTGAGGAGTGAGTTGCCCAGGGCAGTGGCCGGCTGGTTTTGCAGGGAATAGAAATCCGCGGACATAAATGCCGCATCAGAAGTTAATAGCATTACCCGCACCTTGAGCGGCGCACCGGCATTGATTTGCGGGTGCGCCTGAAAGTTCAGGTTGTAGCGCGCCACTGGGGTCTGGCTACTGCTGCAGGCAGTCAGCAGCAGGACCAGCAGCGGCCACAGCCACTGCCTCAGTCGGAATGTTGTTAGCGTCAATGCCATCTCCTGTCCCTCTATGCTCATCGTGATTAGTTGATGATCCAGGTCCCGCTATTGCCGTTCTGACAGGCTTTGCTGTCACCATCGACCGACACGCAGGTTTTCTTCTTCGCACTGGTACGGGCACGGCGTTTAGGTTGGTCAGCCTTCAGGGTTTGATCATACAAATCGCTTTTCACCAACGCGCGGAACGGCACATAACCGGTTAGCTGAGCTGGCTGCGCCGTCGTCTGAGGGACTGAATCTGCGGCTTTTTTCGCATCGGCATCCGGCGCTGCAGCCTGCTGGGGTTGTTCGCCCACAGCCAGCCAGTTGTTCTCTACCATGCCCAGCACGGTATAGGTTCCACCGGTTTGTAATGTAGTGACGACTTTGCCGCTAAAGTCAGGGCGGGTCATGACCGACGCCGGATAGAGCGCACGATATTCTTCATTGATGGGGCTTAACTGCGCAGGGGGGGTAACGGCATGACGATGGCTCAGGGTCACACCATCGACGGTGCTGGTGACCACAGTGTCATCAGTGATTTTCGGTGGCGCTTTACAACCTGCAACAGCAAAGACAAACAGCAGGCTTAACGCAATGCGGAGATTCACCATTTTCTTCATGTTTAGTTCCATTAATCTCTAAAAAATGGCCATTGGCCGGTTGTTGGCAAAACAAATCACTGGTTGCAGTTATTCATACTGCAATACAGGACCATTTAAAAAAATTAACCACAAGATTCATGTGGCAGAAATAAGCAAAAAGATGCTCACAACTGATCAGTTATAATTAAGTATTTAAGATGCAATAAAAGGAAACGAGAGACCAGGCGGGAGTTTCTGAGTGGCGGATGAATCATTCATCAAAATGATCAATATTTGCAACTCAAAGGAGGTTATGCAGCGATCACAAGATTTTCTTATGACATTCCCGGTCTGAAAATCACCCTATTCAATGAGACTGATTAATCAGTATTGAATTAGGGGGTAATAGCAGTGACGAATTTTAACTGTTAATTGCGTTAAAATAATCGATCTAAATCAATATGTTAAAAACGTGTACGCCAGCATGGCTACCGCACGAGCCAGGTAATACCCGCCCGTGAGCACATAATCGCAATCGAATTGTTAACAATCGCCAAAGGTTTACATAACCCTGACGAAATATCAACGCGATGTTATCCTGGAAACATACTTAAATAAACGTTAACAAATAAAACTAATGCAAATTCAGCTCAATTTACCGGGTTTAAATAAGAATGCTCCCAAAAAATGATTAGAAACATAAGAAAATAATCACTTATGATGAGATTTCGTACATAGAAAATTCATAAAATTTCATACAAATAATGGATCTGATTCAGGGAGGAATTAGCGAAAGCTGCAGTGACGGGCGATATGAAGGTTAAAAAACTTACAAAACCGTACAAATGAGACGTTTATCCCATCAGGTGATGGATTTCACCTGATTATTGAAAATAAACGCCCATCTGAAATGTGAAGAGAAAGAAATGAATTCGAATTTTTCCGATGCTTACCAGTCGGTTCAGGGGGGATTGGGCAGAAAACGGGTGCTTAACGCCGCTTGTCCACACGCGCAACCAGACGATCGCCCAGCCACTGAATTCCGCATACCAGGATAATCAGCACCGCGATCACCGCCAGCATGACATTGGTTTCGAAACGTTGATAACCGTAGCGAATCGCCAGATCCCCTAACCCACCGGCCCCAATGGCACCCGCCATCGCCGACGCGCCCACCAGCGCCACCAGGGTGACAACAAACCCCGCCAGGATACCCGGAAGCGCTTCGGGCACCAGAACCTCCCAGACGATGCGTAATCTGCTGGCACCCATCGCGCGTACTGCATCGATCAGGCCACGATCCACCTCACGTAATGACACCTCCGCCACACGGGCAAAATATGGTGTCGCGGTGATTGAAAGGGGGACAATTGCGGCCCAGGTTCCAAGCGAGGTGCCAACCAGAAAACGGGTAAACGGAATCAACGCCACCAGCAGAATAATAAACGGCAGCGAACGAAAGCCATTAATGATCACCCCAAGCACCCGATTGATGAATCGATGTTCGGCTATTCCACCCGGACTGGTGACCACCAGAATTAACCCCAGCGGTAAGCCTGCCACCAAAGAAAACAATCCAGCAACCAGCGTCATTAGCAACGTTTCGCCAATGGCGTTAAGCAATAAATCAATCATGACTGGCGACATAACCTATTAACTCCACTTGCGCCTGCTGCTGTTGCAGCCAGCTGATTAACGGTTGCTGCTGCGCGTGTGGCAGTGCAATAAAGAAACGGACGACCGCGTAGTGCTGAATATGATCCTCCCCGCCCTGCAACAGACGAAATGCGCCTGGCCATTGACTGGCGAGCCGCGTCAGCAGGTCACCCTGAGCATCATCACCGGCAAAATTGACGCGAAAAATCGCGTCTCCATCAGGTTGCGGCTGGATACGTGCCGCCAGACTTTCCGGCAGCTGCGGCAGCAGACCACGTAATAATGTTTGTGTTAATGAGGTTTGTGGATGGGCAAAGACCTGCCACACCGGGCCACTTTCAATAATTTCGCCGCCGTCGATCACCGCCACCCGATGAGCAACCGTTTTGATGACCTCCATCTCGTGGGTGATCAGCAGGATAGTGATGCCGAGCTGTTGATTAAGTGATTTCAGCAGCGCGAGAATCGAGCGTGTGGTTTCAGGGTCGAGCGCCGATGTGGCTTCATCACACAGCAGCAGTGCTGGTTCTGCCGCCAGTGCACGAGCAATCCCCACGCGTTGCTTCTGCCCCCCTGACAGGGCTGCCGGGTAGTGATCCGCTTTGTCAGCCAGCCCCACCAGATGTAATAACTCATCAACGCGTTGCTGCCGCTGTGCTTTGGCCACCCCGGCGATTTTTAGCGGCAGCGCCACGTTCTGTGCCACCGTTTTTGCTGACAATAAATTGAAGTGCTGGAACACCATCCCTACCCGGCTACGCACCGCCTGTAAGGCTTTCTCTGATAAATCACTGATAGCGCGCCCTTCAATCTCAATCACACCTTCATCAGGTTGTTCCAGGCCGTTCAGACAGCGAATCAGCGTGGATTTCCCGGCACCACTGCGACCAATGATGCCGAGTATTTCGCCCTGATTGACCGCCAGGGAAACCTTACGTAGCGCATGTGTGGCACCAAACCGGCGTGAAATATCGCGTACGCTTACCACCACTGGCGAGGAGTGCAGGCGATCCTGCGCATCGCTGACCGCACGGCGCGATATTGAAATGTCATGGGGAAGGAGTAGTGTCATGGGTCATCCTGCATCGGCTGAGCTCTGCCCGGTTAACGGGTCGGGAATCAGCGCAGTATACGCAGCGCGTTATTATCACTTAATCTCGATTTCAGAATTGTTATTCACAAAATGCATATAAAGCGCACAGCCTCTGCGTTATCACGCGTTATGCTGTGCTAACATCCTCTTTTTGCACCTTGTTACTGAGCACTATGTCGGATACCACCAAACGTAAGAATGACCCTGAAGGGCTAAAGAAACGCATCCTCGCTGGCGCACTGAAAACCTTTGCCGAGTTCGGTATGCAGGGTGCACGGCTGGAGCAGATTGCCGAGCACGCTCAGACCACCAAACGTATGGTGGTGTACCACTTTGGTAATAAAGAGAAGTTATATATCGAAGTGCTGGAGCAGGTTTATCAGGCGATTCGTCAGCATGAAACCGGGCTGAATCTGGCGGCGATGGCCCCGGAAGAAGCGATGGTCAAACTGGTGGAAGCCAGTTTTGATTACCACGTCTCTCACCCCGATTTTATGCGACTGGTCTGCACCGAAAACCTGTTACGTGGTCGCTACATCACCCAGTCGGAACGGATAAAAGCGCTGAACAAGAGCGCCCTTGATTTGCTTGATGATATTTTGTTGCGCGGGCAGCAACAGGGCATTTTTATCACCGATGTGAATACCATCGATGTGCATCGCCTGATCAGCAGTATCTGCGTACATCATGTCTCGAACCGCTACACCTTCAACGCGCTGTTTAGCCCGGATAAGAGTGAAGAGGAGAGTATCCACCGCAACCGGCAGCTGGCCGTCACCGCCACGCTGCGCTATATCCGTAAAGCCTCTTAGTCTGTGGCTGCGCTGTGATGGTCTACGCTTTAGTGAAATGGGACCGTCACAGACCTCAGACTAAGGAACGCCGTAGTGAAAGATTCCCACCTTTATCCATTACGTCACACCGCCAGCATCGATCATGCCACTGCCTTATGGAACTGGGCGCGAAATGCCGTCGTCGGCCAGCGCAGCCAGTTACTGCGACCACAGAACGAAGCCGAACTGCAGCATATTTTGCGCCATTCGCAGGGCAAAGTGCGCGTACTGGGGAGCCGTCTGTCACCCGGACGAATGCTGCGGGTCGGTGAGCAGGATGTGTTGCTGGACCTCAGTGCGTTTCAAGGGGTGATCGCCAGCGATGATGCCAGCGTCACCTTTGGGGCGGGTACCCGGCTGGAGCAGGTCTATGCCACGCTCACTGCCATGAACCTGATGCTGGCTTCATCTCCGGGCGTGATTGCGGTACAAACCCTGGCTGGCGCCATGTCCACCGGTACCCACGGCCAGGGATTGGATCAGAGTTCACTGGCAGACGAAGCGCTCCGCATCCGTATGGTGCTGGCCGATGGTAGCCTGCGGGAATTTACCCGCGACGATGCCGATTTCCCTGCCGCGCAAGTCGCGCTTGGTGCACTGGGCATTGTTACCGCAGTCACACTGCGTACCCGGCCTTTTCGCCTGTTTACCTGCCACAAGAATGCCGTGTCCGCCGATAACCTTGAACAGGATTTGCTGAACTGGAACCAGCAATACGAATTGAGCAAAGCCTGGTGGTTTGTCGATGACAACCTGATACATGTCTGGAATGCCGAAGAGGCCAGCGAGCAGGACAAGCAGCGTTATTACGCCAGTCAGCGTGCCGTGATTGAACACGGAGAAGAAACCAATAGCAGTCTGAATGACACCATTGATCAAACGCTGGCGCAGATGCATCGGGATACGCAAATCCAGGGCAAAGGCGGCAAACAATTCCGCACTGTCACGCGTTTTCGCGACTTCACCGATATCAGCGGCGATATTTACCAGCTGTTTTGTCGCGGCATTGCGGTGCCGCAAATTAATGTTGAGATTGGTGTCCCACTGGACAAGACTCCGCAAATAATCAGCAAAATCAAAGCCTGGTATGCGGCCAATCATCCCCATATGCATTACCCGATCATTCTGCGCTGCACCGGCCCTTCATCAGCCTGGCTGAGTCCGGCCTGGCAGCAAGCCACCTGTTTTTTCGGCTTTGTGGTGTATTACGCCGATGATGGTTCGTTATCGCAGGACGGGCTGCACTTTCTCACTGAAGTGGAAAAATTGCTGGCAGCCGAGGGGGGACGCCCACACTGGGGTAAATATTACGATGCCCGACGCTACCACTGGCGTGATATTTATCCGCAGTGGGAGGCTTTTCGCGCCGTGCGCCAGCAGCTCGATCCGTACCGCCGTTTCAGCAACGACTACGTTACCGCCCTTTTCGATTAAGCCTGACGAGAGGAAAGTATGTTTGCCTGGGTCACTTTATTGACACAACCCGACTACCTGGTCGGAGTGAAAGCTTTGCATCGTTCGCTACAAAAAAGCGCCACCCAATGGCCGTTGATTGTGATGGTCACCGACACCATTGATGTCGCCACGCGTGAAGCGTTGCAGACTGATGGTTGCGTGCTCCATCCGGTGACGCCACTGACTCCCCGTGCCGATTTAGATCAACACTACGCTTCGGCGCAGTTTGGCGAGGTGTGGAGCAAACTACGCGCCTGGGAACTCACTGGCTGTGAACGCGTGGTTTTTCTTGATGCCGATATGCTGGTGTTACGCAATATGGACGAGCTTTTCACCCTAGATCTGGGTGATCACGCCCTCGCCGCCTGCCATGCCTGCCGCTGCAACCCGAATCAGATTGCCAGTTACCCGGCCAGCTGGCAGCCGGAGAATTGTCACTATACCTGGCAGGAACGCCACCAGCCGGCCCCGCCAGAACTGGATCGCTATCTCAACGGCGGATTTCTGGTCCTGAAGCCCGATATGGCCGTTTTTCAGCAGTTGCAGGATAAAGTCGCCGCGATTGACGATCTGCGCCGGTATCCTTTTTCCGAGCAGGATTTGCTCAATGAGGTTTTTGCCGGGCGTTGGCTGCCCCTGCCGTATATCTACAATGCGCTGAAAACCTTGCCTTTTCAGCACCCGAAGATGTGGCAGTCTGAAGAGGTAAAAAACCTGCATTACATTCTGGCGAAACCCTGGAAGCGCGATTTGTACCAGCCTGAGATGGAGCGCGACCGCTACTATGCGCTGGATAAGTTATGGTGGCAGATGGCCGAAGAGTGACCACAGAACTGATCAGATCGTAGCGGCGCGATTTATCGCGCAATTCCATGCACGCTGCCGGAAAAACCTGCGCGATAAATCGCGCCGCTACGCCTAACGCTCCAGAACTACACCGTCATCCAGCGACGTTCCACTGCCGACACCGCCACCGCTTCCAGCACCTTCTGCACCTGTAATCCTTCAGCAAAATCAGGCCACATACGATCGCCTGCCGCGATGCCGTTAATCAGGTCACGAATTTCCACGGTTTTCTGATCGTTGAAACCAATGCCATGTCCGGCAGAAACGCAGAAGTTGGCATAGTCCGGGTGAGCAGGCCCGGTAAGAATGGTTTTAAAACCCTGGCGACCGGCTGGATCATCGTGGAGATAAAGTTCCAGCTCCGCCATACGCTCCTGGGTATAACGCAACGTGCCTTTGGTGCCGGTTACCACGTAGGTCAGCCCCATTTTGCTGCCGCAGGCGATACGCGAGGTTTCAAACACCCCATGTGCGCCGTTTTTGAATCGCAGCAATGCACTGGCCTGGTCTTCATTTTCTACCGGCAACAGGCGGGTCGCGTCTTTCGGATCGGGACGCTGTTTGATGACCGTCATCATGTCGCCACTGACTTCGGCAATGTCGCCCACCAGATAGTGCGCCATATTGACGATATGCGCCGCAAGGTCGCCCAGCGCGCCCAGTCCGGCCAGCGCTTTCTGGCAGTGCCAGTCCAGCGGCGTTTCGGGCTTCGCCAGATAATCTTCATTGTGGGTGCCATAAAAATGCACCACCTCACCAATTTCCCCCCGGGCGATAATTTCACGCGCCAGCTGGCTGGTTGGGTTTTTCATATAGTTGAAGCCCACCAGGGTTTTGACACCCGCCTCGCGGGCAGCCTGCACCATTTCTTCCGCATCGGCGACCGAGAGTGACAGCGGTTTTTCTGAATAGACATGTTTACCGTGGCGAATCGCTTCCAGCGCCATCTCCTTATGCAGGAAATTGGGAGCGCAGATATCAACCACATCAATACCGGGATCGCGCACCAGCTCACGCCAGTCGCCGGTGGAGCGGGCAAAACCAAAGGTTGCCGCCTGTTTTGCTGCCAGCTCCGGATTGACCTCCGCCAGCATCTCTCGCACGATTTCACCTTTCAGCGCAAAAACCGTGGGGGCCTGGGCATAGGCAATTGCATGACAACGTCCAATGTAGCCACTGCCAATCATACCGATTCTGACTTTGTTCATAGCGCACATCCTGGGTTCACAGAAGAAGTGATCCGGAATATAAATTTCATCCTGTGCGTCTACAATGGTGAAATGAAATATCTGTGATCATGCATGCGATCGACCTGACAAAAACGACAAAAGAGAATGTAATTTTTCATATAGTTAGTGACAAACATCACAATTCATTGTTCCCACTTGCCGTTTATATGGATGTTACATTTCATTATCTTCCTGCGTGGATTTGCCGTTTTTACGTTTGACGCTGGCCGCCCTGATGCTTTATTCAGCAGTCAGAACAATTTGTGCAAAAGGGCTTTGACAAGCTGCGGCCTGCTCGTTACTATGCGCCCCGTTCAAACGATTCCTCTGTAGTTCAGTCGGTAGAACGGCGGACTGTTAATCCGTATGTCACTGGTTCGAGTCCAGTCAGAGGAGCCAAATTCGAAGAAGAGCAGCCTGAAAAGGCTGCTTTTTTTTTGCCTGTAGTAACGCCAGCAATGTGCCAACGTCAAAACAGCGCGATAAATCGCGCTGTTACCTGAATTAACGCCAGCCCAGCTCCGGTGCGACGTGGGTCAGAATCGCTTCCATCACATGGGCACAGTAGTCCACGCCCAGCTGGTTCGGAATGGTCAGCAGCAGGGTATCGGCTTCAGCAATCGCCTCATCCTGCGCCAGCTGTTTGATCAGCTGTTCCGGTTCCGCCGCATAGCTGCGACCGAAGATAGCGCGGGTTTTCTCGTCGAGGAAACCTACTGAATCCTGTTCCTGCCCACTGCGGCCAAAATAAGCACGGTCAATATCGTTGGTCAGGGCAAAAATACTACGGCTGACGGAAACGCGTGGCGTATGCTGATGCCCCGCCGCCTGCCAGGCTTCACGGTAAGCACGAATCTGTTTCGCCTGCTGGATGTGGAACGGCTCGCCGGTTTCATCATCTTTCAGCGTAGAACTTTGCAGGTTCATCCCCTGTTGCGCCGCCCAAATGGCCGTGGCATTGGAGCCAGAACCCCACCAGATACGCTCACGTAGCCCTTCTGAGAACGGCTCCAGACGCAGCAGGCCCGGCGGATTCGGGAACATCGGCTGTGGATTGGGTTTGGCAAAACCTTCACCGCGCAACACCTCAAGAAACTCTTCGGTGTGACGACGGCCCATATCCGCATCGCTCTCCCCTTCCTTCGGGTTATAACCAAAGTAGCGATAACCTTCGACCACCTGCTCCGGCGAACCACGACTGATCCCCAGTTGCAGACGACCATTAGAAATCAGGTCCGCTGCACCGGCGTCTTCCGCCATATACATCGGGTTTTCATAACGCATATCAATCACGCCAGTACCAATCTCGATCTTTTTGGTACGTGCCCCCACCGCAGCCAGCAGCGGGAATGGCGAACTTAGCTGACGGGCAAAGTGATGCACACGGTAATAAGCGCCGTCGGCTCCTAACTCTTCAGCAGCCACGGCCAGATCGATGGATTGCAGCAGTACATCCTGCGCGGAACGGGTGGCGGACTGCGATGATGGGGTCCAGTGACCAAAGGATAAGAAGCCAATCTTTTTCATGGAAATATTCTCCTCGTGGGCGGGTTACGCCCCGGCTAAGTCAAATCAGTTTCGATGCTGAAAGGTTACGTCAGACCGGTCCGCACTGATAGCCAATAGTTTTCAACCGTATCATCAAGTTTTTCGACATAAGTAAGAAAATTAAGGTCTTTGTCTTTTTTTTGACCTTGCCGCATCGTCTGGCGGAGAGAGATTACACCGCAGGACTACGCCGCCATCATGACCCAGGGTTCATCCGCCTATATCAGCGCGCAACAGCGTGAACAGATTTATCACCTCAGACGCAGCTGGCTGTGGCGCAGTGAGCTGCCGACCTGGCTGCTGATCCTGGCTGTCTATGGCGGCTGGTTTGGCACCTTGTGGTATGGACAACGACTGGGGCTGTTGCCCACCACCCTGCTGATGATTATCTTCACCACCTGGTATATGTCGTTGCAGCATGAGCTGATCCATGGCCACCCCACGCGCTGGCCACGCCTTAACCAGCTGTTTGGCACCCTGCCGCTGGCGGTGTGGTATCCGTATGGGTTATATTGTGACTCGCATCTGGCACATCATCACAACCATACCCTGACCGATCCGCAGGACGACCCTGAAAGCTATTACCTGACACCGCAACATTGGGCGCGGCTCCAGCCGTGGCAACGCCGGATCATTCATCTGCGTAATACCTTCCCTGGGCGTCTGCTGCTCGGGCCGCTGCTGGATATCCTGGCCACCCTGCATGCCATGCTGAGCGCTTTCCGCCAGCGTGATGGGCGCGCTATCACCATGTGGATCATTCACCTTGGTCTGCTGGCAGGGCTGTTTACCTGGCTGGCACAGCAGGGATTTTCGCCGCTGTGGTTCGTGTTGGCTGTCAGCTATCCGGCGCTGGCGCTGACCAAAATCCGATCCTTTTATGAACATCGGGCTGAAGAGGAGCCGCTGGCCCGCTCGGTAAATAACGAAGCAGCACTGCCGTGGCGTTTGCTGTTTCTTAACCTCAACTATCATTCAGTACATCACGATCTGCCTGGCCTGCCGTGGTATGGCCTGCGTCGGGTTTATCTGCTGCACCGGGATGGCTACTTTCAGCGTAACCAGGGTTTCCGTGTGGCAGGATATGCCGAGTGGCTGCGACGTTTCTGGGCCAGGCCGATCAATGTTAACGCCCATCCGGGCCGCAACCAGGATGCACAGGATGACTAAACGCTTGTCGTTACCGATGTACGACATCAATCACACCGTGACCGAAGCGTTAATCGGCACGCTGGCACAGCTGCTGGCAGTGCGCGGTATCACGGCCAAGGTGGAGTGGCACAGTGACCTGCTGCCGCACTGGCGCGACAGAGACTTATTGCTGAGTCAGACTTGCGGTTATCCGCTGGTGAAATTGCTGCCGGAGGTGCAACTGGTCGGCGCGTTTCAGTCCAGTGCGCCGGGTTGTGAGGGGCTGCGCTATCGCAGCTGGCTGGTGGTCCGGGATGAAGATCAGGCGCTGTCACTGGCTGACTTTCGTGGTCGCCGCGCGGTGTGCAACAGCGACGATTCGCACTCCGGCTACAACTCGCTGCGTTATGTGGTGGCGCCACTGGCACAGCAGGGGCGTTTCTTTGCTGAGACTCACTTCAGCGGCAGCCATCGTCAGTCACTGGCCGCACTGCGTCAGGGCCGGGCGGATATCGCCGCCATCGACTGCATCACCTGGGCGCTGTTACAGCGCAATTTCCCCAGGGAACTGGCCGGGCTGACGATGATTGGTGAGACGCCGCTATGCGCCGCGTTGCCGCTGATCACCGCAGCACAGACCGACTCGGATACGCTGGCACAATTACGCGCCGCGCTTACGCAGTTGACGGAGGACGAGAGGTATCGGGAGCTGTGCGCCGCCAACCTGATTGGCGGTTTCGCCACGCCAGAGCGCGCCTTTTATGATGAGGTGTTGCAGTGGGAACAACAGGCCGCCACGCTGGGCGTGACGGCGCTGTAAGGTTAATGACGTGAAGCGATGATCGCGTCAGCCACATTTTTCGGTGCTTCGGCGTAGTGGTTAAACTCCATGCTGTAGGTGGCACGTCCCTGCGACATCGAACGCAGCGTGGTGGAGTAACCAAACATCTCCGCCAGCGGCACTTCGGCGCGGATAATACGTGCGCCAAAACGTTCGTCCATGCCCTGCAACGTGCCACGGCGTGAGGAGAGATCCCCCATCACGTTACCGGCGTACTCTTCCGGGGTTTCCACTTCAACCTGCATCACCGGTTCGAGGATCACCGGGTCAGCCAGTTTTGCTGCTGCCTTAAAGCCAAAAATTGCCGCCATGCGGAACGCCATTTCCGACGAGTCAACATCATGGTAGGAACCAAATGTCAGGGTGGCTTTAATGTCCACCACCGGATAGCCCGCCAGCACCCCGCTATTGAGCGCTTCGCGAATCCCCTTCTCTACCGAAGGAATAAACTCGCGCGGCACGACCCCGCCTTTAGTGGCATCTTCAAACGCAAAACCGGCTCCCGCCTGCTGTGGTTCCAGCGTCAGAACCACATGACCATACTGGCCTTTACCGCCTGACTGACGCACAAACTTCCCTTCCACATCACGCACCGTTTTACGGATGGTTTCGCGGTAAGTCACCTGCGGTCGGCCAATGTTGGCTTCAACGCCAAACTCACGCTTCATGCGATCAACGATGATCTCCAGATGCAACTCGCCCATGCCGGAAATAATCGTCTGACCTGACTCTTCATCGGTATGCAGGCGGAATGAGGGATCCTCCGCCGCCAGCCGCTGCAATGCCAGCCCCATTTTTTCCTGGTCGCTCTTGGTTTTCGGCTCGATGGAGAGCGAAATCACCGGTTCCGGGAATTCCATGCGCTCCAGCGTGATCACCGCGTTGGGATCGCACAGAGTTTCGCCAGTGGTCACTTCTTTCAGGCCGACGCAGGCAGCGATATCACCCGCCCGAATCTCTTCGATTTCAATACGATCATTGGCCTGCATCTGCACAATGCGTCCGATACGTTCTTTACGCCCTTTCACCGCGTTCCACACGCTGTCGCCTTTGCGCAGCACGCCAGAATAGACGCGGACAAAGGTCAGCTGGCCGACATACGGATCGCTCATCAGTTTGAAGGCCAGCGCCGAGAAGGGCTCATCATCGTCGGCATGGCGTTCAGCGTGTTCACCGCGCTCATCCACCCCGGCGACCGGCGGTACATCCACTGGCGACGGCATCAGCTCGATCACCGCGTCCAGCATGCGTTGCACCCCTTTGTTTTTAAAGGCGCTGCCGCACAACATCGGCTGGATCTCGTTCTGCAAAGTACGCTGACGCAGACCGGCAATCACCTGCTCCTCGCTCAGGTCTCCCTGCTCAAGATACGCATCCATCAGCGCTTCACTGGCTTCCGCCGCAGCGGCGACCATGTTTTCGCGCCACTCCGCCGCCAGGGCCTGCAACTCATCCGGGATCGGGGCGTAACTGAAGGTCATCCCCTGAGTCGCGTCATCCCAGGAAATGGCGCGCATTTTGATCAGATCCACCACGCCGGTAAAGTGTTCCTCGGCACCAATCGGGATCACAATCGGCACCGGATTGGCGTGCAGGCGATCTTTCATCATCTGCACCACATGGAAGAAATCCGCACCCTGCCGGTCCATTTTGTTGACGAAGGCGATGCGTGGCACATGATATTTGTTGGCCTGACGCCAGACGGTTTCTGACTGCGGTTGCACGCCGCCAACGGCGTCATACACCATCACCGCCCCATCCAGCACGCGCATGGAACGTTCCACCTCGATAGTAAAATCGACGTGTCCGGGGGTATCAATGATGTTGATACGGTGTGGCGCAAAGCTGCCATCCATACCCGGCCAGTAGCAGCTCACGGCAGCCGAGGTGATGGTGATACCACGCTCCTGCTCCTGCGCCATCCAGTCGGTGGTTGCCGCGCCATCGTGCACTTCACCCAGCTTATGGCTCATCCCGGTGTAAAACAGGATGCGCTCGGTGGTGGTGGTTTTACCGGCATCGATGTGCGCGGAAATGCCGATATTGCGATAACGTTCGATGGGTAGCGGTCGGGGCATGATGCGTCCTTAGTCTGTTTGACGGAAAAAAGCGGGCACCAATTGCCCGCTGCTGCTAAATAGCTTAGACCCATTGTACGAATGAATACGAACAGTTTGAGCTGTTTTTCATCAACCGCAATGACATCAATACACATTTGACCACTGGCATCCCATGCCGCTGCGTTTTAAGGTAGGGGTCTCATTCTCAACGGGAAACACAACCATGCGTATTCTGGTAGTCGGCGCCGGCGCAACCGGCGGGTATTTCGGTGCGCGTCTGGCGCAAGCAGGACGTGATGTGACTTTTCTGGTGCGCGAGCGCCGTTTTCAGCAGTTAAAAAGCGGCGGGCTGGTACTGAAAACCCCCACCAGCAGCGAGCCCCTGCAACCGCAGCTGGTGCAGACCGGTGCGCTGCACGGCACTTATGACCTGATTATCCTGACGGTGAAAAGCTTTGGGCTGGCACAGGCGATTGAAGATATCGCCCCTGCGGTTGGCCCGGAGACGTTGATTATGCCGATCCTGAACGGCATGCGGCATATCGATACGCTGCGCAGCCGCTTTGGCGATAAGGTGATTGGCGGACTGTGCAAAATCAACGCGACTTTGGGTGAAAACGGCGAAGTGGTGCAGATGACCCCGCTGCATATCCTGTTCTATGGCGCGCTGGATGGTCATAACGATGCACGGCTGCAACGGGTGAATGAGGCCCTGAGTGGTGCGCAATTCGACAGCGTTTTTGCCGATAACATCGGCAGCGAACTGTGGGAAAAGTGGCTGCTGCTCAGCACGCTCGGAGCCGTCTGCTGTATTGGCCGTGGCAATACCCAGCAGATTCTCACCTCACAGGGCGGTGAAGCGTTATTGCGGGGAGTTTTCGGCGAAGTGCTGTCCGTCATCAGCGCAGAAGGCTATCAGGAGCGCCCGGCCGTGACCGCGAAGATTTTTGAGACGCTGAATAACCCGGCGACGCCGATGACCTCATCGATGTATCGCGATCTGACCCAGGGCTATGACATCGAAGCGGATCAGATCATCGGTGACCTGCTGGTGCGCGCCACGCGTAACGGCGTGGTAACGCCGCTGCTGAATGCGGTGTACGTCAATTTGCAGGTGTATTTGAAGAATCGTTAATACTGCACCGTCACGGCGCGATTGATCGTGCCGTGACGGCAACATTAACCCGCTACGCGTGATTGTACGCCCGGCAGACGCATCAGCCGCTGCCATCCAGCTTCTACCGCTTCCGGCACCTCAACATGACCAAAAAATCCTTTGCCACGCGGCCCATACCCATTTTCATCGTCACGCAGCCGTTGCACTTCCCCCATCAGCAACGACAGGAAGCGTTCCATTGACCACAATCCCTGCGGCGGTGCGCCGGTGATACGCAACATGCCGGAATCAACAATCACCTGCGGGGTAAACACCGGCCAGCTGATAAATTCCGGGGCATCCGCGCGATCGCGCCATTGCCAGCGAAAGGTTTCCCAGGTACGACGTTGCATCAGGGGATCCTGCACCAGAATCACCCGCTGCGGCTGCCATTGCTCGGTATCCAGCAATTGCTGACTGAACGCCGCATTTTCTCCGCAGTTACGTGATTTCTCTTCCAGCAGCAGCAGATCGTCCGGCAATGCCGCAAAGACGCGCGCAATGTCACCCAGCATGGCGGCCTCGCTTTTGCCCTGGGTATCAATCTGCCGATACAGCGGATGCGCGGCCATCATCTGTGCCAGTAACGGCGTGGAATGACCGATTCCGCCGCTGATTAATAATGGCAGCTGGTATTTCTTTGCCAGCGCCACCACACCTTCAATATTCGGCAGCACCGCATGCCCGGCCAGAATGGCCAAGTCAGCCTCCAGCGTGCCCTGATGCGGCATATGATCCAGCGCCAGCCACTGCGCCAGCGTGTTGATATCGTGAATGTGTTCCTTATTGAGTTGCATGCTGTTCTCCTCAGGTTATCTCTCGCAGTGTACGCCTTAAGACCACGCCGACAGGGAAAAATTTGCTACACTCGCCGCTATCATCTTCAGGAGAGTTCAATGACTTCGCGCTCCGTAACCCTCGATGACGTCGCTCAACTGGCGGGGGTTTCCTACCAAACCGTTTCCCGCGTGCTTAACCGTTCCGTACAGGTCTCCGCGCGTACCCGCGCCAAAGTTGAAGCCGCGATGCAGCAACTCAACTATGTGCCGAACCGCGTGGCACAACAACTGGCCGGTAAAGCCACTCGCACGCTGGGACTGGCAACCAGTGATCTGGCTCTGATGGCACCGGCGCAGATCGCCTCCGCCATCCAGCAACGTGCCGCAGCACTTGGCTACCATCTGGTGATTGCCATGGCTTCAGGCAGCGCTCAGGACACGGTCAATGAACTGCTGGCGCAGCGGGTTGATGCGCTGCTGATCAATCTGCCGCTGGACGCCAGCGCGGCAGAACAGATTCAGCAGCAATGTGGTGATAAACCGGTCCTGTTTCTTGATGTTGAGCGTAGTGCCAGGGTCATGCAATGTCAGTATCGCAGTGAATCTGGCGCACGCCAGGCAGTGGATCATCTGGTGGCGCTCGGCCACCGCCAGATTGGGGTGCTGAACGGTCCGGCAAGTTCAGCCTCTGCGCGCGCACGCTTTCAGGCGTGGCAGCAGGCGCTGGCAGCACATCAACTTAAAGCCTGTTGCGTGCTGGAAGGCGACTGGAGCGCGGCGTCAGGTTATCAGGCATTGCTCAGTCAGTTACCGCACCATCTGCCGCAGGCACTGCTGGTGGCGAACGATCAGATGGCGCTCGGGGCGATGCGCGCGCTGCATCAGCATGGCGTGCAGATTCCCGCTGAGATAGCCGTGATTGGTTATGATGACACGGTGGAAAGCGCCTGGTACCAGCCCCCGCTGACTACGGTACGACAGGATTTGCAGCAGCTCGGTGCAATCAGTGTGGATCGGCTGCTGGCGCGCCTGGACGGCGCGAGCCACGACGAGCAGCCACTGGAAACCACGTTGGTGGTGCGGGAAACCACGGCAGCGCCGCAACAGGAAAAGTCAGATATCGCCGAGGTGGCGCAACAGTTGCAGGTGCTGGCAAGACGGCTGCTGCGCGAATAGTCGCGACGGAAAAACATTCAGGGGCCTTTCGGCCCCTGAATACTTATTGCGGCTTGGGTTCGCCCATCGCCTTGAGCTTTTTCGACAGCTCACGGCGTTCTTTGGAGAGATCCGCGTTTTTAATGATGTACTCGTCCACGCGGTCTTCATAGTCCACGCGCATGCTGGCGATAATTTCCTGAATCGCCTCAACGCTCATGCCCGGTTTGATGTATTCGCTCAGGTTATCCAGCAGCAACACACGTTTCTGGTTATCACGGATTTTCTTCTCGTTGTCCGTAATTTCGCGCTGTAGTTTGTTTTTACGACGAAACATACGCACAAACTCCAGAACGTCCTGAAATGATTGCTTGGCATTTTCCATGTTGGCACCTTTCTTTAGGCCTGCCTGAGCAGGCGGAATAGTCATATACCCTAAATACTTCGAGGTGCAGGAAGGCGGCAAGAGAATGAAGCCCCAGGAGCTTACTGAAGTAAGTGACTGGGGTGAATGAGCGCAGCCAACGCACCTGCAACTTGAAGTATGACGGGTATCTTCAGCTTAGCGGCTTGCCAGCCTCGTAAGCAATTTTCACAGCTAAAATCGGACAGGGACTTATCTTAGCGCAAAGAAAGGGCGATTCACATTAAGTCATTGCCGCGAAAACTATTTACGTAACGCCAGACGTACCAGATCGGTCATTCGCTCCAGCTGGCGCGCCTGTTCAAGGCTCAGCCAGACATAGCCATAAATCGAGGTGGTCTCCAGCTGCTTGCTGCCATTAGCAATCAGTTGCTCCAGTTCCTGCATGATGTTGCCCAGTTCATGGCTGTTGGCCGTGACCTGTTCCGTCTCCCCTTTAACCATCAGCACCGCCAGTGCCTTCAGGGTGTTTTCCGTCATCTGCTGAGTGCGGCGTAACGCGGGTGCATTCAGTAACAGATAATGGCTTTCGCGTGACGCCCACCACGCATCAATTTGCATCTGCATGGTGTTAACCATATTACGGTTTATGGTCTGAATCGCTTCAAACACCGATTTTGGAATGCGGGTCTCTTTGCTGGCGGGTTCCAGTAGCGCGCGCATTTTGATCACGCTGGTGAGCAGTTTTTGAAACGGTTTATTCAGCCGGGGTTTATCCACCAGGTTGGCAGAGAAACCGGTGTGATGAATTTTCGTCATATTGATAAAGGCATCGGAGAGCTGGATACGCCAGTGAATGTAGGCACGCTGCGCCCAGATGGCGGTGAACATCAGTGCCATCAGCGAGCCCAGAATCACATCCCCGCCGCGCCACATCGCCACGGTGAAGTCCCCGGCCGGTGCGCCAACCACCACACTCAGGGTGATGCCTATCAGCAGTGCCATATACGGATGTTTGCCAAGGGTAAGATAACCGCACACCACCATCACCGCAAAACACCAGACCAGCATCACCGGCAGTGAGATCAGTTCCAGCTTCAGGGCGATCAGCCCCGAGACCGCACCCGCAAAGGTGCCAATGATACGCTGGACCACACGAGGAAAGACATTTCCCCAGGTCGAGATCGGCCCCATCACGACCACCAGCGTAATCAGTGGCCAGGTTCCTTCCGGGATCTCAGTCAGACGGACAAACAAAAAGCTCAGGACAAAAGCGATGGCGATACGCACGCCATGCACGGCGCGATAATGACGGTAGAGCCAGAACTCAATGGATGAAATAGGCTTATCAGCGCGTAACATGATGGTCCGGGAACGGGAAAATTTTGCGCGCTATGTTACCCTGGCAAAACAGGATCGCTTAAGCCCTGACGCGCATTTTTACTGACTTTTTGACGACTGCTTACAAAAACCAACATGCGCGCTACATCCATTTTTCCCAATCGAAACATAGATGTAACGCCATGATCTTTTTAGCGTGGCCGCACCGGGATATACATGTTCAGCAACCAGTTGCCGCTTTGCGAACCGTCAGAAAGATAATGCTCATAACAGGGCCGTTCATCGATTTGCCAGTCGCTGCGTTGCTGCAACAGCGCGAACAACTCATTCCAGGCAGCGAAGAAGTCGTTATTGGTCACTTCCCGGCAGGTATGGAAGTAATAACCACCCGCCAGCGTACCGTGTTGAATATTGTCCCCCGCCGCGAGGGCAAAATCCGCAGGAACCGTCAGCACGGTTTCCACTGCTAACTCCTCAGGCGGTAACTGCTGGGGATTGCCATAGTAAATGGCCATCCACTCCCCGGAGAAACCATGACGCGCCGCCCACACCTTCAGCTGTCCAAAACCCTGCGGCACGGTTTCCTGCCAGGGTCCCTTCAGGCGGTAACCGACCCAGCTTTGCGCCGGACGATCAACGACAGATGTTTTCATGATTCACCTCGGTATCAGCAAATGGGGATGCTGATACCGAAGTTAGACCATGCTTACAGTTTTTGCTTCAGGTAATCTTCAATACGCGTCACGATCCCGGCTTTATTTACCGCCGTCAGCGCATAGAGCGGATAGCTCGCCAGCTGCTTATCCTTGTCCATCACCTGAATCTCACCCACCTGCTCGTTGGCCTTTAATGGCGCTTCCAGATCTTTGCGGTCGATAACGTATTTCGCTTTCACGTTCTGCACTTCGCCACGTGGCAGCGACAGATAGATATCCTGGGTGGTGCCGACATCCACCTGATGCGGATTACCGTACCAGACGTTTTCGGTGCCAATCTTCTTACCGGCATGGAACAATTGTACGGTGTCGAAGTTGTTCTGACCCCAGATCAGCAGCTTACGCGCCTGATCCTCACGTCCTTTCGAGCTTTTACCCCCCATAATCACCGCAATCAGACGATGCTGACCGATGATATTTGAGGCGATAATGTTAAAGCCGGCGGTTTCGGTATGACCGGTTTTCAGGCCGTCAACGTGCAGGTTGTTATCCCACAGCAGCCCGTTACGGTTGTTCTGGGTGATGCCGTTCCAGGTGAGGGTTTTCTCACTGTACATGGCATAGAAATCAGGTTCACCACTGATGATAGCGCGGGATAACACTGCCAGATCGCGGGCGGTGGTGTGCTGACCTGGCGCATCCAGACCGTGCACGGTTTCAAAGTGGGTATGCGTCAGACCCAGTTTCTGTACATAGCTGTTCATCATGGTGACGAAGTTTTGCTGGCTACCCGCAACATAATCGGCCAGTGCCACACAGGCATCGTTGCCTGAATCGATGATCACCCCACGGCTCAGATCGCGCACCGTCACTTTATCACCAGGCTTGAGGAACATCAGCGAGGAACCTTTAAACACCGGATTACCGGCAGCCCAGGCATCTTTGCCAACGGTAACCACATCGTCGCGCGTGATTTTGTGCTGATCGATAGCCCGATCCACCACGTAGCCGGTCATCAGTTTGGTGAGACTGGCCGGGTTGCGCTCCTCATCGGGATTCCCGGATGTGAGAATCTGCCCGGTGGTCGCGTCCATCAGGACCCAGGAAGCCGCATCAATCGACGGAGGCGTCAGGGGGAATGGCATGCTGTCGTCAGCCTGCGCCAGCGATGCCCAAAAAATCATTCCAGATACAGTTACCAGCAGACGCCTTTTCAACACTTCTTCCTCAAAAAATGAATTTACCGCCGCACTTTGTACGGCAAATGCCTTTAAGAGGTTTGAATAAATTGAAAAAAAGTATGAACTGAGGACAAATTCTGCGCGCGGACGCGCAGAGCTGTGGAGGGAGGTTGTACTGTGCCAGCCGGACGACTATTCTGTGCGTTGATTTTACATTGCCAGGATAACGCCGTGCCCGCCTCCGAATTCACCTTTTTAGTCCACGATTACGAAACCTTCGGCAAGAGCCCCTCGCTGGATCGACCGGCGCAGTTTGCCGGGTTGCGAACTGATAAAGATTTCAATGCCATAGGTGAACCGCAGGTGTTTTATTGCCAGCCAGCCGATGATTATCTGCCGCAACCTGAAGCGGTGATGATCACCGGCATTACCCCGCAAACGGCGCAGGCACGCGGCGTAACGGAAGCGGCCTTTGCCGAGCGTATCCATGGCCTGTTTACCGAGCCGCAGACCTGCGTGCTGGGATACAACAATGTCCGCTTCGATGACGAAGTCACCCGCAACATTTTCTATCGAAATTTCTTCGATCCCTACGGCTGGAGCTGGCAAAACGGTAACTCGCGCTGGGATTTGCTGGATGTGATGCGCGCCTGCTATGCGTTGCGCCCGGAAGGCATTATCTGGCCGGAAAATGATGACGGCTTCCCCAGCTTTAAACTGGAGCATCTGACCAAAGCCAACGGCGTGTCACACGAACAGGCGCATGATGCGATGTCAGATGTCTATGCCACGCTGGCAATGGCAAAGCTGGTCAAAGAGAAGCAACCGAAACTGTTTGAGTTCCTGTTTAGCCATCGTAATAAACAGAAACTGATGACGCTGATCGACATCCCGCAAATGAAGCCGCTGGTGCATGTTTCAGGGATGTTTGGCGCGGCACGGGGCAACACCAGCTGGATTGTGCCGCTGGCATGGCACCCGGATAACCGCAATGCGCTGATCGTGGCCGACCTGGCGGGAGACATGACGCCACTGCTTGAGCTGTCTCCTGACGAATTGCGCGAGCGGTTGTACACCCGCCATAGCGAACTGGGCGATCGTGCGGCAGTGCCCATCAAACTGGTACATATCAATAAATGCCCGGTGCTGGCCCCGGCCAACACCCTGCGGCCGGAAGATGCTGAGCGGCTGAATATCGATCGCCAGGCCTGCCTGGCAAACCTTGCGCTGTTGCGTCAGCATGCGGAAGTGCGGGAAAAAGCGGTGACGTTATTTGCAGAAGCCGAGCCGTTTACCCCATCGGATGATGTGGATGCGCAGTTGTATAACGGTTTCTTCAGTGATGCCGACCGGGCAGCAATGAATATTGTGCGTCAGACACCGGCACAGAATCTGCCCGCGCTGGATTTAACCTTTGATGACAAGCGCATTGCAAAGCTGTTGTTCCGCTACCGGGCGCGCAACTTCCCAGGCACGCTGGATGATGCCGAGCAGCAGCGCTGGTTACAGCATCGCCGCGAAGCGCTGAACGCCGAGCGTGTGCAGGCATTCCTGCTGGAGCTGGAGTCACTGGCGAGTTTGCATGAAGGGAATAACGAAAAACTGGGATTGTTAAAATCGCTGTATTTGTATGCGCAGGAACTGGTTTCGTAATCCCCCATTCTCTGCGCGATAAATCGCGCCGCTACCACGCTGCCGGAAAAACCCGCGCGATAAATCGCGCCGCTACCGATGAAGGTGCGCGTTACCGCGCACCTTTTTGATTTAAACTTCTTCGCTGTACTGCGGCACCGGGTTACGGAAGGTGCGGGTCACAAACGCCAGGTAAATAATCCCTACCGCTGCCCACACCAGACCTAACACCATGGAAGTCTCTTCCAGGTTAATCCACAGCGCGCCGACGGTCATGGCACCGAGTACCGGCAGCACCAGATAGTGGAAGTGATCTTTCAGCGTTTTGTTACGCTTTTCACGGATCCAGAACTGCGCAATCACCGACAGGTTAACAAAGGTAAACGCTACCAGCGCACCGAAGTTAATCAGTGCCGTTGCGGTCACCAGGTCGAAGTTAATCGCCAGCAATGCAATCGCGCCCACCAGCAGCACGTTCAGTGACGGGGTACGCCATTTCGGGTGTACATAGCCAAAGAAACGCTCCGGGAACACGCCATCACGCCCCATCACATACATCAGACGGGAAACGCCCGCGTGTGCCGCCATGCCAGATGCCAGCACCGTGACCACCGAGAAGATCAGGATGCCAACCTGCAGCGCTTTACCCGCTACAAACAGCATAATTTCCGGCTGAGAGGAATCCGGATTCTGGAAACGCGAGATATCCGGGAAGTACAGCTGCAGGAAGTAAGACACCGCAATAAAGATCACACCACCGATCAGCGCGGTAAGGAAAATCGCGCGCGGAATGGTGCGTTCAGCGTCTTTGGTCTCTTCCGACAGCGAACTGATGCCATCAAAGCCAAGGAATGAGAAACACAAGATAGTCGCACCGGTGATCATTGGCACCACATGGGCGTCAGATGACCAGAATGGTTTCGAGCTGGTCAGCGTACCTGCACCTACACCGTGCGCCACACCGTAGATCACCATCGCGGTAATCCCGATCATCACCAGAACCTGCAACACCACAATCAGGCTGTTGAAGTTAGCAACGGTTTTGATACCACGCAGGTTGGAGAGCGTCATAAAGCCCACCAGCAACACCACGAAAATCCACGACGGAATACCCGGCACCAGCGTTTCAAAATAGCTTTTTGCCAGCAGGATGTTGATCATCGGCATGAACAGGTAGTCCAGCAGTGATGACCAGCCGACCATAAAGCCAACATGTGGGCTGATGGCCTTCTGTGCATAGGTATAAGCGGAGCCCGCAGATGGGAAGCGGCGTACCAGCTTACCGTAGCTAATAGCAGTGAACAGAATGGCAATCAGCGCAAACGCATACGCTGTGGCGACGTGGCCGTCAGTCAGACCTGAAACGATGCCAAAGGTATCAAACAGGGTCATTGGCTGCATATATGCCAGGCCCATCATGACCACCGGGATCAAGGTCAGGGATTTTTTCAGATGTGCACGCTGCGGTGCGGCAGAGGTATTAAGCGACATTGTTCAGGCCCCCTACAGCAACAACCGGACTGGGTTGTACCACAGGGAAACTGCGCAAATTGCGACAGGAGGTGGGTTGATAAGCATTTGTGCTTACCGCAGCGCCGTAGTCATCACGAAAGCGAGAACCAGCCTGCGCTGGTGCAGTTGTAAACAGCCCCATCTTTGTATCCTCAAAATCTCACGCGCAACGCGTGTTTCAGTGTCTATCTATCCGGATGCGTGTCCGGCCTCGGTTAAATTATGGTGAAATCACTCTGCAAAAAATAACCGACGCGATAAGCGTCGGTTATGTTGGTATTTTGCAGGGCGCATATTTTGCCTTAATTACTGGCTTCAATACAAGATGTTGCCGCTATTCTTCCTGCGATCAAGCATTCTTCAGCATCCAGTCAATCTCGGTGGCGGTGATCAGCCGCTCAAACTGCATCAGTTCGTACTGTTTGCAGCTATGCCACACGGCACTGAAACGCTCCCCCAATATTTTTTGCAGCGGATAACTGTTCTCAAATTCATACAGCGCATCACTCTGCCGAATCGGCAGCGCCAGCCCCTCCGCCTCATGGCCATTGCCTTTCACCGGATGCGGTAACGGCAGTGGATTATCCAGACCATGCAGAATACCGGCAAGAATGGTTGACACCACGAGGTAAGGATTTGCATCGGCTCCGGCAACCCGATATTCCACGCGATGATTTTCCACATCGCCGCAGGGAATACGTAACGCGACCGTGCGATTGTTATGTCCCCATGAAGCCTGCAACGGCACAAACGCATCTGGCAGGAAGCGACGATACGCATTCACATTCGGTGCCAGCAGCGCCATGGAAGCCGGCATCAAATCGATCATCCCGGCCAGCGCACGCTTCAACAGTGGTGAATCGCTACCATCATCCAGCGAGAAGGCGTTGTGATCGGCCGCGTCGAGCATACTGATATGTACGTGCATCCCGCTGCCCGCATACTCTTCGTAGGGCTTCGCCATGAACGTTGCGGTCATGCCATGATTTTCCGCTACCTGGCGCACCAGGCGTTTCAGCTGGATGGCGTGATCGCAGGCTTTGAGTACGTCACGCGTGTGATGCAGGTTGATTTCAAATTGTCCTGGTGAGGCTTCGGCCAGCGCACCATCCGCCGGAATGCCCTGCTGTTTTGCCAGGTCGTCAATATCGCGCAACACGTCGGCGAAGTGATCGAGGTTATCCACCGAATAGACCTGGCTTTGCATGTTGCGTTCATCACTACCCGGCGCGCAAGGCGGCTGGATATACCCTTCTGCATCACGCTTTTTATCGACCAGATAGAACTCCAGCTCTACCGCTACCACCGGAAATAATCCGCGATTGCGCAACTGTTGCCACAGCTGATTGAGGACATTTCGGGGTTCAACGTCAAAGGGAGTGCCATCTTGGTTGCACATGGTCAACAGCAGTTGTGCAACACGTTGGGGGTCAGCAGCGGAAGGCATTAAAGAACCCAGGACAGGAAAGCAGATATTGTCTGGCTCGCCGAGTGCCTGTCCCAGTCCGGCCTCTTCGACGGTGTTACCCAGAATATCCATGGCAAAGACCGAAGCCGGGAAGTAACAGCCCTTTTCCAGTTTTGCTAACGCTGAGACGGGAATGCGCTTACCGCGAAATACCCCATTCAGATCATTTAAAAGTATATCGACATACTGCGTTTCAGGATGGCGTTCCAGCCAGGTTTTCACCTCCAGCTGGAACGCGCTGGTTCGCTTCTCTTCACTATGTCGCGTGAAGTCTTCTACTTCCACGAGGTTCGTCATGATCCCACCCGCCCTTTACCGTTTGTCAGGTTTGCGCAATGCTCAAAATAACAGCCACCTATCTAACATAGCTCCAACACAAAAAGTGTGCAAATGTAACAAATCTGTTTGAAGATTAGCCAGGCGGTTGCTAGATTGACAATATATTGCACACTTTTACGTCAGGTGCGCATTATCGGCGAAAATATTGAACAGCGACGCGGAGACGTAATGGGCATTATTTTTGACAAACCCTTGATTGGCGTAGTGATGTGCCAGAACAACATTGGCAGCCATCCGGGTCAGACCGTCCATAACAAGTATCTTGATGCCATCGTGCTCGCTGATGGCCTGCCCCTCCCTTTGCCACATCAACTGATGCAAGCCCCTCATCTATTAGAAAACAGTATGACGCTGCTGGATGGTATTTTGCTCACCGGCAGCCCGAGCAATATTGAACCCTGGCATTATGGTGAGGCAGGGGTGGAATCCCATGCCGACCCGGCGCGCGATCGTCTTGCTTTTGGTCTTATCACCCACGCGATGGGTAAAAAGATGCCAATACTGGGTATATGTCGCGGTTTGCAGGAACTGGTGGTGGCTAACGGCGGTGCGCTGCATCGCTACCTGCACCTGACGCATCAATTCCAGGAACATCGTGAAGATGATTCGCTACCACTGGAGCAGCAGTACGCCCCGGTACATGAGGTAAAACCGGAAGCGGATGGCCTGCTGAGCCAGTTGCTCGGTAGCGCTGACGCTTTTGCGGTGAATTCGCTCCATCAACAGGGGATACGCGAACCCGGTCCCCAGGTGCGCATCGAGGCGCGCGCGGCCGATGGCCTGATAGAAGCGGTGAGTTTACGTCAGCACCCGTTTGCCCTGGCAGTGCAGTGGCATCCGGAGTGGCATTCGACCGACGATCCGGTTTCGCGCCGGTTGTTCGAAGCATTTATTCATGCTGCTGCTCGTTATCACAAGGAAAAACGACCATGAACGACGCCACTCTGGCGCCCGGACGACGTTTATCACAACTCCGGCAGGAGCTGGGATTGTCTCAGCGCCGCGTTGCCGAATTATCCGGTTTAACTCACAGCGCTATTAGCACCATCGAGCAGGATAAAGTCAGCCCGGCGGTGAGTACCTTACAAAAACTGCTCAAGGTCTATGGGTTGTCACTGTCGGAGTTTTTCTCCGAACCCAAACAGGATAATACCCCACGGGTGATTATCCGCCCTGACGATCGTGTCGAGATCGGTAGCCTCGGGGTGTCGTTGCAGTTGATTGATAACGGTGTACCGCAGCGCGCACTGGCGATGCTGCTGGAAAATTATGCTCCTGGCTCCAGCACCGGTGAAAAACTGCGCCATCCCGGAGAAGAAACCGGGACAGTGCTGGAAGGAGAGATCACCCTGGTGGTGAACGGCCAGAGTTATCATCTGTACGCCGGTGAAAGTTACGTGATCGATACCGGCTTGCCACACAGTTTTACCAATATGTCCGATCAGCCGTGCCGGATTGTTAGCGCCCATTCTCCGGCAAATTTCTGACGTTCCGCGCATAAGGAGGTTGTGATGCAACATGTGGAGAGTTATTACGCCGCAACGGCGAATGCGCACCAGCCCTGGCCAGCCCTGCAGGAAAGCATTCAGTGTGACGTGTGCATTATTGGTGGCGGCTTTACCGGGCTGTCATCGGCGTTGTTTCTCACCGAAGCTGGCTATGATGTGGTGGTGCTGGAAGCGGCGAAAATTGGCTTTGGTGCCAGCGGCCGTAACGGCGGTCAGGTGGTGAACTCCTATAGCCGCGATGTTGATGTTATTGAACAGCGCTATGGCAAAGATACCGCGAAGATGCTGGGCAGCATGATGTTTGAAGGGGCGGACATTATTCGCGATCGCATTGATCGCTATGCCATCGCCTGTGATTATCGACCCGGAGGCATTTTTGCCGCGCTCAACAACCGCCAGATGGGACACCTGCGCAGTCAGAAAGCCAGCTGGGCACGTTATGGCAACCATGATTTAGAACTGCTTGATGAACGCGCTATCCGCCGGGAAGTGGCGACCGATCGCTATGTTGGCGGTCTGCTGGATAAACGCGGTGGACATTTGCATCCGCTGAATCTGGCGCTGGGTGAAGCCGAAGCGATTCGTCGGCATGGTGGGCGTATTTATGAGCAATCTGCCGTACTGCAAGTGGCATATGGCACGCCGAATCGGGTGAAGACCGCACAAGGGGAGGTCAGTGCCACTTTTGTGATTTTCGCCGGAAATGCCTACCTGCCCTCACAACTGGAACCGCGTCTGAGCCGCAAAAGCATGCCCTGTGGCTCACAAATCGTCACCACCGAACCCCTCAGCCGCGACCAGGCGCTTGGGCTATTGCCAAACAATCATTGTGTCGAAGATTGTAATTATCTGCTGGATTACTTCCGCCTGACTGCCGATAACCGCCTGCTCTACGGCGGTGGTGTGGTGTATGGCGCGCGTGAACCGGATGATATTGAGACGCTGATTCGGCCAAAATTGCTACGGACCTTTCCGCAGTTGCGTGATGTGCAGTTGAGTTATCGCTGGAGCGGCAATTTTCTGCTCACGCTGTCGCGCATGCCGCAATTCGGTCAGTTGGAGAAAAATGTCTATTTTATGCAGGGCGACAGCGGGCATGGCGTGACCTGCACCCATTTGTCCGGCAAGTTGATTGCCGAAGTGCTGCGTGGCCAGGCAGAACGTTTTGATGCCTTCGCCAGATTGCCTCACCTGCCCTTTCCGGGCGGCAGACGTTTTAAAATACCCCTGACGGCGATGGGCGCGGCCTGGTATGCGTTAAGGGATCGGCTGGGGGTGTAAAAAAGGGAGCGAAAGCTCCCTCAGGATCAAGTAACTCCATGCACCATGATGAAATGATAACCTGCATGAACAATCCCTTGATTCAGTGGCAGGCAAGTGTAAGGATCTGCACCTCACTTGCTACAGAACATTGCCATGCTGAAACTCTTTGCAAGATACACATCGGTAGGTGTGATCAACACGTTAATCCACTGGATCACCTTCGCCATCTGCGTCGAACGGGGTCTCCAGCAATCTTTGTCCAACTTCATTGCATTTCTCGTTGCTGTAACCTTCTCATTTTTCGCTAATGCCAAATGGACGTTCGGCTCAAATGCGACCACCATTCGCTATATCATGTATGTGTTCTTCATGGGGATGGTCGCCGTAATGATAGGTTCATATGCTGACAGAATGAAAATTAACCCGGTGGTGACGCTGGTCGTCTTCTCCGCAACAAGCCTGGTATGTGGATTTATCTATTCTAAATACATTATTTTCAGAGAACATAAATGAAAATATCTCTTGTTGTTCCTGTTCTTAATGAAGAGGAAGCACTGCCAGTTTTTTACCATGCCATCCGCAATTTTCAGGGATTTGGCCATGATGATGTTGAAATAATCTTTGTCAATGATGGCAGCACCGATAATACCGAGACGTTACTTCAGCAAATTGAAAAAACCGATCCCCTCGTTAAACATATCTGCTTTACACGTAACTTTGGTAAAGAACCTGCATTATTTGCCGGACTTGAATCAGCAACGGGTGACGTGGTTATTCCTATCGATGTGGATCTGCAGGATCCGATCGATGTCATACCTCGTCTGATTGCAAAGTGGCAAGAAGGGGCTGACGTCGTTCTGGCAAAACGTGTTGATCGTTCGTCCGATAGCCACCTGAAGCGCAAAAGTGCTGAATACTTTTATAAATTGCACAACATGATCAGCAAGCCGCAGATTGAAGAGAATGTAGGTGACTTCCGCCTTATGTCTCGTGAGGTCGTTAATAATATAAAACTGCTGCCTGAGAAGAATTTGTTCATGAAGGGCATTCTTTCATGGGTCGGTGGCCGTACTGCAGTCGTGGAATATATCCGCGCCGAGCGGATTGCCGGTTTGACAAAATTTAATGGCTGGAAGCTATGGAATCTGGCGCTTGAAGGGATTACGTCCTTCTCCACTTTTCCTTTACGTATGTGGACATATATTGGCTTTTTCGTCGCCGGATTATCATTCCTTTATGGTATCTGGATGATTATCGACAAGCTGGTTTGGGGCAACCCTGTGGCGGGTTATCCATCCATCCTCGTGTCGATTTTGTTTCTTGGTGGTGTTCAGTTAATTGGTATTGGTGTGCTAGGTGAGTACATCGGAAGAATTTATGTCGAGGCTAAGCAAAGGCCGAGATATATTATTAGAAATAAAGATAACAACCCATGAAAATATGTTCACGTGTCACACGCTGAAAAATCAGCGGCGACACGTGAAGGAAGACCGTGAAATAAAATGACTTAACCCAAAGGCATCGTCATGGGGTCACTCCAGCTATATTCGAAACCGAGCTCATCGCAAATCGCCCTGCCGTCGATGCTTTTTCCGACATTCCCCTGGATCTCGGCCACAAATGTCGGCGGTGTCAGACCAAGCTGACGTGCCACCGTGGGGTAAAACTCACTGCGTGTCGGATGTTTTGGCGCGCACAGATTATAAACGCGCCCGCCTTTCGGTGTCTGCAACAACAAGACGATGGCTTCCACCACATCATCCAGATGCACCAGATTCACCACATGCGAGCCATCACTTAAATCGATTTTCCCGGCAAGAAAACGTCCGGGGTGACGGTTTGGCCCCACCAGCCCGGCGAGGCGCACAATATCCACACTGGTGCCCGGCAAATCATGCAGCCAGTTCTCCAGCGCCACCAGCGTTTTACCGGCCACGGTTTCTGGCCGTAGTGGACTACGTTCTTTCATCACCCCCGGACCGGGACCGTACACCGACGTCGAACTGGTGAAGATAATCCGCGGGACTTTGTAAGCCAGTGCCGTGTCCACCACGTTTTGCACCGCCTGCATATAGTCTTCACCGCCCTGCACCGTACGGCTGGCGGGTAACGTCACGACCAATGCATCCACCGACATAAGCGTATCCAGATCGTCGGCTTCACACTCCAGCTCCGGCGTCAGCACCAGCTGACACGCCTCAATACCGCAGCGGCGTGCCGCATCTACCCCATCCGGCGAGGTTTTGCTGCCCGTCACCTGCCAGCCGCGTGCCGTTAGCGCCATCGCCAGCGGCATGCCCAGCCATCCCAGCCCTACAATCGCGACCTTTTTCATATCGACTCCTGGCTTCGCTACTCAAAGACATTTCATCTTAGTGCTGTCGTCTGTGTCAGACCAGCGCTAACTGTTTCGGGGAATTCCGGAAACTGACATAAAAAATTCTTGCCAGCAGGCGTTATCTTCGTTAGGTTAATCAGCACGCAAATGAATACCCATTCAGCAACGGAATTTTTTATGACACGCGTTCAGTTCAACCACCATCATCACCATCATCCTGACTAGTCTTTCAGGCGATGTGTGCTGGAAGACATTTAAGATCTTCCAGTGGTGTGAGCGCAAAGAGAGCCCCCGGAAGATCATCTTCCGGGGGTTTTTTTATGGGCTGACGCAACCCAACTGAGTTCAGACAGGATTGAATAAGAGGACAGGAACCATGTTAGATAACACCCGTTTACGCATAGCTATGCAGAAATCAGGCCGTTTAAGTGACGAATCACGCGAACTGCTGGCACGCTGCGGCATCAAAATTAACCTTCAGCAACAGCGTTTGATTGCGTTTGCGGAGAACATGGCTATCGATATCCTGCGTGTGCGTGATGACGATATCCCTGGCCTGGTGATGGATGGCGTGGTGGATCTCGGTATCGTGGGCGAAAACGTGCTGGAAGAAGAGTTGCTGACGCGCCGCGCCCAGGGAGAAGACCCACGTTACTTTACCCTGCGTCGCCTCGATTTCGGTGGCTGCCGCCTGTCACTGGCGATGCCGGTTGATGCCGAGTACACCGGTCCGCAATGCCTCGATAAGTCACGTATTGCTACCTCCTACCCTCATCTGCTGAAAAAGTACCTCGATAAACAAGGCGTCGCGTTCAAATCCTGTCTGCTGAATGGTTCTGTCGAAGTGGCACCGCGTGCCGGTCTGGCTGATGCAATCTGTGACCTGGTGTCTACCGGTGCCACACTGGAAGCGAACGGCCTGCGTGAAGTTGAAGTGATTTATCGTTCCAAAGCGGTGCTGATTCAGCGCGATGGTGAACTGAGCGGAGCCAAGCAGGAGCTGGTTGATAAACTGATGACGCGTATTCAGGGTGTGATCAAAGCACGCGAATCTAAGTACATCATGCTGCACGCGCCGAGTGAGCGTCTGGAAGAAGTGATTGCCCTGCTGCCGGGCGCAGAACGTCCTACCGTGTTGCCGCTGGCTGGTGAAGTGAGCCGCGTGGCAATGCACATGGTCAGCAGCGAAACGCTGTTCTGGGAAACCATGGAAAAACTGAAATCCCTGGGTGCCAGCTCCATTCTGGTGCTGCCAATTGAAAAAATGCTGGAGTGACCGAATGAGCACCCTGATGACCCCGATTGAATGGCAGCAATGCAGCAGCGAACAGCAACAGGCGCTGTTGATGCGTCCGGCGATTTCCGCCTCCGACAGCATCAGCCAGGTGGTGCGTGATGTGCTGGCACAGGTAAGGGAAAACGGTGATGACGCATTGCGCGAGTTCAGCGCGCGCTTCGATAAAACGCAGGTGGAGAACCTGCGTGTCACCGCAGAACAAATGCAGGCAGCCAGCGCGCGTCTCAGCGACACTCTGAAGCAGGCAATGGCCGTGGCAGTGGGCAATATCGAAACCTTCCACAACGCGCAGCAACTGCCCGCCGTCGATGTGGAAACGCAACCCGGCGTGCGCTGCCAGCAAATCACCCGTCCGGTGCAATCGGTTGGCCTGTATATTCCAGGCGGTTCCGCACCCTTGTTCTCAACGGTATTAATGCTGGCAACCCCGGCGCGCATCGCCGGTTGTGGCCGCGTGGTGTTATGTTCTCCACCGCCGATTGCCGATGAAATCCTGTATGCCGCGCAGCTGTGTGGCGTGAAAGAAGTGTTCCAGGTCGGCGGCGCACAAGCCATCGCCGCCCTCGCCTTCGGTACCGCCACCGTGCCGAAAGTGGACAAAATTTTTGGTCCTGGCAACGCGTATGTTACCGAAGCCAAACGCCAGGTGAGCCAGCGCCTCGATGGCGCTGCCATTGATATGCCTGCCGGTCCGTCTGAGGTGCTGGTGATTGCCGATGCGGGCGCAACCCCGGCATTTGTCGCTTCCGATTTGTTGTCCCAGGCAGAGCACGGCCCGGATTCGCAGGTGATTCTGCTGACCCCCTCACTGGAACTGGCTAATGGCGTTGCTGCTGCGGTGGAAGAACAGCTGGCACGCTTACCTCGTGCGGCTACGGCGCGCCAGGCACTGGCGAGCAGCCGCCTGATTGTGGCTCGCGACCTGGCACAGTGTATTGAAATCTCCAACCAGTACGGCCCGGAGCACCTGATTATTCAGACCCGCACTCCACGCGACCTAGTGGATAGCATCACCAGCGCCGGTTCGGTGTTCCTGGGTGACTGGTCGCCGGAATCGGCAGGCGACTATGCCTCTGGTACTAACCATGTGCTGCCGACCTATGGCTACACCGCCACCTGCTCCAGCCTGGGGCTGGCTGATTTCCAGAAGCGTATGACGGTGCAGGAACTGACACCGCAGGGCTTCCTTGGCCTGGCAGCCACCATCGAAACCCTGGCCGCCGCTGAACAGCTGGAAGCCCACAAAAATGCCGTTACCCTGCGAGTTGCAGCCCTGAAGGAGCAAGCATGAGCCTGAATGTTGAAGATCTGGCCCGCGCCAATGTGCGCGCGCTGACGCCGTATCAATCAGCCCGTCGTCTGGGGGGTAATGGTGATGTGTGGCTGAATGCCAATGAGTTTCCGCTGCCGGTGCCTTTCGAACTCTCGCAGCAAACCCTGAACCGTTATCCGGAATGCCAGCCGAAACTGGTGATCAGCCGCTATGCCGCGTACGCCGGTGTGACGCCGGAGCAGGTGCTGGTCAGTCGTGGCGCGGATGAAGGAATCGAACTGGTGATGCGCGCTTTCTGCGAACCAGGTAAAGACGCGATTCTGTTCTGCCCGCCGACTTATGGCATGTATAGCGTCAGTGCGGAAACCATCGGCATCGAATACCGTACCGTTGCAGCGCTGGATAACTGGCAGCTGAATCTGCCAGCAATTGCTGACCAGCTGGACGGGGTGAAAGTGGTGTACATGTGCAGCCCGAATAACCCCACCGGCAACCTGATCAATCCGGACGATATCCGCGCCCTGCTGGATATGACCGCCGGTAAAGCGCTGGTTGTCGCCGATGAAGCCTATATCGAATTCTGCCCACAGGCGACGCTGGCCGGCTGGCTGAAAGATTACCCGCACCTGGTGATCCTGCGTACCCTGTCCAAAGCCTTTGCGCTGGCTGGTCTGCGCTGCGGCTTTACCCTGGCGAATAAGCCGGTGATTGATCTGCTGATGAAAGTGATTGCCCCTTACCCGCTCGCCACCCCGGTTGCCGACGTGGCCGCCCAGGCGCTGAGCGATCAGGGTCTGGCGCTGATGCGTGAACACGCGCTGCAACTGAATGCTAACCGCAGCTGGCTGCTGGAGCAGTTGCCGCAGATTGCCTGCGTCGAAGCGGTATTCCCGAGCGAAACCAACTACATTCTGGCGCGCTTCACCGATTCACCAAAAGTGTTTAAAGCCCTGTGGGATGAAGGCATTATCCTGCGCGACCAAAACAAAAACCCAGGCCTGGCGGGATGTCTGCGCATCTCCATTGGCACCCGTGAAGAATGCGAGCGTCTGATCGCCGCACTGCAAGCCTTACCCGTGGAGCAAGCATGAGTCAGAAGACCCTTTTTATCGACCGCGACGGCACCATCATCTCTGAACCCCCGGTGGATTTTCAGGTGGACCGCATGGAAAAACTGGCTTTTGAGCCGAATGTGATTCCTGCCCTGCTGGCGCTGCAAAGCGCCGGTTACCAGCTGGTGATGATCACCAATCAGGATGGTCTGGGTACCGAGAGCTTCCCGCAGGCCGATTTTGACGGGCCGCATAATCTGATGATGCAGATCCTGACATCGCAGGGAATTCGCTTCAGCGACATTCTGATTTGCCCGCACAAGCCGGAAGATAACTGCGACTGCCGCAAACCGAAAACGAAGATGGTGGAAGCCTGGCTGGCCGAGGGCGCACTTGATATCGCTAACAGCTATGTGATCGGCGATCGCCACACCGACATTCAGCTGGCGCAGAATATGGGCATCCAGGGCCTGCGCTACGGAGCCGAAGGCGAAGACTGGAATGCTATCCAGCAGCGTCTGACCAAACGTGACCGCTACGCGCTGGTGAATCGCAACACCAAAGAAACGCAGATTAAAGTTGAAGTGTGGCTGGATCGCGAAGGCGGCAGCAAAATCAACACCGGTGTCGGCTTCTTTGACCACATGCTCGACCAGATTGCGGTGCACGGTGGCTTCCGCATGAATATCGATGTCAAAGGCGATTTGTATATCGATGATCACCACACGGTGGAAGATACCGGCCTGGCGCTGGGCGAAGCCTTGCTGAAGGCGTTGGGTGACAAACGCGGTATTGGCCGTTTCGGCTTTGTCCTGCCGATGGATGAATGCCTGGCGCGTTGTGCCCTGGATATCTCCGGCCGTCCGCACCTCGAATACAAAGCTGAATTCAGCTATCAGCGCGTGGGCGATCTCAGCACTGAGATGGTCGAACACTTCTTCGGTTCACTCTCCTACGCCATGATGAGCACGCTGCACCTGAAAACCAAAGGCCGTAACGATCACCACCGGGTGGAAAGTCTGTTCAAAGCCTTTGGCCGCACGCTGCGCCAGGCGATCCGCGTGGACGGTAACACCCTGCCGAGCTCGAAAGGAGTGCTGTGATGAACGTGGTGATTCTCGACACCGGCTGCGCCAACCTATCGTCGGTAAAGTGGGCGGTTGAACGCCTCGGCTATACCCCGGAAGTCAGCCGTGACCCTGACGTGGTACTGCGTGCCGATAAACTCTTTCTGCCGGGCGTTGGCACTGCGCAGGCAGCGATGAACCAGCTGGAAGAACGTGACCTGATCGAGCTGATTAAAGCCTGTACCCAGCCGGTACTGGGCATTTGCCTCGGTATGCAGCTGCTGGGACGCGGCAGCGATGAGAATGGCGGCATCACCACGCTTGGCATTCTCGATCAGCCGGTCTCGCTGATGGATACCAAAGGCTTACCGCTGCCGCATATGGGCTGGAACCAGATCACCTCACAGGCCGGGAATCACCTGTTCCGCGGCATCGATGATGGTAGCTATTTCTATTTTGTGCACAGCTACGCCATGCCGGTAAATGCGAATACCATCGCCCAGTGCGAATATGGCCTGCCCTTCACCGCGGCATTGCAGAAAGATAACTTCTTTGGTGTGCAGTTCCACCCAGAGCGTTCCGGCAAAGCAGGCGCACAGCTGCTGAAAAATTTCCTGGAGATGTGATGATTATTCCGGCTTTAGATTTAATCGACGGCAAAGTGGTGCGCCTGCATCAGGGTGACTACGGTCAGCAACGTGATTACGGTAGCGACCCGTTGCCACGCCTGCAAGATTATGAACGGCAGGGCGCGCAGGTGCTGCATCTGGTGGATTTGACCGGGGCGAAAGATCCCGCCAAACGCCAGATCCCGTTGTTGCAGACCTTACTGCGCGGCGTGAGCGTGCCGGTGCAGGTCGGCGGCGGTATCCGTAACCGTGAAGATGTTGCGGCGCTACTTGCGGCGGGTGCCAGCCGTGTGGTGGTGGGTTCCACCGCAGTGAAGCAACCGGAAGAGGTAAAAAGCTGGTTCCGCGAATTTGGTGCCGATGCCATTGTGCTGGCGCTGGATGTGCGCATCGATGCTGATAATCGCAAGGAAGTGGCAATCAGCGGCTGGCAGGAAGCAGCCGGTGTCACGCTGGAAGAAGTGATTGGCTGGTTCCAGCCGGTGGGGCTGAAACACGTACTGTGCACCGATATTTCGCGCGATGGCACGCTAAGCGGCTCCAATGTCGCCCTGTATCAGGAAGTCTCTGCGGCATTCCCGGACATCGCATTTCAGTCTTCCGGCGGTATCGGTTCGCTGGATGATATCGCCGCGCTGCGCGTCAGCGGTGCACAAGGCGTGATCGTCGGTCGTGCACTGCTGGAAGATAAATTTACGGTTTCGGAGGCTATTGCATGCTGGCAAAACGGATAATTCCCTGTCTCGACGTACGTGATGGACAGGTGGTGAAAGGGGTTCAGTTCCGTAACCATGAAATCATCGGTGACATCGTGCCGCTGGCGCAACGTTATGCGCAGGAAGGTGCTGATGAGCTGGTGTTCTACGATATCACTGCCTCTTCGGATGGACGCGTGGTGGACAAAAGCTGGGTGTCACGCGTGGCGGAAGTGATTGATATTCCGTTCTGCGTGGCTGGCGGGATCAAAAGTGCCGAAGATGCCGCGCGCATTTTGCAGTTTGGTGCCGATAAAATCTCCATCAACTCTCCGGCATTGGCTGACCCTTCTCTGATCATTCGCCTCGCCGATCGCTTTGGCGTGCAGTGTATTGTGGTCGGCATCGACACCTGGTTCGACGAGGCTACCGGCAAATATCACGTCAATCAGTACACCGGTGATGAGTCCCGTACCCGTGTGACCCAGTGGGAAACGCTGGACTGGGTGCAGGAAGTGCAGAAGCTGGGCGCAGGTGAAATCGTCCTGAATATGATGAACCAGGACGGCGTGCGTAACGGCTACGATTTGGTACAGCTGAAGAAAGTGCGGGATGTCTGTAAGGTGCCGTTGATTGCTTCCGGTGGCGCAGGCACCATGGCACACTTCCTCGAAGCCTTTGAACAGGCTAACGTCGATGGCGCGCTGGCGGCTTCGGTGTTTCATAAACAGATTATTAATATCGGTGAGCTGAAAAGCTTCCTGATTGACAACGGTGTGGAGATTCGCGCGTGTTAACTGCAGAACAACTGGCCAACCTGGATTGGGTCAAAACCGCGGGCATGATGCCCGCTATCGTCCAGCATAGCGTCTCTGGCGAAGTGCTGATGCACGGTTATATGAATGAAGAAGCATTGCAGAAAACCCTCGCGGACGGCAATGTCACCTTTTTCTCGCGCACCAAAAATCGGCTGTGGACCAAAGGCGAAACCTCGGGCCATTTCCTGAAAGTGGTCAGCATTACGCCGGACTGCGACAACGACACGCTGCTGGTTCTGGCAAACCCGATTGGCCCCACTTGCCATCTCGGCACATCGAGCTGCTTCTCCCCGGCAGCACCAGACTGGACTTTCCTGTATCAGCTGGAGCAACTGCTGGCCGAACGTAAAAGCGCCGATCCCGCCAGTTCTTATACTGCCAAGCTGTATGCCAGCGGCACCAAGCGCATCGCGCAGAAAGTGGGTGAAGAAGGCGTTGAAACCGCCCTCGCCGCCACCGTTAACGATCGCTTTGAACTGACCAATGAAGCGTCAGATTTGATCTACCATCTGCTGGTATTGTTGCAGGATCAGGACCTTAATCTGAGCGCCATCATCAATAACCTGCGTGCACGCCATAAATAACCAATTGTGCACTATGCTGCTCAAAATCGTCGCTAATGGCGAATTTTGAGCAGCATGCTTCTCAAAAATAACAAATCCAGCTAAAATTGAGCAATATACTGCTCAAGTAAGGTCTGGTATGTTAACTCTCCAATTATACATTGATGGTCTCTGGCAGGATGCCGCTCTGCTGGACGTGAAAGAGCCGCGCAAAGGCCGGGAGAGTGCCGCTTTGCTCGCTTATGACTTCGACTACGCTTCACAGTATCTTGATCGTAATGACCTCGCCAGCTGCAGTCTGAATAATGCAGTGATGCTGATTGGTAGCCACTTTTCCCAGCCATGGTTTGGTTTTATTGACGATATCATGCCAGCAGGTGCCAGCCGACGTTACTGGATAGCGCAACTGGGTTTGCAATCTAAATCTCCTGCAGAACAAGACTACGCATTACTGAAAGCGGGCACCATTGCGCCAATTGGTAATCTGAGAGTCAAAGAATCTTTGCCTCAACTCCCTGAGGAAAGTCAGTTGAAAACCCGTCGCTTTCCAGCGGAATGGGCAATTGAACGTGATACGGATTTCCTCGAATACGCACAGCAGATGGGTGCCGCCAGTGGGGGAGCAACCGGGGCGGGAGGTGAAGCACCAAAATTACTGTTGCGGCGAACAGAAAACAGCGAAGTCTGGATCGACACCTGGCAAGATGATTTACACATTCAGGATACGCATTATCTGGTGAAGTATCCGCGCGGTTCTCGCAGTGAGATAGATTGCGATATTCTGCGCGCTGAATACCATTTCTATCATGAGATACATTCCCTCGGTATAAACACTATCAGCACCCGCAAAATGCTGTTGTGTGAAGGTGAGCGCTATCCATCCTTGTGGCTTCCACGCTTTGATGTGGACTTTGTTGCAGGAAAAAAAGTGTTGTTCGGCCTTGAGTCAGTCTATTCCATTATGGAAAAGTCCCCTGGCAGCTATCTGAATCATTTTGACGTGATTCGCACATTGATTGAAAAGCTGCAGCTCACTGGTAGAGAACGTAAGCGCCTGGTTATTGAATGGGTGCAACGCGACATGCTCAACATTGCTTTCGGCAATTCTGATAATCATGGGCGTAACAGCGCGATTATAAAGAAACCAGACGGCATGTGGCTGGCCCCGGTATATGATTTTGCGCCGATGAAAGCCGATCCGGAAGGTGTGGTCCGTACTACCCAATGGGGATCGCCTTATGAAGAAGGGGGTCACTTTCAATGGCATTTGATTGCCGCACAGCTGGACGAATTAATACCGCAACATGAACTTCTGCAGGCAATGAAAATGCTGGCTGAGAGTTTACGCGGACTGAAAACACGGCTGGCTGCACGCGGTGTGCCTGCTTCAATCCTGGAAATGCCGGGGATTGGTTTTAATTTTCTTGATCAACGCATTGCTGGATGGCAACTATGAAAAAAAACATTTCACCATTCGAACGTGAGGCCATGCTACTTGATCTGTTGCAGAAATTTATCGAGGAGCAGATGACGCAGGGAGAATTATTGATGCAACTGCGCAAGAAAGTCCTTGGTTTCTCGCAGGAACGCTATGCCGCTCTGGCTGGCATCAGTCGCCGTACACTCTCAGATGTTGAGCTGAATAAAGAGAGCATCACTCTCACCACATTAAGCCGCGCATTTAAGCCATTAGGGTTAAAAGTCGGTGTTTTGCCGCGCCAGCCTCATATGATGCAGACCCTTCTCACCCACCTTGTTCGTCACGGAGACAACCATGACCACCCATGAAAAATTGCTGGCTCTGCTCGATCAACATCATGCGCGTTATAACGTGATGACGCATGAAGCCACCGGCAAATGTGAGGCTGTGGCGGCGATTCGCGGCACGGAAGTCGGCCAGGGTGCGAAAGCGCTGGTGTGTCATGTAAAAGGTAACGGCATCAAACAGCATGTCCTGGCGGTGCTGCCCGCCGATCAACAGGCAGATCTCAGCAAAGTGGCAGAAGCTGTAGGCGGACGACGCGCCTCACTCGCCAGCCCGGCCGAGGTCGATGCGCTAACGGGTTGCGTTTTTGGTGCCATTCCCCCGTTCAGTTTCCATCCGGATTTGTTGCTGGTGGTTGATCCGCTGCTATTCGAGCGCTATGACGAGATCGCCTTTAATGCTGGGCTGCTGGAAAAATCCGTGGTGTTAAAAACCGCCGACTATCGTGCTATTTGCGGTGGGAATGTGGCGCGTTTAACGGCTTAAGCCGCACGCGCCACGGATATCAGAGGTGGTGAAGCTTTGGTCGTATGGCACACAATGCCAGGGCGCTGACAAACATCATCGATGTCGGTGAGTAGATCAGCACCGAGTCCGTCATTCCCATGATGAAAAGTGTCGCAACTGGCATGGACACCCCCATCAGGGCGCTGCGTTTAAACCACACCCACAGAGCAACCGCATAGAAAAATACCAGCGCCGCCAGTCCGGCCATGCCCTGCAAAGTGGCAATTTCAAGAAATTCATTGTGCATGTTGTACTGCACGTTTTTGTAGCCTTCAGTATTACCGGGATGAACACGCGCTATAAAGGCTCTGGCAGTCACGGTACGCTCATCAGGAGATGAATAACCCAGATGTTGCGGCAGGAAATGCAGACCACTATCCCAGATGGCAACGCGCGCCCCGAGCGAGGTCGAGCTATCGGAATCGTAGTTCTCAAGGTTATTGATGCCCTGGAGCCAGCGCTCACCCGTCAGTGCCGCCAGCGCAACCACAATAACTAACGCGATTAAGCGATTCCGTTTTGGCTGCAAAATCTTTAATAAGCCGTAAAAACGACTTATCTGGCACAACGTAATAAAGAAAAAGGCCAGTTGAGTGACCCGCGTTCCGGTGAGGAGCACCAGACTTAGCGTCATAGCAATCAAAGCAATATCCAGTATCTGCCACCTGAGACCCGCCTCTTTAACTGACAGCCACAAGTAAGTGCAATAAAGGAACATCACCATGTAAGAAGAGCTGGACGCGACATTTGCCGTAAGCCTGATACGATCGCCCGTTAGCAGATGCTCATGCACCCCCATCACCAGCGCCACAGCAGCACCAACCCAGAGAATCGCTTTACACCAGTTAATACTGACTTCAGCAATTTCCTTGTTATAGACGCTGATCACTAAAACAATAAAAGCGCCAAGTATCAACCGCTTACCACCAAGCTGGTAGTTACTTATGGTATTTATCGTGGTTAACGTAAAGTCAGCATAGTGTTTGTTGACATAATACGCCCAGCTGATTTGGACCAAACCCAGGGCAAAAACCGCGATAAACAGCAGCAAGGCGTACTTATTGAGCCTTTTACGATTAACCGGAGTGGCCAGGGTATAAACAACCAAAAACAGCGCCAGGTAGGAGGCAAAATAGAATATTTTTTGCGCATAGCCGTAAGTGGAAAGGCTGCTCGCCAGTGAACCGCATAATAAAAGTGAGATGATGGTCACAATCATCGCAACCCATTTGGCAGGTGCGACGAAGGGAAGAGAGTTATTCAATGTGGGTGTCCTGAACAATGATACGTTCCAGTCTTTCCATGTAATTTGCCTCGTAAAATACCGCGAGGCTTTGTTTGATTTCCTGCGCATCGGGCAACGCCCTGCCATCCGCAATTCCCTGCAATATTTCAGCCAGTTGCCCAACCTGATTCACAGGATAAAGCAAGCCATTGACGTCTGGGTAAATTATCTCCGATGGACCACTGATGCAATCGGAAGAGACGCAAAAAATACCACGAGCCATCGCCTCCAGCAGTATCAACGGGAAGCCTTCATGATTCGAGGTGAGTACCAGGCTGGTCACTTCTTTGATATGTGTTTCAATATACTTCCAGGCGTTAGGTTGCCAGCCATGCCATTGCAGGTTAGCGGCAATCCCCAACTGCTGCGCATAGTCTTCACAACGCTCCCGATCGTAGCCATCACCCACAATATCCAGCGTCCAGTTGCCCTGTACCTGCTGCAATGCATCGAACAAATCCTTCAGCTGTTTCTGATCTTCAAAGTGCACTCGCCCAACATACAAAAAGCGCGTGTGAGCAGGGCGCGCGATCACCAATGGCACCGCTTTTACCGGGTTAAACACCACATGAATACTGTCAGGTTTGGCTCCCAACTCAATCAGCTGAGATTTGATTTCCGCGCTGATAGCCAGATGGGCATCAGCCATTAACAAATAATGTGGGCGGTAGCGATTTTTCGGCGGCAGGTGCATCCAGGAATACAATGTTGCCTTGCATCCTGAAAGATGCAGCGCCTTACGCGCCAGCATACAGGGGATGGTATTGAGGGCAATAACCACGTCAGGTTTGTGCTGACGCATAAAGCGCGCCAGACGGAGAATATGCACAAAGCGGGCAATTTTAGGATTACGGGTCACGCTGCTGCTCTGGCCCCAGACCAGCCCGTCTAACCAACGTTCTGAAGCGATTTCCAGCCGGGAATCCAGCAGGAACAAGCCCGCACTGAACGCGTTATCACTATTGATTAAATTTATGACCTGCCGGGTGACGTTTTCCATTCCGCCATGACCATGCAGCGTTTCGCTTACGAAGAGAATTTTTTTATGGTTTGCGTCATGCATTTTTTATCTCATTGAAGTAGGTCACAAGCGCCTTAGCCCGAAATTCCGCGCATTTCTGACCGCTTTCTTCGCACTATCCCTGGTCATCACAATGAGCATAGATAAAGACTCACTGGAGAGGTGGCCTTTCTACCATTTTTGTACTACCCAGGCAACCTGCCTGACGCCAGGAATTAACTGGATTGATATCCGTCAAATTCTGGCCGACACATTTCCTGCAAAATTATAACGATATTAAGGTGTTGCCTCATTTGATTTGCCGCGCACAGCAGGGTAATCTGCTGGGTTCCACATCACGACAAAAGAAGACCGATTTTATGGCAAGTACACGTTTTTCCGTCCGTTTGCGTCAGACGCTGGCGCTGGCATTACTGGCAGGTTGTGCGTTTGGTGCTCAGGCAAAAATTGATCAGGTGCGTTTCGCCGTTGATCCAACCTACCCTCCTTTCGAATCTAAAACGCCGCAGGGCAAACTGGTCGGTTTTGATATCGATCTGGGTAACGCTCTGTGCGAGCAGATGAAAACCAAATGTGTCTGGGTAGAAAGCGAATTTGACGGCATGATCCCAGCGCTGAAAGCACGCAAATTTGATGCCATTTTGTCTGATATGGGCGTGACGGAAGAACGCCTGAAACAGATCGATTTCACCATGCCACTGTACGACACCAAAACACAGTTGATCGCGCGTAAAGGCTCTGGCCTACTGCCAACGGCTGAATCGCTGAAAGGCAAAACCGTGGGTGTGGAACAGGGTACCGTTCAGGAGCGCTATGCTCGCGCCAAATGGCAGCCCAATGGCGTGAACGTGGTGCCTTATGGTGACCAGGCTCAGGTTGAGAACGACCTGGTTTCTGGCCGTCTTGATGCGGTGTTTACCGATGCCGCACAGGCCGCCATCGGCTTCCTCAAACAACCGCAAGGCAAAGACTTTGAGCTGGCGGGACCGACAGTAGAGGACCCGATTATCGGACCGGGAACGGCAATTGGCCTGCGTAAAGGTGATACCGAGCTGAAAACCGCGCTGGATAATGCCTTCAACGAGATCAAAAAGAACGGCACCTTCGACAAAATCCAGAAGAAATACTTCGCGACAGATATCTCCATTCAGCAGTAAACCCAGGGCGGCTATTGCCGCCCTTCTTTTCAATCACACTATAATAATTGCCATTCGGACAACTTTTGCCGGTGTGAATCACCCTGCACCGCGGCGAACAACAGGACATCATCAACGTCATGCAACAACAACATCATCCTCTGCTCAGCGCGTCGCTGGGAACACAGCGCGAAATCTTTAGCTTCCACTTCAGTGGCGATGGACATAAACGTGTGTATATTCAGGCCGCACTACATGGTGATGAGCTACCCGGCATGGCGGTGGCATGGTATCTGAAGCAGAAGTTGCTGGCGCTTGAGTCTGCCGGACAGCTCAAAGCCTCGTTCACGCTGGTGCCCGTCGCCAATCCATTGGCGCTGGGGCAACACTGGCATGGTACACATCTGGGGCGCTTTCATACCCTCTCAGGCCAGGATTTCAATCGCCGCTTCCCGGCACTGGGGGAAACGCTGGTCGATGAACTGGCTGGAACGCTGACCCACAGCGAATATGAAAACAAGCGGCTGATTCGTGATGCTATCGACCGCCACTACCGCGACAAGATCGCCAAAACCGAACTGGATGCACAACGTTTCACGCTGATGCGCATGGCCAGCCAGGCGGATTTGATGATCGACCTGCACTGTGACTGGGATGCCCTGCCACATTTGTACACCACACCTCACGCCTGGCCTGATATTGAGCCGCTGGCTCGCTGGCTGGGAAGTGAAGTCCAGCTTCTGGCGCAAATTTCCGGTGGTGAACCATTTGATGAGGCCTGCTGCGAACCCTGGTTAACGCTGGCGGAACGTTTTGGCGACGAGTATCCCATGCCACGTGGCTTGCTGCCGGTGACACTGGAACTTCGTGGTGTGGCGGATGTTGCCGCCGATCAGGCGGAGAAAGATGCCGACGCCATTATCAATGCGTTGATTGAGGGTGAGTATATTGCCGGAGAGGTAAAAACTTCCCCTGCCCTGATTAACCCCGCGACACCATTAGCCGGGTGCGAGTATATTTTTGCACCGCATTCCGGCCTGATTCTTAATCGTCGTAAGCTCGGTGAAAAGATAAAAGCGGGTGAAGTGGTGGCAGAGATTGTTGATCCCATCACTGATCAGGTCACACCGTTGGTGGCGGAATTTGGTGGTGTGCTGTATGCACGTAATCTGATGAAGTTCGCGACAGCGGGCATGCTGGTGGTAAGACTGGCGGGGGAAAGTGCGGGTCGGGAAGGTGATTTGCTGGTGGGTTAAAAAATAAGGCTTCCCGAGGGAAGCCTTATCGCTATCAGTCCATCCACTCGGTATGGAACACACCGTCTTTATCGATACGCTTGTAAGTATGCGCACCAAAATAGTCACGCTGAGCCTGAATCAGGTTAGCTGGCAGAACTTCTGAACGATAGCTATCATAGTAGGCAATCGCTGCAGAGAAGGTCGGAGTCGGGATACCGTTCTGTACCGCATAAGCGACGACGTCACGCAGTGCCTGCTGATATTCGTCAGCAATGTTCTTGAAGTACGGAGCCAGCAGCAGGTTCGCAATGTTCGCGTTTTCCGCATAAGCATCGGTGATTTTCTGCAGGAACTGAGCACGGATGATACAGCCTGCACGGAAGATTTTAGCAATCTCGCCGTACTGCAGATCCCAGTTGTATTGCTCAGATGCAGCGCGCAGCTGAGAGAAGCCCTGTGCGTAAGAAACGATTTTGCCCAGGTACAACGCGCGACGTACTTTCTCAACGAATTCAGCTTTGTCACCGGTGAAGGCTTTCGCCTGCGGGCCGCTCAGCACTTTAGATGCCGCAACACGCTGTGTTTTCAGTGAGGACAGGTAGCGGGCAAATACTGATTCGGTGATCAGAGACAGCGGTTCGCCCAGATCCAGCGAGCTTTGGCTGGTCCATTTACCGGTGCCTTTGTTAGCCGCTTCATCCAGAATCACATCAACCAGGTATTTTCCGTCTTCATCTTTCTTGGTGAAGATATCTTTGGTGATGTCGATCAGGTAGCTGCTCAGCTCACCGTTGTTCCAGTCAGTGAAGGTTTTCGCCAGTTCTTCGTTGGTCAGACCCAGCGCACCTTTCAGCAGTGCATACGCTTCTGCGATCAGCTGCATGTCACCGTATTCGATGCCATTGTGCACCATTTTCACGTAGTGACCTGCACCGTCCGGACCGATATAGGTCACACAGGCTTCGCCATCTTCGGCACGTGCAGCAATTTTGTCCAGAATCGGCGCAACCAGTTCATAAGCTTCTTTCTGGCCGCCAGGCATGATAGAAGGTCCCTTCAGAGCGCCCTCTTCGCCACCGGAAACGCCAGTACCAATGAAGTTAAAGCCCTGGTCAGACAGTTCTTTATTACGACGGATGGTATCTTTGTAGAAGGTGTTACCGCCATCGATCAGGATATCGCCCTTATCCAGATGCGGGGTCAGCGAAGCAATGGTTTTATCAGTCGCTTCACCAGCCTGTACCATCAGCAGGATACGACGGGGTTTTTCCAGTGAGTCAACAAACTCTTCAATGGTGTAGTAAGGCGCGAGTTTCTTGCCCTGATTCTCAGCAATGACTTCGTCAGTCTTTTCACGAGAACGGTTGAAGATAGATACAGTGTAGCCGCGGCTCTCAATGTTAAGCGCAAGGTTACGGCCCATTACCGCCATACCAACAACACCGATTTGTTGCTTGGACATTTCTTACTCCTGTCTGGATATAAAAGCTCTAACAGCTTTGGCCTTATCTAAGGGAAGTATCGATTACATTATCAATGACCGCACCATCATACATCACCAATGATGCTAAGTGCTCTCCCAAAAAACACGAATCGATAATTTCAAATCACTGATAAAAATGAGGTTTTAATTTGTACAATCTTGACCATCATGAGATTTTATCGTCCGTACAACCTCTTATTATCAGGATGACTTGTCAAACATTTCGTGCCTGAGGAAGCTCTGCTAAACAACGCGTGTTCAACGCATCGCGGTCTGTATCCAGGAACCATCCCCACTTATTAAAGTAGCGAACAGCAGAAAAAACATGGTACATCAGGAACTTGATATCACGATATGAGCGTCGCTGCGATTCATGCACCACGGTTGAACCAGGGCAATATTCAACCGGCAATGCCGATGTACAGACCCGACGGCTGAGATCAACATCTTCCAGATAGAGGAAAAAACGTTCATCGAAGCCACCGGTCTTTTGCAGGGCCTGCCGGCTGATCAGCATAAAGCAACCTGACAATGAGGGTGCAAAAAAAGAGCAGCTGTAATCGGCCTGGCGCAGTTCGTAATCCTGATTCATTTTGTCAGCAAGTGACGAACCAAAGCGACGGACAAAAAGCTGCCATGGTGTAGGCAACAGCTTACAACCGTGTTGCAAACTGCCATCGGGATAGACAACTTTAGGTATTGAAAGCCCTGTCTGCCGCTGCATGCTGAAGCTATAGAGCTTATCAACCTGCCCGGTAGTAAAAGAGATGTCTGGATTGCACACCAGAATGTAGTCGCAGTCCTGGTTGAACTTTTGGAATACCGCATTGTGACCGCTACCAAACCCACGATTGACCGCCAGCTTGATCACTTCAATTTTAGGGTGGGTTAAACCTTCCAGCCAGCTGCAATGACCACCATTATCGACGATGCAAATCTTATCGATACTTTGCTCGGAAGATAACGATTCCAGCGTTTTTTCGATATCGGCCTGGCTATGGCGATATAAAACTAAGGAGGCAATAATTTTCACTCAAACACCAGTTGGTTACATACGGTTCAATAGTGTGTAAGACACAGTGGTTAGCGTACCCGCCAACTGTTGGTGATAGACACCAGACTTCCTGAGCAAACATAAACGCTGCATTACTGAGCTATCGCGGATAGCGAAAAAATCATTCAGTCTGCGTTGGTTGTCAGCCGTCATCTGCCCACCTATTAACCTCATCATGGCAATATTAGTATCATTCCAGGCAGCCTTTCGACCATGGTGTGCTTTCCGAAAATTAGCCATACGCGTCATAAGGCCCATACCGTTACCAATGACGTTGTTATCGTGCTGACGGTATAAAACGGTTGGTTCACGATCAAAGTAAACATGGCCACCACAGGCTGTTACGACGAGGTACAATGCCCAGTCATGAATCACCATCTCGCCATCAGCTGCCTGCCTCAACAATTCGCGCGCCTTATTATTGAACACCATGGTATTACCGCTGGCGATATTCTGCAGTAAAGCATTAGCGAATGAAGGGGGTTTAGCATAATCAGGAGAAAAGCCAATCTTTTCCCCGTCAGTGTTGATAAGTTCTGTCCGACTGCAATAGAGCGCTGGAATCTCTGGATCAACTGCATCAAGCCAGTTTACGGCCCGTTCTAACTTATCATTTATCCAGATATCGTCCTGATCAGAAAAAGCATAATAGGACGCGTTAATATTTTCATTATTAATTAATGAAACAAAATTGCGACAAACGCCCTTCCGTGGACCTTCCAGTAGGTTAACAGGCTGCGGTACAGACAGGGCAAAATCTTTAATAGCACTTAAGCCCTGATCTGTGGACCCATCGTCTGAGGTCCACAAAGACCAGTTGCTGTACGTTTGTCGCTTATATGAATTCAGTTGCTGATTGATGAAACGGGCACCATTATAAGTGCCCAGCAGAATAGCAACAGAAGATGAAGACTTATTAGTCATAAGTTTTCACGGCTTTTTAAAGTAATCTGCGAATTTCATGGTTTGATTGCGTGAACTGGCCCATGAATCGAAATTCTCGATTTGTCCAAAAAGAGGATCATTGCGCCAGTTGTCATTGGTGACCAAATCAATCATCGGTTGGGCTAATTGCAGTGGTGAAAACCGCACGTTGATCTTCTTAGAGAAGGCCAGATAATCTTGTGTAAAAGAGGCCAATCCATGATTAAGACTTGAAATGATCTCATTGTGATTCTTCGCTTTGGCGCGACCAACGTCCGCAACCGCAATTACACGATTTCTGAGTGGATTGTAGCCAATGATGGTTTCATGGGGAGCGGAAAAGAATAACTCGACCGCCATCCGATTTTCATAAATTTTATCAACAATCTGTGGGCTGGCAGACTCGGTATTGACCAACGCTTTCATAACATGTTTGCTTTCACGACGTTTTTTCTCGGGGGTATTTGCCAGGCAAAAGTAGTACCCCACAACTTCAACATCCATGAAGCTCTTAACGATCTGTTCGAAGGCTTCCTGCGTTGTTCCACTCCAACCAACATCGACCATACCAATTTTATCGCCCGGTTTAATACCTAACTCACGCAGGTACATGAACAAACCACGGCGATTTAGCTGACAGACTTTGAGTATCTCTGTACGGTAAGCTGTGAGGAACTTACTCACCAACTCATAATTATCTGGGGCAATAATCGTGCTGGCAGGAATTCCTATTGATTGCATCACCTCATCATTCGGAGGTTCAACACCAATTCTTTCTAATAACTCTCCCGGGGAAAGCCCGTCAGAGCCTGACATGAGAAAAGGGATGTGACTGATAAAATTTTGCTCAGTTATCAGTGCCAGGTTGAAAGCGATTCTTGAACCCATGAAATAGTCAAAAGATGGCAATTTCTCTTTAAAGTATTCCTTCGCAAGCAGTTCAAGCGAATAACCATCACGCGAGACAAAGAGTAACTTAGTGATACCATCGGTAATGCACTGTAATTTTATCCACTTCAAAAAACCCCATGTTGCAGGGGCCTGGAACTTATAGCCCAACTCACTGAAAGTTCCGGCAGGAATAATATCCTCAGAACGGGTGCGATGTAACCCACTCACGATTGAACCAATAAGGGATTGCCCCCTACGCTTATTGGCCAAATGCTCGGGATTATAATGCCAGGTTAGGATACCTTTCTCACCCGGGCGAATAACATCAGCGGTTTGGTTATCACCGATGTGCAATATTTCATCGGGTTTAACAGACAGTTCGCGGATGATGTTCTCAAAGATCTCCCCACTGTCACGTTTGGTCGCATTTTGATCGGCTGAAATATAGAGAGGTACCTGTTTGATATTGTATTTTTCTAAGGCTTCGCTGAAAAAACTGGCATCAAAATACATATCGGAGGTAATGATCACCTTTTTACCCGCAGCGACCATTTCATTGAAGAAACTCATAATAACCGGGTTGGGCTCGACCAGTTCCAGTTCGAGGGAATATTCAGCCTCTTCTAATTCCAGACGAAGATGGCCGACTTCAGGAAAATTGTTATAAATATTTTTGAGATTAATCTCTTTACGCCCTTCCTTAGTCATTTCGCGAAATGCTTCAGTCTGGGCTTTGCGGCGTAGCTTACGGAAATTGGCAAAATTATATTTGATACCTATAATATCAAATGTGTCCTCAGGGTCATCAAAGGGTCTTAAGAAGAGCGTATCAAAAAAATCAAAAGAGATGACCTTCGCATTTTTTGCGAGAAATCTCAGCGTGTAAAGGTCCTGCTCTCCCAGAGACTTGTTTGAAGTTATCATGTTATATATTTCCATTATTTCATGATCTCGAAATTATAACCATTAGGCGAAAGATTGCGATTAAAATAGGGGTCGAATTGATAGAATTCGGGGTGTTTGATATTTAACCGATTCAGTTCACCTTTGAGGCGTAAGGCTTTTTGCTCATCCATGTGATCAACACCACGTGATATTGATTCATGATGAATTAAATTAACGCCCTGGCACATCACATTATAATAGCCTTTTGAACTCAGTGACATGCAGAGATCGACATCGTTGTATGCAATCGGAAATGATTCATCAAAGCCAGAAATTGCCTCGAATTTCTTCCGCTCCACCATCAGGCAGGCACCGGTCACAATCAACCAATTATATTCGATCTGATTACGCAGGAAATAACCGGGATAATCTTTATTCTGATGCAGGAAAGCATGGCTTGGACCATTTTGCAGATTCAATACGCCAGCATGTTGGATACTCTTGCCATCAGGATAGAGTAGCTTCGCACCAACAGCACCAACGTGTTCCAGCTGCGCATAACCGGCCATACGCTCCAGCCAATCTTCATGAAGAATCTCAGTATCGTCATTCAGGAATAGCAGAATGTCGCCAGCCGCATTAGAAACACCAAAGTTATTCAGCTCAGAGAAATTGAACGGAATATCATGTCGTAAAACAGTGATTTTCTCCTGTTCATTCAGTCTGGTTAATAACTCAAGCGTTTTCTCATCAACAGAACCATTATCAACAATGATTATTTCATAATTTTTATAACGTGTTTTTTCTGTCAGTGACTCCACACAGCGAGCCAGAACATTAACATTGTCTCGTGTCGGAATAATAATTGAAACCAACGGGTTGTTAACAGGCTGATAATTTACCCTGAAATAACCGTGATAGCCGGGTAATTCTTCAACTACCCCCTGTAGCTGACGGCGTTCAAGGGCCTGCTCACGTACGGCTTTTGAAGCTGCAAGGACATAAGGCTTCGCAGTAATATCAGAGGCAATAGATGCAGGTATAATGCGCCAGTGATATAACACCTTCGAAATATGACTGATTTTATCGGTCATTTCCGAAACGCGTAATACGAAATCCCAATCCTGGCAACCATCAAACTCAGAACGCAAACCACCCAGTTGCTTCGCCAGAGCCGTCCTTACACAGGAAACATGACATGTATACATCGTACTCATCATGGTTTCTGGCGACCAATCAGGTTTGAAATGTGGCTGAGTATAATTTCTGTCTGGCGTTAATTTATCTTCATCGCTATAGATGAAGTCTGGATCTTCCTCATTAATGCATTTCACCAGCTCAAACAAACAGTCATGAGTCAGTTCATCGTCATGATCAAGGAAAACAATATAATTTCCGGTAGCATTATCTATAGCAACGTTAGTGGCTCCGGCAATACCCTGATTTTCTCTCAAATGAACGACTTTAATTCTTTCGTCAGATTCAGCGGCTTTCTTAAGCACCGGAACAATTTCAGGACGTGGGCTGGCATCGTTAGCCAGAATCAACTCCCAGTTGCCATACCATTGCTCCCTGACCGACGACACCATCAGTTCAAAAAGTTCCAGTGGGGTATTGTAGATTGGAACGATTATCGAGAACTTAGGTTTCAGAGATAATCCAGCAACGATATCATCATAATAGAATGGCTTCTTCGCCGGGATATAGATGTATTCATCTGGCGTTGCTGTCAGGCTATATCCAGATTTGCCGTTGTGGTTGATAAATGCGGGATGTGCGTAGGTAGCAAATGAGCCAGCCGATTGCCCTGCAACAGCATTATATTCAGGATGATGTGTAAATCCACGCGGGTACAGCTTCATCGCAATAGTCAGCGCTTTATGGCGATATTTGAGCGGCAAACGATAGTAGCTTGCGCGCGCCAGACGCCTCGCACTCACCTTCAAGGTGCTAAGCGTTCCATTACGTGCACTATGCTGTTTGAAACGGTTGAACGCTAGACCAACTTTAACCTTCAAAGGCTGTAGCAATCTAAAAGCATACATAAAGACTCGCTTTACCGGCGCACGGAAGCGGACAGGTAAACGGCGTCCAATCACACGTAAAGGAGACGTCAGCCTCCAACTAAATGAATTAAGTATTTGCTGCATATCGGCATGATATTGCCCCAGCAAGCGTTGCTGATGGGTATGTTCTGCAGCATAGGATTGATTAACTCTTTCTAATTCATTTTTAGCATTTTCCAGCTCTGTAATGGTTTCACTGAGCGTGGCGATTTGACGATTTTTGTTATAAATATCCAGTGCTAATTCGCCGGAGTAATCTTCTGATCTAGCCAATACCGCATTAAGTTGGTTAACCGCACTGGCCGCTTCAGCCTGAGCCGCTTCAAGTAAATTGACATTAATTAATTTCTTAGCACGAACGACTAAATTCAATGACTTAAGTGTTTCGTAAATTCGACTTTCATCATCATGCTGCACATGCCCAAGAAATTCAGCTTCCTTATGAAGATAAGTGTCATAAACTGTCTTATCAACGCTAAAGCCCATATCATTTATAATAATATAAGTCAGCTCGGAAATATTGACGGTAGGGCAAAGATCACTATGACTTAATGATGTAATGCGCAACAGCGAATGGAAAATACCACGGAAGGCAATATAGCCAAGCGTTGGCATATTGCTGGTCCACTCAAGATCAAAGAAGTGATATTCACCGGATTTTGGCGAGATGACGTTGAATGGTAATGCATCCTGATAAGAATCAGGCAATGTGATGTCTTTATCAAAAGTGACGGGTAGTTCCGCAATGTTTAGTAGTTGTTTGATCCATTCCTGCGCCCACGCAGAAACCTGAGAGAGTTCCCAATTTGGGCGATTCAATAAATGAGTTAATTCAAACCATAATGAATTACCCTGGTAAAAATCAGTGATACTCGTTGTGTCTTCATCACCTGACACTACTCCAGTAGCATCTTTTTTACGCGTATGTACTCGCAAAGCTCCATCATCATGTCGAATAAATTCGATGGTTTTACTAAATTCAGCTAAGCGAACATCAGAATAATGGATGGCAGCAACATCTTCTAAAAGTGTTTCCTGTTCTTTTTTAGCCGAGATCATTAAAAATGAATTAGCAAGATCCACAGCCAGTTTATTATTCCAGACGTTGCGAGTCCCCTGCTCTGCCGAAAAAACATGCTCAAATGCTAATTGCTGATCTTTATGAATACTTTCAACAGCAAGCTGACAAAGCTCAGGAGAATAGTCACGCCAGCCAACTGGCGTCACAATAGAAGTTGGGAGTTTATAGTCTGGGAGTGGCAGGAATTCCTGGGTATTGATGAATCCTGCTGTACACAGCTTCGCAATTAACTCCTGGCGACCAAAAGTTACCACACTTTTGTCAGTGTACGAATTATTAATACCGAACATCGGCTGGTTTACATGATCTTCATGTGCACCAGAAAAATACTTGATGCCAAGTTTATTCTCAATCGCAACAAAGAGTTTACCTTCATCACTCAGGCGGCTATAACACTCAGCCAGTAACTTATCTTCACCGTTAACGCCAACAAAAACGCGTGAGTACTCAAGCACACCAATCAGTAAAACAAAGTCAAACTCACCCAGGTCAGGCAATTTGTCGGCTGGATTACAAATAATTTCCACATTATCCAGATCCCGACAACGGGCCCTGGCGATGCTTGCACGTCTGAAGCTGCCTTCAACGGATACTACCTGAGCACCCGATTCCCCAAGAAAGCGGCTAATTGCGCCACAGCCACACCCAATTTCAAGCACTCTCTTGCCGTGGAATAAATGACTAAATGGACGTAATAAATTGGCACGACGCGGACTTAAATGATACGTCGATGGCCAATCAATCATCTTTTCCGCAAGTTCATCAGAGGTGACACTTAAATCTAAAGCATTAGACACTACATTTAATATGTAATTTTCTGCTTCGTCGCCGTCATTGTAGCCGAATTCTGCCATTTTCTCTGGAAACCATACACCGCTATCGTCCTTTTGGCGAAATCCAAATTGCTTTAATACTTCGTTGATATCATTTTTCAAAGTTAATTCTCGCATTCAGATCAACTAATCCTGTAAATCTTTTGACAGGTCCTGCTGTAATATGTATAGAATCATAACGACGATCGTGGGGAATGATTTCTCCAGCAGTGTTACTGCTGGCAATACCTACAGAAATGAAATAGTCACCTTCAGACAGTTGATTATGCATTTTTAAAGAAACAATAATCTCACTGTCGGCCACACCTTCATCAAGAACTGGCACCGATTGCCACTCCGAATTGGTATTATAAATCGTTACACCTTCTTTGGTTTTAACTGCAAAGCCAAAAATAGGACGAAAAACGGTATGATTAAATCGAACTTTTAAAGCTAAAATACACTCTTTAGCCGGATCCAGGACGGTTGGGTAAGCTATATCATTCTGTTCAAGATAGAAATCGATAATTTCTGCTGCTTTGTCACCCCAGCGGTACTCGGTAGGGTTATAATTCGCTCGTTCATGGTAATCACCATTCAACAATGCGTTGAATTCACTTTCTTCTGACTTATTATTTATTTCTCTTGTCAGTCGATCGCGCTCGCCTTTAGCAGCTTCTTCTATCTGCTCATCAACTTTTTGTCTCTCATCATTACCGCCGTTTTTCTTACCAAAAAGAATATCGAGGTATTGGTTAACGATATCTTTAGGTTTCCCGACCGCCTGGGCAATGCCGCTATCAAGTAATACCGCACTATCACAATGTGTGACTATCTGCTCAGTAGCATGTGAGACGAATAAAATAGATGTCCCATTTTGTTTTAATTTTTTCAGGCGCGCAAAACATTTAGCCTGGAATTTTGCATCCCCAACTGCAAGGGCTTCATCGACAATAAGGATTTCCGGATCGATCTGGGCCTGTACTGCAAAAGCCAGACGCACCAGCATACCACTCGAATAGGAACGCACCGGAGAATCGATAAAACGTCCAATATCAGCAAAGGAGAGAATATCATCTAATTTATTTTCCGTTTCCTCCCTGGTCAGTCCCAGCAAGGAGGCATTTAGATAAACGTTTTCTCTACCGGTGAAATCACTATTAAAACCCGCACCCAATTCAAGAAGCGCCGCGACTCGCCCATTCACATTGACCGTTCCGCTTGAAGGGCTTAACGTTCCCGCAATAATTTGTAGCAGTGTAGATTTTCCTGAGCCATTGCGCCCTACAATCCCCATAGTTTGCCCTTTTGGCAAAACAAAAGAGATATCACGTAGTGCCCAAAAATCGTCGTGATAAACCCGGGCTTCCTTACCAAAAGCCCTGTCGATACGCGGGAAAATAAATTGTTTCAGCCGGCGTGCTGGGTTTTCATAAACCTGAAAGCATTTACTTACGCCATGAATCTCAATCGCATTTTCTTTAAAGGACATCTGCAAAGCCTTTTCGAGTTTTCTGGAACCAGATAAAACAAATCCACATCAAGAAAATCGCACCAATCGAATAAATTGCCAAACCCTTAAAATCTGGAATCTTGCCCCAAATCAATACATTTCTTGCCTGTTCAATAATGAACGTTAGTGGATTGAGCATAATAACTGCTTGAAATTCTTTTGGTAGTGCACTGACTGGATAAAATATTGGCGAGAGGAACATCAATATCATAGTGATGATAGCAATAGTTTGTCCGACATCTCGAATAAATACGCCAAGTGAAGAAAGGAACCAGGAAAACCCGAGTGCAACGATAATCAATGGGAAAAAAACTAACGGAATAAATACCACTGTCCAGTGAATGAAGCCGTTAAAAATCACGAACGCGATGAGTAACACCAGTAGACTGATTAAAGAGTGAAAAACAACACCGGCCAAACTGGTAATTGAAAGTGTCTCCAGCGGGAAGACTACTTTCTTAACATAGTTCACGTTCCCGATGATTAATGTTGGGGCACGCATTAATGTTTCAGCAAACAATGTATGAACAATCAACCCAACAAAAAGTATAACAGCAAAATCTGTTTTTGATTCTCCAGCAGTACCCGTTCCCCATCGAGCCTTGAATACTACCGAGAAAACGAATGTATAAACTGTCAACATTAATATGGGGTTAATGAAAGACCAAAGCAACCCCATAACAGAACCTCGATATCTGCCTGTTATTTCTCGTTTAGTCATCTGAAATATCAGATTGCGATTCGCGCATACACTTTTCAGTAGTGCGAGCATCGATGAAGATTTTATAGAATGCGGGTCCATTATAAATCCATTACTATCAGTACCAGACGTCTGTTAATCAAAAGGAAGCTTAACTCATTCACTGATGTATTGAAAAAAGCTCAGCAAAGAAAACCTTGCCGGAACTTTTTTCTTATTACTCACAGCAGCTCAGAAAGTAATTTTCCACACTTATCTTTTTCTGAAAGAAGTGGTGATTCCATCGGCCATTCGATCCCGACTTCCGGATCGTTCCACAGTAAGCAACCTTCGCTACTTGGATCATAGTAGTTCGTACATTTATATTCAAAGTCAGCGAAGTCAGAGATCACCACAAAGCCATGCGCCAGGCCCGGTGGAATCCAGAATTGTGTTTTATTCTCTTCAGAGAGATACACACCAACCCACTGCTTAAAGGTAGGTGATTCAGGGCGAATATCAACTGCTACATCAAATACTTCGCCCCTTACCACTCTCACCAGTTTTCCCTGCGGATTTTCACGCTGGAAATGTAATCCGCGCAAAACACCTTTAGAGGAGCGCGAATGGTTATCCTGAACAAAATCACCCTCAATATTCAGAGCTGACAGGTAGCGTTCTTTCTGAAAGGTTTCCAGGAAAAAGCCACGCTCATCGCCAAATACTTTCGGCTCAATAATTTTTACATCCGCAATTTTCGTGTCGATAATCTTCATACTAACTTACCTTCATACAGCGCCATCAGATATTGGCCATATTTGTTCTTCATCATAGGTTCGGCCAGAGATTTCAAACTTTCCCGGTCAATAAAGCCCATGCGATACGCAATCTCTTCCGGGCATGCAACCTTGAGGCCCTGGCGTGTCTCGATGGTTTGAATGAAGTTATTTGCTTCAATCAGGCTTTCATGAGTTCCGGTATCGAGCCAGGCATGGCCGCGTCCCATAATTGAAACAGAAAGCTCACCTTTCTCCAGATAGAGATTGTTGATATCGGTGATTTCCAGCTCGCCACGCGGAGAAGGCTTGAGGTTTTTAGCCATTTCAACCACGCTGTTGTCATAGAAATACAGACCGGTCACAGCAAAATTACTTTTCGGTTCTTTCGGCTTCTCAACCAGTGAAATTGCTTTTCCGGTTTTATCAAATTCAACAACGCCATAACGCTCTGGGTCATGAACGTGATAGGCAAAAACGGTTGCACCCTGCTCTTTATTCGACGCCTCTTCCAGCTGCTTATAAAGATCGTGGCCGTAAAAAATATTGTCGCCAAGAATCAAAGCACAGTTATCATCGCCAACAAACTCCTCACCAAGGATAAAGGCCTGAGCGAGTCCATCCGGACTTTCCTGCACTTTATACTGCAGGTTTAATCCCCACTGGGAACCATCGCCCAGCAGGCTTTCAAAACGGGGGGTATCCTGTGGTGTACTAATGATTAAAATATCCCGAATCCCCGCTAACATCAGGGTGCTTAACGGATAATAGATCATCGGTTTGTCATAGATAGGCAATAACTGCTTACTGACTGCCATGGTCACAGGATAAAGGCGTGTTCCTGATCCACCCGCGAGAATTATTCCTTTTTTACTTTTCACAACGTTTACCCTTCAATTTGTTAATCTGACGTCACAACACTCAGTTATATAATTCATCCAGCATACGAATCACCCCGAACTGCCAATCCGGTAGATTAAGTTCAAATGTGGAAGTGAACTTATCGGTACTGAGGCGGGAGTTCGATGGTCGCTTAGCGGGTGTTGGAAAGGCCGAGGTTTCAACTTTATTCACGGTTGACACTTTCAGCGGCAAACCTTTTTGCCTAACATGTTCAATAACCGTTTCAGCATAGGCATGCCAGGTGGTAACACCTGAGGCAATAAGGTTATAAATTCCAGACTTTTCAGGTTGCGCGACTGTCATACGAATCGCATGAGCCGTGCAGTCTGCAATTAATTCGGCACCTGTTGGCGCTCCGTACTGGTCATCAATTACCGATAATGACTCGCGTTCCTGAGCAAGGCGGATCATGGTTTTCGCGAAGTTATTTCCTTTCGCGGCATAGACCCAACTGGTGCGGAAGATAAGATATTTTTCAGCGGTGCTGATAATCGCGTCTTCACCTTCAAGCTTGGTCAGTCCGTAGGTATTTAGCGGCGCCGTGGCGTCCGTTTCCTTCCACGGTGTGGTACCGCTGCCATCAAAGACATAATCTGTTGAGTAGTGAACCACTAAGGCATTAATTTCTTTCGCCGCTGCTGCCATCGCTTTGATGCTGGTAGCGTTAATTAGCCGGGCTTTATCGACTTCACTCTCAGCTTTATCCACGGCGGTGTAGGCCGTCGCGTTAACAATGACATCGGGTTTAATCTTCAGGATGCTATCGGCAATACCCGCTGGGTTTTCGAAATCACCACAATAGTCTTGAGAGTGGCGATCCAGTACCACCACCTTACCTAATGGTGCGAGCGCGCGCTGTAGCTCCCAACCGACCTGACCATTTCTGCCAAATAACAAAATATTCATTATTTGCGATTCTCATAGTTTTCTTTTAACCAGTTCTGATAAGCACCACTTTTCACATGCTCAACCCATGTCTGGTTATCCAGATACCACTCAACGGTTTTTCTTAATCCGCTTTCAAACGTTTCCTGAGGTGACCATCCCAGCTCTTTCTTGATTTTCTCAGCATCGATGGCATAACGGCGGTCATGTCCCGGGCGATCCTGAACATAAACAATCTGATCAGCGTATGGCGCAGCTTTCGGACGCAGTTCATCCAGCAATTCGCAAACCTTCAGTACCACATCCATGTTTTCTTTTCGTTATGTCCACCGATGTTATAGGTGGTGCCGGTAGCTGCTTTAGTCACCACGGTATACAGCGCACGGGCATGGTCTTCAACATAGAGCCAGTCGCGGATCTGGTCACCTTTACCGTAAATCGGCAACGGCTTCCCTTCCAGCGCATTGCTGATGATCAGCGGGATGAGTTTTTCCGGGAAATGGTAAGGACCATAGTTGTTGGAACAGTTGGTAACAATCACTGGCAGGCCGTAGGTACGTCCCCAGGCGCGAACTAAATGATCGCTGGCCGCTTTCGTTGATGAATAGGGGCTGCTTGGGGCATAAGGGGTAGTTTCAGTGAAAAGCGGTAAGTCGCCGGCCATTTCATCCGGGTGCGGGAGATCACCATAAACTTCATCGGTAGAAATATGATGAAAACGGAACGCGTCTTTCTTTTCGGCAGGTAGCGAAGACCAGTATTGACGGCTCGCCTCCAGCAATGCGTAGGTACCCACAACATTGGTCTGGACAAATTCAGCGGGACCGGTAATTGAACGGTCGACGTGGCTCTCAGCAGCCAGGTGCATTACCGCATCAGGCTTAAATTCATTAAAGACTTCCTGCAACCCAGCACCATCACAAATATCAACTTTTCTAAAGTTATAGCGTGCGCTTTGGCTGACTGCGTCAAGAGATTCGAGATTGCCAGCATAGGTCAATTTATCAACATTGATCACTTCATCATTGGTATTGTTGATAATGTGGCGAACCACTGCTGAACCGATAAACCCTGCACCACCCGTAATTAAGATTTTCATAACGTCTCGTTTATCCCGACTTACTCAGTAAGACTTACACCAAAATGAAATGGAAAATGCCTGTCAAACAGGCACGCTACCGCCCCTGGGTTACAGCTCCCACATAGCTGAGACGGGATCAAATTGTAGAAGCGGCATATCAAACTTATTTGCAGCTATCTTTCTGAATAATCACTCGTTTATCAAGGTAATTAATAAAGGAGGATTATCTTTAAACAATCATTAATTCTATCACTCACTAAGATCAATGACGAATAAATTGCATTTCTCATCGGGGAGTTAGTGCAAATATTGACCGCTGCATGACGCGGAAGATGGTTACTGAGTCACAGAATCAACTCAATCAGATTTTGATGAAACAGGCGTAAGCCTGATTAGATGTGCGGGGGAGAAGATATTGGCGGGTTTAAAACCCGCCGGGGAAGGAGATTACTTAAACCCGTTCGGGTTTTTTGACTGCCAGTTCCAGGTGTCACGCATCATCTCATCGATGCCGCGCGTCACACGCCAGTCCAGTTCGGTGTTCGCCAGCGATGCATCGGCCCAGAACGCAGGCAGATCGCCATCACGACGCGGTTTGAATTCAAACGGGATCTGTTTTCCGGAAGCCTTCTCGAAGGCTTTAATCATTTCCAGCACCGAGAAGCCTTTGCCACCGCCCAGGTTGTAGGCTTTATAACCGGTGACCTTCGGCAGATGGTCCAGCGCTTTGAGATGACCTTCAGCAAGGTCGACCACGTGGATGTAATCACGCTGACAGGTGCCGTCTGGCGTATCGTAGTCATCGCCAAACACACCCAGTTTGTCCAGACGGCCAATCGCCACCTGAGCAATATACGGCAGCAAATTATTGGGGATACCAGCAGGATCTTCACCGATTTCACCCGACTCATGCGCGCCCACCGGGTTGAAGTAACGCAAAGCAATCGCATTGAAGTTGCTATCCGCTTTGGCGAAGTCACGCATCACCAGCTCAATCATCAGCTTGGAGGTGCCATACGGACTGGTGGTCCCGCCAATCGGCGTGGTTTCCACATAAGGAACCGGGGCATCAGCGCCATATACGGTGGCAGAGGAACTAAAGATAAAGTTCCACACACCCGCACTGCGCATCTCTTCCAGCAACACCACCGTTCCGGAGACGTTGTTGTCGTAGTATTCGAGCGGCATACGTGTAGATTCGCCTACCGCTTTCAACGCCGCAAAGTGGATAACCGCTGAAATATCATTAGCGGCGAACAGATCGCGCAGGCAAGCGCGGTCACGGACATCGCCTTCAACAAATACCGCTTTTTTACCCGCCAGCTTTTCAACGCGATCGACAGCTTCGCGCGACGCATTACACAGGTTATCCAGCACCACAACGTCGTCACCGCGCTGTAGCAGCGCCAGCACCGTGTGAGAGCCGATGTACCCTGCTCCACCCGTTACCAAAATAGCCATGTTGACTCCTTTGAGCCGCGCAATGGCGCGGCAAACGATGAGAAAAGCTTATTTTGCCAGGATTTTCTGAATGGCGGCGCGGAAATCACGGCCCTGGCTGTTATTACGCAAACCGTAGGAGACGAATGCCTGCATATAACCCAGTTTACGGCCACAGTCGAAGCTGGTACCCGTCAGCAGGGTGGCATCAACCGGCTTTTTCTTGCCCAGCGCAGCGATAGCATCGGTCAGCTGGATACGACCCCAGGCACCCGGCTCAGTACGCTCCAGTTCCGCCCAGATATCAGCAGAAAGGACATAACGCCCTACCGCAGCCAGATCCGAATCCAGTGTGTTGACCTCTTCCGGCTTCTCAACAAAGTTGGTGATCGTGCCGACGTCGCCAGGGTTATCCAGCGGTTGCTCAGTAGTGATCACCGAGTATTCAGAGAGGTCAGCTCCCGGCATATGTTTAGCCAGTACCTGGCTGCGTCCGGTTTCCTCAAAGCGCGCCACCATGGCCGCGAGGTTATAACGCAGGTGATCGGCAGTCGAGTCATCCAGCAGCACATCCGGCAATACCACCACGAATGGATTATCGCCAATCATCGGACGCGCGCACAATACTGAGTGGCCGAGGCCCAGCGGATTGGCCTGACGGACGTTCATGATCGTCACGCCCGGAGGGCAAATTGATTGCACTTCGCTCAGCAGCTGACGTTTCACACGAGCTTCCAGCAGGGCTTCCAGCTCGTAAGTGGTATCGAAGTGGTTTTCCACCGCATTTTTGGAAGCATGGGTGACCAGCACAATCTCCTTGATGCCTGCAGCCACGCACTCATCAACGATATATTGGATCATCGGTTTGTCGACGACAGGCAGCATTTCTTTTGGAATTGCTTTTGTCGCAGGGAGCATATGCATACCGAGACCCGCAACCGGGATTACAGCTTTAAGCTTGGTCATATTTATTCCATTTCATGAAGTGAATACGTGGGGTCGATTATGCAGGATCGGCCGGAACAGCAAGTATAATCTTTATCTGAAAAACCGGCACTAACTCTCTGTCACAACATAAAAAATCGCTTTTTTCGACCCCAACCGTTACGCCAGTTGGCGGGTAATTCGAATCGCTAACCTACTGTAAAACAGCGAGGGAGATGGGAGAAAGCCAGAATTGATGAGACCAGTCATTTTCAGACTGATCGTGTCGTCGCGGCGTGCTTTTTTACGCCGCGACCTGAGGTTGTCTGAGGTTACAACCAACCCGCAAACCATTCTGGCATCACAAACAGGTTAAAGTGGTTTATCAGCAACATCAGGCCGACAAACACCACCGAGACCGAAACCCACTGGCGCGCATAAGGCATAAAACGAATGCCAATAACGGGTTTGATGAAGAAGGGATGGGCAAAAGCGGAGATCAACACCTGTGAAATCGACAGTGTCAGCGCCACGTAGATGACGTTAGGCCAGATCAGCGTGGTCGCCAGCACCGCCAGCACCACCAGACTGGCGACGACATTCCAGTAGAACTCAACGTTGGTACGCCCGTTCGCCTGGGAAATCGCCCCGGTCAGCCCGCCCATCGGGCGCAGCATGCCAAATAACAGCATCAGCGGGATCAGATGGTAGACCTGCTCGTGTGATGCACCATACAGCAGACGCACGATCACCGGCGACAGAATACCAATCGCCAGATACATGGTGCTGCTGAACAGCATGATGACGAGGGTGCCTTTCAGGAACAGTTTTTTCAGCTGTTCCGGATCGTGCTGTTTCTCAGCGAAACGCGGCAACGCCAGGCGGTTGATCACCGGCGAAACCAGCTTCAGCGGTTGCAGGATCAGCTCTTTTGCCAGTGAGTAGATCCCCAGCATATCGGCACCCATCACTTTCCCGACGATCAGGGCATCCGCCTGAGTACGCAGTTGGTTAATGGTTTGCGATCCCAGCTGGTAGATACCGTAACGCACGGCGGCGATGAACGTAGCCCGATCGAATTCCCAGGTGGGACGCCAGGATTTCTCGCCAAAGTAAATCATGCACAGAATGCGCGTGAAGGCATTGATAAACAGACCAAGGATGGCCGCCGCGACAGTCAGCGATGTGAAGAACAACATCGCCACGGTGCAGAGGAACGCAAACAGCTTGGTTGCCATCTCAATCTTCGCCAGCAGCACCATGCGTTTGGTTTTGACAAAATGCGCCTGATACTGCGAAAGATGCCCGAGAACCAGGAAGTTGAGGCTGGTGAGCATAATCAACCCGGTCAACTCCGGCAGGTGATAAAACCAGGCTACCGGCCAGGCAATCATCAACATAATTAACCCGGTACAGAAGCTGAGCGAGACGTTCACCCAATAAATGGTGCTCTGCTCACGACGAGTGATATTCTGCCGATGCACAATGTAGCTGCTCATCCCCATGTCCTGGAGCACCCCGGCCACCGCCAGAATGGCATTGATAATCGCCAGCAACCCCAGTTCATGCGCTTCCAGCCGACGTGCCAGTACGCTGAGCTGTAATACCTGCAGCACTGCGGCAAAGCAGGTGCTGCCAAATAGCCAAATGGCCTGTGACTTTAATCCGCTCACACCATGCGCTCCAGAATTTTTGCCAGCTCGCCATAGGCAATATGCTGATTGAACTCGGTTTCTACCTTGTGACGAGCGGCAGCAACCACCGGCGCAACATCGACATCTCCGCGCGACAGGCGCAACAACATTTGCGCCAGTTCCTCTGGATCGTTTTCCGAAACCAGCCAGCCGCTAACGTTGTTCTGAATCAGCTCGGGAATGCCGCTGTGGAAGGTAGAAACCACCGGCAGCCCCACGGCCATTGCTTCCATCAGCGCCACCGGAATCCCTTCCATATCACCATCTGCCGCGGTTTTAGAGGGCAGCAGGAAGATATCTGCTTCGCTCAGCGCCTGGCGGATCTCCTCCTGGGGCTTAAAGCCCGGCATACTGACACAATCTTCCAGACCGGCTCGCGCAATGTGCTCACGCATCATGCCGTCCTGCTCACCGTTACCAATGATGGTGAACTGGAACTCCCCGCCCTCATTGCGCAAAATTTCACTGGCTTTCACCGCCACATCCAGACCTTTCTTTTCGGTGAGACGTGCCACTGAAACAATACGCAGCGGGGTATGGAAAGCTTCACGCGGCTTGAAATTAAACTTCTCCGGCTCGATGCCCATACGCGTAACATGTATCTTCTCCGCCGGACATCCCATCTCAATCAACTTACTTTCCCACAGATGGCTGATGGGCAGCATCAGCTCGCTCTGGCGGAACAGATTGAGGTAATCAAGCTTATGTTCTTCCAGAATATGACGACGTGAGATATCGGCCCCGTGGAACACCGTGGCCTGTTTGCCCCGAAGTACACCAAGCTCGCGCAGCTTATTAGCCAGCGCACCTGCGTAGCCAAAGTGCACCAGGAATACGTCAGCAGTGAAGGTTTGTCTGGCATTAGCGACGATCGCGGGCAGCAGCAGTTTGCTGGATTGTGCGCCATAACGGCGCACATTGAGGGATTTAAGCAATGAAGGTTTGGCGATTTTCGGCAGCATCAGCCCGATACGCTGGGCGAGTTTATCGAGGTTCGATACCTTCTCTTCCGGCAGCAGGTAATGGGTTTTCGCCGCCAGATTATAGTCATCGAACGCGGCATGACGGTTGATCATGTCGCCCGGAAATACGGAGATCACCTCAACGTCATAACCGGCATCAATGAAATGCGTTACCTGATTGAGAACAAAGGTCTCAGAGGCAACCGGGAAACGCATGGTGAAAAAGGTCAGCTTCATCACTTCACCCTAAGACGTTGAGAATTTCTTCAGTGATTCGATTGCCAATCTCACGTTCCTGCGCCACCGCGGCATCAACTCGCTGCTTCACATTGTCGTAGTCAGTCAGCACGGTCTGCACTTTGTCGATGAGCGAGCCGTCCATCAGACTTTTCACATCAGTGGCCATTTGCGGCAGACCAAGCTGGTTCATCACACCCAGTGACTTGTGTTCATAGTTGATGGCAACGGCAGGTGTGCCGAAATTCATGGAAATAATGGCGGAATGCAGACGGGTGCCGATTGTCAGATGGCAGTGACTTAACAGAATGCCGAGTTCGAGGTCGTTGAACTCGTCCATGATCACATGGTAATGCTCCGGATGATCAACGCTGTCACGTAATGTCAGTGCCACCATGCGATCATCTTTGGCATAACTATCGATACCGGTGCAGGTTGAGAAGGCGACAACCTGATAGCCGTCGGCGATCATCGCATTGATCACCCGCCCAAACGCGGCTTCGTACTCTTTTTGCGTTACGCCGAGACGTTTATCGAATGGGGCCAGCTCACGCACGGTAATGGCGATGGTTTTACGTGAGCTGATAATCTCTTTCCAGTGCAACAGGTTATGGCTGGGTTTTTCCACCGCACGCGCCTGCACCAGGAAGGCGGTATCCACGCCCTTCTTCACTTTACTGGTCGTCACGCCATCCTGCTTCATGCGCTCATAACTGACCTCTTCACGCAGCACCAGACTATCGACGCGGTCGAATACAAAGTTCGCCAGCGCGTTAACACGCGGATTCTCGAAAGGTCCGACAGAATGCCCAATCATATACAGCGGCTTTTTCGCCATTAACGCGCATAAAGCATGGTCAAACTGGGTCACGCCATACAGATCGACGAAGAATGAGCCACCCACCTGGATGATGGCATCATAGGCTGCGAGACTTTTGGTGAAGGCAGCCAAATGCGGTGGCACGGAGAATGATTTGTACACCCCCCCCTTACCCAGATGCGCCATCATAATTTCCGGCATCAGGCGGTTTGCCACCTTACGCTTTACACTTCCCACTAACCCTTTGGCCGATTTGCTATTGTGCAGGAACAGGGAATCCTGCTGGATTTCCTGTTGCAGTAAATACCCAGAGCTGGTTGGATAACGACTGATAACATCGATATCCAGATCACCACGTGCGGACTGAAGTGAATCAATCAGCCCGCGTAAAATCGCGCCATCCCCACGATTTCCACAGGTATGGTTACCCACCAATAAAATCTTCATAAAAACTCCAGATAAATTTTTGTAATTCTACAAGCCGCCATTTTCCTGGACTGGCAAAAAAAGAACTCTGTGTAATAAGGACTGCAAAACAGGCGAAACACCCGAAAATGAGCTGCTCCTTTTAATCCGGCCACACTCCTGTTCGCAGCCGGTATGCTGATGAATGTATTACGATTTCAGGGCGAAATACGGCAAAGCACAGGGCTCACCATTAATCACCACCGAGATAAAACCTTTGGGTTCGCGGGTATCGACCTGTTCCGGCTTCAGCATGCGTGATGCCATCAGCAGATCGCCCTGCTCATTACCGCCAATGCCTGCTTTTCCGTTGTGCAGACTGAAACGCTGCGGTGCCTGCTGGCTACCGCTGGCAGGCGTTCCCTGCGTCATGGTGGCATCAACGCGCGCACAGCGACCGGCGAGGAAGCGGTCCTTCGCGGTACTTTTGATCAGCACCACCGTGGCGGGTGTCCAGCCGGCCAGTTTGACGAACACTTTGGTGTCCGTGTCAGTACGCGGTTCATAGCGCACATCCACCAGCGGTGAACTGCCTTCTGCAGACCAGCTGGCTTCCGCCTTGCTTTTCTTGCGCTGCAAGTGGATAACCGCCCGGCCACCGGTGCCTTTACCGTCGATCGGGTTCATCAGCGGTTGGTTGTCCGTCCCATTACTGAATTGCGACTGACCAAACACCTCGATTTCCCAGCTATCACCCACAGCAGGTGAATAGAAATTCCCCAGTTCAAACCAGGTTTCCTGATTGGTGTTGTTCGACAGGCGAAACCGTGAAGTGATGTAGTTGTAATTCAGGCTGCCGTCGATGGCGACGCCATAGGATTCAACGCGCGTCGAACCCATCTCCCAGATATTCAACCAGCGCTCGCCCTCCAGCGAGTTATCAATCCAGCTACCGGCCTGCAAATTGGTCTGACGCATATTCAGCCGTGAGTTACGGGCGATCAGCGGGTTCTTACAATCTTCCAGGCTCAGTGCATCAATGATCCATTGGCCATTGGAGATATCCCCGGGATGTTCGGTGTGCTCAATCCAGCCGTTATGAATAATCGACTGGCTGCAACGTGGCAGATTCAGCACCATCCCGCCTTTACAGTGCTGGGCATTGAAGTTGGAAAGCTCAATGGCGGTGCTGTGATCCCAGTTACCCGCTTTCTGCCCGGACCAGTTGGCTTTAATCACATCGCCTGTACAACCGTTGGCGTACCACTGGTCGATTTTGCAGTCCAGCGTATCCAGCAAACTCAACGAGACGCCGCCCACCTGGTTAAAGCGCAGACAAGCGCCACGGAAGAACTGGCCACCCGGGCAAGTGTTACGGAATAACCCCTGCTTATTCGGACGTTTGTCAGTGTTACCGTTAAAAATCAGGTTAGAGATTTCGGTCCAGCGCGCCTTTACCTGAAACAGGAATTCGGAGCGACCGTCCGAAACCAGCGTGGTGGCCGGGAAGTAGCCAAAATTCACCATCGCGCCAGAGATACGGAAGAAGCGCTGTTGCTGATCACCGAAATCACAACCGGAAACGAAGAAGGTGCCCGCCGGGAACTGCACACAAATCGGCTGATTGGCATCCTGCGACCATTGATACATCGCTTTGATGGCAGGGGCCGCATCGGTTTTACCGTCGGCAATCGCACCGAAATCGAACAGCGTCAGACGGTTGAAATCTTCCACCACGCGACGCCAGGTAAAGCCGTTGCCGCTGAACATCACGCCGTTATCGTCTTTACCATCACCAAAGGCACCGACAAACTCGCCACCGCCCACTTCCAGCCCTTCATGCCAGCTTTTCAGCTTGATTTTGGCACCGGCAAACAGCGGACGGGTTTTACGCAATTCCTCTACCGAGGGGATTTCCCCAATCAGCTGGTAACCATTGGGTTGCGCCAGACGCTGACTGAAGTTGCTTTGGTTGGGGCGGCTCACGTCATCAATGGAAAATAACGTGTTGCCGCTGTTGTCTTCAACGGCCATCGAGTGGGCAGGATCAGCGATTAACGCCGCATTATCATGGATAAATTGCGCAAAATTACCCTTATTCAACGCAATCGGCTGGCTGATTTGCGATATTTTTCCGCTGGCATCACGCAGATAAACCGGGATTTGGTTACCCGCTTTGCTGGCATCGCTACCGGCCTTACCAATCCACAATTTGCCCTCAAAGTTCTGCCAGAATTGCGGCGGCATGGTGTAAACATTTTCCGGCGTGAGAATCGGGACATCTCCCTGCGGCACGCTGGAGGGGTCGACCGCCTTCAATGCTGGCTGGCCATTTTTTGCGGCATAGCTGGAAAATGCACTCACCGAGAGCGCAGCAACAATGGAGGAGGCTGCGGTTTGTAAGACTTCTCTTCTTTTCATGCATCAAATCCCGTGGTCATGGGGCCGCCAGGCGGCCATAAGTGTGTCCCCGAGGTAGCCGTAGGCGTAATCCGGCGCTAAATCAGCGCCAGCCAGCTTTGTTTGATCTCTTTGCCGTCAAACTTCAGCGCCGTTTCTTTGGTTTTCTCGCTCATGCGGTAGAACAACGCATCGTCACTGGCGAGTTGCTCCATACGTGCCAGGAAAGTGGTTTTGTCATTCATGGGAACCAGGAAGCCATCTTCGCCATGATTGATAATTTCCTGCGGTCCGGTTGGACAGTCATACGCCACCACCGGCAGCGACCAGGATTTGGCTTCCAGCAGCACCAGCGGTAATCCTTCATAACGAGATGTCATCAGCGCCATGTCGCTGCCACGGTAGTAGTCATTGATATTGCTGACTCTGCCAACAAAATTGACGCTGTCTGTGATACCCAGCTGTGCAGCCTGATCGTGCAACTGCTGGCGTACCTCACCGTCTCCGGCGATCACCAGTGTCCAGTCAGGGTGGGTTTTGCTGAAGTCAGCCCAGATATCCAGCAGCAGGTCGAAACCTTTCTGATGTTCGAGGCGGCCAATGGCCAACGCCTGATGGCTGCGCGTGCGACGCGCAAAGGATTTGTACACCACCGGATTGGGAATCTGCTGGCTGGGAATATTCCAGCGGCTGAAGACCTGATGGTCTTTATCGGTCAGCACGATCACCTGGTCATAGAAGCGCAGCAGCAACCATTTCAGCAATTTGATCGGTTTACTAAAGGAGTTAATCGCGATGTGCTCGCAGGCATAGGCTTTGAAGCGTTTTTTCTTCATGGACATCAGATTCCAGAAGGCAAACATCACGCTCAGACGCCCCATGCTGATCAGGAAAACACTGTCGAACCCTTCCTGCTGGATGCGGGCCACCGCGCTTTTAATCGGATTACTGTGTCCGGCAAAGCTGACAATCTCTTTGGCATGGGTAAAGGGGTAGAACGGCTTTCCGCTACCTTCCAGCGAATAAACGGTCACCTCATGCTGTTCGCCGAGACACTCCGACATAAAGTTGCAGATGTTTTCCGTACCCGCGTACGAATAAGCATCCTTAATCACCAGTACAATCTTTTTCATGAAACGCTTTCCACCTCAAAAAACACGCAAAGGGTGCCGGATATCAACGATGCTTCAGGGTGAAAAGCACACCGTTCACCATATACCAACCGTAATAGTAATAGATTTTTAAGGGATTGTTTTTATAGATAATTCTTAATAATTCGAGATGCCATTTCGCCGCTTTATTTTTGTTACGAGACAGCGAATCACCCAGCTCGTAATAGTTCACCAGCGTCTTCTGAATCACCCGGGCTTGCCGGTAACGGAGAAACAGCTCGTAGAGGAACAGGAAATCTTCATGGCCTTTACGCTGAAAGAAGATGCCCTGCGGAGGACGGCGAAAACAAACCGAAGAGAAGCAGACGCGATACTGCTTCTTCACGAAGTTTTGCTGTTGCAGATAGGGTTTGCTGTAGATGATATCGTGGTCAGCGCTTTTGGTTTTGTAGTGGTAATGGGTAATCACAAAATCGTCACCGGCAGCAATAGCGGCAGCCTGTTCAGCCAGCTTTTCCGCATGCCATTCATCATCGCTATCAAGAAAAGCGATGATCTCTTGCTGTGCAGCACGCAGCCCGACATTACGGGTCTCTGCCGCACCCTGGTTCATCTCATTATTGAGAATAGTGATACGCGCGTCCTGGCAATGTTCACGGACCAAAGCCAACGAATCGTCGGTCGATTTATCGTTGATCAGATAGAGATGCCAGTCGCTATAGCTCTGATCGAGAATCGACTGCACCGCACGCAATACCGTCTGGCGCGCGTTATACATCGGCATCACGATGCCGATGGTGCCTACATGATTTTTCATCTGAATACCCGTAAGAGGAGATGACAGGAAGTAAAAAAAATTGCCCCGGTCTGGGAGCAAGTGAAATCAAAAGAACCACCCAATCAGGAAACAGCCCTGCTGCCAAAGAAACGGGATTTCACCTTGTTCATCAGACGGCTCATGAAGTAAGCCTGGTTATCTTTGTTAGTCAGGAAGAAGTAACGCGCGAAGCTGACGCTCGCCAGCAGCGAGTTGCCATCCATTTTGTAGCGCAGCGGCAATTTGAACGCTTTGTAGGTGTGGATATCGCGCGCAGTCAGATAGGGTTTCATGGTATCGAGCCAGAAGAAGGAGTATTTCACCGACTCCCCTTTATGCTTCGATCCAAATTTGGTCACCAGATGGTAGGTCGCCAGCGGTTTATCAATCATGACGAATTGATAGCCCATGCGATCGGCGCGTATGCAGAAGTCATAGTCCTGATGGCGGATATAGCGCGTATCGAATTTGATTTGTTCGGCATCAGCGCGCTTCAGCACGATGGTACTGGTCTGGATGAAGCCATAACAACCAAACAGATATTCAGCCACGGTTTCGTTGTTACCCGGTGGCTGCATCGGCATCACTTTCAGGAAGCTACCGTCCTGGTGAATATTCACCTGACTAAAGATGACATAACGCGACTTGCCCTGTGCCTCAAGATTGGCGATGGTACGCGAGACTTCCAGCAACTTGTCCGGGTGCCATTCATCGTCGGCATCAAGAAAGCTGATGAAATCACCGCTGGCGAGTTCAATCCCTTTATTGCGCGCCCCTGCCCCGTTGAGTTTGACCTCAGAGAGCTCCAGCCTGATGTCCAGGTCCTGATAGCGATCGCTACGCACCACCTGCGCCAGTTCAGCCGCATCGGCTGATTTGTCATCCACAATGATGACTTCAAAATTGCGATAACTCTGCGCATTGACGCAATCCAGCGTCGTCACAATCGACTTCGACGCGTTATAAGCGGGAATTACAATTGAGAAGTGGATATCCTGCATTGCCAGCACCTCTTAAACAGCTGTTCCAGATTCAACGGTATACTCCGCCGCCTGATGATGGGAATCGGCTTTTTTCCTAAAAATCATGCCGTTATATCCATTCTTCATTAAGCAGTGACCTACCATTACGGAATTACCTAAGCGTGTGCTGTGTGTATAAATGTCAAAAAAAATCAGTGCAAAAAGCACGATAAAAACGGGGCGGATAAACCGCCCCGGAAGAGTGTTTGTCTCTTAGCTTTTGGTTTCTTTGCCGTATTCGTAGTTGTAGTAGTCGTAGCCATAACCGTAGACATTCGACGCTTTACGCACCACGGCGTTGAGGATGACGCCTTTGATCTCAATACCGTTCTGGGCAAAGCGACGGTAACTGACATCCAGCTCTTTGGTAGTGTTGGTCTCAAAACGCGCCACCATCAGAGACGTTCCGGCCAGCTTACCGATAATGGAAGCGTCGGTAACGGCCAGGATCGGTGGGGTATCAATCAACACCAGGTCATAGTTTTTACCCGCCCAATCCAGCAACTCGCTCATGCGGCGATGCATCAGCAGCTCCGATGGGTTAGGTGGCACCTGACCACGCGGCAGGAAATCAAAACCGTAAGCACCTTTCTGAATCATGGTCGGAGAGAACTCGCTCTTGCCGGACAACACGTTAGACAGGCCAACTTTGTTTTCCGCCCCCAGCAGTTCGTGGGTATAGCCGCGACGCATATCACCATCGATGAACAACACGCGTTGACCCGCTTTCGATACCAACGTTGCCAGGTTGGCACAGATAAAGGTTTTACCAATACCCGGGCTGGCACCGGTGATCATCAGAATGTTGTTCTTCGCTTCCATCATCGCGAAGTGCAGGCTGGTACGCAGGCTACGAATCGCTTCGATGGAGAGGTCAGTCGGGTTGCCCAACGCCAGCAGCGTATTGTGGGGGTCACTTTTCTCTTTGTGTCCACGCCGCGCCAGTGCTTCGGTATCCTTCTTACGCTGCCAGTCAGACAACGGCACGCTGGCATAAACGTTCATGCCCAGCTCTTCCAGCTGCTCCGGGTTTTCAATACCGTGATGGAACACCGCTTTCAGCAGAACAATGCCGACGGACAACACCAGACCCAGAATCAGGCTGGCGGCAATGATCAGCAATTTCTTCGGCGCGACTGGTGAGCCAGCGGTTTCTGCCGGGTCAATGATGCGCACATCACCAACGGTACTGGCTTTACTGATACCCAGCTCCTGCTGACGATTCAGCAGTTGCATGTAGATCTCCTGCCCTGCCTGCACGTCACGCGTCAGACGCAAAATCTCCTGCTGGGTCGCTGGCATCTGGGCAATTTTCTTGTTCAGATTGGCCTGCTCGTCTTCCAGCGTTTTGCGTTTTTCCAGCAGCGCGCGGTAAGTCGGGTGATCTTTGGTATACAGCTGCGACACTTCAGCTTCGCGGAAAGTCAGCTCGTTCAGCTGGCTCTGTACGCTGACGGAAGAATCCAGCGCCGATTTCGCTTCCAGTGACATATCTACCGATTCGTTCTCACGACGATAGGCATTCAGCTTGTCTTCCGCTTCATTCAGGTTATCGCGCACCATTGGCAGCTGATTGCGCAGGAAATCAAGGCTTTTCGCTGCCTGTTCCGATTTGCGCTCAACGTTCTGCAGCAGATAGTTGTTAACGATCTGATTCAGTACGCGACTGGCCTGATCCGGATCTTCGTGCTGGTATTCCAGACCCAGCACACCGGTGTCTTTCGCTTTATCAGCGACGGTCAGATTGCCCAGCACCGCTTTGATCGCCTGCAGATCGCTCAGCTTGGTGACATCAAAGCTGGTGCCGGCATCCGCTTCAATACCGCTCACCAGCATGGTGACTTCACCGTGCTGCTCCAGCTGACCTACGCGACCTTTAAACAGCTCGTCCCCATTACTGGTTACGGTGTAGGTCTGCGGACCGGTCACTTCCAGCTGCACGGTGCGTTTGTCGATTGAACGCGGGATTTCCAGACGCGTGATCGCGATCTGTGCCGGTTTGTTGCCCATCAGGCGCGACAGACCTTTACCGATGATCGGGAAATAGTTCTGCTGCACCACGGTATCCAGACCGAGATCGTCCACCGTTTTACCGATGACCATGCGCGATTCAAGAATCTGAATCTCGGTATCGGAAGCCGGTGTTGACGGCAGGATATCCTGCAGATCGTTCAGCACCGAGTTGGTGTTCTTCTGCTCGACCTGCACCATGGCATCCGCGCTATAGATCGGCGTGGCAAACAGTGTGTAGAGAGTCCCCACCAACATGAAGAAGGCGGTAACGGCAACAATGACCCACCGATGGTCAATGAGTTGTCCCACAAGATGCGCCAGATCCCATCCATTCGAATCCTCTTTCGGCGCTGTCATAACCTTGTTTTTTATATTCATGGATAATCCCAACTATCGGCTTAGTACGTTGACCCATTTCTGGGTAGCGTGTTCCAGTAACCCGTAAACCTCTTCAAAGGCCTCACGGCTTTTTTTGTACGGATCCGCGATTTCCTGTTGGTTGAGCCAGTGCCCAAGCAGCATGGTCTTCCCGCGCGCGGCTGGATCGATCCGATTTACCTGCTCAACATGACGCTTTTCCATCACCAGAATCAGGTCATAGTCACGGCACATTTCAGCCGTTAACTGCTGAGCATGATGGCCTGCCAGTGACACGCCATGTCTGGCAGCCACATCACTGGCAGTCTGATCTGCCGGGGAGCCACGCAGAGCACCCAGCCCCGCAGACGCTACCCGGGTTTCAGGTAAAGCGCGTTTGAACAAACGCTCCCCGGTCGGGGAGCGGCAAATGTTGCCGACACAGACGACTAACACGGAGCTAATCATGGTTAAACCTTAGTTATCCCATGTATGGAAACGCAGAGCTGCGGAGCTTGCATCGTCGATACCTACGATGGTTGGCAGCAGCGCGGAAATAACACGGTTCCAGCGGGTGAGCGGAGTGGAGGTGACATACACGATGTCGTACGGCTCCAGTTGGAATTCAGTACCCATCACCATTGATGCGGCATCTTTGGTATTCAACTGATAGATGTTGGCGATCTTGGTACGGTTGCTGCCACGAATAGGACGAATGACGAACACGCCGGTGGCATCTGCTGTGGTCTGATCCATGCCCTGAGCATTGCCCAGCGCTTCAGCCAGCGTCATGCCGCTGCGGTCCATTTTCAGCGTGGTTTGTTGCTTAACTTCACCCATAACGAAGATCTTCAGATCATCGTTACGTGGGACATACAGGATATCGCCCGGATACAGCAAGTGGTTCTGGCTCAGGTCGCCGTTTTGCATCAGCGCCTGCAACGAAATACGCTGTTCGCGGCCACCGTGCGTCAGCACCACGTTACGCCAGTCGGCATCCGCCGTCAGGCCACCTGCGGCGTTGACCGCATCCAGTACGGTAAGCGGTACGTTGGTGATCGCCTGCTGACCGGAGGTGGTGACCGAACCGCTGATATAGGTTTTTTGTGAACGGAAGGCTGCGACGTTCACATCCACCTGCGGGCTTTCGATGTACTGCGCCAGACGGCGCGCGATTTCGGCACGGATTTCCGTCACGGTTCGACCGGCAACACGCACCTTACCGATATAGGGATAGAAGATCGTACCATCCGCCTGCACCCAGTTACCGGTGTCGCTGGCACTGCGGTACTGACCCGCAGGGGTGGTCAATTCAGGGTGATCCCACACGGTGACGTTCAGTACATCACCAATGCCGACACGATATTCATAGCTCTGAATTTCGTTCTGCAACGCCGGGTTGGCCTGCGCCACCAGCGGTTTCGGACGCATCTGCTCAACCAGACGCGGTGTTAAAGGAAAGACGTTAACGTATTTGTCGATGTCAAAATTGCTGTCCTGCTGCTCAATGACATCTTTTCCGCTAGTGGAAAGGCGCTGACCTGGCTCGATCGTGCACCCGGAGAGAATAGTGGCCGATACCAGTAACGGTATCATTTTAATTTTCATTGTAATCATCTGGATCTTCGCTATCAGTTAATGATTGATAGAGGCGAAAACGCCGCTGTGTAAGCGTCTTGCAAAAATAAAGCCGACGGGTTAAACACCGAAACTGTGGGTCATTATCATTTGCTCCCTGGGTTTTATGTTGTCGCCGTGCCTTCGCTGTCTATCAATAAGCTCCGTCGCGTTTCAGCACTACGCCAATCGTCTTAAACAAAATCGCGATGTCGTTCCACAGCGACCAGTTTTTGACATACCACGAATCGAAATAGACGCGCGTTTCATAGTCAACGTCGTTACGACCGCTGACCTGCCACAATCCCGTCATGCCTGGTTTCGCCATCAGGTAATAATCGACATCACCGGCATAACGGCAGAGTTCATCTTCGATAACCGGACGCGGTCCCACCAGGCTCATATCGCCACGGACCACGTTCCACAGTTGCGGTAACTCATCCAGACTGGTTTTACGGATAAAGTGACCGACTTTGGTAATGCGGGGATCGTTCTTCAATTTGAAATCTTTGTCCCACTCGGCGCGCGCCACCGGATCGCTACGCAACACCTCTTCCAGCACCTCTTTGGAGTTGATCACCATCGAGCGGAATTTGAGACATTTGAACTTGCGACCATTCATACCGACACGTTCATGGCCGTATATCGGGTTGCCACCGTCACGTCCCACCAGGAAACCCAGCACCAGTAATGCCGGTGACAGCGCAATGATGATGCTGAGCGCGCCAACAACATCGAAGACACGTTTCAGACAACGCGACGTCCGCTTCGCCAGGTTGTTGTTAACTCGCAGGATCATCACTTCGTGGCTGAAGATATACGCCATATCGGTGCCGTAGAGCGGCACACCACGCAGCGTCGGGATAACGGAAACTGAGCGGCAGTTGTGCATAGCAAGCGTCTTCAGCCAGTTATCACGATGCTGGCTCTGCTCAAATTCCACCGCAACGATAAATTGCGTCTCAACGTTGGTGAGTTGCCACAATTCCTGCTCATTACGCAGCACCGGGACACCGGCAATACTGGCCTGTGGGCAACTGCCATCCACATCGAAAAAAGCAATCACATCAAATCCCATCACTTCTTCGCTTTGCAGTGCCTGCCAGGCTTCCTGGGCATTTTTGTTGCTGCCGATGATGATGGTCTGCTTTTTCCACATGCCGAAATGATTCAGGACGCGTTTTGACAGGGCCCGACCCAGCGGAATTAGGATTAATGCCAGAAGCCAGGTCAGTACCCAGACAAAACGCGACATCTGCCACTGCGACAGTGCGGTAATTGACAAATCGATGACAGAGAAAATAAGAATGGTACGAAAGATCTCTTTTAGCTCGAACCAGAAAGGCTTGCGATAGGTGAAATGTCGCAGGCGAACCCAGAACCAGCCAACACAAATAATCGACAGACAGATGTGTGTGGCGATTTTTAAATCGAGGTCTTTTTCAGAAATATCTGCCAGTGGGGAATTCGTGAGCGAATTAATCAGCGCCAGAGCAATAAACAACGCCGCGTTGAAACAAATTAAATCCGAGCACGCCAGTAAAATTTTAGTGAGGAGACTTTTATAGGTAAATTCGTTATCGCGCATAATTAACTCTTTATTTTATTTCCCTAATCCTTAATGCCACAAGACTGCGTAATAAATGAGCGATATAAAAAACTGTCACGAAAGCAGCAATCTGGGGGGTAAATCTTCGGCGCTCGTGCCAGTTTCTTTGCAGTCACACCCAGAAAATTATGATAAATACCAACAGATTAGTCCGAGTTCCTGTTGATACCCCTGCAAAGCAAATCCCCCGGAGAGAAAAGCACTTCGGACACGCTACCGCCCTTGGCTGTCGCTGCCAATACCGCTTTACTCACCCTATTTCCTGTCTGCGAACGACCTTTAAAGCCATGACAATAACTGGCCTTAACCTGGGCACGATCACATTTCTCAACATTAAGAAGCTAAACAGCGCGCTATTAACAACATAAGCGCAGACATTTACTAACACGTTGCTATACTAGTTATTACTGGCTTCTTTACAAGTAGACCCCGTGTTCCCTGCTCTATTTTAGGAAAAAGACTACCAGTCATTAGTATTGATGCCATCCCTTTCAGGCCATTCCCACGCAAAAATCAGAATAATTCGATACTCACCCTCTGCACATTTCGCATTAAAAATGCACGCCATCGTCTGACGAAAAAAATTAATAGCGGGAATATCAGGCGTATGTTGTTTATCCATACATTCAACTTATCTGTACAAAAACCCGTTTAGGAATATTCCTTATTATCACGGGCAAGCGATGTAATACGTTGCTTAGGCGCTATTTGTTCCCTGTCTGAGAATTAACTATGATAAGACTAAGCTCATTCTCAGACATTCAGGTGATGAAAGCATGTTGGCGTGGATCACTGATCCCTCGCTCTGGGCCGGATTAGTCACGCTAATCGTTCTTGAGCTGGTGCTGGGCATTGATAATCTGGTTTTCATTGCCATTCTGGTGGAAAAATTACCCTCGGCGGTGCGCGATCGCGCCCGTGTGATCGGTCTGCTGCTGGCGCTGGCATCGCGCCTGCTGCTGCTGGCGTCGCTTTCCTGGCTGGTTACCCTGACGCAACCCCTGTTTACCCTCTGGCAACATAGCTTCAGTGCGCGCGATTTGCTGCTGTTTGCGGGCGGCGTATTTCTGCTGTTTAAAGCCACCACCGAATTAAATGATCGGCTGGAAGGCAGTGACGAAGACGACGGTCAAACTAATAATGGTGCTAAATTCTGGCCTGTAGTGGCACAAATCGTGGTGCTGGATGCCATCTTCTCGCTGGATGCGGTGATCACCGCAGTGGGTATGGTGAATGAATTGCCGGTGATGATGACGGCAGTCACCATCGCTATCCTGCTGATGTTGCTGGCCAGTAAACCCCTCACGCGTTTCGTCAATGGCCATCCCACCATTGTCATTCTTTGCCTGAGCTTCCTGCTGATGATTGGCTTCAGCCTGGTGGCAGAAGGCCTTGGCTTTATCATCCCCAAGGGATACCTGTACGCCGCCATCGGCTTCTCAATCCTGATTGAAATCTTCAACCAGCTGGCGATATTTAACCGTCGCCGCTTTCTTTCTGCTGGCCGTCCGCTGCGTCAGCGCACTGCTGAGGCGGTGCTGCGTATTTTACGTGGTGAAGCGCAAAGTGCGGAGCTGGACGCCGACACCGCATCGCTCCTCGCAGATAGCGAGGAAGGCGCGCTGTTTAATCGCCAGGAGCGACGCATGATTGCGCGCGTACTGGGGCTGGGACAGCGACACATCAGCAGCATCATGACCTCACGCCATGACGTCGAACATATCGATTTGAGTGAAGACCCGGCAGAAATTATGGCGAAACTCGATCGCAATCAGCACACCCGCATCCTGATTACCGAAAAGGGCAATGAGCCACTGGGTGTGGTGCATGTTATTGATCTTATGCATCAGGCTTTGCATGTTAAATCACTCGATTTACGTTCGCTGGTTCGTCAGCCGCTGGTATTCCCCGAACGCCTCACGTTGTTGCAGGCTCTTGAGCAGTTTCGCCAGGCACGCACCCATTTTGCCTTTGTGGTCGATGAATTTGGTTCGGTGGAAGGGGTAGTCACGCTTAGCGATGTGATGGAAACCATTGCGGGCAATCTGCCTAATGAAGGCGAAGAGATTGATGCCCGCTATGACATTCAACCCAGCCCCGACGGCGGATGGATTGCTAACGGCCATATGCCGCTGGAAGATTTAGCGGTGTATGTCCACCTGCCACTGGATGAGAAGCGTAACTATCACACGCTGGCCGGTTTACTGATGGATAGCCTGCAACATGTGCCGCAGGAAGGGGAAGTTCTACAGGTGGGGGATTACCTGCTGCGGACGTTGCAGGTGGAAAATCATCGCGTGCAGAAGGTAGAGATTGTGCCGCTGGAACCTACCCCGTAGCGGCGCGATTTATCGCGCGCTTTGGGGTTGGAGCAGCGTAAAACATGCGCGATAAATCGCGCCGCTACATCACTGCTTATCTTTAGATGACTGCTGCCGGTCCAGCCATTGATCCAGGCGGCTTTTTGCTTCGCTCTGCAATTGCTGACGCAAAACCTGATCCACCGGCAGCGAATACTGCAAATTATCCCACTGACCGTACATACGCAGCGGGATAGTTTGCTCATTCATCACCGCAGCCAGCTTATCGTCACCTTTCCAGCCGCGCAGCATCATATTAATGGTGACATCCAGCTGACGAGTAGCGAGGTTAATATTGCCCTGGCTCTGCACGGCCAGATGGCTACTGCCGCCCTGCAAATCAGGCAGGACGATATTGCCATGATTCAGACTGATACGACCGCTCAACTGCTGGATATTCTGGTCGTCGCTGGCGTCGTTGGTGACGCGATTGCTGATACGATCGACGGCGCGACGCACCATCTGCTGCAAATTGATCTGCGCCAGTTGCAGGTTATTCGCGGTTAATTCCGCACTCCCCTGCCAGTTCTGTTTGGCATCTTCGATACTCAGACCGCTGCCGCTCAAATCCCCCTGCAACGACACCGTTCCCTGTAACGCTTCCGGCAGTTCAAATGCCTTCAGCAGCGGCGCAATCGCCACCTGTGACAGTTCCGGTTGCAGCGTCACCTCAGTGACCGGACGACGAATATCTACCGTTCCCGGTATCGAGAACTGCCCGTCACCCAGCTTGCCCTGTAACTGGCTGAGGGTCATCAGGCCTTCCTGATTGCTGGCGGCCAGTTGCAGATTGCTTAACGTCAACCCACGCCATACTGCTTTATCCGCGTTGAGGTTCAGTGACAGGTCCATCATATTCAGCGGCGAATCGCTGTTATCGCGTTCACGCGGCTCGGCGATCACCGGGGTGCGTATCACGCTGACATGTTGCGGGGTACCGCTATCACTGACCGGGGCACTGGCCATCAGATTATCGAGATTCAGCGTCGAGGCATGCAGTTTCAGCGCCAGCTGCTGCGGCAGAGAAAGACGTCCTTGTGCGCTGCCGTCAAGCGAACTGTCATTGGCGCTCAGTTGCATTTTATTCAAGGCAAACTGCTGACGGTCATTATTCCATTCGCCTTCGCCACTCAGCGTCCCTTTGATGCCCTGGGCCGGCAAATTGGCGCCATCCAGCGTGTAATCCAGCGCATCAATCTGACCACTCAAACGATGGGGATATTGCGCTGCATTAAGCTGCCCTTTGAGGCTGACCACAAGGTTACGCTGATTACGGGAAATACGGGTGCTGAGATCAATGCTGGCTTGCTTGCTGGCATCCTGACTCAGGTTGAGGTTCAGCGCACGGAAGTTGTATTCGTCACCGCCCTGCTGCTGCCAAATCAGCAGGCTATCGGCAAGGCGCAGCTTACCAATATCAAATGACCAGCCATTGTTGCTGGCAACCGGTTCGGCATCACGCGGCCCTACCGGTGCCCCCGTCGGCTTTTTCGCATCACTATCAGGCGTGACGCGGATGATGGCATTTTTCAGCATCACCTGGCTGACGCTCAGCTGATGAGAGAGTAGCGGCCAGAGATTAACGTCGAGACGCATATTTTCTGCGATGACCACCGGCTGACTGGCCCCCGGCGCAGTCAGGCTCATCCGGCCAGCCAGAATGCTCAGCTGCGGCCAGACATGCCAGCGTAGATCGCCACTGACCTGGAGCCGATAACCACTGCGTTGTTCCACCTGTTGTACCATGTAGGTACGAAAGTCGTTGGGATTCACCAGCAACACTAATGCTGTCATTCCCGCTACGACCACCACTAACAGGATGGCCAGCGTGGTTATCACTCTTCTCATTACATCCTCAATATCCGGCGATCAATCTTTGTCGATACGGCTGGCATCAGCACCTTGCTGGCCTCGATATTTAGCATCTTCACGACGGTTGTACGGACGCGCCGCCGGGCCGGAGAGCGGCTCAAAACTCAGGGCACCAATCAGCATGCCGGGGCGCAGTGCCAGCGGCAGCTTACCGGAATTATAAAACTCCAGCACGATGCGTCCCTGCCAGCCTGGGTCGATACGGTGTGCCGTGACATGTACCATCAAACCCAGACGGGCCAGTGATGAACGACCATCCAGCCAGCCAACCAGGTCATCCGGCAACGTCACTGACTCCAGCGTCACCGCCAGCGCCAGCTCGCCCGGATGCAGGAAGAACGCTTCCCCTTCCGGCAGCACAATTTCATCGCTCATTACGCGGTCCAGGGCAGCACTCACCTCATGCTTTGGACCACTGAGGTCGATAAATGCCGCGGTGTGGCCGCGAAAGGTGCGGAACTGATTGCCAAGACGCACATCAACCGTGGCACCATTAATACGCTCAACTGGCGGACGTGGCGAGATCGCCAGCTTACCGCTGTCCAGCCAGGTTTCTATATCGCGATCGCATAATCTCATCGCTGTGACTCCATGATTTAAGTGTAGCGAAAGGCTGCCGCTGTTGTGACAACCTCTGCGCGTCACGTCCATCCGGACGCGGTTTATTCGAAGAACTGATTAATTTTTGCCTTGAGGATATCAATGGCAATGCGGTTTTTCCCACCGCGCGGCACAATAATGTCGGCGTACTGCTTGGAGGGTTCGATAAACTGCAGGAACATCGGGCGAACCGTCTTCTGATACTGGCTCATCACTGAATCCATCGAACGGCCTCGCTCGTTAACATCACGTTTCATGCGACGCATCAGGCAGATATCCAGCGGGGTATCGACGAAAATGGAGAAATTCATTTCCTGACGCAGACGCGCATCAGTGAGCAGCAAAATCCCTTCAAGGATAATCACCTTCTTCGGCTTCAGGTGGATACACTCAGTGGTACGGGTGTGCTCAACATAGCTGTAAACCGGCAGTTCGATGTTCTGCCCCGCCTTCAGCGCCTGAAGATGTTGCAGCAGCAGGTCATGATCCATCGCACTCGGATGGTCATAATTGGTTTTCACCCTCTCTTCCATGGTGAGGTGGCTTTGATCTTTATAGTAGGCATCTTCCGGGATTACCCCGATATGCTCGTCACCGACCTGGTCACGGATTTCACGATAGAGCGTGCTGGCAATAAGACTTTTTCCGGATGCGGATGCACCTGCAATGCCAACGATCACGCACTGATGGGACTTGTCAGTCATACTTTTTTAAGACCTGATAACTGGAGCCTGTTGAAGTCGGAACTTCGACGGGCCGATAATGAGAGGGTTTGGTTGGCGGCAATTATAGGTATTTCACCGGTTTGATGCCAGAGAAATGCGGCCCGTGGCTTTTCAGATTATCCCCTTTTGCAGCAAGCCGCTTAATCGATACACTGTTCTTCTGCCAATATTGCGTGCAATGTTGTGCCTGACCGTGTGTAAGTCCAAAGGAGATGTATGAGCTGGAAAACCCTGACCTATTTCGGTGACAGTATGCTGCTGATCCCCACTGCGGTGATCATCGCACTGGTGCTGCCGTGGAAAAGCGACAACCGCCGTACCGTCTGGTATTGGCTGCTGGCGTTTGGTCTGGCTGGTTTGCTGGTCAGCATTTCTAAAATTATGTTTCTCGGCTTTGGCATTGGCAGCGCCCGGTTTAACTTCACGGGCTTTAGCGGCCACAGTGCCATGTCCTCCACGCTCTGGCCGGTGATGATGTGGCTGGTTTCCGGTCGCTGGTCCAGTTTCTGGCGTACAGTGACCATCAGTATTGGCTATCTGATCCCGATGATGGTCGGATTATCGCGCCTCGCGATCCATGCACATTCACCCAGCGAAGTGATCGCCGGTCTGGCGCTGGGTTTCACGCTCAGCAGCGCCTTCCTGCTCAGTCAGCGCGACACCGCGCTGAAAGCCTTTAGTCTGCCGCAGATGGGTGTGGCTTTTCTGGTGCCATTGTTGCTCGTCAGCCATGGCCGTGTCGCCACCACACAGCAATTCCTTGAGCGCTTCTCTGCCGACCTTGCCGGTCTGGACAAACCTTATACGCGTGCCGACCTCTTTCGTCAGTAACCTGGCTGGCCCTTTGTTAACAAAGGGCCAGCCAATCTATTGAATAAGGGGCAAAAGTGAATTGGCGGCAGACATCCGTACCAGATGTGCTAGCATGCCTGATAGAGAATGACTGGCGCATTTTTCGTCGTGTTGCGAATGCGCGCTGCTGGATTCGTGCATGACCCTCGACATATTGACCTCGCAGTATGGCTCTAAGAAATATTGGCTCAGCGCCCTCTATCTGGGGGTAATCGCGTTTCTGCTAACGCTGTTTTGTCTGGAGCTGATAATCATCAGCGGACGTATCTCGCCGCTGTGGTACTCCACCGCATTGATGACCATTGTGGTGTTTCGCGCTCCTGCACCGCGCGTGCCCCTTCTGTTGCTGGGCTGTCTGATTGGCACTGCGCTGGCCAATCTGCTGGTGATTGGTCCGGCAATCAGCAATCTCAAATTTGCCTTACTGAATCTGCTACAGGCGCTGATCGGTGGCATGATGCTGCGCGCGCTGCTTAACCGCAATGCACCACTGAATTCGCTGCTCGACTGGGGGCGTTACGTGGTGTGTGCCGGGCTGCTGGCACCGCTGGCAGGCGGAGTGATGGCGCTGTGGATCCTGCATGTTGATGGCAAAGCCACCCTACCCTTTTTCTCGACCTGGGTAGTTTCAGAGATCATCGGGATGCTGGCGCTGGGTCCGGTACTGCTGCTGTGGCCATTAGGCCAGCAGGAAAACCCGGTCGCGCGCCATCGCGGTCTGGAGACACTCTTTACCCTGGCCGTTACCCTGATCGCCAGTTATCTGAGCCTGCGCTATCTGCCATGGCCCTTCACCTTTATTGTGGTGATCCTGTTCTGGTGCGCAGTACGTCTGCCGAAATTCGAAGCCTTCTTACTTTTCCTGCTCAACTCCAGCTTTATTTCGTTGCTGCTGGCATTGGGTCTGGTCAATCTCGGCCATGAGGATCGCATGCTTGGGCAGACCGGAACCTGGCTCCCTTTCTTGCTGGTTCTGCTCCCCAGCCATGTGATGGCCCTGGTGATGGATGCCTTTCAGCGCGAGAAAAACCACATCTCCGAAAGCGAAACCCGCTTCCGTAATGCGATGGAATACTCCGCGATCGGCATGGCGCTGGTATCGCCGCAGGGCAGCTGGTTGCAGGTCAACCAATCGCTGTGTCGCACGCTGGGTTTCCCGGCTGATGAGTTGAAAAAACTCACCTTCCAGCAGATTACCCACCCGGACGACCTTGAAACCGACCTGCAGCAGCTGCAACGCCTGCTGAAGGGAGAAATCATGACGTACACCCTGGAGAAACGCTATTTCCGCAAGGATGGCGATATCGTCTGGGCGCGTCTGACGGTGTCGATGGTACGGGATACGCAGCAGCAGCCGCTGTACTTCATATCGCAGATTGTCGATATCTCCGAACTGAAGCAGAGCGAGCAGGTCAATCGTCGTCTGATGGAACGTATCACGCTGGCAAATGAAGCCGGGGGGATTGGCGTATGGGAGTGGAACCTGCTGACCGGTGAACTGATGTGGGATAAACGCATGTACGAGCTGTATGGTCTGGCTGCCCATGAAGTCCCGACCTACGACCTGTGGATGCAGCGCGTGCACCCTTCAGAGCAGGAGTACGCTGCGCTTACCGTTCAGGAAGCCATTGAGCGTCGCAGTGCGTTTCATATGGAATATCGTATCAACCTGCCGGATGGCATTCGTTATGTGCGCACAGAAGCTAACCGCATCCTCAGCCAGGATGGGCAAATCGAGCGCATGCTGGGCATCAGCCAGGATATCACCCATTTGCGTACCCTGAACGATGCGCTGTTCCAGGAAAAAGAACGCATGGCCATCACCCTCGATTCGATCGGTGAGGCGGTGATCAGTACCAATGACGAAATGCGTGTCACCTTTATGAACCCGGTAGCGGAAATGATGACCGGCTGGACCCAGGATGCGGCGGCGGGGCTGCCGATCTCTGAGTTACTCAATATTACGCGTGGAGCCAGTGGACCTCGTCTCGAAAATTTATTGCTGTGCCAGTTACCGGCGGAAAAAACCACCCCCGGCCTGGAAGAGGAACTGGTGCTGCATACCGCCGACGGTGGCGTGTTCGAAATCCATTACAGCATCACGCCGTTGAAAACCCTGACCGGCGAAAACATTGGCGCCGTGATGGTGATTCAGGACGTCAGCGAATCACGCAAAATGATGAAGCGCCTGAGCTACAGCGCCTCACACGATATGCTGACGCGTCTGCCCAATCGCCTCAGCTTTGAACAGCAACTCAAGCGTTTGCTGAGCGATGCCACGGTGCATCAGCATCAACACGTACTGGTGTTTATCGACCTCGATAAATTTAAAGCGGTGAATGATACCGCAGGCCATGCGGCCGGAGACGCGTTGTTGCGCGAGCTGGGTGAACTGATGCAGCATCATTTACGCAGCAGTGATTTCCTCGCCCGCCTCGGGGGTGATGAGTTTGGGCTGCTGCTGCCGGACTGCGAGGTGGACCAGGTGCGGGATGTGGTGCATCGTCTGGTCACGGCGGTCAATCAGTATCGCTTTATGTGGATGGAGAACGTCTACCAGGTTGGTGCCAGTGCGGGTATGACACAAATTGATGAACATAACTGCATCAGCAATCTGGTGATGTCGCAGGCGGATGTTGCCTGTTACAGCGCTAAACACGCCGGACGTGGTCAGTATCACGTTTATCAGGAAATACAGATGTAATCTGCCTTGCCTGCCCGCCTGAGCTGCGCTAAAGTCGCCCCCTTTTTTCAGGCATGGGGGAAATGATGTTTATCGGATTCGATTACGGCACAGCCAACTGTTCCATCGCAGTCAGCGATCGGGGCGAACCACGACTGCTTACGCTGGAGAATGGTCAGCGCCTGCTTCCCTCCATGATTTGTGCCCCGACCCGCGAAGCGATCAGCGAGTGGCTGTATCGCCATCACCAGGTACCGACCCCGGACAACGAAGGCCAGGCGTTGCTGCAACGCGCGTTACGCTTTAACCGCGAAGAAGATATCGATGTCACGCCGGGCAGCGTGCAATTCGGCCTCACGGCGTTGCAGAACTATATGGTTGATCCGGAAGAGGTGTGGTTTGTTAAATCACCCAAATCCTTTCTTGGAGCCAGCGGCCTGAAACCGCAACAGATTGCGCTGTTTGAAGATTTGGTGTGCGCCATGATGCTGCATATCCGTCAGCAGGGCGAAAGCCAGCTGGATCAACCGATTGAGCAGGCGGTGATTGGTCGTCCCATCAACTTCCAGGGTCTGGGTGGTGATGAGGCGAATGAACAGGCACAGGGCATTCTGCTGCGTGCGGCAAAACGCGCCGGATTCCGCGATGTCGAATTCCAGTTCGAGCCGGTCGCTGCGGGCCTCGATTTTGAAGCCACACTGAAAAAAGAAACCCGCGTGCTGGTAGTGGATATCGGCGGCGGCACCACCGACTGTTCGATGCTGCTGATGGGACCCGAATGGCGCAATAAAGCCGATCGTCGCGAGAGTTTACTTGGCCACAGCGGCTGCCGCGTCGGGGGTAACGATCTCGATATCATGCTGGCCTTTAAAACCCTGATGCCCTTGCTCGGCCTTGGTGGCAGCACGCAAAAAGGCATTGCCCTGCCCGCTCTGCCGTGGTGGAACGCGGTGGCGATTAACGATGTTCCAGCACAAAGCGAGTTCTACTCCGCCGCCTGCGGCAAGCTATTGCGTGATTTGATCCGCGATGCCCAGAACCCCGACCAGGTCACTCACCTGCTGAAAGTGTGGCAGCAAAAACTGAGTTATCGCCTGGTACGTGCGGCTGAGGAAAGCAAAATCGCCCTGTCCGAGCAGCCGATCACATCCGCCTCGCTGGCATTTATTGCCGCGCAGTTGCAGGCGGAAACCAGCACCAGCCAGCTGGAAGAGGCGATCAATCAGCCGCTGGAGCGGATTCTGGAGCAGGTTCACCTGGCGCTGGCAACCTGTGCCACCAAACCTGAAGTGATCTATCTGACCGGCGGCAGTGCGCGTTCGCCGATTCTGCGCGCGGCACTGCAACAGGCACTGCCGGATACCCCGATCGCCAGCGGCGATGATTTTGGCTCGGTGACCGCAGGACTGGCCCGCTGGGCTGAAGTTATGTTCGCCTGAGATAAAAAAAGGCGTCCCGCAGGACGCCTTCCACAACGTTTCTGATTAGAAACTGATATTTGCCGCGATACCACCAATAAACGCATCTTTCACTTCGCTCACTGCACCCGGCGCCGTGACATATTGCAGGTTCGGACGCAGCTGGAGCCATTTGGTCAGCTGAGCGTTGTAGTAGATTTCATAGTTGTATTCTGAACCATCCTGAATCGGCAGATAGGTCGGGCTGTTGTAGTCCGTCTCACCGTTAGCCGCATTCTGCTGGCGTAATGCTGTGGTGTAAGAGCTGTTGACGTGAATACGTGCCGCACCAATACCAATTTCATCGGCAGGACGCGCGTCAAACGGCCCTTTCCAGGTAAAGCTGATAGATTGATAGTTGTCGGTTTTCGAGGTTTTGTGGTCGTTCATTACCGCCTGAACGGTCACGCCAAGACCACGGCTGGCATCGCCACCCTGCGCAGTCAGCTGTTGTTGCAACAACACATAACCGCCGTAGGCATGCGCCTGATCCTGGTAACCACCGTTACGCCAGCTACCGTAGACATCGCCATCAACAGAAGAATAGTAATAACCGATGCGGTAGTTACCCGGCAGCTTGTCCGGACCAAAGGTCGGTTTCCAGCCCAATTCCACCGGCACCATGTTGCCTAAGGAATTGCCCATATCGAGACGGAAGCCATTGCCGGTATCGTAGTTTTTCGGGTTATCGTTGTAGAAGCCCACCTGGAAGAAGACTTCCGGGGTAATGTTAAATTTGATACGACCGCCCCACTGGGAAACAGGCCAGTTGTACCAACGATCGCCGCGCCAGTTACCGGCCTGGCCGCTGCCGAACGCCAGGTTCTGGAACTTGCTGTCAAAGTTGTCGAAGTCTTCACCCACCGTGACACGACCGGCTTTGATATCGACCACATCGTTAAATAATCCCTGACGTAACCAGAACTGCGTTAAACGCCAGGTCTGCCCACGGCCATACACTTCCTGCACAGAGGAGAGCATGCCGCTGCGCGGATCGCCCACCTGATCAGAAATGTTTTGGCCATTACGGTCGGTGATGGTCATCTGGAATTCAGCATCCTGCCAGTTGAGCAGTTTTTCCAGGTCTAAATTGACGCCAAACGCCCATTGGTCGCTGTAACGCATTGAGGTGTTTTTATCGTAACCGCCACCCAGGTTAGAAGCACTTTCCATGGTGTAGTTAACATCAAACTTAACGCCGTCATTCTCCAGTTGGGTTCGGTAACCGCCCCAGTCACCGAACATGTAGGGTGAATCGTAGCTGAATGCATCCGCTGCCACGGCAGAGGCACTCAGCAGAGCAAACATAATGGTTCCCGCGGCCAGACGGCCTGGAATGCGCTGCACTGCTTCTTTTCTGTTCATGATGATTATTCTTTTGTGAGTTTCTGGAAAGATCGAGCAGAGAATAGTGCTGGGGTTGGGGGCGTTTTTGCAAATATGTGCTCAGAGTTCCGTAGAGTGACAGTTTTTTAACGCAATTGTGACAGCGATCTATGAATGAAAATCTTTTGCCGAAAATGGCATTTTTTGACTGGAAAAAATAATCGGACAGTCCCGAATCTATCTTGTTGTTACGGCGCGATAAACCGCGCCGCTGCGATTCAATTATTAATCGGCTGCACTGGCGCGGGACAGTTCTTCAATCTCCTGCTTGCTGAGCGTCAGCTGTGTCGCTTTCACCAGCTCATCAATTTGCGCCAGAGAGGTCGCGCTCACAATCGGTGCGGTAATACTCGGGCGCGCAATCTGCCAGGCCAGCGCCACCTGGGTTGGCGAGGTATCATGCGAGTCAGCCACATCGTCCAGCGCTTCCAGAATACGCAGGCCACGCGGGTTGAGATATTTGGCGACCACGCCCTGCCCGCGTGCACTTTTGCTGGCATCCGCTGCTTTACGATATTTTCCACTGAGGAAGCCGCTCGCCAGTGAATAATAGTTAATCACGCCCAGGCCATGCTCCACCGCGACCTGTTCCAGGCCATTTTCGTAACCCTGGCGATCATAAAGGTTGTACTCCGGTTGCAGAGTTTCATATCGTGCTAATCCCTGCTGCTCGCTGATTTTCAGTGCTTCCTGCAAACGGTCGGCGCTGTAGTTAGAGGCACCGATGGCTCGGACCTTGCCCTCTTTGATCAGCGAATCAAACGCGGCCAGCGTCTCGGCCAGCGGGGTATCCTGATCGTCACGGTGTGCCTGATACAGGTCGATGTAGTCGGTTTGCAGACGGCGCAGCGAATCTTCTACCGCCTGGCGAATATATTGTGGCTTCAGGCCGGTTTTTTCCGGTGACAGCTCCATGCCCACTTTGGTCGCCAGTACGATGCTGTCGCGCTTGCCGCTTTTTTTCAGCCATTTACCGATGATGGTTTCGGACTCGCCGCCTTCATTACCGGGTACCCAGCGTGAATAAACGTCGGCGGTGTCGATGAACCACAATCCCTTCTCCACCAGCGCATCCAGCAGGGAAAACGAGGTCTTCTCATCAACGGTCCAGCCGAAGACGTTGCCTCCAAAAGTCAGAACCGGTACGGCAATACCACTGTCGCCAAGCTGGCGGGTAGATTGTTGACTCATTTTATTTCTCCTTAATTGAAACGAGACGGTATAGCTTCCGAGCTTAGCAAAGGGCCGAAACCAGCTGATGAAAAAATCCTGATAAATTCGTACAGAATATGAATAATTAGCAGGCTCAGAACGATATTCTTAATTCCTTCAATTTTTGCCCATGCCAGGCGACTACAATTCTTTGGTTTGCGCTCCGGCTGGTTGGGTTGCGCATTTTGGGAAACGACTACGCTGGAGAGCACATCAATTCATGAAGAATCGACATCCGTTGTGGAAAAAAAGTCTCATCACCCTGGCGATCGTCGCCGTGCTGGCCGGTGGTTATTACTGGTGGCAGCATCCGGCAGAACCGAATAAACAACCTCAGGCCGAAGGACAGCGCCATCATGGGCGTGGTGCGGGTGGCGCAGGCGCCAATGGTGGGGGTCGTCCACTGGCACCGGTACAGGCCGCAACGGCGGAATTACAAAGCGTACCGCATTATCTGAGTGGGCTGGGCACCGTCACCGCCGCCAACACCGTCACGGTACGCAGCCGGGTGGATGGTCAACTGATGGCACTGCATTTCAATGAAGGTCAGCAGGTGGCGGCCGGGGCATTACTGGCGGAAATCGATCCACGTCCGTATCAGGTGGCTTTGATTCAGGCCCAGGGACAACTGGCTAAGGATCAGGCGACGCTGGCTAACGCACGGCGTGATTTAGCCCGTTATGAACAGCTGGCAAAAACCTCGCTGGTGTCGCAGCAGGAGCTGGACACCCAGCGTTCGCTGGTAAGCGAAACCCTCGGCACCATCAAAGCGGATGAAGGTAATGTCGCCAGCGCCCAGCTCAATCTGACCTACAGCCGCATCACCGCCCCCATCTCCGGCCGGGTTGGCCTGAAACAGGTCGATGTCGGTAACTACATCACTTCCGGCGATACCACCGGGTTAGTGGTGATCACGCAAACCCACCCGATCGACGTGGTGTTCAGCGTGGCAGAGAACAATATCAGCCAGATCCTCAAAGCACAGAAAAGCGGCCAGCCGCTGGTGGTGGATGCCTGGGATCGCAGCAATAAAACCCTGCTGACCTCTGGCACCCTGCTGAGTATTGATAACCAGATCGATGTGACCACCGGCACCATCAAACTGAAAGCGCGCTTCAGCAACGAGGATGATGCGCTGTTCCCCAACCAGTTCGTCAATGCGCGCCTGAAAGTCGATACCTTGCAGGATGCGGTGGTGATCCCCACTGCCGCGCTGCAAATGAGTAACGAGGGCCATTTCGTCTGGGTGGTGAACAGCGAGAATAAAGTGAGTAAAAAACGGGTCACCGCCGGATTGCAGGACAGCCAGCAAGTGGTGATCAGTGCCGGGCTGGCCGCCGGGGATCGCGTGGTCACCGATGGTCTGGACCGCTTAACCGAAGGTGCACAGGTCGAGATTGTCGCGCCGCAAAGCACCACGCCGCTGAACCGGCGCGCCACCCAACCGGCACGCGGAGAACGTCAATAATGCAGGTGATGCCTCCCGACGCCAGCGGCGGACCGTCGCGCCTGTTTATTCTGCGCCCGGTGGCGACCACGCTGCTGATGATCGCGATTCTGCTGGCGGGTATCCTCGGTTATCGTTTCCTGCCGGTGTCCGCGTTGCCAGAAGTGGATTATCCGACGATTCAGGTGGTCACCCTCTACCCCGGTGCCAGCCCGGATGTGGTGACCTCCTCAATCACCGCGCCGCTGGAGCGTCAGTTCGGCCAGATGTCCGGGCTGAAGCAGATGTCCTCGCAAAGCTCCGGTGGCGCTTCAGTGGTCACACTGCAATTCCAGCTCTCGCTGTCGCTGGATGTGGCGGAACAGGAAGTGCAGGCGGCGATCAATTCCGCCACCAACCTGCTACCCAGCGATCTGCCCAACCCGCCGGTTTACAGTAAAGTCAATCCGGCGGATCCGCCGATCATGACCCTCGCCGTCACCACCACCAGCATGCCGTTAACTCAGGTGCAGGATATGGTGGAAACACGCGTGGCGCAGAAAATCTCCCAGGTCGCCGGTGTCGGGTTGGTGACCCTCTCTGGCGGGCAACGCCCGGCTGTGCGGGTACAAATGAACGCCCAGGCGCTGGCGGCGCTGGGGTTGACCAGCGAAACGGTGCGCACGGCCATCAGCAATGCCAACGTCAATTCCGCCAAAGGCAGCCTGGACGGTCCGACACGTTCGATCACCCTGTCCGCCAACGATCAGATGACCTCCGCCGAGGATTATCGCCGCCTCATCATCAGCTACAACAACGGCGCGCCGGTGCGTTTGGGCGATGTCGCCACCATTGAACAGGGGGCGGAAAACAGCTGGCTCGGTGCCTGGGCCAATCGGCAGCCCGCGATTGTGCTTAACGTACAACGCCAGCCGGGGGCCAATATCATCGCCACCGCGGATAACATTCGCGCCCTGCTGCCCTCACTCACCGCCGCACTGCCTAAGTCGGTTGAAGTCACACTGTTGACCGACCGCACCACCAATATCCGTGCCTCAGTGGCGGATACTCAGCATGAACTGATGCTGGCAATTGGTCTGGTGGTGATGATCATTTACCTGTTCCTGCGTAATGTCCCGGCGACCATTATCCCGGCGGTGGCGGTGCCGCTGTCACTGGTGGGCACCTTTGCCGCGATGTATTTCCTCGGTTTCTCCATTAACAACCTGACGCTGATGGCGCTGACCATCGCCACCGGCTTCGTGGTTGATGATGCCATCGTGGTGATCGAGAATATTTCCCGTTATCTGGAAAAAGGTGAGAAGCCCCTGACCGCCGCGCTAAAAGGCGCGGGCGAAATCGGGTTCACCATCATCTCCCTGACCTTTTCGCTGATTGCGGTGCTGATTCCGCTGTTATTTATGGGCGATGTGATTGGCCGCCTGTTCCGCGAATTTGCCGTTACCCTTGCGGTGGCGATCCTGATTTCCGCCGTGGTGTCGCTGACGCTGACACCGATGATGTGCGCGCGCATGCTAAGCCTCGAATCGCTGCGTAAACAGAACCGTTTTTCCCGCGCCAGTGAAGCGATGTTTGACCGCATCATCGCCGGTTATGGTCGCTGGTTAACGCGCGTACTCCAGCATCCCTGGCTGACGCTGTCGGTGGCGCTCGGCACCCTGCTGCTTACCGTGTTGCTGTGGATAGCGATTCCCAAAGGCTTCTTCCCGCAGCAGGACAACGGCATTATTCAGGGCACGTTGCAGGCTCCGCAGTCGGTTTCCTATGCCAGCATGGCGCAACGCACGCGTGATGTGGCGTCGATTGTGATGAAAGATCCGGCAGTGCAGAGCCTGACGTCATTTGTCGGCGTTGACGGCACCAATGCCGCGCTCAACAGTGCACGGCTGCAAATCAACCTGAAACCGCTGTCCGAGCGTGATGACCGCATCCCGGCGGTACAAAAAAGGCTACAGGCAGCGGTGGCGCAGATTCCGGGGGTCTCGCTCTGGTTGCAGCCGGTACAGGATCTCACCATCGATACCCAGGCCAGTCGCACCCCTTATCAGTTCACGCTGCAATCGGGTTCGCTGGAGTCGCTCAGTACCTGGGTTCCCGCGCTGCTTAACCAGCTCAACACCCTGCCTGAGTTACGCGATGTCAGCAGCGACTGGCAGGATCAGGGGCTGGAAGCCTTTATTCGCGTCGATCGCGACAGCGCCAGCCGACTTGGCATCACCATGGCAGATATCGACAACGCGCTGTACAACGCCTTTGGTCAGCGCCTGATCTCCACCATCTACACCCAGGCAAATCAGTATCGCGTGGTGCTGGGACAAAACAACGACGCCACGCCCGGCCTTGCCAGCCTTGACGGCATTCGCCTCACCAGCACCGATGGCGGCAGCGTACCGCTCAGCGCCATTGCCGGGGTGGAGGAACGCCACGCCGCCCTGAGCATCAACCATCTTGATCAGTTCCCGTCAGCCACGTTCTCGTTTAACGTCGCTGAAGGATATTCCCTTGGTGAAGCGGTTAAAGCCATCAGTGCGGCGGAAGATCAGGTGGGGATGCCTGCCGAGATGATGACGCAATTCCAGGGCAGCACGCTGGCATTTGAAGCGGCGCTGACCAGCACGGTATGGCTGATCATTGCCGCAGTGGTGGCGATGTATATCGTGCTCGGCGTGCTGTACGAGAGTTTTATTCACCCCATCACCATCCTCTCAACGCTGCCGACTGCCGGGGTGGGTGCGCTGCTGGCGCTGATGCTGAGCGGTAACGAGCTGGATATTGTGGCCATCATCGGCATCATCCTGCTGATTGGTATCGTGAAGAAAAACGCCATCATGATGATCGACTTCGCGCTGGCCGCCGAACGTGAACAAGGGATGGCACCCTATGAGGCGATTTACCAGGCCTGCCTGCTGCGTTTCCGCCCGATATTAATGACAACCCTGGCGGCGTTGCTTGGCGCGTTGCCGCTGATGCTGAGCATGGGGGCGGGTGCTGAGCTGCGGCGTCCACTGGGGATCGCGATGGTGGGGGGGCTGATCCTCAGCCAGATCCTGACACTGTTCACCACGCCGGTGATCTACCTGTTATTTGACCGTCTGGCGCACGCCACACGCCGCCGCTTCCGTCGTTCGGAGGCACAACCGTGAAGTTTTTTGCCCTGTTTATCCACCGCCCTGTCGCTACTACGCTGCTGACGCTGGCGATTGCGCTGGCGGGTATTCTCGGCTTCCGCCTGCTGCCGGTTGCGCCGCTGCCGCAGGTGGATTTTCCGGTAATCGTGATATCCGCTTCCCTGCCCGGCGCCTCGCCGGAAACCATGGCGTCGTCGGTCGCGACCCCGCTGGAGCGCTCACTCGGGCGTATCGCCGGGGTCAGCGAGATGACCTCCACCAGCTCGCTCGGCAGCACCCGAATTATTCTGGTGTTTGATTTTGACCGTGACATCAACGGTGCCGCGCGCGATGTACAGGCGGCGATCAACGCCGCGCAAAGTCTGCTGCCGACGGGTATGCCGAGTCGTCCGACTTATCGCAAAGCCAACCCATCCGACGCGCCCATCATGATTCTGACGCTGACCTCAGACATTTATAATCCCGGTCAGCTGTATGATTACGCCTCAACTCAGCTGGCGCAGAAATTGTCGCAGATTGAAGGGGTTGGCGATGTCACCGTCGGGGGGAGTTCCTTACCGGCGGTGCGTGTCGATCTCAATCCGCAGGCGCTATTTAATCAGGGGGTATCGCTGGATGCGGTACGCACCGCCATTGTTAACGCCAACCAGCGCCGCCCGCAGGGGGCGATTGACGATCAGCAACTGCGCTGGCAGCTCCGTACCAACGATGAACTGCAATCTGCCAGCGATTACCAGCCGCTGGTGGTGCACTACAACAACGGGGCGGCTGTCAGACTGAGTGACGTGGCCAACGTGCAGGACTCGGTGCAGGACGTGCGTAATGCCGGGATGACCAATGGCAAACCCGCGGTACTGCTGATCATCCGCAAATCACCGGATGCCAACGTGATCGATACCGTTGACCGCATCCGCGCCGAACTGCCGGTGCTGCATGATGTGATCCCGGCGTCTATTGACTTGCAGGTCGCTCAGGATCGTTCGCCGACCATTCGCGCCTCACTGCATGAGGTGGAGCAGTCGCTGGTGATTGCTGTGGCGCTGGTGATTCTGGTGGTATTTTTCTTTCTGCGTGATGGCCGCGCCACGCTGATCCCCGCCGCCGCGGTGCCGGTTTCGCTGATTGGCACCTTTGCCGCCATGTATCTGTGTGGCTTCAGCCTGAACAACCTGTCGCTAATGGCGCTGACCATCGCCACCGGCTTTGTGGTGGATGATGCCATCGTGGTGCTGGAGAACATTGCGCGCCATGTGGAAGCGGGGATGAAGCCCTTGCAAGCCGCCTTGCAGGGGGTACGCGAGGTCGGATTTACCGTGCTGTCGATGAGCCTGTCGCTGATTGCGGTATTCCTGCCGCTGCTGATTCTGGGCGGTCTGATTGGACGCTTCTTCTCCGAGTTCGCCATCACCTTGTCAGTGGCGATTCTGATTTCGCTGTTTGTCTCTATCACCCTGACACCGATGATGTGTGCGTATTTGCTCAAGCCGCAGGTGCGTCGCGCGCAACCGCGTTTACGGGGCACCGGACGGCTGCTGATGGCGATACAGCATGGCTATGGTCGCTCACTGGGCTGGGTACTGGATCATGCGCGTTGGGTATTGCTGGTGTTGCTAGCCACCGTCGGTCTGACCATCTGGCTGTTTATCTCCATCCCCAAAACCTTTATGCCAGAACAGGATACCGGGCGGCTGACTGGCTTTATTTCCGCCGATCAGAGCATCTCCTTCCAGGCGATGCGCGGCAAATTGCAGGATTTTATGAACATCATCAAAGCCGATCCGGCGGTGGATAACGTCACCGGCTTTACCGGCGGTTCGCGTACCAACAGCGGTTCGATGTTCATCTCGCTTAAACCTTTATCTGAGCGCAGCGAAAATGCGCAGCAGGTGATTGCGCGCCTGCGCATCAAACTGGCGAAAGAACCGGGCGCAAATCTCTACCTCAACGCGGTACAGGATCTTCGCATCGGTGGACGTGAATCCAACGCCAGTTATCAGTACAGCCTGCTGTCCGACAATCTGGCGGATTTGCGCACCTGGGAACCGCAGATCCGTCAGGCATTCTCCAGTTTGCCGGAACTGGCCGACGTCAACTCGGATCAACAGGACAAAGGCAGCGAAATGGACCTGACGTACGATCGCGACAGCATGGCGCGGTTGGGGATCGATGTCTCCGCCGCCAACGCGCTGCTGAATAACGCCTTTGGTCAGCGGCAGATTTCCACCATTTATCAGCCGCTGAATCAGTACAAAGTGGTGATGGAAGTGGATCCGCGCTACACCCAGGATATCAGCGCGCTGGACCAGATGTTTGTGATCAATAGCGACGGCAAAGCTATCCCGCTGAGCTGGTTTGCCCGCTGGCAACCGGCCAACGCGCCGCTGTCCGTTAACCATCAGGGCTTATCGGCCGCGTCGACTATCTCATTCAACCTGCCGGAAGGGGTATCCTTATCCCAGGCGTCGGATGCCATCGACCGTACCATGACGGCACTCGGTGTGCCCGCCAGCGTACGCGGCAGCTTTGCCGGTACCGCGCAGGTGTTCCAGCAATCACAATCCAGCCAGCTGTACCTGATTCTGGCGGCGATTGCGGCGGTCTATATCGTGCTGGGGATTTTGTACGAGAGCTACGTCCACCCGCTGACCATTCTTTCTACCCTGCCCTCGGCCGGGGTCGGCGCGCTGCTGGCGCTGGAGCTGTTTAATACGCCGTTCAGCCTGATTGCGCTGATTGGCATTCTGCTGCTGATTGGCATCGTGAAGAAAAACGCCATCATGATGGTCGATTTTGCCCTCGAAGCAGAGCGCAAAGGCAATCTGACCGCGCGTGACGCGATTTTCCAGGCCTGCCAGCTGCGTTTCCGCCCGATCATGATGACCACGCTGGCGGCGCTGTTTGGCGCGCTGCCGCTGGTGCTGACCAGCGGCGACGGCGCGGAACTGCGTCAGCCACTCGGCATCACCATCGCCGGTGGCCTGGTGATGAGCCAGTTGCTGACACTCTACACCACTCCGGTGGTGTATCTGATGATGGATAAGCTGCGGCGCAGGAAAACTCATATTTTAGTAACAGAATAGAATGCTATACACCATTGCTATGTAGCATGAAGCGAGTAAACTTTAGTCAGTTAAAACGACAGGAGGTTTATATGTCTCAAGGCACTGTATTTACCAGCAACCGCACGCAAAACGTCCGAATCCCTGCTGATGTACGCTTCCCGGAGACGGTGAAAAATGTCACCGTTAGAGCAGTAGGTAAAGAACGCATTCTCACTCCGGTTGAAAATACATGGGATAGCTTTTTCCTGAGTGGCCCAACCGTGAGCGATGATTTTATGAATGAACGTGCATCACAAGAGCAACCAGATCGGGATGAATTCTGATGCATCGTTACATGCTTGATACCAATATCGTTATTTACGTTATTAAACAACGGCCAATTGAAGTTTTAGCGCGCTTCAATGCCAATGTTGGTCGTATGGTTATGTCATCAATCACGCTCGCGGAATTAGTGCACGGAGCAGAGAAGAGTTCATTCCCTGAACGCAATTTGCGCACGGTTGAGGACTTCGTCTCTCGCCTGGATGTACTTAGTTACGATGAAAAAGCAGCATTTCATTACGGGTCCATTCGTGCAGATCTTGAAAAAAAGGGGACGCCAATTGGTTTAAATGACCTGCATATTGCCGCCCATGCCCGAAGTTCGGGACTCACCCTTGTCTCAAATAATCTGCGCGAGTTTTCCCGTGTGAATGGGTTAATCAGCGAAAATTGGATCTGATTCGGCAGGTAACACATGACCACTCAGAACGCGACAGTGCGCTGGCAGCTGTGGATTGTCGCTTTTGGCTTTTTTATGCAGTCGCTGGATACCACCATCGTTAACACCGCCATCCCGTCGATGGCGCATGACCTTAACGTCAGCCCGCTGCATATGCATTCGGTGATTGTGTCCTACGTCCTGACGGTGGCCGTTACCCTGCCGCTGAGCGGCTGGCTGGCGGACCGCTTTGGCGTGCGCAATATCTTCTTCACCGCCATCGTGTTATTCAGCATTGGCTCGATATTTTGCGCCTTCTCCTCCTCGCTGGATCAACTGATCCTGGCGCGTGTGATTCAGGGGGTGGGCGGTGCGATGATGGTGCCAGTCGGGCGCTTAACGGTGATGAAAATTGTCCCGCGCGAGCAGTACATGTCGGCCATGACTTTTGTCACCCTGCCCGGCCAGGTTGGCCCGCTCCTCGGCCCGGCGCTCGGTGGTATCCTGGTGCAGTACGCGAGTTGGCACTGGATCTTCCTGATTAACATCCCGGTAGGCATTATCGGCGCGATCGCCACGCTGACCATCATGCCCAACTACACCATGCAAACCCGGCGCTTCGATTTTCTCGGCTTTGGCCTGCTGGCCGTCGGCATGGCGACCCTGACGCTGGCGTTGGATGGGCAACGCAGCACCGGTGGCTCGCCGTTGCTGCTCGGCCTGCTGATCCTGGTTGGCGTGTTTTCCCTGCTGTTCTACCTGATGCACGGTCGCAATAACGACAACGCCCTGTTCAGCCTGAAATTATTCGATAACCGTATCTATTCCATCGGCCTGCTCGGCAGCTTTACTGGCCGCATCGGCAGCGGCATGTTGCCGTTTATGACGCCGATTTTCCTGCAAGTCGGTCTCGGGTTTAGCCCATTTCATGCTGGTCTGATGATGATTCCCATGGTGCTGGGCAATATGGGGATCAAACGCGTGGTAGTCAGGATCGTCAATATGTTTGGCTATCGCAACGCGCTGGTGGGCGGTACCTGCGCGCTGGCACTGGTGGTGCTGCTGTTTCCGGCGGTGGCGCTGCTGGGCTGGACCTGGCTGTTGCCGGTGGTGTTGTTACTGCAAGGCATGGTTAACGCTATCCGCTTCTCCTCGATGAATACCCTGACGCTGAAAGAGTTACCTGACGATCTGGCATCCAGCGGCAACAGTTTGCTGTCGATGATTATGCAGCTCTCCACCAGTATCGGGGTGACCGTCGCGGGTCTGCTGCTCGGTGCTTTCGGTCATGGCGCAGTGGTGAATAGCGCAGCGGCTCATCAAACCTTTATCTACTCCTACCTGTGCATGGCGCTGGTGATTATCCTGCCTGCGCTGGTGTTCTGGCGCGTGCCGCAGGATGTGAGCAAAAACGTCGATTTGCGACGTAAAAGGAGCGAAGGATGAAGCGGCCAGTCAAACTCGGAATTGGTCCCAAGCTGTTTTTGGCCATTTTTTCCACCTGCATGCTGGTGATTATCATCATGCACTGGGGAGTGCGACTCAGCTTTGAACACGGCTTTGTGGATTACATCCGCAAAGGCAACGAACAACGTTTGACGCTGCTCAGCGATGCGCTGGCCGATCAATACGAGCAGCACGGCAACTGGGACTTCCTGCGCAACAATGACCGCCTGATTTTTACCATCCTGCGTTCGCTGGAGCAAAACCCCGGCAGCGAAAATCAGTTGCCACCCCACGGCTGGCGTACCCAGTTCTGGATCATCGACCAGCAGTACAAAGTGTTGTCCGGCCCGCGTTCACCGGTACCGCCTGAAGGCACAAGGCGCAACATTACCACCAGCAACGGTAAAGTCGTTGGCTGGGTGATTGGTTCCCCGGCGGAACGCCTGACGCGCAGCACCGATATCAATTTTGACCAGCAACAACGTCGTACCAGCTGGATCATTGTGGCGTTTACCGCGCTGATGGCGGCGCTGGCGACCTGGCTGATGGCACGCGGTTTACTGGCCCCGGTGAAACGGCTGGTGGACGGCACCCATCATTTGGCGGCAGGGGATTTCGCCACCCGGGTTGAAGTGGGCAGCAGCGACGAGCTTGGTCAGCTGGCGCGTGACTTCAACCAGCTCGCCAGTTCACTGGAAAAAAATGAGAGCAACCGCCGCGCCTTTATGGCGGATATCTCCCACGAGCTGCGGACTCCGCTGGCGATTTTGCGCGGTGAGCTGGAAGCGATGCAGGATGGCGTGCGTAAACTGACGCCGGAGGCCATCACCTCGCTGCAAAGCGAAGTGGTGGTGCTGACCAAATTGGTGGACGATCTGCATCAACTGTCGCTGTCGGATGCCGGTGCCCTCGCCTATCGCAAGCAGGCGGTGGATTTGGTCCATCTGCTGGAAGTGGTAGCAGGCAGTTTTGGTGAGCGCTATCGCAGCCGCCAGCTGACATTGCAGCTGTCGTTACCGGCGGAGGCGGCCAGTTTCGGCGATCCGGATCGGCTGATGCAGCTGTTCACCAATCTGCTGGAAAACAGCCTGCGCTATACCGATGCGGGTGGTCAGGTACGTCTGACCATGAAAAACCAGGGCGACCATTGGCAGCTGTGCTTTGCAGACAGCGCACCCGGGGTCGATCCAGCCCATCAGGCCCAGCTTTTTGAGCGCTTCTTCCGTGCCGAAAGCTCACGCAACCGTGCCAGCGGCGGTTCGGGTCTCGGCCTGGCCATCTGCAAAAATATTGCGGAAGCGCATGGCGGCAGCATCAGTGCAGATCTCTCTGATTTAGGTGGCCTGCAAATCACGCTAAACTTGCCCTATGTTCCTCACTAAGCGCAGCCTATGAGCACGGAAAAGCAAGACCCTTTAATCCTTGTTGTTGAAGACGAGCCAAAACTGGCGCAGCTGATGATTGATTATCTGCAGGCGTCTAACTATCGCACCCATCACATTGGCGATGGCAGCGAGGTGCTGAGTTATGTGCAGCAGTCTCCGCCGGATTTGATGCTGCTGGATTTAATGCTGCCTGGCCGTGATGGCTTGACCCTGTGTCGTGAAATCCGCCGTTTTTCCGATCTGCCGATCATTATGGTGACGGCGCGCACTGAAGAGATCGACCGCCTGCTGGGGCTGGAAATCGGTGCCGACGATTACATTTGTAAGCCATTCAGCCCGCGTGAAGTGGTGGCACGGGTGAAAACCATCCTGCGCCGCGTCAAACGTACGCCGGAAGAAGTCCAGCAGGCGTCCCATCTGCTGATTGATGAAGGCCGTTTTCAGGCCAGCTGGCGTGAACAGCCGCTGGAGCTGACGCCCGCCGAGTTTCGTTTGCTGAAAACCCTGGCGCTGGAGCCGGGCAAAGTGTTTTCACGCGAGCAGCTGCTCAATCATTTGTATGACGACTACCGTGTGGTAACCGATCGCACCATCGATAGCCACATCAAAAACCTGCGTCGTAAGCTGGAAAATCTCGATGCCGAGCAACCCTTTATCCGCGCGGTTTACGGTATGGGCTATCGCTGGGAAGCGGATGTCTGCCGCTTAGTGTAGCAGGCAGCGCATTACCTTGATCCAGGTCAATTTACTTCGTGGTGGCCCTGCCTAAAATTCCCCACCTTTTGCAGGGCCGTCTGACGCGGCCACTGCACATGCCATCCACGATGGCATGCTGACCTGACATCAGTGAGATCCCATGTTTAAACCTGAACTGCTTTCTCCAGCGGGAACGCTGAAGAATATGCGCTATGCCTTCGCCTATGGCGCCGACGCGGTGTATGCCGGTCAGCCTCGTTACAGCCTGCGCGTGCGCAATAACGAATTCACCCATGAAAACCTCGCCAAAGGCATCGATGAAGCCCATCAGCTGGGTAAAAAATTCTACGTCGTCGTCAATATCGCGCCGCATAACGCCAAGCTGAAGACCTTTATCCGCGATCTGACCCCGGTGGTGGCAATGCAACCGGATGCACTGATCATGTCCGATCCCGGCCTGATTATGCTGGTGCGTGAAGCCTTTCCGGCCATGCCGATCCATCTTTCGGTGCAGGCTAATGCCGTCAACTGGGCGACGGTGAAGTTCTGGCAACAGATGGGACTGACGCGGGTGATCCTGTCGCGCGAATTGTCACTGGAAGAGATTGCTGAAATCCGCCAGCAGGTGCCGGAGATGGAAATCGAGATCTTCGTACACGGTGCGCTATGCATGGCGTATTCCGGCCGTTGCCTGCTCTCGGGCTACCTGAACAAACGCGATCCCAACCAGGGCACCTGCACCAACGCCTGCCGCTGGGAGTACAAAGTGGAAGAAGGTCAGCAGGATGAGGTCGGCAATATTGTCGGTTTCCATCAGCCGGTGGAGATGCAGGACAGCGCACCGACACTCGGCATCGGTACCCCCACTGACCGGGTGTTTCTGCTGGAAGAGAAAATGAAACCTGGCGAGACCATGAGCGCCTTTGAGGATGAACATGGTACCTACATCATGAATTCCAAAGATCTGCGCGCGGTGGCGCATGTCGAACGATTGAGTCAGATGGGGGTGCATTCCCTGAAGATTGAGGGACGTACCAAATCGTTTTATTACTGTGCACGTACCGCGCAGGTTTATCGTCGGGCCATTGACGATGCCGCCGCCGGTAAGCCCTTCGATCCCGCGCTGCTGGAAACGCTGGAAGGGCTGGCGCATCGCGGCTATACCGAAGGTTTTCTGCGTCGCCACACCCATGACAGCTACCAGAATTATCAGCAGGGTTACTCGGTATCCGAACGCCAGCAATTTGTCGGCGAGTTTACCGGCGAACGCCGGGGTGACTGGGCGCAGGTGGCAGTGAAAAACAAGTTTCTGCTGGGTGATGAACTGGAGATCATGACCCCCAACGGCAACCTGAACTGTCGACTGGAAGCGATGCAGAATGACAAAGGCAGCGCGGTTGAGGTGGCACCGGGTGATGGTCACCGCATCTGGTTGCCAGTGCCGGAACATGTCGATCTGGCTTTCGCCCTGCTGCTGCGTAATTTTACCGATGGCGACAGTACGCGCGATCCGCACGCCAGCAATCGCACGTAATGAAAAGAAATGGTTGAAATTAGAACAAGATCACAGACCGCCGTTTCGCCCTGGCGTAAACTCGCTTCCGCTGCTAACGAGTAACAATAAACAGCAGGTAGTACCAGGAACCACCTCATTCACCCGCCCGGCTCCCCCGTGCGGGTTTTCTTTTTTCGTCACCCGCCGATAAAGTTCCCTGCCCAGCTATGCTATAACCACTTGTCTGAGGAAGCATTAAGGGACGAATCATGCAAAACAAACCGCTGACGTTATTGATCCTTAACGGCAAAGGTGCCGGAAATGAGGAATTACGTGCCGCCGTCAATCAACTGCGTGACGAAGGCTTTAATCTGGCCGTGCGTGTTACCTGGGAAAAAGGCGATGGCGACCGTTATGTCCAGGAGGCGGTCAGTTTGCAGGCTGAAACCGTGGTGGCGGGTGGCGGTGATGGCACCATCAATGAAATTGCTACCGCACTGGCCGCATTAGCGGAATCACAACGACCGGTGCTGGGGATTTTACCGCTTGGCACGGCCAATGATTTTGCCACCAGCGCAGGCATCCCGCTGGAGATGGAACCAGCATTGCGCCTGGCGGTGCTCGGCAAGGCCAGCGCCATCGACCTGGCGCGGGTGAATGGCGATCGCTACTTTATCAACATGGCGACCGGGGGCTTTGGCACCCGTATCACCACGGAAACGCCGGAAAAACTCAAATCGGCGCTCGGCGGCGTTTCGTACTTTATTCATGGTTTGACCCGCGTAGATACCTTAAAGCCGGATAGCTGCGAAATCAGCGCCGCGGATTTTAACTGGCAAGGCGATGCGCTGGTGATCGGCATTGGTAATGGTCGCCAGGCGGGCGGCGGACAGAAATTATGTCCGGATGCGCTGATCAATGATGGTCAGCTTAACCTGAGTATCGTCACGGCTCAGGAGTTGCTGCCTACCCTGCTGCATTCGCTGACGCGCGATGATGAAAACCCGAACATTGTCAGCGCGAAATTACCGTCACTGCATATTCGCTCCCCCCATGAGATGACCTTCAATCTCGATGGCGAACCGCTCACTGGCAGTGAATTCCAGATTGAGGTCCTACCAGGCGCGCTGAGCTGCCGTTTACCGCCGCAGTGCCCGTTGCTGGCGTGATCTGAACAACATTCCCCCGTAGCGGCGCAATTTATTGCGCAATTCCGTGCACATTGCCGGAAAAAGGCGCGCAATAAATTGCGCCGCTACACGGGTCAACGCCCGTACCTCCTCATCTTGTGACCCTCTTCACAACTCCGCAATGTAGACTTGTATGGTAGTATTTGTGCGCGTATTTTTTCCTCATTGAATTCCCGTTAATGCCCATCCCCCCTGAAGAGGATGCCAGGCAAGGAGCTGATGATGAAAAGTGTCGTGATTGAACAACCGGGTGAGCTGGTGCTGGCGGAACGTCCGGTACCGCAGCCTGCCGCCGGAGAAGTACGCGTTAAGGTCCAGTTTGCCAGCATCTGTGGCTCCGATGTCCATATCTGGCACGGTCATAATCCGTTTGCCAAATATCCACGCGTGATCGGTCATGAGTTTTTTGGTGTGATCGATGCCACAGGCTCCGGTGTTGATGAGAGCCGTATTGGTGAACGCGTCGCCGTCGACCCGGTGGTGAGCTGTGGTCACTGCTATCCCTGCTCCATTGGTCGCCCCAATGTCTGCAAAGAACTCCAGGTGATTGGTGTGCACCGCGATGGTGGCTTTAGCGAGTTCGCTGTCGCCCCGACCAAAAACGCCTTCCGTTTGCCCGACAGCATTCCCGATAAGCTGGCCAGCATGGTTGAACCGTTCACTATCGCCGCCAATATCACCGCGTTCCTGCAACCGCAGCCGCAGGACGTCGCGCTGATTTATGGTGCCGGTCCGATGGGGCTGACCGCCATTCAGGTACTGAAAGGGGTCTACGGCGTTAAACAGGTGCTGGTGGTGGACCGCCTGCCAGAACGCCTGGTACTGGCGCAACAAAACGGTGCCGATCAGGTGTTTAACAACAGCGAGATCCCGCTGGCTGCCCAGCTTGAAGGGGTGCAGCCCACACTCATCATTGATGCCGCCTGCCATCCAGCCATTCTGGCGGAAGCGGCCGCCCTCGCCTCACCAGCGGCCCGCATCGGTCTGTTGGGCTTCTCGGGTGAACCCTGCAGCATTACGCAGCAAAGCCTGACCAGCAAAGAACTGTCGCTGTTCACTTCGCGTCTCAACAGCAACCGTTTTCCGCAAGTGATTGAGTGGATGGAAAAAGGCCAGATCCAGCCAGAGAAACTGGTCACGCACTACTTCCCGCTGGCGGAAATTGAACGCGCGATGACGCTGTTCGAAAAAGACCCGCGCACCTGCTGCAAAGTGATTCTGCATATGGCCTGAGTTAACCTTCACACCAGGTGTCCTCCTGCCGGTACGTACCCACCGGCAGCACTACTATAAAGATGATGATGTCGGAGTTTCTATGTTGAAGAATCTGCGCTGGACCCTCGTACTGCTGTTGTTTCTGGTTTATATGATCAACTACCTCGATCGTATTGCCCTGTCCCTGACCGTGCCGCTGGTGGAAAAAGATTTGATGATCAATGCCGAGCAGTTCGGCATGATTTTCGGCAGTTTCTTCTTCGGCTATGCCCTGTTCAACTTTATCGGCGGCCTCGCCACTGATAAATTCGGCCCGACCATTGTGCTCGGCACTGCGGTGGGGATGTGGTCGCTGTTCTGCGGTATGACGGCGCTCGCCACCGGTTTCTGGTCGATGATGCTGCTGCGCGTGCTGTTTGGCATGGCGGAAGGCCCCATCTGCGCCTCGGCCAACAAAGCTATTAATGGCTGGTTCCCGAAAAAACAGGCCGCCACCGCCATGGGCTTATTAAGTGCCGGTTCCCCACTCGGAGGCGCAGTTGCCGGTCCGATTATCGGTTATCTGGCGCTGTCATTCGGTTGGCGTCCGGCCTTCGTTGCCATCTGCGTGATTGGCCTGGTGTGGATGGCGATCTGGTTCTTTATCGCGGCGGATAACCCGGCGAAAAGCAAACGTGTCTCGCCTGAAGAGCGTGCGTTGGTGGAACAACTGAAAGCGGAACAGTCGGGCGAAGAAGCGGATCTGTCTGGCGCTGCTCACGGGATGGGGTACTACCTGCGTCAGCCAATCATCCTGGTCACGGCATTCGCCTTCTTTTGCTACAACTACATTCTGTTCTTCTTCCTGAGCTGGTTCCCGGCGTATCTGGTGCAGGCGCATGGTCTGGATATCAAAGCCATGAGTATCACCACCATGATTCCGTGGATTGTCGGTTTCGTCGGTCTGGCGTTGGGTGGCTGGATTTCCGACAAAATTTTCAATATTACCGGTAAGTTACTGTTGTCGCGTAAAATTGTGCTGGTGGTCTCACTGCTGGCAGCGGCAATTTGTGTCGCGCTGGCGGGTACGATAAAAGAGGTCAATTCGGCGGTGATCATGATGTCGATCTCCATCTTCTTCCTCTACATCACTGGCGCGATCTATTGGGCGATTATTCAGGACGTGGTGCACAAAAGCCGTGTCGGTAGCATCAGCGGCTTTATCCATCTGGTGGGTAGCCTGTCGGGCATCATTGGTCCTATCGTCACGGGCTTTATCGTCCAGCACACCGGCAAATTTGACAGCGCCTTTGTGCTGGCTGGAGTGGTCGCTGGCCTGGGTGCCCTGCTGGTGCTGTTTGTCATCCGCAGTCCGAAAACCAGCAATAAACCGGTTTCAGCTTAACAGATTGATCATCACGGGGCGGTTCCGCGCCCCGTTTGCTAAAAGGAATGATGATGTTAGAGATTGAACGCCTTCCCGCCGACGTACAACGTCCGAACTATGACCGCAGCAAACTGAAAACCCGTATGGTCCACATCGGGTTTGGTGCCTTTCACCGTGCCCATCAGGCACTGGCGAGCGACAAACTGGCCGCTCAGGGCAGTGACTGGGGTTACTGTGAAGTGAACCTCAACAGCGGCGCATTAATCGAGGCGCTGCGCCAGCAGGATTTACTCTACACCCTGACCGAAATGGCCGACGACAGTCTGCATAGCCGGGTGATTGGGGTCATTACCGCCGCCCTGCATGGCAAGGGGGATGGCATCGAGGCGGTGATTGAGGCTATGAGCCAGCCGGATGTTGCGATTGTGTCGATGACGGTCACCGAAAAAGGTTACTGCCATCTGCCTGCCAGCGGCAACCTCAACCCGGATCATCCTGACATCGTTCACGACCTCGCCCAGCCGCAGGCACCTCGATCTTTGCCGGGCCTGATTCTGGCCGCGATCATCCGTCGCCGCGAACGGGGTTTGGCACCGTTTAGCGTGATGTCCTGCGACAACATGCCAGAAAACGGTCACGTGACGCGCAACGTGCTCGTCCAGCTGGCGGAACGTCACAGCAGCGATCTGGCCGATTATATTAAAGCCCACCTCTCCTTCCCCTCGACCATGGTCGATCGCATCGTTCCGGCCATGACCGATGCGGCATTCGCCACCCTGGCGGCACGCCTCGGCAGCAGCGATCCGGTTGCCGTGGAAGCGGAACCCTTCTTCCAGTGGGTGATCGAAGACAATTTTGTCAGTGGCCGTCCCGCCTGGGAGAATGCCGGGGCTGAGCTGGTGAGCGATGTGCTGCCGTTCGAAGAGATGAAGCTGCGTATGCTGAACGGCAGCCACTCCTTCCTGGCGTATCTTGGCTACCTGGCAGGTTACGAACATATCAGCGACTGCATGGCCGATCCCCATTATCGCCACGCTGCCCGCGCCCTGATGATGCAGGATCAGGCTCCCACCTTGCGTACCCAGGGCGTGGATTTGGCAGCCTATGCCGATTCGCTGATTGCTCGCTACGAAAACCGCGCGATCAAACATCGCACCTATCAGATCGCCACCGATGGCACGCAAAAACTGCCTCAGCGCATGCTGGATAGTGTGCGCTGGCATTTGCAAAATGGTTCAGGCTGCGATTTTCTGTTGCTGGGGGTGGCGGGCTGGATGCGCTATGTCAGCGGTGTGGATGAACACGGCCAGCCGATTGAGATTCGCGACCCATTGAAAGATGAGCTGGCGCGCATTGTGGCGTCGAGCGATGAAGGGGCCCCTCGTGTCCGTGCCTTGCTGGGATTAAAAGCGGTGTTTGGCGACGATTTACTGCATCATGCTGGCTTCGTGGCACGCGTCACCGAACTTTATCAGCAGCTGTGTGACGAAGGTGCTCGCGCCACGGTACATGCCCTTACCCGGTCTGCAACAAACTTGTAGCGCAGAGGGAGCGTGCTGATTAGACTGCTCCCTTATAACCTCCATAATTCGATACGGATATTGCTGCATGTCGATTGCCTATACCATAACCACCAGCGAACCCGTAAATCAGCAGATTTACCGCTATCTGCGTCGGGATATCGTTACCTGCGCCATCCATCCCGGCTCGCTGCTGTCGGAAAAAGAGGTTTCAGCGCGCTTTAATGTCTCACGCCAGCCGGTACGTGAAGCCTTTATCAAGCTGGCAGAGGCTGGACTGGTACAGGTATTACCGCAACGCGGCACTTTTGTACGCAAGATTTCCGCCCAGCGCGTCGCCGATGGCCGGTTTATCCGTGAAGCGGTGGAAATCGCCGTGGTGCGCCGTGCGGCGCAGGAAATCGCGCCGGAGGCGCTGATGGCGCTGGAGCATAATCTTCAGCTACAACGTTTAGCGGCCGAACGCCATGACAGCCAGTCATTCCTCTCCCTCGATGATGAATTTCACCGCCTGATTGCGGAAGGCATCAACTGCCTGCTGGCATGGGAAACGGTGGAGAACATTAAAGCCACCATGGACCGGGTACGTTTTCTGACACTGAGTGAAGTTTCCCCGCCGGAAAGCCTGATTCAGCAGCATGAAGAGATTTATGCCGCGCTGAAAGCGCATGATGTTGAGGCTGCCGAGTCAGCGATGCGTCGCCATTTGCAGGAAATGATTCTGACCATTACGCCGATTGCGGAACGGAATAGCGAGTGGTTTGAAGCGCCTTAATTTGCCCCCGGCTGCATAATCTCGCGCGATAAATCGCGCCGCTACGGCTCCGTGCTGTTATTGACCTGGTCGGCATTAATGCCGCCCCTACAGAAGTAGGGTGCGAATTTATTCGCACCAGGTATTGACGTTCAAGACGGTAGCTACGCGTTCGTGCTGTTTAATGGATTAAACCGTCGGCGGCGCAGGCAGTTCGCGTCCGGCCAGCGCGCAGACGCTGGGAGCATACCTCAGTATGTGACCAGCGGTGAGCACTGCCCGGAGGCGAAATGGCAAGCAAGCCAGGTTTAATCAGGCGATGGTCACGTCTTTCGCCAGATAAACATCCTGCACCGCGTTAATCAGCTCCACGCCTTCCTTCAGCGATTTCTTAAATGCTTTGCGTCCCAGAATCAGTCCCATGCCGCCCGCGCGTTTGTTAATCACCGCCGTACGCACTGACTCGGCCACATCGGTCGCCCCGGCGGCTGCCCCACCTGAGTTAATCAACCCGGCGCGCCCCATATAGCAGTTCGCCAGTTGATAACGCACCAGGTCAATCGGGTTTTCCGTGGTCAGCTTGCTGTAGACACGCTCATCGGTGTGACCGAAGTTGACTGCGGTGTAACCCCCGTTATTTTCCGCCATTTTCTGCTTCACAATGTCCGCACCAATGGTCGCGGCAAGATGGTTGGCCTGGCCGGTTAAATCGGCGCTGGCATGATAATCCACGCCATCTTTCTTAAAGCCATTATTACGCAGATAGGCCCACAGCACCGTCACCATGCCCAGCTCATGGGCGCGTTCAAACGCGACGGAAATCTCTTCAATCTGGCGGCGAGACTGTTCGGAGCCGAAGTAGATAGTTGCACCGACCGCGATGGCTCCCATATTGAACGCCTGCTCCACGCTGGCGTACAGGGTCTGGTCGTACTGGGTTGGATAGCTCAGCGTCTCGTTATGGTTCAGTTTCACCATAAAGGGAATCCTGTGCGCGTAACGGCGCGCAACCGAAGCCAGCACCCCATAGGTGGACGCGACGCAGTTGCAGCCCGCTTCAATCGCCAGCTCCACGATATTTTTCGGGTCGAAGTAGTGCGGATTGGCAGCAAAGGAAGCACCTGCTGAGTGCTCCACTCCCTGATCAACCGGCAGAATCGACAGATAACCGGTGCCCGCCAGACGGCCGGTGTTGTACAAGGTTTGCATATTACGTAACACGACAGGAGAACGATTGTTGTCCGTCATTACGCGATCAACATAATCCGCGCCCGGTAAATAAAGGCTTTCCGCTGGAATGGTCATGCAGCGATGTTGAAGAAGACTGTCCGCTTCTTTGCCCAATAACTGAACGATGTCCGTCATGCTGACTCCTGAATAAATGGCTGGATTGGAACCGGCACCTGCCGATTCGCCCCCAACAGCCTGGACCCAAATCCGCCAGGCTGGCAAATTGCTGACTCCATTTTTCAGACAGATGCGCAGGCAAAAAACGGCAATCCAGCGTTACGCCCTACCACCAGCGATGGAAATGGTGCACCGGCCCAATACCTTTGCCGACCTCCAGCGAATCCGCATGGATCAGCGCCTGTTGCAGCCATGCTTTGGCTTCCGTCACCGTGGCGGACCAGCTGTCATGCCGTGGACGCAGCGCCGCCAGCGCCGCTGACAACGAACAGCCGGTGCCATGCGTATTGCGGGTATTGACGCGCGGCGCGGTAAAGCGCTGGCGTCCGCTACGGGTGATCAGCCAGTCAGGACTCTCGGCATCGCTCAGATGTCCTCCCTTCATCAGTACCGCTTCACACCCGAGATCAAGCAACGCATCGCCCTGTTGGAGCATGGTGGCTTCATCCTGCGCCATGCTCCGTCCAAGCAACGCCGCCGCTTCCGGTAAATTTGGCGTAATCAGGGAAACCTGCGGCAGCAGCAGTTCACGGATACTGTCGATGGCGTCCGGTGACAACAACGCGTCGCCGCTTTTGGCAATCATCACCGTATCCAGCACCACAAACGGCAGGCTGGCACGCTTCAGCTTCGCCGCGACGATTTCCACCACTGCCGTTTCCGCCAGCATGCCGATTTTAGCGCTGTCGATACGCACATCGTCGAGTACCGAATCCAGTTGCGCACCGACAAAATCCGGCTCGATGCGATACACCGATTGCACGCCACAGGTGTTCTGCGCCACCAATGCGGTGATCACGCTGGTGCCATAGGCGCCCAGCGCCGAAAACGCTTTAAGATCGGCCTGGATTCCCGCACCACCGCTGGGATCGGTGCCTGCGATGGTTAATGCATTGATGCGTTTCATGGCGTCACCTCCAGCGTCCACAGCTCATCAAGGAAAGTGGCCACAAAACTCCCTGGCCCCTGCACCTGACGCGCTGCCCTTTCACCCGCCAGCGACATCACGCGACAAGCCGCCGCCACATGTTGCAGACGCTCACCCGGCAGGCTGGCAAAGCCCGCTACCACGGCCGATAGTGCGCAACCGGTGCCCACCACACGCGTCATTAACGGGCTGCCGCCGGGAATAGCCAGGATGTTGTGGCCGTCAGTGACATAATCCACTTCGCCAGTGACCGCGACGATACTGTGATAATCTCGCGCCAGTTGCTGTGCGGCACTGATTGCCGCGTCGGCCTGATGCAGGCTATCCACACCACGCCCGCCTGCCGCCTGATTCGCCAGCGCCAGGATTTCTGAGGCATTGCCACGAATAGCCGCGGGCTGCTGGCTTAGCAACTGCTGACAAAATTCGGTGCGAAACGTTAACGCGCCGACCGCTACCGGATCGAGCGTCCAGGGCGTCCCCGCCCGGTTGGCTGCGGTGACGGCGGCCTGCATCGCATCACGACGATCGCGCGTCAGGGTGCCGACATTAATCAGCAACGCATCGGCGAAACCGCTGAACTGTGCGGCTTCATCTGCCTCGATCACCATGGCAGGGGAAGCACGCAGCGCCAGCAGGACATTCGCGGTAAAGGTTTGTACGACGTCATTGGTCATGCAATGCACCAGCGGCATATGCTGACGGAGTAACTGAAGAGATTGCGCGAGTTGCGCTGTGGAGAGAAGGTCAGGCTGTTTCATAAGGCTCCCAACCGGCGATCAAGAAGGCGAATGCGGTCAGGCATCTGACTTCCCTACGCTGGCATTATCCAGATCAGGTCAGCGGGTGTATCTCAGCCCCGTTTAAGAGGGCACCCCGAGTCATTTAAAATCAAAAGGTTGCGTTAATGTTCCTCATTAACTCATGAACAGGATAATGCCAGCAGAAAGCCCGACAAACAAGCGCTAAAATCCAGGTAAATCCGATGATGATTAACGTTAGCGTCCAGCTGGTGGGCTAATCTGCTGCAGACCATTCAATGTTGAAAACACAACGGAAAGGTAACGCCCACTATCAATATCGTTTTTTTCAATCGTGTAATAGGCAGTATAGGTATGGTTCCGTTTGAAATCATAACCAAACGTTGGCAGACATTGTCCATTGGTTACATACACAGGTTTTTTGGCTAATGTCCTGAGAAGATGATTATCTTCTCCATCTGATATCTGTACCGCAGAAACATATTCCCCCGTTCGGATTGGTGCGGTAATACAAACCTGGTTATCTCTTATCGCGACATTAGCAGGCTCTTTCGGTGGAATTCTATCGCCCGGCCCGGGACAGCCTGAAAGCAGAGCGGCTGCCGCTATTATTAAATAATTTTTATACACTTACGCTCCCTTGCCTGTCACAATTTTTTTATAAAGCGCTGGAACATCTTTTAAGGGTTGTTTACCCCGGTATTTTCCAAAACGCGAAGGCCTTTGGTAGAAATACCACTGTTCAATTCCATAAACCAACAATAACCAATAATCAGCAATGATTGACGCCTGCTGCTCAAGCGAATAATCCGTTAATTTCTCTTTGTCTAAATCGTAGGTATAATTTGCAGCCCAGCTAAAAGTCCCTCGCAAGCGGACCCATTGCCCGTGCTGATGCTGCCATACATGACCTAACTCATGAATGAAAACCCATTTATCAACCATATTTACTAAGGAAGATGAAAAATCCGAGCTGTAAATTTTTTTCCTGAACCATATCTCACCGTTAGGAGTCATAGCATAGTCAGGATTTTGCAGTCCAAAGGGAAGGTAACTGTCACAATGAATCCAGACTCGATTATAGGCAATACTATGACCAAATACCTTCTGTGCCATAGCAATTTCCCCCAAAGTCATCAGACGCAGCGTTCCTTCTTCAATATCTGGTTTTTTCTGTTCGCCTATTATCATCCCGATAATTCCCTATCCTTTAATCCGTTATTTGATGTAGTAAACCCCGCAGAGCGGGGTTTCCAGGCAGAATGGACACCTACTTACCGAGATACTGCTTAACTTTCTGACTATCTTTACCCACGTTTGCGACTGCGGTTCGTAATTGTGCGACGGAAACATCCAGGGTTTTAGTCCAATATTCGACTTCCCAGGTTTCACTGAGACGAATAACGCGTTTGTCTTCAGGTTGTCTTTTCTTCAAAGCATCAGTCATTTTACAGCTCCTGAGGTAAATTACGTGGCATAACGCCCCCTTCAGATCAGCAGCCACAACAGTGCTGGCTACCGGCGAAAATCCTAGGCAAATTCCTCATCGAGATCAAGGTATAGAAACTACACCAAAGTACAACAAGTCATAATTATCATCGATAAGAAAATTTTTATCTTTGGATTCATGAACTCCCTGCTTTGTAAAGAAGGACCTGTGCCGACCACCTCTTAACCTGCCCCGTTTCGCAATGCCATTTCACCTGTTCGCCCCGTGGTTTCATCAAGGGATTCATCACGATAAGAACATCCTCTCCCTGACCTGAAATATCTTTATTTAATTAAAAATCAAATGGATGAAAGTAGCCATCCTGTCAAAACCTGAGATCCTGTGTTTTGCGCGTCACGTCATAATTTGCAAAAAATGCTATTGATAATTCGCGTCGCGAAAAATAACATCACACCACTTGTTACATGAGGTAACAGTTTCACCAAACATCATTACCACAGGAATTATCACGGAGGATTTACCATGAACCGGACTCTTCGCACGCCACTGGCTACTGCTATTGCTTCCATTCTGGCTGTCACGGCATTGATTCCCTGCACCCCCGCACTGGCGGCAGGTTTTGTTGATGACTCATCTCTCAGCGGTTCTATTTTCTATTGGCAACGCCAGCGCGATCGTAAAGAGATGGATCCGCAGCATGGCAAGTACGGCCAATATGATGCCAACCTGCACCATGCTTCTGCCAATGCCAGCCTGGACTTCTCTTCCGGCTATCTGGCGAATTTTATTGGTCTCGATCTCGCCGCTTTTGGTGCGCTGGAGCTGACCAACAGCGGCCCGGCCGCCCCCAATGAAATCGGCTTCAGCGATGCCCGCACACGCTGGGATGAAAAATGGACCGGTGATAAGAGTGGGGCCAGCCTGTACAAGGCTGCACTGAAAACCAAATGGCAGGATAACTGGCTGCGTGCTGGTTATTTGCAACCAACTGGCCAGACGCTGCTGGCACCGCACTGGAGCTTCCTGCCAGGTACCTACCGGGGCGTCGAAGCGGGAACCACCTTCGACTTTGCTGACAGCGGCGCGCTTTCCTTCTCCTGGATGTGGACCGATCAGTACAAAGCCCCGTGGTATCAGAACATGTACAACTTCCGCAAAGCGGACGGCGAAACGGGCATTCCCTGGTTGCAATCCTTCGGTGCGAAGTATGACTTTAAAAACGACTTCATCCTGGAAGGCGCATATGGCCAGGCAGCAAATTACATGGATCAGTATTTTGCCAAAGCCTCATATCAGCTGCCGCTGGCCGGGTCACCGCTGCGTACCAGCTATCAATTTTACGGGGCCAAAGATCGCGAAAGCGGCGGTACCGAGAACGTTAACCATGTCTATGACGGTTTAGCCTGGCTACAGGCCATGACGCTGGGTTACACCCTGGGCGCTTTTGATTTCCGCCTCGAAGGAACCTGGGTCAAAGCCGAAGGTAATCAGGGCTTTTTCCTGCAACGTATGACGCCATCCTATGCCAGCTCGAATGGCCGCATGGATGTATGGTGGGATTCACGCTCTGACTGGAACGCCAACGGCGAGAAAGCGGTGTTTGCCGGCGTTATGGTTGATCTTGGCCACTGGCAATTACCCGGCTGGCAGGCGGGTGGATCTTATGCCTATGGCTGGGATGCAAAACCCTCCACGAATCCCATCTACAACCAGCAGCAACGCCTGACGGAATCCGCGTGGAGTCTTGACCTGGTTTATACCCTGCAGGAAACACGCGCCAAAGGCACCCAGTTCAAACTGCATTACACCCAGTATGACAACCACAGCAATCTGCCCAGCTACAGCGGTGGCTACGGCAACATCTTCCAGGACGAGAAAGACATCAAATTTATGGTCATCGCGCCCTTTACCCTCTTTTGACCCTGAGCTGGCTGGAGCCAGAATTCATCCGCGCATAAGGATAACAGCATGAAAAAATTGAAATTAAGCCTTCTGGCATTGAGCGTTATCGCGCTCGGTGCCTGCAAATCGGTACCACAAACCCAGCAAGAGGTGGTGGATCAAATCAGCCAGTTTGGCGTGCAATACCAGGTAACCGATAATCAGGCCGCCAGCCACGGCGTGGATTGCGCCCAACTCGGCGCTGACTGGGCTTCCTGCAATCGCGCCACCATCAGGCTGACCAACCATGGCCCGGCCATCACCAGTAAAAACTGGGCGATTTATATGAGCAACGTGCATGAGACCCTGCGCGTCGATAGCGACCAGTTTAAGATGACCCATGTCGTCGGCGACTTAACCCGCCTGGAACCCACAGACAAATTCACCGGCTTTGCCGCGGGTGCCACTGTCGAGATCCCTATCGTTAACGAATACTGGCAGCTGTTTATCACCGATGTGATGCCGCGCTGGTACGTCACCGCAGAAGGGGCATCGCCAAAAATTATCAGCAGCACCGACACGGAAAATTTAACTGACTTCGTCCAGGCCTTTGGCGACCAGTGGAAGCGTGTGGCTGATGATAAGAATGTGCTGATGCAACCCAACAGCCGTTTCGCCAAAAATGCCGATATCAAATTGCTACCGGCAGCCACCCTGCGTGGGCAAATTACTCCGACGCCACGTTCGGTCCACATCCATGCAGCTGATGTCGATCTGAGCAAGGGCGTGGTATTGCATCTCAATGCTCTGCCAGCGGACCAGGCTAATGCCGTGCAGCAGCGTTTTGCCCTGCTGGGGATCCCGCCAGATCCACAGGGCTATGGCATCGCAACCCACATTGACTCTCGCCGGTTCCACGGCGCAGAAGCGGTATCTGGCGCTTACCAGCTACGCATTACCCCTCGTGGCACCGATATCGTGGGTTATGATGCGGCTGGCGCGTACTACGGCCTGATGTCGCTGCTCTCGCTGGTACCCGCCGAGGGCAAACCGGTTATTGCCACGCTGGAAGCACAGGATGCGCCGCGTTTTGCCTATCGCGGGGCTTTCCTTGATGTGGCACGTAACTTCCACAGCAAACAGGCAGTATTGCGGATGCTGGACCAGATGGCCGCATGGAAGATGAACAAATTCCACTTCCATCTCAGCGACGATGAAGGCTGGCGCATCGAAATCCCCGGTCTGCCGGAACTGACCAATGTCGGGAGCAAGCGCTGTCACGACCTGAGCGAACAACAATGCCTGGTGCCACAGTTGGGTTCCGGCCCGTTTAGCGATAATCATGGCAGTGGGTATTTCAGCCGCGCTGATTACATTGAAATCCTGAAGTATGCTAAAGCACGCAATATTGAAGTGATTCCGGAAATCGATATGCCTGCCCACGCCCGTGCCGCCGTCATCTCGATGGAAGCTCGCTATAACCGACTGATGGCAGCAGGCAAACCGCGCGCGGCGAGCGAATTCCGCCTGGTTGATCCGACGGACACCTCCAATACCACGTCGGTACAGCTGTATGATCGTACCAGCTATCTCAATCCCTGCCTCGACTCCTCACAACGTTTTGTTGACAAAGTGATAGGTGAAATTCAACGCATGCACCGCGAAGCCGGTCAGCCGCTGACGACCTGGCACTTTGGTGGTGACGAAGCGAAAAATATTCGTCTTGGCGCAGGTTACACCGATATAAAAAATCCTGAGGCAGGCAAAGGTATTCTCGATCAAAGCCAACAAGACAAGCCCTGGGCTAAATCACAGGTCTGCCAGGCATTGGTGAAATCCGGCAAAGTGCAGGACCTGGAACATTTGCCAAGCCACTTTGCGCTGGAAGTCAGCCAGTTGGTGAAAGCGCATGGTATTCCGGTGATGCAGGCGTGGCAGGATGGTTTGAAAGATGCCACCAACGCCCATGCGTTCGCCACCTCACGCACCCGCGTTAACTTCTGGGACACCTTGTACTGGGGCGGTTTCGACAGCGCCAATGACTGGACACAAAAAGATTACGATGTGGTGATCTCCAATCCAGATTACGTCTACATGGACTTTCCCTATGAGGTCAACCCGCTGGAACGCGGCTATTACTGGGGGACACGTTTTAGTGATGAGCGCAAAATGTTCAGCTTCGCACCGGATAACCTGCCGCAAAATGCTGAGACCTCAGTCGATCGCGATGGCAATCCTTTCGCCACAACGTCGGACAAGCCGTGGGGTGGCGCATATGGCCTCTCTGCCCAGCTGTGGAGCGAAACCGTGCGCACCGATCAGCAGATGGAATATATGATTTTCCCGCGTCTGTTAGCGGTTGCTGAACGTGGCTGGCATCGCGCCAGTTGGGAGCTGGATTATCAGCAGGGCCGCAGCTTTAAAGGCGGTGAAACCCACCATGTCAACCAGGCACAGCTCACTGGCGACTGGCAGCGTTTTGCCAATCTGCTGGGCCAGCGCGAACTGGGCAAACTGGATAAAGCCGGTATCCATTACCGTCTCCCTGTCCCTGGCGCGCGCATCAATGCTGGCAGGCTGGAAATGAACATCGCCCTGCCGGGTCTGCCGCTGCAATACAGCCTGGATAATGGCAACAGCTGGATTGACTATCACCCACAGGCACAGCCGACCATTGCCACAGGCGATAAGGTGATGGTGCGTAGCCTGAGTCTGGATGGAAAAAGAGTGAGCCGCAGCGAAAGCCTGTAATCGAATAAATTGCGCTGGATCATTTCAGACCACTGACGCACTCAATCGTCATAACTGATTCAGCGCAAATAACATCCCGGATGTTGAATGGCAAAAAAGGAGGTGGCGCAACAAATAACTCAAAATAGTTATTAGCGTTAATATAATAAGACCGGGTAAATCAAATTATATTGCGCGCAGGCTGAGTCCCCTGCGCGCTTTTTTATTTGAAATTAATAAATAAATTCAAAATGAGAGCAACATCACTGTTGCTTGATTAATATCAAACTATGAGCGGGTAAAAAACGGCCTAATTTCATTCCGGACCTGAAGAATATAATTAAATCCGGCAGACACAATGAAATTAAAATTACTCAGTTTTATTCCGCATGCACATAAATGGCGCAATATTCAGATCTCACGTAAAGGCGCAGTTTCCCCCTCTGGTCGTCACTACCATTCCACGCATGTCCAGGCACATTGCAAAGGATGCGGCGAGCGTATTCATCGGGTTTATTACCGTGATATCAGTGATGCGGAAGCACGCCGCTGGTTAGGATAATCAGACAGATATCAGCGGATTGTATGTTGCAGAGATGTTATGGCGTGGTAATCTGCCCCTATTAACCTCTTGCCCATATCACTGCGATGCCTGATCTATTAACCACATTGAGTCACCAGATTTACCTCTCAGCCCCATTATTTATTCTTATTTTTCTCGGTTATTGCCTGACGCGTTTTGGCAAATGGCCCGCCAGTATCAGTGAAGGGATGAACCGTTTTGTGTTCAATGTGGCCCTGCCCTGCATGCTGTTTGATGTGATGAGTGATTTCTACAAAAGCCCGCCGGTGGATTTTCGTCTGCTGCTGGCATTTTTTGGCAGCTGCTTGCTGGTGTTTATTGCCGGACGCGTGATCGCAGCAAAAGTGTTCCGGCTGGAAAGTATTGCTGGATCTGTGTTTGCGCTGGGCGGTATTTTTTCCAACAACGTGATGCTGGGCATTCCGATTGCCACCGTGTTGCTGGGTGAGCAGGCGCTGCCATCGGTGGCGCTGGTGCTGGTGTTTAATAGCCTGATCCTCTGGACCCTGCTGACAGTGTCGGTGGAGTGGTCAAAGCATGGCAGCTTCTCGGTGCAGGGGCTTGGCCGCACGCTGATTAGCGTACTGAAAAACCCGCTGATTATCGGCATCCTGAGTGGTACGGCCTGGAGTTTCCTGCAACGACCGCTGCCGCTGATTGCGGCACACCCCATTGATCTGCTCGGCTCCATTGCTGCACCGCTGTCGCTGGTGACGCTTGGCATGAGCCTGGCGCACTATCGGGTGCGTGATGGTCTGAAGGAGAGTTACAGCATCTGCCTGCTGAAGCTGATTGTGCAGCCGATGTGCATCTGGGCGATCGCCTGGCTGACCGATTTACCGGCGCTGGAAAGTAAAGTGGTGGTGTTGCTGGGATCGATGGCGGTGGGCGTCAATGTCTACCTGATGTCGCAAAAATTTCAGGTGCTGACCGGCCCGGCTGCGGCCAGTATGTTGTTTTCCACGCTGTTTGCGGCGGTAACCACCCCGGTATGGATGATGCTGATGACGCTGGCCGGGTACTGACGTGCAAAAAAAAGCCCTGCAACACAGGTTGCAGGGCGTTTGCGTGGCTATCGCAACAAAATTATTCAGCCAGGTTGGTGCGGATCAAGTAATCAAACGCACTCAGTGAGGCTTTGGCACCTTCACCGCTGGCAATGATGATCTGCTTGTACGGTACCGTGGTGCAGTCACCCGCCGCGAACACGCCTTTCAGGCTGGTTTCGCATTTCGCATCAATGATGATCTCACCCATGCGGTTGCGCTCAACAGCACCTTCCAGCCAGGTGGTATTTGGCAGCAGGCCGATCTGTACAAAGATGCCGCTCAGCGCGATTTCATGGCTATTCTGGTTGGTGCGATCGGTATAAACCAGGCCGGTCACTTTGCTGCCATCGCCTTTCACTTCTGTGGTCTGTGCGTTAAGGATCACATCCACGTTTTTCAGGCTACGCAATTTGTCCTGCAATACCTTGTCAGCACGCATTTCGCTGGCGAATTCCAGCAGGGTGACGTGCTCAACGATACCCGCCAGGTCGATGGCCGCTTCAACACCCGAGTTACCGCCACCGATAACTGCCGTGCGCTTACCTTTAAACAGCGGACCGTCACAGTGCGGGCAATAGGTGACGCCTTTGGTGCGATACTCTTCTTCACCCGGCACACCCATATTGCGCCAGCGAGCTCCGGTCGCCAGGATGATGCTGCGTGATTTCAGCACCGCGCCAGAAGCGGTTTCAATCGCATGCAGACCGCCCTCTTTGGCTGCCGGGATCAGTTTGATCGCGCTCTGGGTATCAATCACATCAACATCGTAATCATCAACGTGGGCACGCAGTGAGCCAGCCAGCTTCGCACCTTCGGTTTTCGGTACGGAGATGTAGTTTTCAATGTCCACGGTATCCAGTACCTGGCCACCAAAACGCTCACCCATCAGACCGGTACGAATACCTTTACGTGCCGAGTAAATCGCTGCAGCTGCACCCGCCGGGCCGCTACCGACGATCAGCACTTCGTATGCATCACGTTTATTCAGTTCTTCCGCCGCACGTTTGTCCGCGTTGGTGTCCACTTTACCGACGATTTCCGCCAGGCTCATACGGCCCTGACCAAACTCTTTGCCGTTCAGATAGACCGCCGGAACGCCCATCACGTTACGTTCGGTAATTTCGTTCTGGAACATGCCACCGTCAATCGCCGTATGGCTGACGTTTGGATTGAGGATGGCCATCAGGTTCAACGCCTGAACCACATCCGGACAGTTGTGGCATGACAGAGAATAATAAGTTTCGAAATGGAACTCGCCTTCAAGCTGAGCCACTTGCTCCAGCAGGCTTTGCGCTTCTTTCGAAGGGTGTCCACCGGTCTGCAACAGTGCCAGTACCAGTGAAGTAAATTCATGGCCCATTGGCGAACCGGCAAAACGCGGGCCGCTGTGGCTGCCAGGGTTGGTAATCAGAAATGAAGGCTTACGCACCGGACGATCATTCTCTTCGCGGAAGCTGACTTTGTCAGACAGAGTCGCGATATCAGCCAGCAGGGTCCGAATCTCTGCGGATTTGGCGCCATCATCCAGTGTGGCAATTAACTCAACCGGTTTCGTTAATTTCTCAAGGTAAGCCTTGAGTTGGGTTTTTAAGTTGGTGTCGAGCATAATGAGTTCCTGTTGCTGGTCGAAAAATCGGGTGCCGTAGCACCCGATTGGAGAAACATCGAAGGGCTGCGTGGTGGCTTAGATTTTGCCAACCAGGTCCAGTGATGGAGCCAGAGTCGCGTCGCCTTCCTGCCATTTAGCCGGGCAAACTTCACCTGGGTGAGAAGCAACGTACTGAGCCGCTTTCACTTTACGCAGCAGGTCAGAGGCGTCACGGCCAATGCCTTCAGCAGTGATTTCGATAGCCTGGATGATACCTTCCGGGTCAACGATGAAAGTACCACGATCGGCCAGGCCTTCAGCTTCACGCATGATTTCAAAGTTACGGGTCAGTGCACCAGTCGGGTCGCCGATCATCGCATATTTGATTTTAGCGATGGTTTCAGAAGAACCGTGCCAAGCTTTGTGGGTAAAGTGGGTGTCAGTAGAAACAGAGTAGATATCTACGCCCAGTTTCTGGAATTCTTCGTGATGATCAGCCACGTCGCCCAGTTCGGTAGGGCATACGAAGGTAAAGTCAGCTGGGTAGAAGAAGAAAACACTCCATTTACCCTCAACGTCTTTCTCGGTTACGTCGATAAATTCGCCGTTTTTGAATGCTGCGTTTTTGAACGGTTTAATTTTGGTATTAATGATAGACATCGGGTGACCTCCGTTAAAAGATGTGATGCAGGTTACATAATTTTCGGGCCAACATCTAATATGCAGCCGTTATCAATTAGATAAACAAAAGCTATCAAACGCGACAAGGCCCGATTGCTGCGGCCTGCCGCGGCATTCTACACAGAAACTACCCTGATTTAACGTGGTTTATCTTTTTGCGCCGGAACTGCTACTTTTGAGTGAACCGACTGCTGGAGTTCATCAGTGCATATTCGATTGTTTCAGGAAGCTGACCGACCTTTTCTGCGTACGCTGTTCCTTGCGGCGCGACGCACCAACTGGACCTGGCTCGACAGTGATGACTGGCAACTGGAGGATTTTGATCGGGTGATCATCGGTGAGACCGTGCTGGTGGCGGAGATTGACGGCCATCGCGTCGGGTTTGCCGGTGTGCTCGATAATGATAATTTCCTGCACAGCCTGTATGTCGCCCCCGATTTTCAGGGCCAGGGAGTGGGCAGTGCGCTACTGGATGCGGTACAGGCGCGGTTTACCAGCACCGGAGCGTTGAAATGCCTGTTGCTCAACCAACCTGCGCAAACCTTTTATCTCAAGCACGGCTGGCAAAAGGTGGCGCAGGGTGAAAGCGATCAGGGGAAATACCTGTTGATGCACTATCCGCTGACGGCGCGCGCCAGCGGATAATCAGTCGGTTAAACCGCGCGGAAGGCGATATCGTCGGGGATCACTTCCCCATGCCAGTAAAGCTGCGACGCCACGCGCCCGGCCAGCTCACGATACATCACGGTGAATTCACTGTCAGGCCGACGAATCACCGTTGGCTCACCATCATCCAGATCTTCGCGCAGATTAATATGCAGCGGCAGCTGTGCCAGCAGACGGGTGTTATAATCTTCCGCCAGTTTCTGCGCCCCACCGGTACCAAAGATCGGCTCATGATGACCACATTCGCTACAGATGTGGATGCTCATATTTTCCACCACACCCAGCACCGGTACGTTGACCTTCTCGAACATAACGATACCTTTACGCGCATCAATCAACGCGATGTCCTGCGGCGTCGTCACCACCAGCGCGCCGGTCACCGGGATATTTTGCGCCAGCGTCAGCTGGATATCACCGGTGCCGGGCGGCATATCCAGCACCAGATAATCCAGGTCCGGCCACATGGTTTCATTGAGTAGCTGCATCAGGGCCTTGCTGGCCATAGGGCCACGCCACACCATCGCGTTATCGTCAGTCACCAGATAACCAATGGAGTTGGTCGCCAGCCCGTGCGCCATAATCGGGGCCATATGGGTGCCATCCGGCGAAGTGGGACGCTGATTTTCCGTACCGAGCATGTTGGGAATCGACGGTCCATAGATGTCAGCGTCGAGAATCCCGACGCGCGCCCCTTCCGCCACCAGCGCCAGCGCCATATTCACCGCGGTACTGGATTTGCCCACGCCCCCTTTACCGGAACTGACTGCAATGATGTTTTTCACACCATTGACGCCAGGATGGTTTTTCACCCGCTTCAGGGTGGCGATATCGTGGCGCAACCGCCAGTCAATGGCACGCGCCTGCGTCAGACGCAGCAGCTCGCTGCTGGTTTGTGCTTTCAATTCTTCAAACGCACTGGCCCAGGCGAAGGGCATCACCAGTTCCAGATGCAGTTTGTCATCCAGCAACGCGACATGGCGCAAGGCTTTCAGTGTCGTAAGATTGTGCTTCAGTGTCGGATGTTCAAAGCCACTCAGCACGCCTATCACCACGGCGCGCAAGGCTTCGGGTGAATGTTGTTCCCGGGATTGTGAAGTCATCCCCGCTCCTTACTCTTTATTCTGACGCTGAATTTCAGCGGTGTGTTTTCAATAATATCAGATAGGGCATAAAGTGACGTGGCTGTCAGGTTGTGTTTACGCCAGAGAGTGCTTCGGTTACCATCTTAAGCCCGATTTTTCATTTACAGAAAGCTACGCAAACTATGACTCAAGTCGCTAAAAAAATTCTGGTAACGTGCGCGCTGCCTTACGCGAACGGTTCAATCCATCTCGGCCACATGCTCGAGCATATCCAGGCAGACATTTGGGTGCGTTACCAGCGAATGCGTGGCAATCAGGTTTACTTCATCTGCGCCGACGACGCGCACGGCACACCGATCATGCTGAAAGCGCAGCAACTCGGCATTGCGCCTGAGCAGATGATTGCTGAGATGAAGCAGGAGCACGAGACTGATTTCGCGGGCTTCGACATCAGCTATGACAACTACCACTCGACGCACGGCGACGAAAACCGCCAGCTGTCGGAGCTGATTTATGGCCGTCTGAAAGAGAACGGTTTCATTAAAAATCGCACCATTTCTCAGCTGTACGATCCGGAAAAAGGCATGTTCCTGCCCGATCGCTTCGTTAAAGGTACCTGCCCGAAATGTAAATCTCCGGATCAATATGGCGACAACTGTGAAGTCTGTGGTGCCACTTACAGCCCGACCGAGTTGATCGAACCGAAATCCGTGGTTTCTGGCGCGACGCCTGTAATGCGTGATTCCGAGCACTTCTTCTTCGATCTGCCTTCCTTCAGTGAAATGCTGCAGGCGTGGACGCGTTCTGGTGCGTTGCAGGAACAGGTGGCGAACAAGATGCAGGAGTGGTTCGAATCCGGCCTGCAACAGTGGGATATCTCACGTGATGCGCCCTACTTCGGCTTCGAAATTCCGGGTGCGCCGGGCAAATACTTCTACGTGTGGCTGGATGCGCCAATCGGCTACATGGGTTCGTTTAAAAACTTGTGTGACAAGCGCGGCAATATCGATTTCGACGAGTTCTGGAAGAAAGATTCCACCACCGAGCTGTATCACTTTATCGGTAAAGACATCGTCTATTTCCACAGCCTGTTCTGGCCAGCCATGCTGGAAGGTAGCCAGTTCCGTAAGCCGACCAATCTGTTTGTGCACGGTTATGTGACGGTTAATGGCGCGAAGATGTCGAAATCACGCGGCACCTTTATCAAAGCCAGCACCTGGTTGCAGCATCTGGATGCCGACAGCCTGCGTTATTACTACGCGGCGAAACTCTCTTCACGTATCGATGATATCGACCTGAACCTGGAAGATTTCGTGCAGCGCGTGAATGCGGACATCGTCAACAAAGTGGTCAACCTGGCGTCGCGTAACGCTGGCTTCCTGACCAAACGCTTTGACGGCAAACTGTCGTCCGAGCTGGCCGATCCGGCGCTGTATCAGACCTTTGTCGATGCCTCGGAGAAGATCGGTGAAGCCTGGGCCAGCCGTGAATACAACCGTGCCATCCGTGAAATCATGGCGCTGGCGGATCTCGCCAACCGTTATGTGGATGAACAGGCACCGTGGGTGGTGGCGAAACAGGAAGGCCGTGATGCCGACCTGCAAGCCATCTGCTCAATGGGTATCAACCTGTTCCGCGTACTGATGACCTGGCTGAAGCCGGTATTACCGTCCCTGAGCGCTCGCGCTGAAGCTTTCCTGCAAAGCGAACTGAGCTGGGATGCTATCCAGCAGCCGCTGCTGGATCATAGCGTTGCGCCGTTCAAAGCATTGTATGGCCGCATTGAGATGACCAAAGTGGACGCGCTGGTTGAGGCATCGAAAGAAGATGCTGCCGCCGCTAACAAGCCTGCGGCGACCGGCCCTCTGGCTGACGCACCGATTGGCGACGCCATCACCATCGATGATTTTGCCAAAGTCGATATGCGCGTGGCGCTGATCGAAAAAGCGGAGCTGGTGGAAGGCTCAGACAAGCTGCTGCGCCTGGAGCTGGATTTGGGCGGCGAGAAGCGCCAGATCTTCTCTGGCATTCGTGCGGCCTATCCGGATCCGTCAGTGCTGGTCGGCAAGATGACTATCATTGTCGCGAACCTGGCACCGCGTAAAATGCGCTTCGGGGTATCGGAAGGCATGGTGCTGTCAGCGGGTCCTGGCGGCAAAGACCTGTTTGTGCTGTCCGTGGATAGCGGTGCACAGCCTGGGATGCCGGTGAAATAAGCAACCGGGTCAACAAGAACCAGCGGCGCGATTTATCGCGCCGTTTTCAATGGTGCCCCAGCCGCGACATCCCACAATAACGTGACCGCTAGCACGCTAAGCGCTTAATGCGTATGATGAAGCCCTATGAAAACAGGAGCCTGTCATGCCCACCGTGCTGTCTGTAAGCTGGCGCTATTTGCGCGCCTTTGTCATCATTTACGCTGCTCTTTATGCCGGAATCGGCATTTCTACCCTGCTTCCTATTAACATTCCCGGTAGCATCATCGGCATGCTGCTGTTGTTTATGCTGCTGGCGCTGCAAATCCTGCCCGTGGACTGGGTCAAACCCGGCTGTCATTTGCTGATTCGCTATATGGCGCTGCTATTTGTGCCGATCAGCGTCGGAGTAATGAGTTATACCGATATCCTGACCGCGCAATTCGGTCCTATCGTGGTTTCCTGCCTGATCAGTACCTTCCTGGTGCTGGTGGTGGTTGGGCTGAGCGCCAAGCGGATGCAGCGCCCTGGCGTGCCAAAGGAGCCAGGAAATGAGTGATATCTGGTGGTCCCTGCCACTGACGCTGCTGGCCTATTTCCTCGCCCGTAAGTTTGCAGCAAAAATCAAAATTTCCATCGTTAACCCGTTACTGGTGGCGATGGCGATTGTCATCCCGATTTTGCTGCTGACGCACATGCCCTATGCCCGCTATTTTGCTGGCAGCGCGCTGCTCAATCAGCTACTGCAACCTGCCGTGGTGGCGCTGGCGCTGCCGCTGTATGAGCAGATGCATCAAATCCGCGCCCGCTGGAAAACCATTATCAGCGTCTGTTTTATTGGCAGCATCACGGCGATGATTTCCGGCACGGCCATCGCCTTATGGCTGGGTGCAACCCCTGAGATTGCCGCCACCATCATGCCGAAGTCGGTCACGACGCCGATTGCCATGGCGGTTTCGGCCTCAATGCACGGTATCCCGGCAATCAGCGCCATTTGTGTGCTGATTGCGGGTGTACTGGGTGCGGTATTCGGCCATATGCTGCTCAATCTGTTGCAGATAAAAAGCAAAGCATCACGCGGATTAGCGATTGGTAATGCCTCGCATGCGCTGGGCACCGCGCGCGCCGCAGAGATTGATTATCAGGAAGGGGCGTTCAGTTCTCTGGCGCTGGTGATTTGCGGCATTATTACCTCGCTACTGGCACCGTTTCTCTACCCGGTTCTCATGCACTGGTTCGGGTAAACTTGCGAGAGATCTCGCAAAGTTGAAACAAGCAAGACGGCTTACATTGTCAGAGCGATACAGATCACATATAACCCTTCAGGCGGCGCACCGCCGCTGACGTGTTAACGAGGCCATCATGCATCCAAGATTCACTTCCGCTTTCTCTGCCCTGCCGGTCAATCTGCAACAGGCGTTGCAACCCATTATGGATGCCGCCGATTTTCATGGTGTCCTGCAGGCCAATGAAGTGACGCAGTTACAGCAGGCTACCGCGCTGGAAGCTGATGCCCTCGCCCTCGCCTTGCTGCCACTGGCTGCGTCTTGTGCCGTCGCGCCGGTTTCAAATTTTAACGTCGGTGCCATTGCGCGTGGCAGCAGCGGCAACTGGTATTTCGGTGCCAATATGGAATTCCGCGGTGCACCTTTACAGCAGACGGTGCACGCGGAACAAAGCGCGATCACCCACGCCTGGCTGCGGGGTGAAACGCAGCTGGAGACTATCACCGTCAATTACACGCCGTGCGGTCACTGCCGCCAGTTTATGAACGAGCTGAACAGCGGCACCGCCATTCGCATCAGCCTGCCAGGCCGTGCTGTCAGCACGCTGGGCGATTATCTGCCGGATGCCTTCGGTCCGGCGGATTTGAATATTGCTGAACGGCTGCTGACCCCGGTCAATCATGGCTTTAGCTCGCAGGGAGATACCCTGCAACAGGCTGCCATTGAGGCTGCCAATCACAGCCATGCCCCCTACAGCCACAGCTACAGCGGAGTGGCACTGCGCAGCCGTAGCGGGCAGATTTTTACCGGGCGCTATGCGGAAAATGCCGCATTCAACCCCAGCCTGCCCCCACTACAGGCAGCCTTGATTCTGCTGAATATGCACAACGAAGCGCTGGATAGCGTGCAGCAGGCGGTGCTGGCGGAATGTCAGGGGGCCACGCTCAGCCAGCATGACGCCACCCGTGCCACCCTGGCGGCGCTGGGATGTGCTGATTTGACCGCTGTCACCTTGTCAGTTTGCACAGTTAAGTGATCCTTTTACCGCTTTTGTGACCTTTTATTAACAAAAGCTGTACATCTGTAGGAAATTTCATAGGATCTGGCGGCAGAAATCACTTCACAATAAGAAAGGCTGGCGTTACCTTTCCCGGCGACACGCCAGAAAACACTGCAACCGGAGCAAAAACTGCATGGAACTCGAGTACGAAAGTAAACGTCCGCTGTATATTCCTTATGCCGGTCCGATCCTGCTGGAATTTCCGCTGTTGAATAAAGGCAGCGCCTTCTCCCTCGAAGAACGTAATGAGTTCAATCTCAATGGCCTGCTACCCGAAGCAGTTGAAACCATTGAAGAACAGGCCGAACGTGCGTGGCGTCAATTCCAGGATTTCAAGAACAATAACGACAAGCACGTTTACCTGCGTAATATCCAGGACACCAACGAAACCCTGTTCTACCGTCTGCTGGACAATCATCTGGAAGAGATGATGCCGATTATCTATACCCCGACGGTCGGCGCCGCCTGTGAACACTTTTCTGAGATCTACCGTCGTGCGCGTGGCGTCTTTATTTCCTATAACAACCGCGATCGCATCGAAGACATGCTGCAAAACGCCACCAAACAGAACGTGAAGGTGATTGTGGTAACCGACGGTGAGCGCATCCTCGGTCTTGGCGACCTGGGTATCGGCGGTATGGGGATTCCGATCGGTAAACTGTCGCTGTATACCGCCTGTGGTGGTATCAGCCCGGCTTACACCCTGCCCGTGGTGCTGGATGTGGGTACTAACAACCAGCAACTGCTGAATGACCCGCTGTACATGGGCTGGCGCCATCCGCGTATCTCGGGTGAAGAGTACGAGGAATTCGTTAACGAATTTATCCAGGCGGTGAAACGTCGCTGGCCGCAAGTGCTGCTGCAATTTGAAGACTTCGCGCAGAAAAATGCCATGCCGTTGCTGGAACGCTATCGCGATGAAATCTGCTGTTTTAACGATGACATCCAGGGCACCGCGGCCGTGACCGTTGGTACGCTGATTGCCGCCAGCCGTGCTGCGGGCAGCCGCCTGTGCGAGCAAAAAGTGGTGTTCCTCGGTGCCGGTTCTGCCGGTTGCGGTATCGCCGAGCAGATTATCGCGCAGATGAAATCTGAAGGCCTGAGCGATGATGAAGCGCGTGCCCGCGTGTTGATGGTGGATCGCTTTGGTCTGCTGACCGATAAGCTGCCGAACCTGCTCGATTTCCAGAGCCGTCTGGTGCAGAAGAGCGACAACCTGAAAGCGTGGGATATCACCAGTGATTCCATTTCCCTGCTGGATGTGGTGCGCAACGCTAAACCGGACATCCTGATCGGTGTTTCAGGTCAGCCGGGCCTGTTCACAGAAGAGATCATCCGCGAGATGAACAAACACTGTAAACGCCCGATTGTGATGCCGCTGTCAAACCCCACCTCACGCGTGGAAGCCACCCCGGCAGATATTATTGCCTGGACCGACGGTGCCGCACTGGTGGCAACCGGTAGCCCGTTTGCACCGGTTAGCTGGAAAGGCAAAATCTATCCAATTGCCCAGTGCAACAACTCCTACATTTTCCCTGGCATCGGTTTGGGTGTGATCGCTTCTGGCGCGTCACGCGTGACCGATACCATGCTGATGACCGCCAGCCGTGCTTTAGCCGATTGTTCACCGCTGGTGAATGACGGCGAAGGCCCGGTGCTGCCGGAAATCAAGGATATCCAGGGCGTCTCCAAAGTGATCGCCATGGAAGTGGGTAAAGCCGCACAGCTGGCTGGTGTTGCCGTGGTCACCTCAGAAGATGTGCTGTCCAGAGCCATCAATAACAACTTCTGGCTACCGCAGTATCGTCACTACCGCCGTACCTCAATCTGATTGAGGTTAATTGCCGGGCAAATCCGCCCGGCAATGCGCAAAAAAACGCCAGCTGACTGGCGTTAACTTGCTTCCCGCAGAGGCCTCAAGTAGCCTTGAACCATTCCTTTTTCCGCCAACCGAGTGCCTGCGCGCATGATTAAACGCGTTTTCTTTGGTCTGCTTTTCATCATCTTACTGATGGTGGCGACCGCACTTGGCCTCGATCGCTGGATCAGCTGGAAAACCGCCCCCTTCATCTATGAAAATGTCGCCGCATTACCGCATCGCCAGGTGGGTGTGGTGTTAGGCACGGCCAAATATTATCGTACCGGCGTGATTAACCAGTATTACCTGTATCGCATTCAGGGTGCTCTCAACGCTTACAACAGCGGCAAGGTGAATTACCTGCTGCTGAGCGGCGACAATGCGCAGCAAAACTACAACGAACCGATGACGATGCGTCGCGATTTGATCAAAGCAGGTGTCGATCCGGCCGATATCGTGCTCGACTATGCCGGGTTCCGCACGCTGGATTCTATCGTTCGTACCCGCAAAGTTTTCGATACCAATGATTTCATCATCATCACTCAGCGATTCCACTGTGAACGCGCGTTATTTATCGCCCTGCATCTGGGGATTCAGGCGCAGTGCTATGCCGTGCCTTCACCAAAAAATATGCTGACGGTGCGTTTCCGCGAAGTGGGCGCACGCTTAGGCGCGTTGGCAGATTTGTACCTGATGAAACGCGAACCGCGTTTTCTCGGTCCGCTGGTGCCGATTCCGGCGGTGCATGAAGTGCCAGAGGATGCACAGAGTTACCCGGCGGTGACGCCAGAACAGTTGCTGGAGCTGGAACAGAAGCTAAAAAAATAAAAAGGTCGGGATAAATCCCGACCCTGTAAAACGGTAGGGTCACCATTGATGGTGACCCATGCACAGATACTAACGTTACTTTTTACGGGCGTATTTCAGCGAGTCCAGCGCCACCGCGAAGATGATGATGCCGCCCTTGATGATGTACTGCCAGTAAGGGTTCACGCCGATATAAGTCAAACCGTAGTTGATGACGGTGAAGATGATCACACCGGTCACCACACCTGCGACCGTACCCACACCACCGGCGAAGGAGACACCGCCGACCACGCAGGCCGCAATCGCATCCAGTTCATACATAAAGCCGAGGTTGTTGGTCGCACTGCCGATACGCCCCGCTTCCAGCATCCCACCGAAGGCATAGAACACCCCGGACAGCGCATATACCAGAATCAGGTTCAGCGGCACGTTAACACCGGAGACTTTCGCGGCTTCCGGATTACCCCCGATAGCAAAGATGTTTTTACCGAAGCGCGTTTTGTTCCACAGGATCCAGACGAAGATGATGGCGATAATCGCGTAGAAGGTGATGTACGACAGTTTGAAATCACCAAAGCGGAAGAAGCCCTGGGCAAATTTCGAGAAGCCGGCATCAAAACCCGCAATCGGCGATGCGCCGACGAAGTCGTAGTACAGCGAGTTAATACCGTAAACGATAATCATGGTGCCCAGGGTGGTGATAAATGGCGTCACTTTCAGGTAAGCAATGATCACGCCGTTCACCAGCCCGATGATGCCACCAATGATGCACACCGTCACAATCACCAGCGGAATCGGCACGGTATCCAGATGCGGGAAGACTTTGTTGGCGTTATCCATGGCCTGCAACAAGGTTGCCGCCACCACCGCCGCCAGACCCACCTGACGCCCCGCCGACAGGTCAGTACCCTGGGTGACAATCAACCCGGCCACGCCCAGCGCGATAATAATACGCACTGATGACTGGGTCAGAATATTACTCAGGTTCATTAAACTTAAAAATGTCGGATCCTGGAAAATAATAATAGCCAGCAGTACCAACAGGACAACATAAATGCCGCCCTCTTTTAACCAGGTTAGCGCATTCTTTTTAGTAGTCGCTTTCATGTTAAAGCCCTTGCTTCATTAAAGGTGTAATGACGCTAAACGCAGGATTTCATTCTGCGAGGTCGTTTTAGTATCAACAATGCCCGCTACCAGTCCATTACTCATCACCAGAATGCGATCGGTAATGCCTAACAGTTCTGGCATTTCAGAAGAGATAATGATGATGCCTTTTTCTTTCTTCGCCAGCTCTGCAATCAGCTGGTAAATCTCGAATTTTGCCCCGACGTCAATACCACGAGTCGGTTCATCCAGCATCAGAATTTCCGGCTGAGTTAATAACCAGCGGCCAATAATCACCTTTTGCTGGTTACCGCCAGAGAGCGATCCAATTTGCGTATGATGACCCGGCGTTTTCACCCGCATGGCATCAATCACCCATTGGGTGTCGCTTTTCATCCGTTTATTGTCCAGCAATCCCATATTGTTTTTATACTTTCTGATATTGGAAATAAGTGAGTTAAAACCAATATCGAGGTAAGCATAAATACCGGTGGAACGCCGTTCTTCCGTTACCAGCGCAAAGCCGTGATTAATGGCTTCATTAGCACTGTGGTTATTAATCGCTTTGCCATGCAGCTTAATGGTGCCACCTGATTTCTCGCGAATCCCAAACAGGGTCTCGACGATATCAGTACGCTTAGCACCCACCAGCCCGGCAATGCCAAGAATTTCACCTTTATGCAGATCAAACGAGATATCGCGAATCGACGGCTGACGCAGCGACGTCAGATTACGCACTTCCAGAATCACTTCACCCGGCACGTTAATTTTGTCCGGGAAGCGCTGGTTCAGTGAGCGGCCAACCATCATGGCGATGATCTTATCCATATCCAGCCCTTCCAGTGGCTGGGTGGCAATCCATTGTCCGTCGCGCAGGATGGTTATTTCATCACACAGCTGGAAAATTTCTTCCATCTTATGCGAGATATACACAATACCGCAGCCACGATCTTTCAATTTACGAATGATAGTGAAAAGGTGATTAACCTCTTTCTCCGTCAGCGACGACGTTGGCTCATCCATAATAACGATTTTGGCGTCATAGGAAAAAGCTTTGGCGATTTCAATCATCTGCATCTGCGAAACAGAAAGATTGGCCACTTTATCGCGCGGATCAATATCGATATCCAGTTCTTCAAAGATCGCTTTGGTATCACGATACATTTTGTCCTGATCGACAAAAACACCTTTGCGTGGATAACGGCCAAGCCACATGTTATCCATTACGCTGCGTTGCAGAACCAGGTTTAATTCCTGATGCACCATTGATACGCCATTTTCCAGCGCTTCTTTGGAGCTTTTGTAATCAATTTCTTCACCCTGAAACAGGATGCTCCCCGTATCCTTTTTATAAATCCCAAACAGACATTTTAATAATGTGGATTTGCCGGCACCGTTTTCACCCATTAATGCGTGAACGGAGTGAGGCCGCACTTTTAAATTCACATTATCTAAGGCTTTAACCCCTGGAAATGATTTCGAGACATTCGTCATCTCCAGCAGATATTCACGCTGTGTGGTCGGATTATCACTGGCCATAATTTACCTGGCTAAAAAAAGCGTTGGTCAGATGCAATAAGGCGCGGCGAAATGCCGCGCCCGGGACGGATTACTTCACAAACTGAGACAGATTTTCTTTATCTACCGGTACATAAGGAACGCGAACGATTTTATCAACCATCTTGAAGTTGGTACCTTCGGTCGCAGGCTTACCATCAGCCAGGTTTTTCGCCATATCCAGCGTCGCTTTCGCCTGGTTTTCCGCATCGTTCAACACGGTACCGGCCAGTGCGCCAGATTTGATCAGCGCCAGCGCCTCTGGCAGGGCATCCACACCGAATACCGGGATAGAGGTCATGTTGTGCGCTTTCAGCGCTTCAACTGCACCCATTGCCATGGCGTCGTTGTTGGCGATAACCACTTCGATTTTCTTGGCATTCGGGCCTGACAGCCAGGCGTCCATTTTGTCTTTCGCCTGTGCGGTATCCCACATCGCGGTATCCATCGCTAACTGCTGCGTTTTAATGCCGTCTTTGTTCAGGGTATCGATAACGTATTTAGTACGCGCTTCGGCATCCGGATGGCCCGGCTCGCCTTTCAGCAGCACGAACTGAATTTCGCCATCTTTGTTCAGATCCCATGCCGGGGTCGCTTTCCAGTGTTTCTCAATCAGTTTGCCCTGGATTACGCCAGACTCTTTGGAGTCAGTACCCACGTAGTAGGCTTTGTCATAGCTGGCCAGCACTTTGGCGTTCGGTTCTTTGTTGAAGAACACCACCGGCACATCATTGGCTTTCGCTTTATCAATCACCACTGCGGCCGCAGCCGGGTCTACCAGGTTGATCGCCAGCGCTTTCACGCCTTTAGCCATCAGCACGTCAATCTGATCGTTCTGTTTTGACTGGTCATTCTGCGAGTCATTCATCAGCAGCTGTACGCCACCAATTTTCTTCGCTTCACTCTCAATGTCCTTACGCACCATGGACATAAAGTTGTCGTCATATTTGTAAATGGTGACGCCAATGCGTGCATCTGCGGCGTGAGCAGTCGCACCAAACATCATGCTGGCAACCAGTGCTGTGAGCGTGAAAACCTTCTTATTCATGGTATCTCCGGTTTTTTTATGCAGGGTATTTCATCGCGCCATGCTGCTCTTTGGCAGACAGCGCAGTCGGTTGAAACTCTCTGGTGGGGCGGATGCAGCAAGCTCAAAGCCAAACCACCACCGTTTTCCTGACTTCCCTGTGCGTAACCGCTTCCTGAATAATGTTGTGAACCATTTCAATCGGCTGCTGAAACCATACCGGGGAAGGAAAACCCGGCGTTACATAATGTTTCAGTCCGGTAAGACGCTGCCATCATAGTGATCGGCATGTTAATTAACTGTGAATACAATCACAGATTGAAAACGGTTACACAGCCCCATCGCCTGAATTAGTGACAGACTCCACATTTTGCCGCTGGGCCACCGAATGGCGGCGAACCAGCGTCGGCATAAAGCAATGGGTAGCATGCGGATCCAGTTCCCCGGCGGCACCTTTCAGCGCCAGCTCGGTAGCCAGTTTCGCCATGGAAACAATGGGATAACGCACAGTCGTTAGCTGTGGATCGGTATAACGTGAGATGGGAATGTCATCAAAACCGATGACGGAGAAATGCTGTGGCACCTGAATGCCATTGTCTTTCAGCGCAGTGAGCGCGCCTGCGGCCATGCCATCGTTGTAGGAAAATACCGCGGTTAAATGTTGGTTACGTCCCAGCAACTCAACCATCGCCGCTTCGCCGCCCTGCATATCCGGTTCGGCCTGCGCGATCCAGCTTTCCGGTGGGCGGATCCCCTGCTCTGCCAGGGCCTGCAACCAGCCTTCACGTCGCTGGGCGACATCTTCAATCGGGTGGCTGGAGCTGAGAAAACCAATGCGTTGATGCCCCTGTTGTAACAGCATGCGCGTAGCAACCAGCGCACCGGTCACGTTATCGAGGCAGACGCAGCGGTGTTCAAAACCCGGAATAGTACGGTTTATCAGTACCATACCAGGAACCTGTTCGAGGAAATGCGCCAGTTCGGCGTCTGAAAGCGTTTTCGCGTGCACCACCAGCGCGTTGCAACGCTGGCGGATCAGCACCTCAATGGCATGGCGTTCTTTCTCTTCCAGATGCCAGGAGTTGCTGATCAACACGTGTTTTTGCATGCGCTGGGCCACGGTATCTACCGATTTCACCAGCGCACCAAAAAAGGGGTCAGAGACATCCATGACGACGACGCCAATGGTGTCACTGACCTGAGTGGCCAGTGCCTGAGCATTGGCATTAGGCCGGTAACCCAGCGTATCTACCGCCTGGAGTACGGCTTCGCGGGTATCCGCGGTAACGGCACTGCTGTTATTGAGCACACGCGAGACGGTGGCTACCGACACGCCGGCCTGACGGGCGACATCACGAATCGTTATCATGCAGCTGTTCCACAGAGGAGAAAATGCGCCTGGTGCGCGTAACGGCGCTATTCTGTCAGGGCCTCTGGGGATGCAGCGTGAATTACGTCACACGAATGAAAACGGTTACATACAATTCTGCAACCTTTGTGATGGCCGTCATTATCTTACCGGATCGCGTTACGCGATTTACCCGCCGCCAATGCCGTCAGTTTGCGCCATAACCACTCCATCGGCCCCTGGCGGAACCGGCGCAGCCACAGCACGGAAAACAGGATATTAACCAGCCAGATAGGTGGGACAAAAGCCAGCAATTGCAGGCGGTCATACTTCATAAACAGGCCGAAACGATAAAACAGCGTGGTGCAGATCAGCGTCTGCAGCAGGTAGTTACTTAACGCCATCCGTCCGACGCACTGAATGGCGAAACTGATACGCGTTGCGGCGATCTGTGGCCAAAAACCGAGACAAAGCGCGGCATAACCGAGGCTGAGAAACGGGCTGGCGACATCGCGCGGTACCTGCAAATAAAATCCGCTCCAGATGAAATCCCAGCCAAGATGCCATTGCCCGATGATGCCCGGAATGGCAATCAGCCAGCCCACGCTCAGTAATATCGCGGCTGCGCGGCGATAATGCTGCACGCTGAATTGCCCGCTTAACCAGCCGGTGCGCATCAGCGCAGCACCAATCAGCATCAGGCCCGCCAGCTGCCAGCCATATTGCGAGGCCAGTGCCATCAGGCTGGAAGAAAGATGATCGAGGCGGTTCTGTACCGCTTCCCAGCCACCTAACAGCTTCCAGTAGCGTTCATACTGGAGATCGGCTACCCCCGGCAACCAGGAACGGCTCGGTTGCGGCGAAGAAATCGTGCCAAACACCAGTAACACGCCGCACCCCACCAGATACAGCAGCGCGCCGGTTTGTAATAATGCGCGGTTCGAAGGCACTTCACGCAACATGCGCCAGATAACCAGCCCAATCAGGCCGTAATCCAGCAGGATATCCCCTTCCCAGAAAAACAGCGCATGGATCAAACCCAGCAGCACCAGCAACGATAAGCGCGCCGAAATCCAGCGGCTGCCGCGCGGAATCTGCATATGCAGCCCGGCACCAAACAGCAACGCGAATAGCGTCAGGAATTTGAGTTGTGCGAGGCCGTCCATCACCGCCCAGGTCCAGGCGTCAGACAGTGAGATATCACCCTGCCACGCCGGATTCAGGTATGCCGCAGCGGGCAAGCCGAAGCCAACGATGTTTAACAGCAAAATGCCGAGAATGGCGCAACCACGAATGAAATCCAGCGCGAGATAGCGTTGCATCGGGTGTCCTGAGGGAAAAATGAAAACGGGCGGCAAACGCCGCCCAAACAGTCTTAGTTATGACGTACCGCGCGCAGAAACTCCTGACGGGTATTCTGGCTGGATTTAAACAGGCCACCTAACGAGGTGGTGGTGGTGGCGCTGGTGGCATCTTTCACACCGCGCGCTTTGACACAGTAATGCACCGCATCAATCGACACCGCCACGTTATTGGTGCCAAGCAGCGTCTGTAACGCGATCAGCACCTGCTGGGTCAAACGCTCCTGCACCTGCGGACGCTGGGCAAAGAACTGCACGATACGGTTGATTTTCGACAGGCCAATCACTTTGTCTTTCGGAATGTAAGCCACCGTCGCTTTACCATCGATGATCACGAAGTGATGTTCGCAGGTGCTGGTCAGCGTGATATCACGTACCGTCACCATTTCATCAACCTTCATCTTGTTTTCGATAACGGTGATTTTGGGGAAATTGGCGTAGTCGAGACCTGAAAAAATTTCATCCACATACATCTTAGCGATGCGATGAGGGGTCTCCATCAGGCTGTCATCTTCCAGGTCAAGATTCAGCAGCTGCATGATTTCGGTCATGTGACCGGCGATCTGACGCTTGCGGGTTTCATCGTCCATTTCACGCACCGGGGCGCGTAACGGCGTTTCCAGGCCACGCGCCAGCAGCGCTTCATGAACCAGGGCGGCTTCCTGACTTAAGGTGCTCATCGTAATCTTCTCCGGCAGGTGATGCGCCCGCAGGTCGGTGCCTGCGGGGGAATTTCTGAGCGCGTATTGTGAAACACTCCGCGCCCTTAATCCAGCAATCAATCTGATTGGAGATGAAAGCTTTTCATGGAGCGCTACGACGCAACACCAGCGCGCCCGCCAGCAGTAAACCGGCTCCGGCAACCCATAAGGCCGGTTCCAGCTGATGCCACAGCAGAGAAGAGACCCACGACAGCAATGGCCCGCCGAGTTGTCCGACGGCATAGCCCGTGGTCAGCAGCCCGGCCAGATAACGCGTATGCTGCGGAGCCAGCTCACGGCCATATTGCAACGTCAGCTGTACCACGCACAGAAAACCACCACCGACCAGCACAGCCCCGATCATCAAACCATCCAGCCCCGGCAGCACGCTGGCGGCGATCACGCCCAGCGCCTGCGCCCACAACACCAGCGCCAACCGGACATGACTGCTGCCCCAGTGGCGGGTGATGATGCCAAGGAGGATGCCGATGACCGCCGCACCGCCAAACACCGGCCAGACAAACTGGGCGAAGGCGCTATGCGGGAAACGGGCTGCCGCCATTTGCGACAGAAAGGTTGCGGGTAGAATGTAACCAAACCCGGCCAGGCTGTAACTCAGTACCAATCGCTTGAGGTTACCATTCAACACCAGCGGCGCGGGGGCCTGATCGGGCCGATGCAGCTGGCCCTGGCGCGGCAGAAAACGGGCGATGGCCGCAATCAGCAGCAACGCCAGTAAACCATACGCGCCCCACGCCAGCGCGGCACTGGCTCCGGTGGCATGCAACAGCACTGCCAGCATCCCGCTGAGGAAGATCCCGGTGCCCGGTCCGGCAAACACCGCCGCTGACAATCCCGGGCGTCCATGATGCAGCAGTTGTTCATTACTCCATGCCGCCACCAGCACCATCGCCCAGCCGCTGGCACAACCGATAAGAAAACGAATCAGACCATGCAACCATGGGCCGGAGACACAGGCAGAGAGCAACGTCAGCAGCACCGCGCCCCATACTCCCAGCTGCAAGCGCCATTCGACGCGCGTGCGTGCCCGCATGGCATCAAAGGAACCACACAAATACCCCAGATAATTCAGTGCCGCCACCAGGCTGGCACTGGTCAGCGTCAACTGATGGTCCTGAATCATTAATGGGACCTGTGGCGTAAAAGCAAACCGCCCAATCCCCATCGCAACCACTAAACTTAAGAATGCACTGAGCGCGACGCGAAACGCCATAACTAACCCCTGATATTGTTTTATCACTTGCTTCAAGCATGCGCGATGTTTAAACTCACGAAAAGTGAATAATATTAACGAAGTTGTTTACGAGAAGAGAATATGGATCTGGTCCAACTACGCATGTTCTGTTCTGTGGCTGAAACCGGTTCTCTGGTTCGGGCGGCGGAACAGCTGCATCGGGTTCCCTCGAACCTCACCACCCGTCTGCGCCAGCTGGAAGAAGAGTTGGGCGTGGATCTGTTTATCCGCGAAAAGCAGCGTATCCGCCTGTCACCGATGGGTCATAACTTTCTCAACTACGCCCAGCGCATTCTGGCGTTGAGCGATGAAGCGCTGAGTATGGCACGCGCCGGTGAACCCGGTGGTAACTTTGCGCTCGGTTCAATGGAAAGCACCGCAGCCACGCGCCTGCCGGGCTTGCTGGCGGCATATCACCAGCGTTTTCCCTCGGTAGCGCTGTCGCTGATCACCGGCACCTCGGGCGAGATCATCGATAAAGTGCGCGAAGGCACGCTGGCGGCCGCGCTGGTTGATGGCCCGGTGACCCATGATGATCTCAACGGCTGCATCGCTTTTCGTGAAGAGATGGTGTTAATCACCAGCCTTGAACACAAGCCGATCATCAATGCGCGTGATACGCAGGGCGATACGTTGTTCGCCTTTCGTAACAGCTGCTCGTATCGCGTCAAACTGGAATCCTGGTATCGCGATAGCCAGACCGCGCCGGATAACGTGATGGAAATCCAGTCTTATCACGCCATGATGGCCTGCGTTGCAGGCGGTGCGGGTGTGGCGATGATCCCGGCATCGGTGCTGAACCAACTGCCCGGAAAAGTTCGGGTGCAGGAACATGCGCTACCCCCGGCGTATCGCGACACCGCAACCTGGCTGATGTGGCGTCGGGATGCGTTCACCCCCAATGTCGAAGCATTGAAGTATTTGATTATTGAATTATTTGATGACCGGCCGCTCAACGATGAGCTGATGCATCCGCTGCATGCGACCGAGTAAATTTAACCGTTATAAAGACCAACGGGCCGTTGGCCCGCATCTACAGAAAGAGGAATTGCATGAACATGATTAAAACCCGTGCCGCCGTTGCCTGGGCAGCTGGCGAACCACTGAAAATCGAAGAAGTGGATCTGATGCCACCACAGAAAGGCGAAGTGCTGGTACGCATCGTGGCGACCGGTGTATGCCATACCGATGCGTATACCCTGTCGGGTGCCGATCCGGAAGGCGTGTTCCCGGCGATTCTTGGTCATGAAGGTGGCGGCATCGTGGAAGCGGTGGGTGAAGGCGTAACCAGCGTGGAAGTCGGCGATCACGTGATCCCGTTATATACCCCGGAATGCGGCAAATGTAAGTTCTGTCTGTCAGGCAAAACCAACCTGTGTCAGGCGATCCGCGCCACCCAGGGTAAAGGGTTGATGCCGGATGGCACCACGCGTTTCTTCAAAGACGGCCAGCCGATTTTCCACTATATGGGCACCTCGACGTTCTCTGAATACACCGTGGTTCCGGAAATTTCACTGGCAAAAATCAGCAAAGAAGCCCCGCTGGAAGAAGTCTGCCTGCTGGGTTGTGGCGTCACCACCGGCATGGGCGCGGTGATGAACACCGCTAAAGTGAAAGAAGGCGATACCGTGGCGATTTTTGGTCTCGGTGGCATCGGCCTGTCGGCGATTATCGGCGCGAAAATGGCGAAGGCGGGTCGCATTATCGGTATCGACCTCAACACCAGTAAATTCGACCTGGCGCGCAAATTGGGCGCAACCGACCTGATTAATCCAAAAGATTATGACAAGCCGATTCAGGACGTGATCGTTGAGCTGACTGATGGCGGCGTGGATTACTCGTTTGAATGTATCGGTAACGTTAACGTGATGCGTTCCGCGCTGGAGTGCTGCCATAAGGGTTGGGGTGAGTCGGTGATTATTGGCGTCGCCGGTGCCGGTCAGGAAATCTCCACCCGTCCGTTCCAGCTGGTTACCGGTCGCGTGTGGCGTGGCTCTGCATTTGGCGGCGTAAAAGGCCGTTCACAGCTGCCGGGCATTGTGCAGGATTACCTCGACGGTAAATTCGCGCTCAATGATTTCATTACCCATACCATGCCGCTGGAAGATATCAACGAAGCGTTTGAGTTGATGCACGAAGGGAAATCTATCCGTTCCGTGGTGCATTTCAACAAATAACCAGGAGGCGTTATGGCATCCACTCTGGAATTGCTTGAAGAGCATCGCATGTTTGGCGGCTGGCAACAGCGCTGGCGGCATGCTTCATCGGTACTCAATTGCCCGATGACTTTCAGCATTTTTCTGCCACCGCCCAGGGACGACACACCACCGCCGGTGGTGTGGTTCTTCGCCGGGCTGACCTGCACCGACGAGAACTTCACCACCAAAGCGGGAGCACAACGTGTTGCCGCAGAACTGGGCCTGGTGCTGATTATGCCAGACACCAGCCCGCGAGGTGACGAGGTGGCGAACGACAGCGGCTACGATCTCGGTCAGGGCGCCGGGTTCTACCTCAACGCCACCCAGCAACCGTGGGCGGCACACTATCGCATGTTTGATTATGTCAGCCATGAGTTACCGGCGCTGGTCGCTGCTAACTTCAAGCTGAGCGAACGACATGCGGTGATGGGCCATTCAATGGGCGGCCACGGCGCGTTGCTGCTGGCGCTGCGTCTTGGCGGGCGTTTTTCTTCGGCTTCGGCCTTTGCACCAATCGTCAATCCCACTGAAGTGCCGTGGGGCCAGAAAGCGTTTAGCGCCTATCTCGGTGACGATCGCGCCAGCTGGCGTGAATACGATAGCTGCCTGCTGATGCGTGAGGTGGAGCATCGTCTGCCAATCCTGATTGACCAGGGCGACAGCGATCAATTCCTTGCCGATCAGCTGCATCCGGAACGTCTGGAAGCGGTGGCGCGTGAGCAAGGTTTTCCGCTGGAATTACGCATTCAGCCGGGATACGACCATAGCTACTTCTTTATCGCCAGTTTTGTGGAAGACCATCTGCGTTTTCACGCGAAACATTTGCTGGTGTAGGGCAAATAAACACAAGCCGCGAAGATTCGCGGCTTTTTTTGCTTATAAAAAGCGTGGTGTGAAGCTGTGGGGAGTATCAAAATCATGTTTCAAGGTGAAACTTCCCTCTTCATTCTCAACATTAAAGACTTTATTGGTGGTGATGCTCATCGCTTTTAATGATTTAATCACAATGGTGTCGGCAGAGAAATGCGCGGCTTTATCTGCAAGTAAAGTGTCATAATTCACTATCGGTCGATAAAAATAACAAAAGTCCATCGATTCGCGCTCAGGTATATTATTTGCCACCATCACACGACAACGCACCTCTCCCTCCGGTGCCATGCGCTCTGTGGCGCTGACATAGTAATTCGGCGCGACAATCAGCGTTTTCGTCTCTACCTGTTTTATTTTCTTACGGCCAAACAATATTTTTACTGCATCAAGAATATCCTGCCTGACCGCGCGTACCGAACTAATGGGGTTATCGCGGCTGATCAGCATCGCACCCGCTGGGTCAAATATAAGATTTTGACAAACGATATCGTTCGCTCTGACTTGCTCAAATAAAGCGACCGGAGAATTTTTAATTTGTTCGATCATAGCCGTACATTGAAAAATCACGTCCGGCTGGGTTGCAGGGCGCTCTGTCCAAACGGATAGCGTCGCACGGGGAATCTTCATCATTTTTTCTCCTTAAAAAATGTGTCCCGTGGTTCTATCCTGGATTGGCCCGGCGATCAGTGATGGGTACGACAAAATATCATTAAGAAAGCGGCGCGATATATCGCGCCGTTATAAAAGAGGCTAAATAATCGACTCGGCGACCAGGCCATCGATCATCACCTGCGGCATTCCCTGCGAGCAACATTCGATGCGGCCACGCACACCGTAAACCTGCGCCAGCGTATCCGGGGTGATGACCTGAGCCGGTGCGCCATCGGCCAGCAAAGTCCCGTTCTTCAGCATCAGGGCGTGGTCAGCATGACGCAGGGCGATGTTAATATCATGCACCACCACCACGGTAACGATATTACGCAGCCGCGTTTCACGGCGTACCAGATCCATCACGTGGAACTGGTAATTGAGATCCAGCGCGCTAAGTGGCTCATCCAGCAGCAACAGCTCGGGACGACGAATCAGGGACTGGGCCAGACCCACCAGCTGCTTCTGTCCACCGGACAGCTGATCAAGGTAGCGCATCGCCAGATGAGCAATACCGAGTTGCTCCAGCAGATGCATGATCTCCGTCTCGCTGGCGGCGCTATGCAAACCGCCTGAGGCACGCTGAGCCACGATGATTGATTCCAGCACGTGCAGATGCACCCCGGCAGGCAGCGTTTGCGGCAGGTACACCACACGCTGCGCACGACGGGCAAACGGCTGAGTCATTAACTCTTCACCGTTCAGCCACAGCTCGCCCTGCCCTTTGCTTAAACCTGCCAGCGCGCGCAACAACGTCGATTTACCACAACCGTTCGGACCCAGCAGCACGGTGATCTTGCCACGCGGCAGCTGTGGAACGTTGAGGTCCTCGATGACTTTACGCTTCGGATAGCCTGCATAAAAATGGCTAAGGCTTAATCCCTGTTCCATTACACATTCCCCCGATGACGCAGAATAATGCTCAGGAAGAACGGCACGCCAACCAGTGAGGTGACAATGCCGACCGGAATGATGACGCCAGGAATGAGGTTTTTCGATGCCACCGACGCCAGCGACAGCACCAGCGCACCGGTCAGCGCACTGGCTGGCAGATAATAACGATGGTCTTCACCAAACATCATACGGGCAATATGCGGGGCCACCAGGCCAATAAAACCAATCGGCCCGACGAAGGCCACCGCCAGCGCCGAGAGAATACTGATGCGTAATAATGTGGCGAGACGCAGGCGACGCACATCGATACCAAAGCTGATCGCGCGATCTTCGCCAAGGCGCAGCGCCGTCAGTTTCCAGCTGCTGAGCATGGAGAACGGGATCAGGATGGCAAAGGCTGCCGTCAGCACGCCAAGTTTCTCCCATGAGGCGCGCGCCAGGCTGCCCATGGTCCAGAACACCAGTCCCTGCAGGGTATCTTCACTGGCGATAAACTGCATCATGGAGACCAGCGCATTAAAGGTAAACACCAGCGCGATACCAAACAGCACCACGCCCGAGGTAGAAACCCGTGTCCAGCGTGTCACACCATCCAGCATCAGCGCGGCAAACAGCGCAAAGATAAAGGCGTTGGCCGAGATAAACCACTGATCCGGCACACCCGGAATACCAATGCCGAGAATAATCGCCAGTGCCGCACCAAAGGCCGCAGCGGAAGAGACACCGAGGGTAAAGGGACTTGCCAGCGGGTTATTCAGGATGGTTTGCATCTCTGCCCCGGCGAGGCCAAGGGAGAAGCCCACCACAATCGCCATCAGCGCATAAGGCAGGCGGATGTCCCAGACGATGACCCGCGTACCCGCGTCAACACTGTCGGGCTGTGTCAGGGTCTGCCACAGGGTATGCAAAGATAGCCCGGCCGGGCCGAGCGTGAAATCAAGAACTAACGATGCCAGTATTGCCAGCACCAGAACACCGATCAGCAACATCCGCTGACGCAGCACCTGGTGATAGTGCGTCATGGTATCGACATCGTTGCCGTTTTCCGCCACCAGCGCGGCTTCCGAGGTACGCATTGTTTTACCTGTTTCTCGTCACAATCATAACGGCAGTCACAATAGAGCAGGTGATAATAATTATCAATTTTATCTGTGTTACAAAACGCCAAAAAAAGCGCGAACATTGCCGCGCCTTTCAATATGTTGCGATCACTCTTTAAACGTCGGGAATTCCATTTCGCTGTATTTCACAAAGCGGGAACCCCGTACCAGTTTGTAACCCAACCAAATCACCAAAAATAGCGGAATACCAATATAGGTTGCCGCTACGCCGTACCAGTCGATACGGTCAGCAAGGAAGGCCTGGTAATTCTGACCGAGGGTGATAATCAGACACAATACAAAGGCGAAAATCGGTCCGATGGGGAAGAAGCCTGAGCGATAAGGTAAATCTGCCAGATCGCGCCCCTGCGCCGTGTAACCACGACGGAAACGGTAGTGGCTGATGGCAATCCCCAGCCAGGCGATAAAACCGGTCATACCTGACGTATTCAGCAGCCACAGATACACTTCCTGGTTGCCAAATTTGGAGGTCAGGAAGCACAGGCCAGCCACCACGGTAGTGGCAATCAACGCATTGCGCGGAACGCCGCCTTTCGACAGTTTGGCGAAAATACGCGGCGCTTTGCCTTCACTTGCCAGGTTAAACAACATACGGGTGGAAGCATACATACCGGAGTTGCCGGCTGACAGCACCGCCGTCAGGATAACCGCGTTCATAACTGCTGCGGCAGACAGCAGACCGGCATTCTGGAATACCAGGGTGAACGGGCTGATGCTGATATCTTTGATATCGTTGTGCAGCAGCTTTGGATCGGTGTAAGGCAGAATCAGGCTGATAATCAGAATGGCAAAGACATAAAACAGCAGGATACGCCAGAACACCTGGCGCACCGCGCGTGGAATGTTCTTCGCCGGATCTTCCGATTCCCCGGCAGCGATACCGATCAGCTCAGTCCCCTGAAACGAGAAACCGACAATCATCGCCACACCAATCATCGCCGCAAAGCCACCGGCGAAAGGCGCATCGCCCACCGTCCAGTTGTGCCAGCCTGCGTTTTCCGCGCCGCGCATGATGCCAACGATCATCAGCACGCCAACCACAATAAAGATGATGACGGTAGCGACCTTGATCAGGGAGAACCAGTATTCCGCTTCACCGAAACCTTTTACGGAAATGTAGTTGAGCAGGAACATCAGGCCGAGGAACAGCGCGCTCCAAATCCAGCCTGGGGTATCGGGGAACCAGTAGTTCATCACCAGTTGGGAGGCAACGAGGTCAACAGCAATGGTGACTGCCCAGTTGTACCAGTAGTTCCAGCCGAGGGCGAAACCGAAGCCTTCCTCAACATATTTTGCGCCGTAAGTCGCGAAGGAGCCGGACACCGGCATAAATGCGGCCAGCTCGCCGAGGCTGGTCATCAGGAAGTAAACCATCAGGCCAATCAGCGCGTAAGACAGCAGCGCACCGCCTGGGCCTGCCTGTGAAATCGTTGCGCCCGAGGCGACAAACAGGCCTGTCCCGATCGATCCGCCAATGGCGATCATCGTCAGATGACGCGCCTTTAATTCGCGTCGTAACGCAGGTTGTTGTGTTGTTTTTGAGTCATTATGCATGTGTAAACGCTATGCCGGATAAAAATAAGGCGCGATTGTAGCAGCTGAACCTGCTCTGTATAGCATTCACGTCGGGTTATTAGTTACCTTCATAATCGCCGCAAAATTATTAGCCGCGTGCGTTTATACTCACTCGCGGCAATAAGTTAAAAACCGGTTAAGTGCCTTGGAGAGATGTTTCTGGCGATGATGGATGCGATACAAAGTGCGCGTCAGACGCGGCAGCGGCACCGCCACTTCCACCAGCGTACCCGCCTCCAGCAAATCAGCGATCACCCGTCGTGACAGGCAACTAATGCCCATGCCGTGGCGCACCGCATGTTTGATCGCTTCCGAGTTGCCCAGCTCCATACCCAGTTGAAACTGCGGCAGGTGGGACAACAGCAAATAATCGACGATTTCACGCGTACCGGAGCCACGTTCACGCAGGATCCACGGCGCAGCGGCCAGACTCTCCAGAGTGACGGGCTGTTGCAGAATAGCGGCATCCGGTGCGGCAAACACCACCAGCTCATCCTCCAGCCAGGGTTCGCTGATCAGTTCCGGCACATGGCACGGCCCTTCAATCAGACCAATATCCACCCGGAAATCCGCCACCGCATTAATGGCATCCTGACTGTTGCCGACGCTCAGCTCCAGCGGCAGTGTGGGAAAATCGCGTCGATAAGCAGCGATCATCCCCGGCAGCAGATAGTTGCCGATGGTGCTGCTGGCAAACAGACGAATGGCGCCATTGTCCTCTTTAAACAATTGCTCGATTTCACCCGCCTGTTCCAGTAATCCCACCGCACGTGGATAGAGTAAGCGCCCATGTTCGTTCAATACCAGCCGTTTGCCGACGCGGTCGAACAGTTGCACGCCAAGCTGGCTCTCAAGGTCCGCCAGCGCAGCACTCACCGCCGACTGGGACAGAGCCAGCACCTGTGAAGCCTGAGTCGTGGAACCACTCTTCAGCACTTCAGTAAAAACTTCGATCTGACGCAGCGTAATGTGCACGCGCCCTCCTCACATTGCTTACCACTTATCTTGGTTAATTATTAATATATTATCAATTTTAGTTTTATACCAGTGACGCTAGTCATTATAGGGGGAATCCTGCTCAGGAATAGCGTTTATCCCCGGCTGACAACGCAATGTGACAGGAGCATGTTGATTGATGGACTGACGATGGCGGGATGCGGAATATGCGGGTATGGCGTAGACGCATTGATTGAGGTGAGAGTTTCTGCCTGGATATAAATAACCGGCGAGCCATCGTTGCTGACAATATCATGACCTTCTGAATCCGGATCAATGTGCACTGTCTGGTTCCGGAATGATATACACACTGGTATTTTTATATCCCGCAATATTGCTGCCGCGTTCTATACAACGAACCAGGAGTTTTGTGGCGGAATTCAGGCGCAATTTGATTTCACGCAAGGCCGACAAACTTCTGCTTCCACATGTATAGAGATCGATGCTGATGTAGTGACTTTTAGGGTAAGTATGATAGGAAAGATGAGATTCACTGAGTAAAAACAAACCTGTTACCCCCTCACCTTCCGCAATGAACTTTTGTGAGAGGTAACCAATAACGTTAAGTTCCGTTACGCTCAGGATTTCTGAGAAAAACTTTTGCAGCCGCTCTTCATCCTGCAGAAAATTGACATCGTTGATAACAATATCCAGCACGTAATGACAGACCTTATCTTCCATAATAAAACTCCATTGACCTTCAACTTTATAAATTAATGAATTTCAAATCATAAAAATTGATAACTGAAAATATACTAACCAATTTAATTAAGTTAAGATCGCCAAATACTTATATCTGTGATCGGAATCATGAAAAACATTAACTTCACTTGAGAAATGATTTTTATTAACCTTTCAAACCTAAAGTGCCAACTTACACTTATAATCATAAGCTGCCCCCACATTATCTGCTCATTTTTTCCTGCTTAAGAAAATACCCGCATCCTATTCTGACGCTGTAATAATAAGACCTTCCAATGCCAGCTATTATCTTTTTCTCAGGATTAGCGTTTTAACGCCCCAGCTCACCTATGGCGATACCGAGGCTTTGCACACTCAAGATATATCTGAGATACTTATTAATATTGCGTTGATTTTAAACTTATTTAAACAACAGAAAAACAGGCATGCCGCAGTACATTCAGCGGTTAATAGCAGGAGAATGTCATGAAATATATCGGCGCACATGTCAGTGCATCAGGCGGCGTAGACCAGGCAGTGATCCGTGCCCATGAACTGGAAGCCACGGCGTTCGCGCTGTTCACTAAAAATCAGCGCCAGTGGAAGGCCGCGCCACTCTCAGGTGAAGTGATTGATGCGTTTAAAACCGCCTGCGAAACCTATAAATTTACGCCGGGCCAGATTTTACCGCACGACAGCTACCTGATTAATCTCGGCCATCCGGTGATGGAAGCGCTGGAGAAATCCCGCGATGCGTTTATTGATGAAATGCAACGTGCCGAACAGCTCGGGCTGACGTTGCTGAATTTCCATCCGGGTAGCCATTTACAACAAATTGATGAACAGGCGTGCCTGAAGCGTATCGCAGAATCCATCAATATTGCGCTGGATAAGACGCACAATGTCACCGCTGTGATCGAAAACACCGCGGGCCAGGGAAGCAACCTCGGTTTTCGCTTCGAACATCTCGCCACCATTATTGAGCATGTGGAAGATAAATCACGCGTCGGTGTTTGTATTGATACCTGTCATGCCTTTGCCGGGGGTTATGACCTGCGCACAGAAGATGCCTGTGTCGCGACCTTTAATGAATTTGAACGCATTGTCGGATTTCAATATCTGCGCGGTATGCATCTGAATGATGCCAAGAGCACGCTTGGCAGCCGTGTTGACCGTCACCATAGCCTCGGCGAAGGCAATATCGGCAAGACGGTATTTAGCTGGCTGATGAAAGATGCGCGCTTCGAGGGTATTCCTATGATTCTGGAAACCATCAATCCGGATATCTGGAAAGACGAGATTGCGTGGTTGAAGTCGGAGCAACAGGGATAAAAAAAGGGGCGGCCTTGCGGACCGCCCCTTTGCTATGCCTGGTGTTGGCGTCGATAAACGTTATCAGGCGGCTTTAGCCAGCTCTTCTTCCGGACGTTTCAGGATAGCGTAGCCCAGGCCCGCCACCGCCGTACCAATCACGATGGCCATCAGGTAACCAAGCACCGGCGTAATTGCGCCCGGAATCAGCAGCACGAACAGACCACCGTGCGGTGCCATCAGTTTGGCACCAATCGCCATTGAGATCGCGCCTGTCACCGCACCACCGATGATACAGCATGGCAGTACACGCATCGGGTCACGGGCGGCAAACGGAATCGCACCTTCAGAAATGAAGCACAGGCCCAGCACCAGCGCTGCCTTACCACCTTCCTGCTGACCTTTGTTGAACTTACGACGAGCCACGATAGTCGCCAGGCCCATGGCGAGCGGCGGAACCATACCGGCGGCCATAATAGCAGCCATCGGCGCGTAGGTCTGCGAACTCAACAGGCCAACACCAAACGCATAAGCCACTTTGTTCACCGGACCGCCCATATCGGTACACATCATGCCACCGAGGATAGCACCCAGCAGAACCGCGTTAGCCGTACCCATGTTTGCCAGCCAGTGAGTCAGGCCGCTCATGATGCCCGCCACCGGTTTACCCACCACATAAATCATCAGCAGGCCGGTAATCAGGCTGGCAACCAGCGGAATGATCAGTATCGGCTTCAATGCCTCCATACTCTGCGGCAGCTTCACTTTGCTGCTGAGCATCTTCGCGGCGTAACCGGCAATGAAACCAGCGATAATCCCGCCAAGGAAACCGGCGTTAATACTGGTCGCGATCATGCCGCCAATCAGGCCAGGGGTCAGACCGGGACGGTCTGCAATGGAGAAGGCGATAAAACCCGCCAGCACCGGCACCATCAGGGCGAACGCGCTGCCGCCACCAATCTGCATCAATGCTGCCGCCAGGGTACCCGGCTCTTTAAACGCGGTGATACCAAACGCAAACGACAGTGCGATGCTCAGACCACCCGCTACCACCATCGGCAGCATGTAAGACACACCGGTCAGCAGGTGACGATACGCACCCGCTTTCTCTTGTTTGTCTTCCTGACCACCTGAAGCGCGCGCGCCACTCGGCTGGTAAGGTTTGGCTTCAGTCTGCGCTTTATCCAGCTCCTGGGCGGTTTTCTTCAGCGCCAGGCTGGTTGAAGTGCGATACATCGGCTTACCGGCGAATTTCGCCAGATCCACATCGATATCTGCCGCCACCACCACCAGATCAGCCGCCGCCACTTCTTCCGGGGTGATGGCGTTGCCAGCACCCACTGAGCCGCGGGTTTCCACTTTCACCCACCAGCCACGTTTTTTGGCTTCGGCTTCAATCGCTTCAGCGGCCATAAAGGTATGGGCAACGCCGGTCGGGCAGGCTGTCACCGCCACGATGCGTTTCTGACCGCTGCTCTGCGCCGCAGCCGGTGCGGCAACGGCTACGTTCTGCACCGGCTGAGCATTGGCTTTTGCCTGGTTGATCGTTGCCAGGGGATCGCGCAGCAGCTGCTGCACATCGACCAGCGCCAGTGATTTTCCTGCCAGCTGCGCATCGTTTGGTGCGTTGTGACCTGCCACCAGCACCAGATCGGCGTCAGCGGCGTTTTCGGTAAGGGTAAGACCAGCCTGCGCCGCGACAGCACGCAGACTTTCCATCGCTAAATGTCCTGAGGCGAGGCCCAGGGAAGAATCTTTAATCAGCAGCGTTTTCATTATACCTCTCCTGCTGTTAGTTAACGGGTTGTAAGTCAACACGCGCCATCATCGCGGCCAACTGGGTACGATCGGTAACCCCTACGTTGCTCTGGCTGACGGCCATTGCCGCCACCGCCGTTGCAAGGCGCAGGGTATGTTCACTGGACTCACGCATCAGCAGGCCATAAATCAACCCGCCAACCATGGAATCCCCGGCACCTACGGTGCTGACCACTTCACACGCAGGTGGTTTGGCAATCCATTCGCCTGAAGCATTCACCCACAGCGCCCCTTCTGCTCCGAGTGAAATCACTACATGGGCTATGCCCTGTTCGCGCAGTTGATGCGCGGCGTCAATCACATCCTTCAGCGTCGGCAGCTTGCGCCCGGCCCAGATTTCCAGCTCGCGACGGTTGGGTTTCACCAACCATGGCGCGGCTTTCAGGCCCGCGACCAGCGCCTCACGGCTGCTGTCGAAAATAATGCAGGGGCACTGGCTACGCAGATCGCTCATCCATTTTGTGAACGCTTCCGGTGCCACACCCGCAGGCAGGCTGCCGCTGACACATACCATGTCGAACTGACCCAGCCAGGTCAGAGAATCGGCGGTGAAGCGATCCCAGTCCTGGGCGGTGACGTCAAAACCCGAGAAATTCAGGTCGGTCACTTCGCCGTCTTTTTCCGTCAGTTTGACGTTAATACGGGTACGGCCCTGCACCACCTGAAAACGGTTGGCGATGCCGAGTTCGCTGAACAGTTGCTGGAAACCATCCTGGTTCTCTTTACCCAGGAAACCGCCCACGGTGACATCAATACCTAAGTCCTTCAGTACTTTAGCGACATTGATGCCCTTACCTGCGGCATGCAAACCCGTGGTTTTTACCAGGTTCACTTCCCCACGTTCGATCTCCGGCGTAAAGCCAACCAGATCGTACGCCGGGTTCAGAGTGATGGTGGCTACGCGACGACTCATGCTACCCCCTCGCCCAGGCCGCTATTAATGGCCTCTTCAATGGCACTCAGTGCCTGTTGTGCATCTTCGCCGCTGGCAGTAAAGCGCAGGCGGTGACCTTTTTTGACGCCAAGCGCCACCACTTTCATCAGGCTGCGCCCATTGGCGGGTTTACCGCTGCCATCGAGGTTAGTGACGGTGATATCGCTGTTGAACTGCTTGATGACGCTGACCAGCGCCGTGCCCGGACGAGCATGCAGGCCATGTTCATTACGAATGGTGAACTCTGCGGTCAGTACATCAGCCTGCTCATCCACTTCACTGGTCAGCAACGCCAGAATCCCGGCAGCATCCGCTTTCAGCAAACGTTCAACTTTGTTGGCGTGCAGCAGGCTGCTGAGATAACCCAGCACTTCCAGCGGACGATTGTCGCTGGCAGCAACCGTTATCAGCAGCGCGACGCTGGCACCGGCATGGTCAAATGGCGTGGCTGCACGGCTGACTGCGACGCCACTGTTCAGGTTGCCGACCGGGCTGTCGCTCAGCCAGACACCCTGCCCCAGGCTCAGTGGTGCGTTAGACACGACGTTAGCCACGAAACTGGCATCGACGGCACCAGCTGCCTGCAGGCGACCGGCATTCAGTGCCTGCAGCGTCATCAGATCGCTGGCGGCCACATCAATGGCGATCAGTGAGGTATCAAACTGGAACTCCGCCGCCTGTTTCTCACCCATCAGCAACGCGCGCAGATCTTCCGCCGAGGCAGTTTTCAGTTGTTCAGCAATGCTGTCGTCGCTGAGCACATGGGTCAGCTGGCGCAACAGCGCGAGATGTTCGTCGGATTTTGCAGCGATACCGATCGCGACATAGGCCGTCTGCCCGTCGCCCCATGCCACACCCTGCGGAAACTGGAAAACCTGCACGCCAGTTTTCAGCACTAAATCACGGGTATCCGTGGTGCCGTGTGGGATGGCGATGCCGTTACCCAGGAAAGTGGTGGTTTGCTGTTCGCGTGCCAGCATGCCGTTAACGTAGCCTTCAGCTACATTGCCCGCAGCGGTTAATGCCGCCGCAACCTGACGAATGGCCTCTTCTTTATTCTGTGCACTGGCACCGGTATGAATGGCCTGAACTTCGAGCTGGAACATATTTCTCCTCGCTTGCTGAATTGAATCGTTTCAGCTTGATGGCGAAAAAATACGCTGTACGACATCGGCTTAGCCGGGACGACAACGCTGAAACGTTTCAGGGAATATGGTACAGCTGTGCCAGGCAGGCAAGAAAATGCGTAAATGACGTAGCAGATTTTTGAAGCGACGCACACTTCAGAGGTGATTTAGGATTTTAGCCAGAGACAGCGCTGACGTTTTTGCTGTAACGCCAGCGTCATTTAAGGCAAATACTTCAGCAAAGTGTCAGCAACGATTCAGGGAGCGGTATCGGCTTCTAATTTAAGCAGAAAAGTCATGGCATCAGCACGGCTGTTGCCGCACATTTCAGCACTGGGCTGCAGGCCGCCACACACCGCCGGGCGCAACGGCGAACCGAATATTTTACAACGCAGCTGCGCATCAAGCTGAATGCAAGGGGTATTCGCCGGTTTGCCGTTGGGCATACCTGGAATCGGGGAAGAGATGGAAGCAGCAATGCAGCAAGCACCGCAATGGTCACGACACAACATCACGCGCTCCTGCACGGGGATTTCGCCGCGACAATAGCAAGCCGCCTCCGCGAATGCTATCCCGTTTTCCCTAAATAGTTCAGATTGCAGGAAGGCGGCAAGTGCGTGAGTCCAGGGAGCTTACTCAGGTAAGTGACCTGGATGAATGTACGCCGCCAACGCACCTGTAACCTGAAATATGACGGGAAAATTTGCGCTGGCCCGCTTGCCTGTTTCCCCCGTCGCGAGTAACTTGGCGCGATCTATTTCTACTTCGCGAGTTACACGACGATGCCAAAGGCAAACGAGATTAAAAAAGGAATGGCGCTCACCTGGAACGGCAAACTGCTGCTGGTGAAAGATATCGACATTCAAAGCCCCAGCGCACGCGGTGCGGCTACCCTGTATAAGATGCGTTTCACTGACGTGCGTACTGGCATGAAAGTCGAAGAGCGCTTTAAAGGCGATGACATTCTGGAAGCCATCACCCTGACCCGTCGCTTCGTCTCCTTCTCTTATATAGATGGCGATGAGTACGTGTTTATGGATGATGAAGATTTCACTCCCTACACCTTCAAAAAAGATCAGATTGAAGAAGAGTTGCTGTTTATTCCTGAAGGCGGCATGCCGGGCATGCAGGTCCTGACGATGGATGGCCAGCTGCTGGCACTGGAACTGCCGCAAACCGTTGACCTGGAGATTGTGGATACTTCACCTGGCATCAAAGGGGCTTCCGCCAGTGCGCGCACGAAACCTGCTGGCATGAGCACCGGTCTGGTTATCCAGGTGCCGGAATATCTCAGCAACGGCGACCGTATTCGTATTCATATCGCCGAACGTCGCTATATGGGACGCTCTGACTAAGTAAACCGCTCTGTCCGGCGCGCAGCAAATGTTATAGTATAACAATCTGTTGTGCGCGCCGGACCCGGCATTTCCTGCGCGCGTTGTTCTCGTTTACTGAGGCATGATTGTGACGCACGTAAATGTTATTACCGGATTTCTCGGTAGCGGTAAAACCACCGCTCTGCTGCATCTGTTAGCCAGTAAGCCTGCCGATGAAAACTGGGCGGTACTGGTCAATGAGTTTGGCGAAATTGGCATTGATGGCGCATTGCTCGCCGATCGGGGTGCCACGCTGAAAGAGATCCCTGGTGGCTGTATGTGCTGCGTTAATGGCCTGCCGTTGCAGGTGGGTCTGAATATGCTGCTGAAGCAAACCAAACCCGATCGCCTGCTGATTGAACCCACCGGCCTTGGACATCCCAAACAGTTACTGAATATGCTGCGTGCTGCGGTGTATCAGCCGTGGCTACAGGTTGATGCCACGCTGACATTACTCGATCCCCGCCATCTGGCTGACCCGCGCATTGTGCAGAATGAAAATTTCCAGGATCAGCTCACCGCCGCCGATATCGTCATTGCCACCAAAAGCGATCGCTGGAGTGACGAGGATCGTCAGTTGCTCACGGACTGGCGTCAGCAGCAACTCGGTGATCGTCAGTGGGTGGAAGCGGCCTGGGGAGCGATCGATCCCGCCCTGCTCAGCCAGCGGGGATTAGCCGATCGTGCGGTTCCGGATGCGTTGCATCATCACGCTGAATCACGTCCGCAAGGGCTGGCGGCACTCAAACTTGACGGCCAGGCACGCTGGCGGCGAGCGCTCAATGAAGGCCAGGGTTATGCCGCCTGTGGCTGGATTTTTGATGGTGATACGGTTTTTGATACCATCAAAATCCTTGAGTGGGCGCGGCTTGCGCCGGTAGACCGGGTAAAAGGGGTGCTACGCACGACGGAAGGTTTAGTCACCATTAATCGTCAGGGCGAGGACTTGTTTATCGAGACGCGCCCGACGACGCCACCCGACAGCCGTATTGAATTGATCCACCATCAACCCGCGGACTGGAACCTGTTACAGACCGGGCTGTTGAAGATTCGTTTAAAATAGATGCGGTACGTTTTGCCGTTATTTTCTTTTTTGAGTTGGACTATGCGCGCTTCACGTTTATTCACCATCCTGCTCCTCAATGTGCTGGGTGTGGTGATTTTCTTTTCCTGGTATCTGCCGCCTGAGCACGGTTTCTGGTTTGGTCTCGACAAAGCCATTTTCTTCGGTTTCAACGATCAGATGGTCGTGCATCACGGTTTTGCCGTGCTGGTGGCTATCACTAATTTCCGTGGTTTTGACCTGGTTTCACTGCTGGCAATGGGTTCACTTTATATGTGGTTCTGGCGGCGCGAAACGCCACAAGGCCGTCGCCGTATGCTGGCGATTGGCATTACCATGCTGCTGACCGCCGTCATTCTCAACCAACTGGGGCATTTAATCCCGGTGCAGCACGCCAGCCCGACGCTGTTTTTTGCACACGTTCATCGCGTGAGTGAACTCACCGGTATTCCGGCGAAAGATGCCTCAAGCGACAGCTTCCCAGGTGACCACGGCATGATGCTGATGATCTTCGCCTGCTTTATGTGGCGCTATTTCGGTTGCCGCGCTTTCCTGATGGGTTTACTGATTGTGGTGGTATTTGGCCTGCCTCGCGTGATGGCGGGTGCACACTGGTTTACTGATATCGCCGTGGGTTCGCTGTCGGTGGTGTTGGTGGGCCTGAGCTGGTGGTTATTAACGCCAGCAAGTGACAAATTAGTTAACTGGCTGTATCGCTCTTTACCGGGCAAACATAAGCCGCAGGCATAATTGTTTAGCGCGAGTGATCAAAGCGTAAAATAGCGATCGCTCGCGCTTAATGAAACCGAAAATAGATTATTAGCCTGCTAATGAGTTTTTATAAAAAGAAAAGATTATGATGGAATCTGCCGCACAATAGCCTTTTTCCTAAGCTGTCCAGTCAGAACCCTCTTAAAATCGGCCTTAACGCCAGAATTAGCCCCTGATCCCACCGCTATTTCCCTGTTTAAACGCTGCCAGTTGTCGATAAAGTAGCCATTGTGTTACGGATTGATTTCACATCGAAAAAACCTATAAAAATTTATATAAAAGCACTCGCCACGGGGTCTGTAATCGGTTAACCTCAAACGCAATTAGTAGGTGAACAGCATAAAATGTGGTTCCGAAGGCAGCAAAAATGTGTTCTTAAACACATTTTAGTAATTAAGGAATTGTCTTAGCTGGTCGCTCTTATTAATCTCGACTCGTTTTGTCATCTGGCTGGCGACATTTTGTCGTAAGGATTTCGAAGGAAAACACCCATAATGGTCAAGTCTCAACCAATTCTGAGATACCTCAGGCGGATTATTCCCGCGGTAGCTTTAGCAACACTTTTATCAGCATGTAGCAGTACCCATAATGGTCAGAACGCGAATAACGAGAATCATGAAGTTAACAACCAGAATGGTTTTTTACTTCAGGCGTCTCAGGACGAATTCGAACAGATGGTGCGGAACGTGGATATCAAATCCCGCATCATGGACCAATACGATGACTGGAAAGGCGTGCGTTACCGTTTAGGCGGTGACACCAAGCGCGGCATCGATTGTTCTGCTTTTGTTCAGCGCACCTTTCGCGAACAGTTTGGTTTAGATCTTCCGCGTTCCACCTATGAACAGGAAGATACAGGTAAGCAGGTTTCACGCACGAAACTGCGTCCGGGTGATTTAGTGCTGTTCCGCGCCGGTTCCACCGGTCGCCATGTTGGCATCTATCTGGGCAATGACAATTTCGTGCACGCATCCACCAGCAGTGGTGTGATGATTTCCAGCCTTAACGACAGTTACTGGAAAACACGTTACCGTGAAGCACGGCGTGTTTTGGGTCGAAATCCCAGCTAATGAATTCCTTTTGAAGATCCTCTCAGCCAGAGAATCAGAAAACGCTGCCCCGGCAGCGTTTTTTTTCGTCTGTCATTTTTTTTCCAACCAAAATTGATAAAAAGTTTTTGAGAATCAGAAATATAACAAGACTTTTCGCGCGCTCTCGTTATATTCTCGTTTACTTACTTACCCCAACTAATTCGGGTCAGATGCTGGCGTTAAACGCCGTGATGACCGGGTTAATGACGGGGCTACACCAGAGAGTAGTAGTGCGCAGTTAACATAATAAAATGGCAAGACAAGGGGAATTCACTCCATGCCACTGTCGGGGACGTTTAAACGTCATGCAACCTATTCGCGCCGAATCGCCTGGAGCAGCGTGATTGTCGGCGTTGTGTTCTTTCTGTTGTTTGTCACTGTGATGTTGACACTGGCCTGGCAAAAAAGAGTACAGCAGCATGCGCTGTTACTGTCACACAGTCGGGACGATTTACAGCAGGTGATGACAACCCTGGTCGGCACCCTTTATCCACTGCAGCAATATACTCAGCTGGAGTGTAGCAACGTTGGTCGCGAACTCACCTCACGCGCGGCCTTTGCCGGTAACATTCGCGCCATTTTGCTGGTACGCGATGGTGATGCTTATTGTTCTTCTGCCACCGGTGCCTTCAGGTTACCGGTGACTGATATCTCCCCCGAATCTGAACTTGAACGCGATCGCGATGTGCGTTTGCTGGGGGGCACACCGCTGCAACCCGCCAAACCGGCGCTGGCGCTGTGGCTGAAAACCCCCGGCAAAGCGGAAACCGGCATCCTCACCACCATGAATCTCAGCCTGACGCCTTATCAGTTGCTGGCTTCCTACCATCCGGAAATCACCGGGATGGCGCTGATCGTGGGTGATCGGGCCATTATGAGTGGGAGTAATCAGGTGGTGCGCGTCAGTGATTTGCCACCTGCACTGGCTTCCATGTCGCTGAATCATGATGCGATGCGCTTTGTCCTGTTCGGTTCCATCCTCGCCTTACGTGATTATCATCTGATTCTGCTGAGCGGCATTCTGTTTGCACTGGTGGTGGGAGGAACCTGCTGGCTGCTGCTGACGCTGCACCAACGTCCTGGCAAAGAGATTATGCAGGGGATCAAACGCGGCCAGTTCCATGTGGAATATCAGCCGCTGGTGACAGCCCACGATGGCCGACCCTATGGTGTCGAAGCCCTGCTCCGCTGGACCCACCCCAGCGAAGGGTTGATCCCACCCGATGCCTTTATCAGTTATGCCGAAGCACAGAATCTGATCATCCCCCTCACCCGCCATCTGTTTAAATTAGTCGCTCGCGATGCGCATGCCATGTGTGACCATCTGCCGCGCGGTACCCGGATGGGGCTGAATTTGTCACCGTTGCACCTGGCCTCAGACAGCTTCCGCAGCGATGTACAAAACTGGATCGCCGATATGCCAGCCAATCACTTCAACTACGTGTTCGAGATAACTGAACGCACCATGGTGAAGGAAAAAAACGCCGGTGAAATTTTTGCCTGGCTGCATGATAACGATATCAAGATTGCCATTGATGACTTTGGTACCGGGCACAGCGCGCTGATTTATCTGGAAAGATATCCCTTCGATTATCTCAAGATCGACCGTGGCTTTGTGCAAAGCATCGGCACCGAAACCGTCACCTCGCCGGTACTGGATGCCGTGCTGCAACTGGCGAAAAAGCTCAACCTGAAAACCGTGGCCGAAGGCGTGGAAACCGGTGATCAGGCTGCCTGGCTGATCAATCGTGGCGTCACCCATTTACAGGGATATCTGTTTAGCCGCCCCTTGAAACCGGAAAATCTGGTGGACTATTATCAGCAGCAGCAACTGGTTGCTGCCGGTTAACGTCACGCAAACGTCATGAAACTGCTACCATAAGGTGCGGATAACGAAAGGAGAGCGTCCCTCTTATGCTGCTTCGTTTAGTCACAGCGTTGCTGCTTGGCTGTGTAATGTCGCCATTGCATGCGGAAACCATCAACGAAAGCTATGCCTTTGCCAAACTGGGTGAGCCAAAGTATGTGGTGAACTTTACCCATTATGACTATGCCAATCCGGCCGCACCAAAAGGCGGCAAGCTGACCCTGGCCGTCATTGGCACTTACGATAACTTCAACCGTTATGCCTCGCGCGGCAATCCCGGCGCCGCGACCGATACCTTGTATGACGGCCTGTTCACGACCTCGGACGATGAGCCAGCCAGTTACTATCCCCTGATTGCCGAGTCGGCGCGTTATCCCAGCGATTTTCATTGGATGGAAGTCTCGATTAATCCCCATGCCCAATTTCAGGATGGCACACCGATTACCGCCCAGGATGTGGCTTTCACTTTCAACAAGTTTATGACCGAAGGGGTTCCCCAGTTCCGCGTGGCGTTTCGCGGCGTGGAAGTGAAAGCCCTGAATCGTCTGACGGTGCGCATCAATCTACCAAAGCCGGATAAAGATCTGGCGCTGAGCTGGCTGACGTTACCGGTGCTGCCAGAGAAGTTCTGGCAGAACAAAAAATTCAATGAACCGATTGGCTATCCGCCGCTGGCCAGCGGGCCTTACCGCGTCACCTCTTACAAACCTGGGCAATTTATCCAGTACAGCCGGGTGAAAAATTACTGGGCAGCCAATCTGCCGGTCAATCGCGGACGTTTTAACTTCGACACCATCCGCTATGACTACTACCTCGACGATAACGTGGCGTTTGAGGCGTTCAAAGCCGGGGCCTTCGATCTGCGTATAGAAGGCTCCGCAAAAAAATGGGCCACCCAATATCGGGGGCGCAACTTTGACAGCCACGCCATCGTCAAACAGGCAACGCCTAATGATGTCTCCACCAACACCAGTTGGCTGGCGTTCAACAATGAGAAGCCACTGTTTAGTGATATCAGGGTTCGTCAGGCGCTCAGCCTGGCCTTTGATTTTGAATGGATGAATAAAGCGCTGTTCTACGCCGCTTATAAGCGTACCAGCAGCTATTTTCAGAACACAGCGTATGCCGCAGCAGGCTACCCTGATGCCGCACAGCTGATTTTACTGGCACCGTACAAGGCCCAGTTACCCGCGGAAGTGTTTAACAACGAATACGCCCCTCCGCATTCTGACGGCAGTGGTTTTGATCGCGGCAATTTGCTTAAGGCAATGAATCTGCTGAAAGAAGCCGGCTGGGAGATTAAGAACCAGCAACTGGTCAATGTTAAAACCGGCCAGCCGTTTCGTTTTGAACTGTTGCTGAACAGCGGCTCCTCCAATGACTGGACGCTACCGTTCCAGCACAGCCTCGCACGGCTGGGTATTCAGGTTTCGCTGCGTCAGGTGGATAGCTCGCAATATCTGCGCCGCCTGCGCCACGGCGATTATGATATGACGCCATCGGTGTATTACGCCATGCCGTGGCCATCGACCGATCTGCAAACCATCTGGCAATCGGAGTACATCGATTCAACATGGAATACTGCGCGGGTGAAAGATCCGGTTGTTGATCACTTCGTGCAGCAGATTGTCGCGGACCAGGGGAATGAGAAAGCGTTGCTGCCGCTGGGCCAGGCACTGGATCGTATCCTGCTGTGGCGTGCCTATATGATCCCGATGTGGTTCAATGCCGAACAGCGGCTGGCTTACTGGGATAAATTCTCGCACCCCGAAATTAAGCCAGCCTTCGCCCCCGGTCTGGAAAACTGGTGGTACGATGTGAACAAAGCCGCGCGTTTGCCGGCGGATCGACGCTGAGGAGTGCGGTTTGGGTGCTTATTTCCTGCGCAGGTTACTGCTAATTATCCCCACCCTGTGGGCCATCATCACCCTCAACTTTTTTATTGTGCAGATAGCACCGGGGGGGCCGGTGGATCAGGCGCTGGCGAATATTCAGTTCGGTCACAGCAGCATCATTCCTGGTGCTGGCGATAGTGGTGGTGGCGGCACACGCGGTGCGCTGAGTCGGGAAAATCCCGGTGATAGCCAGTATCGTGGCGCACGCGGCCTGGACCCGGAAGTGATTGCCGAAATCAAAAAACGCTATGGCTTCGATAAACCCATGTGGCAGCGCTACGTGGAAATGCTGTGGAATTATGTCCGCTTTGATTTTGGCGATAGCCTGTTCCGCAGCGCTTCGGTATTACAGCTGATTAAAGAGAGTTTGCCGGTCTCCATCAGCCTGGGGTTGTGGAGCACGCTGATTATTTATCTGGTGTCGATTCCGCTCGGTATCAAAAAAGCGGTACGTAACGGCAGCGCCTTTGATATCTGGAGCAGTAGCTTCATTATCATCGGCTATTCCATTCCGGCCTTTCTGTTCGGCGTGATGCTGATCGTGTTATTTGCCGGAGGCAGTTATCTCGACTGGTTCCCGTTACGCGGCCTGACCTCACCCCAGTTTGATTCCCTGCCGTGGTACGGCAAAATCACCGACTACCTCTGGCATATCACCCTGCCAGTGCTGGCAACGGTGATTGGCGGTTTTGCCACCCTGACCATGCTGACCAAAAACTCGTTCCTGGATGAGATCCGCAAACAATATGTGGTGACAGCACGCGCCAAAGGGCTGGATGAAAAACGCATCCTCTATGGCCACGTCTTTCGCAACGCCATGCTGCTGGTGATTGCCGGTTTTCCGGCCACCTTTATCAGCATGTTTTTCACCAGTTCGGTGCTGATTGAAGTGATGTTTTCCCTCAATGGTCTCGGCCTGCTGGGCTACGATGCCACCATTCAACGCGACTATCCGGTGATGTTTGGCACGCTGTACATTTTCACGCTGATCGGCCTGCTGATGAATATTCTCAGCGATTTGACCTACACCCTGGTCGATCCACGCATTGATTTTGAGGGTCGCTGATGCGCTTGTCTCCACTGAACCAGCAGCGCTGGCAACGCTTTCGCCATAACCGCCGGGGTTACTGGTCGTTATGGATATTTCTGGTCATTTTCCTGTTATCGCTGGGAGCGGAGCTACTGGCGAACGATAAGCCACTGCTGGTGCATTATCAGCAGCGCTGGTATGTCCCGCTGCTGTTTAACTACAGCGAAAGCGACTACGGCGGGGATTTTTCCACCCCGGCAGATTATCAGGATCCGTGGCTGAAGCAGCGTATTGATCAACAGGGATGGGCCATCTGGGCACCAATTCGCTTTAGCGACAGCACCATCAACTTTGCCACTCAGGTGCCCTTCCCTTCTCCGCCTTCCATGCAGAACTGGCTCGGCACCGATGCCAACGGCGGCGATGTCCTGGCCCGCTTACTTTATGGCACGCGAATTTCTCTGCTGTTTGGCCTGCTGCTGACGCTGTTCTCCAGCGTTATCGGCATCGTGGTGGGTGCGGTTCAGGGCTACTTTGGTGGACGCGTCGATTTGGTGGGGCAACGCCTGATTGAAGTGTGGTCCGGTATGCCGTCGCTGTTTTTGCTGATTCTGCTTTCCAGCGTGATTCAGCCCGGTTTCTGGTGGCTGCTGCTGGTCACCGTGGTGTTTGGCTGGATGAGTCTGGTCAGCGTGGTGCGCGCAGAATTTCTGCGCGCGCGTAATTTCGACTATATCCGCGCCGCGCGCGCCCTTGGCGTCAGCGACAGCCGCATTATGCTGCGCCATATGTTGCCCAACGCCATGGTCGCCACCCTGACCTTTCTGCCGTTTATTCTGTGCGGATCCATCACCACGTTGACCTCACTGGATTTTCTCGGCTTTGGTCTGCCGGTCGGATCGCCTTCGCTGGGTGAACTGCTGTTGCAGGGAAAAAATAATTTGCAGGCACCGTGGCTTGGGCTGTCGGGCTTTTTTGCGCTGGCGATTTTGCTATCGCTGCTGATTTTTATTGGTGAAGCGGTGCGCGACGCCTTCGATCCAAGCCGGGGAAGCTGAATGAGCAATTTACTGACCGTCAATCATCTCGCCGTCGCCTTTCAGCAACGTACCGTAGTGGAAGACATTTCGCTGCGGGTAGATGCGGGTGAAACCCTGGCGCTGGTCGGAGAATCCGGTTCCGGTAAAAGCGTCACCGCGTTATCGATTATGCAGTTATTGCCTCAGCCGCCCGTCACCTACCCGCAAGGCGAAATCCTGTTTAACGGGCAGAACCTGCTGCAAGCCAGTGAGCGTTCGTTGCGCGGTTTACGCGGTAACCAGATGGCGATGATTTTTCAGGAACCGATGGTGTCGCTGAATCCGCTGCATAGCGTAGAGAAGCAATTGTACGAAGTGCTGTCGCTGCACCGCGGTATGCGGCGTGAAGCGGCGCGGGCGGAAATTCTCAGCTGCCTCGATCGCGTCGGCATCCGCCAGGCGGCGACACGATTGCAGGATTTCCCGCATCAGCTCTCCGGTGGCGAGCGTCAGCGCGTGATGATCGCCATGGCGTTACTGACACAACCTAAGCTGTTAATTGCCGATGAACCGACCACCGCACTTGATGTCACGGTACAGGCGCAAATTCTGCAATTGCTGCGTGAATTACAACGCGAACTGAATATGGGCATGTTGTTTATCACCCATAACCTCAGCATTGTGCGTCAGCTGGCGCATAACGTGACGGTGATGCGCAATGGCCGTGAAGTGGAACATAACCGCTGCGCCACCCTGTTCAGCCAGCCGCAACATGCTTATACCCGCGAGTTACTCGCCGCCGAGCCAGATGGCCGCCCGGCGCCTCTCAGCGACAGTACGCCATTGTTGCAGGTGAAGAATCTGCATGTCGGATTTCCCATTCGGCGCGGCCTGCTGAAACGCACCATTGCCGAAAAGATGGCGGTGCAGGATCTGAGCTTTACCCTGCGACGCGGCGAGAGTCTGGGTCTGGTGGGGGAGTCCGGCTCTGGCAAAAGCACCACCGGGCTGGCGCTACTGCGTTTGATCGCCGCTCGTGGGGAAATCTGGTTCGACAATCAACCGCTGCATCAGCTGTCGTCTAAACAGTTGCTGCCGCTGCGGGAAAAAATTCAGGTGGTGTTTCAGGATCCCAATTCCTCGCTCAATCCACGCATGACGGTGCAACAGATCATTGCTGAAGGGCTGGCGGTTCATCGCCCGACACTGACCGCAGTTGAACAGGAAGCGAAAGTGATTGCGGTGATGCAGGAGGTGGGGCTGGATGCTGAAACCCGGTCACGCTATCCGGCAGAGTTTTCGGGAGGACAACGCCAGCGTATCGCTATCGCCCGCGCCTTGATCCTCGAACCACAACTGATGGTGCTGGATGAACCCACCTCGTCGCTGGACCGTTCGGTACAAAAACAGATCCTCAGCCTGCTACGCCGTTTACAGCAGCAGCATCAACTGGCTTATCTATTTATCAGTCACGATTTGCAGGTGGTACGCGCCCTGTGCCATCAGCTGATTGTGCTGCGCCAGGGGGAAGTGGTGGAACAGGGAGAATGTGATGCGCTATTCAATGCCCCGACGCAGGAATACACCCGTCAGTTGCTGGCTTCGGCCCAGGGAGAAAGCCTGATTTAATGGCCGTCAAAGGTTTCGGCGATAGCCACACCCTGATTTTTCAGGCAGCAATTGGTGGCGCTTTCGTCACCGCGCTGAATCAGCAAGCAGGGCTGTCCTTCACAATGGGCGATTTTGCATTCCACCTGAATCTGCGCCAGCGTATCCTGCAACTGGCGCAGGATTTCCATCGCCGGATGGCCATCGTGGCTAAGCAGGCGTAGTGCGACCAGATCCTGGTCATTTTCAGCATCGGCAGATTCCTGTCGCTCAATCTCACCAGCATGATCAACCGACCAGCGATAATGTTGCGGCAGACGATGCACAACCGAAAGTTGCAGCATAGATACGTAATCCCCAGAGACGTTAACTTCATTCACGACGAATAGCGCACACGCAGTGAATCCCTTTCCTGGTTAACTCAGAATACGGACGTCAAGGCTCGCCTTCTCGTTTTAAGCACAAAACATATAGCAGATTTATTATTTGCGAGAGTGCTCGCATTTATCGCTATATTTACCCTGTTCAGCGGCAGTTAACAATCATTTTAGACGCAATGTGGTTACTTTTTTACTTATTAATTTTCACAATATGGAAACATCACGCACGGGAAAGGGTTTGAGAATGGATGAAAAGTGCCCGTAACGGCGCGATAAATCGCGCCGTTAGTGACGAAACCGCAGAGAGGATTCAGGCGATATTATGACGAGGTCGTGCCGCGTAGCTGAACAACACAATGGAAACGGTCGCGCATAACGCAATAGTTGCGACCATCGGCCAGGCGCTGCTGACGTTGATCATCGAAAGCAACGCCCCCACCAGCGCACCGACGCCGAAACGCAGCGTACCGGCCAGCGACGATGCGGTCCCCGCCATATGCGGAAACTCATCAAGAATCACTGCCATCGCGTTGGAGGAAACCGTCGAGACACAACCGATAAACATCGCCACGCCCAGCACCAGCGGCAGGAAACCCAGGTTAAGTGCGCTCGCCACCAGCAGCCAGACGCCCATACAGAACTGAATGACCAACCCGATACGGAACATCGCCAGCGGACCAAAACGACGCACCGCGCGGCTATTAATCAACGTCATCACAAACAGGAAAACCACGTTGAGGCCAAAGTAATAACCAAAGTTCTGTGGCGAAACGTGGTTCACCTCGATGTACACGAAAGGCCCGGCATTAAGAAAAGCAAACAACCCGGCAAACGAGAAACCACTTGCCAGCATGTAACTGAAGGCACGTTTATGCCGTACCAGCGCAACAAAATTCCCCATCGTGGTACGCAGATGAAAACGCTGACGCTGCTCAGGTTTGAGCGTCTCGCGGATCTGGGTCACCACCAGCACCGTAGTAACAATCGCGGCAATCGACAACGTCCAGAAAATGGCGTGCCAGCTCCACAACAGCAGCAACCAGCCACCGATAATCGGTGCCAGCAACGGTGCAATGGTCGTTATCAACATCACGAACGACATCATGCGTGAGAATTCCTCTTTCGAGTAGCTGTCACGCATCAGGGCGTTAATCACCACGCTGGCCGCCGCGGCCGACAGGCCGTGCAGAAAACGCATGAAGATCAGTTGATCGATGGATTGCGATAACGCACACGCCGCTGCCGCACAGGCAAAAATCAGCGTACCAAGGGCAATCACCGGTTTGCGGCCATAGCTATCCGCCAGCGGTCCATACACCAGCTGACCAATGGCAAAGCCGAGAATATAAAGGTTCAGCGTCATCTGCACGCTGCCGGATGAAACGGCAAACTGACGTGCAATTTGTGGCATTGCTGGCAGATACATATCGATGGAGAGCGGCATCAACATCGCCAGCAATCCGAGGATAACCACTAACCCGACCGGTGAGTTCTTGTCCTTTGGCACCACGTGCTCCCGCTATTTCTGTTGTTTTAATTCGTCAGGTAAACCAATGCTCGCGACCTCTTCCCCGGTCAATTCACGGTACTCCCCTGCTTCAAGATCGGCGTCAAGCGCGATAGCGCCGATACGTTCGCGATGCAGGGTCACCACATGATTACCCACCGCCGCAAACATGCGTTTCACCTGGTGATAACGCCCTTCGCTAATGGTCAGCAAGGCTTCCTGCGGGCCGATAATTTCCAGCGTCGCCGGTTTGGTCAGATCTTTTTCGTTGTGCAGCTGAATACCGGCGGCAAAGGTGTCCACCAGCGCCGGGTCGATCGGCGATTCAACCCCGACACGGTAGGTTTTTTCACAATGGTGACGCGGCGAAGTAATACGATGCGACCACTGCCCGTCATCAGTCAGCAATACCAGCCCGGTGGTATCAATATCCAGACGCCCTGCGGCGTGCAGCTTCCACGCCATCGGTTCTTCCATAAAGAACAGGATGGTCGGATGATCCGGATCATCAGTGGAGCAGACATAACCCTGCGGTTTGTTCAGCATGAAATAGCGCGGACCATGCTGCTGTACCAGTGGATTACCGTCGTATTCCACCTCGTCATCCGGCAGCACTTTATAGGAGGTGTCACGCACCGTTTCACCATTAATGGTGATTTTTTTTGCACGTATTTCGCGTGCGGCAATGGCACGGCTGATTTCCAGTTGCTGAGATATGAATTTGTCGAGTCGCATGAATTCGCTTTGCCTGTTACTGCGGAGGGAAACTGAAACGGTGTTTTTATCCGTTGAAAATGTGAGGGCAGTATAGCCTGAACCTTCGGCGGCTAACAGAGCTGATCCTGCGTTTCAGGCGCTTTCATGGCATAATGCGCGTCCGTTTCAGAAAAAAGTTTTGGCCCGATGTCTTTCACCCTGCGCCCCTACCAGCAAGAAGCGGTTAACGCGACCGTTGCTCACTTCCGCCAGCATGCGACACCCGCAGTGATTGTGCTGCCCACCGGGGCAGGAAAAAGCCTGGTGATTGCCGAACTGGCCCGGCTGGCGCGTGGGCGCGTGCTGGTGCTGGCGCATGTCAAAGAACTGGTGGAGCAGAACCACAGCAAATATCAGGCGTACGGACTGGAAGCCGATATCTTCGCCGCGGGATTACAAAGAAAACAAAGCGAACGCAAAGTGGTGTTTGGCAGCGTGCAGTCGGTGGCACGTAACCTCGATCGTTTCGACAGTGCCTTTTCGCTGGTGATCGTTGATGAATGCCACCGCATCAGTGACCAAAGCGAAAGCCAGTATCAGCAACTTTTCAGCCATCTGCGCCAGCATAATCCACAATTGCGGCTGCTGGGACTGACGGCGACCCCTTTCCGCCTGGGCAAAGGTTGGATCTATCAGTTTCATTATCATGGAATGGTGCGCGGCGATGAAAAGGCGCTGTTTCGTGATTGCATCTATGAATTGCCGCTGCGCTATATGATCAAGCATGGCTTTCTGGTACCGCCAGAGCGGCTGGATATGCCGGTGGTGCAATACGATTTCAGCCGCCTGACCCCGCAAAACAACGGCCTGTTCAGCGAAGCCGACCTGAATCGCGAACTGAAACAGCAGCAGCGTGTTACGCCGCACATTATCAGCCAGATCGTGGAGTTTGCCGACGATCGCCGTGGCGTGATGATTTTTGCCGCCACCGTCGAGCACGCGCGTGAGGTATTAACGCTGTTGCCGGAAAATAGCGCCCTGGTTTCGGCTGAAACGGTGGTGAAAGAGCGCGACCGTGTCATTAACGCCTTTAAAGCACAGCAACTGAAGTTTCTGGTGAACGTTGCGGTGCTGACCACCGGTTTCGACGCTCCCCATGTCGATTTGATCGCCATTCTGCGCCCCACCGAATCGGTCAGCCTGTATCAACAAATTGTCGGACGTGGCCTGCGCCTTTCCCCCGGCAAAACCGACTGCCTGATCCTCGATTACGCCGGTAACCCGCACGATCTCTTCACGCCGGAAGTGGGGGCGCCCAAAGGAGCCAGCGACAATCAGCCAGTGCAGGTTTTTTGTCCCGCCTGCGGCTTCGCCAACACCTTCTGGGGCAAAGCCACGACCGATGGCCATGTGATTGAGCATTTTGGCCGCCGTTGTCAGGGGGTGCTGGAAGACGACGACGGGCAGCGTGAGCAATGTGATTATCGCTTCCGCTTCAAAAGCTGCCCGGATTGCGGTGCCGAAAACGATATCGCGGCGCGCCGTTGTCACCAGTGCGACAAGGTGCTGGTGGACCCGGATGATATGCTGAAGGCCGCGCTGAAACTCAAAGATGCCCGTGTGCTACGCTGCGGCGGCATGACGCTGACGCAGGGACGTGATGAGAAAGGCGAATGGCTGAAGGCGACGTATTATGATGAGGATGGGCTGGACGTCAGCGAACGTTTTCGCCTGCACACGCCCGCGCAACGTAAGGCATTTGAACAACTGTTTATGCGCCCCCATCAGCGCGCACCGGGTGTGCCACTCGGATGGCAGACCGCCAGCGATGTGGTGGCCCTGCAACCGTTATTGCGCCATCCCGATTTTGTCGTAGCGCGTGCGAAGGGCCATTTCTGGCAAGTCCGCGAAAAGATATTTGATTATCAGGGCCGTTTTCGCCGGGCCAATGAGCTGCGTTGACCCACGGAATCATTTGCCCGTGCGGCGCTTAGCGGCTATAATGCCGCCCGCTTTTGCATTCGCAATGGCGTTTGAATAATCGTTCTGTTGCTGGGTCGCCTGTAACAGGAATCAACGAAGAGATATTAAGATGTTTACTATCAACGCAGAAGTACGTAAAGAGCAGGGTAAGGGTGCGAGCCGCCGCCTGCGCCACGCTAACAAGTTCCCGGCCATCGTTTATGGCGGAACTGAAGCACCGGTTTCTATCGAACTGGATCACGACTCAGTCATGAACATGCAGGCTAAAGAAGGTTTTTATACTGACGTTCTGACCATCGTTGCTGACGGTAAAGAAATCAAAGTTAAAGTTCAGGCTGTACAGCGTCACCCGTTCAAGCCGAAACTGCACCACATCGACTTCGTTCGCGCTTAATCGCCTGACGAGTTGAAGAAAAAACGCCGCATCTGCGGCGTTTTTTTATGGGCGGAAATCAGTTGCCGCCGGTGCGACGTTGCAGCTGGTCGCGCAGATTAGGCGGCGTGCCTTTGATAGTCAGCGTATCTGTCGTCGGATCCCAGAAAATGCGCTCGCCCAGCAGCATGGCATCGAAGTTCAGGGTTAACCCACCCCCGCTGCCAGCAAATTTAGTCAGCTGACGTAAGGTGCTGCGATCGGCAGGAAAATGCTCTTCCAGCTCGTAGCCTTGCTCCTGGGTAAACGCCTGAAAAGTCTTTTCACCCAGTGGCGGCAGTTCACTGGAAAGGTCTTCCAGTGCAATTTCCTCACCGGCCTGCAATTGATCGTTACAGTAACTGTAAACCTGCTGACGGTAATTCTGGCGTTCATTTTTATCCAGATTCGATTCCGCACAATAATCATCCACCGCCTGCAATAAGCCGCGGTTTTGTGCTTTGGTATCGAGGCCCACGCTGGCACCGAGGAAATCCATAAAGAAGTCAGCGACCTTACGCCCTACCCGTCCGCGCAAAAACGTCAGATAACGGGTCGATTCCGGATTCGTTTCCCATTCGGTGAGGTCAATGCGCGCGACGATATCGGCATGATTAATATCGAGATAGTGGGTGCTGCTGATATCCAGTTCTTCGTTAACTCGCATGCTGGACAGGCTATTCAGCACCGCAACCAGCAGGTATTCAACCGCCAGATAACGATAATGGATAAACAGCACGATACCGCCTTCAGCAAAGGAATATTTGCCGAGTTCATCACGCAGACGCCCAGTAGCCGCCCGGCTAAAGGCGAGAAAGTCATCTTCCCCTTTGCGGCAATTACGCAGCGCAGCGGCCAGTTCGCTCTCCTCATCGAACAACCCATAGGCTTTGTTCTTGGCGCTGTACACCCGATGCAACTCTTCTGCCATCTCCTCTACCGCTTTGGTGGCAGGCAGCAGGGTATCACGCAGCACCAGCTCAAGCTGGTTCTCATCACGTTTCACTAACTGATGCAGGGCAATCTGGTCGATATCCAGACTCATGATAGACTCTCCTTTAAGCTCAGGCGCGTATTCAAACACCGCACGCCGCTGCTTTCAACTCCATACACAACACGAACGTTTCGCGTTTGATAAAATTGCGGAAAAAATCGCGTTGTTACGGTAATATACCGCCTTTTGATACTTGATTAGTCGACGATATGCCACAATCATCCCGTTACAGTGACGAACGCGTGGAGAAACTCCTCGCGCAAATGGCGCAGATTCTTGAAAAAGACAAAGCGCCAACCGACCTTTCCCTGATGGTACTGGGGAATATGGTAACCAATTTGATCAACACCAGCGTGTCTCCGGCACAGCGCCGCAGCCTGGCACGATCTTTTGCCGATGCGTTGCAAGCGTCGGTTCGCGATGACAACGCCCATTAATTTGCAGATTTGACCTTATAATATGGTAACCAACCGGCAGCGCTACCGTGACAAAGTCTCCCAGATGATCAGCTGGGGGCATTGGTTTGCCCTGTTTAATATTCTGTTCGCGTTAGTTTTAGGCAGCCGCTACCTGTTAGTTTCCGACTGGCCAGCGTCGCTGGCTGGTCGTATCTATGCCTATACCAGCTGGATTGGCCACTTTAGCTTTCTGGTGTTTTCCGTTTATCTGCTGGTGATCTTCCCGCTCACCTTTGTGGTGATGTCACAGCGATTGCTCAGGTTCCTTTCAGCGATCATCGCCACCGCAGGGCTGACGCTGATTATGGTCGACAGTGCGGTATTCAACCGCTTCCATCTCCATCTCAACCCGGTGGTGTGGGAGCTGGTGATAAACCCCGACCAAAGTGAGATGGCGCGCGACTGGCAGCTGATGTTTATCAGTGTGCCGGTTGATTTTTCTGGTTCAGATGCTGTTTGCCACCTGGAGCTGGCAGAAGCTGCGCAGCCTCAACCGTCGTTCGTTTGGCAAACCGCTGGCAGCGCTGTTTATCTGTGCGTTCTTCGCCAGCCATCTGCTGTATATCTGGGCTGATGCCAACTTCTATCGCCCGATCACGATGCAGCGCGCTAACCTGCCACTTTCCTATCCGATGACGGCGCGACGTTTCCTTGAGCGTCACGGTCTGCTGGACGCGCAGGCGTATCAGCAGCGTCTGGTGCAGCAAGGCGATCCGGAAGCGTTATCGGTACAATATCCGTTAAGCGATATCACCTTCCGCGATGGTGGTACACGTCATAATTTGCTGGTGCTGACGGTGGATGGCCTGAATAACGCCAACGTGGAAAAAGCGTTACCGTCGCTGAATCAGTTCGCCACTGACAACGTGCGCTTCACCCAGCACTACAGCGCCGGAAACCAGCCTGAAAAAGGCTTGTTTGGTCTGTTCTACGGCATCTCATCAAGCTATATGGATGGGGTGCTGGCAGCACGTACGCCTTCCACGTTACTCAGCGCGCTGAACAGCCAGGGTTATCAGTTCGGGTTGTTCTCCTCCGATGGCTTTAATCAGCCGTTATATCGTCAGGCACTGCTGGCGGATTACTCCCTGCCCGCTATGGACAGCCAGCCGAATAGCGCGACCGTCGCCCAATGGCAAAACTGGCTCAACGGGCAGAAGGACAACAGCACCCCCTGGTTCTCCTGGGTGGCACTGAATGGTGTCACCGTCACTGGCGACAGCCTGAAAGCGCAACAGCGTAGCTATTTACGTCAGGCTGCGGGTGTTGACGCGCAAATCGCCGCCGTACTGCAAACCCTGCAACAGCGCGATTTACTGAAGAATACCGTGGTGGTGATTACCGCTCAGCGCGCCATTGCGCTGGATGGTGATGACAACAATCCGGGCAACCGCGCGACCCTGCAGGTGCCGCTGGTGGTGCACTGGCCGAATACGCCAGCGCAGACTATCGATCGCCTCACCGATCAACAGGATGTGATGGCGACCTTGATGCAACGTCTGCTGCATGTGCGGACTAACCCGGTTAACTATTCTCAGGGTGAAGATCTGTTCGCCGCTCAGCGCAGCCATAATTGGGTAGCGAGCAGCGAAGATGGCAGGCTGGTGGTGACCACACCGGACATGACTCTGGTGCTGAACAACAATGGCAGCTACCGTGCTTATGATGCCCAGGGTAAAGCGCTGAAGGATCATAAGCCGCAGCTGGCGTTGTTGTTGCAGGTCCTGACGGAAGAGAAGCGCTTCATCGCAAACTGATTAAATATGAGGCAGTTAAACCGCTCGCATCTTGCAATCGTGCGCGGAAACGGTAGTATATGCCTCCACGTTCGGCACGTAGCGCAGCCTGGTAGCGCACTGTCATGGGGTGTCAGGGGTCGGAGGTTCAAATCCTCTCGTGCCGACCAAAATTCCCAAAAAAAAAGCAGCCTCTTACGGCTGCTTTTTTATTGCCTGAATATCGGGATGGCAACATCGTGGTCCAGCATGCTAACCTTTACGCCCCCAATTACCCTGCCATGCGTTGACCAGGATATACGAAGAAGAACAGGACATGATTAATACTTCAAGCGCAAACCATAATATTAAATTCTATGCCTTAATCGCCTTTTTCATATTAATAGGCTACAGCCCGATATACCTCTCAAATTATGCTTTTTCTGATGACTGGTTTTACGTATATGCATCAAATACGGACCCCAATAGCATATTAAAGTGGGATGTTTTATCTGGCAGGCCATTGTATGGTTCTTTTCGTTATCTTTTTTCATTTTTTATTAACGATGTTAATAGCCTTATCGTTCTGAGAGTATTTTCACTCCTGTCACTGATTGCTCTGGGATGTTACCTTTATTCTTTCACCAGCAAACGTCAGATTCTTGAGAATAACCTGCAACGCTTCACTTTCAGTACGATGTTATGCCTGCTGCCTTCGTTTCAGGTATACACGGCATGGTCGGTATGTTTCCCTTACGTACTTTCCGTCATTTTTCTGGTCTGAGTTATACCTGCCTCACCAGCCATAGAACATCATTAAGCAGATTATTATTATCAGCGATCTTTATTGCGGCTTCTTTTGCCATTTATCAGCCTGCTGGCATGAGTTTTTTATTCTTTGCGATGATTGACCTTTGTCTGTCAAAGCGAGAGATTGATCGCAAGATTATCATCAGGACGATATTAATGTTAGGCTTGGGTATGTTCAGCGCACTGCTGTTTGCCAAAGCGCTGCCGTACTGGCTTTATCATGAGACGCTGGGCAGAACCAATGTCACGCTGGAGTTGGGAACGAAATTATGGTGGTTTATCAGAGAGCCGCTAAAAAATGCCATTGCCAATTATGACTTAGGCAGAACGCTATTTTCTGTGATCCTCTCACTCATCATTATAGGTATCGGCATCGCTGCCATGAAAAAACAGGGCAGAAATAAACCTTATTTGTTTATCTTTTTCGTGCTTGCATCCGGATTGCCAAACTTACTGGTCAGTGAGAGCTGGGCAGCGTATCGCACCATCGTCGCCATTGCATTGATTACCACTGCAGCATTCATCTTTGGTCTATTGACGATTTTTAAGAACATCAGATATCCGCAGATACCTTATGTTATTTTTATCTTACTGACGGTATTTGTTAGCACCCAGAATATCCGCAATGGATTTTCACTACCTCAGCAGGAAGAATATCGCCTGTTCAACGCGGAAGTCCTGAGATCAGTTCCTGCAGAATTCAACGGCGGTTTGTATTACAACATCAACTCCGATAATTTACCGAGAGTTGCAAAATCCACTAAATATGATGAGTTCGGTGCCCTTTCATTAGGCATGCCCTGGGCATTTGCGGGCATGGCGTATTCAGTCAGAAAAGAGCACGCGATGAATTATGTCATTCCAGCAGCGCCGGTGATTAGCCTCAACAACACTTGTACTGAGCATTGTCTGGTGATCAATGCCAGCGCTGTGCTAAATCAGGGTGTGAAATAAGTCATTAGCCTTAAATCAAATTTCGCTATTTTATACCACCACCAGGATATCACCCTGGTGGTGGTCTTGCTCCAGTTCAGTGCTACAAATCAACCATCACCCTTCATTCACCCAAATCCGCATCTCCCCTGCTCCACGATTCGCCCAGCTAAACCACGGAATAAACGTTAAGGTCTGAGTTTGTCGGGCGGTGGGCGCACGATCATAATGCCAGAGCAATTGCTGCTCAGGGTCATGGGAAGCTTGCATGCTGCCCTCGGCCTGAATGAGCACCTTACGCGCGAACAACCCTTTACCCTCGAAAGTGGTAAAGGTGGCGGAGTCAGACAACCACAGGTTATGCAGTTGCTCGCCGTTATCCGCCTGTTCCAGACAATACACCAGCGGACCGCGTTGAATCGCCACTTTGCCAGCGACGTGACGTACCAGCGGATTGCCATACACACGACGTACCGGCATGGGCAGCGTCAGCGTCAGGGTGTCGCCTTCCACCCAGAGCCGATTGATATGCAGATAACCTTTGCGGATGTCATGCGCTACCGCCACACCATTAAGCGCCACCTGTGGCGCATCGCACCAGTCAGGTAAACGCAACGCCAGCGTATGCCGCACCGGCTGCGCTGAATCGATGGCGATGGTCACTTTTTCCTGCCACGGGAAGTTGCCGCTGATTCGCAGGCGAAGCGTTTGCTCGCCCACCGGCACTTCCACGCTATTGCCGACATAAAGATTGATGTAAAGCGCATCCTCGCGCGGTGTATAGATATAGTGCCCCAGCGAGGTCAGCACACGGGCGATATTCGGTGGACAGCAGGCGCAGCCGAACCACCGCTGGCGTACCGGTTTAACATGATCGTAGATATGGTTAAAACTGAGGGTTTTAGGATGTACTTCCAGCGGATTGACGTAAAAGAAATGTTTGCCATCCAGCGCCATCCCTCCCAGCACGGTGTTATATAACGCGCGCTCCATCACATCGGCGTACTGGCTGTCAGCTTCCATCTCCAGCATCCGCCGGGCAAACATCATCAGGCCAATTGAGGCGCAGCTTTCGGCATAGACGCTGTCATTGGGTAAATCGTAATCGCTGCTGAAGGCCTCCCCGCTGCTTTGCGAGCCAATGCCACCGGTGATATACAGCTGGCGCTGCGCCATGTTATGCCACAGACGCAGGCAATCCTGCCGCTTTGCTTCGTCCTGACTGAGTCTTGCCAGATGTGCCACGCCAGTCATCAGGTAGACAAAGCGTACGGCGTGACCAATCGCCGTCTGTTGTTCTGCGATGGGTTGATGGGCCTGACTGTAGGCCTTATCTTTGACCATCCATGCCGGGCCGTAAGTATTCCAGTAGGATGTTTCGCCCCGCTTTTGATACTCAATATCGTAGAAATGCGGCTGGGTGCCGCGCTGTTCGACAAAGTAGTTCACCAGTGTCATATAGCGCGGTTCCTGGGTTACCTCATGCAAACGCATCAGCGCCAGTTCAATTTCCGGATGTCCCGGATAGCCATGCAGCTGTGTGTCCCCCGGACCAAAGACGCTATCAATATGATCCGCAAGTTTGCAGACCACCTCCAGCAAGCGGCGTTTGCCGGTGGCCTGAAAGAAAGCCACACCGGCTTCAATCATATGTCCGGCGCAGTAAAGTTCATGGCATTCGGCGAGATTGGTCCAGCGATCCGCTGGCGCTTTGACCGTGAAATAGGTGTTGAGATAGCCATCGTCACACTGGGCCGCTGCCACCAGTTCAATCACCTCATCTGCGGTTTTCTCCAGCTCCGCGTCGGGTTTCTGACACAGCGACCAGGCGACAGCTTCCAGCCATTTCGCCACGTCACTGTCCTGGAACACCATGCCGTAAAACTCCCCTTGTTGCAGGCCCGCGGCGATACGGAAATTTTCGATGGCATGGCTGGGATCGGCTTCCGCGATGCGGTCATTGAGCGCATCCCACTGATAAGGGATCACGACATCGCGCACCAGTTGCTGGTACTGACCGAGGAACGGGTCGCTGATTTTAAGCTTATGCAGGTTAATTTCCATCACAGACATTATGATCTCCTTAAGACTGAACATGGCGGACATGCAGGTCACTGGCAATGCGCGCCATCATCGGATTATTGAGCTTGCAGGCACGAATGCTGAACGCCAGCAGCAGGTGAAATAAGGCGGGGAGCAAGGTTTCCATGATGGTAATCCCCTGCAATGAAGCGGCGGTTTGATTACCGGCACCCGGCTGATAGGCCACGAAGATAAACACCAGGCTGATGATCCCGGCGCTGGAAGCCCAGGCGAGTTTGATGCAGAACAGGTTGAAGGCAAAGTTCATCCCCGACGAGCGCACGCCGGTTTTCCACTCACCGTAATCATCGGCAAACGCCATCAGCGCAAAATGCAGCGGCAGCGTAAAACCGAGGATAATGCCGTTACCAAGGATTACCGCCAGCCACAGCGTCTGCCACGCCGCGCCAGTGGGCAGCAACCACATCAAAACCGCCAGGGCCGCCAGCACAATATTGGTGCGATAGTAAAGTTTGACGGTATCGATGCGTTTTGACAGCGGGCTGACGATTACTGAGCCAAGAATCGAGGCAAAGGTCACCATGGTGAAAAATAGCGAGGTATAGGCAGTGCTGCCCTTCAGCACATAGGTGATGAAGTACATATAACCACCACCACGGATGTTAAACACGTTAATCAGCAGGAAGGACATCAGCAACATCAGCAACAGTTGGTCATTGCGGCGTAACCCGGCCAGATGTTGCCGCAGGGTAAATTTGCCCATGCTGTCCAGCGGTACGCGCTCGCGCACCCAGAAGAAGCAACAAAGAAACATCACTACCGCCACGGTGCACAGCAGCCCAACGCCAGCCTGATAGCCGAGTGCGGCATTGCCTTTACCCAGCGCCGACACCAGCCACGGCAGGCCGACGGAGACCAGAAACCCCGCCACGCCACACAACACAAAACGCCATGACTGGCAGGAAAGCACTTCCGTATGGCGGGTAGTCATGGTGTTGATCAGCGCACAGTAAGGCACGTTAATCGCCGTGTAGCTGATCGAGAGCAGCAAATAAGTCCCGAAAGCCCAGGCGATTTTCATGTTCATGCTGACATCAGGGACGGTAAAGGTCAGTACGCCAATAATGCCAATCGGCACCGCAACCCACAGCTGCCAGGGGCGGAAACGTCCCCAGCGGCTCTGGGTGCGGTCGGCGATGATCCCCATGATCGGATCGGATACCGCATCAAACACGCGCAGAGCAATAAACAAGGTTCCGACCAGTGCCGGAGTCAGGCCAAAGACATCGGTATAGAAAAACGTGAGAAAATTCATAATCAGGCAGGTGATCACCGTGCCACCGGCGTCCCCCAGCCCATAACCGATTTTCTCGCGCATCGACAGCACATCGCTGGTGGCCTGCTGCGTCAGCTCGGTTTGCGTAATCGGGGTAGAAGTCATCGAAAACTCCTCGTCAGGGTCAGAGTACATTACCCGCATCATGGCGGGCTTATTGGTAGGTACCTGACTCATTCTGCCTGCAATCTGGCAACCAACAAGGGAACGGAAAAGTATAAAAACAGGGTAATTCCGACCTGATTTCTGAAATGTGAACTGGATCGGGCATCACCTCACTTTATGATGAATAATCAGACACAAAGTGATTTTATGGTCGCCAAAAAGCAGGAAATTGAATATCGATGTTCGAATTATCCATAGCGTTTCCGATTCAGGTGCAGAACGGCGGTTTGTTTATTTCCCGTGGCGTGGGAAGCCATCCGGCGCGCACCCTGGCCTCGTGGGAAGTCATCTTTGTCGAGCGTGGCGAGCTGCAAATTCGCGAAGAGGATCGGCTGTTTTCCGTACAGGCGGGTGAAAGTCTGCTGCTGCGGCCCGGATATCGCCATGTCGGGGAAGGAACATTTCCGCCCGATCTGAAATTCTACTGGCTGCATTTTGAATGGCTGAAAGGAGCCAGGGAATCGGGGTTGCATCAGGCGCTGTTAACGCTTCCGCAGCACACCCGCGTTGGCGATCCACAATACGTTATTGCGCTGTTTCGGCAGTTTCTTAGCGAACAGGAAAACATTCATCGCAGTATCGCGCTGGAGTGCATTTTGCTGCTGATTCTGCAACAAATCGCTGCCCCAGGTCCGCAGGAAAGCGCCGATGACAGCCCCGGCGTCGCCCTGGCATGGAAGGCGCATCAGATCATCCGCAGCCGATTCCATCTGCCGCTTTCCACTGCGCTGCTGGCAAAAGAGCTGCACTGCAATGCCGATTATCTTGGCCGGGTTTACCGTCGGACATTTCGCCTGACGCTGACGGAAGCCATCCATCGTCAGCGTGTGCTGGCAGCAGAAAAGCTGCTGATCAGCAACTCATTGTCGTTAACTGAAGTGGCCCGACAGTGCGGGTTCAGCGATACCAGCTATTTTCGGCAAATCTTCCGTAAGCATACCGGCCTGACGCCAGCAGGCTGGAAGCAACGCTACTGTAAAGAACACATTAATTCCTGATGTGCTGCCTCAATCCTGCCATGCAAAGTAGCGTTGCGGTGTCAGCCCCATTGCCTTGCTAAACATGGCAATCAGCGCGCTGCCATTGCAATATCCCAGCTGGCTGGCAATCTCCTCCACCGCTTCCCCTTGCGACAGCAAATTAATCGTCATGGTGATGGTTAACTGCTGACGCCACTGGGCAAAGCTCAACCCGGTATCCTGACGAAATAAACGGGACAGGGTTCGCGGGGTGATTCCAGCCTGGTGGCTCAGGCTCTCCAGCGTGTCGCTATTGCCGGGATGTTGTAACATCTGCCCGGTCAAGGCAAGCAACCGCGGCTCTTTTGCCACCGGCAGACAGCTCACCCGAGCCGATTGTGCCTGGCTTAATTCATTGAACAGCAACGCCAGGATAAGCAGATTGCGCCGCTGATGCTGGGGTAAATCATCCAGTTCGGTTACCAGCTGATGCACGAGACGGGTGATGAGCAAAGGGCAAAGTGCCTCAATACATTTTTTCTCACCCGCATCGGACAGATATAAATTATGCGTCTGCGTCCCTGCCTGCGCATGGGTTTGGTGCGTCAGCCCGGAAGGGATCCATAACGCGCGGTAAGGGGGTAAGGTCCAGCTTGCCTCGGCGGTATGGATAGTGACCGCCCCACTGCTGCAATATGTCAGCTGCGCCGTGGCGTGTGAATGCCAGGCCTGTGCCTGCTGGCGTGTGTAGAAATAGGACACGACAGAGGGAGCCGGAGTTAACATCTGCGGTTGCAGCTGCGGAATTTTACTTTTCAGTTTGAGTGCGCTATTCATTTCACCACCTGCCATCAGCTCTCCCCCGCCTGATACCCGAAAATTTCGCCACTATTTATCGATTACGACAACCTTTGTCGCTTTTTCAGGGTGACTTCTCCGAACACAGAATAACAGACAGCCACCATCTTTTAATAAGAAAAAAAATCATTATCATTCGCCTTCTCCTTGTCGGGATTGCCCGTTACGCTGCGGGTGCAGCTTTTGTAACGCGAGTCAAAAAAGCCTTATCCAGACAAACTTTTATGTGGTGAGCATTTATTTAACTTATTAAGAGATAGGGAAAATTGATGTGCAAGATGACAGGCATGGGTAAGGGTCCATTCGTACTGAGTGCGCTGGCGTTAGTGTTGATGGCGGCTAAAGTCAGCGCAGCAGATCAGCAAATGGTGGTGACGGCCAGCCAGTCTGCCCGGCAATCGACAGATGACACCAGCGTGGTGTCCACCAGCACCAGCAGCGCGACCAAAACGGCAACACCGAAAATTGAGGTGCCGCAATCGGTATCCAGCGTGACGCGTAAGCAGATGGATTTACAGGCAGCGCAGACCACGGCGGAAGCCTTGCGCTACACCTCCGGTGTGGTGTCAGAAATACGTGGCGCATCCAGCAACGGCGCGAGTTATCTGTTCAGCCGCGGCTTCTATCTGGAACAATTTCTGGATGGCGCCAGAATGCCGAGCGACAGCAGCTTCGGTTATGCGATTGCCAATTATGATACCTATGGCTTTAGCAACATTGAGGTGCTGCATGGACCGGCCTCGGTGTTATATGGTCAGGTCAATCCCGGCGGCGTGGTCAATCTGACCAGTAAAAAACCCACGGCAACGCCAGTCAACGAGGTGTTTGTTACCGCAGGGAGCCACGACCATCTGCAAACCGGTTTTGATGTCGGTGGCAAAGCCAATGACGATGGCACCCTGCTGTATCGCCTGACAGCCAGCGGCACCGACAGTAAAACGCAGGTCGATGATACGCGGCAAAAGCATGTGTATGTCGCGCCCGCACTGACCTGGAAACCCAACGAGGATACCTCGCTGACGGTGCTGGCCAAGTACCAGCGTGATCCGGATGTCGGTTATTACAACTTTGTCCCGGCAGTTGGCAGCGTATTCGGCACGGCGAACGGTAAGATCTCGCCACATACCAACCTCGGCGATCCCAACTTTGATCATCATTCACGTACCCAGTTCTCCGTGGGCTATGAATTCTGGCATCGCCTGAATAACACCCTGATGATGCGGCAAAATGTGCATTACAGCGATGTGAAAGATAACCTCGAAAATGTCTTCACCAACGGTTACGCCAGTGGTTCCAGCCGTGTGCTCAACCGCTACGCCTTCTTCAACCATGAACAGGCGAAAACCCTTTCAGTGGATAACCAACTGGAAGCCGATTTTGATACCGGCGCGATCTCGCACCAGTTGCTGTCAGGGGTGGATTTCCAGCGGGTGCTGTATCGCGAAACCGTGGGACTGGGAGCTGCGCCAACGCTGGATGCCTTTGCGCCAGACTACAGCGCCGTCACCATGCCCAACACCACCTCAGACGATCATATCCGTCAGAAACAGCTGGGCGTTTATACCCAGGATCAGATGCGTCTGGGCAACTGGAGCTACCTGCTGGGGATGCGTGAAGACTGGGCGCATGCCGATGACGTTAACCCGGTAACGGATTCCTCTACCGAACAATCTGCCCGTGCCTTTACCTGGCGCACCGGGCTGGTTTATCAGTTTGATAACGGCATTGCCCCGTATGCCAGCTTCGCCAAATCATTCATTCCTCAGGTTGGAACGTTATATGGTGGCGGCATGGCAGAACCCACCACGGCCAACCAGTATGAAGTGGGGGTAAAATATCAGCCGACCGGCTTTAACGGCTTTATCACCACGTCCTGGTTTGATCTCACCGAGAAGAATGTGCTGACCAGCGATCCGCAACATTCGGGGTATAACACGCAAGCCGGGCGCGTCAGATCGAAAGGTGTCGAGGTGGAAGCGCACGCCAACCTGACGCCATCACTGACGCTGATCGGCGCCTATACCTGGCTGAACGCGGTTACCATTGACTCCAACGACAGCGCCACCACGCTGGACGGCGGCACCACCTCACTGGAAGGCAAACGCCTATGGGGAATGCCACGCAATACGGCCTCGGCCTGGCTGGACTACACCTTCCATCAGGGGGTGATGCAGGGATTTGGTGTCAATGCGGGTGTTCGTTACATCGGAGCCAGTGAAGATACCTCAAACACCATTCGTGTGGCGTCCGCCACCGTGATGGATGCGGGTATTCATTACGATACCGGTGATCATTGGTTGTTTAGCCTCAACGCCAGCAACCTGCTTGACCGTCATTATGTCGCCTCGTGCTATAGCGCCACCACCTGTACCTATGCCGATGGCGCAAACGTACTGGCCAGCGCACGCTACCGCTGGTAATGGCATGAGAAGACGTACGTTTTTACAGTGGTTCGCGTTGCTCTCGCTGGTGGGGAGCACGCGTTATGTGAGTGCGTCTTCACTCCCCGCCCCACGTCTGGTGGTACTCGACTGGGGGCTGGTGGAAACGCTACTGGCGATAGGGGTGATCCCGGCAGGCGTAGCAGAGATTGAGGGTTATCACGACAACGTGGTGGAGCCAAGGGTTCCGTCGCAGGTAGCGGATGTCGGCCTGCGTCTGGCCCCCAATCTGGAGTGGTTACAGCAGTTAGCGCCGGATTATATCCTGATCAATTCCAGCCAGGAGTCGCAGCGCGAAATCCTTGAGCGCATCGCTCCGGTGCGGGCCTTCACCATTTACAGCGACACAGGGACACCCTGGCAACACGCCATCGAGGCCACCCGCCAGCTGGGTGAGCTGTGTCATCGCAAGGATGCTGCCACGCATCTGATAAGCGGTGCCGCAGAAACCTTACGCCGGGCGGCATCAGGCCACGCAACCGACTTAACCGTTTTCCTTATCCGCTTTTTCGATGCACGCCATATCGGTGTCTATGGTCAGCGCAGCCTGTTTCAGGATGTTCTCACCGCCATGAAAATCAATAATGGCTGGCAGCGAGAAACAGATTACTGGGGGATCAGCGTTGCCGGGCTGGATAGCCTGGCCCCGGCCACCGGGGCACAAATCCTTTATTTCACCCCGTTACCCGCCAGTATGCCGCACGGCCTGGCGGATAATGCTTTATGGCAGGCGCTCCCTGCGGTGCAGGCAGGCCATAGTGCGCCATTACCCGCCTTTTGGGGATTTGGCATGCTCCCCTCCGCCATGCGTTTTGCCCGGCAATTGTCCGCAGCGCTACGAGATCGTTCCGCATGAAGCCCCTGAACCTGCGCGCCCGGATAACATTGCTGCTGACGTTACTGCTGCCATTGGTGTTGCTGAGTCTGCATAACTTTGCCCAGTTACTGCCGATGCCAGCGCACTCAATCCGGCAACTGATCGTGTTGCAGGGATGGTTGCCGCGTCTGGTGATCAGCCTGTTATGCGGGGCAGCGCTGGGGCTGGCGGGTCTGCTGTTTCAGCAAACGCTGCGTAACTCACTGGCAGAACCGATGACGCTGGGAGTGGCTGCCGGTGCCCAGCTCGCGCTCTCACTGGTCACGATATTTCTCCCGCACTGGCTGGTGGCAGGGACGCAAACGGTGACGCTGATCGGGGCGATGGCGGCAGCCGGACTGGTGCTGGCCCTGTCAGCCTCGCGTGGGCTGGAGCCTTCGCGGGTGGCGATTGCCGGTCTGGTGGTGAGCTTATTCTGTGGTTCAGTGATCACCGTGCTGCAATTGCTGTACGCCCCTTATCTGCACAGCCTGTTTATCTGGGGAGCCGGTTCGCTGGTCCAGGCGGGCTGGGGATCGGTACGTCAGTTGGCCGGGCAGTTGCTGGTTGGCTGGCTGCTGGCGTTATTATTGCGACGTCCGCTGCAACTGCTGGGCCTGGGCGAGTTACACGCCAGCAGCCTCGGACTACGCACCCAATATGCCAGGCTGGCGGGCTTTGGCCTGGCAGTGCTACTGACTGCGGCGGTGGTCAGTGCGGTCGGGGTCATTGGCTTTGTCGGACTGGCGGCCCCAGCCCTGGCACGGTTGCTTGGCGCGCGTCGCCTGCTGCACCAGTTGCTACTGGCCCCGCTGTGTGGTGCAGCGTTGTTGTGGGGCACCGATCAGGCCGTCCAGCCTTTTGCCAATGCGCTGGGGGAGTTGGTACCAACCGGAGCGGCCACCGCGCTGTTTGGTGCTCCGCTGATACTATGGTTACTGCTCAGGTTGCGCACTACGTCCATGCCGCTGGCCCCGGTGTCTGCGGGTGCTGGCGAGTCGATCCAGGCAGATCATCGTGTCTATCCACTCAGCCTCGCTCTGTTTCTGCTGCTGGCGCTGTTTCTTCTGCTTTCGCTGATTTTTGGGCGATCCCCCAGTGGCTGGGCGTTTACGCCGCTTTCGCATCTGGCAGCGCTGTTGCCGTGGCGCGTACCACGAGAGGTAGCCGCCTGTGCCGCCGGGATGATGCTGGCCGCAGCGGGCGTTTTACTGCAACGATTAACCGGTAACCGGCTGGCAAGCCCGGAAATGATGGGGGTGAGTGCTGGCGCTGCTTTGGGGATGCTGGCATTAACGCTGATGGTGGGAAGCACATCCCATGCGCTGCGTCTGGGCGTTACCACCGGTGGGGCGTTGGTTACGTTGCTGATCATTTTATCTTTTTCCCGCCGTCATCATTTTTCCCCGGATCGCGTTTTGCTGGCTGGCGTGACCATCAGCGCGCTGTTCCAGGCATTGGTGGCGACGGTCATTGCAGCCGGTGATGAACGCGCCATCACCTTGCTGAACTGGTTATCCGGCTCGACTTACTCGATCATGCCGCGCGATGCAGCAGTCGCGGCAGGGATGGCGCTGATATTAAGTGTACTGACGCTGTTTTTCCGGCGCTGGCTGAGCATTTTACCGCTGGGTGCAACCTGTGCCGCCTCCGTCGGCGTCACTCTGGCGCAGGCCCGCCTGCTCACCCTGACATTTGTCGCCATGCTGACGGCATCGGCAACCTTGATCGTCGGCCCGGTATCCTTTGTCGGCCTCACCGCTCCACATATTGCGCGCCTGCTGGGTGCGCGGCGACCGGGGCAGCAACTCCTGCTTGCCCTGCCCAGTGGCGCGTTAATGATGGTCATGGCAGATTGGGCCGGGCGCACCTTGCTGGCCCCGCGTGAACTCCCCGCCGGGCTGGTCGCCACCCTGCTGGGCGCACCTTATATGATGTGGCTATTTACCCGGCGTGGTGAGAGATCATGAGAGAGGATGCTATTTTCCTGCCTTAGCACCCTCCTCGATTTATCAATCTCCCTCACCCGGTTGCTCAATGGTGACTTTCCCATTGCTGGATGTTAAGCGAAACTCAACGGCAAACTCCCGGCTGAAAGGCCATTCTCCGGCTCGTTCGCGTGCAGCAGAGGTGAGTTTAGTTGAGAAGTGATAAGTAACATTTTCCTCAAAAATATATCCGTTATCAGGAACACATCTGGCAGTATCTATCGATTCAGGCGGTGAGAAAAAACACTTTTTCTGTCATCCGGATGATCCACTCTATAAATCGATATTGCTTCGAGTTTTTCATCATGAAGTGGCTGAACAGTGACGCAGACATGATCATCTTTGAGGGTAACTCCGGCTTTTTCCGATAGAGGAATACGATCCTTTATTCCGGGACATCCCGTTAGTAAAAGGGATGCTGAGAAAACTGAAATCCTTTTCATTCGTGTATCTCCGCCTTAAAACCAAAAATGCCGCTCACAATCACTCCATGCAGGCCAGACAAACTGCAACTTCGGATTGCACTTGCCCGCACATATGTGTAGCGGCGCGATTTATCGCGCTATTATCAGCTGTATCCCTGCCAAAAGCGCGCAATAAATTGCGCCGCTACGACCTGGTGCGATATTGCATCACGGGGCAGATTTCTGCGCCAGCCACTCTTCCTGCGTGATTTCCCAGTTGCCCGCCAGCATTTCGCCGCCGACAAAGGCTTTACTGAAGGTGTCGATCAGCCGCATTCCGGTGCGTTCGGAGATGCGCCGCGATGCGAGGTTATCCATCGCTTTGGGCACACGCAGACGAGGTTGTTTCAGGGTCAGAAACCAGTAGTCAGTCACCACTGCACAGGCTTCGCTCATCAATCCTTGCCCCTGCCACTCTGGCACCAGCCAGAAACCCCGGTTATCTTCCTCACCGGCGCGCAGGGAGATCAGTCCAATCACTGTCTCTGGCGCGGAACGATGGCGTAAACTCCAGTGCCATGCCTGACCATCCACCATTGCAGGTAATGCGATGTGGTTAATGTAATCACTGGCCCCGTCCGCAGGGTATGGCCAGGGTACCGCGTTAGTCAGATGCCGTACGATTTCCCAGCGTGGGAAGATCTGCTGGACCTGGATGGCATCGCTGCTTTGTAGCGATTCCAGAAACAATCGTGGCGTTTCGAGCCGGGGTACTGTCATCTCAACCTCCTGTTGTCCAATCCCTTAATGGGTATCAGAAAATAGCCAGAATTAACATTGTTTATACCAGATAATCAGTAAGTTACCGGGCGTAATAAATTCTGCCCCAGATCACATTTTTGCCAAATTGTGACAGCAATTCATCTGAGTGAAACAAAACTGTCACACTATTACCCTAACCTTTAGTCTCCTGTTTTACGATGGAAAACCGTTATGGTCATCAAAGCAAAAAATCTGCAGGACGCTGAAGAACTCCTGCACTCCGGTATCAGTAAAGTCGAACTGGCTTACGATATTGGCAGCGACGATTTCTTCCGCCTGGCGTCTCGCTGGTGCGATCGCGGTGCGCGTATCAGTAAAGGCCATCAGCATTTTGTGGTATCGATCAAGAGTTTTGCCATTCCCCCTAATGACTAAAGGCGGTGAGCGCTGAGCTTGCCCTCTCTCCGGCTGACTGGTTAAATGCCTTTTTCCGTCAGCCGTGATTCCTTATGTTTACACCCGCCACACCGCTTACCGTTCCTGAATCACCCTTTTTGCTCGCCGCTGGCACTACGCCTGGCGATCCGCTGCTCGCCTGGTGTCAGTTTGACCAACAACACTGGCAGGCTGAGCTGCATCAACGCTGGCAATTGCCACTGCCTGCCGCACTGGAAAAGGCGGTGATTAAACGTAAATCCGAACATCTGGCCAGCCGCTGGCTGGCACGCGCAGTCATGTCGCAATTTGGCGTGGCGGATTTTTTGCTGCTCAGCGCTCCCGATCGTTCGCCCTGCTGGCCCGCAGGCGTGCAGGCCTCACTGTCGCATAGTCAAAATCAGGTGGTGATTGCCGCCACGCGTGAGCCGCTGTGCGTCGGTGTTGATGTGGAACAGGTGATGGCTGCCAGGACGGCACAGGAAACGGCGGATATGTTGATGAATGCGCAGGAACGTGCGCTGCTGCAACAGATTGCACTGCCCTTCGCGACGGGGGCGACGCTGTTGTTTTCACTGAAGGAAAGTGTGTATAAGGCGTTGTGGCCGCAGTTACACCAGCCAATGGAGTTTCTCCAGGCGGAGCTGATCCAGCTCGATCTGACGACCCATACCGCCCGACTGCGTTTAACCCAAGATTTTTCTGCGCAATTTAATCGGCAAACTCTGCTTCAGGCGCGTTTCAGCCAAAGTGAGCAGCGCGTCGTCACGCTGGTCACTCATCCTTTGGTGCCTCAATAACGACCCGGAACTGTAGCGGCGCGATTTATCGCGCAATGCCATGCGCGGTGGCGGAAAAAACGCGCGATAAATCGCGCCGCTACGGAACAACATCAGCCGTTAGTGGCCGGTATCGGTGCGTTTTACCGCATCCAGCGTCGCCATTTCACGTTCGCTACCGGTCAATTCACTCAGCTTACCGTCACGCATTTCCAGCAGGCGATCGGCGTGAATGAAATAGTGATCGTCGTGGCTGATAGCAAACACCGTTTTGCCGGATTCCTGTAACCAGGGCAGCAGTTCGCGATAGAAAATACGGCGGAAATGCGGGTCCTGATCGGCGGCCCATTCGTCAAGCAGCAGGATGTCGCGCTCCTCTGCGGCTGCCAGCAGCAGCGCCAGGCGCTTACTTTGCCCTTTCGACAGTTGCAGATTGAGTACCCTGTTGCCCGTCAGCTTCAGTTTATCCTGCATCTTCAGACGCTCCAGCCAAAGCTGTACCAGCGCCGGATTGGCGGGTTGACCAGCCTGGCCGATAAGACGATCAAACAGATGCACATCGGTGAACACCGCAGAGAAATGCTGGCGATAAGCGTCCAGATTGTGCCAGTCAACCGCTTTGCCATTCAGCAACAAGCTACCGGATTGCGGCTGATACAGGCCGGTCAGTAGCATCGCCAGCGTCGATTTGCCGCTGCCGTTCCCACCGATCAGGAACACCAGCTCGCCCCGACGCAGCGTTAGGTTGATCGGCCCCACTTCGAAGCCATGTTCGCCATAATGGAAGCAGACATCACGTAATTCGAGGGATTCCCACTCACTGGCAGTAGGCAAGGCTTTGAACTCCGCCTCATAAGGTGCGAGGTCAAACGTGTTGAGCTTACGAAACGCCACCTGGGCACTGAGCAGCGTAGGTAAAGCGCCCACCGCCGCCAGTAACGGCGTGCGCAGAAACAGCAGCGTCAGCGAGTAGGTTGCCGCGACGGCGGTATTGGCCCAGCCAAGACCGTTGGCCATCCAGAACACGATGCCAATCGCCCCGAGCATCATAATGTTTGACCAGTTCACCGCGCTGAGATGGAAGGTATCGGCACGCACGATATGGTGACGATAGCTTCTGGCGTTTTCCTGGTAAACGCTGTCGTAAATCTGCTGCGCACGATCGCGGTTCAGCTGTAGCTCTTTACGCCCTTCAATGATGGTTTGATAGTCACGATAGAGGTCATCTTCCACCTCGCGCAGCTTCGCCATATGTTGATAAACACGCGACACCAGTAACCAGCCCCCCACCAGCGTCACCACCAGCCACAACGAGGTCACCGCCAGCATTTTCGGTGATAACCACGCCATATACAGCGCGGAACCGAGGGTAATGATGATGCCCTGGATCAACTCCGGCAGACGGACAAAAGCAATGGTAATGGCACGCACGTCACTGGTCAGCCCGGCCAGCAGTTGCGCGTTGCCGATCTGCTCAATACGCTCTACGCGGGTATCCAGAATACGTTTGATAAATTCGCCACGCAGACGCCAGACGAAGTGATGACCCAGCAGCGTCAGCGACAGCTGTGAGCCGAGCGTCACCGCCATCAGCAGAAACAGCTGCAGCAGGAACGCCGGTAAAACGGCAACCGAGGTATTCACCGCCGTGATCAGCTCGTTATTAATCCAGGCAATCATGCCAATGCCGAGCGCGGCGCTAAGTAAAGTAAGAAGGATGACGCCAATAAAAGGCCAGCGGTACTGGCGATAGACAACCTGAAGCAGAGCCATTAAACGGTTCCAGCAGTAAACTTTTGCAGCCTGCAGTTTAATGGTGCGTCAGATGATAGCAAGAATAATTCTCATCCAACGCGCCCTTAATGGGCGCGGCGGAAAGTGAGGTTGTAGCGAAAGGCGCCAGCCTGCGGATGCACGCCCGGTTTGAGCGGCAGAATGCCGTGATAGCGCAGACGCGAAGGCCCGCCCCATACCACAATGTCGCCGTGTTCCAGTAACACACGTTGTGTGGCATCGCCGCGTTCGAACCCCCCAAACTGAAACACGGCGGGCAGCCCGAGCGACACCGAAACAATCGGCTGGCGCAGATCCTTCTCATCTTTATCCTGATGCAGCGTCAGTTTGGCACCCGGCTCATAACGGTTGATCAGACAGGCATCCGGGTTAAAACCGCTGAACCCGGCTTCCAGCGCCGTCTGTTGCGCCAGCTCGCGGAACAAGGTCGGCATCGGCGGCCATGTATGTCCGCTGAGGTTATCCTGCTCAGTGTACTGGTAGCCGCGCGCATCGCTTGACCAGCCCAAATTGCCGCAGTTGGTCATGGCGACCGACATACGGTGCCCACCCGGCGTAATGCGATGGGCAAACGGGTTAAGGGCGGCGATGGTATGAATTTCCGCCAGCAAGGCATCCGCCTGCTCGCGGGCGCGACGCCGCAGGATCACCGCTCCTTCAGCCAGCGGTTCCTGCCACGGCGCTTCCTCACTAAACAGATCCAGCATCTGCGCCTCCGTAATCAGTTATCATCCTGCGAAATCAGGAAGGGTTTAAACTGCGGCGACATCCAGTGACTGAAGCCGTCGCCCTGTTTGGTTATCAGATACACCGCCAGATGCTCCTTCAGCGCCAGCGCTTTCGCGCGCTCGGTGCCGAGCACCATCAGCCCGGTATCCCAGCCATCCGCTTCCAGCGCGGTGGTGGCGATCACCGTTGCCGACACCAGTTTATGCTGGATTGGCCGCCCGGTGGCCGGATCGATAACGTGCGAAATGCGTTTGCCATCCAGTTCATAATAGTTGCGATAGCTGCCGGATGTACTGATGCCGTGGCCCTGTAAATCCACCCGCGCTTCCACCGCATTTTCCCGGTCGGTAGGTTTCTGGATCGCCACCCGCCACGGTTGGTTCTGGGCATTCAGGCCGCGACTCAATACCGCTCCGCCCACCGACACCAGATAATCGGTGATGCCCTGCTGCTCCATCAGTCGTGCCAGATGGTCGGTTGCATAGCCTTCGCCCATGGTGGAGAGATCCACATACAATCCCGGCAGATCTTTTTGCAGCCACTGGCCGTCAACCGCCTGGATCACCCGCAGATGCTGTAAACCGGTCAGCGCTTTTGCTGCCGCAATTTCAGCGTCAGTTGGCGTATGCGCAGGTGGTTTGGTCGGGCCAAAACCCCACAGATTGACCAGCGGCCCGACGGTAATGTCCATCGCGCCCCCGGTTTTTGCGCCGATGCGCAGTGCTTCGGTAACGATATCCGCCATATCGGCACTGACCGGCTGCGGTGTGGTGCCCTGATATTGATTAAAGCGTGACAGCACCGAATCCGGCTTCCAGGTGGAGAGTTCACCATCATCACGATCCAGTTGCTGCTGGATCGCCTGCTGTAGCGCCACTTTACGCTGCGCATCGACCCCCGCCAGGCTAACCCGCCATACCGTTCCCATGGTTTTACCTTCCAGCACCAGGCTTTGCCGGCTGGCAGTTTGATCACAACCACTCAACCCGACCACTACCAGGCCAGTCAGCAGAATATTCTGAAAACGCATTTAATCCTCATCTGTAACGCTTTAAGTAAGCCTGTTACAAAGCATAACTCGCTTGTAAATCAGGCTAAAGCTGCTTGAAGTTGACTGAAGGCTGGCACAGGATAACCCGTTCCTGCACAACCGCGCATACGGGAGCGTCAGATGATTTATACAATTCTTGTGGTGGCCACTGGCCTGTTTTTCTACAGCAGCCTGCAATGCTGGCGGCATTATCGTCAGCGTAATATGCGTCATCTGCGCGGGCGTTAAATTTCTGCACCAGAACAACCCGCGTTGCACCGCTTCAGCGCTGGCGCAGTGTAGCAAAGTCAGCTCGATCCGCGTGGCGCTGAGAGCGGTGTTATGGCATGAATTCTGCAATGTTGAAGCTGAGTTGAATTTCGCGGAGGCAGCAGAATGGAAAAGTCAAAAACACAACATGGCAAATGGCAGCAGTGGCTGAGCTTCTCAGCTTTTACCCTCGCAGGTGTAGCGCTGGAAGGTAGCCACCCTCCAGCACAACAACAGCAAGCGCCAAAAGCGAAGAAGTGGCGTGCTGCGCAGTAATACTGCGTTTATAGCCCCAGTTCACTCAGGCCCGGATGATCATCCGGGCGTGTTCCCAGCGGCCAATGGAATAAACGCTGTGCCTCGGTGATTGCAAGGTCGTTGATACAGGCGTAGCGCGTTACCATCAAACCGTCTGCCCCGAAGTGCCAGTTCTCATTACCGTAGCTGCGAAACCAGTTACCGCTGTCATCATGCCATTCATAAGCAAAGCGCACCGCCAGCCTGTCGTTATGCCACGCCCATAACTCCTTAATTAGTCGATAATCCAGCTCTTTACTCCACTTGCGTTGCAGAAACGCCTCGACGTCTGCCCGTCCGTTGACAAACTCACTGCGATTTCGCCAGCGCGTATCTTCACTGTAAACCTGTGCCACCCGGTGCGCATCGCGGCTATTCCAGGCATCTTCCGCCATGCGTACTTTCTGCGTGGCGCTGTGTTCATCAAACGGGGGAATCAGCATCATGGTCTCCTTTTTATGTAGACAGGTCTGTCTACTTGATTCATCCTGCCGTATGTAGACAATTCTGTCTACCCCCTTTTTACGGTGATGCTATGCTCGCTCCTCTGACTTTCGATCCCCAGGCCGCTGCACGCGACCGCATTCTCGATACCGCCCAGCGCCTGTTTTATCAGCAGGGCATTCGCGCCACCGGCATTGATAAAGTCATTGCCGAAGCGGGCGTTACCAAAGTGACCTTTTATCGACACTTCCCCGCCAAGAACGCCCTGATTGTGGCGTTTCTGCAACAGCGCCATCAACGCTGGATGACAGCATTTCGCACAGCACTGGCGCAGCAACCTGCGCTGGTGGATGCCTTGCCCGCTGCATTGCAAAGCTGGTTTAACGAAACGGATTTTCGCGGTTGCGCCTTTATTAACAGTGCGGCGGAATTGGCAGACACTCTGCCTGAAGCCAGCGCGCTGATTCTGGAGCATAAAAGAGAGATGGCGGCGGTGATTGCGCAGCAACTCACGGCAGCTCAACAGAGAACGGTTGGGCAGATTGTCTTGCTGGTGGAGGGGGCGATTGTGCAGGTTCAACTGGGAGAAAAGGCAGAGCAGATTATCGCTGTGTTACGGGATGCGCTGACTACGTTGTTAAAAACCGGAGCGTGACCGGAAAGCCACGCCCCGTCAAACTTCTTAGAACTGGTAAACCAGACCCAGCGCCACCACGTCGTCGGTGTTGATACCGGCGGCCTGGGTGAAGTTGTTGTCGTCCAGCAGGTTGATCTGGTAATCAACATAGGTGGACATGTTTTTGTTGAAGTAGTAGGTCGCGCCTACGTCGATGTATTTTTTCAGGTTTTGAGTGCCGTAGTTCTGAACATCACCGCGTGAAGAGACGAAGGCCAGAGACGGACGCAGACCGAAGTCGAACTGGTACTGTGCAACCATTTCCCAGTTATCCGCGCTATCTGCATAACCAAACGCGGAGCTATCGCTGGCACCGAAGCGTGTTGCGTTGATAGAACGGGTATACATCGCGGCCAGGTAGATGTTGTTGGCATCATATTTCAGACCACCGGTATAAGCCTCGGCTTTGTTACCGCGACCCAGGATACCGTTGTAGCCACCGTTCTGCGAGTTGGTACGGTCAGACGACATCATCGCCGCACCGATACCAAAACCAGAACCCAGGTCATAGGTGGTGCTCAGACCAAAGCCATCACCATTCTCGCCCAGCACATCACGGCCAGATGAGGACTCAGTCGGGTTGTCATTTTTGCCTTGATACTGCACGGCAAAGTTCCAGCCATCCACCAGACCAAAGAAGTTGGTGTTGCGGTAAGTCGCCAGACCATTGCTACGCTGGAACATGAACTGGTCAGCGCCGTAGGTATCGCCACCGAACTCAGGCAGTACGTCGGTCCATGAACCGATGTCATACAGCACGCCGTAGTTACGACCATAGTCGAAAGAACCGGCATCACCGAATTTCAGACCCGCAAAGCCCACACGCGTGAAGCTGTTAGCTGTACCCTGGTTCTCGGTGGTATTCAGAGCTGCCTGATATTCCCACTGGCCGTAACCGGAAAGTTGGTCAGTTACCTGAGTCTCACCTTTGAAACCAAAACGCAGGTAAGACTGATCACCGTCACTGCCAGAGTTGTCAGAAAAATAGTGCAGACCGTCGACTTTGCCGTACAGATCTAATTTGTTGCCATCTTTATTGTAAATTTCCGCTGCGTTTGCAGCGCCTGCAACAAGAAGCGCAGGAATCATCAGGGAGAGAACACGAAGTTTCATTTTATTACCCTCTGTAATGTGCCTTTATTTATGCCACCGCTAACTGAACGATTAAAAATTCAGCCGGCAAGCCATTGTTATTTTATAGAGGGCAATAATCTATCACGAAAATGATACTAAATTTCCGAAAGTGTTTCATTGTATTAAATAAATATTTCAAAATGTAAATTTTGGGGAACTAATAAGCAGCACGCATCGGTAAAAAATATAGCACATATTGATAAACCGATTTTTAGTCATTTAATATCAGCAAGTTACATTAAAACCCCTTTCAGCACTGAATGATAAAACTTTTCAGCCATCAGAGAATACAATTACTCCCGCTATCATCATTTATTTCATTATTACCTTCATTCACCCCGAATGAGATGTTTACCCTAAATTCCCGCCGGACATGTTTGTCCGGCATTTTTTTGCCCGCAGTTTACCGCCCTTTTGTCATCTTCCGTAAACTTACTTGACCAGCCTTAATTAAGACAATCTATCAATCACATTATTTGTTTATTTCCGCACATTTTGTTCAATATCAAGTCAGGAATTAACCATGTTAATTTCCCGCTGCAACAAAGATCATCGTAATTATTTGCGGACCGTAATATTACCCCGACTACATCGCTTCTTTGACTTTATTCAGCAGGTTAAGCTCAACCTTCATTGCGTCATTGTGACCAGTTCAATTTAAACATCACTTGTTCAACCGGAGCGAAATAGCGACTTTGCAAATCGATACGGCGGCGAGATAACCTTATTGGCTATTTCTTTCCTGATAAATCGCTCAATTAATCTTCCGGATAAGCTGAATTTTTCTATTTATCTCGTGATCAATATCACAAATTAATCCGCAGCCGGAAAGGTATTTTTCAGCTAACCTATTGAATCAACTCATCATGATTTGAGTTAAGTTACGCACCTGCACAGTCCCGGTGCCAGGAAAGTTCTGGAAAAAAATTGCAGTGGCTGAAAAGTCGGTAAAATGCCCTTTTTCCGGTTAATTCATGGCATGGGACGAACCCTTAACCTGCCGTTGCAGCGGGTTGATGCTAAAATCGCCCTTTTGACGAGAAAGATAATAACTTCATGACAGCACTGGACGCCGCACAACATCCGCGAGACGCTCGCCTTCTGCACTGGTCAACACGTACCGTGTTTTTAATCAATGGTCTCGGCATGTCCGCCTGGGCTCCTCTGGTGCCGTTTGCCCGCGATCGTCTGCACTTAACCGGCAGCATGCTCGGCGCATTGCTCGCTGTGCCTTGGCATTGGTTCGCTGGCCGCGATGCCGATTACCGGAAAACTGGTGGCACGCCATGGTTGCCGACGTGTCATGCTCTGCTCCACTGCATTGGTGCTGCTGATGCTGCCACTGCTGGCAACAGCCAGCCAGACCGGAGTGATGGCACTGGCGTTGATGCTGTTTGGTGCCGGACTTGGCACGCTTGATGTTGCAATGAACTACCAGGCAGTAGAAGTAGAAAAGGCGGCGCGTCGTCCGATGATGTCCGGTTTTCATGCTTTCTTTAGTCTGGGCGGGATTATCGGTGCCGCGACAGTCAGCCTGCTAATGAGCGCCGGATTATCGCCGCTCGCCGCAGTGGGCGTGGTGATGGTGGTCATGGTGTTACTGCTGTTACGCAGCCAGCCGGGGATGATGACCACCCGCTTACATCAGCCCGACCAGCCATGGTTAGTGATTCCACGCGGCTGGGTGGCCTTTCTCGGCCTGCTGTGCTTTATCCTGTTTCTCGCCGAAGGCGCGGTGCTCGACTGGGGTGCCCTGCTGCTGTTACAAAGCCCGGAGATGCCAGCCACCTGGGCCGGACTGGGCTATGCGGTGTTTTCAGTTGCTATGACCCTCGGACGTTTTACCGGGGATAAAATCATCCAGCGCTGCGGGCGTTATCCGGTGATGCTGGGCGGCGCTCTGGCAGCGGCAGCGGGTATGACGCTGGCGGTGATGATCCCCTGGCCCGGCCTCGCGTTGCTGGCTTTTCTGCTGGTGGGGTTCGGTCTGGCCAATACGGTGCCGATGTTGTTCAATGCTGCCGGGAATCAACACGATATGCCGTCAAATCTGGCGATTTCCGCCATGACAACCTTAGGCTATGCAGGTATCCTTTCAGGTCCGGCTTTGATCGGATTAATATCCCAGTGGATCAGCCTGAGCGGCGCATTTCTGCTTATCGCCCTGCTGCTGCTGGCTGTAGCTGCCAGTGCCCGACTGGTTGCGCGATAATTTCAGGTGCCTGAGACGCTATGTTGCCTTACAAATTTCCTCTGACATCCGGCAATGTGACCCGCTTTTTTGTGGTGTTCAACCTGGTGCTGTTCCTCGCGCTGGGCGCGATGGTGCACAACAGCGTTAATGCCTGGATCACCGATAAGCGCTACGCGATGACCGATCTGGCGCGCGCCATGCAGAAGCGCATTGATGCCTACCGCTTCGCCACCTGGCAGATCTATGAAAACCTTGCGACCAGCGCTGCCGGTTCCGCACCGAACAGCAGCCTGCAGGAAACCCGTCTGCGTCCGGATGTGTATTACCTGGAAAAAACCCGTCGCAAAACCGAAGCGCTGATTTTTGGTTCCCACGACAGCAGCACGCTGGATATGACCATGCGCATGTCCAACTACCTCGATACCCTGTGGGGGGCGGAAAATCCCACCTGGTCGATGTATTTCCTCAATGGTCAGGATAACAGCCTGATTATGATCTCTACCCTGCCGCTGAAAGATATGGCGACACGCTATAAAGAAAGCGCGATCACTTCGCTGGTGGACAGCCGCCGTGCCGAGATGTTGCAGCAGGCTAATGCGCTGGATGAACGCGAGAGCTTTTCACCGCTGCGCCACTTTGCCTGGCAGAATGATCATTACTTCACCCTGCGCACCACCTTTAATCAGCCGGGCCATTTGGCCACGGTGGTGGCTTTTGATTTACCGGTCAACGATCTGATTCCGCGCAGCATGCCGCTGGAGAATTTCCTGCTACGTCAGGACACTACGCAGTCCAGCAGCAGCAACAGCGATGATGAAACCAGCGAAACCACTCATGTTTCACTGGTTAACCCGAATCTGGAGATTGCGGCATCGCTGCCAAGCACCTCGTTGCAGCTGGTCTACCGTGTGCCCATCACCAGCCTGATTATTGATAGCCTGCATAATCTGCTGTGGCCGTTACTGGTCAATCTGCTGCTGTTCCTGCTGTCGATAGCCGGTATCACCCTGCTGCGTCAACAGTCGCTTCGTCCTAACGAGAACCAAAGCGCGGAGCTGGATTCCCTGCGCATGCTGAATGAAGAGATTGTCGCCAGTTTGCCGGTCGGCCTGCTGGTGTACGATTTCGCCACCAACCGTACTTTGCTGAGCAACAAGATCGCTGAACATTTGCTGCCGCATCTGAATCTGCAAAAAATCATCAATATGTCCGATCAACATCAGGGCGTATTGCAGGCCACCATCAATAACGAAGTGTATGAGATCCGCCACGCGCGTAGCGTGCTATCACCGCATACGCAGCTGTTTATGATGCGCGATCAGGATCGTGAGTTGCTGGTCAACAAAAAGCTGCAAAAAGCCCAGCAGGTACTGGATCGTAATCACCAAATGCGTCAACAGCTGATGCATAACCTCGGCCACGCCCTGCACCGCCCTCTGGAAAGTATGGTGGCGCAGCTGGTCCAGCTCAGCCAACGCGATAGCGATGAAAGCGTGCTCGATCTGCTCGACGAAAGCCAGGGGCTGGCGCGTCTGGTGGATGACATCGTGCTGCTCAACCGTCTGGAAGCCCATGACTGGTCGCCAGATGCCAGCCGTTTCAACCTGCAGGAGTTGCTGGATGAAATTGCGCTGGAAAGCCTGCCGCTGCTGCGCCGCAAAGGTCTGGCACTGGTGGTGAATAATCATCTCGCCAACGATGAGATGCGTTTTGGCGATCGCCGTGCGCTGCGCAAAGTGCTGACTACCCTGATGCATTACTCGCTGACCACCACGCTGTGGGGCAAGATTTCCCTCGACATTAAAGCCAGTGAAAGCAAACCAGACCGCATTCTGTTGCAGCTGGTCGATACCGGTTCCGGTCTGACGGTTGACGAGCTGGCCAACGTCGATTTCCCGTTCCTTGGCGACACCACGCAGGATCGTTTTGGTCAGGCATCCGGCATGGCCTTTTTCCTGTGCAAACAGCTGTGTAAACAGATGGGGGGTTCTCTGGAAATTGTGGCAAAACCGGATATCGGCACCCGCTACAATATCCAGTTACCGCTGGCGCTGGAACAGCAGACCGAGCAGGAAGAGAAGCTGCTGGAAGGCGTCAATGTGCTGGTCGATATCGCCATGGAAGATGTGCATAAAATTGTTTGTCGCCACCTGGAGAACTGGGGGGCGAAGTGCCTGACTTCTGACGAACGTTTGTCAGGGCAGGAACATGATGTGCTGGTAACTGACGACCCTTCACGCCTCAACGGCTGGGCGTTGTTACTGGCGGGTGATGAGATGGGTCACCACGCGCTGAACGATCAACAATTCCGCGTTAACTTTAATCTCAGTAATGCATTACTCGATGCGTTGCTGGCATTGATCGAGAAGCAACTGGCCCATGATTTAATGGAGGAGACTAACGAAGATGAGGCTGCCACACCGCTACTAAGCGGAGGCTATTTTCAGCTGTTTACCGAGACAGTTCCGCCTGATGTCAAGAGACTGTATACTGAAGCAGCGGAGAAGGATTACCCCTCGCTTGCTCAGACAGCGCATCGCCTGAAAGGCGTGTTTGCCATGCTAAATCTGGTGCCAGGTAAACAGCTTTGTGAAGAGTTAGAACAGCACATTAAAGTATGTGACGATTCAACCATTAAAAATACCACCAGTGAAATTGACGCTTATGTCAATCAACTGCTGCAGCAAGGTAACCCATAAGATGAATAACCTGAATGTAATTATTGCCGATGACCATCCAATTGTTCTGTTTGGTATCCGTAAGTCTCTGGAACAGATTGAATGGGTCAACGTTGTAGGTGAGTTCGAAGACTCAACAGCACTGATTAATAGCCTGTCCAAACTCGATGCCAATGTCCTGATTACTGACCTCTCCATGCCAGGCGAGAAGTATGGTGACGGTATCACCCTGATCAAATACATCAAACGTCATTATCCGGACCTCTCGATTATCGTTCTGACCATGAACAATAACCCGGCGATCCTGAGTGCCGTACTGGATCTGGATATTGAAGGGATCGTGCTGAAACAGGGTGCACCGACTGACCTGCCAAAAGCGCTGGCAGCATTGCAGAAAGGCAAAAAATACACGCCGGAAAGCGTGGCCAAGCTGCTGGAGAAAATCAGTGCGGGTGGTTATGGCGACAAACGCCTGTCACCGAAAGAGAGTGAAGTGCTGCGTCTGTTCGCCGAAGGTTTCCTGGTCACCGAAATCGCCAAGAAGCTGAACCGCAGTATCAAAACCATCAGTAGCCAGAAAAAATCGGCAATGATGAAGCTGGGCGTGGATAACGATATCGCGCTGCTGAATTACCTCTCTTCCGTCAGCGCTACTCAGGTCGACAAAGAGTAATCTCTGGCAGGCGGTGCCAACGCACCGCCTGTTATTCCGCGCCACCCTTCTTTCATATCGCAACTCTATGTTTTATCACATGATACCGATCTGCTATCCCGTAGCGGCGCGATTTATCGCGCGTTTTTTCAGGAACGAAAATCCACAAGAAGCGCGATAAATCGCGCCGCTACAAGATCCTGCCATTAATCAGCATGCACACGTCCCTTACGCACACGTTCCGCATAGAGCGCCAGCGTGGTTTTCAGCACATCCAGCGTCACCGGTTTGGACAGGCAGTTATCCATGCCCGCTTCCATACAACGTTGCTTCTCTTCAGCCAGCGCATTCGCCGTCACGCCAATCACCGGGAAGGCATGTCCCAGCTGACGCAGACGTTGTGTCAGACGGTAGCCATCCATATTCGGCATGTTAACGTCACTGAGTACGATATCAATGTGGGTACGGCTGATGACATTCAGCGCATCAACACCATCCTGAGCGGTTTTCACCTGATAACCGAGCGTACTGAGTTGTTCTGAGAGCAGCATACGGTTGATCGGATGGTCATCGACGATCAGGATCATAATATCTTCATAACTGGCTTGCTCTGCTACTGCGCCCGGCAGCGCCAGTGGCGTAGTGGTTTCGCTATCAATCGCGATGCGATAGATACGTCCCAGCAACACCGGTAATTCGTGCAGCGTAGCGCTACTGTGCAGCCACTGCCCTGCGGCTATCTCCTGCGGCATATCGATGTGATCGCCGCTGATGCGGATACGCGCTCTGACGCTTTGCAGCGGCAGGTCTTCATGGTCACTGATGATCACATCGTCGCTACCGGCCTGTCCCTGATAACGGGCCACCTGCATGCCCTGTTGCAGCAGCAGGCGCAGCAGGAAGCTGGCGAGGTAATCGTTACGCAGGTCGAGCCAAAGCGCTTTTTCCTGCAACCCCTCCAGCAGAGGCGGCGCAGCCTGCTGCCCGGCGTAAATCGGGATACGTACCACAAACTGGCTGCCCATACCCGGCTCGGAATCCACCTCAATATCCCCGTCCATCATATTGATCAGCTTTTCACAGATCGCCAGACCGAGGCCGGTGCCCTGGAAGTTGCGCTGCACGCCACTGCCGACCTGGAAGAACGGGTCAAACAGCCGCGTCACTTCTTTCGCCGGAATACCGACGCCAGTATCACGCACGCGAAACGCCAGATAGCCTTCTTTCTCATAGGCATGAAGGATGATACACCCGGTATGGGTAAACTTGATGGCGTTATTCAGCAGGTTAGAGATGACCTGTTGCAGACGCAGTGGATCGCCATCCAGCGCCAGTGGTACATCATTTTCGATAAACACATACAGCACGAGGCGTTTGCGCACCACCAGCGAAAGGTAGTTGCCGACGATATGATTGATCACCTCTCGCGGCGAGAAAGGACGCGGTTCAATCTTCAGTTGCTCGGACTCAATTTTCGAGAAATCGAGAATGTCGCTGATAATTTTCAGCAGCAGACTGGAGGAGTTATTCATCGCCGTAACCAGCGAATCCACCCCTTTCGGCAGCACTTTGGTTTGCAACAGATCGAGGTTACCGATGATCCCGTACAGCGGCGTACGCAGCTCATGGCTGACGGTGGCGAGGAACATTGATTTTGATGCACTGGCCTGCTCCGCCGCCTGCGCCATCTCCTGCAACGACTGCTCCATACGCACGCGTGCCGAAACATCCACCAGCACGCAGATCGCCACGTTTTCATTGCGATAGCGCGAGTGAACAAAGCTGATTTGCAGGTTGGTATTGCTGCCCGTCAGCACATCAACAAAGTTCACCTGCTGGCCGCCAATGATTTCGTTCAGGCGCTGCCGGTCTTCCTGGGTAAGCAACGTCAGGTAATTGTGCGCCAGTTCATTGCTGAGGATATTGGTGCCGTCACTGGTACGCAGGATACAAATCCCCACCGGCGCGGAGGCCACAATCTTACGGTTGAACTGTTCATGTTCTTCCAGCCGATGTGCATTATCTTCCGCTGGCAGAAACATGCGGCGCTCAAATATCCACGCCAGAGTAAACAGCAATAATGCGCTGAGAATATTCAGCAGCAGCGCGTTAATCAGCATCAGTTTCAGCTGATCCACCAGCACATCGGTGGAAAGTGACCAGACAATATTGAGGTCAGACGGCGGCAACGGTTTTTTCAGCACCAGCTGACGGTAACCGTCCAGATAGCCGAACCAGGTTTTGTCGTCAGGCAGATCATCAAGGGAGTAACCCGGCCCACCGCGACGTGTGGTCAGCAGAGGGCGATAATTTTCATCAGTGATGGTCGCCACCAGCGGCAATCCACCCGGCTGAATAAATTCATCGAGGCGAATGTTTTGCTCCACCCCGAGCAGCGCCTGGAGTTTATTCGCCACATAAACCGGCATCACCATATAGAAACTGCCCACCCCTGGCTGGGTGCCTTCGGTGATCCAGTACATCGGGTTGCGACGTTCATCTTCGTTGCTGCTGCGATAGTGCAGCACCCGCTCGCGCAGTGCTTTCAGGCTGCGATCGCGATCGACTGTATTACTGCCAATGGTGAAATCGGCCAGGCACTGATTTTCCCCGCCGATAAAGAACACCCGATTCAGCTCATAGGCCGAAGCAAAGTTACTTTTCCAGTAATTGATGTAGTAACTGAGGGAATCGAGGGAGTTACGCCAGGTGCTGCTCATCGAGGTGCAATCACCGTCGGAAAACAGCGGCGTGAATTGCGGCAGCGTGCCTTTGCTGGTGGGCATGCCGTTGAGTACATCCAGACCACTGGCACTGCTGGTGAGGCGGTTTTCCGTGATGTACTTCAGTTCACGCATCACATCCGCCGAATGGCGAACATACCATTCCGCCTGACCGTAGTTGGCGTCAAACTCCTGGCGAACCGCATTCTCTTTCTCGTGCAGCACATTGATGATGTAAAAGGTGGTCAGCAACGCACCCAGCGACCAAAGCAGCAACGCCAGTGCGCGAAACAGGTAGCGCGAGATACGGAGCGTGGTACGGAAGGAGACGAGATATTTCAATGCAGGCTCAACTCACGGCAAGGGGTAAAGGTCAGGGAATTATTATGCCCATACACTAGCTTTATCATCCCGAAAAAGCCAGACGGAGCGCCGCTTCCGGCCAAAACTCAGAAAAAGAAACGGCAGGTCGGTTGCCCTGACCTGCCGTTGATGATCACCGAGACAGATTACTCTTCTTCGTCTGCTTCCGGTGCATCGTCGTCGTTGTCTGTTTCCGGCGCGATATCCTCTTCGCCTTCGGCAACGCTACCGTCGATGGCGTCGAGTTCTTCCTCTTCCACCGGTTCGACCACGCGTTGCAGACCCACCACGTTTTCATCTTCTGCGGTACGAATCAGAATCACGCCCTGGGTATTACGACCCACGATGCTGACTTCCGACACGCGAGTACGCACCAGCGTACCGGCATCGGTGATCATCATGATCTGATCGCTGTCGTCCACCTGCACCGCGCCGACTACCGGCCCATTACGCTCGGTGACCTTAATGGAGATCACACCCTGAGTCGCACGGGATTTGGTCGGGTATTCGCTGTTCGCAGTACGCTTACCATAACCATTCTGCGTTACGGTCAGGATGGCACCTTCTTCACGCGGCACAATCAGCGATACCACTTTGTCGCTTTCGGCCAGCTTGATACCGCGTACGCCTGACGCTGAACGCCCCATCGCACGGACGGCACTTTCAGCGAAGCGCACCACTTTACCGGCGGCAGAGAACAGCATGGTTTCGTCGCTGCCGTTGGTCAGCGCCACACCGATCAGCTCATCATCTTCACGCAGATTGATGGCGATGATGCCAGCACTACGCGGACGGCTGAATTCCTGCAACGCGGTTTTCTTCACGGTGCCGTCAGCGGTTGCCATAAAGATGTTGAAGCCTTCGGTGTACTCGCGTACCGGCAGAATGGCGGTGATGCGTTCGTTCGCTTCCAGTGGTAACAGGTTAACGATCGGACGGCCACGTGCACCACGGCTGGCTTCCGGCAGTTGATAAACCTTCATCCAGTACAGACGGCCACGACTGGAGAAGCACAGAATCGTATCGTGGGTGTTGGCCACCAGCAGACGGTCGATAAAGTCTTCTTCTTTGATACGTGCGGCGGATTTGCCTTTACCACCGCGGCGCTGGGCTTCATAGTCGGTCAGCGGCTGGTATTTGACATAACCCTGATGCGACAGCGTCACGACCACATCTTCCTGGTTGATCAGGTCTTCGATGTTGATGTCAGCGCTGTTGGCGGTAATCTCGGTGCGACGTTCATCGCCAAACTGGTCGCGCATCGCTTCCAGTTCTTCACGGATCACTTCCATCAGGCGCTCTGCGCTTGCAAGGATATGCAGCAGCTCAGCGATTTGATCGAGCAGTTCTTTGTATTCGTCGAGCAGCTTCTCGTGCTCCAGGCCGGTCAGTTTCTGCAAACGCAGATCCAGAATCGCCTGAGCCTGCTGCTCAGTCAGATGATATTGACCGTCGCGAATACCGAACTCGGCTTCCAGCCACTCCGGACGCGCAGCATCATCACCGGCACGTTCCAGCATCGCGGCCACATTGCCGAGATCCCACGACTGCGCAATCAGGCCTGCTTTCGCTTCTGCTGGCGTCGGGGCGCGACGGATCAACTCGATAATCGGATCGATGTTAGCCAGCGCAATCGCCAGACCTTCAAGGATATGGGCACGGTCACGCGCTTTGCGCAGTTCGAAAATAGTACGACGCGTCACCACTTCACGACGATGGCGAACGAAAGCTTCAAGGATCTCTTTCAGCGCCATAATCTTCGGCTGGCCCTGATGCAGCGCCACCATGTTGATACCGAACGACACCTGCAACTGCGTCAGCGAGTAGAGGTTATTCAGCACCACTTCGCCGACCGCGTCGCGTTTGATCTCGATAACGATGCGCATGCCGTCTTTATCCGACTCATCACGCAGCGCGCTGATGCCTTCGACACGCTTCTCTTTCACCAGCTCGGCAATCTTCTCGATCAGGCGTGCTTTGTTCACCTGATACGGCAGCTCGTGAATGATGATGGTTTCACGGCCGCTTTTCGCGTCCGCTTCCACTTCGCCACGCGCGCGGATATAGATTTTGCCGCGACCGGTACGGTAGGCTTCTTCGATACCACGACGGCCATTGATGATGGCGGCGGTGGGGAAATCTGGCCCCGGAATGTGCTCCATCAGCCCTTCAACGCTGATGTTTTCATCATCAATATAAGCCAGGCAGCCGTTAATCACTTCGCGCAGGTTGTGCGGCGGAATGTTGGTGGCCATACCGACGGCGATACCGGAAGAACCGTTTACCAGCAGGTTAGGGATTTTAGTCGGCAGAACCTCAGGAATCTGCTCGGTTCCGTCATAGTTAGGAACGAAATCGACCGTCTCTTTTTCCAGGTCCGCTAACAGATCATGGGCGATTTTGGCCATACGCACTTCGGTGTAACGCATCGCTGCGGCGGAGTCGCCGTCGATGGAGCCGAAGTTACCTTGACCATCTACCAACATGTAACGCAGGGAGAACGGCTGCGCCATACGAACGATGGTGTCATAAACGGCAGAATCACCATGGGGGTGATATTTACCGATAACGTCACCGACCACACGGGCGGATTTTTTATAGGGTTTGTTCCAGTCGTTACCCAGTTCGCTCATGGCAAAAAGCACACGGCGGTGCACTGGCTTCAGGCCGTCACGGACGTCGGGTAAGGCTCGGCCAACGATGACCGACATGGCGTAATCGAGATACGAGTTTTTCAACTCTTCTTCGATATTGACCGGTGTAATTTCTCTCGCAAGGTCGCTCATGGAGCCGCTATCCCTCTACATAATCCCGGAATTCAAAGGTGCGAAAGTATATCACATTGCTTACCCAGGGTGAATGTTAAGCGCGGTTTAATCCGGCTTTTCCTTTGTTCTGAGAGGTGCGCAGGCCGTGCTTAAGCGTTTATACTGAAGCCACATTTTGTCTGGAGTCATGATTCAATGAATGAACAACCGCAGGAAAGCCGCCAGAACGTCGATCACAACGAAATTGCCAAGTTTGAGGCAGTCGCATCGCGCTGGTGGGATTTAGAGGGTGAATTTAAGCCGTTACACCGCATTAATCCCCTGCGTCTTGGCTGGATTGCCCAGCACAGCAACGGTTTGTTTGGCAAGAAGGTGCTGGATGTGGGCTGCGGCGGCGGCATTCTGGCGGAAAGCATGGCGCGCGAAGGCGCAGAGGTCACCGGGTTAGATATGGGTGCCGAACCGCTGGAAGTGGCGCGTCTGCATGCGCTGGAGAGCGGTATCAGCGTCAACTACGTGCAGCAAACGGTGGAAGATCATGCCCTCAGCCATGCGGGTCAATATGACGTGGTGACCTGCATGGAAATGCTGGAACACGTGCCGGACCCACGTTCGGTGGTGCTGGCTTGTGCGCAGCTGGTGAAACCTGGCGGCGAAGTGTTTTTCTCCACCATCAACCGCAACCCGAAAGCCTGGCTGCTGGCGGTATTTGGTGCCGAATATGTGATGCGCATGGTGCCGCGCGGTACGCATGACGTGAAAAAGTTTATCCGTCCGGCGGAGTTGCTGAACTGGGTGGATGAAACCCCGCTGCGTGAGCAGGGGATGATTGGTTTGCATTATAATCCGCTGACGAATCAGTTCCGGTTGGGTCGTGGCGTCGATGTGAATTATATGGTGCATACGCACCGGCAGGCGGAGGTTTAGCTCCGCAGGGGTTCCGCCCGCCAGCAGCGGTTTAGCTCCGCAGGGGTTCCGCCCGCCAGGCTTTTGGCAGTTTCAGGGCCGCCTGTGCAGGCGGACGGGCAAAGGTCCGAGGGCGCGGACCTTTGCAATCCGCGCCATGCGGCGTCCTCGCGCAGCGCTACGCGCTGTCCCCCTCGCTTATCACTCAGGCCTGACGGACCGCGCGGATTCGCCCTCCATGGCTCATGCCGCGCTCTCGCCGCATCCATGCGACTCGTCCTGGCCTTCCCTCTGCACTCGGCGCTGTGGATGCCGCCAACACCGCCGTTTGCAGGACCAGCGCATAAAAATAAACAACAAAAGAAAACCCCCAGAAAGTCATTGCTGTTGCAGCGGGGGTGTGAGCGCCATCCGAACTCGCTGAGCGCGGGAACGATTCCAGGATGAGCCGCATGGATGCGGCGAAAGGCGGCGTTGAGCAGGAGCGAATCGACGCCGGTCCGTCGGAAGCGTGAGTAAGCGAAGGTACCGCGAAGCGGCGAGGAAGGCGGCGCAAGGCCGGGGAATGCAAAGGGGACGGCCAGGTCCCCTTTGCTCGGTCGCCGCACCGGCGAACTGCAACTACCTCAGCCCGTAGCGAACGAAAACACTCCATAGCGAATGAAACAACGCCGTGGCGAACGAAACCGTCCCGGAACCGAACTCCTCTCGGGCTAGCCCGCAACATTAAGGATATATACCTTTAAACACCGTTTTCTTTCTTGGTTCGGTCATCAGCGCCTCAAGCGCCTCCACACAAGCCAGATAATGCGGTGTTTTTTTATGGGCCAGCACCGCCGCCTCATCCGCATAAGCCTCATAAATAAAAAAACCGCGTCGGCACGTTGCTGTCCTGCAAAACATCAAAACGCAGGTTGCCGGGCTCCTGTACCGCCCCTAGATGATTTGCATGGAATACCCGTAAAAATTCGTCGATACAGTCGGCTTTTACGTTGATCTCCACCAGAGTGACTTCCATTCACGTTCTCCTTAAAAATCGTAGTTGTCGATGTTGTCTTTGGTAAACACCACGCGCTCAGGCAGCAGCACGATACCGTTGCCTTTGGCTTCATAATTGTAGCCCTGCACGCTGTTGTCGGAGACCGTCACTTTGCCCACATCCGGCACCTGTAAACTGTCTCCGGGATTGAGCTCGCCTTTCAACAACTGATTCGCCACCGCTATCGAAATCCGGCCCTGCTTCACCACATCCCACAGGCCGAACTGCTGCACCGTACCGCGCTTAACATAGGGCCGCATCACGTTCGGGGTACTGAAACCGACAATCGTCACATCCTTCCGTCCGAGATTTTCCGCCGCCTGAGCTGCGGCCGGTAACGCGTTGGCATCCGGGGCGATGATCGCATCCAGATCGCTCCAGGATTTCAGGATCCCCTCCGCCGTCTGCAATGATTTGGTGGCATCGTTGTAGCCATACTGCGTGGTGACAATCTCCCAATTAGGGTGATCTTTGGCGATCTTCGCTTTTGCTTCTTTTACCCATTGATTCTGATCGGTCACCGTCGGGCTGGAATAGAAGAACGCGACCTTCGCTTTATCCTTTTTCACCTGGCTGGCAGCCATATCCACCAGCATGCCGCCCAGCTGCGCAGGGGTGCCCTGGTTAATATAAATCGAGCGGCATTCCGGTTTGGTGTCGGAGTCCCAGGTCAGCACCTTCACACCGCGTTGCATGGCGCGTTTCAACGCCGGGCACAGGCCGTCTGGCGAAACCGCAGCCACCACAATGGCGTTATATCCCTGATTCACGAAGTTATTGATCATCTGCACCTGGCCGGAGACGCTCGGCTCGGTGGGGCCGTCATAGGTCACATCAACGCCGAGGGCTTTTCCGGCCTCGGTGGCCCCTTTGCCACCGCTGGTGAAATACCCTACCCCCACCAGCTTGGGGATAAAGGCGATACGTTCGGCTGCCTGAACGCTCAGACTGACACCGAGTACACAGCACAGGGCCAGAGATAACCGCTGCATTTTCATGATTTTTACTCCTGGTAAGATGCGCGATCGCGCGTGAATCGCGCACGCAAACGCCGGCTAAGCTGGCGCACAATGCCTGGATTCAGGCTCCAGGAGCGTCCGATCACCGCAAGAATCAGCAGTGCGCCAGAAAGCGCGCTACTGACCTGACTCGACACTCCCACCATTTGCAAACCCTGCTGCAAAAAGCCGATCAGCAGCGTAGCCAGCGCGGTGCCCAGCACCGAACCTGCCCCGCCGTAAATATTGGCACCGCCCAGCACCACCGCCGTGATCGCAGGCATTAACAGCGGCGCACCCAGGTCGGCACGCGCCGAGCCGAAGTACGCGCTCATCACCGCCGCCGCCAGCGCCGATGCCAGCCCGACCAGGCTGTAAAGCAGCAGCAAGGTGCGGTTGACCGGCAACGCGCCATAGCGCGCTGCACGCAGGTTCTGGCCGAGCAAAAACACATAGCGTCCGGTACGCGTCCGATGCATCAGCAGCCAGAACAGCAGGCAAAGCAGCGTAAATAACAGCAGCGGCATCGGGATACCGAGCGGGGTGAAATTGGCTAAATCGGTAAAGGTCGCCGGAAAATCCCCGATCCCCTCAAAGCCGGTCGCCCCGGCCAACCCGGAAAGCAGCAGCGCTCCGCCACCGTAGAGATAAAGCGTGCCCAGGGTGATCACCAGCGGGTTCACGCCGGTCCAGAGGATCAGCGCGCCATTGAGCCAGCCACACAGGCTGCCCAGCAACAGCGTACACAGCAAAGCAACCGGCAACGGCCAGTGACTTTGCAGCATGATACCCAGCGCGATAGCGCATAAGCCGGTCACCGCGGCAAAGGAGATGTCGATACCACCACTGACAATCACCAGCGTCAGCGGCAAGGCGACAATGCCGACGGTGATAAAATCGCTGGTGCTGAACAGCAGGGTGTCGATGTTCAGCATGCGTGGATTACCCCAGCCGAACAGCAGGATTTCCAGCACCAGCAGCAGCGCCAGCGCGCCTTCCCAGTTCAGATAGCGCTTCATTCGGTCGCTCCCCGGCGCGAGGCCGCTGTCGGCGGTGGTTTAACGGTTTTTTTCGTGCCGGAGGGGTTAAAAAACGGGCGTACCTTTGCCGATGCAGACGACGGGTCAACGCCTGGCGTAAGCGTCCGTCAATCACCAGCACCGCCAGCAGCACCAGTCCCGAGATAAAATCATTCCACCATGCCGGTAGCCTGAGCAGCACCAGCACGCTATCAATTTGCGTCAGGAACCAGGCACCGAGGATCGCCCCCAGCAGGGTGCCGGAACCGCCCAGTAAACTAACACCGCCCAGCACACAGGCCGCGATGGCTTTCATCTCCATCCCGGTGCCGGTTTGGTTGGGCACAAAACCAATTTGCGCAGCAAACACCATCCCGGCCAGCGCCGCCAGCGCGCCGTTGGCGGTAAAGGCGAGTAAGCGCACCTGATTGACCGGCACACCCAGCTGGCGTGCGCCCTGCAAATTATCACCGGTGGCATAAAAGTTGCGGCCGGCAGCGGTCCGCGCGAGGAACAACATCATCACTACCGCAATCAGCAAAATCATGATGCCCAGCGGTGACAGCCCCGCCACCACCGGCGCGGCCAGGGTTTTCAGTTGCTCCGGCAACCCTTCGATCCATTTGCCGCCCGTCAGCAACAGCATCAGGCCGCGATACAGCCCGAGGGTGCCCAGGGTGGCAACAATCGCCGGAATACGCAGCCCGGTGACCAGCACACCATTAAACAATCCGGCTAACATGCCGGTGCCCAGCGTCGCCAGACAGGCCAGCGGCAGTGCGACTCCCTGATTCAACAGAACGCCCAGCACCGCAGCACACAATCCCATGGTGGAACCGCAGGACACATCAATATTGCGCGTCAGCAGCACCAGCGTGGCCCCCATCGCCAGCAGAATGGCGATCTGCGCACTGCCAAAGATCATCCCCACCCATCGCAGGCTGACGTCCTGCCGCCCCAGCAGCCAGGGCAGCATAAACAGCACCAGGATCGCCAGCAGAGTGCTCAGCTCCCGGTGGGTTTGCAGGTATTTCAGCATCAGTATTCTCCTGCCGCCTGGGCGCTACGTCCCCAGGCCAGCTGAATGATATTTTCCGCACTCACCGCCGCCCCGGATAATTCGCCCACCAACCCTCCCTGATGCATCACCACCACACGATCCGCCAGCAGCGCGACCTCATCCAGATCCGAAGAGATAATGATCAGGCCGATCTGCTGCGCCACCACCGAGCGCAACAACTGATAGATATCGGCGCGGGCCGCCACATCCACCCCGCGCGTGGGTTCATCAACAATCAGGACTTTCGGCGTTGCCTCCAGGCAATTTGCCAGCAATAACTTTTGCTGATTCCCTCCGGACAGCGTGCGCGCCAGCTGGTCGTTGTGACTGAATTTGATCCCCAGCGCGCGCTGGTAACGCGTCAGCACCGCCCTCTCCTGCTGGGGTCGCAGCCACCAGCTGCGCCGTGGCAGCGTTAATGCGGTGACGTTCCACGCCAGCGGTGCATCCGGATAGAGGCCGGAGGTTTGCCGGTCTTCCGGCAGATAAACCAGCCCGGCGCGCAGACGCGCCGCTGTCGGCAGCGACAACAGATTCTGCTGCTGCAAACGCGCCGTGCCGCTGCTGGCGGGGCGTAATCCGTACAGCGTTTCCGCCAGTTCGGTGCGCCCGGCCCCGACAATGCCCGCCAGACCGAGTATCTCTCCCGCTTTCACCTGCAACGAAATCTGACGAAAACCTTCGCCACTTAACTCATCAACCTGCAACAGCACCTGGCCTTTTTGCTCCGCAGGCAGGTTACCCGCCTGTAACCACAGCTGCTGCTCTGCGCTCAACGGGGCTTGCCGTTCGGGCGGCATCATTGCCGCCACCAGCGCGTCATCATCCAGCGCGTCAATGCTGCCCTGTAACACCACGCAGCCGTCACGCATCACGCTGACCTGATGCGCCAGCGCCCGAATTTCCGGCAGCTTATGGGAAATAAACACCACCCCCACGCCCTGCCCGGCCAGTTGGCGCACCAGACGGAACAGGCGATCGGTTTCCACCGGGGTTAATGACGCGGTTGGTTCATCGAAAATCACCACTCTGGCGTCGCGCATCAGGCCACGCAGAATCTCCACCTGTTGCTGGTCAGCCACCGCCAGGGTACCGGCCAGTGCGTCCAGCGGCAGCGCGCTGCCCATCTGGCTGAGTAAGGTTTGCAGTTTTGGTTATCCGTCCTGCGCGCGCGGCAGGCGAAACAGGATGTTTTCGCGCACCGTCAGGCTGGGGAACAACAATGGCTCCTGCGGCACCAGGTAGATACCGCACTGGTGCGCTTTGGCCGGGGTCATTAACGTCAGGGGCTGATGCGCGAGGGTAAGCGTGCCGCTATCCGGTTGTTCGATACCGGCAATGATTTTCATCAGCGTCGATTTGCCCGCGCCGTTGCCACCGAGCAAGGCATGAATTTGCCCCGCGTACAGTTGAAAATCGATGCCGCGTAACACCGGCACACCGGAAAACGCCTTACAGACCGCAGCGATGTGTAACAGCAAGCTGGATTGCCGATTGATCTGATCCTGCACCATTGCCGCTCCCGATAAGAACAAATGATTTTCAAATAACATTATGTTCACAATCCTGGATAAGCTTTTTCGATAAAACTCTCGCAGCGGTCACAGATTGTTATTTCGCCAATATGGCGCGTATGATTGTGGCTGACTTGTTGTGCGAACTGCCAGCACGGTCACATTTTCTTCAACAGCCAAAACGAACAATTGATTTACTTTTTATAAAGTGTTCATCATGAAAAGCGATCTTAGCCCGGCAACGGGTCTCACTGTGGAAAACAGTATGAGTGAAGAAGAGCTACTGGCGCGTACCGCCTGGTTCTATTACCACGACGGACTGACACAGAATGAAATTGGTGAGCGACTTGGTCTGACTCGCCTGAAAGTGTCACGCCTGCTGGAGAAAGGACGCCAGTCCGGGGTGATCCGCGTACAGATTAATTCGCGTTTTGAGGGATGTCTGGCACTGGAACATGCCCTGCTCGAACGCTTCAGTCTGAAGCAGGTACGGGTGCTGCCGCAGCTTCACGGCCCGAATCTTAGCCAGCGACTCGGGGTGGGTGCCGCCCAGATGCTGATGTCGTTACTCCAGCCGCAACAGTTGCTGGGGGTGGGGTTTGGCGAAACCAGTATGAACACCCTGCAACATCTGAGCGGTTTTATCGCTTCGCAGCAGATCCGCATGGTGACGCTCTCGGGCGGCGTCGGGCCGTATATGACCGGCATCGGCCAGCTTGATCCGGCCTGTGGTATCAGCATTATTCCGGCACCGCTGCGCGCTTCCAGCGCCAGCGTGGCGCAAATCCTGCGTCAGGAACGCAGCGTGCAGGACGTGATGCTCACCGCCTGTGCCGCAGATGTGGCGATTGTCGGCATTGGTGCGCTCAGCCAAAGGCAGCAGGCCACCATTTTGCGCTCGGGTTATATCAGCGAGGGTGAACAGCTGATGTATGGCCGCAAAGGCGCGGTGGGTGACATTCTCGGCTTTTTTATGCGTCCCGATGGACAACTGGCTGAGTCCATGCCGATCCATGATGAACTGATTGCCGTCAGTCCTGCCGAGCTGGCGACGATACCTGTCGTGGTCGGCGTGGCAGGCGGCACTGAAAAAGCAGAAGCCATCATTGCCGCCCTGAAGGGGGCGCGCATTAATGCCCTGGTAACAGAAGAGGACACAGCCCGCGCGATGTTGGCGTTATTGCAGTAGCCCTGCGGCGGGGTCGATCCGGTCAGATTTCTAACTGGAGAAAAAGAGATGACGCTATCCCACGCCCCGCATTTAATGGCGCTCGACGCCGGCACCGGCAGCATTCGCGCGGTGATTTTTAACCTGCAAGGTGAGCAAATTGCCGTCGCCCAGGCCGAATGGCAGCACCTGGCCATTCCCGATGTGCCCGGTTCGATGGAATTTGACCTGAGCAAAAACTGGCAGCTGGCCTGCCAGTGCATTCGCCAGGCGCTGCAACAGGCGCAGCTACCCGCCAGCGCCATCCGTGGCGTGGCCTGTTGTTCGATGCGTGAAGGTATCGTGTTGTATAACAAAGCCGGTGAGGCGATCTGGGCCTGCGCCAACGTTGATGCCCGCGCCAGTCGTGAAGTCAGCGAACTCAAAGAAATACATCACGGCAAGTTTGAACGCGAAATCTACCAGTGTTCCGGACAAACCCTGGCACTGGGTGCGATGCCGCGCCTGCTGTGGCTGGCGCATCACCGTCCGGATATCTATCGCCAGGCCGCCACCCTGACCATGATCAGCGACTGGCTGGCAAAGTGCCTCAGTGGCGAGCTGGCGGTTGATCCTTCCAATGCCGGAACAACCGGTCTGCTCGATTTACGCAGCCGCAACTGGCGGCCGGAACTGCTGGAGATGGCCGGTTTACGCGGCAATATGCTCTCGCCGGTGGCGGAAACCGGTACCCCGCTCGGGTACGTCACTGCCGACGCAGCCAATGCCTGTGGCCTGGCACAAGGCACAGTGGGTGGCGATGGGCGGCGGCGATGTCCAGTTGGGCACGCTGGGGCTGGGGGTGGTCAGGGCCGGAGAGACAGCGGTGCTGGGTGGCACCTTCTGGCAACAGGTGGTGAATCTGCCACAGCCGCAGGTCGATCCGGCGATGAATATTCGTATCAATCCGCACGTCATTCCCGGCATGGCGCAGGCGGAAGCCATCAGCTTTTTTACCGGCCTGACCATGCGCTGGTTCCGTGATGCCTTTTGCGGTGAGGAGAAACTGCTGGCGGAACGGCTGGGGGTGGATTGCTATAGCCTGCTGGAGGAGATGGCCGCCCGGGTTCCGGCCGGTGCCTGGGGGGTGATGCCGGTATTCTCTGATGCGATGCACTTTAACAAGTGGTATCACGCCGCTCCGTCGTTCATTAATCTCTCCATCGATCCGGAACGTTGTAATAAGCAAACCCTGTTCCGCGCGCTGGAGGAGAACGCCGCCATTGTTTCAGCCTGCAATCTTGATCAGGTGGCAGAATTTTCCGGCGTACGGGCGTCGCATCTGGTGTTCGCAGGCGGTGGATCCAAAGGGAAGCTGTGGAGCCAAATCTTAAGTGACGTGACCGGCCTGACGGTAAAAGTGCCGCAGGTAAAAGAAGCAACCGCGCTGGGCTGTGCCATTGCGGCGGGCGTCGCTGCCGGACTTTACAGCAACCTGGCGGAGACCGGACGCGACCTGGTGCGCTGGGAACGGGAATTTCACCCCGATGCCGCTCATCATGCGCTCTATCAGCAACAAAAAGCCGTCTGGCAGAAGGTGTATGCTGACCAGCTGACGCTGGTGGATAACGGGCTGACCACATCAATGTGGAAAGCGCCGGGGCTGTAACAATGCCTTATCCTGCTCCCGTCGCGGCGTGATGTCTCGCACCGCGACGGACATCATGAGGACAACCGTATCTGCGGCCAGTCATAAATAATTCATAAGTTAACTCGGAAAAATCCGTATCTGCGTAGCTTATCCTGCCATTTTTTCACCAGAAATTTGAGTTGGTGGAGTAGATTGCATAAGAAATACGCGCTCGATCAAGTTCTGAAAAAAATCTGCATTCCGGTTGACATGATGTCGGGCCTTATAAGACAAGGCCTAAGAAATTTCGCAAAAATTACAACCCCTGCAAACATCATTTTTTCCTCTTGTTAACCCGCGCTAAAATACTAAAATATGCCTCCATGTTGTTATGGTTTTGCCCTTCACCCCCTAGATATAGTGTTTATCCACAACATTATTCACAATGAATATGCTGTGCATAAACCGGGATTTCTTTTAATTTTTGGATACTCACGCAAAGGTAAAAACGCGACATGAACCAAAGTCTGCTCGTTACTAAACGCGATGGCCGCCAGGAGCGCATTGATCTCGACAAAATTCACCGTGTACTGGACTGGGCAGCCGAAGGGCTGAACAACGTTTCAGTGTCACAGGTTGAACTGCGTTCTCACATTCAGTTCTATGATGGGATTCGGACCTCCGACATCCATGAGACCATCATCAAGGCCGCTGCAGACCTTATTTCTCGCGATGCCCCGGATTACCAGTACCTCGCCGCACGCCTGGCGATTTTCCATCTGCGCAAAAAAGCCTACGGCCAGTTTGAGCCGCCGACGCTGTTCGACCAGGTAGTCAAAATGGTCGAGATGGGCAAATACGATCGCCATCTGCTGGAAGACTACAGCAAAGAAGAATTCGAGCAGATGGACGGCTTTATTGACCACTGGCGCGACATGAACTTCTCCTACGCCGCAGTGAAGCAGCTGGAAGGGAAATACCTGGCACAGAACCGTGTGACCGGTGAAATCTACGAGAGCGCGCAGTTCCTGTATATTCTGGTGGCTGCCTGCCTGTTCTCCGGCTATCCGCGCGACACGCGCATGGATTACGTCAAGCGTTTCTATGACGCGGTTTCTACCTTCAAGATTTCGCTGCCGACGCCCATTATGTCCGGTGTCCGTACCCCGACGCGTCAGTTCAGCTCTTGCGTATTGATCGAATGTGGCGACAGCCTGGATTCCATCAACGCCACGTCCAGCGCCATTGTGAAATACGTTTCCCAACGTGCCGGTATCGGTATCAACGCCGGTCGCATCCGTGCGCTGGGCAGCCCGATCCGCGGCGGTGAAGCGTTCCACACCGGTTGTATCCCGTTCTACAAACACTTCCAGACCGCAGTCAAATCCTGCTCGCAGGGTGGCGTGCGCGGTGGTGCAGCGACCCTGTTCTACCCGATGTGGCATCTGGAAGTTGAAAGCCTGCTGGTGTTGAAAAACAACCGTGGCGTCGAAGGCAACCGCGTCCGTCATATGGACTACGGTGTGCAGATCAACAAGCTGATGTACCAGCGCCTGCTGAAAGGTGAAGATATCACTCTGTTCAGCCCGTCTGACGTGCCTGGCCTGTATGATGCCTTCTTCGCCGATCAGGACGAATTTGAGCGTCTGTACACCACTTACGAGAAAGACGACAGCATCCGTAAACAGCGCGTGAAAGCGGTCGATCTGTTCTCGCTGATGATGCAGGAACGTGCCTCAACTGGCCGTATCTACATCCAGAACGTTGACCACTGCAACACCCACAGCCCGTTTGATCCGGCTATTGCGCCAGTGCGTCAGTCTAACCTGTGCCTGGAAATCGCCCTGCCGACCAAGCCGCTGGATGATGTTAACGACGAAAACGGTGAAATCGCCCTGTGTACGCTGTCTGCGTTCAACCTCGGTGCGATTGACAGCCTCGACGATCTGGAAGAACTGGCAATCCTGGCCGTACGCGCGCTGGATGCCCTGCTCGACTACCAGGATTACCCGATCCCGGCCGCCAAACGTGGCGCTATGGGTCGTCGTACCCTGGGTATTGGTGTGATCAACTTCGCTTACTACCTGGCGAAAAACGGTGTTCGTTATTCCGATGGCAGCGCCAACAACCTGACGCACAGAACCTTCGAAGCCATTCAGTACTACCTGCTGAAGGCGTCTAACGAACTGGCGAAAGAGCAAGGTGCCTGCCCGTGGTTCAACGAAACTACCTATGCGCAGGGCATTCTGCCGACCGATACCTATAAAAAGGATCTCGACAGTATCTGCAACGAGCCGCTGCATCTCGACTGGGAAACGCTGCGTGAGTCGATCAAAACCCACGGCCTGCGTAACTCCACGCTGTCCGCGCTGATGCCGTCTGAGACTTCCTCGCAGATTTCGAACGCCACCAACGGCATCGAACCACCGCGCGGTCATATCAGCATCAAAGCCTCGAAAGATGGCATCCTGCGCCAGGTGGTGCCGGAGTATGAGCGTCTGAAAGATCAGTACGAACTGCTGTGGGAAATGCCTTCCAACGACGGCTATTTACAGCTGGTTGGCGTGATGCAGAAGTTTATCGACCAGGCAATTTCGTCGAACACCAACTACGATCCGAACCGCTTCGCCAACGGCAAAGTGCCGATGAAGCAGTTGCTGAAAGATCTGCTGACCGCTTACAAGTTTGGCGTGAAAACCCTGTACTACCAAAACACCCGTGACGGTGCTGAGGATGCGCAGGACGATCTGGCCCCGTCCATTCAGGATGACGGCTGCGAAAGCGGCGCTTGTAAGATTTAATTAAAGGGCGGAGCTCGCGGCTCCGCCCTCCTGTTTCGGGGTCGACAGCTGTCGGCCCGTTCACATTTGGACATCCCTATGGCTTACACCACATTCTCGCAAACCAAGAATGACCAGCTGAAAGAGCCGATGTTTTTCGGTCAGTCAGTCAACGTTGCCCGTTTCGATCAGCAGAAATATGACATCTTCGAAAAGCTGATCGAGAAGCAACTCTCCTTCTTCTGGCGTCCGGAAGAAGTGGACGTTTCCCGCGATCGCATCGACTATCAGGCGCTGCCGGAACACGAGAAACACATTTTTATCAGCAACCTGAAGTATCAGACGCTGCTGGATTCGATTCAGGGTCGTAGCCCGAACGTCGCGCTGTTGCCGCTGATCTCGATCCCGGAACTGGAAACCTGGATTGAAACCTGGGCGTTCTCCGAGACCATCCACTCGCGCTCCTATACCCACATCATCCGCAACATCGTTAACGATCCGGCGCTGGTGTTTGATGACATCGTGACTAACGAGCAGATCCTCGCCCGTGCGCAGGATATCTCGAAGTACTACGATGACCTGATTGAGATGACCAGCTACTGGCATCTGCTGGGTGAAGGCACTCACGAGGTTGCGGGCAAAACCGTCACCGTTGATCTACGCAGCCTGAAGAAGCAGCTCTATATCTGTCTGATGAGCGTCAACGCGCTGGAAGCGATTCGCTTCTATGTCAGCTTCGCCTGCTCCTTTGCTTTTGCCGAGCGCGAGCTGATGGAAGGTAACGCCAAAATCATCCGCCTGATTGCCCGTGATGAAGCGCTGCACCTGACCGGGACTCAGCATATGCTGAACCTGATGCGCACCGGTGAAGACGATCCGGAAATGAAAGAGATTGCGGCAGAGTGCCGTGACGAATGCTTTGACCTGTTCAAGAAAGCAGCCGAGCAGGAAAAAGAGTGGGCAGAATATCTGTTCAGCGGCGGCTCGATGATCGGCCTGAACAAAGACATTCTGTGCCAGTACATCGAATACATCACCAATATTCGTATGCAGGCGGTCGGTCTTGATCTGCCTTTCCAGACCCGCTCCAACCCGATTCCGTGGATCAACAGCTGGCTGGTGTCTGATAACGTGCAGGTTGCACCGCAGGAAGTGGAAGTCAGCTCTTATCTGGTGGGTCAGATCGACTCTGAAGTGGGCGAAGACGACTTCAACGATTTCCAGCTGTAAGTATGAGCCGTTCCGTCGTCATTCTGCGCAGCTCTGGCACCCGGCTGGAGTGCGCAGAAGAACATCCCAACCTGCTCACTACGCTCGAAGCGCATAACGTATGTGTTGAGTTCCAGTGCCGCGAAGGCTACTGCGGATCCTGCCGGATGCGTTTGCTGAAGGGCGAAGTGCAGTACGCTGAGACACCGCTGGCGTTTATTCAGCAGGGCGAGTTTTTGCCCTGCTGTTGTAAAGCCAAAGGCGAGATTGAGATCGAGCTGTAACTTTTGTTCGCTCTGTAGCGGCACGATTTATCGTGCGGGGTTTCCCGCACCGTGCGCCGGATTGCGCGATAAATCGCGCCGCTACGATAACTGCATAATTCAACTCCGCACTGAAATATCGCACCGGGCTGTAGCGGCACCGTGCGCCGGATTGCGCGATAAATCGCGCCGCTACGATAACTGCCTAATTTAACTCCGTAGTGAAATATCGCACCGGGCTGTAGCGGCGTGATTTATCACGCGGGGTTTAGCGGCACCGTGCGCTGCATTGCGCGATAAATCGCGCCGCTACGCGTGCATATATCAGCTACAGCTTCACGGTTTCCAGCACATCAATCCAGCCATGTCCGGTGCTGACTTCACTGCCATGCAGCCAGCGGCGCAGCATATTCATTGCCATCATCGCCACTACCTTCTGGCGAATCTCCAGATTATGCCGCCCGTGGTTGAATTTCACCCGCTGACCCCAGCTGGCTTGCGGGGTGTGCAGCGCAATCGACACTTCTCCTTCGCGCAAAGTCCCCACTGCCAGCGCCACATCGGCCTGCTGCTGCGTGGCAAAATCGCGGATGCGCTGTACCTGCTGCTCCAGCGTTTCCGTCTGCTCTGGCAACACATTACCAGCCCGTAACGGCACCTCAGCAGAAGCCAGCTGCCATTGCAGCAAGCCAGCGGTGTACGATTCGCTGATCGCCAGCGTCAACTCACGCGCTGCCAGCTCACGCGCCAGCAACGCCGGTAGGCCCTCGGTGCCGTGAAAAATGGTGCACTCCGCCAGTTGCAGTTTGACCTGCTGCCACACCTGCTCCATCGCCACACGCTGGCTGGCCGGACCGGTGAGTTTGATTTCAATAATCGGCATCGAGGAGCGATAGCCCATCACCACGCCTTCGGGTAACGGCAACGGCTCCAGTTCCGCCGCTAAATCGCTTTCGCCACGACCAAAGGTGGTCAGACGCAGGCACAAGGGTGGCTCCGGTAATTCAAAGCGTGCTTTCAGACGCGGCAGGATCTCCTGTTCGACCATCACTTTAAATTCGGAGGGGACGCCTGGGGTGAAGAAAATCCAGCAGCGATTGAGTTGCAGCGCAAAACCACAGGCGGTGCCGACCGGGTTATCAATCAGTTCAGCGTTGGCGGGAATTTCTGCCTGCTTACGGTTGCTCGGTGCCATGATGCGCCCACGTCCGGCAAACCAGGCTTCCATTTTTTCCAGCCATTCCTGATGCAGCACCAGATGGCTGCCGCTGGCCGTGGCCGCCGCGAGGGCGCTGAGATCGTCGCTGGTGGGACCAAGGCCACCGTTTACAATCAGCACATCGGCAATCTGGCTACGGCTCTGGAGCGCCTCCACCAGCGATGGCAGAGCATCCCCCACCGTGCTGCGGCTAGTCATCGGCAAACCGTGCTGAAACAACACATCAGCCAGCCAGGCAGCGTTGGTATCCACAATCTGCCCATGTAACACTTCATCGCCCGTTGAGAGCATTTCAACTCGTATCACGTTTATTCTCCTTATTCCCTGTCGCTTTACTGTAGGAACCAGGCGAGAGAAACACAATCACTGTGGGTGCGGAAGCAGAGGATTTTCAGTAAGACAGGATGAATGGGCGCGAAGAATTCACGCCCGAAAAGCATTAACGGCGGGCCAGCAGTAATCCTAAGAACAACCCGGCGGCGGCACCGATGCCAATCCCCTGCCAGGGCTTATCGTGCACATAATCATCGGCACGATAAGCGGCTTTTTTCGCCCGATAGTAGTAGCTGTCAGAGGCCTGGCTGACGCGTGATTTCACCTCTTCCAGCGCCTGCTCCGCTTTGGTTTTCAGTTCGATGTACTTTTGATCGGCTGGATCGCCTGACGAACGCAGCACTTCTTCCAGCGTTTCGGTCAGCAAGGCCAGATCGTCATCAAGACGGCTTTCAAATTGATCTGAAGATGACATTACGCAGTTCCTCCATGTATTTAACTTACCTGTCGGTTAACTATAGTCACTAAAAACCAGAAGCGGCCAGGAATCGCCCGAGTTTCGTCGCCAAAGCGTAAAGATCTGAAATCTGCTTCGCTTCCCTGATTAATCTGATAAATTTCTTCCGACTGAATTTTTTCATTCGGCGACTGTCGTATCCCCCTGTAGCCTGAAGCTATCAGGTCTGAAATGTGTGCATGATGCACGGCAGTCACCTTAAACCCGAGCAGCTAAGGATTAGATTTCTGGCATGAATCGTAGAAAGTTTATGAAAGCGTCAATGGCCCTCTCTGCCCTGAGCGGCATGACGGGTCTGTCCACGCTGTTTGCGCAGTCCGCCTGGGCCGATGATGGCATCGCCGACGGCACCGCGGTTCGCTTCGATTTCGATGTACTGAAAAAGAAAGCCGCCGCACTCGCCAAACAGCCCTGGGGTGGCGCGCCTGGCCCGCTGCCTGACACCCTGGCCAATCTGACCCCGCAGGCCTATAACGAAATTCAGTACGACGCCAACCATTCGCTGTGGAATAACATCCCCAATCGCGAACTGGATGTGCAATTTTTCCACGTCGGCATGGGGTTTAAACGCCGTATCCAGATGTTTTCTGTCGATGCCGACAGCCGCGAAGCGCGTGAAATCCACTTCCGCCCGGAACTGTTCAACTACAACAACGCCAACGTTGATACCAAACAGCTGGTCGGCAAAACCGATCTTGGCTTTGCCGGTTTCCGTGCGTTTAAAAAGCCGGAGCTGGCACGGCGTGATATCGTCTCCTTCCTCGGTGCCAGCTACTTCCGCGCCGTCGATGAAACTTATCAATACGGCCTATCTGCCCGTGGCGTGGCGGTGAATACCTTCAGCAACGGTCATGAAGAGTTCCCTGACTTTACCGCCTTCTGGTTTGAAACGCCGAAAGCCGAAGACACCACCTTTGTGGTATATGCCTTGCTGGATGGTGCCAGCGTCACCGGTGCCTACAAGTTCACCATTCACTGCGAAGCAGAACGCGTGGTGATGGAGGTGGAAAACCACCTGTTTGCCCGCAACGAGATCCGTCAGCTGGGTATCGCGCCGATGACCAGCATGTTCAGTTGCGGCACCAACGAACGCCGGATGTGCAATACCTATCATCCGCAGATCCATGACTCCGATCGTCTGGCGATGTGGACCGGTAACGGCGAATGGATCGCCCGTCCGCTGAACAATCCGCAACGTTTGCAGTTCAACGCCTATCAGGATGAGAACCCGCGCGGCTTTGGCCTGTTACAGCTCAATCATGACTTTAAAGATTATCAGGATGTGATTGGCTGGTATGACAAACGTCCAAGCCTGTGGGTCGAGCCGATTGGCAAATGGGGCAAAGGGGCCATCAATCTGATGGAAATCCCCACCACCGGTGAAACGCTGGATAACATCGTTTGCTTCTGGCAACCGGCTGAACCGGTGAAAGCCGGCAGCGAATTCAACTTCCAGTACAAACTGTACTGGAGTGGTCTGCCGCCGGTGCGTAGCGGTCTGGCGCGTGTTGATGCCACCCGTACCGGTATCGGTGGCTTCCCGGAAGGCTGGGCACCGGGCGAACATTTCCCGGATCAGTGGTGCCGCCGCTTTGCGGTGGATTTCGTCGGTGGCGACCTGAAAGCCGCTGCACCGAAGGGGATCGAACCGGTGATCACCGTGTCAGCCGGTACCATTAAACAGGTTGAGATTCTCTACGTGGAACCGCTGAATGGCTACCGCATCCTGTTTGACTGGTATCCGAACAGCGATTCCACCAAGCCGGTGGATATGCGCCTGTTCCTGCGTACCAAAGACGAGACTCTGAGTGAAACCTGGTTGTATCAGTACTTCCCGCCGCCGCCAGATCAGCGTAAATACGTTGATGACCGGCAGATGACGCCGGGCTGATAAACATGGCGAGGTGCAAACCTCGCCATTATTTTTGCATGTCGATATGCGGAATATCATCTTCCAGATAGACGTCACTCACCGCGACAAAGCCATGGCGACCATAGAAAGATTGCAAATGCGCCTGGGCTGAGAGGAATTGCGTATGTTGCGGCCAGTGCTGCTGGCAAGCCTGCAACGCCTGGGTCATTAAACGGTTACCCAGATTGATACCGCGTGCGCGATCCGAAACGATAACACGACCTATCTTCACCGGGCTTTGCGCATCCGCAGGTGATAACAGACGCGCGTAAGCCACCAGTTCATCGTTATACATGCCTAACAGATGACGATTCTCCGCCACCAGATCCTGCCCATCGACATCAAGGTACGGGCATTGCTGCTCCACCACAAACACTTCACTGCGCAGTGCCAGCAACGCATAAAGTTGTTGCAGGCTCAAATCACGATGATGAATATCCAGCCAGTTAATTTCCATAAAGCCTCCTTGTTAGGCAGTTAATTTACCTCACGTACGCCGTTGTTGTAGCGCAAAACCGGTAAAAAAAGCACACAACAACGCCGCCAGCCACGGCAGACCGTGCAGCGTCAGCGACATCGCCAGCCCACCCAATGCCGGGCCAATAAAGGCGCCAATTCCCCAGGCCACTGATAACGCGGCATAGGCCGCCGCCAGTTCCGAACCCTGAAAACGCTGCCCCACCAGGGTGATGATAACCGTGTAAATACCGACAAATACCCCACCCCAGCAAAACAGCAGCAACCGCGCCAGCCATAGCGATTGCAGCGCGAACGGCCAGGCCAGCGCCCCGAGGGTGGATAACGCCGCCAGCCAGACAATTAAGTGATGACGATCCATGCGATCGGCCAGCCAGCCGATCGGGAGCTGCAACAGGATTGCCCCGACCATTAAAATGGTGATCAACGATGTCGCCTGCCCTTCAGACCAGCCAAGATTGATGGCGTACAGCGCCAGCAGATTCATTCCTGCGGCTTCCAGCGCCGCATTGAGGAGGGTGGCCGCCAGCGCCAGAGGTAACAAGCGCAGCCAGCGCGACAGTTTTCGTGGTGTTCCCTCTTCCGCGCTGAATCGCAGTTTGCCGCTGGCGCATAACGTCAACACCGCAAAGGCAGATAAGGCCGCGCCAGTGATAAATGCGCCGTCACCACTGCCCTGTAACGTCAGAATAAAAGGACCGAGCGCGAATCCTGCTGACAGCATCGCGGTGTAAGTTGCCAGCATTTTTGCCCGGTTATGCTCCGCAGCTTGTTGATTCAGCCAGGTTTCCGTCACCACCAGAATCACTTCTGAGGCCATCCCCAGTAACAGCCGCAGCACGAAGCTGCTGCTAAGCGGCAGCACAGGAAAAAGGGTCAACAACAACACCGTGACCAGCAGCGACACGGTGAGTAAAAATTTCGGCGCAAAACGACGGATGAGAGCGGGCAATGCTGGCGCGATAAGCAGCACGCCCAGCGCATGCATTGCTGCGTTGATGCCGATTTGCGTTTCACCGTATCCCGCCTTTGATAACCGCAGCGCAATCAATGGCGCACTTAAGCCGTAGGTCAAACCAAAGATGGTAATGGCGATGAGGATCATTATGCGGTTACGCGTCATTTAACCACGCTGCGCGAAGGCGTCCGCTTCTGCTGCCACAAGGTATGACGTAAGCGCAAACTCTGCCACAGGCGTACGGGCCATAGCCTGATGGGTTGCGGTTCAATCACCCGCTTGAGCAGGCGTACATAATCCAGCACCAGGCCTGGTGTCCAGGCCATCTCCTCTGCCCTGCCGCGTACCACGCCTAATAGCCAAAAATTAGGGTCAGCCAGCAGACGTAAGCCAGCATACGGCTGCCGGGCCAGAATCCCCTCAATTGCCACATCCAGCGCCTGGATCACCGCAGATGAACAATTGCGCGCTGTCAGGTTGTAGGTGCTGTCCAGCCGGTAGCTGTGCCAGAAGTTTTGCAAGGCCTTAAAATTGTAATGCGAAAACAGGATCTGTTTATCGGGCTGACACCAGTCGGCCACCTCCAGTGACAGAGAGGCCAGGAAACGCCCCGCGACATCGTTATGCTCCCCCGAGCGCAACACAGCACGGAAGTTACTGCTATCGCGATCAATATCGTCGAGCGGATAGTGGCTGATATACAGATCCTCTCCGACAGCAAGCGAAGCGTGTCCGGTCGAAATCACCCCATGTTGATCGACCGCAGCGATATAACGATTGATCAGTTGGTAACTCTCGCGCAGCCTGATCGACCCTAATGGGGTCCAGACATAGACCTTAAGTATCCGGGCAGGCGGGCGATGCGGAAACGGCGGATGCACATACTGGCTGCTGTGCCATTGCCGCAACCCGCCCACTTTGAATAACGGTAACGTCGTCACCGTGCTGTTGGCCGTCAGCAGGTTCGCCTGACGGGCCATCTGTAGCAGCGTGGTACCGATACTCAGCAATAGCAACGCGAAACACAGTGGCACGGCGATGTGATGATGAAACGGCCAGTCACTGATGATCAGAATGCTGATAATCCATTCCACCACGCCGGTAACGCATTGCTTCTTCCAGCGCCACCCCCGCAACACGATAGCCGCCACAAAGCGGAACAAACCATCAACCATAAACGCAATGCCAAACAGCACTGCCGATACATCATTGTTATCCTGAGGAATATTGAGAATCAGAAAGCCAATGAACCACAAGCCCAGCGCCTTGAGCAGGGTCAACCCGTCAACACGCATTTCGCGAATAAAGGCCAGTGTCATCTGCACCATGCCTTCAATGATAAAAAATATCGCGAGCATATCCAGCGGAACTGAAAGCAAGCCGTCACTGGCAATATCGTAGAGGATCAACGCCGCTAACAGCAGCAACGCCATGCCAGCTAAAGCCAGCCAATACCAGCGCCGACGGATCACCTGGGCACCGGTCAGCAGAAAGATCAACTTAATCACATAACCTCAGCGCAACGGGAGGAGCATGACTTAAAAGTTAGCAACCGGTGGCGAGGTTGTCTGAGATAACAGGCAAAAAAAATCAGGCCCGGGGGCCTGATTTGTCAGTAACGTATCATGCTTACATCAGCGGCTGTGCCATTTGCACCAGCGAGATCAGCGGCTGCGGATAGACACCCAACAGCAGGACCAGAATGGCGGAAATCAGTACCACCACCCCACCGGCCGTGAAGGCCCAGTTGGCCGGGGTATCACGATCGCGCGTATGCAGTTCCGGCGGGCTGAGGTACAGACTCACCGTTACACGCAGGTAGTAGTAAAGACCGATGGCGCTACCCGCCACCACCGCGCCGGTCAGCCACCACAGGTGCGCATTCACACCCGAAGCGATGACGTAGAACTTACCGATAAAGCCCAGCGTCATCGGGATACCGGCCAGCGACAGCATCATGATAGTCATCACTGCTGACAGAATCGGACGGTGCCAGAACAGGCCACGATAAGAGTACAGCGTGTCGGCATCCGGGCCACGGTACGGGCTGGACATCAGGCTGACCACACCGAAGGCACCCAGGCTGCTGAACAGGTAACCAGCCAGATACACTCCGGCAGTTTCCAGTGACAGCTGATGGGTTTTCACCGAAATCAGTGCCACCAGCAGGTAACCCAGGTGGGCGATGGAGGAGTAACCCAGCAGACGCTTGATGTTGCTCTGCGATATCGCCATCAGGTTACCGAACAGGATGGAGACGAAGGCAATGACACCCAGCACAGTGCGGACGGCTTCGCTGTCAGTCACCGGCGCGTACATAAACAGACGCATGATCACGCCGAAGATAGCGATTTTGCTGGCGGTTGCCAGGAAGGTTGAGACCGGAGCAGGTGCGCCCTGGTACACATCCGGCGTCCACAGATGGAACGGCACCAGCGACAGTTTGAAGCCGAGACCGATAATCATCATGCCGAGGCCAACCAGCAACAGCGGCTGCTGCATCATGCTGTCGTTCAGGCTTTTACCCAGCTGAACAAAGCTCAGGCTACCGGAATCGGCGTAAATCAGCGCAATACCGAACAGCAGGAACGATGACGCTGCTGCCGACAGAATGGTGTATTTCAGTGCCGCTTCCAGCGAACGTTTCTGGCGGAAAGCGTAACCAATCAAACCAAACAGCGGCAGTGACAGCAGTTCGATACCGATAAACAGCGCCGCCAGATGGTTGGCACTGGCCAGCACGATACCGCCCAGCGCCGCAATCAGCACCAGCAGATAGAACTCATCTTTGTTGTCCGGGAAACCGGCCAGCCACGGGTAAGCGAAGGTGCAGGTCGCGAGACTCGCCAGCATCACCAGCCCGGTGTAGAAGATGGAGTAGCCATCGACACGCAGCATCGGCGTGACATCCATTGGCCCGACATGGGCAACAAACCACAGAGAAAGCAGCGCCAGGTTAAGACCAATGACCGTCAGCGTGGCATTAACAAAATGGTTGCGTCGCCACGCAATGGACAGCATCACAACCACCACCGTCAATCCGACGATCAACAGCGGCAGTAACGCGATCAATTGTTGAGGAGTTATTGTCATGGCGAATTACGGCCTTGTAGTTGAAATTGAAGCGGTAAACCACTGCTGAATGTTGCTCATTGCAGCATGGGAAGTGTCGAGGATCGGCTGCGGATACACCCCGAGCAGAACCAGCAGCACCACCAGAACCATAATCATAATGAACTCACGCGGTGACATGCCTGGCAGCGGCGTCTGTGATTTTGCTTCACCGTAATAAGCGCGCTGCATCATCACCAGCGAATAGACCGAGGCGAATACCAGACCAAAAGTGGCAATCACGATAATTACCGGCACCACCTGGAAACTGCCGGTAAGAATCATAAATTCCCCGGCAAAGTTACCGGTGCCCGGCATCCCCAGATTGGCAACCGCAAAGAACAGCGACAGTCCCGGAATCCATTTAATGCGTGACCACAAGCCACCCATCTGACGCAAATCACGGGTATGCAGACGTTCATACAGCTGGCCACACAGGATGAACAGCGCAGCGGCGGACAGACCGTGCGCAATCATCTGTATCACCGCACCCTGGAACGCCAGCTGGCTGCCCGTGTAGATAGCAATCAGTACGAAGCCCATGTGCGAGATAGAGGTGTAAGCGATCAGGCGTTTGATATCGGTCTGTGCGAATGCCATCCAGGCACCGTAGAAGATACCGATGACGCCCAGCCACATGGCAATCGGTGCAAACTCCGCCGAGGCATGCGGGAACAGCGGCAGACTGAAGCGCAGCAGACCATAGGCTGCGGTTTTCAGCAGAATCCCGGCGAGGTCCACCGAACCGGCTGTCGGTGCCTGACTGTGCGCATCGGGCAACCAGCCGTGCAACGGTACCACCGGCATTTTTACCGCGAAGGCGATAAAGAAGCCCAGCATCAGCAGATATTCCACGGTGTGGGACATCGGCGTTTTCAGCAATTCTTCGTAGCTGAAGGTCCACACGCCGGTGGCGTTGTAGTGCACAAACACCAGCGCCAGGATGGCAATCAGCATCACCAGGCCCGATGCCTGGGTATAAATAAAGAACTTGGTGGCGGCAGTGATACGGGTTTTCCCGTCCGACGCTTTATGACCCCAGAGCGCGATAAGGAAGTACATCGGCACCAGCATCATTTCCCAGAAGAAGAAGAACAGGAACATGTCGATGGAGAGGAACACGCCAATCACACCACCGAGGATCCACATCAGGTTGAGGTGGAAAAAGCCCTGATATTTCTCAATTTCTTTCCAGGAACAGAGTACCGCCATCAGACCGAGCAGACCGGTCAGCACCACCATCAGCAGTGACAGGCCATCAATCGCCAGGTGGAAATGGATACCGAAACGCGGGATCCACGGCACCGAATATTCCGATTGCCACTGCGGCATTCCTGTCGCCTGCGTCAGTGAATAGCCTCCCTGCAACCACAGCTGCATAGAGAGCACCAACGTCAGCCCCATAGTGATCAGGGCGATCCAGCGCGGCACCTTCGCGCCAAGACGCTCAGCCAGCCAGCACAGCAGCCCACCAACGAATGGGATTATTATCAGCCAAGGTAATAACACGGCATACTTCCCTTTTTTCTGCCTTTATCAGGCAATTTTTACTTTCTCGACTGGGGTGAGAAAACATCCTCACCCCCCTCATCAATCTTTTTAAACCACCAGCAGCAGAGCCAGAACGACCACAGCACCGACACTCATGGACGCCACATACCAGCGCAGATAGCCGTTTTCGCTGACCACCAGCCCCTTGTTGCCAACGCGTGAAATCAGCGCGGGCAGATTCATCAGCGAGTTCAGCGGGTCACGGTGCAACAGCCAGGCAATGCCGAGGAATGGCTTAACGAACACTTTGTCGTACAGCCAATCGAAGCCCCAGGCCGCAAACCACCAGGTGCCGAAGAAACGGCCCGGCGCACTGTTGGCAACGCGGGTCACCAGTTGACGTTTGCCCAGCCACAGCGCCGCAGCGATCAGGATACCGACGATAGCCACCACGCCAGAGGTGATTTCCAGCCCCACTTTGCCGCCTTCACCAAACTCGTTCTGCGGCAGAACACCTGCCAGCGGTGGAGTAATCAGCGCACCAATGAAGGTCGACAGCACCAGCAGCACAATCAGCGGCAGATGATGAGTAATGCCTTTACCGGCATGGGCATGAATTTTTTCTTCGCCGTGGAAGACGATGAAAATCATGCGGAAAGTATAGATAGAGGTCAGGAACGCCCCGACCAGACCGGCAACCATCAGATTGATGTGGCCATTGGCCAGCGCACCAAACAGGATTTCATCCTTACTGTAGAAACCTGCGGTAATCAGCGGCAGCGCAGCCAGTGCGGCACCACCCACCAGGAAGCAGGCATACACCAGCGGGATGCTCTTACGCAGGCCACCCATTTTGAAGATGTTCTGCTCGTGATGGCAGGCCAGAATCACCGAACCTGAAGAGAGGAACAGCAGCGCTTTAAAGAACGCATGGGTCATCAGGTGGAAAATCGCCGCATCCCACGCCTGTACGCCAAGCGCCAGGAACATGTAGCCAATCTGGCTCATGGTCGAGTAGGCCAGTACGCGTTTGATATCGGTCTGCACCAGCGCGGCAAAACCCGCCAGCACCAGGGTGATGGCACCCACGATGCCTACCAGATGCAGCACGTCCGGCGTCAGCAGGAACAGGCCGTGCGTACGGGCGATCAGATAGACACCCGCCGTCACCATGGTTGCGGCGTGGATCAGTGCAGAAACCGGCGTCGGACCGGCCATCGCATCCGCCAGCCACGTCTGCAACGGCAGCTGTGCTGATTTACCCACCGCACCACCCAGTAACAGCAGGGTCGCCCACTGCAACATATGGTTGTCTGCCGCAAAGTGTGCCGGAGCCAGTTCCATCAGTTCGCGGAAGTTCAGCGTACCCAGTTCGTTGTAGAGGATGAACAAGGCTAAAGCCAGGAACACATCACCCACGCGGGTAATGATGAAGGCTTTCATCGCGGCTTTGCCATTTTCCGGGTTGCTGTAGTAGAAACCGATCAGCAGATAGGAACACAGCCCCACCCCTTCCCAGCCGAGATACATCAGCATCAGGTTATCGGCCAGTACCAGAACTACCATGCTGGCGATAAACAGGTTGGTGTACGCGAAGAAGCGTGAGTATCCCTCTTCACCGCGCATGTACCAGGAAGCGAACATGTGGATGAAGAAGCCGACCCCGGTCACCACGGACAACATGGTCAGCGACAGGCCATCCAGCACCAGGTTGACTTTGATGTCGAAGTGCCCGACGTTCATCCAGGTCCAGAGCGCCTGCGTAAACGGCTGCTGCCCCTGGCTGAAGAAATCCATGCCGACAAAAATGGTGGTCAGGGCAGCCAGACCGACTGACCCCATCCCCACAGCGGCAGACAGGTTCTCCGACCAGCGACCACGGGAAAATGCCAACAGCACGAAGCCAATTAGCGGAAATAAAACGGTTAAGTAGAGAAGATTCATCCGCGCATCTCGCTCACAGTATCAATGTTCAGCGTCTGACGACGACGATAGAGCTGGAGCAGCAGCGCCAGACCAATACTGGCTTCCGCCGCTGCGAGGCTGATGGCCAGGATATACATCACCTGGCCGTCCGCTTGTCCCCAGTAGCTGCCTGCCACCACCAGCGCCAGTGCGGCGGCGTTGATCATGATTTCCAGACCAATCAGCATAAACAGCAGGTTACGGCGCAGCACCAGTGAGGTCAGGCCGAGAACAAACAGCACAGCAGCCAGAATCAGGCCGTGTTGTAACGGGATCATGCGTGCTCCTCTTTTTTCGCTTGCGCCTCTGCCGGACGGTTGCTTAACACTTCGCCCTGACGCTCTTCACGTCCGATATGGAAGGCCACAACCAGGCCAGCCAGCAGCAGCATTGACGCCAGCTCCACAGCCAGAACATAAGGACCAAACAGGCTGATACCCACCGCTTTGGCGTCAATAACGGTGCCATCAATACCCTGATCGTGTGCCGTGCTAATGGCATAAATCATCACCACCAGCAGCAGCAAGGAGACGATGCCCGGACCAATCCACAATGACGGCTTCAGCCACTCACGTTCCTGATCCTGCTGGGTTTTGCCAAGGTTCAGCATCATCACCACGAACACGAACAGCACCATAATGGCACCGGCGTAGACGATGATTTCCAGCGCACCGGCAAAGTAAGCGCCCATCGAGAAGAACACACCCGCAATCGACAGCAGCGAAACAATCAGGTACAGCAGCGCATGTACCGGGTTGGTGTGAGTGATGACGCGTAGCGTCGTCAGCACCGCCACCAGTCCACAAAGATAAAACGCAAATTCCATACCTGGCTCCTTAAGGTAACAAGCCTTTGACGTCGATTGGTTTGGCTTCGTTTTCCGCGTCGCCTTTGCCTTTCCCGTCAATCGCCATACCCGCCATGCGGTAGAAGTTGTACTCCGGATATTTACCCGGCCCGGAGATCAACAGATCCTGTTTTTCGTACACCAAATCCTGACGCTTAAACTCACCCAGTTCGAAATCCGGGGTCAGCTGGATAGCCGTAGTCGGACAGGCTTCTTCGCACAGGCCACAGAAGATGCAGCGTGAAAAGTTGATGCGGAAAAATTCCGGATACCAGCGGCCATCCTGCATTTCGGCTTTTTGCAGCGAAATACACCCTACCGGACAAGCTACCGCACACAGGTTACAGGCAACGCAACGCTCCTGGCCGTCCGGGTCGCGCGTCAGCACGATACGGCCACGGTAGCGCGGCGGCAGGTACACCGGCTCTTCCGGGTACATCTGGGTTTCGCGTTTGGCGAAGGCATGCATGCCTATCATCCAGATACTGCGCACTGTCGTGCCGAAGCCAACGACAATATCTTTTAAAGTCATCTCAAAACCCCTTACTGCGCAGACAGAATCACTGCGGCGGTCGCCAGCAGGTTCAACAGCGTCAACGGCAGACACACTTTCCAGCCGAACGACAGCACCTGGTCATAGCGTGGACGCGGAAGCGCAGCACGAATCAGGATAAACATCACCATGAAGAACGCGGTCTTAATGGCAAACCAGATGATCGGCGGCAGGAACGGTCCCTGCCAGCCACCGAAGAACAGCGTCACAATCAGCGCTGACACGGTGGTGATGGCCACGTATTCACCAACAAAGAACAGACCGAACTTCATCCCGGCATATTCGATGTGATAACCATCGGCCAGTTCCTGCTCGGCTTCCGGCTGGTCAAACGGATGACGGTGACACACCGCAACGCCTGCGATACAGAAAGTCAGGAAGCCAAAGAATTGCGGAATGATGTTCCACAGGTGCGCCTGGCTTTCCACGATGGCATTCAGATTGAACGACCCCGCCTGCGCTACCACGCCCATCAGCGACAGACCGAGGAACACTTCGTAGCTCAGGGTCTGCGCGGAAGCACGCATCGCCCCCAGCAGCGAGTATTTGTTGTTACTCGACCAACCCGCAAACAGCACCGCGTACACCGCCAGACCCGCCATCATCAGGAAGAACAGCAGACCGATGTTCAGGTCGGTCACCATCCAGGTCGGCGTGACCGGCACAATCGCGAAGGCCAGCAGCAGCGATACAAACGCAATCACCGGGGCAAGGGTAAAGATGAAGCGGTCGGTAAACGGCGGAACCCAGTCCTCTTTAAAGAACATTTTGATCATGTCCGCTGCCAATTGCAGCGAACCGCCCCAACCTACGCGGTTCGGTCCGTATCGGTTCTGCCATAAGCCGAGCAGACGACGCTCGGCAAAGCTCATAAAGGCACCACAGCCCACCACCACCAGCAGGATGACGATGGCTTTGCCGATGCTAATCAGGATGTCAATAACGTCCGGTGTCAGCCAGCTCATTGCGCGGCCTCCTGCAATTTGTCAATTTGCGCACCCGAGAGGAACGGCGGTACACCCGGCATACCAAGTGGCAGACCGACCTGCCCTGCCTGCAATGACGCGGAGAAACGCACCGGCAGACGCAGCGTTTCACCGGCACACACCAGCTCCACTGCCGCACCGTTGTTCACGCCGAGCTTCTCAGCGTCGGCTGGGTTGATCACCAGCGTGGCGGGAGACATACGTTTCTGGAACACCGGTGAACGCTGGGTCATCTCTTCACTACCGAACAGCTGATAGTAAGGGGCTACACGCCACTGGCTGCCACCGACAAAACTTTCCGGCACGGCACTGAACCACGGCAGTGAACCTTCCGCAGCCTCGAACAGACGCACACCCGGATCGCCATTGCGTAGCTTACCGCCCACTTCAGCCTGGAACTTGTTCCATGCCTGCGGGGAGTTCCAGCCTGGCGCCCAGGCAAACGGAATCTGCGAACGCGCTGCGCCCGGCTGGTTGTTCCCTTCCATTGAGAAGGCAAACATGGTGTCTTTATCCTGTGGCTGACGCGGTTCGTGCACGCTGATATTGGCGCGCGCCGCAGTACGGCCACTGTAACGATGCGGGGAACGCGCCAGTTTCTGACCACGAATACGGAAGCTGGCATCCGGTGCCGCCTCTTTGATGCCTTTCAACTGCGGCAGCGCCGCGACGGCGGCATCAATCACATGGTCGAGCAGCGTCCAGTCAATCTGGCGACTTTCCACGGTACTGTGCAGCGAATGCAGCCAGCGCCAGCTTTCCAGCATCACCACGCTGTTGTCGTAGTAAGCCGGATCGTAAACCTGGAAGAAGCGCTGAGCGCGACCTTCATGGTTGATCGAGGTACCGTCGCTTTCAGCAAAGCTGGCTGTGGAGAACACCAGATTGGCTTTTTCCAGCGTGGCGGTGCGCTGATGATCAACAACAATCACGTTGGCAGCCTGCGCCAGTGCCGCGTCCACCGTCGCCTTCGGCGCGTGGCGATACAGATCGTTTTCCAGCACCACCAGCGTATCGGCTTCGCCGTTGCTCAGTTGCGCCAGGGCGCTATCCAGCGATGCACCGCCCATCAAGCCAAGACCGATGCTGTTAGCCGCTGACGCCAGCAGGGTGATGCCGACATCCGCACCGCGCGCTTTCAGCGCTTTAGCCACGTTGGCGGCCGCTTCAATCATTGCGGTGCTGCCAGAGTGAGTACCGGAGATGATCAGCGGCTTTTTCGCCCCGGTCAGCGCCTGCACCACCACATCCAGCTTACCGTTCAGCGTCTTGTCAAAATCGCCGACCGCTGGCGCGCTTTCATCCAGCGCATGCGCGATGGCAAAACCGAGACGCGCCTGATCTTCCACCGGAGCGCGATAGCTCCACGCGGCGATATCATCCAGACGGGTTTCATCGACGTTGGTCACGAACAACGGGTGTTTAGCGTGTTGTCCGATGTTGAGGATCGCCGCGATTTGCCAGTCAGCCACTTTTTGCGCTGCGGCCATTTCGCGTGCTTTACCCTTCACCGCCTGACGCACGGACAGTGCCACGCGCGCGCCAACCTGAGTCAGATCTTCGCCCAGCACCAGCACCGCATCGTAGCTTTCAATCTCACGCAGTGACGGGGTATAGATACCGCCTTCGCGCAGCACTTTGAGCATCAGCTCAAGACGCGCCTGCTCACCTGCTGGCATACCGGTGGAGAAGTTTTCTGCTCCCACCAGCTCGCGCAGGGCAAAGTTACTTTCGATGCTGGCACGCGGAGAGCCAATCCCGATGACTTTTTTTGCCTGACGCAACACATCTGCCGCTGCGTTCACCGCCTGCTCGGCATTCAGAGTGACCCAGTCATTGCCACGCAGCTGTACCGGATGGCGCGGACGGTCTTTCAGGTTGACGTAACCGTAACCAAAGCGACCACGGTCACACAGGAAGTAATGGTTTACCGTGCCGTTATAACGGTTTTCGATACGACGTAATTCGCCGTAACGCTCACCGGGGCTGGTGTTACAACCGACGCTGCATTGCTGGCAGATGCTCGGAGCAAACTGCATATCCCACTTACGGTTATAACGCTCGGAGTGGGTTTTATCGGTGAAGACCCCGGTCGGACAGATTTCTACCAGGTTACCGGAGAATTCGCTTTCCAGCGTGCCATCTTCCGGACGACCAAAGTAGACGTTGTCATGCGCGCCATACACGCCGAGGTCGGTGCCATCGGCGTAATCTTTGTAGTAACGCACGCAGCGATAACAGGCGATGCAGCGGTTCATTTCATGAGAAATGAACGGGCCGAGGTCCTGATTCTGGTGAGTACGTTTGGTGAAACGATAGCGACGGAAGCTGTGGCCCGTCATTACCGTCATATCCTGCAGATGGCAGTTACCGCCCTCTTCGCACACCGGACAGTCATGCGGGTGGTTGGTCATCAGCCATTCCACCACGCTTTCACGAAACTCTTTCGCTTCGCCATCGTCGATGGAAATAAAGGTGCCGTCCGATGCGGGCGTCATGCATGACATGACAAGGCGACCGCGGGTATCTTCGGCATTCTGGAATTGCTTTACCGCGCACTGGCGACAGGCACCCACGCTTCCCAGCGCCGGATGCCAGCAAAAATAAGGAATATCAAGGCCCAGAGACAGACAAGCCTGTAGCAGGTTGTCCGACCCGTTCACTTCATACTCTTTACCGTCTACATGGATAGTAGCCATAGTGAATATGCTTCCGTAAGGCCCGTCCGGGGACGAGCGTTAAACATCTATTTCTTTCCCCGCACGATGTCATCGCGCCGGGTAATCCGTGTACGGCGGCTGATTACCAGCGCGCTTTCAGCAGGTTCGGCTGGATACCGCCGATGGCGCGGGTATTGCCAAACACCTGCGGCGCAATGCCGGCTTCAAACTCTTCACGGAAATATTTAATGGCACTCTGCAATGGCTCTACCGCGCCAGGCGCATGGGCACAGAAGGTTTTACCTGGGCCAAGCTGACGACAAAGCTGTTGCAGGGTTTCGATATCACCCGGCTGGCCTTGCTTCTGTTCCAGCGCACGCAGGATCTTCACGCTCCACGGCAGTCCATCACGGCATGGCGTACACCAGCCGCAGGATTCACGGGCAAAGAACTCTTCCAGATTACGCACCAGCGACACCATGTTGATCTCATGGTCAACCGCCATCGCCAGCGCGGTACCCAGACGGCTACCGGCTTTACCAATGCTGGCAAATTCCATCGGCAGGTCGAGGTGTTGATCGGTGAGGAAGTCAGTGCCTGCGCCGCCTGGTTGCCAGGCTTTGAACTTCAGACCATCGCGCATGCCACCGGCATAATCTTCCAGGATCTCGCGCGCGGTAATACCGAACGGCAGCTCCCAGACACCAGGGTTTTTCACGCGACCCGAGAAGCCCATCATTTTGGTGCCGGTATCGTCACTTTTAGAGATGTTCTTGTACCACTCCACCCCATTGAGGAAGATGGCCGGTACGTTCGACAGGGTCTCAACGTTGTTAACACAGGTCGGCTTGCCCCAGACACCGGCACTGGCCGGGAACGGTGGCTTGGAACGCGGGTTAGCGCGACGCCCTTCCAGTGAGTTAATTAACGCGGTTTCTTCACCACAAATGTAGCGACCCGCCCCGGTATGCACGATCAGCTCGAAATCAAAACCGGTGCCGAGAATGTTCTTGCCGAGAAAACCGGCTTCGGTGGCTTCGGCGATCGCTTTGCGCAGATGCACCGCTGCCTCGATATATTCACCGCGCAGGAAGATGTAGCCACGGTAGGCTTTCAGTGCAAAGGCGCTGATCAGCATCCCTTCCACCAGTTGGTGCGGCAGTTGCTCCATCAGCAGGCGGTCTTTATAGGTGCCCGGCTCCATCTCATCGGCGTTACACAGCAGGTAACGGATGTTCATGGATTCGTCTTTCGGCATCAGGCTCCATTTCAGGCCGGTGTTAAAGCCTGCACCACCACGACCTTTCAGACCGGAGTCTTTCACCGCCGCGACGATTTCGTCCTGGCTCATGCCTTTCAGCGCTTTTTCCGCGCCAACGTAACCGTTTTTGCTGCGATATTCGTCAATCCATACCGGCTGTTTGTCATCGCGCAGGCGCCAGGTCAGTGGATGCGTTTCCGCAGTACGAATGATCTGTTTAATGGTCATTGATACTGCTCCAGTAAATTGGCAATACCTTCCGGCGTCAGATGAACGTGGGTATCTTCATCCACCATCATGGTCGGGCCTTTGTCGCAGTTACCCAGGCAGCAGGTTGGCAGCAGCGTGAAGCGGCCATCCGGCGTCGTCTGGCCCGGTTTGATGTGCAGGTTTTGTTCTAACGCGGCCTGAATTCCCTGATAACCGGTGATATGGCACACCACGCTGTCGCAGTAGCGAATTACATGACGCCCGACCGGCTGGCGATAGATCTGGCTATAGAATGTCGCCACACCTTCGACGTCACTGGCCGGAATACCCAGCACCTCGGCAATGGCGTTGATCGCGCCGTCAGGCACCCAGCCACGCTGTTTCTGCACGATCTTCAGCGCTTCGATGGAAGCGGCACGCGCATCTTCGTAATGGTGTTTTTCGTGCTCAATCGCGTGGTGTTCTGCCTCGCTCAGCACAAAGACCTCATTAGGGTCGATCGTTTGGATGGCAATTTTTTGATCGTGCATAATTAGCGGTCCACGTCTGACATAACAAAATCGATACTACCGAGGTAAACGATCAGATCGGATACCAGGCTGCCACGGATCACCGAAGGGATCTGTTGCAGATGCGGGAAGCTTGGCGTACGCACGCGGGTGCGGTAGCTCATGGTGCTGCCATCGCTGGTCAGGTAGTAACTGTTGATCCCTTTGGTCGCCTCGATCATCTGGAAGGATTCGTTGGCCGGCATTACCGGACCCCAGGAAACCTGCAGGAAGTGAGTAATCAGGGTTTCGATGTGTTGCAGCGTGCGCTCTTTTGGCGGCGGCGTGGTCAGCGGGTGATCCGCTTTGAACGGCCCTTCCGGCATGTTTTTCAGGCACTGCTCCAGAATACGCAGCGACTGCCACATCTCTTCCATTTTCAGCATCACGCGGGTGTAGGCATCGCTGATCCCGGCACCGACTGGAATTTCGAAATCGAAATTCTCGTAACCTGAATACGGACGCCATTTACGCACGTCAAAATCAAGACCCGTGGCGCGCAGACCGGCACCGGTGGTGCCCCACGCCAGTGCTTCGTCCATGTTGTACGCGGCAACGCCCTGAGAACGGCCCATCAGCACGCGGTTGCGCAGCGCTGCTTTGTCGTACTCTTTCAGACGTTTTGGCATCCAGTCGAGGAATTCACGCAGCAGACGTTCCCAGCCTTTCGGCAGATCGTGCGCCACCCCACCAATACGGAACCATGCCGGGTGCATACGGAAACCGGTGATGGCTTCAACCACGTCATAGATTTTCTGGCGATCGGTAAAGGCGAAGAACACCGGCGTCATCGCACCGACGTCCTGAATAAAGGTAGAGATGTACAGCAGATGGCTGTTGATGCGGAACAATTCCGACAACATCACGCGAATCACATTGACGCGATCCGGTACGGTGATACCCGCCAGTTTTTCCACCGCCAGCACATAAGGCATTTCATTAACGCAACCACCGAGATACTCGATACGGTCGGTATACGGAATATAGCTGTGCCAGGACTGGCGCTCACCCATCTTCTCGGCACCACGGTGGTGATAACCGACATCCGGCACGCAGTCGACGATCTCTTCGCCATCCAGTTGCAGAATGATACGGAACGCACCGTGCGCAGACGGGTGGTTCGGACCGAGGTTCAGGAACATAAAGTCCTCGTTGGCGGTGCTGCGCTTCATACCCCAGTCTTCGGGTTTGAAGGTCAGCGACTCCATTTCGAGGTCTTCTTTTTGTTTGGTCAGCGTGAAGGGATCAAATTCGGTCGCACGCGCCGGATAATCCTTGCGCAGCGGATGCCCTTCCCATGTCTGCGGCATCATGATGCGCGTCAGATGCGGGTGACCATCAAAGGTCATGCCAAACATTTCCCAGGTTTCGCGCTCATACCAGTTGGCATTGGCAAAAATTTTGGTGATGGTCGGCAGACGCATATCGTTTTCAGACAACGCGACCTTGAGCATGATGTCGCGATTGCGTTCAATCGATAGCAGATGATAGAAAACGGAAAAATCCGCGGCAGGCAAGCCCGCGCGGTTGGTACGTAAACGCTCGTCCATACCATGCAAATCATACAGCATGACGTAAGGTTTCGGCAGTTTGCGCAGGAATTCGACAATTTCCAGCAATTGTTCACGCTTCACCCACACGACCGGAATACCGGTACGGGTGGCCTGAACGGTAAAGGCATCCGGCCCAAAACGGTTACGCAGCTCGCCGATCACCGGGTCGTCCAGGTGATCCCGGGTTTGCCATGCAGGCTGAGCGAGATCTTGCGTGGTTAAATCTGTCATACGTTACTCACCATTCCGGCCTGTTATCAGGCACTCAAAAGAAGGCGTCAGGATGGCGGCACACATTAAATTGTGGTGTTCTGCTGTGGCCGTGGCTCCATCCGTGTACGGGTAGCTTAAACTTCGTCGGGTGTTCTCAGGTTGGTGACGGCGATACGGTCACCGCGTTTTCTTTCGCGTTCTGATTGCATATTCGCGCGATAAACGCCCTGATCACCCACCACCCACGAGAGCGGACGACGCTCTTTGCCGATGGATTCGCGTAACAGCAGCAGCGCCTGCATATAAGCTTCCGGACGCGGCGGACAACCTGGGATATACACATCCACTGGCAGGAATTTATCCACACCCTGCACCACTGAATAGATGTCATACATGCCGCCGGAGTTGGCACAGGCACCCATCGAGATGACCCATTTGGGTTCGAGCATCTGGTCATACAGACGCTGAATCACCGGGGCCATTTTGGTAAACGGCGTCCCGGCAATCACCATGAAGTCAGCCTGACGCGGTGAGGCACGCATAACTTCCGCACCGAAACGCGCTACGTCATGCACCGCAGTGAATGACGTGGTCATCTCCACGTAGCAACAGGAAAGGCCGAAGTTGTACGGCCAGAGAGAGTTTTTACGACCCCAGTTCACCATGTCGTGCAGGGCATTTTCGAGTTTGCCCATATAGACGCTGCGGTGAACATGCTGCTCCAGTGGATCGGCGACGATCTCCTGTTTTTGCAGCGGATAGCGATCGTTATCGCCCCCATTCGGGTCTACGCGTGTCAGCGTGTAGTCCATCTTATTGCCTCGCTTTTACTGCTTTTGAGGATTGGTGTGGCTGTGACTGACCGGGCTTGACTTGACCACCACGCGACGACGCGCCGGTGCCCAATCCAGCGCACCGATGCGAACCAGGTAAACCAGGCCTGCCAGTAGCACCAAAATGAAAATTGCGGCTTCGACAAAGCCGACCCAGCCGCTTTCGCGGATGGAAGTCGACCATGCGTATAAAAAGAGGGCTTCGACGTCGAAAATTACGAAGAACATCGCAACCAGATAGAATTTTGCAGAGAGGCGAATATGGGTGTCACCGACCGAGTCGATACCCGATTCAAACGGGGTGTTCTTGTAACGCGCGCGGGCACGACCACCTAACAACCAGCCACCGGTCAACATAAAGGCGCAAAGACCGAACGCGAGAACAATGAAAACAATAAATGCCCAGTGATGAGCGATCACTTCTGTGGTTGTTGACATACTCTTTGCTTACTCATCAAAAGTGGCGATGGCATCCTGCACATTCGCAGCAAACGCACCACATCGATTCAAGGGAAGGATAAAAAACCTTATAAACTTTGCTGTCATTAGCAATTAAGCAGCAATTTTATGGGGTTTTTTACTCCTTTCTATAACCTTTTGTCAACTTTGACAAAAGTATCCAAACATTATTTTACATCCGCAGCATATTATTAACATACAAGGCCCGTTGCGCCAGCTAAATCGCTTCAGTTTGTGAGGTTACTTTCAGTGTAGCGGGTATTCACATGCATGGATCGTGCATTTAACAATCATATTTTGACAGGAATTAACCGGATTTCCTTGTCCTTTTCAGGGCTATTTTCTTGATCCAGGACACATAACAATGCTTTTTGCTGTAAAAAGAGACAATTCTCGCAGGCAGATGCCCAGGGAAAGATGGCACGAAAAAACAAAATCGTTCCACTTCAGATGAAAATGAAACGCATTTCATTTTTTCGGACAGGGGGAAATTTATTGCCAGCTTGTCAGCATCATAAAGGCAGAGATAAAGGACATAAAAAAAGCCTTAGCAGGGAAAAACCATGCTAAGGCTTATTTATCTAAGTTTTAACAATTGCCAGGCATTCTATTTGAGAAAGATTACCCGCGCAGATTGTGCTTACTCTTCGTCGTCCAGCAACAGTGTGCCGTCCGGATTTGCACTCAGATTGTACGGATCGTTAGTTGACTGCATAGCATTGAAGATGGCCAGCGCCAGTTCGTTATCGCTGTCCGGATTACGGCACAGCAGATATTGGGTATCCGGCAGAACAGGCAAGCCTTCAGCAGCACCCATCACACGCAGTTCCGGGCTCATCATTTCCACCGGACGCGCGGTAACGCCAAGACCGGCTTTTACTGCCGCACGGACTGCCGCCAGCGTCGAGGCCACATAGGAAATACGCCACGGAATACCCGCTTCGTTCAGATGGTCAATCGCCATGTCGCGGTACGGGCTTGGTTCATCCAGCAGCACCAGTGGAATCGCTTCACCGCGCTGGAAGATGTAATCAGCCGCGCAATACCACAGGGTCGGCGAGGTACGCAGAACCTGGTGGGTAAAGTTACCCGGACTGGAAGTGGTGACCACCAAATCCACTTCTCCCTGGTTCAGCATTTCCATCATAAATGGATTACGCTTCACGCGAACATCAATCGCCAGCTTCGGATAGACTGAAGTCACGCGGTTGAGCAGGAAAGGCAGAATGGTATCTGAGGTGTCATCAGAAGCGCCAATGGTCAGCACGCCCTGAATATTGCTATACATCAGAGAGGTACAAGCTTCGTCATTGAAACGAAGGATTTTTCTGGCGTAGCCCAGCAGTTGGATGCCATGCTCCGTCAGCAATTTATTACGTCCATGTCTGGCAAACAGCTCTTTACCTACCAATTGTTCCAGACGCTGCATCTGCTGGCTTACTGCTGATTGCGTTCTGCACACGGCCGCAGCCGCAGCCGCAAAGGTGTTCAGGTCAGCAACGGCGACGAAAGTTCTCAGCAGATCGAGGTCGAGATTCAGTATCGGACGATTTGCATTAGTCATGTTTTTTCTTCACTTATAAGATTTTTTACAAACTACTACCCTGGTGTATTACCTTACTTATCATTGGGATAAGAGGTAATGGTGCTTAATGACAGTCCTGTGTGGAGACTGTCATGAAAAAACTGGGTCAGGCGGATTCCAACGATTACGTCACTCTGAAAACAGAGCAGCGGCGTCACAAAGACAGAACAACTTCTCGGGCCGAAAGCGTAAATCGCGCAAATGCAGGAAGCTGTGTAGTTGCCTGGTTTCCCGCCAAAACCGTGCGCGGGTCAAAAAATGATAACTGTATGTTATGGTGATGCGAAGAGGTAAAGTGCATCAAATAATAAATTATACTTAATCATTTTTGCGCCAGAAATGGAAATGTTTTTGTTAGAAAGCTCATAATTTTTGACCTGTCCCCTTTTCCCGCACATCCTGCCACAAAGCTGTTCATTTTTTAAGCCCCCCTGGTTCCGAAACTTCATAGGGAAAGCTTAAGTTTCAGCGCAAATGCTATTTAATACAGACTTCGGACACCGCCCTGCTGCCGATAGTTCTCTGATTCTGTCTCTGAAACTGAATGAGAATTGGGGACAGTTTCTGACGCCAGCGGACAATAAACCGGCAATGACTAATTATTCGACTTCCTACAAGGATTCTTTAACTATTTCATTACGTCGCTAACGATTCGATGCGACAGTTGTGAATAAAAATATGCGCAATCCCCTTCTTTACGTCTGGATTAAGGAGTTTACAGCTCCCCGCCCCTCCATCAGCATTAAATATCACCCCTGGTAACTTTACTGGATAATTCAACCAGATTAATCAGTGTAAAATGCCTTTTCAGCCAGTATCAGCATAAAAAATTGCCAAACTCGCCAAAACCTTTCGTTACCCTTCTTTTGTTCCGGGGAGAGGAGTAAATTGGGCGGGTTTGTTTTTTGAGGCAGGTTAAATGGACTCTGCCCGTTAAGGCGGTAGCGATGAATTTTCAAATTGATAAATCCGGCAAGCTGGATAATGTCTGTTATGACATCCGTGGCCCGGTACTGAAAGAGGCGAAACGTCTCGAAGAAGAAGGCAACAAAGTTCTCAAACTCAACATTGGCAACCCTGCCCCGTTTGGTTTTGAAGCCCCCGATGAAATCCTGGTTGATGTGATCCGCAACCTGCCCAGTGCCCAGGGATATTGTGACTCCAAAGGTCTCTATTCAGCGCGCAAAGCAATCATGCAGCATTATCAGGCGCGCGATATGCGCGATATGACCGTTGAAGACATCTATATTGGTAACGGTGTTTCGGAGCTGATTGTGCAGGCCATGCAGGCGCTGCTGAACAGCGGTGATGAAATGCTGGTACCTGCACCGGATTACCCGTTGTGGACCGCTGCCGTCTCCCTTTCCAGTGGTAAAGCGGTACATTATCTGTGTGATGAATCCGCCGGCTGGTTCCCGGACCTGGATGATATCCGCAGCAAAATCACCCCGCGCACGCGCGGCATCGTGATTATCAACCCGAACAACCCCACCGGTGCGGTGTACAGCAAAGAATTGCTGATGGAAATCGTTGAGATTGCCCGCCAGCATAACCTGATCATCTTTGCCGATGAGATTTACGACAAGATCCTGTATGACGAAGCGCAGCACCATTCTATTGCCGCGCTGGCACCCGATCTGTTGACCGTCACCTTTAACGGCCTGTCAAAAACCTATCGCGTTGCCGGTTTCCGTCAGGGCTGGATGGTGCTGAACGGTCCGAAGAAACACGCCAAAGGCTACATTGAAGGTCTGGAAATGCTGGCCTCGATGCGTCTGTGCGCCAACGTACCCGCACAACACGCGATTCAAACCGCGCTGGGTGGCTATCAGAGCATCAGTGAATTTATCGTGCCGGGTGGCCGCCTTTATGAGCAACGCCAGCGCGCCTGGGAATTGATTAATGACATCCCTGGCGTCAGCTGCGTCAAGCCGCAGGGTGCGCTCTATATGTTCCCGCGCATTGATGCGAAGAAATTCAATCTGTTCGACGATCAGAAAATGGTGCTTGATTTCCTGCTCCAGGAAAAAGTGCTGCTGGTGCAGGGCACCGCGTTCAACTGGCCATGGCCGGACCACGTACGCATCGTTACCCTGCCCCGCGTTGACGATTTGGAAATGGCCATCACCAAGTTTGGTCGCTTCCTGCAAGGGTATCGTCAGTAACGTCACACGCGTATAGTGAGTGTATTTCGGGGAGAGGCCTCTCTCCCCGCCGTCCGATCAGGAACTGCTCATGACCCGTAGCCACTTTTTCGCCCATCTCTCCCGTCTTAAATTGATCAACCGCTGGCCGCTGATGCGTAACGTACGCACCGAGAATGTCTCTGAGCACAGCCTGCAGGTCGCCATGGTCGCCCATGTGCTGGCCGTGATTAAAAACAAAAAATTCAACGGTAATCTGAATGCCGATCGCATTGCCATGCTGGCGCTTTATCATGATGCCAGTGAAGTGCTGACCGGCGATTTACCGACCCCGGTGAAGTATTACAACGCGCAAATTGCCCATGAATACAAAAAGATCGAGAAGATTGCCCAACACAAACTGATTGAAATGCTCCCGGCAGAACTGCAGGAGGATTTTCGTCCGTTGCTGGATGAGCATCTGCATAGCGAAGCGGAACAGGCGGTGGTGAAGCAGGCCGATGCCCTGTGCGCGTATGTAAAATGCCTTGAGGAACTGTCTGCCGGTAACAATGAGTTTTTGCTGGCAAAAGCGCGACTGGAAAAGACGCTGGCGCAACGCCGCTCGCCGGAAATGGATTATTTTGTTGAGGTTTTCATCCCCAGCTTCAGCCTGTCGCTGGATGAAATTTCGCAGGATACGCCGCTGTAACGGCGCGATTTTATCGCGCCGTTACGGATTATGCTTGCAGCGACAGGGTAAAACCACCCTTCCCGTCAGCGGTCACCACCAGTGCTTCCAGCGTGCTCAGCGAAAACGTCACCTCGCCGAGACGCGGGGTGTCTTGCGGCGCATTAACCGCAATCACCGCGCTGCCCGCGTTCAATCCGGCCAGCACACCCGCAGGCGCATCTTCCACCACCACGCACTCGCCAGCCGCCAGACCCAGTTTCTCTGCTCCCAGCAAATAGGCATCCGGTTCCGGCTTGCCGCGTTTTACATTCTCGGCGGTGATAAACACGGCAGGCGCAGGCAGTCCGGCGGCTTTGTGACGCGCATGGGCAACCGGTACTGAACCTGACGTGACAATCGCCCACGGAATTTGCAGCTCGTTGAGTGTCGCCAGCAGTGCCTGTGCACCCGGCAAAGCACACACCCCGGCAGTATCTTCCGCTTCGATACGCTCCAGACGCAAAAATTCCGCCTGAATCGCCTCCTCGCTCTGGCCCGCCATAAAATGGCGCAGCGAGGTAATTGCCTGTTTACCATGAATGAAGCTCAGGATTTCTTCCGCCGCAAAACCATGACGTTCACCCCATTGGGTCCATGCGCGCTCTACAGCAGGCAGTGAATCCACCAGCGTGCCATCTAAATCAAACAGAAAACCCCTGTACTTCACTCGACGCTCCTTCTTCAGGCATTAAGGATTTGCGCGATCTCGTTCGCGCTCAAATGGTACTGACGTGGACAAGTGTGCCACACCGCCAGCATACGTTGGTATTTTTCCCACATCGGCGTTTGGGCATTAAACCCGTGGGTGCCGGAATCAAAGTGGGTGTAGCGCCCCTCGGTATTGACCATAAAACGCACATAGCCGAGGTAGCGTGCTTCGGTGGCGGCGTCAAAACCGAGAAAGGCCAGACGACGTTCCTCAATCAGCGCGGAATCTTTGAGATTGGACCAGGAAACATGCAGCGCGTGGTGCATCTCCATAATATCGATCAGGGTGCGACAGGTGTCTTCGCTCAGCTCGCCGAACTCTTTATCCAGTTCGCGTAACTGCAGGCCATAGCCACGTTCAATGATGGTCTGATAACGGCGGTAACGTTCAGCGTTGTCCGGCTCCAGCATCGCCATCATTTTGTACTGATTCGACAGGATGAGCCGCTGTGCGTGGGTCATTTCCATGGTTGTTCTCCCGGGGCATCAATTTAGGTATAGAGAAATGATTGCACAAGGGAACGGATGCGGGTATGTCCGCACCACTTTTCTTTGATTTGAACCGGGATCAGCGGCGAATTCTGTCCCGGTGGGATACGTTTATCGATCAAAGATCGTCAAGGAAGGTCCGATCCAGCTGTTTAAATGCCCGTTTCAGCACGTCGGCCAGAGCCTGGTAGGTGGGTTTACCTTCGACCGGCGCAATTGCCTGGCCGGCCTCTTCCAGTTTGGCCCGGACCTCATGGAACCATTGCAGTAAAGAAGGTGGCAACGGAGTCATGGAGCGTTTACCCAGCCACCATAAACCCTGCATCGGCAGGCTACAGGCAAATAGCGCGGTGGCTACCGCAGGCCCAAGCTGTCCGCCCATGGCGATCTGCCACGTCAGGGTAAAAATCGCCAGCGGCGGCATAAAGCGAATGGAAAAACGTGTCGCCGTCACCACACGATTTTCAGGGAACACCGGTGCCAGGCGTTTATCGGCTGGCCAGGTCTTCATGTAATGCTGGCCGCGCTGAAATAAGCCGAACCAGCCTGGATTACCTGTATCATTCGCCATGGTAGACCTCAACTATTACTGCAAGATTTAAAATAAACTGACAACCACACAACTTTACGTGACATCCTTCAAAAGTTTTTGTCTTTAAGGGTGACACTGGGTATTCTGACGCCGTTTCAGCAACATTACCGGAAGCTTCTGCTCAATTAAAGCGCAGTTTAGAGCCATGTTTCGCTAAGCTGATTTAAAAAAATCGCGTAAAATTACCAAAATTTTTTTGCGGATCGGTCTCTTTTTGACTACCGCATGATGTTAATCATTAATTTACCAGCTTTCATGAACTACGCTGTTAGTCTGATTGCGTTATTTCTCGCCACTATTTAACCAATAGGTACTTCCATGTCGACGAAGTTAGTTCTGGTTCTGAACTGCGGCAGCTCCTCACTTAAGTTTGCCATCCTCAACCCCGCCAACGGCGACGAATTCCTCTCCGGTTTGGCTGAATGCTTCCACCTGCCTGAAGCGCGTATCAAATGGAAACTTGAGGGTAGCAAACAGGAAGCTCCTCTGGGTGCAGGCGCGGCACACAGCGAAGCCCTCAACTTCATTGTTAAAACTATTCTGGCACAAAAACCAGAGCTTTCGGCACAAATCGCTGCAATCGGCCATCGCATCGTGCATGGCGGCGAACAGCTGACAAAATCTGTCGTGATTGATGAGTCCGTTATCCAGGGTATTAAAGATGCCTCTTCATTTGCTCCGCTGCACAATCCGGCACATCTGATCGGTATTGACGAAGCAATGAAAAATTTCCCGCACCTTTCAGATAAGAATGTGGCGGTTTTTGATACAGCATTCCATCAGACAATGCCTGAAGAATCGTATCTCTACGCTCTGCCGTACAAATTGTATAAAGAACACGGCGTACGTCGCTATGGTGCCCACGGTACCAGCCACTACTACGTGACCCAGGAAGCGGCAAAAATGCTGGGTAAACCGGTAGAAGAACTGAACGTCATCACCTGCCACCTGGGCAACGGCGGTTCTGTTTCCGCGATTCGTAACGGTGTTTGCGTCGATACCTCAATGGGTCTGACGCCACTGGAAGGTCTGGTGATGGGCACCCGCAGCGGTGACATCGATCCGGCCATCGTTTTCTTCCTGCATGACACCCTCGGCATGAGCGTTGATGCGATCAACAAACTGCTGACCAAAGAATCTGGCCTGCTGGGTCTGACCGAAGTGACCAGCGACTGCCGCTATGTGGAAGATAACTACACCACTAAAGAAGATGCCAAACGCGCCATGGACGTGTTCTGCCATCGTCTGGCGAAATACATCGGCGGCTACACCTCGCTGATGGAAGGCCGTCTGGATGCGGTGGTCTTCACCGGCGGTATCGGTGAAAATGCCGCGATGGTGCGTGAGCTGTCTCTGCAAAAACTCGGCCTGCTGGGCTTCGAAGTGGACCACGAACGCAACCTGGCGGCGCGTTTCGGTAAATCCGGCTTCATTAATAAAGAAGGCACCCGCCCGGCGGTGGTGATCCCCACCAACGAAGAGTTGGTCATCGCCCAGGACGCCGCGCGTCTCACCGCGTAAATGCTTCTCTCCGTCAGCTCAGGCTGACGGAGTTGTTTTTGACACCCTGCAACACCTGAGAGGTTATAAAGTGTCACGTACAATTATGCTCATTCCAACCGGCACCAGTGTCGGTCTGACCAGCGTCAGTCTTGGCGTGATCCGTGCGATGGAACGCAAAGGCGTTCGCCTGAGCGTATTCAAACCGATTGCGCAGCCACGCACTGGCGGCGACAAACCGGACCAGACCACCACCATCATCCGTAAGAACTCCTCGATTCCAGCCGCTGAACCGCTGCTGATGTCGCGTGTTGAGTCGCTGCTGGGTTCGAACCAGCAGGACGTGCTGATGGAAGAGATCATCGCCCGCTACCACGAAAACACCAAAGATGCCGAAGTGGTGCTGGTGGAAGGTCTGGTGCCGACGCGCAAACACCAGTTTGCCTCCGCGCTGAACTATGAAATCGCCAAAACCCTGAACGCTGAAATCGTCTTCGTTACCGCACTGGGCAACGATTCTCCGGCCCAGCTGAAAGAACGTATCGAACTGACGCAAAGCAGCTTTGGCGGCAGCAAGAACAAAAACATCACTGGCGTGATCATCAACAAACTGAATGCGCCGGTGGACGAACAGGGACGCACGCGTCCGGATTTGTCAGAGATTTTTGACGATTCTTCCAAAGCCAGCATCGCCAACATCGATCCGAAAACGCTGTTCACCAACAGCCCGCTGCCGGTGCTGGGTTGTGTGCCGTGGAGCTTTGATCTGATCGCCACCCGCGCGATTGATATGTGCCGCCACCTGAACGCCGACATCATCAACGAAGGTGAAATCCAGACGCGTCGGGTGAAATCCGTTACCTTCTGCGCACGTAGCATTCCGCACATGCTGGAGCACTTCCGCCCAGGTTCTCTGCTGGTGACCTCCGCAGACCGTCCTGACGTGTTGCTGGCAGCCTGTCTGGCCGCAATGAATGGCGTGGAAATCGGTGCCATTCTGCTGACCGGTGGCTACGAGATTGATGAGCGTATTGGTCGTCTGTGCGAGCGCGCCTTCCAGACCGGCCTGCCGGTATTTATGGTGAAAACCAACACCTGGCAAACCTCGCTCAGCCTGCAAAGCTTCAACCTCGAAGTCCCGGCTGATGATACCCAGCGTATTGAGAAAGTGCAGGAATACGTTGCCAGCTACATCAATGACGACTGGATCGAATCGCTGACTGCCACCTCCGAGCGCAGCCGTCGTCTGTCACCGCCAGCCTTCCGCTACCAGCTGACCGAGCTGGCACGCAAAGCAGGCAAGCGTATCGTTCTGCCGGAAGGCGACGAGCCGCGTACCGTGAAAGCTGCCGCCATCTGTGCCGAACGCGGAATCGCCACCTGTGTGCTGCTGGGTAACCCGGATGAGATCCAGCGTGTAGCCGCCGCGCAGGGTGTGGAACTAGGCAAAGGCATCGTCATTGTCGATCCGGAAGTGGTGCGCGAGAACTATGTGCCGCGTCTGGTTGAACTGCGTAAGAGCAAAGGCATGACCGAAGTGGTTGCGCAGGAGCAGCTGGAAGACAACGTGGTGCTGGGCACCATGATGCTGGAAAGTGGTGAAGTGGATGGCCTGGTTTCCGGTGCCGTACACACCACCGCCAACACCATTCGTCCGCCGTTGCAGCTGATCAAAACCGCGCCAAACAGCTCACTGGTTTCTTCGGTGTTCTTTATGCTGCTGCCGGAGCAGGTGCTGGTATATGGCGACTGCGCCATCAACCCGGACCCGAACCCGGAACAGCTGGCCGAAATCGCGATTCAGTCTGCCGATTCTGCCAAAGCTTTTGGTATCGATCCGCGCGTCGCGATGATCTCCTACTCAACCGGTAACTCCGGTGCCGGTAGCGACGTTGAGAAAGTCCGTGAAGCCACGCGTATCGCGCAGGAAAAACGCCCTGATCTGGTGATCGACGGTCCGTTGCAGTATGACGCCGCCATCATGGAAGACGTGGCGAAATCCAAAGCGCCGAACTCGCAGGTTGCAGGCCGTGCCACCGTGTTTATCTTCCCGGATCTGAACACCGGTAACACCACCTACAAAGCGGTACAGCGTTCAGCAGACCTGATCTCCATCGGACCGATGTTGCAGGGTATGCGCAAGCCGGTGAACGACCTGTCACGCGGTGCACTGGTGGACGATATCGTCTACACCATCGCCCTGACAGCGATTCAGTCTCAGCAGGCTGAAGGCTAATTCCGGTCGTTAAATGCGGATAAGGCGTCCCGCGGGACGCCTTTTTTACGCGATAAACGCGTGTAATTCCGTAGCGGCGCGATTTATCGCGCAGATTTTATCCCTGCGTTGCTGCCAGAGGCGCGCGATAAATCGCGCCGCTACAGGTCAGGCCCGCTTGTGGGCTTTACTGCAACATCACATCCAGCGCACGCAAATGCTGCGGCTGCCACGACAGGCTTACCTGCGCACCCGGCTGCCAGTTTTTATCCATCTTCGACGGCGACAGCTTCACCATAAAGTTCCCCTGCCCGGCCACACTGGTCAGCATACGCACATGGTCACCCAGGTAAATAAATTGCTGGATCTGCGCCTGCACGATCTGATCGCCCTGCTCCGGCGCATTGACGTTCACACGCTCCGGACGAATGCTGAGCTGGATCTTTTTACCTGGTGAACTGGGGCGCACTTTCAGCGCATCAAGCTGCGTACCATCATCCAGTTTCACCTGATAGAAATCACCGTTCTGCGCCACCTGAGTCGCCAGTAAGCTGTTGTTTTCGCCGATAAACTGCGCGACAAACGCATTCTCAGGCTGCTCGTAAAGTTTATCCGGGCTGTCCATCTGCTGGATCATGCCATCGTTGAATACCGCAACCCGATCGGACATGGTCATTGCTTCGCTCTGATCGTGCGTCACATAGACGATCGTCAGACCCAGCATATCGTGTAACTGTTTGATCTCCATTTGCATATGTTCGCGCAATTGCTTATCCAGCGCCCCGAGCGGCTCATCCATCAGCACCAGCTTTGGTTCAAACACCAACGCCCGCGCCAGGGCCACACGTTGCTGCTGCCCGCCGGACATTTGGGCCGGATAACGATCCGCCAGTGACGTCAGTTTGATCATGTCCAGAATGCGATCGACGCGAGCTTTGATGTCGGCTTTGTTCATGCGGCGAATCGACAGCGGAAAGGCGAGGTTTTCCGCCACCGTCATATGGGGAAACAGCGCATAGTTCTGGAACACCATGCCGATATCGCGCTGGTGCGGTGGCAAGGTATGCAGCGGTTTATCACGCAATAAAATCTCGCCATCGGTCGGCGTTTCAAAGCCCGCCAGCATCATCAGGCTGGTGGTTTTACCTGAACCGGATGGACCAAGCAGCGTGAGAAACTCCCCTTCCTCCACGTCAAGATTGAGGTTACGTACCACCAGCTTATCGCCGTCGTAACTCTTTTTTATGTTCCTGAAACTAACGAAATTTCTCATGACGTTCTCTCGTAAAGCGTGAAGGAAAAGTAATCCGGCACGATTCCTGCATCGACATGTCTGACATGCGCATGCTGGCGGCTCTTTTTTTAGCACTACCACAACGCATTTCAGGAACACAAGAGAAATTTGACAATTTGAATACAAAGTTAGCCTGAATCAAAAATCGCAGGCTATTGATTTCTATTGTCTTTTAAAATTAAACGTTACAGAAATGTTAATAATGCCGCTAATGCACTGATTACGTGCCCTGCACCGGGACAGGGCAGCGTCGGTCACATCGGCACCGGTGTAGTTTTGAGATGGTGTTGCAGGCGTTGCAGAATCGGCGCAAATGCGGCGGCCATCTGCGCTTCGTCAACGCAGGCGTAGCCTAGCAGCAGGCCGCGGCGTAGCGTCCCGCGCTGGTAGTACGAGGAGAGCGGACGCGTCAGCACGCCGTTCTGCTCCAGCTCAGCGCTGAAGGCCACATCGTCGATGCTTTCCGGCAGGCCGAGAATCAGGTGCAGCCCGGCGTTGCTGTGATGCACCACCCAGGATGCGCCGAGGGTGTCGGTAATCAGCGCCACCAGCGCCGCACGCCGACGACTGTAAATCTGCCGCATCCGCCGCACATGCGCCGCGTAATGCCCTTCACGAATAAACTCCGCCAGCGTCAGCTGCACCAGGCCATATCCGCCACGATACAGCTCCGAATGGGCCATTTTCATCCGCGTCGCCAGGGGTTTGGGCACCACCATGTAACTCAGGCGAATCCCCGGATAGAGCGTCTTGCTGAAGGTGCCGAGATAAATTACCGGCGCATCCGGCGACAGTCCCTGCAAAGCCGGAATCGGGCTACCGGCAAAGCGGAACTCACCATCGTAATCATCCTCAACCACCCAGCTACCGGTACTTTTGGCGCGGTTTAATAACTCATGACGGCGTTGCAGGCTCATCACCGCCCCCAGCGGATATTGGTGCGAAGGGGTGACGCAAATCAGGCGCGGCGCAGGACGGTCGCTCTGCTCCGCAGGCAGCACCAGCCCCTGCTCGTCCACTTCGGTGGGGATCAGGTCGATACCATTGACCGCCAGCACGTTGCGGATGCCCCAGTAACCCGGCTCCTCCACCAGCGCACTGTCGCCCGGATCGCACAGCATTTTCGCCAGCAAATCAAGCGACTGATGGGTGCCCGCTGTCACCAGCACCTGCTCCGCCGTGCAGTTGACCGAGCGGATCACCCGCAGATACTCAGCCAGCGCCTGTTGCAGCTCGACGCATCCGCCGTGGTTGGCATAGCTCAGTGATTCCACCGGCAGGCGACGGCTGATGCGCAGCTGGATTTTGCGCCAGATATCGTGCGGCATGTAACTCACATCCGGTACGCCCGGCATAAACGCGCCCCACTGAAACGCCCCGGCACCACTTTGTGACAGCAGACGCGCCCCGCGTCGTGACAGGCGGATAGTATTCATACCACGGGCACGCGGAGCAGGCGTCGGGGCCACTTCCGGGCTTTGTTCCGGTAGCACCAGGCAGACGAAGGTACCACTTCCGGTCCGGGTTTCCAGATAGCCTTCCGATTGCAGTTTTTCGTACGCCGCCAGTACGGTATTACGCGACACCGAAAGCTCGCGCGCCAGGTCACGGCTGGCGGGCAGCCGCACCCCGGTGGCGATGGCACCTTCCTGAATCGCCCCCTGCAAAACGTCGTACAGGCGCTTGGCCAGCGAGCCGCCGGAAAGCTGATTTAAACGCTGAAACAGCAGGTCACCCAGTAGGCTGCGCAAAATTGGTACCTCAAAATAAAAAAAACTGGCTCTGGATTATAAAACCCTGAAAACGCTAAAAAGCAAGCAGGGCAGTTTTCCGGCGTGAAGTCAGCCGGCGAATCACATGATGAGGTTGAGCTATGAGTAACAGCGAATTACAGGCACGTCGTTTAAACGCCACCCCACGCGGTGTCGGTGTGATGTGCGATTTCTATGCCGTGAAAGCGGAAAACGCCACGCTCTGGGATCATCAGGGCCGTGAATACACCGATTTTAGCGCCGGTATTGCGGTGCTGAACACCGGCCACCGTCACCCGAAAGTGATGGCTGCGGTGAAACAGCAGCTGGATTGCTTCACCCACACCGCGTTCCAGGTGATCCCTTACGAGAATTACATCAGCCTGGCCGAGCGCCTGAATGAGCGCGTACCGGTTACCGGTCCGGCCAAAACCACTTTCTTCTCCACCGGTGCCGAAGCGGTGGAAAACGCGGTGAAAATTGCCCGCGCGGCTACTGGTCGTCCCGGCATCATCGCTTTTACCGGCGCGTTTCATGGCCGCACCCATATGACCATGACGCTGACCGGCAAAGTGGTCCCCTACAAGACCGGCTTTGGTCCGTTCGCCAGCTCAGTATTCCATGCCCGCTATCCCAATGCACTGCATGGCCACAGCGTGGCAGCGGCACTGGAAAGTATCGAGTCAATTTTCCGCTGCGATATCAGCCCGCAGCAGGTCGCGGCAATTATTTTCGAGCCGATTCAGGGCGAAGGCGGTTTCAACGTGGCACCCGTGGAATTCGTCACTGCGCTGCGTAAGCTGTGCGACCAGCACGGCATTTTGCTGATTGCTGACGAGATTCAGAGCGGCTTTGCCCGCACCGGTAAGCTGTTTGCCAGCGAATATTATGACGTGAAGCCTGACCTGATCACCATGGCGAAAAGCCTGGCAGGCGGCATGCCGTTGTCAGCGGTGTCCGGACGCGCTGAGGTGATGGATGCACCGCAACCGGGCGGTCTCGGCGGCACTTATGCCGGTAGCCCGCCAGCGATTGCTGCGGCCCACGCCGTGCTCGACGTGATCGACGAAGAACAACTGTGTCAGCGCGCGAACCAGCTCGGCGCAAAATTGAGTGAAACCCTACAGGGTGCCGGGTGCCGTTCACTGGCTGAAGTACGCGGTCGCGGTTCAATGATTGCGGCGGAGTTTAATGACGCCGCAGGTAAACCTTCCGCCGATATCGCCCGCGCCATCCAGCAGCAGGCACTGGCACAGGGGCTGATTCTGCTGACCTGTGGCGTGCACGCTAACGTGATCCGCTTCCTTTACCCGCTCACCATTCCGGACGCGCAGTTCAACAGCGCATTGCAACTGCTGTCCGGCATTCTGGCGCAACACTAAGTCTCTCCCCTGATGCATAGCGCCGTTCCCGCTATGCATCGGTACCTGGCATAAAAGCTGCATTGCAAACACTACGCAGGTTCGCCTGCACATCAATAATAATTCAGGAGTTGTGGGATGGTTAAAAAGTTAGCTGTACTCATTTTCGCTACCATAGCACTGCAAGCACAGGCAGAAACCCTGACTGTGATCTCTTTTGGTGGCACCAACAAGGACGCCCAGGACAAAGCATTCTATAAACCCTTTACCGCCGCCGGGAAAGGCACCATCGATGCTGGCGAATACAACGGAGAGATGGCGCGTATCCGTGCCATGGTGGAGACCAAACAGGTCGGCTGGGATGTGGTTGAGCTGGAAACCCCGGAACTGCTGCGTGGTTGTGATGAAGGGCTGTTCGAGACGCTCGACTGGAGCAAGCTGGGCAACAAAAGTGATTTCATTCCTGGCAGCGTCAGCGAATGTGGTGCCGGGATTTTTGTCTGGTCTACCGTGCTGACCTACGACGCCGACAAACTGAAAGCCGCCCCCACCAGTTGGGCTGATTTCTGGGATGTGAAGAAATTCCCTGGCAAACGCGCGCTGCGTAAGAGCGCCAAATATACCCTCGAAATCGCGCTGATGGCGGATGGCGTCAAGCGTGAGGATGTCTACAAAGTGCTGGCGACGCCAGCCGGTGTCGACCGCGCCTTCAAAAAGCTGGATGAGCTGAAACCGAATATCCAGTGGTGGGAATCCGGCGCACAGCCGCTGCAATGGCTGGTATCGGGTGACGTGGTGATGGCATCGGCGTACAACGGCCGTGTCGGCACCGCGCAAGCGGAAGGTCATAACTTCAAAATCGTCTGGGACGGCGGCCTGTATGACCTGGATAACTGGGCCATCGTCAAGGGCTCGAAACATAAAGCCCTGGCAGAACAGTTTATCGCCTTCGCCAACCAGCCCGAAAACCAGAAAGTCTACGCCGAAAATATTCCTTACGGCCCGACCAATATCAAAGCCGGTTCCCTGCTGGCACCTGACCGCCTGAAGCAGCTGCCCACCTCGCCGGATAACCTGGCGAAATCGGTGCAGGTGGATGCCAATTTCTGGCTGGAACACGGCGAAGAACTGGAACAGCGCTTTAACAGCTGGGCCGCCAAATAATCGCAGGCAATGACGTAGCGGCGCGATTTATCGCGCGGATTTTTCCGGCACAACGCACGGGACTGCGCGATAAATCGCGCCGCTACGGTGTATTCCCCCGATGTTGAAACATCAGTAAGGAGTCCGGCCATGAGCCAAAATCCCGTTTTGGATCCCCCAGCACAATCAGTGCCCAACCCGCGCGTCCCGACGCTGCGTCAGCGTCTGCAACGCAGTGAGTTTGCGAAGACGCGCCGTTCGCTGCTGCTGATTGCACCTCTGCTGGTGTTCGTGGTGGTCTGCTTCCTGTTCCCGATTGGCTCGATCCTGAGCATGAGCGTTAACAACCCGGAGTTGCCGGAGGCATTGCCGCAAACCAGCAAAGCGTTGCAGCAGTGGTCTGGCGAGGCGCTACCGGATGAGCGCGTCTATGCGTTGCTGGCGAAAGAGTTGATCGCCGCCCGCGATCAGGGGCAAATCTCCAGCGTGGCGAAACGCCTCAGCTATGAAGATGCCAGCTACCGTCGCCTGATCCTCGCCGTCCCGCGCATCGCGCCTGCCGACGGTGTGGATGTGAAAAATACCATGATGGCTAAACAGCCGTTGTGGGGCGACCTCACCACCTGGCGCACACTGCAACGCGCCGCAAAACCCTTCACCAGCCTCTATCTGCTGTCGGTGTTTGACCGTAAAGTCGATGCCAAAACCGGTGATATCGTCAGCCAGCCTGCTGACCAGGCGCTGTACGTAAATGTACTGCTGCGCACCTTATGGATGGCGACAGTGGTGACCCTGCTGTGCGTCGGTATCGGTTATCCGTTGGCCTACTGGCTGGCGAAGCAACCTTCTGGCCGCGCCAATCTGCTGATGATTCTGGTGCTGCTGCCGTTCTGGACCTCACTGATTGTGCGCACCGCCAGCTGGATTGTGCTGCTGCAATCGGGTGGCCTGATTAACCGTGCGCTGATGGGAGTCGGTATCATCGACCATCCCCTGACGCTGGTGTTTAACCGCCTGGGCGTCTATATCTCGATGACCCACATTCTATTGCCGTTTATCGTGTTGCCGCTGTACGCCGTGATGAAAGGCATCTCTCCCAGCTATATGCGCGCGGCTATTTCACTCGGTGCGCATCCGTTCCTCGCCTTCTGGCGCGTCTACGTGCCGCAAACTTTCGCAGGCATCACCGCCGGTGCGCTGCTGGTGTTTATGATGGCGATTGGTTACTACGTCACCCCGGCGCTGCTCGGCGGTCCGGATGACCAGATGGTCAGTTACTTCGTCGCCTTCTTTACTAACAGCACCATGAACTGGGGCATGGCCGCCGCGCTGGGTAGCCAGCTGCTGATTATCGTGATGCTGCTGTACATCGTTTATATCCGTGTCACCCGTACCTCCGCAGAAGCGGCGGCGCGCTAAGGAGCGAAGAAATGAGACAACAAGGTTCTACCCTGCTGCGCCTGTGGGGCGCGTTCTTCAACTTCTATGGCGCGGCGGTGCTGCTGTTTTTGATTCTGCCGATTCTGGTGATCGTGCCGCTGTCGTTTAACTCCAGCTCGTTTCTCAGCTATCCGCTGAGTGGCTTTTCGCTGCGCTGGTATCAAACCTTCTTTCACTCACAGGAGTGGCTGGGGGCGCTGGGGAACAGTTTGCTGATTGCGCCGCTGGCGACCCTGCTCGCCACTATTCTTGGCGTTCTGGCATCCATGGGGCTGGTACGCGGCGAATTTCGCGGCAAAGGTATCGTAATGGCGATTATCATCTCGCCGATGGTGGCGCCGGTGGTGATTATTGCGGTAGGGATGTTCTTCTTCTTCGCCCGCTTATCGCTGCTGAATAGCTATCTCGGACTGGTACTGGCGCATACGCTGCTGGGCGTACCCTTTGTGGTGATTACCGTGGTGGCGGTGCTGAAAAGCTATGACACCAACCTGTCACGCGCGGCAGCCAGCCTGGGCGCATCCCCGCTGCTGACCTTTCGCAAAATCACCCTGCCGCTCATCGCTCCGGGCGTGTTTTCTGGTGCGTTGTTTGCCTTTGCCGCCTCGTTCGATGAAGTGGTGGTGACATTGTTCCTTGCCAGCCCAAGCCAGCGCACCCTGCCGATTCAGATGTTCGCCGGGATTCGCGAAAACCTCGATCCCACCATCGCAGCAGCGGCAACGCTGATGATTGCGGCGTCGCTGGTGCTGTTGATTGTGATGGAGATACTGCGGCGACGGGGTGAGCGCATGCGTCAGTCGCATCCTGCCCATTAAAGCAAAAGGCACCGCAAGCGGTGCCTTTACTTTTATGATTCGCTATTGCGACTCAGCCATAACGACAAGGCTTTCAGTGAATCATCAGTGAACTCATCACAGCGGGCGGTGATCTCTTCCGGTGTCATCCAGAAGACTTCATCCACCTCCTCTTCCTGCATCGCAAAAGGACCGTGCGACACGCAGCTGAACAAACCGCCCCAGACGCGGCAATGTTCATCTTCGAAGTAGAATTTTCCATGCTCAGCAAACGGCACCGCGGCGATACCCAGTTCTTCTTCCGCTTCACGACGCGCTGATTCCAGCATGTCTTCACCGCTCTGCACCACACCACCAGCGGTCGCATCGAGCATACCAGGCATGAAGTCTTTGATTTCGGTACGACGCTGCACCAGAATCTTGCCCATGCCGTCATGCACCACGATATAGGTGGCGCGATGACGCAGGCACTGCGCACGCATCTGCGCGCGACTGGCCTGCGCAATCACTTCATTCTCTTCGTTAACGATATCTACCCATTCGATACCGCTATCTGCAGGTTGATCCACCATCCGTAACCCTTTTCTGTTTAGGCGTGCCGGGCACGCGCCTGTTTACTGTTCTTTATTAGAGTGTGCGGTAAGGTAAAGGGTTCTTTTCCCCATCGCAAGACCTCTTCGTGCTCAGCGTTGTTTGCCCGATTCTGTCAGCCACAGCTGGACGGAAGCACGCTGCCACTGGAACTCAGCGTAATGCTGTAGCTTCACCGGTAGCGCATCGCCATGCAGCGCCAGACGATTAATCATCACCGCCAAATCGGTATCTGCAATTGACCATTCGCCAAACAGGTTCTGCTGTCCATCCGGCAGCAGACGCTGCACCGCCGTAATCAGCTTCTGTGCCGCCTGCTCTCCGGCAGCGCTTAGCGGTGCAAAACGTTCACCGGCAAACAACACTTCGGTTGGGCGCTCCTGACGTAGCGGCATCAGGTCGCTGCGCAGCCATGCCTGAATCTCACGGGCATGGGCGCGCTTTTCCCGGTCGCGCGGGTACAAACGTTCGTACTCCGGTGCCGGGAAGCGCTCCTCAAGATATTCGGCAATCGCTGAGGATTCATTAAGAATAAAATCATCAATTTGCAATGTCGGCACCCGGCAGGTGAGCGACAGCGCACGATAATCATCATCCCATTGCGCATCACGCGACAAATCAACACGTTTCAGGGTAAAGGGAATGCCCTTTTCGGTCAGTGCTACGTAGACCGACATGGCATAAGGGCTAAAGAAAGAAGCATCGGACCACAACGTCATGTTCGGGTAATTCATCGGCTGCCTCGGATGTGCATCTGGAGTGCTTCATGTTTACCGATTTTTATTTAGTAAGGCAATGTGGATCTGAACCGGTAAGACCAGCACAGACTACGGTTTTTTCATCGTAAGCGTCGGCGCGGTCACGCCAGCCGTACGCTTCTCTTCTATGCTGAAACTGAGCACATAACAAGCACAAGGAGGCTCAACATGCATCTGCTTATTACCGGCGGCACGGGTTTGATTGGCCGCCATCTGATCCCGCGCCTGTTGCAACTTGGTCAACAGGTGAGCGTGGTGACGCGTGATGTAGCAGCAGCACGCGAGAAGCTGGACCCACGCGTTGCCTGCTGGTCCGGCCTTGCACAGCAGCAGGATCTCAATGGTGTCGATGGGATCATTAATCTCGCCGGTGAACCCATCGCTGACAAACGCTGGACCGCAGAACAGAAACAACTGCTGTGCGAAAGCCGCTGGCAGATCACCGAACGCCTGGTGTCGCTGATCCATGCCAGCAGCCAGCCACCGAAATTTTTGATCTCCGGCTCAGCCACTGGCTTCTATGGTGATACCGGCGATCTGGTGCTGACCGAAGACGATCCCGGCCATGAAGAGTTTACCCATACGCTATGTGCCCGCTGGGAGCAGCTGGCGCTGGCGGCGCAGAGCGAGCGCACCCGGGTGTGCCTGCTACGTACCGGCGTGGTACTGGCGAAGGAAGGCGGTGCGCTGGCAAAAATGAAGTTGCCGTTCAGGCTCGGCGTCGGTGGTCCCATCGGCAGCGGCAAACAATATCTGCCGTGGATTCATATCGACGACCTGGTGAACGCCATCTGGTGGCTGATTGATAATCCGTTACAGGGGCCATTCAATCTGGTGTCACCCTATGCGGTGCGCAACGAACAATTTGCTGCCACACTCGGCCAGGTGATGCATCGCCCAGCCTTTATGCGCACCCCAGCCAGCGCCATCAGGCTGATGATGGGTGAGTCAGCCGTGCTGGTGCTCGGCGGCCAGCATGTGCTGCCAAAACGGCTGGAGGAGTCAGGATTTGGTTTTCGCTGGTATGACTTGCAGGAAGCATTGCAGGATACAGCGGCGTAACGGCGCAGATTTGCTAAAAAACGCGCGATAAATCGCGCCGCTACGGATTCGTGGAGATGTCAGCCAGGGGGAATCTGGCTGACATCGGTTATTTCAGCGAACCTTTCAGGAACTGCTGCAAGCGCGGGCTTTTCGGGTTGTTGAACACTTCATCGGGCGCACCCTGCTCTTCAATTTTCCCCTGATGCAGGAAAATCACATGGCTGGAAACATGGCGGGCAAACTCCATTTCGTGGGTGACCACCACCATGGTTTTCCCTTCTTCAGCCAGCTTCTGCATGATGCGCAGCACTTCACCGACCAGCTCCGGATCGAGCGCCGACGTCGGTTCATCAAATAACAACACTTCCGGCTCCATCGCCAGCGCACGGGCGATGGAAACACGCTGCTGCTGACCACCGGACAGATGCACCGGATATTTGGCACGGGCGCGTTCATCGATGCCGACTTTATCCAGATACTTAATCGCACGTTCGCGCGCTTCGGTTTTGCTCAGACCCAGCACCTGAATCGGGGCTTCCATCACGTTCTCCAGCACCGTCATGTGGCTCCACAGGTTGAAGTGCTGGAACACCATAGTGAGACGGGTACGCAGCGAACGCAGCTGCTCCTTATTCGAGACCTTCAGCTGACCATCGGTGTCGCGCACCAGGTTGATCTGCTCATTGTTGACTGCGATGGTGCCTTCACTCGGTTTTTCGAGGAAGTTAATGCAGCGCAGAAAGGTACTTTTCCCGGAACCGGACGAGCCAATGATACTAATAACGTCACCGGCATCCGCCTGTAATGACACGCCTTTCAGGACTTCATGTTCACCGTAACGCTTGTGCAGTTCGGTAACGCTTAATTTATTTTCAGCCATAGGTTACTCAATGCGATGAAGAAGGTTTCACGTGGGCCAGCCAGCGGCGCTCCGCCATGCGGAACAGGCTAATCAACACGTAAGAGATAATCAGGTACAGCACCGCAGCAATACCAAAAGCGACAAACGGCTGATAGGTAGCGGAGTTGATATCACGCGCCACTTTCAGCAGGTCTGGCACGGTGGCGGTAAACGCCAGTGCGGTGGAGTGCAGCATCAGGATCACTTCATTGCTATAGGCAGGCAGCGCGGTACGCAGCGCCGAAGGCAGAATGATGCAACGATACAATTTAAAGGTTGAGAAGCCGTAGGCGCGTGCCGCTTCAATTTCACCGTGTGGTACGGCGCGAATGGCCCCGGCAAACATTTCGGTGGTATAGGCGCAGGTGTTGAGGGTAAACGCCAGCAGGGTACAGTTAAGTCCGCTGCGGAAGAAGGCGTTCAGCAACTCGGACCCTTTCACCACTTCCAGCGTGTACATGCCGGAGTAGAACACCAGCAGCTGCACATATAACGGTGTACCGCGGAAGATGTAGGTGAACAACCATACCGGGGTGGAGATAAAGCGATTGGGTGACACGCGGGCAATCGACAGCAACACCGCCAGACAGCCGCCAATCGCCACAGAAATAATCAACAGCCACAGGGTGATAGCCACGCCGGTAAAACGGTAACCATCGGTCCAGAGCAGGGATTTCCAATACTCCTGAATTATATCGATCATAGCTCTGCCCTTTTCACACCCACTGAGTAGCGGCGTTCAAGCCACCACAGCACGCCATTCGACAGCGTGGTAAACACCAGATAAATCACCCCGGCAACAATCGCGAAGTAGAACGGCTGCCAGGTACTTTTCCCCGCCAGCTGCGTGGCTTTCACCACATCCTCAAGGCCGAGCAGTGAAACCAGCGCGGTGGCTTTGAGGATTACCTGCCAGTTGTTACCGATGCCCGGCAGCGCAAAGCGCATCATCGCCGGGAACAGAATGCGACGGAAAGTTTGCGAGCCGGTAAAGCCAAACGCGGTTGCCGCTTCAATCTGCCCCTTCGGCACAGCAAGAAACGCGCCACGGAAGGTTTCAGTAAAGTAAGCACCATAGATAAAGCCGAGGGTGATGATACCGGCCACCATCGGGTCGATATCAAACTGCGCTACGCCCAGCGCATCGGTCAGGGAGTTCAGGGCGATCTGCAGACCGTAGAAAATCAGCAGCATCAGCACCAGATCCGGTACGCCGCGAATCAGCGTGGTGTAGCCTTCAAACAGCATCGCCAGCGGGCGATTGCGGGAAAGTTTGGCGCCAGCGCCAATTAAACCAAGCACAACAGCCAGCAACACTGAACTGAGCGCCAGTTCCAGCGTAACCAGGGTGCCTTTTAGAATGACGTCAGAATAGCCATACAACATGAATTTGATCCTGTCGTGGGGAAATTAACGAAGCACTGCCCGCACGTAGCGGGCAGTCTGGTAGACAGGATAATCAGTCACCGTACACATTGAAATCAAAGTATTTCTTCGCAATCTTGTCGTAAGTACCGTCTTTGCGCATGGCATCGAAGGCTTTGTCGATGGCGACTTTCAGGTCCGCATCATCTTTACGCAGACCCATACCGGTGCCGACGCCAAAGATTTTATCATCTTTCACCGCCGGGCCAGCAAAGGCGTAGTTTTTACCTACCGGCTGCTTCAGGAAGCCTTCGCTCGCCTGCACTTCATCCTGGAAAGCGGCATCGATACGGCCAGCATTCAGGTCCTGATACACCAGGTCCTGGTTAGCATACGGCGTAACGGTGACACCCTGCGGACGCCAGTATTGATTGGCGTAGGTTTCCTGGGTAGTGCCCTGCAGCAGACCGATATTCTTGCCTTTCAGTGACTCAATGGTCGGCTGAATGGTGGAACCTTTTGGTGCAACCAGACGGGCGTTTGCTGCGTAGAGTTTTTCAGAGAAGCCAATCTCTTCCTGACGCTTTTCAGTAATGGAGAGTGAAGAAATGATGGCATCGATCTTCTTCGCTTTCAGCGACGGGATCAGCGCATCGAAATCGCTTTCCACATAAGTACATTTAGTCTTGATGCGTTTACAGATCTCGTTAGCCAGATCAATGTCAAAACCCACTAACTGTCCTTGCGCGTTTTTCGATTCAAACGGCGGGTAAGTCGGGTCAGTCCCGATGCGCAGCGTATGCGGTACCGCCGCGAACACGCTCGCGGCGCTGGACATTGCCAGCATCAGAGAAAGAGCCAGAACTCGCTTTTTCATAGGTAACCCTCAAGTGAAGTGCTTTTTGTTATGTGGTGCGTGATGTGTTTGCGCTGTTTAATTTGCATGTTTCATGCCAGTTGTGCAAATTGGCGAAACCCTGTACAGACGCACTAAATACTGCGTCCACCAGGGGCGCAAGCACTTAGTTTGTGAGGAAAATATAACAGTCGGGTGAGCAGGAAAAAGCGACATTGTTAACTTTTGGTGTATGAAATGCACGAAGAGTGATCCTGCGCGCCATTTCGCACCACAATAGTGCAAGCCTGCACCATTTATGCGCCTTGCCAGCGAGTGAACAGATCCTGCGGTAACTCAATATCGAACTGGTCCAGTACGCGATTGACCGTTTGATCCACCAGCTCGGCAATATTTTGCGGGCGATGATAAAACGCGGGCACCGGCGGCATAATCACGGCGCCCAGCTCGGCGGCGGTGGTCATCATGCGCAGATGGCCTACGTGCAGCGGGGTTTCGCGCACACACAGCACCAGTTTACGTTGCTCTTTCAGCACCACATCAGCCGCACGCGTCAGCAAGCTATCGCTGTAGCTGTGCACAATGCCGGACAGGGTTTTCATCGAACAGGGCAGGATCACCATGCCGAGCGTCTTAAATGAACCGGAGGAAATGCTGGCTGCAATATCGCGCACGTCATGCACCACATTGGCCAGTGCCTGCACCTCGCGCAGATTGAAATCGGTTTCCAGCGCCAGTGTCTGGCGCGCTGCCTGGCTCATCACCAGATGGGTTTCCACTTCAGCCAGCGGTTGTAATACCTGCAACAGCCGTACGCCGTAGATAGCGCCGCTGGCGCCGGAAATACCAATGATGAGTCGTTTCATAATTATTTTGCCATGCAGGTAAACCGCAATCATAACCCGCAGGAGAAGAGGAAGACAAACAAGGTATTCTGGCACAGCCATGGAAGGGGAAAAAGCAATCACCGCAGTGATTGCCTGAGAGGTTACGACTCGCCGGAATTACTTTTTAGGAGCAAAAGTGATACTCAGGCTGCGATCGCCAACACGCTGACCATTGATGACCGGGTAGATTTGGTAGGTTGATTTATTCCAGTGGGGGCTGATGATGTTCACCTCTCCACTGATCATGCCATCAGCGTTGGTCTGAGCGTTGTTGAGCGTAATTTTAATCCATTCATCTGAATTAAAACCGTCAACGTCTTCCGCTTTAAAAGTCACGGCCGTATTGACGAGAAGATTGCGGAATTTATCTACCAGTGGGACGCTAAATGTTGCCGGAACAGCGCCTGTCAGCGAACCGGCGGTAAACCATCCTTGATTGACAATTTCTCCTGCCATCCTTGCAGATGCGACATCCGCCACAACTGTGACAGATTGCGCGGGTGACGCCAGATCGCCCACATGACTGGTCACGCTGTAGAGGCCCGCTTTTTCTTTCATCAGCGAGGCGGTGACTTTGCCCTGTTCATCGGTCTTGCCTTCATTGTTGGCGGTGATGGCATTTCCATTGGCATCCTTAAAGCCGACGACGATATCTTTCAGAGGATGACCCTCACTATCGGTAACCGTCGCCGTGAAGGTGAGGGTATTGCCCGCACTTATCTCCGCCTGACCAGCTTGCAGATCGACTTTGGCTGGTGTAACAGATGGCGTCACGTCTTCCACTGCGGTCAACGTCAGTTGCTGCTGACCCAGCACATTTGCACCATGATATAGCACCAGCGTCACCACGCCGGATTCGGCACCCGCTGTCACATCTGCCAGATAACGGCCTGTCGTCCCCTCTTCTTTGATTTCCCCAACAACAACACCTGAACCACTACGCGCACTTTGCAAAGAGGCCTCCAGACGCAGATTGGCAGCCTGCCCACTGACTGGCTTACCCTCTGCATCTTTCAACTCAATGGCGGCCTGTGCATGTCCGCTGCCATCCGCGACCAGTTCATGAATATCAAGATTAAACACGGTCTTTGCGGCATCAGGTTGCTGTGGCTGATCGGGTTGTACCGGCTCTTCCGGCTGTACCGGTTGTTCCGGGTCTGTTGGTTCTTCGGGCAGGATTTGTTGTGCTTTTTCTACCGTGATGGCTACCTGTGCACGCTGCGAACCTTTCCCTTTGGTGTCATACGCCACCGCGCTCAGGATGTAGTGGTTATCGGTACCCTCCTGATACACTGGCAGCACCAGCACAGAATTCGCGCCCTGTCCGACAATTTTGCCCCCCGCTGCGACCAGTAAGGCATCATCCCAGACAATTTTTCCCAACCCATGCTTAGCCCAGATACTGATGCCCAGCGGCTGCGAACTGCCCTCCTCTCCCTGAATGGCGCTCGCCAGTGAGAAGGTAATCACCGTCTGCTCGCGATAATCCATCACGATTTGGTTATTACGCGAAACCAGCTCGTAGTGTGAACCGGCCAGGCTACGCTGTTCCGCCACGGCGGCTGATGACAGGTGCCAGTCAAGTGAGCGGCCAAAGTTCCAGTTCAGATTCAAGCCAACAGAGATATCTTTGCCGCTTTGCATGCTATTGCGCTGCGCGGCCTCCACTGAAACCAATGGAACCGGCGTCCAGTTCAGGCCAACAGTCACGGCAGAAGGATCTTTCTGCAGGGTATTGCGACTGATCAGCGCAACGTTATCACCATAATATTGTTCATATTTCACCTTGCCACCCAGTTGCGGGTAGATCGGCAGCCAACTGGACAATTCAATGTCCCAGCCATTCGCCGGGCGCTCATCATAGTCAGCCATCAGCTTCGACTCATGCCAGCCAGTCAAACCGTAGTAACCATTCGCCGCCAGGCGTAGCGCTTCGGTCCACAATTCAGCCCCGATACCCGCGCGACGGTTATTACCGCTAAAATCATTATCGAAAAAGACGTTATTACCCAGCATCCAGCCATCCGCAAAATAACGGATGCCGAGGCCGATATTGCCGGTGTTGCGATCGTCAACACGACGCGCGCCTATCTGGGTAAACAGCAGAACATTTTGGCGGCTGTCCCACAGGGGGACCAGCACATCGCCGGAATAGTTGTAGTCAGAAAAATTTTTGTCCGAACTGATAGAAATTCGTGAGCTACCACCGAAACCGTTTAACCACTCTTCCGCCTGCTGCCCCGCCAATGAAGAGAGTTGGTTCTGGCCAAACTGACGCGCATCCATATTGCGCGGATTCGATTGACTCCCGGCCTGGCGTACCTGCTCCGGTTGTTTCTGTTGTTGCGCCTGCGGTTGTACAGCTGATTTTTTTACCGGCAGCCAGACAGTCTGACCCGCAGTTGCGGCGAGGAACGTCGCTTTGTCGCTAAACGCGAAGGAATTAATCTCCCACAAGTGTTCGATCGAGACTTTATTTTCACGCGCAATATCCTGGATATTTTCACCCGTTTTTAATTTCACGGATTGAATGGTAGCTTCCTGATTATAAGCGCTCCCATTATATGCACTGGCAGGCAGACTGAGGAATGAAATAGAAAGTGGTGCAAGAATGGCGATCGTAATAGATGAAAGTTTAAATCTCTTCCCAGATGTCATTATAAATTACCCCAACCAATTGAAATGCGAACAAAGGATATAAACCGGGGTGAGTGGAAAATAATTTTCACCTCGATTTTCCTGCGGCATTTTCAAGCGCACTGTACAAAAATGGGTAATGAGATTGTCATGATTTCATTATTACGTAAGGAAGCATGCCAGACTGGAGTGATTCTCAGATCGACTCTGATAAAAATCTGCTACTGAATAAATGGGAAAGTGAGGATTTTATATGAAGGCTGCTGAAGAACAACACGGATTGTGGGCAGTTTTATTTCGGATGGAGGATAATAATAAAATTGCCCGCTTTTAATTAAAAAGCGGGCATTTCAACTTAACCTTCGTTATGTAATTCCAGACCTTCTACTTCAGTCTGACGCGCAATGGCTTTGGCATCGTCATTTCGCAGTGACTGGAGATAGTCAAGATAACGCTGATCAACGTCTTTCGTCACATAGATACCGTTAAATACCGAACACTCAAACTGCACGATATCCGGGTTCTCTTCGCGTACTGCTTCGATCAGATCGTCGAGGTCCTGGAAAATCAACGCATCGGCTTTAATCAGCTGACGAATCTCTTCCACTTCACGGCCATGGGCGATCAGCTCGGTCGCGCTCGGCATATCGATACCGTACACATTCGGGAAACGAATTTCCGGCGCGGCAGAAGCCAGATAGACGCGCTTCGCACCCGCTTCGCGTGCCATCTCGATAATCTGCTCCGAGGTGGTACCACGCACGATGGAGTCATCCACCAGCAGCACGTTCTTATCACGGAACTCAGCACGGTTGGCGTTCAGCTTGCGGCGTACCGCGCTGCGGCGCAGATGCTGGCCCGGCATGATAAAGGTACGGCCAACGTAGCGGTTTTTCACAAATCCCTGACGATAAGGCTTATCGAGGATACGCGCGATTTCCAGCGCCACATCGGTTGAGGTTTCCGGAATCGGGATCACCACATCGATATCAAGATCTTCCCACTCACGCGCAATTTTCGCACCCAGCTTGGTACCCATACGTACGCGCGCGCTGTAGACCGAAATTTTGTCGAGGAAGGAGTCCGGACGTGCGAAGTAGACATACTCGAACAGACATGGATTGCTTTTCGGGTTCTCAGCGCACTGACGCGTTGAGAGCTGGCCCTGCTCGGTGATGTAGACCGCTTCACCCGGTGCCACGTCACGAATGAATTCAAAGCCCAGCGTATCCAGCGCCACGCTTTCAGAGGCAACCATATACTCGATACGGCCATCAGCGATTTGACGTTTACCCAGCACCAGCGGACGGATGCCGTTAGGATCGCGGAAGGCAACCATGCCATGACCGATAATCATCGAAACCACCGCGTAAGCACCACGCACCTGCTGGTGCACGGCAGCCACCGCGGCAAAAATGTTGTCAGCTTCCAGCGGGTAATGCTGAAAACGGTCCAGCTCCTGCGCAAAGATATTGAGCAGGATTTCGGAGTCAGAGGTGGTGTTGACGTGACGGCGACCCACTTCGAACAGCTGCTTACGCAGTTCGTGCGCGTTGGTCAGGTTACCGTTGTGCGCCAGCGTAATGCCGTAAGGGGAGTTCACATAGAAAGGTTGCGCTTCAGAGGCGCTGGAGCTGCCTGCTGTCGGGTAACGTACGTGACCAATCCCGATGTTGCCTTGCAGACGCTGCATGTGGCGTGCTTCGAAGACATCGCTCACCAGCCCATTGGCTTTGCGCAAACGAAAGCAGTTAAGCGCATCGATGGTACAAATGCCGGCGGCATCCTGCCCGCGGTGCTGCAGCACCGTTAACGCGTCATAGATCGACTGGTTTACTGGCATAAAACCGGTGATACCAACAATACCGCACATGTTGTCATTTCCTCATTAGCCGCACTCCCGGTGGCGTCACCGGGGTAAAAAACTCGACGTGCTTTTCAGATAGTCAAAAAACCACCTGATGATGTAACTGAACTGGGGAATGAGTTGGGACTGCTGCCAGTCCGGGCTTTTCGAGAAGCCGGTGAATGTATCAAGGAAGAAGAGAATAGCGGCAACGATTAGCACGCCACGCAACGCCCCGAAACAGACCCCCAACACCCTGTCGGTTCCCGACAGGCCAGTCTTTTCAACCAGCGTGCCGATCACATAGTTCACGATGGCACCCACAATCAGGGTAGCCACGAACAGCACCGCGATAGCGATACCGTTACGAACCAGTTCGTCGTCAAAACCTGTAAACCAGACTGCAAGGTAGGCGTAGTAGTGACTGGCGACAAAAAACGCACATCCCCAGGTAACGAGAGATAAGGCTTCCCGGACAAACCCGCGAACCAGGCTGACCAGAGCCGAAAAACTTACTACCGCAATAATGACGTAATCAATCCAGATCATGAACTCTTCCAGCGCCAGCGCGATTGCACCCCTGCATCCAGTTCGGGGCGCATTCTAACAGAAAAAGAAAACGTTTGCGTAGGGTTTTCCGGTTCCGTATCCATAAAAAGGGCGAAGAAAAAAAATCACCTCGCCCCGACGTATCTCAGCAAGGTAACCAACTGAAATAAAATAATTTTTCTGTCATCAATTTGATGAACAACCTGTGCTATGCCGCGCCTTTTTCTGCTATCGGCGCGGCTTATCAACGGTTTAGCGCGTGCTGTACGGTTTGACGACTCCACCGAGCCCGGAAAGGTTTTTCAGCTCACCCAACGCCGCCTGCATCTTCGCTTTTGACGCATCCGGTCCGACATAAATACGCGTGATCTGGCCCTGCACCGGCGTTGACGGCACCGTAAAGGCACGATACCCCGAGAGACGCAACTGCGCGACAATCTCGTTGACCTTCGCCGCGTTTTTCAAAGCGCCGAGTTGTACCACATAAGCCTGACCCGCTGGTGCTGGCGCTTCTGCTTCACTCTGCTTCGGCGTTTCGACCGGTTTCGGCTGTTCCACCGGCTTAGGCTCAACCGGTTTCGGCCTGGGCTGCTCAATCGGTTTCGGTTTTGGCTGCTCGACAGGTTTGGGTTTCGGCGTCTGCACCGGCACACTCTGATGCACCGGTGGCGGTGTCACCACGCTCGGTTCGCTATTCTGCGCAGGCTGGGTATTGCCACTCTCCGCCGGATTGGTGGTTTTGCTGTTGGGGGCGCTCGGTTCCGTCGTTGTACCCGCGCCTTCCGGCGGCTGAGCAGGCAACGGCTGAGTTACCGGCGGCACCATCTCGCTGTCCTGCTGGTCATCCGGTTTCGGCACCAGCGGAATGGCAGCGAACTCCTCTTTGTAGTGCTTTTTCTTGCCATCCAGCAGGCCGGGCAACACGATGACGCCAACCGCCACCAGAATGACCGTGCCAACCAAACGGTTCTGAAACTTACTTGCCACTGCCGTTCTCCGCTGCCATCGATTCCATTACCTGTGCCACGGTGTGGAAAGAACCACACACCAGAATCACATCCTCGGGACGGGCCTGCAAACGTGCCGCCTGCCAGGCAGCATCCACGCTGGCAAATGCTGTGCCGCTCGCCAGATGGGCAATCAGCTGCTCAGCAGTCGCACCACGCGGCCCCTCAAGGGGTGCGCAGTACCAGCTATCCACCTGAGGTGCCAGCGCCGCCAGCGTTCCCGCGATATCTTTATCGTGCAGCATACCCACCACCGCATGAACCTTACCGGAACGCGGCAGTTCCGCCAGACGTGAAGCCAGATAATAAGCGGCATGGGGATTATGTGCCACATCCAGGATCACGCGCGGCGATTCACTTACCGTCTGGAAACGTCCCGGCAAAATGGCCAGCGGCAGATGCTGACGAATAATTTCTTCGCTGACAGGCAAACCGGAAGCGCGCAGCGCGACAAGCGCGGTGGCGGCATTCGGTAACGGCACCTGCGGAAGTGGCAGGTCGCGCAATTCACCCTGCGCATCCTGCAGCGTCCAGCTATCGCCATGCTGCTGCCATTGCCAGTCGCGGTTGCGCTGCATCAGCAATGCGCCCTTCTCTGCCGCAACGTCCGCGATGGTATGCGGCATATCGGGTTCACCCACCACCGCCGGTTTGCCTGCGCGAAACACGCCCGCTTTTTCGCGGCCAATGCTGTCGCGATCTGGCCCCAGCCAATCGGTGTGGTCCAGCGCGATGCTGGTGACCACTGCTACATCGGCATCAACGATGTTAGTCGCGTCGAGGCGTCCACCCAGACCGACTTCGAGGATCACCACATCCAGCCCCGCTTCACGGAACAGATTTAACGCAGATAAGGTACCGAACTCGAAATAGGTTAGCGAGATGTCGCCGCGCCCGGCTTCAATGGCGGCAAAACTGGCGCTGTGCAGCGCTTCATCCAGCTCCTCGCCCTGAATGCGCACCCGTTCGGTGTAACGTACCAGATGCGGTGAGCTGTAGACCCCGACACGGAAACCGGCGGCCATCAGTAACGTTTCCAGCGTGCGGCAGGTGGTGCCTTTGCCATTGGTTCCGGCAACAGTGAAGACGAAGGGAGCAGGTTTTAGCAGGTTGAGGCGTGCAGCGACGCGTTGAATACGATCCAGACCCAGTTCGATGGTCTGAGAATGCAGATGTTCAAGATAATGAAGCCACGTGGCCAAAGGCGACGTGGCTTGAGGAAGGTGAAGAGTGTCCATGTTTCCCGTTCAGCATGTGTCGCGGCATTAGTAAAAAGGCGCATTGCTGCGCCTTTCCGTTGCCTGTCAGGCCTCGTTGCTTTCCGGCTCAGCCGCAGTCGGCTGATCACCATCCTGCAGCGGCGCTGGCAGGTTCATCATTTTCGCCAGCAGGCTTGCCAGCTTAAAGCGCATTTCCGGACGACGGATGATCATATCGATCGCGCCTTTCTCAATCAGGAACTCACTGCGCTGGAAGCCCGGCGGCAGTTTTTCACGCACGGTTTGCTCGATAACACGCGGGCCGGCAAAGCCGATCAGCGCTTTCGGTTCCGCAACGTTGAGATCGCCCAGCATCGCAAAGCTGGCAGAAACGCCACCCATGGTTGGGTCAGTCAGTACCGAGATATACGGCAGACCGCGTTCCTGCATTTTCGCCAGCGCTGCACTGGTTTTCGCCATCTGCATCAGCGACATCAGCGCTTCCTGCATACGTGCACCGCCACTGGCGGAGAAGCAGATCAGCGGGCAGTTATCTTCCAGCGCCTGCTCAACTGCACGCACAAAGCGAGCACCAACCACCGAGCCCATTGAGCCACCCATAAAGGAGAACTCAAACGCCGCAGCCACTACCGGCATACCGTGCAGCTGGCCTTTCATGACGATCAGGGCATCTTTCTCGTCGGTTTCTTTCTGCGCCGCAGACAGACGATCTTTGTACTTTTTCGAGTCACGGAACTTCAGCAGATCCTTCGGTTCCAGCTCGCTACCTAATTCTACCAGTGTTCCTTCATCCAGCAGGCTATGCAGGCGCTCACGGCCATGCATGCGCATGTGATGGTCGCACTTCGGGCAGACCTCAAGATTACGCTCCAGCTCGGCGCGATACAGCACCTGGCCACAACTGTCGCACTTGGTCCACACCCCTTCCGGGATACTGGCACGGCGCGTCGGCGTAATATTGCTTTTGTTAAGTATGCGTTCAATCCAGCTCATTGATGACCTTTCTGTTTAAAACCGACCTGGTCCAGTCTTCTCATTGCTGCTGAAATCACCTTCAGCAGGCCGTAAATGTCGCTCATTAAACCACAACCGCTTCTCGCTGTGGATAAAAATCTGGTTTCGCGCTTACTGAGATTTCTGCTGACGTGCCTGACGGCGATGACGCCAGACTTCAATTACGCCCGGCAGAATCGACACCACGATAATCGCAACAATCAGCAGTTTCAGGTTCTCCTGCACCACCGGCAGATCCCCAAACAGGTAACCCGCGTAAGAGAACAGCAGCACCCACAGCAGCGCACCCGAGACATTAAAGAGCGCGAAGTGGCGATAAGACATATGTCCCATCCCTGCCACAAAGGGGGCAAAGGTTCGCACGATTGGTACAAAGCGCGCAAGTATAATGGTTTTGCCACCGTGACGCGCATAGAAGGCGTGGGTCTTGTCCAGGTAGCTGCGACGGAAAATCTTCGAATTGGGATTGCTGAAAAGCTTCTCACCAAACAGGCGGCCAATGGTGTAGTTAACCGCATCGCCCAGAATCGCCGCGATCACCATCAATGCCACCATCATATGCACATTGAGGTCGTTGCTGGGCAGCGCCGCCAGCGCACCGGCCACAAATAACAGCGAATCACCTGGCAGGAAAGGTGTCACCACCAGCCCGGTTTCGCAGAACAGAATCAGGAACAGAATAGCGTAAATCCAGATGCCGTACTGCGCCACCAGTTCGGCCAAATGCACATCAATATGCAGGATAAAATCGACGATAAAATGGATGAACTCCATAAAGCCAGGCTCCTTACATCATCCTTCGGGTAACAATTAATCTGCGAGGAACAACGGTCCCAGCGCAGGCTGAGGTAACGCAAAGTGGGATGGATAATCCACCGCCACCAAATACAAACCCTCGGCTCGGGCCGTTGCGGCCGCCAGTGTGCGATCTTTCGCTGCCAGTAACGTCGCCATCCAGTCTTCCGGCTGATTACCACAGCCAATTTCCATCAGGCTACCCACGATATTGCGCACCATATGATGCACAAACGCATTGGCCTTAATATCGACAATCACATATGGCCCCTGGCGCGTGACGTTCAGATGCATCACATTGCGCCATGGCGTACGTGATTGGCACTGCACCGCGCGAAACGACGTGAAATCATTTTCGCCCAGCAGACACTGACCAGCGCGCTGCATCTTTTCGGCATCCAGCGGATGGTAAAAATGCGTCACGCCATTGCCGAGAATCGCCGGACGCAGCCGCTGATTGTAAATCACGTAGCGATAACGGCGCGCCGTCGCGCTGAAGCGGGCATGAAACTCGTCCGGCACTGCTTTAACCCAGCGCACCGCGATATCCGGTGGCAGATTGGCGTTGACGCCCAGCGTCCAGGCACCGTCGGCACGCTGCGAAGTGGTCTCAAAATGCACCACCTGACCGGTACCGTGCACCCCGGCATCGGTGCGCCCGGCGCAGAACACGCTGACCGGATGGTTCGCCACTTGCGATAGCGCTTTTTCCAGCTTTTCCTGCACGCTACGGACTTCCTGCTGCCGCTGCCAGCCGTAGTAACGGCTGCCGTCATACTCAATGCCTAACGCCAGCTTATGCGTGTTACCTTCAGACAACATTAATACAGATACTCCTGCACCAACTTCTCGGCGGTCTTCACTGCCATCAGCGCACCACCGAAACGGATGTTGTCCGCCACCGACCAGAATTGCAGCAGTTCAGGAATACCATAATCATTGCGGACACAACCGATGCTCAGCTCACCGTTACCGGAAGCATCCTGCACCTGGGTTGGGTAGTCACCTTCGTCGCTGAGACGGATATCATCCGCCCGCGCCAGTTCATCCCGCGCTTCTTCGGCAGACAGCGGACGCAGATTTTCCAGGTGGACGATTTGCGCATTGCCGTAGAACACCGGCACCTGCACGCTGCTCACTGCAATCGGTAAGCCTTCGTCCTGCAACACCTTGCGTACCTGATCCACCAGGCGACGTTCGCTTTCCACGCTACCCTGGCTGTCCACCAGCTGTGGCAGCAGGTTGAATGCCAGCTGGCGACCATAATAATGTTCATCCGCCGGGACGCCGTTCAGCAAACGCGCGCTTTCTCCCGCCAGCGCATCCACCGCTTTTTTGCCGTCACTGGAGACGGAAATCAGGTTGGTCACCTGCAAACGTCCCAGACCGGCGGCATCCACCAGCGGTTTGATGGCACTCAGCAGCTGGCTGACCAGGCTATCCGCCACACAGATAATGTTGCGGTTGCGATAATCCGCCAGCACCTGCGGGTTCACATCCGGCACCACCAGCGGCACGTCCGGCTCCAGCGCGAAGACATCGCTGCTGTCAATCACCAGACAACCCTGGCTGGCCGCTTCTTCAGCATAACGCACCGCCGCGGCCGGGCCAGCGGCAAAGAACGCCAGCTGCGCCTGCGACCAGTCAAACTCTGCCGCATCCTGTACCCGCACCGAGCGGCCATCAAAACGCAGCGTTGTTCCGGCGCTGTTTTCGCTCGCCAGCAAATAAATTTCACCAACCGGGAACTGGCGTTCCGCCAGTAGTTCCAGTACAGCGTTCCCTACTGCGCCTGTCGCGCCCAGTAGCGCAATATTCCAGCCGTCAGACATGTTGGTTTACTCCAGACAATGACATAAAAACAGAAGGCGGTGATATTCACCGCCCATTAATTCGGACAAATCAGGCACCTGCCGATTGCAACGTGGCGCGGAACCCGAGTTGATTAAGCATGTCAGCCGCGGCAGCGTCATCGCAGATCACCTGCAACGACGACCATTCACGGCGTTCTTCATATTGCTTGCGCAGACGATCAAATTCGCCTGGCTGCGCCGCCACTTTACGCAGCGGGGCATCATCGCGGCGCACATCATACACCAGGTGCACCAGACGTTTCAGCACCGGCTGATCAAGCTTGCCGTGTAAGGTAATGGTGCCAAATTCCGGGGCGGGCAGCAGGCTTTCCAGCGGCACCTGCTGCGGCTGGCCGAGAAACTCACACCAGGCTTCAAACACCTGGGTAGTGCCGCGCGCCTTGCCTTCGAGGGTGTAACCGGCAATATGCGCAGTGGCAATGTCCACCTTATCCAGCAGCTCCAGCGACAGCTCCGGTTCCGGCTCCCACACATCCAGCACCACGCTGAGATCCTGGCGCATGTTCAGCACTTCCAGCAGCGCCGCGTTATCCACCACCGGCCCGCGACAGGCGTTGATCAGAATGGTATTCGGTCGCAGCGCCATCAGCAGCGCCGCATCCGCCAGATGCCAGCTTTTATACCGGCCATCTTTAAATAACGGCGTATGGAAGGTGAGAATATCGGCCTGCGCCACCAGCTCATCCAGCGAGTGGAAATCTTCCGCATCACCGCGATCGGCGCGAGGTGGATCGCACAGCAGGGTTTTCACGCCCCACGCCTGCAAGCGTTTTTGCAGACGACCACCGACATTGCCCACGCCGACAATCCCTACGGTACGATCGCGCAGGTTAAAACCATCGCGCTCCGCCAGCAGCAGCAGCGAGGAGAAGACATATTCCACCACCGCGATGGCGTTGCAGCCCGGCGCTGCGGAGAAGGCGATGCCCGCCTCAGCCAGCGAGGTCTCATCGATATGGTCGGTGCCCGCGGTGGCAGTGCCGACAAATTTCACCGGCGTACCGGCCAGCAGCGCCGCATTGACTTTGGTTACCGAGCGCACCATCAACCCGCTGGCATCAGCGAGTTCAGCTTCCGGTAAGGGACGTCCCGGCACCGCCAGCACCTCACCGGTGCGGCTAAAGAGTTCACGGGCATACGGCATGTTTTCATCGACGAGAATTTTCACCACGACAGTCCTGTAAATTCGAAAGGCCCATATTCTGGCACAAAGCCATTGATTAACCTAACCGGCTACGATAGCGATCCGGTGTGGTCCCGGCCTGGTGCTGAAACATCACAATCAGCGCCGAGGCAGAGCTGTAGCCCAGCTCAAAAGCAATCGCCTGTACACTCATCCCCTGCTCCAGCAAGGCAATCGCGCGCAAAAAACGCAGGCGTTGTCGCCACTCGCTAAAGGACATATTGAGTTGCTGCTGGCAACGCCGCGCCAGCGTACGCTCGGTGGTAAACACCCGTTTAGCCCATTGTGCCAGTGTGGTGTTATCGCCGGGATGCGCCTGGAGCGCGTACAGAATTGGCGACAGCAATTTGTCATCTGAGGTAGGCAGATAGCTTTTATGCAATGGTGCGAGGCGCAACCTGTCACACAGCACCTCGCACAGCCGCCAGTCTGCTTCAGTGCGCGGCTGCTCCAGGCCGCGCTGGGCAAACTCGTCCATAATGGCATGAACGATGGCATCCGCATTCAGCAGGCAGGCTTGCGGCGGCAAGCCCTGGCAAAGATCGGCGGCAATATTGAAGGTGCGAAACTGCGCCTGACGATGGTTATAGCTACTGTGGCGCTGGTTGGGTGGGATCCAGATCGGCATATCGGCGGGCGTCAGCAGGCGCTCCCCTTCCACCTCCATCTCCAGCACATGGCTTTTGACGAAAATCAGCTGCCCCCAGGCGTGGGCATGGGGCAGATATTCGGTTTTGGCATTGGCCTGTTCGAAGCGGATAAAGTAGCGCAGCTGCGAGGCATCGAGCGGTGGCTGATATTCGACCTGTAAACTCATTCTGTCCGGTCATTAATGATTTTTGTCCGATTTTAGTTATCTGTCTTAAACCGGTCAAATGTAAACTTTTCGCGTTTACTTTCTGGAGCCGTACGATGAATTTTCTCTTTCCGCTGGTGGCGGTGCTGATCTGGTCGATCAACACCATCGTCAGCAAACTCTCCGCCGGGAGCATCGATCCCGCCGCCATCTCCTTTTATCGCTGGATTCTGGCGCTGGTGGTGCTGACGCCGTTTGCCCTGCCGGGTGTCTGGCGTCATCGTCGGCAAATTATCGCCAGCAGCGGACGCCTGCTGATCCTCGGCCTGCTCGGTATGGTGCTGTATCAAAGCCTTGCCTATTACGCGGCACATAGCGTGTCGGCGGTGATGATGGGGATTCTCGGGGCTACCATTCCGCTGCTGACCATTCTGCTTAGCCTGGTGGTGTTACGTCTGGCGCCGACGCGCGGGATTTTAATTGGTGGGTTGCTGTCGTTTGCTGGTCTGGTGTGGCTGGTCAGCGCTGGCAACCCGGCACAGCTGCTGCATCAGCGCCTCGGTAATGGTGAATTGATGATGCTGGCCGCTTCAACCTCATACGCGTTGTACGGCGTGCTGACCAAACGCTGGGCCATCCCGCTGCCGACCTGGCAAAGTTTATATGTGCAGATTTTCTTTGGCGTGCTGTTGCTGCTGCCCGGCTTTCTGCGCACGCCGGATGTGTCGCTCAACGCGCACAATATCCCGCTGGTGCTGTTTGCCGGGCTGTTTGCCTCTATCATCGCCCCGTTCCTGTGGATCCTCGGCGTGCAGCGCCTCGGGGCCAGCACCACCAGCATCTTTATGAATTTTGTTCCGGCCTTTACCGCTGTGATTGCAATTCTGTTCCTGCATGAACAGCTGCATGGTTATCACTGGATTGGTGGCGGCATGACATTGCTGGGGGTGATTCTGGCACAGCGGCTGCGCACGCCATTACGTCGCGCACGCACCATCACACCTCCCATCAGTGGAAGCTGATCGTCACCCGTAGCCCGCCCAGTTGTGGGCTGCGGTCCAGCCTTAACTCTGCGCCATGCCAGGCGCAGATATCTTTTACCAGCGCCAGACCGATACCGGCACCGGGTTGTTGCAGGCCGTTATCCAGCCGCGAAAAAGGTTGCAGCGCCTGTTGCTGCTGGGCATCGTCAATCCCTGGCCCGCTATCCTCAATTTCCATCATCCCGGACGCAATTCGCGCCGTCACTGTGCCGTGCGCCGGGGTGTACTTGATGGCATTATCCAGCAGGTTGCTGCATAACTCCGCCAGCAGCAACGCATCGCCCTGCACCTGACATGGCCCCTCACCTTCATAACCCAGATCGATTTGTTTATGGCGCGCTGCGGCATAGCCGCTGAAACACGCCTGCTGCGCGATGGCCGCCAGATCGACGCGCTCCAGCGGTTTATCTTCACCGTGACGCGCTTTGATCTGTGCCAGCTGCAACAAACGATCGGTGAGATGTACGGTGTCATCCAGGGTATGACGCATCCCTTGCAGGCTCTCATGCCATTGCCGTGGATCGTCGCTGTTCAGCGCCACGCCAACCTGGGTTTTCAGAATGGTAAGCGGCGTGCGCAGTTGGTGGGACACATCGGCGCTAAAACGTTCCTGACGCGCCAGCAAACCACGCAACCGCTCCAGATGGCGGTTGAAGGCGATAATCAGCGGCTGTAGTTCGGACCAGGGCAGCAATGACGGCAAAGGCTGCAGCTCCCCCGGCGCACGGCGCAAAACAATGCGCGATAACCGCCGTAGTGGGCGTAGCACCTTGCGCAGCAGCCAGCCCGCCAGAATCAGGGTAATCAGCACCAGAATGCTTTGGCTAATCAGGGCGGTGCGTAATAATCCCTCGGCAAAGGCGTGGCGTGAATTCAGGGTTTCCGCCACCAGTACCAGCGCCATGCCCTCCACCCCCTCTTCGCTGACCGGTTGCCACAGGGCCACTACCCGAATCGGTTGCTGGCGATAACGGGCATCGTAGAAATGAACCAGCGCCGGAAACAGCGTGGAGAGCGGCGCATTACGCGGCAGCGGCGGTAAATCTTCGTAGCCTGACAACGTCTGTCCTTCCGGCGAGATCACCTGATAGAACAGTTGATCGTTCATATTGCGTTCAAAACTGTCAAGCACCACCCAGGGAACATCCACCTGCAATTGTCGTTTCCGCACCACCAGCCGCTCGGCCACGGTACGCGCTGAAGCCACCAGCGAACGATCATAAGCCTGATTTGCCGCCTGAAGCGCGCTGTAATAATGGGTGTACACCGATAATCCCCACAGCAGTAGCAGCGGTACACCCAGCCATGCCAGCAACTCGCCGCGTAGCGAACGAATCAGGCGCATGGCTGACACTCAAGGCTGTAGCCCAGCCCGCGCAACGTGACAATCGCCACATCACTACCCGCCAGTTTTTTGCGCACCCGATGGACATATAATTCGATGGTTTCAGGGCTGACCTCATCCCGCAGGGAGAAGGTCTGTTCATAAAGATGCTGGCGCGATACCGGATGACCAGGACGCCGCATTAAGGTGGTCAGCACGCTGGCTTCACGCGGAGTGAGATGTAATGGCTGGCAATTCAGCAGGAAACAACCTTCATTGTCCCGCTCCAGCTGGCCGATCACCTGCGATTGCGGCGTTTGCCCGTGGCTGCGGCGCAGCAAGGCACGCAACCGGGCTTCCAGCTCATCCAGCTCGAAGGGTTTGGTCAGATAATCATCCGCCCCGGCATTCAGCCCCTGCACCCGCTGTGCCAGTGCGTTACGCGCAGTCAGCAACAAGACAGGAACGTTCTGCCCACGGCGTCGGAGCCGTGCCAGCACCTCAAGGCCATTCATACGCGGCAGCGTCACGTCCAGCACCACCAACGCATACTCTTCGCTTTGCAGCACATGATCCGCCGCGACACCGTCAGCCACCCAATCCACCGTAAATCCTTTTTGTGTCAGTGCTTTTTGTAACCAGCTCGCCAGCTCAACCGTATCTTCCACCAGTAAGAGACGCATGTCACACCCCGCCATTTTCCCTGAAGAATGAAAGGTAAATGAAAGGTTGCCACATTAACAATTCATTAACCGCGAATGTTCGGCGGTAATCACAAACTGGAATCATCAATGGAGCGACAAATGAAAAACAACATTCGCACCCTCCTCGCCACCACCTTACTGGCTATGTCGGTTTCCACCGCGTTCGCAGCGGCACCAGAACGCACTGAATGTATCGCCCCGGCAAAACCGGGCGGCGGTTTTGACCTCACCTGTAAGTTGTTGCAGCTTTCGATGCAGGAAACCGGACAAATCACCACCCCGATGCGCGTTACCTATATGCCAGGCGGCGTCGGTGCGGTGGCGTACAACGCCATCATTGCGCAACGTCCGGCGGAAGCCGGGACGGTCGTTGCCTATTCCGGCGGGTCATTGCTCAATCTTTCCCAGGGCAAGTTTGGTCGCTATACCGTGGATGATGTGAAGTGGCTGGCTGCCATCGGTACGGATTACGGCATGGTCGCGGTGCGCAATGATGCACCGTGGCAAAACCTCGGCGAGCTGATGGAGGCGATGAAAAAAGATCCCACCAAAGTGGTGGTGGGTGCCGGTGCTTCAATCGGCAGCCAGGACTGGATGAAGACCGCGCTGCTGGCGCGAGAGGGCGGTATCGATCCACGCAAAATGCGTTACGTCGCCTTTGAGGGCGGTGGTGAACCCGTCACTGCCCTGCTCGGGAATCATATCCAGGTTGTCTCGGGAGATATGAGTGAAATGGTGCCTCATCTGCAAAGTGGCAAGTTACGCGTGCTGGCAGTGATGGCCGACCAGCGCCTGCCGGGTGAACTGGCTGCCATCCCCACCGCCAAAGAGCAGGGATTTAATGTTTCCTGGCCAATTATCCGCGGTTACTACCTCGGCCCGAAGGTCAGCGATGCCGATTATCAATGGTGGGAAGCGGCATTTAAAAAGCTGGTCACGACGAAAGAATTCCAGCAGCAGCGCGATATGCGCGGCCTGTTCGAATTCAACATGTTCGGCAGCGAGCTGGATAGCTATGTGAAGAAGCAAGTTGCTGACTACCGCGAGCAGGCGAAATCCTTCGGTCTGGCGAAATAACGGAGGCAATGATGAGCGATCGTATTTTCGCCGCCATCTGGCTGGCGCTCTGTATCGCCGGTTTATTTATCGCCTGGCAAATCCAAAGCGAATACAGCTATGAGCCGGTTGGACCCCGTCCTTTTCCGATGCTGCTGCTGGGGCTGATGGCGGTATGTGCGTTACTGATGTTGCTGCGTAAACCCGATAACGTGCAATGGCCGGTGCCTGCCACGCTGAAGAAGTTACTGATGCTTTGCGTGATGCTGATGCTTTACGGCTGGTTCTTTGAACGTCTTGGCTTTGCTCTGTGCACCACGCTGCTGACCTTCGGCATTGGCCTGCTGTTTGGCGCGCGCTGGTGGGCAGCGGTGATTTCCGGGGGCGTGATGGGGATTGCATTGTTTTACGCCTTTGATCATCTGCTGGATGTCACGCTGCCAGTCGGCAGCTGGTTCAGTTAACGGGAGATTATGATGGATACCTGGTCTTTTCTGATGCAGGGTTTCGCCGTCGCCATGACGCCGGAAAACCTGATGATCGCCCTGATCGGTTGCTTTATTGGCACCATTGTCGGGTTATTGCCCGGTCTTGGACCGATCAACGGCGTAGCGATTTTGATGCCGCTGGCGTTTGCGTTGCATTTACCGGCCGAGTCGGCGCTGATCCTGCTGGCTACCGTCTATATTGGCTGCGAATACGGCGGGCGCATCTCCTCGATTTTGCTCAATGTGCCGGGCGATGCCGGGGCGATTATGACCGCGCTCGACGGCTACCCGATGGCGCAGCAGGGCAAAGCAGGTGTGGCGCTCTCCATTTCCGCCGTCAGCTCCTTCGTCGGTTCCACCATCGCCATCATCGGCATTATTTTGTTCGCGCCGCTGCTGGCTAACTGGTCACTGGCGTTTGGTCCGGCGGAATACTTCGCGCTGATGGTGTTCGCCATCGCCTGTCTCGGCAGCATGATGAGCCACAACCCGCTGAAGTCATTTCTTGCGGCGCTGATAGGGTTGGGAATGGCGACGGTGGGCGTTGATGCCAATACCGGCGTGTATCGCTTTACCTTCGACAGCGTGCATCTCTCCGATGGCATCCAGTTCGTGGTGGTGGTGATTGGGCTGTTCTCGGTGAGCGAGATTCTGCTGATGCTCGAATCCACCAGCAGCGGCCAGAAAATGGTGCGCGCCAGTGGCCGGATGCTGTTCAATATGAAAGAGGCGACGATGTCTACCGGTGCGACGCTGCGCGCGTCCTTTATCGGCTTCTTTGTCGGCGTGCTACCCGGTGCCGGTGCAACCATTGCCAGTGCCATCGCCTATATGGCTGAGAAGAAGATCAGCGGCAGCGATCAGTTCGGTAAAGGGGATATTCGCGGCGTGGCGGCACCGGAAGCGGCGAATAACGCCTCGGCCTGTGGCTCCTTCATTCCAATGCTGACACTGGGGATCCCCGGTTCCGGCACCACGGCGGTGATGGTGGGTGCGCTGACGCTGTACAATATCACCCCCGGCCCGGCGATGTTTACCGAGCAGCCCGATATTGTCTGGGGATTGATTGCCGCGTTGTTGATCGGCAACGTGATGCTGCTGATCATGAACATCCCAATGATCAATATTTTCGCACGTATGCTGACCATCCCACTGTGGTTCCTGGTTCCGGCGATTGCGGCGATCTCTGCGGTGGGCGTTTACGCGGTGCACAGTACCACTTTCGATTTGCTGCTGATGGTGGGGCTGGGCATTTTCGGCTATATCCTGCGCAAGATGGATTTTCCGATGTCGCCGCTGATCCTCGGCTTTGTGCTGGGCGAGATGCTGGAGCAGAACCTGCGCCGTGCCTTGTCAATCAGCAACGGCAACCTGCCGATTCTGTGGGAAAGCCTGATTTGCAAGGTGCTGCTGGTGCTGGCGGTGTCGGTACTGGTGGTGCCACCGTTATGGAAACGCTGGCGACGTAAGCGCCTGAAGCTGGCCGAGGCAAAATAATTTCCTGCTCCCTGCTGCCCCCGTGGATTTCCCGGGGGCTTTTGCTATCATATGGCCTCGTTTTTCCGGCGCACCCGGATCTGACTCGGTTTTCAAGGATTCCGCCATGCAACCTCTCAGCGGTCCCGGTGTGCCCTCGGGCGATCGTTCCCCACTCACTCAGGCAACTGGCCCTGCGCGCCCTGGTGGCCCGGCAGGCGAACAGCCATTATCTCCCGCTCAGCGCACCACGCTGGAACGCCTGATCGTCCGTATTATGTCGCTCAGCACCCTGAAAGCACCGGAATTGTGGGCCGGTGTGCGTCATGAAGTCGGCGTGAAGAACGATGCTGAACTGCAATCGCGTCACTTTCCCGCTGCCGAACAGCATCTCAATAGCCGCTTAACCCAGGTGCAGGACAGCCACGCCACACGTCAGCTGTTGCAGCAACTGCTGGAGAAACTGCCGCTGGGCAATAACCGCCAGGCGGTGAGTGATTTTATCCGCCAGCAGTTTAACCAGACGGTACTGAGCGCGTTATCGCCAGACCAGCTGCGCCAGGTGCTGACCATGTTGCAGAACGGCCAGATGGCGATTCCGCAGCCGCAGCAGACGCGTATCAGCGATCGGTCACTGCTGCCTGCCGAACATCAGGCGCTGAATCAGCAGGTGACGCGCCTCGCCGCCAGCACCGGTGAATCGCCGGTGAAAGTGCTGGGGGATGTGCTGAAGCTGGTTAACCTGAAAAGTGGCGATCCGATTCCATCACGCCATTTCCCATTGTTAACCCAGTATTTGCAGGTGCGTCATACACTGAGCCAGCTGAGTTCGCCAACGTTGCACACGCTGGAAAGCTCGCTGAAGCAGCCGATGAGCGCCGATGAGCAGCGTCTGCTGGAAGATTACAGCCAGCAGCGTTTCCAGGCCACGCCGCAGATGGTGCTGACCCCGGCGCAAACCCAGGATCTGCTCAACCTGCTGTTCAGCCGCCGTGCCGAAAAAAACCTGGAGCAGCCGCTGTCCGCCAGCGAACTACGCCCACAACCGATCTGGGCACCGATCTTCAATCAGTTACCGGCACCTCTGGCGCAACGCCCGGCGCTGACCTTAAGCCTGGCGTTGGTGGTGTTTATTTTCCTGCTGTGGATATTCCTCTGATTCAGCAACCGCATTGTGCAGCCGGGGCAGCGGCGGGCCATTCGCCCACCGCGCTGCCCCACGCCATCGGATGACCGTCACGCTTCCAGAAATCCAGCCCGCCAATCAGTTCCTTGACCTGAAAACCTAATGCCGCCAGCTTCAGTGCCGCTTTAGTCGAACCATTGCAGCCGATGCCGTCACAATAGGTGATGTAAACTTTCTGCCGATCCAGCTGCGCGGTGGTGGCTTCGTTCATGGTGCGATGTGGAAACGAGATCGCACCGCAAATATGACCGGCCTGATATGCCTCCGTGGCGCGTGCATCAAACACCACAATCTGCGTGATGCCCGCCGCCAGATCTTCGGCTAAATCCCAGGCATCGGTGTAATACGCCAGCTTGTGTTGCAGATAAGCCAGACTTTCAGCCGCACTGGCCGGGGGGAAGGATAAAACCGATGACATCGCATTCTCCTGCTGTGAATTTACCCGTAGCGGCGCAATTTATTGCGCGCCCTTTGACCTGGGCACCGCTGTAAATTGCGCGATAAATCGCGCCGCTACGCGTCCGGACGATTAAGACGGTAGCGACAAAACGTCAGGCTGCTGTCGCACTGACCGGGGAGAAGGCTAAAACCGATGACATCGCATTCTCCTGCTGTGAATTTCCCTCAGTGTACGGCAAAGTGGTCTGTATTCTGATACCACTTTAACAGCCTGGATAAGACCACCATGACATCATCTCCCCTGCTGGCCCTGTTCAGTCATCAAAGCCAGGGCGGCCTGCGCGAACGGTTGTGCGGCACGCTGCGCCAGGCGATTGCCAGCGGTCATCTGCGTTACGGACAAAAGGTGCCCTCCAGCCGCCAGCTGGCGCTGGATCTTGACCTCTCCCGCGTCACGGTGGAGGCCGCCTATGCCCAGCTGGAAAGTGAAGGCTATCTGCAACGCCACAGCGGACGCGGCACCTTTGTTGCCATCGCCATGCCAACGCGCGCGCAGCCGGGTAAGCAGCAGAATATCCTGAATTTTTCCACGCGCGGCAGCCAGGTGCTGGCAACGGGAGGATGTCAGGATCCACCGTTCCCGCAGGCATTTGCTGCCGGTTCGCCGGAATTACGTGCGTTTCCACATACAACATGGCGACGCATCAGCGCCAGCGTACAACGTTCACTGGGCAGCAAAGTGATGGGTTATGGCGATCCCTGCGGTTATGCGCCATTACGTCAGGCGGTGGCGGATTATCTGGCATTGTCGCGTGGTCTGCGCTGTGAGGCGGAACAGGTACTGATTCTGACCAGCTCACAACAGGCGTTACAGTTGCTGGCACTGATGTTTCTCGATAGCGGCGACGACGTCTGGCTGGAGGAACCGGGATACCCTGGCGCGCGCAATGCCTTCCTCGCCGCCGGTGCGCACTGCCGGGCGATGCCACTGGATGCAGAGGGCGCAGTCCCGCTCAGCGGCCGCGCAAAATTGGTCTATCTCACCCCTTCACACCATTATCCCACCGGTACGCCAATGAGCCTGGCGCGGCGCTTGCAGTGGCTGGCGTGGGCGCGTCAGCAGGATAGCTGGCTGATTGAGGATGATTACGATAGCGAGTTTCACTATGGTGAACGTCCGCTGCCTGCGCTGCAGGGGCTGGAAGCGCAGAGCCGGGTCATTAGCCTCGGCACCTTTTCCAAAACGCTGTTCCCGTCACTCCGCCTGGCCTGGATGGTGGTGCCCCCGATGCTGGTTGATGCACTGGGCCGCGCACGCAGCGTGCTGGATGGGCACAGCGCGCTGTTGCCACAGGCGATCACCGCCGAATTTATTCAACAGGGACATTTTGCCAGCCATCTGCGTCTGATGCGCCAGCTGTACCACAGCCGTCGTGATGTGCTGCTGCAACAATTGCGCACGCGCTGCGGCGACTGGCTGACACCGCTGCCGGCAGCAGGCGGCCTGCAACTGACGGTGAATTTATCGCAGGGCGATGAAGCGAGGCTGACCGATGAGGCGCGCGCGATCGGTCTGCAACTGCCGCGTCTGTCGCCGCTGTACGCGGGAGAGACGCGGCAGTCTGGCTGGATACTGGGTTTCGCCGCGCTGACGCCCGGCGAAATTGTGGCTGCCTGCGATAAGCTGGTTATGCTGCTGTCGCGTGACGGGCAAAGCGCCAGGTAACCAGCATACCGAGCGCCGCACAGCAGGCGCCCGCGAGATACACTGAACCGTAACCGAACGCCGTCGCCAGCAAACCGGTCAGCGGACCGCTGGCCCCGTAAGCGATATCCTGAAACGCGGAGAAGCCACCCAGCGCGGTACCGCGAATCTGCGGCGAGACGCGTTTGATCACTTCCACACCGAGCGCCGGGAAGATCAGCGAACAACCACAGCCGGTTAGCGCGGCTCCCAGCAGCGCAATCCAGCCTTGTCCGGCCAGCCCCAGTAGCGTCAGACCGGCGGCTTCAACCAGCAACGAAACCATCGCCACCCGCACGCCACCGTGACGATCCGGCAAACCACCGAAGAACACGCGCACCAGTACAAACGCACAGCCAAAAGCGGTCAGCGCGAAACCCGCATTCCCCCACTGCTCAGCAGCAAAATACAACGAGGTAAAGGTACCGATGACGGCAAAGCCAGCCCCCTGTAGCGCCAGCGCCAGGCCGGGTTGAAAAATGGTTTTTATCACGCTGAACAGCGACGGACGTTCCCCACCCACCACCGGCACCGCGGAAATCCAGCTGTTTAACCCCAGCGACAGCAGCGGCAGCAGCAGAGCTACCCCGCCGAGTGCGGCAAATCCACCGTACTGATGGATCAATAAACCGAGGGGGGCACCGGCAGCCAGCGATCCATAAATCGCCATACCGTTCCACGACATCACCAGCCCGGAACGTTTACTGCCCACCAGGCCCATCCCCCAGGTGAGGTTGCCAGTCAGCAGCAGACTTTCCCCGAAACCGAGCAGCAGGCGACCTATCGCCAGCAGGCCGAACTTCGCCCACGGTGACACCGGCAACAGCGCCGCCGCCAGATAGGCTACGCCCACCAGCGCAATCGCCATCATGCCATGCTGAGCGGTGAGTTTAGCGCCGTGCTGATCGGCGCGACGACCGGCGAAACTGCGCGTCAGCAGGGTGGCAAAGAATTGAATCCCCACCGCCAGGCCAACCATGACGTTGTTCATGCCCAGCTCCTGGTGGACATACAACGGGATAACCGGCAGCGCCAGCCCGGCGGTGAGATAAGTCAGAAACACCGCAAATGAGGTGCAGGCTAAAGGGAATACAGATTGCGTCTGCGCGTTTGCAGCCATAGACATATGGACGTAACTCCTTGTTCTGAGACGTGCCA